>NZ_JBHRXS010000001.1:0-73306 GCF_042648545.1 Chenggangzhangella methanolivorans
ATGAGCAGCACGCCCGAGATCGCGCCGATGAAGGAGGCGGTGAAGGCGGCGGTGAGCGCCTCGCCGGCGCGTCCTTCCTGGGCCATCGGATAGCCGTCGAAGGTGGTGGCGACCGACCAGGCTTCGCCTGGAATGTTGAACAGGATCGAGGTGATGGCGCCGCCGAAGAGCGCGCCCCAGTAGATCGACGACAAGAGGATGATGGCCGACGTCGGGTCCATGCCGAAGGTGAGCGGCAGCAGGATCGCGACGCCGTTGGGGCCGCCGAGGCCCGGCAGAACCCCCACCACGATGCCGAGCAGCACGCCGACGATCATGAAGCCGACATTGTGCCAGGAGAGCGCGACCTGGAAGCCGCCGAGCAGCGCGGAGAAATCGTCCATCCGGGGCTCTCCTTCAGTAGCCGAACATGGCTTCGAGCGGCCCCTTGGGGAGCGGCACGAGGAACTCGATCTCGAACACGAAGAAGCAGACGAGCGGCACCAGCACCGAGGTCAGCAGGATCGTGTGCCAGCGCGCGCCGCCGACGATCGGCATGAAGACGGCGGTGAAGATCGCCGCCGCCACATAGATGCCGAGCGGCTCGACCAGCACGACGAACAAAGCGAGCGGCCCGAAGACCTTGGCCACCATCAGGAGCTGGGACCAGGTGGCGAAGATCGCCGGCGGCTCGCGGAACGCCTGGACCAGCAGGAAGAGCGAGCCGGCGAGGAAGATCCAGCCGACGCGCGCGGGAAAGAAGCCGCTTTCCGGCCCGCCGTTCCAGCCCGCGCCGCGGCCGTAAGAGTCGTAGAGCACCGCGGCCGCAAGCCCGATCAGGATCAGCGAGACCACGATCTCCACCGCCCGCTTCGACGGCCCGCGCGCGCCGGGATCGTCCGGCTGTTCGATGTCGGCTGAAAGGGACATGGGACTTCTCCGTCGGCGGCCCGTGTCGAGCCGGCTGCTTGGGAGCAGCGGGATTGCGTGCTTCGAGACGCCTCGGCCGATGGCCGAGGCTCCTCAGCATGAGGAGGGTTGCAGCCTGCCATCCTCCACGCGCCTCATGCTGAGGAGGCCGCTATGGCGGCCGTCTCGAAGCACGCAGTTGGGTCGCCGCAGGCTGCTCCCCTCGAGCGCTCGCGCTCAGTTCGTCGGCAGGAAGCCGGCCTTGCCCATGAGCTCCTTGTGCTTGGCCTCGTCGGCCGTGAGGAACTCCTCGAACGGCTTGCCGTCGCGGAAGTCGGGGAGCAGGCCGCTGCGCTCGAGGTAGTCCTTCCACTCGGGCGTCTCGACCGCCTTCTTGAACATGTCGACGTAGAAGGCCTGCTGCTCGGGCGTCACGCGGCCGGGCATGAAGATGCCTCGCAGCATGTTGTAGGTGAACTTGACGCCCTGCTCGCCGCAGGTCGGCACGTCCGACCACGACATGTCGTTGGCGACCTTGGTGGTGTAGCGCATCCGCTTTTCAGACAGCAGGCAAAGGGGCTTGGCCGTCCCGCCCTTGAAGCTGCCGATCTCCTCCGACGGGTTGCCGGTCGAGGCCTGGATGTGGCCGCCGGCGAGCTGCGTCGAGGTTTCGCCGCCCGACTTGTAGGGGATGTAGGCGAACTTGACCCCGGTCTCGGCGCCGAGCGCGAAGGTGATGAGGTCGTCCTCGCGCTTCGATCCGGCGCCGCCGATCTTGAAGGGCGGAGACGCGGTTTTGGCGGCCTCGATGAACTCGGTGAGCGTCTTGTAGGGCGCAGACCCTTGCGCCCAGATGAGAAACTCGTCCTGCGCCAGCATCGCGACCGGCGTGAAGTCGCGCCAGTTGACCGGCATCTTGGTCGAGAGCGGGGTCATGTAGATGCCGCTCGAGGTGGTCAGAAGCTTGTGCGGGTCGCGCGCGGACTTCTGGATGTCCATCATGGCCTCGCCGCCGGCCGCCGCCGGCTTGTTGACCACGATGACGGGCTGCGGCGACAGGCTGTGCTTCTGGATGAGGCCCTGGAGCGTGCGGGCCATCTGGTCCGAGGCGCCGCCGGGGCCGAACGGCACCACGATCTCGATCGGCTTGGTGGGCTCCCAGGCGTAGGCCGGGGCGGCGGTCACGCAGGCGACCGCGCAGGCCGCAGCGAAAAGCTGCTTCATCGTTTCATTCCTCCCAGATCCGGCGCTCTGGCGGCGCCTGGAACAGCCGACTTACCACGTCCCGGGGCCGCGCGTCGCCGACGCCGCGGCCCAAAGAAGCGGCGCTCAGTTGCCCGCGATGAAGCCGGCCTTGGTCAGGAGATCGCGGTGGCGCTCCTCGTCCTGCTTCAGAAAGGCGACATAGGCCTCGCCCTCGCGGAAGTCGGGAACGAGCGCGTTGCGGGCGATGTACTCCTTCCACTCGGCCGTCTCGGAGACCTTCTTGAACAGGTCGACGTAATAGGCCTGCTGGTCCGGCGTCACCCCGCCCGGCATGAACATGCCGCGGAGCATCTGGTAGGTGACGTTGAGGCCGAGGCTCGGGCAGGTCGGGATCTCGGACCAGCTTTTGTCCTCGGCGACCTTCTCGGTGTAGGGCAGCGCCTTCTCGGAGAAGATGCAGAGCGGACGCGTCTGGCCGCCGCGCCAGTTGGCGACGTCCTCGGCCGGATTGTTGGTGGTGGCCTCGAGATGGCCGCCTGCGAGCTGGGTCGAGGCCGCGCCGCCGCCGGTGTGCGGGATGTAGGCGAACTTCGCGCCGCTCTCGCGCTCCATCGCCACGACGAGGAGCTGGTCCTCGCGCTTCGACGAGGTGCCGCCGACCTTGAACGGCGGCGAGGCCTTCTTGGCGGCTTCGATGAAATCGGCCGGCGCCTTGTAGGGGCTGTCGGCCTTGACCCAGAGGCCGAAGGCGTCCTGCGCCATCATGGCCACGGGGGTGAAATCGGTCCAGGAGACCGGGAGCTTCGTGGTCATCGGCGTCATGAAGATGCCGCTCGAGGTGGTCAGCAGCCGGTGCGCGTCGCCCTTGGATTTCTGGATGTCGACCATGGCCTCGCCGCCGCCGGCCGCGGGCTTGTTGACGACCACGATGGGCTGCTTGGACAGGCCGTTCTTCTGGATCGCGCCCTGGATCACGCGCGCCATCTGGTCGGAGGCGCCGCCGGCGGAGAACGGGACCACGATCTCGATCGCCTTGGTGGGCTCCCAGGCGAAGGCCGGGGCCGCAAGCGCGCACGACGCGGCGAGAGCCGCCGCAAGCTGCTGCTTCATCGCTTTCACTCCCTCAAGCGAGGCGCTCTGACGGCGCCTTCAGGAGGACTGTAAGCGAGATCTAATTTGCATTCAAACTGAAAAAGGAAGAGTTCGCGTCTGCATATTATGCGACTGAAGTCTCATCCTGCGGGAGCGCGCCGGCGCCGTCGCTCGCGCCCTGATGGACGTCGAGCGCCGCGAGTTGCTTGTTGCGCAGGTGAAGGAACAGGATGTCGCTGAGCTCGCGGCCGTCGCGCCGGCGCAGCGCGTCGAGCATCGCCTCATGCTCGCGCATCGCCTGCCCCCAGCGGTCGCGGTGTTGGTCGAGATTGGCGGCGTAGCGCGTGCGCCGCAGCCGCGCGGACAGCGTGCGGTAGGTCTCGTCGAGCGTCGCGTTGCGGGCCGCCGCGACGATCGCGAGATGGATCGCCTGGTTGCAGCGGAAGTAGCCATGCAGGTCGCGGCGCAGGTAATAGCCGTACATTTCGTAGTGAAGCCGCTCGACCTCAGCGATCTCGGCCTCCTCGACCTTCTCGCAGGCGAGCCGCCCGGCGAGCGCCTCCAGACCCCCCATCACGTCGAAAAGCTCGTGGATGTCATGCGGCCTTAAGGGGCGGATGCGCGCGCCGCGATTGGGCAGGAGATCGATCAGACCTTCCGACGCCAGGACCTTCAGCGCCTCGCGCAGCGGCGTGCGGGAGACGCCGAAACGCTCGCAGAGGTCGCGTTCCGGCACGCGGGCGCCGTCCGCGAGATTGCCCTCGACGATGTAGTCGCGCAGCGCGACCAGCAGCTCGCCATGGAGGCTCGCCGGCGCGCGCGGCCGCTCGGCCTCGCCCGTCGGCGGCGTCGCGGGAGCGCCCGGAACAGGATGCGGCAACTCGTTCATATCTCACTGGATAGGCCAGGCTTGCGCATCTGTCGAGCGCCAGCAGGACACACCTTGCGTTCGAACGTGACTTGCAGGCTCCAAAAATGAATGCAAAACAGGAGACCGAAGTCGCTCGGAAGCGGCGACGCGGAGAGGGAGAGCGTCCCATGACGCAGCGCGGACATCATTTCCTGAACATTCCCGGCCCGTCGCCGGTGCCTGAGCGCGTGCTGCGCGCCATGAACCGGCAGGTGATCGATCATCGCGGACCGGACTTCCAGAAGCTCGGCCGCGAGGTTCTGGCGGGCTGCCAGGCGGTGTTCCAGACGAAGAGCCCGGTGGTGATCTATCCGGGATCGGGCACCGGCGCGTGGGAGGCCACGATCGTCAACACGCTCTCGCCCGGCGACCGCGTGCTGATGGTCGAGACCGGACATTTCGCGAGCCTTTGGAAGAAGATGGCGGACCGCTGGGGCGTCGAGGTCGACTTCGTGCCCGGCGACTGGCGCAGCGGCGTCGACCCGGCTCTGGTCGAGGCCAAGCTCTCCGAGGACAAGGCCCACGCCATCAAGGCCGTGGCGGTCGTGCACAACGAGACGTCGACGGGCGTGACGAGCCGCATCGCGGAGATCCGCAAGGCGATCGACGCGGCGAACCACCCTGCTCTCCTGCTGGTCGACTCGATCTCCGGCCTCGCCTCGGCGGATCTGCGGCACGACGAATGGGGCGTGGACGTCACCGTCAGCTGCTCGCAGAAGGGCCTGATGCTGCCGCCGGGCCTCGGCTTCACCGCGATCTCGGACAAGGCGCTCGCGGCGTCCAAGACCAACACCATGCCCCGCTCCTACTGGGATTGGGCCGAGATGATGAAGCCGAACGCCGACGGCTGGTTCCCCTACACGCCCGCCACCAACCTGCTGTGGGGTCTCAACGAGGCGATCGCGATCCTGCTCGAGGAGGGGCTCGAGAACGTCTTCGCCCGCCACCAGCGGCTCGCCGCCGCGACCCGCGCCGCGGTCGAGGCTTGGGGGCTGGAGATCCTCTGCCGGAACCCCAAGGAATATTCGCCGGTGCTGACCGCGGTGATGATGCCGCCGAGCCATGACGCCGACGTCTTCCGCAAGATCGCGCTCGAAAAGTACGACATCTCGCTCGGCACCGGCCTTGCGAAGCTCCAGGGCAAGGTGTTCCGCATCGGCCATCTCGGCGAGTGCAACGAGCTGATGCTGATCGGCGCGCTGTCGGGCGTCGAGATGGGGCTCAGCGCCGCCGGCGTGCCCCATCGCAGCGGCGGCGTTCAGGCCGCGATGGCCTCGCTCGAGGGCGCCAAGACCCAGAACGCGCCGCTTCGCGCGGTGGCTGGCTGAGATGTAAAAGGGCGGCGCCCGCAAAGGACGCCGCCCTCTTCATTTCCAGAAATCTGGATCAACGAACTGCGTGCTTCGAGACGCCCGCTGGCGCGGGCTCCTCAGCATGAGGTTGGTTTGAGCGCTCCATGAAGCGCTAAGCCAATGCGCAGACCTCCCTCATGCTGAGGAGCCGTCCGCGAGGACGGCGTCTCGAAGCACGCGGTTCGGTCATGCCGTGGCCAACCAACGTCAGAAGTCGACGTCGGTCCCCTGCCCCGAGGCGCTCGCGCGCTCGGCGACTTTCGACGCGACCGCAAGATCCTGCAGCCCGACGCCGGTGCCGTCGAACAGCGTGATCTCCTCGTCCGAGGTCCGGCCCGGATGGTCGCCGTTGATCACGGCGCCGAGCTCCACGATCGCGTCCTGCTTGATGAGCCCCGCGGCGATCGCGTGCTGGCATTCGCCGATGGTGATCGACTGCGCGATCTCGTCGGTGAAGACGGTCGCCTTCGCCACGAGCTCGGCCTCGACCTCCTGCTTGCCCTTGGTGTCGGTGCCCATGCAGGCGAGGTGAACGCCGGGGCGCACCTGCGCTGCTTTCAGGATCGGGTCGAACGAGGAGGTGATCGTGATGATCACGTCGGCCTCGGCGCCCATCCGGTCGAGATCCACCGCCTCGAACAGCAGCCCTTTCTCGGCCGCGACGTCCTTCAGCTTCGTCAACGCCTCCGGCTCGATGTTCCAGCCGATGACCTTCTCGAACGCACGCTGCGCGAGCGCGGAGCGGAGCTGGAAGGTGGACTGGTGGCCAGCGCCGATCATGCCGATCACCTTCGCGTCCTTGCGGGCGAGATGCTTGATCGAGATCGAGGAGGCGGCGGCCGTCCGCAGCGCCGTCAGCAGGTTGCCGCCGATCACCGCCTTGCAGCGGCCGGTGTCGGCGTCGAACAGAAAGACGGTCGACTGGTGGTTGGTGAGGCCCTTGGCCATGTTGCCCGGCCAGAACCCGCCGGACTTCAGGCCAAGCGCCAGCGACTGGCGGTCGAAGCCCGACTTGAAGCCATAGAGCGCGTCCGCATGGCCGATGGCCTCGCGGATGACCGGGAAGTTGTAGGCCGCCTTCGAAGCCATCGAGGCGAACACGCTCTCGACGGCTTCAAAGCACTCGGCAGGGGTGATCAGTCCGGCGACGTCGCGCTCGGGAACGATGATCATGAGGGGTGACGCCTTTCGCTGATCAGTAGGCCTTGCCGCGGGCCGAGACCGGCCACACCGTCTCGACCTTGCCGTCGCGCACGCCCACATACCAGTCGTGGACGTTGCAGGTCGGGTCGCAATGGCCCGGCACGAGGCGCAGCTTCTCGTTGATGGCGAGCACGTTGCCCGAATCCTCGATGACGCCGTGCTCGTCGGAGCACTTGATGTACTTCACGTCCTCGCGGCCGAAGATGACGGGGAGGCCGGAGTCGACCGACTGGGCCTTGAGGCCGGCGTCGCAGATCGCCTTGCCGGACTTGGCGTGGCTCATGACGCTCGTGAGGATGAACAGCGCGTTCTCCCACTCGCCCTTGTCGATGCGCTCGCCCTTCTGGTCGTGCACGCGGCCGTAGTCGGCGTCCATGAAGGCGTAGCTGCCGCACTGCAGTTCGTTGAAGACGCCCGAGCCGGTCTCGAAATAGTAGCTGCCGGTGCCGGCGCCGCTCACGAGCTCGCATTCGAGGCCGACCGCCTTCAGCGCCTCGACCACGCCGGTCACCTGGGCGACCACGGCGTCGGTCTTGGCCTTGCGCTCCTCGTAGGACACGATGTGCTGCATCGCGCCCTGATAGGCCTGGAGACCCGCGAAACGCAGGCCTTCAGCGGCGTCGATGGCCTTGGCGATCTCGACCACTTCCGGCGGAGTGACGACGCCGCAGCGGCCTGCGCCGCAATCGACCTCGACGAAGCAATCGAGCTGCGTCGCGTGCTTCACGGCGGCGGCCGACAGATCTTTCACGTTCGTCACGTCGTCGACGCAGACGATGATGCGCGCGCCGTATTTCGGCAGGCGGGCGAGACGGTCGATCTTGGCCGGATCGCGCACCTGGTTGGATACCAGAATGTCCTTGATGCCGCCGCGGGCGAAGACCTCCGCCTCCGACACCTTCTGGCAGCACACGCCGACCGCGCCGCCGAGCTCCTGCTGGAGCTTCAGCACGTCGACGGACTTGTGCATCTTGCCGTGGGCGCGGTGGCGGATGCCATGGGCCTTGGCGTAGTCGCCCATCTTCTTGACGTTGCGCTCGAGCGCGTCGAGGTCGAGCACGAGGCAGGGCGTGGAGATCTCGCTCTCGTCCATCCCCGGCAGGGCGGGAACGTCGAAGCCGACCTCGAGGCCTTCGAACTTCGTTTCCATCTTCATGTCGTCGTCTCCTTCACAGCCAGGGCAGCTTGTCGAGATCGACGTTGCCGCCCGTCAGGATGACGCCGACGCGCTTCTGCGCGAAGACGTCCGGGTTTTTCAGGACCGCGGCGAGCGGAACCGCGGATGACGGTTCGACCACGATCTTCATGCGCTTCCAGATCAGCTTCATGGCGTCGACGATCTCCTGCTCGGAGACCGTCAGGATGTCGGTCACATGGGACTTCACGAAGCGCCAGGTGAGGTCCTTGAGCGGCACGCGCAGGCCGTCGGCGACAGTCTCGGGCGCGTCGTCGGCGATGATGTGGCCGGCCTTGAAGCTTCGCGCCGCGTCGTCGGCCTGCTCGGGCTCGGCGGCGTAGATCTTGATGTTCGGCGCAAGGTTGGAGAGCGTCAGGCACGTGCCCGACACCATGCCGCCGCCGCCGATGGGCGCGATCACCGCGTCGAGACTTTCGACGTTCTCGATCATCTCCTTCGCGCAGGTGCCCTGCCCCGCGATCACCCGCGGGTCGTTGTAGGGGTGCACGAACTCGGCGCCGGTCTCGGCCACCACCTCGGCGAACGTCGCCTCGCGCGACGTCACGGACGGCTCGCATTCGACCACCCGCGCGCCGTAGCCGGCGACCGCGTCCTTCTTCGCTTGCGGGGCAGTGCGCGGCATCACGACGGTGCAGGGGATTCCTCGCCGGCCCGCCGCATAGGACAGGCACGTGCCGTGATTGCCGGAGGAATGAGTGGCGACGCCGCGCGCGGCCTCGGCGTCGGACAGCCCGAACACGGCGTTCGACGCGCCGCGAGCCTTGAAGGCGCCGGCCTTCTGCAGGTTCTCGCATTTGAAGAACAGCTGCGCGCCGGCGAGGCCGTCGACGTGGCTCGACGTCAGCACCGGGGTGCGATGGACATGCGGCTTGATGCGCTCGTGAGCGGCGAGCATGTCGTCGAGGGTCGGGATGATCATCGGTCGCCGCTCCTTGAAGCTCCGAGCGTTTCGAGGCCGGCCGGCCCCCATGCGGCGGGCCTCCGGTCGCAGGCCACGGCGCGTCGAAGGCCGCTCACGCGCTGCTTGGTATCACGCCGCTCCAGATCGCCAAATGATTTTGCATTCATTTTTTGACGTCGATCGGCGCCGATCGATCAGATCGGTCAGTTCAATGGGACGAAGCCGAGGCTGATCCAGCCCCGGACGTGGCCGCGAGGGTGAAATTCCGCGCATCCGCATTCAAAGCTTCGCGAAATCGGGCCGAGCGCATAATGCAAACGCCGCCGATCGGCGGAACGCCCGCCGCGGCATGGCGGATATGCCGGAGCCTATCCCACGCGCACGGGATCGAGGACGAACGCGGTTCGCTCCGCCAGCTCCCCGACCTTCGAGACATAGTCCCGGAAATGCGGCGTCTCGCGATGGGCCGCGACCGCGTCGGCGTCGACATAGAGTTCGTCCAGCACGAAGCGGTTCGGGTCCGCTTTGTCCCGCCACACGTCCCAGCGCAGCGAGCCGGGCTCCGCGCGACTTGGCTCCGCCATTCCCAGAAGCAGGGCCTCGAGCTCCTCCGCCCGGCCGGGCCGGGCGATCAGGACGGCGACGATCTTGGCGGCGGGCATCTGAGGCCTCAGGTTCAGGCGGACTGGGCGGTCCAGGGCGTTTCTGGCACTGGCGTCACCGGGCCCTTGCCGTCGAACCAGGTCTCGAGGTTCGCGACCGTCAGATCCGCCATCCGCTCTCGCGTCCAATGGGTGCCGGAGCCGACATGGGGCGTCAGCACGACGTTGGCGAGCCTGCCGAGCTCCGGCATGTAGGCCGGCTCGCGCTCGAACACGTCGAGGCCGGCGGCCAGGATCCCGCCGGACGTCAGCGCATCGACCAGCGCCGCCTCGTCCACCACCGAGCCGCGCGCGACGTTGATCAGCACGCCGTTGGGGCCGAGCGCCTTCAGGACCTCGGCGTTCACCGCTTTGTTGGTCGCCGCCCCGCCCGGCAGGATGACGATCAGCACGTCGCAGGCCTGCGCGAGACCGAGGAGATCGGGAAAATGCCGATAGCCGAGCCCCTCGACCGGGCGGCGCGAATGATAGGCGATCGGCCGCCCGAAGGGCTCGAGGCGCTTCGCCACCGCCTGGCCGATCCGCCCCATGCCCGCGATCCCGATCGTGCGGTCGCGCAGCGTCGCGGTGAGGCGGAACGGGCCGCCGTTCCAGCCGCCCGAGCGCAGGTAGACGTCGGACTGCGGGATCTCGCGGATGGTCGCGAGCGTAAGGCCGACGGTGAAGTCCGCGACCTCGTCGGTCAGCACGTCTGGCGTGTTGGTGACGACGATCCCGCGCCTGGCGGCTTCCGCGACGTCGACGCTGTCATAGCCGACGCCGAAGCCCGACACGATCTCGAGCTTCGGCAGGCGATCCATCAGCGCGGCGTTGATGGGCAGGCGGCCGCGGGTGACGATCCCGCGGATCTCCGCTCCGCGCTCGGCGAGCAGCGCGTCAGGCCCGTCGGCGCCCGGTCGCAGCAGTTCGAAGCGCCGCCCGAGGTCGCGCTCGGAATTGCCCATCAGCTCGCCGAGGACGAGCAGGGGTTCGCGGCGGGCGGCGTCGGACATGCGGGCGTTCCTTGAAAGACGGGCGAGAGGCGCCGGCTATTCGGCCAGCGCCTCCTCGCGCTTGCGCGCGATCTTGGGCGAGAACATCGCGATCAGCAGGGCGGCCACGACCGCGAGGATCACGGCCGAGATCGGCGAGGTGAAGAACACGCTGACGTCGCCGTCGGCGATCAGCATGGCGCGGCGGAAGTTTTCCTCGAGCTGGGGACCGAGCACAAGGCCGAGCAGCAGCGGCGCGGGCTCCACGCCGATCTTGATGAAAAAGTAGCCGATCGCCGCGCAGCCCAGCATGAGCCAGACGTTGAACATGCTGTTGGAAATGCCGTACGCGCCCACGCAGCAGAACAGCACGATGGCCGGAAACAGCAGCCGGTAGGGGATCTTCAGCATCGAGATCCACATGCCGATGAGCGGCAGGTTGATGACGAGCAGCATCAGGTTGCCGACCCACATCGAAGCGATCAGGCCCCAGACGAGCTGCGGCTGCTCGGTCATGATCTGGGGGCCGGGCTGGATGCCATGCATCATCAAGCCGCCGATCATCAGGGCCATCAGCGCGTTCGACGGAATGCCGAGCGTCAGCAGCGGGATGAAGCTCGTCTGCGCGCCGGCGTTGTTGGCGCTTTCGGGCCCCGCCACGCCCTGGATCGCGCCCTTGCCGAACTGCGAGGGATCCTTGGCGAATTTCTTCTCGAGCGCATAGGCCGTGAAGGGCGGCAGAGCCGCGCCCCCGCCCGGCAGCACGCCGAGGAACGAGCCGATCGCGGTGCCGCGCACCATTGCGGGAAACGCGGTCTTGAGATCCGCCCAGCTCGGCAGCAGACCCGTGACCTTCCTGGCCACCACCTGCCGGTCGGTCGGGCGTTCGAGATTTGCCGCGATCTCCCCGAGGCCGAACAGGCCCATGGCGATCGGAACGAAGTCGAGCCCGTCGGCGAGCTGCGGGAAACCGAACGTCATGCGCTGCGCGCCCGACGAGACGTCGATGCCGACGATTCCGAGGATCAGCCCGAGCACGATCATCGCAAGCGCCTTGGCGACCGAGCCGTGGGCGAGCACGACGGCCGCGATAAGGCCGAGCACCAGCAGCGAAAAATATTCGACCGCCGTGAACTTCAGCGCGAGCGAGGCGAGCGGCAGCGCGAGCACGGCGATCACGATGGTCGCGACCGTGCCGGCGAAAAACGATCCGATGGCGGCGATCGCGAGCGCGAGGCCGGCCTTGCCCTGCTTCGCCATCTGGTGACCGTCGATGCAGGTGACGACCGAGGAGGTTTCGCCCGGGACGTTGACGAGGATCGCGGTGGTCGAGCCGCCATATTGCGCGCCATAGAAGATGCCGGCGAGCATGATGAAGGCGGTGGGCGGCGCGAGCCCGAAGGTGAAGGGCAACAGCAGCGCCACCGTCGGCACCGGGCCGATGCCCGGCAGCACGCCGATCGCGGTTCCGATCAGCACGCCGAACAGGCAGTAGGCGAGATTGACGGGCTCGGTCGCGGTCGACAGGCCGATCAGGAGATTTGCGAAAAGGTCCATGGCCTCACCAGAAGCCGACGGGAAGCGGCAGCGACAGCGCCTTGACGAAGAGCAGCGCGGAGGCCGCCGCGATCGCGAGCGCGAAGGGAATGATCTCGAGCGCCTTGGTCTCGCGGCTCCCGAGCGCGGCGATGACGACGGTCGCCGCCGCCGCGACCACGATGCCGCCCTTCGCGCCGAGCAGCGCGAAGGCCGCGATCGCGGCGAGGAGGCAGGCGAGCGGGCGGACCTGCGGCGCCTCGATCGGCTCGCCGCCCCGCGTCAGCCCGCGGACGGCGAAGAACAGCCCGAAGGCCATCGCCATTCCGGCGAGCGCGCGCGGCATGAAGCCCGGCCCCATGTCGGCGGGCGTGCCGAAGGCGAGGTTGCGGGTCGCCCAGAACACGAGGCACGCGACCGCGATCAGGAACGCGCCGAACAGCGCGTCCTTCAGGTCGAAGCGGCTGGTCACGGGCTTACTGGCCCTTGATGCCGGCGTCGGCGATCACCTTGCCCCAGCGCTCGGTGTTGGTCTTGAGCCAGGAGCCGAGCTCCTCGCCCGACCCGCCGACCACCCGGCCGCCCTGCTGCTTGATGCGATCGACGACCTCAGGGCGCCTCAGGATCTCGTTCATCGCGGCGTTCATCGCCTGGACGCGGTCGGGCGGCGAGCCCGCGGTCGTCATCAGGCCTTGCCACGAGCCGGCGTCGGCCTGCGGCAGCTTGGCCTCGGTGAAGGTCGGCAGGTCGGGCGCCGCGGCGTTGCGCTGCTCGCCCGTCACCGCGAGACCCTTGAGCTGGCCGTTGGTGACGAAAGGCAGCGTCGCGGTCGCGCCGTTGATGATGAGCTTGCTCTCGCCGGAGACCACGGCCTGAGTCGCCGCCGCGCCGCCCTTGTAGGGCACGGTCTTCCACTGGATTCCGAGTTCTTTCGCCATCGCCACCGCGGTGATGTGGTTCACCCCGCCGATGCCGGAATTGGCGACCGCAAGCTTGCCGGGGTTCGCCTTGACGTAGGCGAGAAGGCTCGGCACGTCCGTGACGCCCTCGAGCTTAGGGTTCACCGCGAGCACGTAAGGCGAGAACATCACCATCGTGACGGGCGCGAGATCCTCGAGCGGCTTGTAGCTGAGGTCGGGGAAGAGGCCCGGGGCCGAGGCCACGGTGCCGACGTCGGTCAGCAGATAGGTCTGGCCGTCCTTGTCGGCCTTGGCGACCGCGTCCGCGCCGATGTTGCCGGCCGCGCCCGGCTTGTTCTCGACGACGACCGTCTGGCCGATCTTTTCCTGCAAGAGCGGCGCGAAGATGCGCGCGAGCGTGTCCGACGTGCCCCCGGGGGCGTAGGGCACGATGATGCGGACGGTGCGGTCGAAACCCTGGGCGAAACCGGGGACCGGCAGCGCGAGGGCGGCGGCGAGCGCGCACAGCCCCGTCGTCGCCATGCGGCGGGTGATCTTCATGGACGTCCTCCCAAACGCTGCGTTTCGCAGACTGTTTGACCGGAGCGTCGAACCACGGACCTTTTCTGTCCATGTCCATTCGGGCATCGATCGATGCTTAGATTGAATTGCTGGACCTTGAAACGAAGGCGGTGTGGCTCGATCGGGACGCGCCGGCCCCTCGGCCGGCGGGGGCGTCAGATCGGAGCGCGCGGCTTCTGACGGAAGGCGAGGCTACCAAAACGCATCATGGTGATCGGCCGCGTCCGGGGCGACCTCCTGGTGCCGTTGCAGCCAATCGGCCACGACCTCATGCGCCTTCGAGCCGTCGCGCGGACGGTAGATCAGCACGTCGCCTTCGTCGGGATTGAAGTCCACGATCTCGTCGAAGTCGTCATAGTAGAAAATGTCGGCTCCCGCGCCGCCGATCAGCGTGTCGGCGCCCGCGCCGCCCCTGAGCACATCGGCGCCGTCTCCGCCGACGATCAGGTCGTCGCCGCCGCGCCCGCGAAGAACGTCGGCCCCGCCAAGCCCGTTCAGGACATTTGCGCCGCCGTCGCCCGCGAGTTGGTCGTCGAAGCCCGACCCCGTGACGTTCTCGACCTTGCTCAGGACGTCCGTCGCCGCGGCCCCGCCGTTCACGCCGCTTCGCAGGTCGATCGTCACGCCGGAGCGCTCGAACGCATAGGAGATCTCGTCGATCCCGCTTCCGCCGTCGAAGCGGTCGAAGCCTGCGCCTGCGATGACCGTATCGTTCCCGCCGCCGCCGAACGTCTCGACGCCCCCGGATGCAGACCTGTCGAAGCTCGTCGAGCCGTCGACGACGTCGTCGCCTGCGCCGAGCGAGAGCCTCCTCGATCCCGCTTCGACCACCTGGGCGTAATTGACGACGTCATCGCCCGCGCCGCCGCTGAGCCGGCAGAAGAACAATCCTAGATCGATCGTGTCGTCGCCGGCGCCGCCGTCGATGTAGGACGCTCCCCCAAGCTGAACGATGTGGTCGTCGCCCGTCCCGCCGTAGAGATGTTCGGACCCGACGGTCGATCGCCGCGTGGTCCCGTAGATCAGGTCGTCGCCGCTTCCGCCCCTCGCTTCGAAGGAGGAGGCCCCGTGAAGCGTGTCGTCGCCGGCGCCGCCGCGGATGGCGCGCAAGTTGATCGAACCGGTGATCTCGTCGTCTCCGCCAAGGCCGTAGACCGTGAACTCCCAGCGGGAGCCGCCGCCCTCATAGACGTAAACGTCGTCTTCCCGGGTCAGATAGACGCCGGTCGGATCGCGGCCGGACGCCGGGTCTGCGGCTGGAGCGCCCATGTGGTCCAGATCGGTCATCGCGAGGCCCTTCCGTCGAAGCGCGACGCGGGGATCGGCCCGGCCGCCCGCAAAGACGCCGCACGGCATCATCGGCGGCCGCGGGCATGTCCGCCATGGCCCCGTTCGGCGATCCGCTTACCTCATCTGGTCAGAGCCACGCCCCCGACGGCGACGCGAGGGGGCGAAAGCAACGCGCTCGCCGCATGACAGCCACGCGCGGCGCTCCTGCGGAAGTCGCTAGACTCCTATTAGATAGCTTCCTATTTATTAGGTCATGTCGAAACCCATCGATCCCGCAGACGCCGCCGAGTTCGGCTACCAGCTCGCCTTCGCGGCCCGCCGCTGGCGGCGCGAGCTCGACGACGCGCTCGGCGGATCCGGCCTCACCGACGCGAGCTGGCGCCCGCTCGTCCATCTCGGACGGCTGGGCGAAGGCGCGCGACAGAGCGATCTCGCGCGCTCGCTCGGCATCGAGGGCCCGTCGCTCGTGCGCCTGCTCGACCGGCTCGCGGCCGCGGGCTTTCTCGAACGGCGCGAGGACGCTTCAGACCGCCGCGCCAAGACGCTGCACCTGACGCCGGAGGGCCGCCGGCTGGTCGACCGCCTGCGTGCCGTCGTCGCCGACGTCTGCGCCGCCATGGTGGAGGACGTCGCGGAGGAGGACTTCGCGGCCTGCATGCGCGTCTTCGCCCGCCTCGGCGCGCGCGCCGAGAAATCCGCGAGAGACGCGGCGTGAGCGCCCCCGACCCGAAACAGCTGATCTTCGCCGCGCGCACCACCGCGGCGGCGCTGCTGGCGGCCTTCATCGCCTTTCTCGTGCACCTGCCGCAGGCCTCGACCTCGATGATCACCGTCTTCATCGTGTCGCAGCCGCTCGCCGGCATGGTGCTGTCGAAGTCGCTGTTCCGCGGCGCCGGCACGGCCGCGGGCGCGGTCGCGGCGATCGCCTTCACGAGCGCCTTCTCGAACGCGCCGGAGCTGTTCGCGCTCGCGGTCTCGCTCTGGATCGGCGGATGCGTGGCGGCCTCGGTCTATCTGCGCGACGCGCCGGCCGCCTATGGCGCGATGCTGTCGGGCTATTCGGTCGCGATCATCGCCTTTCCCGCCGTCGAGGCCCCGGACACGATCTTCCAGGCGGCCCTCGATCGCGGCTCGGAGATCATGGTGGGGATCGCCTGCGCGACCGTGCTCAGCCAGATCGTGTTCCCGCAGAGCGCGGCCGACACGCTGAAGGCCGCGACGCTTTCGGTCGTGTCCTCCGCCTCGCGCTGGGCCGCCGACACGCTGCGCGGCCGCCCCGACCCGGCGGCGGTGCTTGCCGACCGGCGTGCGCTCGTCGCCAAGGTCACGGCGCTCGACGGGCTGCGCGTCCAGGCCTCGTTCGACAGCCTCGAGACGCGCCGCTCCAACCGGGCGCTCAGGCTGCTGCATGCGCGCATCGTCAATTTCCTCGCGCTGCTGGTCTCGATTCACGACCGGCTGGAGATCCTGCGCGCCGAACGTCCGGCTGCGCTCGAGCGGATGGAGCCCCTGCTCGCTCAGGCCGCCGACGCGATGTCGCCGGAAGCGGGCGCTGACCGGCGGGCGGCGGCCAAGGCCGCGCTCCTGTCGGCCACGCCGGACTTCGAGGCGCTCGCCGCCGACCGCGCGCGGCTGATCGAGCGCACCGTGCTGCTGCGGACCGCAGACCTCGTCGCCCTGCGCGACGATCTCGACCGCGCCCGGCCGGCAGGCGCAGGGGACGGCGACGACGCATCGCTCACCATCGCGCGCTACCGCGACCACGGCCTCGCCTTCGTCGCCGGCCTCTGCGCCTTCGTCGCGGTCGGCGCGGTCTGCGCCTTCTGGATCGCGACCGGCTGGAAGGACGGCGCAGGCGCGGCGATCATGACGGCGGTGATGATGAGCCTGTTCGCGCAGGCCGACGATCCGTCGGCCGCCGCCGGAGGCTTCTTCAAGATGACCGCGGTCGGCTCCGTGGTCGCCGGCGCCTACGCCTACGCGATCTTGCCGGGCCTCGAGGGCTTCGAGGCGCTCGCTCTCGCGCTCGCGCCCTTCCTGTTCGCCGCGGCCTACGCGATGACCATCCCGCGCTACACGCTGCCCGCGCTCGCCAGCGCGCTCGGCGCGCTCAACGCCATGGGGCTCGTCAACGTCATGACGCCCGATTTCGCAAGCTTCGCCAACGGCGCGCTCGCCCAGCTCTTCGGCATTGGGCTTGCGGCCGCGCTGCTCAGCGCGCTTCGGCCGATCGGCGCCGCCTGGCCCGTGGCGCGCCTGACCTCGGGCCTTTACGCCGACCTCGCCGAGGCGGTGGCGGGCCGCAGCGCGCCGAGCCGCGTCGCCTTCGAGAGCCGGATCCTCGACCGGGTCGACGGCCTGATGCGTCGGCTCGACCTCTCGGATCCGAACCAGCTCGCGCTCGAGCAGGGCGCGCTGGCGAGCATCCGGATCGGCCTCAACGCCATCGCGCTGCGGGGCGTCGCGCGCGACCTGCCCGACGAGGTCTCCGCGCCGCTCGTCTCCGCGCTCGCCGCGACGGCGCGCCATTTCCGGCGGCTCGCCCGCGGCGAGGCTTCCGCGCCCCCGCTCGCCGAGCTCGACCGGGCGCTCGACGCCGCGCTCGACGCCCGCCTCGCGGACCGCCCCGACGCCGCCGACGCGCCGGTCTGGATCGCGGCGCTGCGCGGGGGCCTGGCCCATCACCCGCGGATGTTCGGCGAGGCGGAGCCGACGCCTGCGCCCGAACACGGGCCGCTGAAGGAGGCCGCCTGATGATCAAGGAAGTCGATCTCTTCGGCGTCTTCGTGCCGCCGCTCATCGCCTATGCGGTCCTCGCCGCGCTGATCTGGCAGCCGATGCGCATGGTCCTCGAGCGCGCCGGCTTCTACCGCGCGGTCTGGCACCCGGCGCTGTTCAACCTCGCGGCCTACGCGATGACGCTCGCCGGCGTCGTGGCCCTGCTGAAGTGAGAAGGATCTTCGAAATGCCGTGGTGGAAGGCGGGACTTCGGGTCGCCCTGACGCTCCTCGTGGTCGCGGGCGGGATCGCCGGCGGCGTCTATGTCTGGCGCGCCTATATGGACGATCCCTGGACGCGCGACGGCCGCGTGCGCGCCGACATCGTCCGGCTCGGGGCCGACGTCTCGGGCGCCGTGACGGAGGTGCGCATCCATGACAACGAGGTGGTGAAGAAGGGCGACGTGCTGTTCGTGGTCGATCAGGCGCGCTTTCGCCTCGCGCTCGACCTCGCCCATGCGACCGAGGCCGGCAAGCAGTCCGACCTCGAGCAGAAGCGCCGCGAGGCCGACCGCCGCGACAAGCTCACCAGCGCGGCGCTGTCGGAAGAGTCCAAGGAGCAGGCCCGCGCGGCGGTCGACGCGGCGGACGCCGCCATGCGCGCCGCCGTCGCCGATCGCCAGAAGGCCGAGCTCGACCTCGCCCGCACCGAAGTGCGCGCGCCGGTCAACGGCCACGTCACCAACCTCCTGCTGCGGCCGGGCGACTACGTCTCCCCGGGCAAGGCGGTGGTGGCGATCGTCGACTCGGATTCCTTCTACGTCGCGGGCTATTTCGAGGAGACCAAGATCGCCCGCATCCATACGGGCGACGTCGCGACGGTGCGCCTGATGGGCCGTTCCGACGACCTCAAGGGCCGGGTCCAGAGCGTCGCCCGCGCCATCGTCGACCGCGACAACGCAGCCGGCGACGACCTCATCGCCAACGTCAATCCGAGCTTCTCTTGGGTCCGCCTCGCCCAGCGCGTGCCGGTCCGCATCAAGCTCGACGCGACGCCCGACGACCTGGGGCTGACCGCCGGACTCACCGCGACGGTGGTGATCACGCCGTCCGGAGCCGAGGGCGCCCGCCAGCCGTAAGGCTTGCTACCCCTCCGCCGCCTCGGAGACGCCCGCGCGCGGATCAAACAGCGGAACGCGCGCCACGAACCGCGCGCCGCCATGGGCCGAATCCTCGATGGCGAGCGTCGCGCCATGGGCGTCGACGAGCGCGCGAACGATCGCAAGGCCAAGCCCCGACCCGCCCGTTCGGCGGTTGCGCGAGGTCTCGAGCCGCACGAACGGCTCCAGCAGCTCGGCGCGTTTGTCCGGCGGAACTCCGGGCCCCTCGTCCTCGACGGCGAGCGTCGCGATCCCGTCCGCGACGCGCAGCCCGACATGCGCGACGCGGCCATAGGCGACGGCGTTGTCGATGAGGTTCGAGGCGATGCGGCGAAGCGCGACCCGGTCGCCGAGCACGAGCGCCTCGCGGCCGTCGGACGAGAAGGCGACGGGCGCGCCGAGCGCCTGCCGGTCCTCGACCTCGCTGCGGACGATGGCGTCGAACTCGACGAGCTCCTGGACCAGCTCCCCGGCGCCTGCGCGGCTTGCGAGCAGCGCGTCGTCGAGCAGGCGGATCATGTCCGCGATGTCGTTTTCGGCGCGGGCGCGCTCGGCCTCGTCGGGGATCTGGTCGAGCTGCAGCCGCAGCCGCGTCGCGAAGGTGCGCACGTCGTGCGAGATGCCGCCGAGCAGCGCCATGCGGGCCCGCAAAAGCGTCGCGAGCCGCTCGCCCAGCCGGTTGAAGGCCGCGACCAACGCCTGGACCTCGGGCGCGCCGCGCCGCGGGACGGGTATCGGCGTGTGAGCGTCGAGCAGCTCCATCTCGTCGACCGCCGAGGCGAGGCGCGCGATCGGCCGCGTCTCGCGCTGCATGATGATGAGGGCGACCAGCGCGATCAGCGTTCCGATGAGACCGGCCCCGAGCCCGACCGGCAGCCCGAACCGCGTCACCGCGACCGGCCCGCGCGTCTTAAACATCAGCGTCGCGCCGTCCGCGAGCCCGACGCGGAGCTCGAGCGCAGGCGCGGCGTAGACGAAAAGCTTGGGGAAGAGATGCTCGCGCGAGGAGGCCGAGTCCAGGCTCACAGAGAGCGGCCGCCCGCCGAGCGCGGCGGCGTAGGGCTCGAGCCAGTCGCGATCCGTCCGGCTCGGATCGAGCGCTGCGCCCGGCGCCGCGAGGCTCGCCCGCAGCGCCTCCGAGCTCACCGCCGAGAGCGCGAGATCGCGGTCCGCCGGCGCGGTCCGCTCGATCAGCTCGACGATCGCGGCCACCCGGGCCGGCGAGGGCCGCGCCTCGACGGCGGCGGCGTCGAACCCCTTGTAATAGATGATCGCGGCCAGCAGCCAGGCGGCGAGCAGCGCGCTCACCATGATGGCGCCGATGCGCGTCGCGAGGCTGAGCCGTCCTCTCACGACGCCGACCTCACGACGGCCGAGAACAGGTACCCGCCGTTGCGCACCGTCGCGATCAGCCCGGGCGCGGCGCCGGCGCTTTCGAGTTTTCGGCGCAAGCGCGAGACCAGCATGTCGACGGTCCGGTCGTAGGGTTCGGACGCGCGCCCATGGGTCCATTCGAGGATCTGGTCGCGGGTGAGCACGCGCCGCGGCCGCTGCACGAAGCAGGCGAGCAGCTCGAACTCGGCGCTGGTCAGCGTCATCGGTTCGCCGCCCGGCTCGAAGGCCTGGCGGGCGTCGACGTCGACCGAAAAGCCGTCGAAGGCGAAGCGGCGCGAGGGCGGCGCGGCGGGCCTGGCGTCGGCGCGGCGCAGCAGCGCGCGGACGCGCGCCACCAGCTCGCGCGGGCCGAAGGGCTTCGCGAGATAGTCGTCCGCCCCGACCTCGAGGCCGATCACGCGGTCGATCTCGTCGTTCCTGGCGGTGAGCATCAGGATCGGCAGCCAGTCGCCCGCGCGCACGCGCCGGCAGATCGAGAGGCCGTCCTCGCCCGGCAGCATCAGGTCGAGGATCATCAGGTCCGGCCGCCGGAGCGCCATGGCGGCGTCCATCGCCTGCCCGTCCTCGACATGGGCGACCTCGTAGCCCTCGCGGCGCAGCAGGTCGCCGACCATGCGGCCGATGTCGGGATCGTCCTCGACGATGAGGATGGCGGCGGCGCTCATGGTCCCTACTTGTCGGCGCCGCATCGGCGGACCGCAAGAGCGTCTTGCGATTTTTACAAGCCGTTACACGTCGTGACGAAACGCGACGCTTTGGCGCCGGGGCGTGATCGGCGCGTGACGCCGCGACGCCAGTCTCCTCCCCATCGCCGGCCGCTCTTCGGGTCGGCCCCAGGGAGACCTGTTCTCATGACCAAGATCTTCGCCGCCTCGGCCTATGTCGCCGTCATGTCCTGCGCCATCGCGACCGAAGGCGCCTTCAGCCGCCAGCCGGAGGCCTCGTCGAGCCACGCGGCCGTCCATGGCGGCCGCAAGGACGAGACGCGCCTCGCCTCCGCCTCCGACGACTGGGGCTCGGGCCGCTTCGCCGAACTCTCGCGCACCGGCGCGAACGAGACCACCGCGGTCCGCGCGCCGTCGCGCTGACCCCAGCCGATCCTCTCGGAGACTCCGATGTCCGACTCCATCGTCATGGCGATGGATCCGGCGGTGCGCGCCACGATCTTCGGCGCGGCCGTCGGCTTCATGGCCCTCGAATACGGCGCGAGCCGCCTCGCCCATCGCCACGAGGAGACCCACGACCTCGCCGAAACGGCGGCCTCGTTCGGGGTCGCGCTCGGCCAGAACGTCGTGCGCCTCGTCGAGGCCGGCCTCGTGGCCGCGCCGTTCGCGCTGCTCTACGAACACCGGCTGTTCGAGATCGACGCGGCGACGCCGCTCGGGCTGCTGGCGCTCTTTCTCGCCGTCGAGTTCGCCTATTACTGGCGCCACCGCGCCTCGCACCGCATCCGCTGGATGTGGGCGACGCATTCGGTCCACCACTCGGCCACCAAGCTCAACCTCACCGCGGCGGTCCGGCTCGGCTGGACCGGCGCGATCTCGGGGACCTTCCTGTTCTTCGCGCCGCTCGCGCTGATCGGCTTCCACCCGATCGCGATCGTCGCGACGCTCGGCGCGAACCTCCTCTACCAGTTCTTCGTCCATTCCGAGCTCGCGCCGAGGCTCGGGCCGCTCGAATGGGTTCTCAACACGCCGACGCATCACCGGGTGCACCACGCCTCGAACGCGTCGTGCCTCGACAAGAACTACGGCGGCCTCCTGATCGTGTTCGACCGGCTGTTCGGCACCTTCGCGGCGCCGCCTGCAGAACCGCTCCGCTACGGCCTCGTGGGCGGAACGCGGAGCCTCAATCCGGTCCGGATCGCGCTCGGCGAATGGGCCGCGATGTTCGCCGACGCGCGCCGCGCCCGCACGCTGAAGGGCCGCCTCCGCGCTCTGTTCGCGCCGCCCGGCGCCGTGATCGAGCCCGACGCGCCGCCGGCCCTCCCGTCCCCGAACCGTCCCGCCATCGAGGAGACGCGCGCATGAGCGAGGTCGTCCGCCTGTCCGCCCGCATCGTCGGGGCGCTGCTGCTGTCCTTCTCCCTGATGCTGCCGACGATCGTCGGCGCGCTCTCGGACCCTGCGTCGCCTCGGCAGGCCGAACTCGTCTGCCCCGACGAAAGCGACCCTCAGACCGACCCCGACACCGAAGACTTCGCGCCGCGGATCGACACCGTCGCGGCGTGCATCGAGCTCCTGCCGGAAGAGACGACGCCCGAAGACGACCCTCAGGCCGCTTCCGCGCACGAGACCCGCATGGCGGCGAACGACCGCCTGCGGGAGGAGGCGCCGTGATCCCCCGCCACGCCGCCTCCCATCGACGAGGGCCTTAGACCCGCCCTCCTCCGCGCGCCTCGCCGGCGGTTCCCCCCACCTCGGCCGGCGAGGCGCCGGAGATCTCTCGAGACGCAAGCTTTTCCGGACGCCCGGCTTCGGCGCGCCCGCCCCCGAGACGCGCTTGACGCCCAAGCCCAGGAGACCTCGCATGAAAGCCCTCGCCTTTTCGGCGGCCCTCGCCGCGCTTGCCCTCCCCTCGCTCGCTCCGTCGTCGGCGCAAGCCGCGACCGGCGCCGTCTCGGTCGCAAGCGTCAACCTGCGGGCCGGGCCGAGCTCGAACTATCCCGTAGTCGCGCTGCTTCCCTCCCGCGCGCCGCTCACGCTCTTTGGCTGCAACGCCGCGACCACCTGGTGCGACGTGTCGTGGGACGGCGAGCGCGGCTGGGTCTCGGCGACCTATGTCAGCGTGACCTATCGCGGCTCCGCCACGGTGGTGTCGCCCGTGATCGCGCCCGCCGTCGGCGTCACGGTCGTCGGCTTCTCCCACGCCTACTGGAACGCCCACTATGTGGGCCGCCCCTGGTACGGCCACTGGGGCCGCCATCACCACCACGTCCGCCCGCACCATCCGCACCGCGTGAAAGCGGCAGGCGGCTGCGCGCGCGGTCGGTGCGGCGGCGTTGTCGCCGGCCCGCGCCGAGTCGCCGCCGGCGGCTGCGGCCCGCGCGGCTGCGCCGGCGGCGTGATCCGCCGCCCGCACGCCGGCGTCCGCGCCGGCCACGGGTTCCGGTCCGCCCACGCCGGCTTCCGTCGGCGCTGAGCGGCGCCCCCCTCCTCGCCCTCCGGCGACCAACACCCCGAAAAGGAGAACTCCCATGCTTCAGCTTCGCATCGCCCCCGCCTTCGCGCTCGCGGTCATGAGCCTGCCCGTGCTCACCCTCGCGGCCTCGGCGCAGACCCTCTCGATGGCCGACCGCAAGGAGCTGCGCCAGGCCTGCGGGCCCGAGATCAAGCAGCTCTGCGCCGGGATCGCGCCCGGCGGCGGGCGGATCATGGAGTGCGTGAAGTCCAAGAAGGACCAGCTCTCCGAGACCTGCACGGCCGCGCTCGCAAAGGCCAAGGACCAGAAGCAGCAGAACTGAACCACGACGGGCGCGGGCGGCCGACGACCGGCCGCCCGCGCCTTTTTTCCAACGGCGACCACGGACCAGACCGATGCGGACGAGAGCCTTCACGCCTTTGGCCTGCGCCTTTGCGGCCGCGACCCTGCTCGCGGCCTGCAAGGACGAAAGCAAGGCGCCGCCCGCCCCCAAGGTCGCGGTCGTCGCGCAGCCGAAGCCCGTCACGGCGACGCGCTATCTCTACGAGACCGGCGTCGCCAAGGCTGTGAACCGGGTCGATCTGATCGCGCGGGTTTCCGGCTTCCTGAAGTCCATCGACTACAAGGACGGGGCGGAGGTCAAAGCCGGCCAGCGCCTGTTCCTGATCGAGCCCGAGCTCTACGAGGCTCAGGTCCAGCAGGCCGAGGCGAGCCTCGCGCAGTCAGGCGCCACGTTCGACAACGCCCAGCGCGCGCTCGACCGGCAGCGCCAGCTGCTGAAGACCAGCGCGACTCCCGAGGTAAATGTCGACAACGCCCAGAATTCGCTGGAGTCCGCCAGGGGCCAGCGCGCAGCGGCCGACGCTTCGCTGGTGCAGGCGCGCCTTAACCTCAGCTACGCGACCGTCGTCGCCCCCTTCGACGGCGCCGTCTCCGAACACAAGGCCGACGTCGGTGCGCTGGTGGGCTCGGGCGGCGTCACGACGCTCGCGACCATCGTCCAGCTCGATCCGATCCATGTGACCTTCTCGATCTCCGACGCCGACCTGCTGCGGATCCGCAGGCAGGCCCGCGAACGGGGACTGACGCGCAAGGACATCGCCTCCGTGCCGATCGAGATCGGCGTGAAGGGCGACGACGGCTACCCGATCAAGGGCCGGCTCGACTACGCCGCGCCCGAGACCTCCGCGGACACCGGCACGCTGTCGGTGCGCGCCGTGTTCGAAAACGCCGACCGCGCCCTGCTGCCGGACCTGTTCGTGCGCGTGCGCATCCCCGTCGAGACCGTGAAGGACGCGCTGCTCGTGCCCCCTTCGGCGATCGGGACCGACCAGCAGGGCCGCTACGTGCTCGTCGTGACCGAAAAGGGCGTCGTCGAGCGCCGCTCGGTCTCTCTGATCGAGCGCGACGGCGAGCTCCAGCAGGTGCGCGGCGCGCTCATGACCACCGACTGGGTCATCCAGAACGTCGCCTCCGGCCCGAGGCCCGGCGACGCCGTCGACCGGCGCGAGGCGGCGACGCAGGCCAGGGAACAGTTCCGGCAGGCGGCCGGCTCGACAAGCCCCTCCGTCCAAACCCGCTGACGAGCAGGACCGATGTTCGCAAAGTTCTTCATCGAGCGCCCGGTGCTCGCCAACGTCATCGCGCTGCTGACGATCCTCATCGGCGCGATCGCGTTCCTGAAGCTCCCCGTCGCGCAATATCCCGACGTCACGCCCCCGACCGTACAGGTGACGGCGCGCTATCCGGGCGCAAGCGCCAAGACGCTGGTCGACACAGTTGCGCTGCCGATCGAGCGGCAGGTCAACGGCGCGCCCGGGATGCTCTACATGCAGTCGACGAACGCGAGCGACGGCGCCTACACGCTCACCGTCACGTTCGAGATCGGGACCGACGCCGACAAGGCCGAGACGCTGGTGAAGAGCCGCGTCGACGCCGCCACCGCGCAGCTGCCGAGCGCGGTGCAGACGCAAGGGGTCAACGTCCGCAAGCGCTCGACCGCGATCCTCGCCTTCGTGACGCTGTCGTCGGAGGATCCGGCCAAGGACAGCCTGTTCCTGTCGAATTACGCCTCGATCAACCTGCGCGACCCGATCGCGCGCGTTCCCGGCGTCGGCGACGTCTCGGTGTTCGGCGCGGGCGAATACGCCATGCGCGTCTGGCTCGATCCGGACCGCCTGCAGGCCCGCGGCCTCAAGCCCTCCGACGTCGTCTCGGCGATCCAGGCCTCAAGCCAGACGGTTCCGGGCGGTCAGGTCGGCATGCCGCCCGCCCCGACAGGCCAGGGCTTCCAGACCGTCATCGACGTCTCCGGCCGGCTCGACCAGGTCGGCCAGTTCGAGGACGTGATCGTCAAGTCGAACGCCGAAGACGGGTCGACGACGCGCGTGCGCGACGTCGCCCGCGTGGAGCTCGGCTCGAAGACCTACGCGCAGGTGTTCCGCATGAACGGGCGGCCATCCGCCGCGCTCGCGATCAGCCAGCTGCCGGAGGCGAACGCGCTCGAGACCGCCGACCGGGTCGAGGCGCGCATGGCGGAGCTTTCGAAGTCGTTCCCGCCGGGCCTCACATACGAGATCCCGTTCAACACCTCGGCCTTCGTCGACGCCGCCGTGCGCGACGTCTACAAGACGCTGATCGAGGCCTGCGTGATCGTCTTCGTGGTCATCCTGCTCTTTTTGCAGGACTTGCGCGCCGTGCTGGTGCCCGCCACCACGGTGCCGGTGACGATCATCGGCGCCTTCGCGGCGATGGCCGCGCTCGGCTTCACCATCAACATGTCGACGCTGTTCGCGCTGGTGCTCGCGATCGGCATCGTGGTCGACGACGCGATCGTCATCGTCGAGGGCGCGGCGCGCCATCTGGAGAAGGGTCTTCCGGGGCCGCAGGCGGCCGAGAAGGCCATGGACGAGCTGTTCGGCCCCATCATGGGCGTGACGCTCGTGCTGATCGCCGTGTTCCTGCCGGCCGCGTTCCTGCCGGGCCTCACCGGCCAGCTCTACCAGCAGTTCGCGCTCGTGATCGCCGCGACCGCGATCATCAGCGCGATCAACGCCGTGACGCTCAAACCCGTGCAGGCCGCGCTCTGGATGCGCCCGCCGAAGCCGCTCGCGCGGCGCAACCTCGCATTCCGCCTGTTCGACCGCGGTTTCTCGACATTCGAGGGCGGCTACGTCCGGCTGCTGGAGCGCGCGCTGCGGGTCAAATATCTGGTCGCGGCCGCAGCCGTGGCGATCCTCGCGCTCGGCGTCGCAGGGCTCAATCGCGTGCCCGCCGGCTTCCTGCCGATCGAGGATCAGGGCTATCTCATCGCCGCCGTCCAGCTGCCGGCCGGCGCCTCGCTCGAGCGCACCGACAAGGCGCTCGCCGACGTCGATGCGCGGCTCAAAGGCCAGCCGGGCGTCGCGAACGTCATCACGGTGGCGGGCGTCTCGCCATTCGACGGCAACGCCTCTCTGCCGAACGCCGGCGTCGCCTACGTCATGCTGACGCCCTGGGACGAGCGCGGCGAGAACGAGGACCTGCTGCCGCTCTTTCAGGGGATCTCGAAGACGCTCTCGGCGCTGCCCGACGGGCTCGCGGTCGTGGTTCCGCCGCCCTCCATCCAGGGCGTCGGAAACACCGGCGGCTTCACCATGATGGTGGAGCTCACCGACGGCTCCTCCGACTTCGGCCGCCTCTCCGAGGTCGCCCGCGCGATCGCGAACCGCGCGCTCGCCGACGGACGGCTCCAGGCCGCTCAGGTGACGTCGAATTTCGACGCGCCCCAGCTCGGCGTCTCGATCGACCGCGCCAAGGCCGTCAGGCTCGGCGTCTCGGTCAACGACGCCTTCGAGGCGCTCTCAGGCTATCTCGGCTCGGCCTACGTCAACCAGTTCACGCAGTTCGGCCAGGTGTTCCAGGTCTATGTCCAGGCCGAAGGCTCGCTGCGCGGCCTGAGCGAGGCGGTGTCGCGGCTCAAGGTCCCGAACGCATCGGGCGACTCCGTGCCCTTGAGCGCGCTCGCGAGCGTGAAGGAGACCACCGGCCCGTCGCTGATCTCGCTCTACAATCTCCGTCCCGCGGCGACGATCGTCGGGCGCCCGCAGGCCGACGTCTCGTCCGGCGAGGCGTTGACGATGCTCGACCGCGCGGCGGCCGAGACCCTGCCCGCCGGAACCGCCGCCGAATGGACCGGCGTCTCCTATCAGGAGCGGCTCGCGGGCGGGCAGGTCTATGTCGCGTTCGGCCTCGCGCTGCTGCTCGTCTATTTCGTGCTCGCCGGCCAGTACGGCAGCTGGATCGCGCCGATGCCCGTCATCGTCTCGGCGCCGCTCGCGCTCTGCGGCACGGTCGCGACGCTGCTCGCGCTCGGGCTCCAGAACACGCTCTATACCCAGATCGGGCTGGTGCTGCTGATCGCGCTCGCGGCCAAGAACGCGATCCTGATCGTCGAATACGCCCGCGAGCTTCGGGCGAAGGAGGGCCGGCCGCTGGTCGAGGCGGCGCTGACCGCCGGGCGGCTGCGCTTCCGGCCGATCCTGATGACGTCGATCGCCTTCATCCTCGGCATGATCCCGCTGGTGCTCGCCGACGGCGCCGGCGCCAACGCCTCGAAGTCGATCGGCGTCTCGGTCGTCAGCGGCATGGCGGTCTCGACCGCGCTGTCGGTCTTCGTCGTCCCGGCGCTGTTCGTGATCTTCCAGCAGATCGAGGAGCGTCTCGCCGCGCGCAAGCCCTCGCCGGCTCAGGCCCGCGAAGCGTGATCGCCGACGCGCCTCAGTGCGTCTGCCCGAGGAACTGTCGGAGCTCGGGCGTCTTCGGGTTTCCGAACACCTCTCCGGGCGGGCCGATTTCGTGCACGCGGCCGAGATGCATGAAGACGACGCGCGAGCAGACGTCACGGGCGAAGCGCATCTCGTGGGTGACCATCAGCAGCGTCATGCCTTCGGAGGCGAGCTCCTTCACGACCGCCAGAACCTCCTGCACGAGCTCGGGGTCGAGCGCCGAGGTGATCTCGTCGCAGAGCAGCGCCACCGGCTGCATGGCGAGCGCACGAGCGATCGCGACGCGCTGCTGCTGGCCGCCGGAGAGCTGGTCGGGATAGGCGTCGAACTTGTGGCCGAGCCCGACGCGGTCGAGCATCTTCTTCGCCATCTCCTCGGCTTGCGGCTTCGGCGTCTTCTTCACCACCATCTGGGAGAGCATGACGTTCTGCCCCGCGGTCTTGTGCGGGAACAGATTGAAGCCCTGGAAGATCATGCCGACCTTGAGGCGCAGCGCCTTGAGGTGAAGCTCGTCCGTCGCGAGCTGCGCGCCCGCGACCTGAATCGAGCCGGCGTTGATGGTCTCGAGCCCGTTGATGCAGCGCAGAAGCGTCGACTTGCCCGAGCCCGACTTGCCGATGATGGCGATGACCTCGCCCGGCTCGACGTTCAGGTCGATGCCCTTGAGGACCTCGTTGTCGCCGAAGCTCTTGCGGACCTCAGTGATCTCGATGAGCGACATTGAGCTTCCTCTCGAGGAACTGGCTGGACTTCGACAGCGGGAAGCACAGCGCGAAATAGATCAGCGCGACGAAGCCGTAGACCGTGAAGGGCATGAAGGTGGCGTTGGTCAGCACCTGGCCGGCCTTTGCGAGCTCGGTGAAGCCGATGATCGAGGTGAGCGAGGTGCCCTTCACGACCTGCACCGAGAAGCCGACCGTCGGCGGGATCGCGATGGTGAGCGCCTGCGGCAGGATCACGTGGCGCATCTGCTCGAAGCGCCCCATGCCGAGGCTCGCCGACGCCTCCCACTGCCCCTTCGGGATCGACTCCACGCAGCCGCGCCAGATCTCGGCAAGGAAGGAGGCGGTCCACAGGATGAGCGCGACGCTCGCCGCGAGCCATGCCGGGACCTCGACGCCGAGCAGCGACAGGCCGAAGAACGACAGGAACAGCTGCATCAGCAGCGGCGTGCCCTGAAAGAGCTCGATGTAGCCGCCGGCGAAGACGCGCGCGGCCTTCTGCTTCGAGATGCGGAGGAACAGGATGACGAGTCCGACCGTCGCGCCGCCCGCGAAGGCGACGAGCGACAGCACGATCGTCCAGCGCGCCGCCAGCAGCAGGTTGCGCACGATGTCCCAGGTGGAGAATTCCATCATCGGGCGGCGCTCCTCTTCGGGAACAGCACCCAGCCGACGCCCTTCAGCAGTTGCCGGAGCAGAATCGCCAGCGCGAGGTAGATCAGCGTCGCGACGATGTAGGTCTCAAACGCACGGAAGGTGCGCGACTGGATGAAGTCCGCCGCGTAGGAGATGTCTTCCGCCGCGATCTGCGAGACGACCGCCGAACCCAGCATCACGATGACGATCTGCGAGGAGAGCGCCGGCCAGATGCGCTGGAGCGCAGGGATCAGCACCACGTGCCGGAAGGTCTCGATCCGGCTGAGCCCCAGGCTCCAGCCGGCCTCGAACTGGCCCTTGGTCGTCGCCTGGATGCCGGCGCGCACGATCTCGCAGCCATAGGCCCCGAGATTGATGATCATCGCGAGCAGCGCGGCCTGCGTCTCGCCCATCTGGACGCCGAGCGACGGCAGGCCGAAGAAGATGAAGAACAGCTGGATCAGGAACGGCGTGTTCCGGATCAGCTCGACATAGGCGCCGACGATCGGCCGCGCCCATTTGGGGCCGAGCGCCCTCACCCAGGCGCAGAAGATCCCGAGCGCGACGCCGAAGGTCGCGCCGACGAGGATCAGCCAGACGGTGAGCCAGAGCCCCTTGAGCAGGACGCCGGAATACTCCCCGATCCAGCTGTAGTCGAAAACATAACCCACTGGCGGCCCCCCGGTCGCGACGCGTCGACGGTCGTCAGAGGTCCTTCGGCAGGTCGGTCTTCAGCCACTTCTGGGCGATGGCGTTCATCGTCCCGTCGGCCTTGGCGGCAGCGATGATCTCGTCGACCTTGGCCTTGAGGTTCGGCTGATCCTTGTTCATGCCCACGAAGCAGGGCGAGTTCTTGATGAGGAACTTCAGCAGCGGCTTCTTCGGCGGGTTCTTCTCGATGATGGCGGCGGCCACGACGTTGCCGGTCGCCACCACCTGCACCTGGCCCGACAGGAAGGCCGAGATGGTGCCGTTGTTGTTGTCGTAGCGCTTCACGGTGGCGTCGGCAGGGATGATCTTGGTGAGCTCCAGATCCTCGACCGAGCCGCGCGTGACCCCGACGGTCTTGCCCGAAAGATCCTCGACCTTGGTGACCGCGACGTTGTCGGGCGCGAACACGCCGTTGAAGAACGGGGCGTAGGCGGTCGAGAAATCGATGACCTTCTCGCGGTCCGGGTTCTTGCCGAGGCTCGAGATGACGAGGTCGACCTTGTTGGTCTGCAGGAACGGGATGCGGTTGGCGCTCGTCACCGGCGTCAGCTCGATCTTCACACCGAGTTTCTCGGCGATGAGCTTGGCGACGTCGATGTCATAGCCCTGCGGGGTCATGTCGAGCCCGACGCTGCCGAACGGCGGAAAGTCCTGCGGCACCGCGACCCGAAGCGTCCCGCGCGTGGTGATGTCGGCGAGTTCGGCGCGAGCGCTATGCGGCGCGCCGACCATCACGGCGGCGAGAGCTGCGAAGGCTGCGACAACGGCGCGACGGGTCAGGAACGGCATGATCGGTCTCCGGGCCCGGATCTCCGCCCGGGCGACGAAACCGATCACGCAAGAGGCGTACCAGCGGATATTTGCGCAGCCGGACGGTGAGTAGGGTGACGGAGCGCGCATGCCGATCGCGCAGGCGCCTAAGATTTCATCTGGCGGACTTCGGCTGCACCCAACGCCTCGTCATGCCCCGGCTCGTCCGGGGCATCCACTGGTCCGACGCATGTCGGTCAGCGATCTGGCGTCGATGCCCCCGGACAAGCCAAGGCGCGGGCATGGCGGCGGCGGTGGTGGTTCGGATTCTACAGCGCGATCTTGAACGCCTCGAACCGGACCTCCTCGAGGTTCGCGCCCGGCCCCTCGCGGTCGGCCACGAGAAAACTCTGCGCCTCGACGAGGATCAGCACCGGGAAGTGCCAGACGCCGGCGCCGTAGTTCACGCCCTGCCGCCCGCTCGCGCGAAAGCAGCGCAGCGTCGCAAGGTCGGGCGCGTCCCCGCCCTCGGCCACCACCAGGAGCCAGTCGTGCTCGGAGAGCGGAAAGAACGCCTGGCTCGCCAGCGGATGGCGCTCCAGCATGTCGATCACGATCGGAGACGGCCGGCGGGTCGCGTCGAAGATCGAGAGGATCGCGCGCCCGCCCTCGCCCGGCTCGACGGTCGCCAGCGCATGGCGGCGGAGCGCGAACCCGTCATTGATGACGCGCGTCTGCGCCCCTTGAGTCTCGATCACCTCGCCAAACGGCGCGAAGGCCGCCTTGGTCAAAGGCTCTGGGACAAGAGCGCGGGATGCGCTCATGCGAGGCGGCCGAAGAGCCTCAGGCGCGAGACGCCGCCATCCGGAAAAATGTTGAAGCGCACGTGGCTCACGGGCCCGAGCGCCGAGATGTCGCCGCCCGAGAACGAATGGATGGCGTCGGCCGAGAGCTTCTGGGGCGTCATCAGCTCCGGCCAGAACATCGACTGGGTGATGAGCGCCTGATGCGCGCCCTGCTCGACGCGCGCGGCCTGGATCGAACAACGGTCGGGGAAGTTGCCTTTGAAATGCGCGGTGTCGACCTCGATGCGCTCGATGACGCCGGGGTCGGCGAGCGCGACGATCATCCAGTCGTTGCCAGGCTCCCGGCGCCGGCGGGTCTCCCAGCCGTCGCCCATATTGGTTCCGCGGCCCGCCGCCAGCATGCGCTGGACGTTGCCGTAATGGGCGTCGTTGTATGCGATGACGCGGCCGCCGTTCTTGGCGGCCGAAAGCTCGATCTCGCCGCCGCGCTCGGCCTCGGTCCATTCGCGGAACGGCACGCCGTGGACGCGCAGCCGCGCGACGCCGCCGTCCGGGAAGATCGACAGCTTCAACCAGTTGACCGGCTCGGGGTCGGCGACGCCGACATAATGATGGGCGCTGGGCCCGAGCGGCGTGGTGCGCACCAGCGGGCGCCAGCGGCCGTTCGGGTCGGGCTCGGTCAGGCTGAAGCAGCCCTCCAGCATCGCGGCCGGCGGGTAGTTGCCGGTGAAGTGCGAGGTGTCGATGTCGACGCCCTTCACCACGCCGGGGACGCCGAGCTTGATCAGCAGCCAGTCGTTGCCGCCGTCGCGGCGCCGGCGGGTCTCCCAGCCGTCCATCCACTTGCCGTGGTCGTCGAACGCCTCCGGCAGAAAGACGGCGGGCTGATCCTGCAGGATACGGGCCTTGTCGGCGAAGAACTCGTCGGAGACCACCACGGCCTCGGCGCCCATCAGCGGCGAGGCGAGGTTGACGTAGTCGTAGATGAAATCGGGGGCGGACGGATCGCGGAGCATCGAGGTCTGGCGGTTCGTGGGGAGACGCCGCGCCTATCACGTGGCGCGCCGGCCTGTCGAGGCTCGGGCCGGCGGAGACTGCACGTCTCCGCCGAACCTCATGCCGACGTCAGACCTCGAACCCCCGCTTGGCGAGGTTGTAGTAGACCAGCCCGCCGAGCGCCGCGCCAAGCAGCCAGGCGTAGCCCGACAGGACGGAGAGGAACGGAATCCACACCGTCGCGATCGCGAACACCGCGCCGATCCCGAAAGCGATCATGGCGGCGTCGTTCCAGCCCTTGCGGTAGTGGTACCGGCCTCCCTGAAGATTGTAGAGGTCGTCGCGCTCCAGCTTCTGTTTCCGCAGCAAGTAGTAGTCCGCCATCATGATCCCGTAGACCGGCGCGAGGGTCGCGCCGAGGGTGTTGACGAAGCCCGAGATGCCGAACTCGCTGATGAACGATGTCCAGAAGCCGCCGATCACCAGCGCGAAGGCCGACGTGATCATTCCGGCCATGCGGAAGCTGATCTTGGACGGCGCGAGGTTCGCGATGCCGTTCACCGAGGGGATGAAGTTCGCCACCAGATTGATGCCGACAGTCGCGGCGAAGAAGGTGATGGCGGCGATGATGCTCAAGGTGACGCTGTTGGTCTTCTCCACGATCACCGTCGGATTGGTGATCGCCTCGCCATAGACCACCGCCGCGCCCGCGGTCGTCAGCAGGGCGAGCGCCGAGAACAGGATCATGTTGAACGGCAGGCCGGCAAGGTTGCCGAGCATCATGGCGCGCTTGTCCTTGGCGTAGCGCGAGAAGTCCGAGAAGTTCAGCAGCACCGCGGCGAAGTAAGAGATCATCGTCCCGATGATGGCGATGAAGCCGGAGAACTCGGTCCAGGCGGTCGCGTTCGGATTGGCGAAGATCGTCTGCGCCTTGGAGAGAAGCTGCCCGTCGGCCTCGATCCAGAGCACGACCACGAGGCCGATCATCACAACGTAGACGAAGGGGCCGGCGATGTTGAGGAAGGTCTCGACCCATCCCATGCCGCGCCAGAAGATAAAGATGTGGAAGGCCCAGACGACGAAGAAGCTGAACCAGTCGATGGCGGTCATGCCGAGGAGCTTCGCGCCGCCGGCGCCGCCGAAGACGGAGTAGATCAGCAGCGCGAGCGCGGTCGAGGCGAAATAGACCTGCACGCCATACCAAAACACGGCCACGATCGCGCGCAGGAGCGCCGGGAGCTTGGCGCCCTGCGTGCCTTTGCTGGCGCGCGCCAGCACCGGATAAGGAATGCCGTAGCGCTCGCCGGCGGCTCCAGAGAGGTTCACGAGAACCATCACCAGAAGGCCCGCCACGATCAGCGCCGCGAAAGCGGTCCAGCCGCTCACCCCGTAGGAGATGAGCAGCGAGGCCACCAGCGAGTAGCCGAACAGCGACTGGATGTCGTTCGCCCAGATGTTGAAGATGGCGAACCAGCCCCAGCTCTTCTCCTCGCTCGTGACCGGACTGAGGGTGTTGGAGCCGTGGGCGGAGCCGCTCGAAACGGGCGCCGCCGGGCCGCCGGCGCCGATGACCTGTGCGTCAGTCAAATTCCTGCCCCCTCTGTTCCGGCGGCGCTCGCCGCGCGCTTGAAAGACGAAGGCCACGGAGCAACCCGCATGCCAAAGCTGACCGGTCGCTCAATTTTTTTGAACGACCGGTCAAGATTGTAGCCGGGGGGAACGCCTGCGCAACTGTCAGAAAGGCGTGCGCGCCTTCGGCAGCGGATGGGCGAGATCGCCATATTTCGAGGTCTTCAGCCCGAGGCTCACCAGCGCCTCGGCGAACTTCACCGCCGCGCCGACGCCGTCGATGACCGGCGCGCCGAACTCCCTGCTCAAATCCTCGGCGAGATCGGCCATGCCTGCGCAGCCGAGCACCAGCGCGCCGACGTGGTCTTCCTCGAGCGCGCGGCGGCATTCGGCGACCAGCAGGCCGCGCGTGTTGGAGGCCGGATCGTCGAGCTCGAGCACCGCGACGTCGACCGCGCGGACGCGCCGGCAGGCCCGCTCGGCCCCGTAGACGAGCGCGAGATGCTCGGCGATCACCTTGGTGCGGGTGAGCGTCGTCACCACGCTGAAATGGGTCGAGACGAAGCTCGCGGCCCGGAACGCGGCCTCCGCGATGCCGATCACCGGGCCGGTCGCGATTTCGCGGGCGGCGAGCAGGCCGGGATCGCCGAAACAGGCGAGCACATGCGCGTCGCAGCCTTGCGCCTCGCCCTCCGCCACCGCCTTCAGCACGCCGACCGCCGACAGCGCCTCGTCATAATGGCCTTCGATCGAGGCCGCGCCGAAGGCCGAGGTGCGGCCGACGATCTCGACGCCGGGGCCGGCCGCCCGCCGCGCGGCGCCGACGATGACCTCGGTCATCGACGCCGTGGTGTTGGGGTTGATGACGTTGACGCGACATTTGCGCGTCGCCCCCACGCTCGTCGTCGGTTCGGCCAAGCTCTTCTCTCCCTTCAACAATCGGTCAGGCGCCTTTCGGGATGCGAGGTCCTACTCGTACGGCGTCCAAAAGCTGATATTCAAGCGGCGGACTTTCTCCGCCGAACGCCGATGACCGCGCAAGACAAGCTCTTCCAGATCCGCCTCGCGCCCCGCCGCGCCAAGCGCCCGACCCATGAGATCAACGTCGAGGACAAGATCCTGGACGCGGCCGAATTCGTGTTCGGCAATTTCGGGCTGCGCGGCGCGACCACGGCGCTGATCGCCAAGAGGGCCGGCGTCGCCAAGGCGCATCTCTATTATTATTTCGAGGACAAGGAGGATCTCTACCGGGCGATCCTCGAGCGCGCGATGAACAGATGGGCGCGCGACATCGACACTCTCGGCGCGTCCGGAGACCTGCGCGAGGTGCTGCGCGACTACATTCACCGCAAGGTGGATTTCTCGCGCGACAATCCTTCCCTGTCGCGGATCTACGCCAACGAGATCATCTCCGGCGCGCCTTTCATCGGCGAGTTCATCGAGAAGGTCTCGACGCCGCTGCTGCTCGAAAAGGTCAAGGCCGTCGAGGAGTGGCGGAGCCTTGGCCTCATCAAGCCGATCAGCGCCGTCGACCTGTTCTTCTGCATCTGGGCGATGACGCAGGCCTATGCGGACTTCTCCTCCCAGATGGAGATCATGAAGACGCGCCGCCGGCTCGAGGAGCCCGATTACGACGCCGCCAAGGCCACCATCACGCAGCTCGTGTTCGGCGGGCTCGGCCTGCCGCTCGACGAGTGAGTTCGCGATGACGACGCCGGCCTATCCCCGCGACCTGATCGGCTACGGCCCGCAGCCGCCGCGCATTCGCTGGCCGGGCGACGCCCGCGTCGCCGTCCAGTTCGTGCTGAACTACGAGGAGGGCGGGGAGAATTCGGTGCTGCATGGCGACGCGGCTTCCGAGACGTTCCTTTCCGAGATCGTCGGGGCCCTGCCCTATCCGGGCGCGCGGCACATGAGCATGGAGTCGCTCTACGAATACGGCTCGCGCGTCGGCGTGTGGCGGCTGCTGTCGCTGTTTCGCGAACGGCGCATGCCCATCACTGTGTTCGCCGTCGCCATGGCGCTCGAGCGCAATCCGCGCGTCGCCGAGGTCGCGCTCCGGGACGGCCACGAGATCTGTTCGCACGGGCTTCGCTGGTTCAACTATCACGGCGTGCCCGAGGACGTTGAGCGCGAGCACATGGAGCGCGCGATCGAGATCCAGACCCGGATCTGCGGCGAGCGCCCGCTCGGCTGGTACACCGGCCGCACCAGCGTCAACACGCGCCGCCTCGTCGCCGAGGAAGGCGGCTTCGTCTACGACGCCGACGACTACAGCGACGACCTGCCGTTCTGGAGCCGCGTCGTCGACCGGCCGCACCTCGTGGTGCCCTACACGCTCGACGCCAACGACATGCGCTTCGTGACGCCCCAGGGCTTCAACACGGGCGAGCACTTCTTCCACTACCTGCGAGACAGCTTCGACGCGCTCTACGCCGAAGGCGAGACGACGCCCCGCATGATGTCGATCGGGCTGCATTGCCGGCTGATCGGCAAGCCCGGGCGGATCGGAGGGCTCGCGAAGTTCCTCGACCACGTCGCCGCGCATGAGAAGGCGTGGGTCGCCCGGCGCATCGACATCGCTCGCTCCTTCGCCTCGCAGGCGCCCCCGCCCGCATAAAGCTCAGTCGTCGCGGCCCTGGCGCTCAAAGGCCGCGAGAAAATCGTTGAGCCGGTCGCCCTGGACGAGGATGTGGGTCTTCAGCTCGCGCTCGGCCGCCGCGGGATCGCCCGCCAGGATCGCGGCCGCGATGCGCTCGTGTTCGGCGAGCGAGACCGCGACGCGCGCGCCCGCCCTCAGCTGCAGCCGCCTGTAAGGCTTCAGGCGTTGATGGAGCCTGCGCGCCTCGTCACCCAGGAAGCCGTTGTGGGCCTGCGCGTAGATGACGTGGTGAAACCGCTCGTTGGCGAGATAATAGCTGTCGCTGTCGCTGCGCTCGGCTTCCGAGCGGCAGGCCGCAAGCGAGGTCTCGAGCTCGCGCCGGCCCGCGCTGTCGATCCGCCGCGCCGCGAGGCTCCCCGCCATCGCCTCGAGCGCCGCCATGGTCTCGAACCGCTCGATGATGTCGCGGAAGCCGAGCGAGGCCACGAAGGCTCCGCGACGGGGCTGAAGGGTCACGAGGCCGGTCGCCGCCAATTGACCGAGCGCCTCGCGCAGCGGCGTGCGCGACACGCCGAACCGGTCGGCGAGCGACTGCTCGTCGAGCCGGTCGCCCGGCTTAAACGCGCCGGTGACGATCGCGTTTTCGAGCTCGACCCGCAGCGCGTCGGCGCGTCTTGCGCCGGGCGCGAAAGCGATCGGCTCGGGCGTGGTCTCGGCTCTCGGTTTCGTAACGCCGGTCATGTCGCGCGGTCTTCTTTTGCGCCAGCCTAGGGTGCGCTCCGAAAATGCACAACCGAATTTCTTGTATACAAAAAGGTTGACACCGTATTCCCACGGGCGTTCCATGGGCGTCAACGAGAGCCGAAAACGGCCTTGCACCGCAGAGGAACCGCCATGAGAACGCCTGCTGCCGCGCCCCCGGGGCGCGAGGCGCCGGCTCGCGCCCGCTCGCCTTTCGCCGACGCTCGGAACTCCCGCAGGAGGAGCGCCGGCCATGTCGCCTGAACTTCTCTCGATCCTCGGCCTCGCGGCGATGTTCGTCGTCGCCACGATCCTGCCGGTGAACATGGGCGTCATCGCCTTCACCGGCGCGTTCCTGCTCGGGACGCTGGTGGCGGGCCTCACCACCAAGGCGATCCTCGGCTTCTTCCCGACCGGCCTGTTCCTGACTCTGGTCGGCATCACCTATCTGTTCGCCATCGCCCAGACCAACGGCACGATCGACTGGCTGGTGCGGCTTGCGGTGCGCGCCGTTAAGGGCCGGGTCGCGGCGATCCCGTGGATCATGTTCTTCGTCGCAGCCGCCCTGACCTCGGTCGGAGCGGTGTCGCCGGGCGCGGTCGCGATCATCGCGCCGATCGCGCTGGGCTTCGCCATCAAATACGGCATCTCGCCGCTGCTCATGGGCCTCATGGTCATTCATGGGGCGCAGGCCGGCGGCTTCTCGCCGATCTCGATCTATGGCGGCATCACCAACGGCGTCGTCTCCAAGGCGGGGCTGCCGCTCGAGCCGATGGTGACGTTCCTCGCGAGCTTCGCGGTGAACGCCGGCGTCGCCGTCCTGCTGTTCATCGCGCTCGGCGGCCGCAAGCTGTTCGGCGCGCGGCTCGAGCCGGCGGGCGCGAACGGCGCCCCGGCCGGCGGTTACGCCCGGAGCCCCGAGACGCCCGAGCGCTACGGCGACGCCGAGACCGAGGCGCTGCTCGCCGAAGAAGACATCGCGAGCAACCGCAAGGTCGACCACCCGATGGCCGACAACCGGCAGTACCAGATCCTGACGCTCGCCGGCATTCTGCTGCTCGCTGTGCTGACGCTTGGCTTCAACCTCGACATCGGCTTCTGCGCGATCGCGATCGGCCTCGCGCTTTCGCTCGTCTCCCCGACGCTCCAGCGCAAGGCGGTCGCGCAGGTGACGTGGCCCGAGATCGTGCTGATCACGGGCGTCAGCACTTACGTCGGCGTGATGGAGAAGATGGGCACGATCTCCTACGTGGCCGACGGCGTCGCAGGCCTCGCTTCGCCGCTGACCGCAGCCCTCCTGCTCTGCCTGATCGGCGCGGTGGTGTCGGCCTTCGCATCCTCCACCGCGGTGCTCGGCTCGCTGATCCCGCTCGCCGTGCCCTTCCTCCAGGGCGATTCCGGCGTCGGCGCGATCGGCTTCATCGCCGCCATGGCGGTGTCCTCCACCATCGTCGACGTGTCGCCGTTCTCGACCAACGGCGCGCTGGTGCTCGCCAATGCGCCCGAGGGCTCGCGCGACGGCTTCTTCAGGCAGTTGCTGAGCTACGGAGCGCTCGTCACGATCGTCGCGCCCTTCGTGGTCTGGTTCCTGTTCGTGGTGCTGTGAGGATGAGCGACGGTTCAAGACATGGCGTCATCCCCCGGCTCGTCCGGGGGATGACGCCCGATCACGGATCGCCGCGCCAGCCGAACTGTGGATGCCCCGGACGAGCCGGGGCATGACGAGCCTTATCCGGAAAGGTTGGGTTCAATGCCCGAAATGACCGCGTCCCGCTCCTGGACCGCCCGCCGCGACAACAAGCTCGAGCGGCTTCGCGCGGCGTCCGCCTTCGCGGACGGCAAGGTTCTGGACAGCGCTAGGATGGTCGAGGCGCTCGAAGCGATCCTGCGGTCCGGCGACCGGGTCGCGCTCGAGGGCGACAACCAGAAGCAGGCGGACTTCCTCTCCCGATCGCTCGCCGAGGTCTCGCCCGAGAAGGTGCGCGACCTCCACATGCTGATCTCCTCGATCTCCCGGCCGGAGCAGATCGACGTGTTCGAGACGGGCGTCGCAAAGAAGATCGACTTCGCCTATGCGGGCCCGCAGAGCCTGCGCGTCGCGCAGCTGCTCGAGGACGGCCAGCTCGAGGTCGGCGCGATCCACACCTATGTCGAGCTCTATGCCCGCATGTTCGTGGACCTGACGCCGCGCGTCGCGCTGGTGGCGGCCGAGAAGGCCGACCGGCGCGGCAACCTTTATACGGGCGCCAACACCGAGGACACGCCGACCATCGTGGAGGCCTGCGCCTTCGGCGGCGGGATCGTGGTCGCGCAGGCCAACGAAATCGTCGACGAACTGCCGCGCGTCGACATTCCCGGCGACTGGGTAGACCTCGTGGTGAAGGCCGACCGGCCGGCCGCGATCGAGCCGCTGTTCACCCGCGACCCGCGCCTCATCACCGAGCAGCACATCCTGATGGCGATGCTCGCGATCCGCGGCGTCTACGAACGCCACGGCGTCGTCTCGCTCAACCACGGCATCGGCTTTAACACCGCGGCCGTCGAGCTGCTGCTGCCGACCTACGCCGAGCGGCTCGGGCTGAAAGGCCAGATCTGCAAGCACTGGACGCTCAACCCGCACCCGACCCTCATCCCGGCGATCGAGAGCGGCTGGGTCGAGAGCGTGCACTGCTTCGGCGGCGAGGTCGGCATGGAGGACTACATCGCGGCCCGCTCCGACGTGTTCTTCACCGGCCGTGACGGCTCGCTGCGGTCAAATCGCGTGCTCTGCCAGCTCGCGGGCCAATACGCGGTCGACATGTTCATCGGCGCGACGCTGCAGATCGACGGCGACGGCAACTCCTCCACCGTGACCAGCGGGCGCCTCGCAGGCTTCGGCGGGGCGCCCAATATGGGCCACGATCCCGGCGGGCGCCGCCACGCCAGCAAGGCCTGGCTCGACATGAAGACCGACCCCTCCCCCACCGCGCGCGGCAAGAAGCTCGTCGTGCAGATGGCCGAGACCTTCCAGAAGGGCGGCGTGCCGACCTTCGTGGAGGAGCTCGACGCCGTCGGCGTCGGCAAGGCGGCCGGCATGCCGATCGCGCCGGTGATGATCTATGGCGACGACGTCAGCCATGTCGTGACCGAGGAGGGCGTCGCCTATCTCTATCTCGCGGCGGACGAGGACGAGCGCCGCGCCGCGATCGCAGCCGTGGCGGGGGTGAGCCCGATCGGCCTGCGGCACGACGCGCGCCGCACCGACGACCTCCGCGCCAAGGGGCTCGTGGCCTATCCGGAGGATCTCGGCGTCGATCCCGCGGAGGCGAAACGCTCGCTGCTCGCGGCCCGCACCATTGAGGATCTGGTCGACTGGTCCGGCGGCCTCTACCGCCCGCCCGCCAAGTTCAGGAGCTTTTGAGCGATGAGCGACCTGCTTGATAGGGACGCGAGCCGAGGCGCAGCGCGTGCTTCGAGACGGCGCTTCGCGCCTCCTCAGCATGAGGACTGTTGGAGCCCCTCCCCCGTCCCTCATGCTGAGGAGCGCGCCACGGGCGCGCGTCTCGAAGCACGCAGTTCCTCTCAGCTCTTCGCCGACCTCGCGGCCTCCGCGCTGATCGCGGAGGCGTCTCTCACCCCCAAGCCCGGCCTCGTGGACGCCCGCGGACCGGGCGCGCACGCAGACGTCGAGCTCTCCCATTTCCTCGCCTCGGCCGAGGCGCTGCGGCCGACCTTCGCGGCGCTGGCGCGGGCGGCGGAGGGGCGCGAGCCCTCGCAGGCGCTGCGCGAGGAGCTCGCAGCCGTCGGCCGCGAGGGCGAGGCCGCGATGTTCGCCGCGACCGGCGGCGCAAACACCCACCGCGGCGCGATCTGGGCGCTCGGACTGCTGGTCGCGGCCGCGGCGATGCGACCCGCCGCCTCCGCGACGGACATCCGCGAGACCGCCGGCGCAATCGCGCGATTCGAGGACAGCGCCGCTCGGCCGTTGGACCTCAACGGCGCGCGCGCGTGCCGGGCCTATGGCGTGACGGGCGCGCGCGGCGAGGCCGCGGCCGGCTTTCCGCATGCGGCGACGGCTCTTCGCGCCCTGCGAACCTCCCGCCGTCAGGGCGCCCCCGAGGCCGCGGCCCGGCTCGACGGGCTGCTCACGGTGATGGCCACGCTCGACGACACCTGCCTGCTCCACCGCGGCGGCCTCAGGGCGCTCAGGATCGCCCGGCTCGGGGCGCGCGCGGCGCTCGCCGCCGGCGGAGCCGGGACGCCCGACGGCATGGCGGCGGCGAAGGCGCTCGACCGCCGCCTGCTGGCGCTGAACGCCTCGCCCGGCGGCGCGGCCGACATGCTCGCCGCCGCGCTGCTGCTCGACGCGCTCGATCCGAAGGGAGAGGACGCCTGATGGAAAGCTTCGAACTCCGCTTCTCCGGAAACGCGCCGATCGGCGGTCGCGCGCATGTGGGCGTCGTGGGCTCCGGCGATCTCGAGGTCCTGATGGAGCCCGCGAACGAGACCGTGGTCTCGGTGCGCACCAGCGTCGACGGCTTCGGCATGATCTGGCGCGCGACGCTGGAGCGCTTCCTCGCCCGCAACCCGATCGCCGCGAAGATCGAGATCAACGATTTCGGCGCGACGCCGGGCGTCGTGTCGCTGCGGCTCGCCCAGGCGCTCGAGGAGGCCCGCCGATGACCCGCCCCGCCCTCCTCGACCGCATCAGCTTCGTCGAGCTGAACGCCCGCGCCCGCGCCATGGCGCTGCTGGACGCGGGCTCGTTCCGAGAGCTGCTCGGCCCGTTCGACCGCATCGAGTCGCCGTGGCTTCCCCGCCAGGGCGTCGTCCCGCAATCCGACGACGGCGTCGTGGCGGCGCGCGGGACGATCGGCGGCGCGCCGGCGGTCGCCATCGCGATCGAAGGCGCGTTCCAGGGCGGCTCCACCGGCGAGGTATCGGGCGCCAAGATCGCGGGAGCGCTCGAGCTCGCGCTGAAGGATTGCGAGGCCGGCCGGCCCATCCGGCCCGTGCTCGTTTTCGAGACCGGCGGCGTGCGGCTGCAGGAGGCCAATCTCGGCCTCGCGGCCATGGCCGACGTGCACGCCGCAGTCGTCGCTCTTCGCCGCCGCACGCCCGTCGTCGGCGTGATCGCCGGCATGATCGGCTGCTTCGGCGGCATGGGCATCACGGCCGGGCTGATGAGCCGACTGATCGTGACGCGACAGGCGCGGCTCGGGCTCAACGGCCCGGAGGTCATCGAGCAGAACGCCGGCCTCGACGAGCTAGACAGCCGAGACCGGCCTTTGATCTGGAGCCTCACGGGGGGCGAGCAGCGCCACGCAGTCGGCCTCGCCGACGACCTCGTGGCCGATGACGCCGAAGCGATTTCGGCCGCCGTGCGCGCGGCCTTCGAGGCGGGCGCGCCGCGCGAGCACAACAGCCAGCGGATCGACTTCTGGCGCGCGCGGCTCGACCGCCTGCCCGCGCGCGCCGAAGGCCCGGCTTTGCGCCAAGTCTGGAAGGGAGACGAGGCATGAGCGCCGTTCCGACAAGCCGCGGCCGCACCTGGTTCGACGCGCTCGCCGGCGAGGCCGCGCGCCTCGAAGGCGGGCCGCCCTCCGTGCTCGCGGCCGACGCCCCGATCGGCGGCGAGAGCGTGCGGATCATCTCGGTGGTTCCCGATCCCGAAAACCGGTTTCCGCGCGCCCGCGAGGGCGAAGTCGGCCTCGACGAAGGCTGGGGCGTGGCGGCCCGGGTCCGCGAGGTTCTCGGCGGCGAGACGCGGCCGGTGCTCGCGGTCGTCGACGTCCCAAGCCAGGCCTATGGCCGCGCGGAGGAGCTTTTTGGCATCCACCTCGCCTGCGCGGCGGCGGCCGACGCCTACGCCAGCGCCCGCCTCGCCGGCTGTCCAGTGGTCTCGCTCATCGTCGGCCGGGCGCTCTCCGGCGCTTTCCTCGCGCATGGCTATCAGGCCAACCGGGTGCTCGCGCTCGACGATCCCGGCGTCTCCATCCACGCCATGGGCAAGCAGGCGGCCGCGCGCGTCACCAAGCGCACCGTCGAGCAGCTCGAGAAGCTCGGCGAGGAGATCCTGCCGCTCGCCTATGACGTCCGCTCCTTCGCGAAGCTCGGCCTGGTGCACGAGCTGATCGGCGGCGTCGACGCCGACGCGCCGGGTCCGGACCACGTCGCGAAGGTCGCCGAGCGCATTTCCGCAGCGATCGCCGACGCGCGCCAGGGTCCGCGCGACCTGTCGAGCCGCCTGACGTCCGAGGCCGCGCGCGAGAACCGGACGGCGTCGATCCGCGTGCGCGAGGCGCTCGCGGCGCAATGGGGGTGAGGCCGCACGACCTGCTCCGGCTCGCCTCGCCGACCGCCGTCGAGGCAGCCGCGGCGCCGGCTTGGGTCGCGGCGGCGCTCGCAGCGACGCCCTGGGTGGTGGCGCGGCGCGCGGGAGAAGCCGGCGGCCGCATCGCCGTCGGCGTGCGCGGCGCGACGCGGTCGGAGCGGTTCGCGGCCCATGTCCCAACCACTGCGGTCGTCGAGACGCTCGGCCCCGAGGATCTCGCGGACCGGCCGCCGCCGCGCGCCCACAGCGCCTTCGACGCCATGGCGGCGCTGCGGCCGGCGCTGGACGACGTCGGATGCGGCTGGGGACCGGCGGGCGCGGCCGGCTTCGAGCTTGCGACCGGCCGTCCGGCGCTCACCGCCGACAGCGACCTCGACCTCGTGTTGCGCCTCCGCGCTCCGCCGCGCGACGGCGTCCTCGCCGGCCTCGCGGCGGCGGCGCGGCGCGCGCCGTTGCGCGTCGACGTCCTGCTGGAGGCGCCCGCAGGCGCGGCGGCGCTTGAGGAGTATCTCTCGGACGTCGAAAGCGTCCTGCTGCGCACGCGGGAGGGGCCGCGGCTCGCGCGGCGCGGCGCGCTCTGGACCGGGCCGTGCTGAAGACCGCGCTGCTCTTTCCGGGTCAGGGATCGCAGCGGCCCGGCATGCTGGCGGGCCTGCCCGACCACCGCGCGGTTCACGACGCGCGTGAGGAGGCCGCGGCGATCCTCGGCCGCGACTGGCGCTCGCTCGACGACGCCGACGCGCTGTCGCGCACCGACGGCGCGCAGCTCGCGCTCACGATCGCGGGCGTCGCGGCGGGCCGCGCCTTACTGGCCGAAGGCGCGCCGATCGACGTGGTGGCGGGTCATTCGGTGGGGGCGTTTCCGGCCGCGGTCGTGGCCGGAGCGCTGTCGTTCCAGGACGCGATCGAGCTGGTCCGGCTGCGCGGAGGCCTGATGGCCAAGAGCCACCCGCAGGGCTACGGCATGACCGCGATCCTCGGCTTGCGCGAGGCGGCGGTGGCGCGGCTCGTCGACGAGGCGCGAGCCGCCGGGGAGCTCTACGTCTCCAACCGCAACGCCGAACGTCAGATCGTGGTCTCGGGCGCCGACGCCGCGCTTGCGCGGGTCGCCGAGCTCGCGCTCGAGCGCGGCGCGCGGAAGGCCGAGCGGCTCGCGGTCGCCACGCCCTCTCATTCTCCGCTGGTCGCGCCCGTGGCCGATCGCCTGCGCGCTGCGATCGCGCAGGTCGCGCTCTCGGCGCCTGCGATCGCGGTGGTGAGCGCGCGCACGGCCCGCCGGCTCCGCGCCGCAGACGCGATCGGCGAGGATCTCGCCTCAAACGTCGCCGAGCCGGTTCGCTGGCGCGACGCCGCGCAGCTGCTCGGGGAGCTCGGCGTCAGGACCGCGCTCGAGGCCCCGCCGGGCTCGACCCTGCGCGACCTCACGGCCGAAGCGATCGAGGCGGCGGAGGTGGTTTCGCTCGACGGCGCGGATATCTCGGCGCTTGCAAGGCTCGCCGCGGTCCGCAGCGCGGACTGACGGCTCCGCGCAAAAAAATCCCGGCGCCGCGTGAAGCGGCGCCGGGAGCGTTTTTTAGGTCGATCGACGGCCGATCAGGCCGCGAGGTCGAACCGGTCGAGGTTCATGACCTTGACCCAGGCGGCCACGAAGTCCGAGACGAACTTCTCCTTCGCGTCGGAGGCCGCATAGACCTCGGCGAGCGCGCGCAGGATCGAGTTCGAGCCGAAGACGAGGTCGGCGCGCGACGCCGTCCAGGTCTTGTCGCCGGTCTTGCGGTTCACGCCGTCGAACGACCGCTTGGTGTCGTCGGTGGCCTTCCACTTGGTGTCCATCGAGAGCAGGTTGACGAACACCTCGTTGGTGAGCGCCCCCGGGGTCGAGGTCAGCACGCCGCGCGAAGACCCGTCGGCGTTGATGTTGATGGCGCGAAGGCCGCCCATCAGCACGGTCAGTTCCGGCGCGGTCAGCGTCAGGAGCTGGGCGCGGTCGACGAGCGCGACCTCGGCCCGCTTGGTGCCGCCGGTCTCGTAGTTGCGGAAGCCGTCGAGCTCGGGCTCCAGATAGCTGAAGCTCTCGACGTCGGTGTCTTCCTGTCTGGCGTCGGCGCGGCCGGGCGTGAACGGCACCACGACGTCGTGGCCGGCGGCCTTGGCCGCCTGCTCGACGCCGACGGAGCCCGCCAGCACGATGAGGTCGGCGATCGACACCTTCTTGCCGCCCTGCTCGAACTGAGCCTTCACGGCTTCGAGCGCCGCCAGCACCTTGGCGAGCTGGGCCGGCTGGTTGACCTCCCAGTCCTTCTGCGGAGCCAGACGGATGCGCGCACCGTTGGCGCCGCCGCGCTTGTCGCCTCCGCGGAACGTGGACGCGGACGCCCAGGCGGTCCCGACGAGTTCGGAGACCGAGAGGCCAGCCTCGGCGATCTTGGCCTTGAGCGCCGCGACGTCCGCGTCATCGACCAGCGGGTGGTCGACGGCCGGGATCGGATCCTGCCAGATCAGCACTTCCTTCGGGACTTCCGGGCCCATGTAGCGCGAGCGCGGGCCGAGATCGCGATGGGTCAGCTTGAACCAGGCGCGCGCGAAGGCTTCGGCGAAGGCCTGCGGGTCTTCGAGGAAGCGGCGCGAGATCTTCTCGTAGATCGGATCGAAGCGCAGCGACAGGTCGGTCGTCAGCATGGTCGGCTTGATCTTCTTCGTGGCGTCGTGCGCCATCGGAATGATCTCGGGGGCGTCCTTGGCCTCCCACTGGATCGCGCCGGCCGGGCTGCGGGTCTGCACCCACTCGAACTTGAACAGGTTCTCGAAGAAGAAGTTCGACCACTGGGCCGGCGTCTGGGTCCAGGTGACCTCAAGGCCCGAGCCGATGGCGTCGCCGCCGTGGCCCGCGCCGTAGCTCGACGTCCAGCCGAGGCCCTGGTCCTCGATGTCGGCGGCTTCCGGATCCGGGCCCTTGTAGGACTCGGCTTCCGCGCCGTGGGTCTTGCCGAAGGTGTGGCCGCCGGCGATCAGCGCGACGGTCTCCTCGTCGTTCATCGCCATGCGCTTGAACGTCTCGCGGATGAACTCGGCCGCCGTCAGCGGGTTCCCGTCGGCGTTCGGACCCTGCGGGTTGACGTAGATCAGGCCCATCTCGGTCGCGCCGAGGTCCTTGCCGAACTGCTCGGGATTGCGGTGCGTCAGCCACTCGGTGTCCGAGCCCCAGTTGACGTCGCGATCCGGCTCCCAGGTGTCGGCGCGCCCGCCGGCGAAGCCGAAGGTGCGGAAGCCCATGGTCTCGAGCGCGACGTTGCCCGTGAGGATCAGGAGGTCGGCCCAGGAGATCGCCTGGCCGTACTTCTGCTTGATCGGCCACAGCAGGCGGCGCGACTTGTCGATGTTGACGTTGTCCGGCCAGGCGTTGAGGGGCGCGAAGCGCTGCTGGCCGCGACCGCCGCCGCCGCGGCCGTCCATGAGGCGATAGGTGCCGGCGGCGTGCCACGACATGCGGATGAACTGCGGGCCGTAATGGCCGAAGTCGGCCGGCCACCACTCCTGGCTCTCGGTCATCAGCGCGCGCAGGTCGCGCTTCAGGCCCTGATAGTCGAGCTTCTTGAAGGCCTCGCGGTAATTGAATTCCTTGTCGAGCGGATCGGACTTGGCGGAGTGCTGGTTGAGCAGGTCGACCGGCAGCGTGTTCGGCCACCAGTCGGTGTTCTGCCTCGGGCCCCCGTGCGCGACGGGGCACTTGCCGACGTTGTCCTCGGTCTTGGCGTCCATTTTCATTTCTCCGATTGTGGCTCGGCTGATAGGGCGTCGTCGGTCCGCGGAGCGATCGGCGGCTTCCGCGCGACCTGTCCGCCCCTTCCTTGGGAGCGTTCTAGCAAAGCCGTTTCATTATATTAATTCCGATTTCCTGATTGTGACGATAAGTCGTCCTTATGAAAAACCTCACCCTCAAGCAGTTCCGCTATTTCGAGGCGCTGGCCCGCCACGGCCATTTCGGCCGCGCGGCCGAGGCCTGCGCCATCTCCCAGCCGGCCTTGTCCATGCAGATCAAGGCCTTGGAGGAGGAGCTCGGAGCGCCGCTGTTCGAGCGCGACCGGCGGCAGGTGCGGCTGACGAATTTCGGCGAGGAGATCGCCCTGCGCGCCCGCGACATCCTGCGCGCGCTCGACGATCTCGAGGGCTTTGCGCGCGCCTCCCGCGGAAGGCTGGTCGGCCGGCTGCGCATCGGCGTGATTCCGACCGTCGCGCCCTATCTGCTGCCGAGCCTCATCGCCGACCTCATCCGCCTCCATGGCGGCCTCGACCTCCACGTGCGCGAGACGCTGACGCCGAAGCTCGTGCAGGAGCTGAACGACGGCCGCATCGACGTCGCGATCGTCGCCTTGCCCGTCTCCGAGCCCTCGCTCACGGAAGCGCCGCTGTTCACCGAGGAGTTCGTGCTCGTGCGCCCGCGCGCCGACGAGGGCCAGCCCGTCCCCAACCGCGAGGCGCTGCGCGAGATGCGGCTGCTGCTGCTGGAGGAAGGCCACTGCTTCCGGGAACAGGCGCTCACCTTCTGCAACCGCCCGACGCACGCCGCGCAGCCGCGCGGCCTGCTCGACGCAAGCTCGCTCTCGACGCTCGTCCAAATGGTCGAGGCGGGGCTCGGCGTCACGCTCATTCCCGAAATGGCCGTCGGGGTCGAGACCCGCTCGGCCTCGGTGTCGATCGCGCGCTTCACGAACCCGAAGCCCTCGCGCACCATCGGCATGGTGTGGCGCACGACGAGCCCCCTCACCGCGCAGCTGCTGCAGATGTCGGAGACCGTGCGCCGTTCGGCCGGAGCGCTCGGCCAGGCGGCCGCGGCGCGCGCGTGATCCGCCTGCGCTTCAGCCCCACATCGCCTTCATCTTGGCGCGCAGGTCGACCTTCGCGGTCCCGGCGGGCCGCGCCGCCGGCTCGGCCGCGGCCGGCGGCCAGGCGATCGCCTCGAACAGGCCGAGCATCGCCGCAGTGATGAAGCGGGTGCGGGCGGCGTAGACGTGCCGGTCGCCGCGCGCCGCCTGCCCGTGGACGTAGAAGCGCTGCGGCAGCACGATCGAGAGCGCGTCCTTGGCCCGCGTCATGGCGACGTAGAGCAGGCGGCGCTCCTCCTCGATCTCCTCGCGCGAGCCGACGCCGAGGTCGGAGGGCATGCAGCCGTCGACGCCGTTCAGCACGAAGACCGAGCGCCACTCCTGCCCCTTGGCGGAGTGAATGGTCGACAGGATCAGGTAGTCGTCGTCCTTCGACGGCGGGCCGGCCTCGTCGCTGGTCGCGTCCGGCGGGTCGAGCGTGAGCTCGGTGAGGAAGCGCTGGCGCGAGGGATAGGTGGCGGCGATCTGCTCGAGCTGCGCGAGGTCCGCCCGGCGCGTCTCGGCGTCCTCGTGGACGCGTTCGAGCTGCGGGTCGTACCACCGGCGCGCCGCCGCGATCTCGCCCGGCCATCCGGCCTGCCCCGTGGCGAGCGTCGCGATCGTCTCGGCGAAGGCCGCCCAGTCGGCCGCGGCGCGCGGCGGCGGCGAAGCGGCGGTGAGCGCCTCGAACGGCGCCGAAGCGGCCGCGATCGCGTCGAGCGCGCGGGCGGCCGTCGAGGGCCCGACGCCCGGAATGAGCTGCATGGCGCGGAAGCCCGCGGTGCGGTCGCGCGGGTTCTCGGCGAAACGCAGCAGCGCCAGCATGTCCTTGACGTGGGCGGCGTCGAGGAATTTGAGGCCGCCGAACTTCACGAACGGAATGTTGCGCCGGACGAGCTCGAGTTCGAGCGGCGCGCTGTGGGAGGAGGTGCGGAACAGCACCGCCTGCTGCTTGAGCGTCTCGCCCGCCTCGCGGTTCTCGAGCACGGCGTCGGCGACGAAGGCGGCCTGCGAGGCCTCATCGCGGACCGAGACGAGGCGCGGCCGCCCGCCGCCTTCCCGGCCCGACCACAGGTTCTTGGTGAAGCGCTCCGACGCCTCGCCGATGACGGCGTTGGCGGCGGAAAGGATCGGCTCGGTCGAGCGGTAGTTGCGGTCGAGCGTGACGATCCGCGCGGGCGGCGAGAAGGCGGCGGGAAAGTCGAGAATGTTGCGCACCGTGGCGGCGCGGAACGAGTAGATCGCCTGCGCGTCGTCGCCGACCACCGCAAGGCCGCGCCCGTCGGGCTTGAGCGCGGTGAGGATCGAGGCCTGCAGGCGGTTGGTGTCCTGGTATTCGTCGACCAGCACGTGGTCGAACGCCCCGCCGATCTCGGCCGCGATCCCGGGCTCGGCGGCCATCTGCGCCCAGTAGAGCAGCAGGTCGTCGTAATCGAGCACGTTCTGGGCCTGCTTGGCCTCGACATAGGCGGCGAACAGACGCCCGAGCTCGTCGGCCCATCCGGCGCACCAGGGGAACGAGCGCCCGAGCGTTTCGTCGATGCGCGCCTCGGCGTTCACGGCGCGTGAATAAATCGACATGCAGGCGCTCTTGGTCGGGAAGCGCTTGTGGGTCTTCGAGAAGCCGAGCTCGTGACGGACCACGTTCATGAGGTCGGCGGCGTCCTCGCGGTCGAGGATGGTGAATTGCGGGTCGAGCCCGATCGTCTCGGCGCGGTCGCGCAGCAGCCGCGCGCCGACGCCGTGGAACGTGCCGGCCCAGGGCAGCGACAGCGCGCCGCCGATCTGGGGCCCGAGGGCCTCGCGCAGGATGCGTTCGACGCGCCGGATCATCTCGACGCTCGCGCGGCGCGAGAAGGTCAGGAGCAGGATGCGGGCCGGGTCCGCGCCGCGCGCCACCAGATGCGCGACCCGGTGGGCGAGCGTGTTGGTCTTGCCCGAGCCCGCGCCCGCGATGACGAGCAGCGGCCCGCACGGGCCCGTCGCGCCATGCTCCACCGCCTGCCGCTGCTCGTCGTTCAGCTTGTCGAGATAGGCCTCGGCCGCCACCAGTCGCCGCCTCGAATCGATGTCCGCGTCGCGCTCGGGCGAGTGAGCCCCATTCGCGTTTCGTTCGCAATCGGCTCCGGCGCCCCTGTCGCGCCGGCGCGATCCGTGCGAGCCTCGACGACATGGGCGCCAACACCGACGACGGCTTCATCGTGGAGAGCCAGGCGCAGCCGGCCGAAGAGGGCCGCGCCGCGACGCTGATGGTCTTCCTCGTGCTCGCAAGCGACGAGACCGAGGCGCTCGGCCTCGTCGAGGCCGACCATCCGGGCCTCGAGCACCGCATCTCGTCGAGCGGACCCGAGATCAAGGCGCAGGCGGCCCGGCTCGGGATCGAACCGGGCACCTATCGCCAGATCTAGCGTCGAGGTTCGGCTTGGCGGCCGGCGACCGGAAGCCCACATTCTCCCCATGAAAGCAGCGCGCAGAGCCGTCCGCGACCAGGTGCTCAAGATCGTCGGCGTCGAGCGGCGCGCCGGCGAGGCGCCGCCGCCTTCGGCCGAGGGGCTGTTTCCGCCGGGCTCGATCGTCCGCGCGGTCCATGCCGACTTCACCTCGATGATGATCGGCGGCGTCGGATCGCTGCTGCTCCAGATGCTTCACCCGTCGGCGCTCGCCGGCGTCTGGGACCATTCGGACTTCCGCAAGGACATGGCGGGGCGGCTGCGGCGCACCGCGCGCTTCGTCTCCGTCACCACCTACGGCGCGAAGGACGACGCCCTCGCCGCGATCGCGCGCGTCAGGGCGATCCACGAGAAGGTCGCGGGAGCCCTGCCGGACGGGACGCCCTACGCGGCGTCCGACCCGGAGCTCCTCAGATGGGTCCACGTCGCCGAGACGCGCTGCTTCCTGGAGGCTCATCTGCGCTATCGCGCGCCCCGCACGCCCGCGGCCGACCAGGACCGCTACTTCGCCGAGATGGCGAGCGTCGCGCGCCTCCTCGGCTCCGCGGAGCCGCCCGCGACCCGCGCCGACGCCGAGGCCTATCTCGAGGCGATGCGCCCGCGGCTCAAATGGGACGCGCGCACGCGACGGGTCGCGAGCCACCTGCTGTCGCAGCCAGCCGTCGCGCCGTCCTTCGCGCCGGTCGACGGCTTCATCTTCGACGCCGGCTGCGACCTCCTCCCGGACTGGGCCGCCGAGATGCACGGGCTTGGCCGAAGTCCGCGGGCGCGTCGCGCGGTGCGGGCGCGCGCCTACGGCGCCGGGGCGCTGCTGCGATGGGCGATGCGCGTCGACGCCACGGCTTAGGCCGCGAAGCGCCCGAAGGTCTCGACGACCTGACGGTAGACCGAGCGCTTGAACGGCACGATCAGCGCCGGCGTCTCGGCGAGGTCCGCCCAGCGCCACTCGTCGAACTCCGGCTTGTGGCCGGGCGGCGCGAGGTCGATCTCTGCGTCCTCTCCGGTGAAGCGGAACGCGAACCAGAGCTGGGTCTGGCCGGAAAACTTGCCGCCGCGGGCTCGCGCGAGGATCTCGGGCGGGAAGTCGTAGGTGAACCACTCCGGCGCCTCGGCGAGGAGCTCGGCCGAGCGCACGCCCGTCTCCTCCTCGAGCTCCCTGCGGGCCGCGGTCAGCGGGTCCTCGTGGCGGTCGATCCCGCCCTGCGGCATCTGCCAGCGGTGGACGAGCTTTTCGGCGTCTCCGGCTCCGGACTTGCGACGACCGACGAACACCTTGCCTTGCGCGTTGAAGAGCGCGACCCCGACGCAACGCCGATAGGGCAGCCGCCGCCCGTCCGCCGGCGCCGCGCTCACGACCGGTCCTGCGGCTTGATGACGGCGGTGAGCGGCGACAGCGTCAGGCCGCGGGCCGAGAGCCCCGAGCGCCAGGCCTCGATGCGCTTCAGCGTGAGCGGCGAGGCGCTCGCCCAGCCGACCGCGGAGCCGTTCTCCCTGGCGCGGCGCTCGAGCTCGGCGAGCGCGCCGTCGATCGCGCCGGCGTCCGGCGCGGCGTCGATCGGCGCGCCAGCGCGGGCGTAGAGCAGCCCGGCGCGCTCGGCCACCGCGCCGAAGCGGCTCTCCCGGTCGGTCTGGCCAAGGAACATCAGGCCGCGGCGCGCAAGCTCCGCGAACACCGGCTGGAGCGCCTCGTCGGCCTGCAGGAAGCGGCCGCCCGCGAGCGGGGCGACGCCGACATAGCCCCGCGCCCGGGCGAGCGCCCAGCGCAGGCGCTCGAGATTGGCGGGGGCCGGAAGGCTCGCCAGCAGCGTCTGCGGGCCGGGGTCGTTCGAGGGATAGGCGAACGGCTCCATCGGGGCCTGGATCAGCGTCTCGTGGCCGTCCTTGCGGGCGGCCTCGACGAACTCGCCGACGTCGGAGCCATAGGGCGAGAAGGCGAGCGTCACCTCGCCCGGCAAGCCCTTGATCGCGGCGAGCGTCGCGTCGCGGCCGACGCCGAGGCCCGCGACCACCAGCGCCACGCGCGGCGCGTCGGCGGGGCCGGCGGCGGCGCGGGCGTAGACGTCGACGGGCCGCTTGCCGTCCGGGGCGATGCGCGGAAGCTGGCCGTAGCGGCTGTCCTCCAGCATCGCGGTCTGGAGATCGGCGGCGGGAGCGGGAGCCGCGGCCTGCGCCGAGGGGGCGTCGTGGCCGTTGGCGTCCGGCACGCGGATGATGACCGGTCCGCTCTTCGGCATCGGGTCGCCCGGCCGTACGATCCTCACGCCCTCGCGCGAGAACGACGGCTGTTCGATCTCGGCGGCCGCATGGGCGTCGGGCTCGGCCGCCGACTTCTGCGGCGCGGAGGGCGCGCGGCGCTCGATCGCGGCCGTCGCGACCGGCTCTCCGCCGAGAGGATCATGGACGAACATCGCCCAGAGCCCGGCGGCCGCCAGCGCGCCGCCGACGCCGAGCGCGAGCAGCGTCATGCCCTCGACCTTCGGGCGCGGGAACGGGAGCTTCGCCGGCTTGCGCGCCTTGAGCGGCTTCTTGAGTTCGTCCTCGGTCATCGGTCTCGTCGGCTGGCCGTGCGAGACGATAACGGATTCGCGCCCGCTGCGTCGAAGAAACGCGCGCCGATCCCCAGGGCGATCGGAGCGGGGATCGGAACGAGCCGCCGCCCTCCAAGACTGGCGCAAAGACCCCCCCCTTCCGCAGAGCGCGGAAGGGGGTCGGATCTGGCCGGAATCTCCGCGGAGTTCGCGGAGGTCTTGTCAGTTCGCCGAGGTCTTGCCCTGGGGCGGGAAGGCGGCGTTCGACTGGATGCCGCGCATCAGGTCGAGGGCGTAGTTGAGCTGCTTGTCGTCCTTGCGCTCGGCCGGCACGTAGGCCGAAGAGCCCGACTGCTCGTCTTCGCCGTTCTTGAGGTGACCCTTCAGGCCCGCCTCGCCCTTGGTCTCGAAGTCCTTGTCCTTCATGTCCTCGGGCAGTTCCTGCTTCACCTCGATGTCGGGCGAGATGCCCTTCGCCTGGATCGACTTGCCCGACGGCGTGTAGTAGCGCGCGGTGGTGAGGCGGATGGCCCCGTTGCCCCCGAGCGGGATGATGGTCTGGACCGAGCCCTTGCCGAAGGAGCGCGTGCCGAGAATGGTCGCGCGCTTGTGGTCCTGCAGGGCGCCGGCGACGATCTCCGACGCCGAGGCCGAACCGCCGTTCACGAGCACGATCACCGGCTTGCCCTTGGCGAGATCGCCCGGACGCGCGTTGAAGCGCTGCGACTCTTCCGGATTGCGGCCGCGGGTCGAGACGATCTCGCCGCGCTCGAGATAGGCGTCGGAGACCGCGATCGCCTGGTCGAGCAGGCCGCCCGGATTGTTGCGCAGGTCGATGACGAAGCCCTTGAGCTTGTCGTTCGGCACCTTGCTCTCGATCTGGTCCAGGCCCTTGTTCATCATCTCGAACGTCTGGGCGTTGAACTGGCTGACGCGGATGTAGCCGATGTCGTCGTTCAGCACTTCCCACTTGACCGAGTCGAGGCTGATCTCGGCGCGGGTGAGCTTCACCTCGACGGGCTTCTCGATGTTCTCGCGCTGGATGGTCAGCGTGATGGGCGTGCCGACCGGCCCGCGCATCTTGTCGACCGCCTGCTCGAGCGTCATGCCCTCGACCTGCTGGCCGTCGATCTGGGTGATGACGTCCTTGGCGCGGATGCCGGCCTTCTGCGCCGGCGTGTCGTCGATCGCGCCCTCGACGCGGATCAGCTTCTCGAACATCTGCACCTTGATGCCGAGGCCGCCGAACTTGCCGTCGGTGTTGGTGCGCATGTCCTTGAACGCCTTGGCGTCCATGTAGCTCGAATGCGGATCGAGGCCCGAGAGCATGCCGTTGATGGCGCTCTCGACGAGCTTGGCGTCGTCCGGCTTCTCGACATAGTCGGCGCGCACGCGCTCGAACACGTCGCCGAACAGGTTCAGCTGGCGGTAGGTGTCGGCGGAGCCCGCGGCCTCCGCCACGGACCCGAAGAAGGCGCGAGGCTGCAGCGCCATGCCGGCCGCCGAGGCGCCGATCACGGCTCCGAAGAGCACCAGAGTAACCTTTCGCATCATCCGCCTACCTTTTCGCCGGGATTGCCGGCGGCCCACCAGGGCGAGGGGTCGATCGAGCCGCGGTCCTTGCGGAACTCGACGTAGAGCACTGGACGATCCGGCGAGGTGGTCGCCGGCCGTGCCGGTCCGGCGGCCGCGCCGCGCATCGTCGCCACAGGCTCTCCCGCGAGAACAAACTGGTTCAATGCGACGGAAATACGCTCCATGCCCGCAAGAAGCACATGATAGCCGCCGCCCGCGTTCAGGATCAAGAGTTGGCCGTAGGACCGGAACGGCCCGGCATAGACCACCCAGCCGTCGCACGGGGCGGTCACGGGCGCGCCGGGCGAGGCCGAGATCGACACGCCCTTGGAGGCGCCGCCGCCCCCGTCGCCGTCTCCGAACCCGTGGATCCTCTTGCCCGAAACGGGCAGCGGCAGCAGCCCGCGCGCCTTCTCGAACGGCATAGCCGGGGCGAGCCTCGACGCGTTCGCCAGCTGTCCCGCGCCTGCGCCCGATCCGTCTTGCGCCGGCGCCTTGGCGGCCTCGGCTGCGGCGCGCGCGGCCTGCTCCTTCTCCATCTTCGCGATCAGCGCCTCGAGATCGCCGACGCCGCGGACGAGTTCCGCGGTTTTCGCGACCTCGCCCTGGAGGTCGTGCTCGCGAATCACGGACTGGCGCTGGCGCTCCTCGACGAGCGCCGCGAGGCGCTCCTGCTGGCCGCCGAGATCGAGAATCTCGCGAGCGAGCGCGTCGCGCTCGTCGGTCATCAGGCCCTTGAGCCGCACGAGCTCGCGCAGGTCCGAGCCGAGCGCCTCCGCCTCGGCGCGCATGTCCGGCACCACGGCGCCGAGCAGCATGGCCGAGCGCACCGCTTCGAGCGCGTCGTTCGGGCGGACGAGCAGCGCCGGCGGCGGCTGGCGGCCCATGCGCTGGAGCGCGGCGATGACGTCGGCCAGCACGCCTCGCCGGGCCGCGAGCGAGACCTTGAGCTGGCGCTCGGACTCAGCGAGCTCTCCGATGCGGCGGCTCCGCTCCTCGACCTGCGGCTCCTTGGTCCGGATCGCCGCCACCGCCGAGGCGAGGCTTTCCTGCAGCTTGCCGCGCTCGCCCTTGAGCGCCTCGATCTCGGCCGCGATGGCCTGCCGGCGCTCTTCCGCGGCCTTCAGATCCTGGCGCGCGGACTCGAGGGCGCGGCGCTGTTCCCCGGCGGGATCTGGGGCCGGCTCCTGCGCGCGCGCGCCTCCGGCCGCGAGAGCGGCGGCGAGAGCAAGCGCGCTGAAGAGGATCCTGACCATCGGGTCGATTTCAGTCCCGGCTGATTAAGGTTTCGTCAACCAAGCTCGCGAAACGGAGGCCGACTGCGCGCTTCGAGACAGCCGCTTTGCGGCTTCCTCAGCATGAGGGACGATGAGGATGTCGAAAACGGTCCTCATGCTGAAGAGCCGGCCGACAAGGCCGACGTCTCGAAGCGCGCAGTCGATCTCCGCCTCGTCTCACGCCCGATGATATGGGTGCCCGGCGAGAATGGTCGCGGCGCGATAGAGCTGTTCGGCGAGCAGGATGCGCACGATCTGGTGAGGCCATGTCATCGCGCCGAAGGCGAGCCGCGCCTGCGCGTCGGCCAGGAGCGACGGGTCGATCCCGTCCGCGCCCCCGATCACGAAGGCGATTCCGGCCGCGCCGTCGTCGCGGCGGCGACCGATCGCGGCCGCGAAGGCCTCGCTGGACATGGTCTTGCCGCCCTCGTCGAGGGCGAACAGCGCGAGCTTCGGATCGAGCGCCGCGCGAAGGGCCGCGGCCTCGTCGCGCTTGCGCTCCTCCGCCCGCCGGGCGCGCGACTCGTCGAGCTCGATGACGTCGGGCGCGTCGAGCCCGACGCCGCGGCCGATCTTGCCGATCCGCTCGAGATAGCGGCGCGCAAGGTCGCGCTCGGGGCCCGCCTTCAGGCGGCCCACCGCCGCGACGACCAGACGCAAGTCTAGTCTCGCGTCAGGACAGCGGCATTTCCACCGGACGGCCGGCCGACCACATCTTCTCGAGATTGTAGAAGGCGCGGACTTCCGGGCGGAACAGGTGGACGATCACGTCGCCGCAATCGATCAGCACCCAGTCGCAATGCGGCAGGCCCTCGACCTTCACTTTGCCGTGGCCGGCGTTCTTCAGCTCCTCCTGGAGCTTGTCGGCGATGGAGCCGACATGCCGATTGGAGCGGCCGGACGCGATCACCATCTCATCGGCCATCGCGGATTTTCCGCGCAGGTCGATGACGGTGGTCTCTTCCGCCTTGTTGTCTTCGAGCACGTCGAGGATGAGGTGAAGCAGCGCCAGGTCAGCCGCTTGCGCGGCGCCGGCGCCAATGTGAGCCGCCGGCAAGGGCGTCTCCTTCAGCGCGATGGTGGACAGGGTAATGGCCTTCCGTCTGCCGTCCTCAAGCCGGAGTCACGCCCCAGCCATCGAACATTAAGGCCGAGAGCTGCGACATTTCAACCGTCGCGGCCACAAGCGTGTCGAAACCCTTAAAGCGATGCGCCCCGGCCACGCAGCGCCGTGGACGACAGATCGAGCCTCCGGCCATGCAGAAACGCCCAGGCGGGCGGCTCCATATGCGCGAGCCCCGCGGCGTCGCGCTCGTCGATCCGGGAGCGGCGCAGCACGGCGGCGGCGCGGCTCGAGAGCGGCGCGAAGGTGCCGCCGGGCCGGTCCACGACCGCGATCGGCGTAAGCCCAGCGAGCTCCCGCCAGCGCCCCCAGCCATGCAGCGAGGCGAGATTGTCCGCGCCCATGACCCAGACGAACCGCACGTCTGGGGCGCGGCTCTTGAGATGGCGGACCACCTCGAAGGTGCGCGCAGCCCCGATCCCGGCCTCGACGTCGGTGACGACGATCCTCGGATTGTCCAGCAGCGCCCGCGCCGCCGCCATGCGGTTTGCGGCGGGAGGAAGCGCACGGTTGTCCTTCAAAGGATTGCCGGGCGTGACGAGCGCCCACAGCCGGTCGAGACCGAGTTTTTCAAGCGCGGTCTCGGCCACCATGCGATGGGCGGCGTGCGGCGGGTTGAACGAGCCGCCATAGAGGCCGATGGCCATGCCCGGCGCATGCGGCGGCAGGCGCGGCGTCAGCGTGCGGGAGACGGGGCGCTGAAAGCTCGTCATCCCGGCCGAGCATATTCTCACGGCCGCGTCTGGCCGGCCCCGTGGACGCGGTAGTTGAACGAGGTCAGCTGCTCGACGCCCACCGGCCCGCGGGCGTGCATGCGGCCCGTGGCGATGCCGATCTCGGCCCCGAAGCCGAACTCGCCGCCGTCGGCGAACTGCGTCGAGGCGTTGTGGACCACGATCGCGCTGTCGACCTCGGCCAGAAACCTCGCCGCCAGCCGCTCGTCGTCGGTGACGATCGCGTCGGTGTGGTGGGAGCCATAGGTCTCCACGTGGTCGATCGCCGCCTCGATCCCGTCCACCACCTTCACGGCGATGACGGCGTCGAGATATTCGGTGCGCCAGTCCTCTTCGGTCGCAGGCGTCACGCGGGAATCGACCGCGCGGGTCTCGGCGTCGCCGCGCACCGCGCAGCCGGCGTCGAGCAGCGCCTTCACGAGCGGGGCGAGATGCGTCGCGGCGACGGCGCGATCGACGAGAAGAGTCTCGGCCGCGCCGCAGACGCCGGTGCGGCGGAGCTTGGCGTTGAGAATGATGTCGGTCGCCATGCCGAGCTGCGCGCCGGCCGCCACATAGACGTGGCAGTTGCCCTCGAGATGCGCGAACACCGGCACGCGCGCCTCTTCCTGCACGCGCGCCACGAGCCCCTTGCCGCCGCGCGGCACGATGACGTCGATGTTTCCGTCGAGCCCCGAGAGCATCGCGCCGACCGCCGCGCGGTCGCGGGTGGGGACGAGCTGGATCGCGTCGACGGGCAGGCCGGCCTCGTCGAGCCCGAAGGCAAGCGCCTCATGGATCGCTACGGAGGAGCGGAAGCTGTCGGCGCCGCCGCGCAGGATCGCGGCGTTGCCGGCCTTGAGGCAGAGCGCGCCGGCGTCGGCCGTGACGTTGGGGCGGCTCTCATAGATGACGCCCACGACGCCGAGCGGCGTGCGCACGCGATCAATCCGCAGGCCGTTGGGACGGGTCCAGGACGCGATGGTCTCGCCGACGGGATCGGGAAGGCCGGCGACGATCTCCAGCCCCTCGGCGACGCCCGCGAGGCGCGAATGGGTGAGCGTCAGCCGGTCGATGAAGGAGCCCGCGACGCCCGAGGCCTTGGCGGCCGCCACATCCGCCTCGTTCGCGGCCATGACCGCGGCTTCGGCCTCGCGAAGACGGCGGCCGGCCGCGGTCAGCGCCACGATCTTGGCCTCCCGCGGCGCGAGCGCGAGCGCCCGCGCGGCCCGGCGGGCGCGGCGTCCGACATCGGCCATCACGGCCGCGACGTCGTCGGTCTGGCGTTCGAGCGCGAGCGACATGCGCGATCTCCCACGGTTTCGAGGCGTCCTAGCGCGATTTCGCGCGAGCGTCATCAGATGGGAGCGGATCGATCGAAACGCCACCCTCTTCTTGTCCCGGACCTGATCCGGGACACAGAACCGATCCGATCTCCACTGAGAGCACGGCGCGTCGCGCGAACCTTGAACCACCGTCGGTTCTGGGTCCCGGATCAAGTCCGGGACAAGAGAGGCGGTTCAGGCGCCCGTCAGCACGAGATCATCCCGATGGATGATCGCGGCGCGGCCCTTGAAGCCGAGGATCTCCTCGATCTCGGCCGAAGGCTTTCCGCGCAGACGGTTGGCGTCGCCGGAGTCGTAGGATACGAGCCCGCGCGCGACCTCCACCCCGTCCGGCGCGCGCACGATCACGGCGTCGCCGCGCGAAAAATGGCCCTCGATCTTCGTGACGCCCGCCGGCAGCAGCGAGCGGCCGTGGTTGAGCGCCGACGCCGCGCCGGCGTCGACATGGATCGCGCCGCGGGGAGCCAAAACGCCGGCGATCCAGCGCTTGCGGGAATGCGCGGGGCTCTCATGCGGCAGGAACCAGGTGCAGCGCCCGCCGTTTTCGACCACCGACAGCGGCTTCTCGACATGGCCGGCGGCGATCAGCATGTGGACGCCCGCGCCGGTCGCGATGCGCGCGGCCTCGATCTTGGTCTTCATGCCGCCGCGCGAAAATTCCGACGCCGCGCCGCCGGCGATCGCCTCGATGGCCGGCGTCACGCGCTCCACCACCGGGATCAGCGTCGCGGTCGGGTCGCTCGCGGGCGGGGCGGTGTAGAGCCCGTCGATGTCGGAGAGCAGCACGAGGCAGTCGGCGCTCGCCATGGAGGCGACGCGCGCGGCCAATCGGTCGTTGTCCCCGTAGCGGATCTCCTGCGTCGCGACCGTGTCGTTCTCGTTGACGACCGGCACGGCCTTCAGCGCCAGCAACCGCGCCAGCGTCGCGCGGGCGTTCAGGAAGCGGCGGCGCTCTTCGGTGTCGCCGAGCGTCAGCAACACCTGGCCGGCGTTGAGCCCATGGGCGCCCAGCGCCTCGCTCCAGGCGCGGGCGAGCGCGATCTGGCCGACGGCGGCGGCCGCCTGGCTGTCCTCGAGCCGCAAGGGGCCGCGCGGCAGCTTCAGCACGGTGCGGCCGAGCGCGATCGAGCCGGACGAGACGACCACCACCTCGGCTCCGCGGGCGGCGTGGCGGGCGAGGTCCTCCACCAGCCCGTCGAGCCAGGCGCGCTTGAGCCGTCCGGCCTTCTGGTCGACGAGCAGCGCCGAGCCGATCTTTACGACGATGCGGTTGAAGGAGGCGAGAACGGGAAGGGTCACGGGAGATAGGCCGGGCGAATGTCGGTGCGGGCGAAGTCGTCGCCTTTGAACAGGAGCGGAAGATCGTCGCAAGACGCGACCGCGTAGGAAAAACAGTCGCAGATGTTGAGTTGGGCCGGATGTCCGCGGCCTTTGCCGAAGCGGCGATGGGCTTCATGCGCGGCAGCGGCGTGCCGGTCGTCGAACGGCTCGATCGTCACGGTGGGGCGCTCCAGGATCTCTTCGAGAAGTTCGAGACCGCCGCGTCCCGCCTTCGATTCAATCACAATGCGGGCTTCCGCCAGCGTGGGAGCGCCGATTTTCGCAGCCGCCCGCGCCATGATCGAAGAGAAGATCTCGGCTTCCTCTTCCTGCATCACGATGCAGACCAGCGCCGACGTATCGACCGCGATCATTTCGGCAGGCCGTTCTCGTCATACATGTCGCTGTGGTCCGACGTGACGCCCTCGGGCAAGGTCGCCCTCACGGCCCTCGCCTTCTCCATGATGCCGTCCACCCAACTGCGCTCTTCCTCATTGAGGTCCGCATAGGTGGTCGGCCGGTAAGTCTTGCGATCGAGGGTCTCGAGCGCGCGCTCCACCACTTCGGTGGTCGAAACTCCAAGTCGCCGCGAAAGGCGGTTGGCGGCTTCATAAGCGCGATCGCTTCGAACGTTGAGTTGGCGGGCCATCGCCATAGCTCCGGATGCTAGCACTGATGCTAGCATATAGGTCTTCATTCAGGGCCGCCACGCCTCCTCGGCGACCTTGGGCGCCTGTTCGGCCGCTTCGACGCCCTTGGCCTCGTCGATCACGGAGAGGAGCTTTCGCAACGTCTCCGGCACGTCTTCGCCCGAAAGCGCGGAGAGAACGACCGGCGTCTTCTTGGCGGCGCGCTTCAAGCGCGCCAACTGCTCCTTGCGGAGCTCCGGCGACAGCGAATCCGCCTTCGACAGCGCGACGATCTCGGGCTTGTCCGAAAGCCCGCCGCCATAGGCCTCGAGCTCGCCGCGCACGACCTTATAGGCTTGGCCCGCATGCTCGCAGGTGCCGTCGACGAGATGGAGAAGCACGCGGCAGCGCTCGACATGGCCGAGGAAGCGGTCGCCGAGGCCGACGCCTTCGTGCGCGCCCTCGATGAGGCCCGGAATGTCCGCCATCACGAACTCTCGGCCGTCGACGCCGACGACCCCGAGGTTCGGCTCGAGCGTCGTGAACGGATAATCGGCGATCTTGGGCTTGGCGGCCGAAACCGCGGCCAGAAAGGTGGACTTGCCGGCGTTCGGCAGGCCCACGAGGCCTGCGTCCGCGATCAGCTTCAGGCGCAGCCAGATCCAGCGCTCGTCGCCCGGAAGGCCCGGATTGGCGCGGCGCGGGGCCTGATTGGTCGAGGTCTTGAAATAGGCGTTGCCGAAGCCGCCGTTGCCGCCCTTGGCCAGCACGATCGACTGGCCCACTTCCGTGAGGTCGGCCAGCAGCGTCTCCTCGTCCTCGTCGAAGATCTGCGTGCCGACCGGAACCTTGAGCACCGCGTCCGCGCCGTTCGCGCCGGTGCGGTTCTTGCCCATGCCGTGCACGCCGGTCTGCGCCTTGAAGTGCTGCTTGAAGCGGTAGTCGATGAGCGTGTTCAGCCCCGCGACGCACTCCACCACGACGTCGCCACCGCGCCCGCCGTCGCCGCCGTTCGGCCCGCCGAACTCGATGAACTTCTCGCGCCGGAACGACACGCAGCCTGCGCCGCCGTCGCCGGAGCGAACATAAACCTTGGCCTGATCGAGAAATTTCATGATTTTTGACGTCGCCGGTCCTGCAAACGGCGCTCATAGCACAAGAGACGCCGCGCTTTTAGGGTCTCGTGCGGAATGTCAGGTCTTCGGTCGCTTTGGCCCCAGACACGTGTATGGGATTGGGGACACGGCCGCATCGCCTCGCGGCCCCTTCAGTCCAAATGCGTCCCGGAGCCCCGGGGAGATTTTTGATGCGTCTCGAAAACTGCTTCAATTTCCATGACTTTCGCCGCCTCGCGAAGCAGCGGCTGCCCGGCCCGATCTTCAACTACATCGACGGCGCCGCCGACGACGAGACGACCTACCGTCGGAACACCGCCGCGTTCGAAGACTGCGACCTGCTGCCGAGCATCCTGCGCGGCGTCGGCGACGTCGACATGTCGGTCACCGTCATGGGCCAGAAGCTCGCGACGCCGTTCTACTGCTCGCCCACCGCGCTCCAGCGCCTATTCCACCATGACGGCGAACGCGCGGTCGCCGCGGCCGCGGGCAAGTTCGGCACCATGTTCGGGGTCTCGTCGCTCGGCACGGTGAGCCTGGAAGAGGCCCGCCGCATCAGCCAGGGCCCGCAGGCCTACCAGTTCTATTTCCACAAGGATCGCGGCCTCAACCGCGAGATGATGGCCCGCGCCAAGCAGGCGGGCGTCAACGTGATGATGCTCACCGTCGACAGCATCACGGGCGGCAACCGCGAGCGCGACAAGCGCACGGGCTTCGCCATCCCGTTCAAGCTTACGATCGCGGGCATGGCGCAGTTCGCCATGAAGCCGGCCTGGGGGATCAACTACCTGACTCACGAGAAATTCCGCCTGCCGCAGCTCGACACCCACGTCGACATGGGCGGCGGCGTCATGTCGATCAGCCGCTACTTCACCGAGATGCTCGACCCGTCGATGACCTGGGACGACGTCGCCAAGATGGTCGCCGAATGGGGCGGGCAGTTCTGCCTCAAGGGCGTGATGACGGCCGAGGACGCACGCAGGGCCGCCGACATCGGCTGCACGGGCGTGATCCTCTCCAATCATGGCGGGCGCCAGCTCGACGGCTCGCGGACCGGCTTCGACCAGCTCGCCGAAGTCGTCGAAGCGGCCGGCGACAAGCTCGACGTGCTGATGGACGGCGGCGTCCAGCGCGGCACCCATGTGCTCAAGGCTCTGGCGCTCGGCGCCAAGGCCGTCGGTCTCGGGCGCTACTACCTGTTCCCGCTTGCGGCCGCCGGCCAGCCGGGCGTGGAGCGCGCGCTCGAGAACCTGCGCGTCGAGATCGAACGCGCCATGAAGCTCATGGGCAAGACGCAGGTCAGCGAGCTCTCGCGCGCCGACCTGCGCTTCCGCTGACCGGCTCCGCCGCCGTCAGGGAGCCTGCACGGCGGCGTTCCGGGCCGAGAGCCCCCACTCCTTGAGCGACAGGAACACGTCGCGGTCGAGCCGGAAGACGTCGACCGCGACCGACCCCGCGGCGCCTGGCGAGCGCACGAAGCCCGCGCCCTCCCACTGAAATCCGCAGCGCTCCAGCACGCCGCGCGAAGCCGGGTTGGTCACCCGGCAGCGCGCTGTGGCCGCCGTCGCGCCCGTCATCTCGAAGGCGGCGTCGAGCACCGCCCGGGCGGCCTCGGTCGCAAGCCCCCTACCCCGGTGCTCGGCGCCCAGCCAATAGCCGAGCTCGATCTCGCTCCCCTGCCCCTCGGCCCAGCCGATGCCTCCGATCAGGTCGCCGACGTCGCGGCGGCGGATCGAGAAGGTCATCGAGGCCGGGCGACTGCGCCGCGCTGAGCCCAGCACGAAGGCGCGCGCGTCCTCGAGCGTGAAGGGCTTTGGGATCGCGGCGGTCATCAGGCCGAGCGTCGGGTCGGCCGAGAGCAGCGCGATCTCGTCGGCGTCGGCCGTCACGGGCGGGCGCATGACGAGCCGCGTCGTTTCGACCAGCGGCCGGGTCGCGTCCCATGACGCCCGATCGAGCGTCATGGCCACGAGCCGGACCGGCTCGGGCCGCGCCCGGGAGCGCTGCTCGACGAGGCCCGTGCGCCGGAAGCCGAGCTTCGCCAGGATCGCGGCCGAAGCCTCGTTGTCCACGAAATGGCCCGAGGCCAGCGCGTCGAGGTCGGTCGCGGAGAAGACGAGGTCGACCATGGCGCGCGCGGCGAGCGTTCCGATCCCACGGCCCCAGAAGGGCTTGGCGAGCCAGTAGCCGAGCTCCGGCCGTCCGCCCAGAGCGTCGATCGAGACGCTGCCGGCGAACACGCCCTCGACCTCGATCGCCGCGACGAGCATGTGGGGCGAGGCCGCAGGGCCCGCCAGGAACGTGCGCGCGTCGTCAATCGTATAGGGGTGCGGGACCGCGATGAGGTTCTGGGCGACGTCGAGGTTCGAAAGGCCCTCGGCCATGGCGAGCGCGTCGGCCTCGGCCAGCGCTCGCAGGCGCACGCCTGCGGCTTTCGTGGCGCAGGGCTTGTCGAGAAGCCGCGGGTCGAGTCTGTAGTTCGGCTCGGTCTCGGATGACGCGCGCATGGCGGCCGCCTCATGGGTCCGGAAAACGAAAAACGGGGGAGTACGGCGCCCCGTCTCCCCCGTCTGTCCGGATCTTGCGGTCGAACCGCCGAGGGAGCTTTAGGCGCCCGGCGGGATGCGTCGCATCAGCCCGCCGTCATTCCGCAGCTTCGGCCATGGCGGCCGGAACGACGTTCACGTAAGTGCGGCCGTTGGCTTTGTGCGTGAACTGCACTTTGCCTTCGGCGGTGGCGAACAGGGTGTGGTCCTTGCCCATGCCGATGTTGAGGCCCGGATGCCACTTAGTGCCGCGCTGGCGCACGACGATGTTGCCCGGGATCACGGCTTCGCCGCCGAACTTCTTCACGCCGAGACGGCGGCCGGCCGAGTCGCGGCCGTTGCGGGACGAACCGCCTGCTTTTTTATGAGCCATGTCTGTCTCCTATGTCCGGGCGGTTCAGTTCTTCGACGCGCCGGTCAGGCCCACGATCTTGACGATCGTGTAGTCCTGGCGATGGCCGCGCTTGCGCTTGGAGTTCTGACGACGGCGCTTCTTGAAGGCGATGACCTTCGCGCCGCGGGCGTGCTCGACGATCTCGGCCGCGACGGACGCGCCGGACACGAAGGGAGCGCCGATCGAAATCTGGTCGCCCTCGCCGATCGCGAGGACTTCGCCGAAGGTGACCTTGGAGCCGGCCTCTCCTTCGAGCTTTCCGACGGTCAGCACGTCGTCGGCGACGACCCGGTGCTGCTTTCCGCCGGTCTTGATGACTGCGAACATGTTTGTCAGTTCCCGTTTGCTAGAACGCGCTCCGGGGCGAATTCCCCTGGCGCGGCTTTTTGTTGGTTCAGACCAAAGGCCCAAACGGAAAGGCGCGAACGAGGGGTCCCGTCGCGCCGTGACGGGCTTCTACAGGAAGAGCCACGGGACGGTCAATCGAAAGCGAGCCGCTTCGTCACGAAAGCGTCGCGCCTTAGGGCGCGACGGCGGCGGGCGGGACCGGACGCCGCCTCGCGGCGCTCGCCGCGGCCCCGCCGCAGGCCATGACGATCGCGCCGATCGCGATCCATTCGAGGAGCGCCAGACGCTCGCCGAGAATCGCAAGCCCCGCGAGCGAGCCGACTGCGGGCTCGAGGCAGAGCAGCACGCCGAAGGTCTGGCTCGGCAGGTGTTTCAGCGAAAAGATCTCGAGCGAATAGGGAATCGCGCTCGACAGCACCGCCACTCCGGCCGCCATCGCGAGCAGCGTCGGGTCGAATGCGGCCTTCGCCGCGCCGGGCGCGCCGAAGGGCAGCGTCACGAGCGCCGCGGCGCACATCGCCAGCGCGATCGTGCGCCCGCCATGCAGATGGCCGACGCGCTTGCCGAGAATGATGTAGGCCGCCCAGCACGCCGCCGCTCCCAACGCGCAGGCGACGCCGACCGGATCGAGCGCGCTCGTCCCGTGGCCGAGCGGCAGCAGCAGGCCGAGGCCGAGCACGGCGAGCCCGACCCAGACGAGATCTAGCGCCCGCCGCGAGCCCGCGACGGCGACGGCGAGCGGCCCGGAGAACTCGATCGCGATCGTGATCCCGAGCGGGACGGTGCGCAGCGCGAGATAGAACAGCAGGTTCATGGTCCCGAGCACCGCGCCGAAGAGCGCGACCGAGCGCAGATCCTTGGCCGAGAACCGCGCGCGCCATGGCCGCCAGAGCGCGCAGAGGATCAGCGCCGAGATCGTGACGCGCAGCGTCGTGACGCCGGCGGCGCCGACTTCGGCAAACAGGCCCTTGGCGAAGGACGTGCCGACGCACAGCGCCACGATGCTGCCGACGAGCGCCGCCACCGCGAGCGGAAAAGCGAAATCGGGGGACGCGCCGGCGCTCTGGGAGCTGGCCGCGGGGCTCGACATCTCGGGAACCTGAGGCTGGAGGGACCGGCGGCGCCGGTCGGGGTGGGACTGCGCGGCGATCTCTATCCTGAAGGCCCCGCCGGATGTCGGCGATTTCAGTCGCCTAATCGACTGTTTCCGGCGCAAGCTGCCGTCTGATGACGAAACTCACCGAACTCGACGCCTTCGACCGGCGCCTGCTCGACCTTGTGCGCCGGGACAACCAGATGCCGGCCCGCGCGCTCGCCGAGACCGTCGGGCTGTCCGAGAGCGCCGTGCTGCGTCGCCTCAGGCGGCTGCGCGCCGAGGGCGTCATCACGGCGGACGTCTCCGTGGTGCGCCCCGAGGCGCTCGGCCTCGGCCTCACCATGCATGTGCTCGTCGCGATGGAGCGCGAGGGCTCGGCCGTGCTCGACGCCTTCGCGCGCAAGATCGCCGGCCGACCGGAGGTGCACCAGGCCTGGTACGTGACCGGCGAGAGCGATTTCGTGCTGCTGGTGCGCGTCGCCTCGATGGAGGACTATGAGCGCTTCACACGCGCGACGCTGAACGACGACCCGAACGTGCGCTCGTTCCGCACCATCATCGCGATTCGCGAGGTGGTGGAGGCGCGCACGCCCTCCGCGCTCGCCTGAGGGCCGTCAGCGCTCGACGATCACCGGCTCATGACCGGTCTCGCGCAGGAAACGCACGAGATCCTCAGCCGCGACCGCGGTGGTGGCGGTGTTCTCGAGCGGATGGAAGTTGACCCGGCCCTTCGCCAGGAGGCCGGCGTCGAGCCCGACCGTCACCCGGCCCTCGGCGTCGTTGATCGCGCCGAACGGCGTGACCGAGCCCGGCCGCACGCCCCAGACCTCCTCGAGGAGCCCGGCGGAAGCGAAGGAGAACCGTCCCTGCGCGCCGAGCTTCCGGTGCAGCGTCTTCAGATCGATCTCGGCCTCGTCCTCGGCGGTGAACAGGAACAAGCGGCCCTTCTTGTCCTTGAGGAACAGGTTCTTGGACTTGCCGCCCTGGATGCGGGCGCGGAGATGCGCGGACTCCGCGACGGTGAACACCGCCGGATGCTCGATGGTCTCATGCGCGATCCCGAGGCCGTCGAGAAAAGCGAACAGTTCGGCGCGGGTCGCGGGCATCGGGCGAAATCCTTCAGAGCGCCGGGCGTTCGCGCGATCAGGCGGGGCCGCTTCCGGACGCGCCGCCATAACGCGAGGCGGTTCGCGTCCACAAGTCGTCGAAAGCGCCTTGCAATCGCTCCGCCGTTGCGGCATATGGCGCCTCTCGCGAGCGACATGCTTCGCCCGCGACGAAGACGACTGCGATGCGGGTGTAGCTCAGGGGTAGAGCACAACCTTGCCAAGGTTGGGGTCGAGGGTTCGAATCCCTTCGCCCGCTCCAGTCTCTCAAACGAAGAAAGCCGCCGGAGACCGGCGGCTTTCTTCGTTTTCGGGCTACCGCTTCGATGCGCTCCGAACGCCCGTGGTTACACGCGGGTTACTCGGCCGTCTCCGACAGGCGATATGAAATCGTGTTGTCACGAGGGTACGCCCTGATGCGCTTATGACCCTTAGCCGTCCTGAGCTGAGTCCGCTCTTAGCCACAGCCTCGCTCGGCGAGACGGGGAAGGCGTGCTGCCTTCTGACTCAGATCAACGATGGTCCACCGCGGCCGGGCTATCTTGTGACGAACACGTCAGGGAGACCGCCATGGAAGCGACCAAAGCGGCTGGCTTTGCCAGCATCATGACCCACTTCGACCTCGGACCGTGGGCCGAGGCCCGCGGGCGGCTTGCCGCCGCGCTGGCGGACGAGCATGGCGCGCGCTTCATCGGCGTAGCTGCAGAGCTGCCGATCACCGTCGTAAGCGACATCAACTTTGCTGTCGAAGAGGTAGCGGATGACGAGCGCCGTCGCGCCAACGGGGATATTGCCGCGGCGAAGAAAACGTTCGACGCGGTCGTGGGTTCGCGCAACGACGTCGAGTGGCGCTGCTCGCTCTCGGATCCCACGCGTTTTCTGATCCAGCAGTCCCGGGCCGCGGATCTCATCGTCGTCGGACGCCGGGCATCATACGACCAGAGCGACCCGAGCATGAGTGTCTGGCCAGGCGTCGTCGCCATGGAGGCCGGCCGCCCGCTCTTGGTGGTGCCGCCGGAGAAGGACTTCCTCGCTGGCCACAAGGTCGTCGTCGCCTGGAAAGAGACCAGGGAAGCGAGACGCGCCGTCAAGGACGCACTTCCGATTCTGAAGAGAGCGAATGAAGTGGTGGTCATGACCGCCTCGGCTCATTACCGAGACGAGAGCGCCGAAGACGTGTGCTCCTGGCTTTCGCGCCACGGGGTCGCCTGCCGACCCTCACTGCATGCCGGGGAGATGACCTCGGTCGCAGGCGAAGTCCTTGACCTCGTCTCCGACATCGGGGCCGACCTGATCGTCTCCGGCGCCTATGGACACAGCCGCATGCGCGAATGGCTGTTCGGCGGGGCCACCCGCGACCTGCTCGAGACCAGCGGGGCCTGCCTGTTCATGTCGCATTGATGGGCCGGGCGAGTTCCCTCCGACCCCGAACCCGACGCTCGCTTCAAGAGGAGCGGGCGTCGTCTTTTTGCATCAAGTCGCCCGACTGGCTCGGCGGCGTGACGCTGGTCGTCCTCAGCGCACGTGAAGCCGTCGACCAGATGACCCTGCTCCGGGAAGGTGGCTTCCACGTCGGCCACGTCACGACCATCGACGGCGACCCCGTCACGCCCTTCGTGCTGGCGCTGCTCGCCGTCGACCGCCCGATAGTCGTGCCGTCGGGGACCGCGGCGCCTTAAGCCGCGGTGCGCCCGTCGTCGACGCCCGCGGCCGTCGCCGGCGGGACGGACTTCTCGTTCCCGTCCTGCACCAGCTTCGTCAGCAGATCGATCTGCTCTTGCTGCTTCTTGAGCAGACTGACGAGATGCTCGTCGCGCATGCGATCGAGCTTGTCGTGGAGCGCCATGATCTCGATCTCCGCCTTGAGGTTGACCTCGTAGTCGAGGGCGGCCGTCTCGCGGTCCTTCGCGACCTGGCGGTTCTGGCTCATCATGATGACGGGGGCCTGGATCGCGGCGAGCATCGACAGCAGCAGGTTCAGGAAGATGTAGGTGTAAGGGTCAAACGGACGCGCCAGCGCGTACGAGTTCAACCCGGCCCACGCCACGAAGCATGCTCCGAAGCCGAGAATGAAGCCCCAGGAGCCGCCGAGCTCGGCGACGCGGTCGGCGAGCCTCTGCCCGAAGGTCAGCTCGTCCCGGTCGGTCCCGGGACGACGCGTGACGACCCGGCGCTCGGCGGCGTGCTGAAGCACGCGCGCCTCGGCTTCCCGAAGCGCGCTCGGGTGCTTGCCGAACCAGCGCAGCGCCGCCTCGACCGCGCCGGGATGAGGATTGGCCGCGGCCGGCCGGACGCTCTTCGAATCCTTCGGCAGCCGGACGTACTTGAACAGCGGCGGCGTGCCTCCGCCCGCAGCCAGCCCGGCTTCAGGCGGTTTCACGGAGCTCGAGCCACATGGCGTTCAGCACCGCGAACGCGCTCGCGAGGCCGAGGCCGAGAACCCAGGCGAAGTACCACATGGGCAAATCCTCTCAGTAGGCGCTGGTGTCGCTTCGGATCGCCGCCAGGGTCACGCGGCCGCGCAGCACGCGGTAGACCCACGCCGTGTAGGCGACGATGATCGGCAGAAAGATCACGATGGCGGCGAGCATGATCTTGAGGGTCATCTCGCTCGAGGAGGCGTCCCAGACGGTGAGGCTCTGGTTCGGCGCGATCGACGACGGCAGCAGGAACGGGAACAGGCTGACCCCCGCGGTCGCCACAACGCCCGCCACCGAGACCGCGCTCGAGACGAACGCCAGGCTGTTCGGCCGCCTCGTCAGCAGCAGGCCTGTGACGGCCGCGCCCGCAAGCGCAGCGGCCGGGGCGGCCAGCATCCAGAGGTGGGCGGCGTAGCTCGCGAAGACGCGTCCGACCGAGACGTCGACGCTCTTCAGCAGCGGGTTCGACGGACCCGCCGGGTCGATCTTCCCGACGATGCGGTAGCTGTCGATTCCGAGCGCCATGCACACGCCGCCCACCATCATGCCGATGATGAGCAGCAGCGCGGCCTGCCGGGCGGCGAACGCAGCCCGCGACGCCACGGGCTCTTCCGCCTTCAAGGCGAGGTAGGTGCCGCCGTGCATGACCAGCATCGTGACGCTGACCACGCCGCAAAACAGCGCGAAGGGGTTGAGCAGGCCGAAAAACCCGCCCTCGTAGGTCATGCGGAGCTCATCGTCGAAGCGGAAGGGCACGCCCTGCAGCGCGTTGCCGACCGCGACGCCGAAGATCAGCGCGGGCACGAAGCCCCCGGTGAAGAGCGCCCAGTCCCAGAAGGCCCGCCAGCGGCGGTCCAAGACCTTCGAGCGGAACTTGAAGCCGACGGGCCGCAGGATCAGCGCCCAGAGCACCACGAACATTGCGAGGTAGAAACCGGAGAAGGCCGCGGCGTAGAGCGCGGGCCAGGCGGCGAAGATCGCGCCGGCGCCCAGCACGAGCCAGACCTGGTTGCCCTCCCAGACCGGGCCGACGGTGTTGATGGCGACGCGCCTCTCGCCGTCGGTGCGGGCGACGAACGGCAGCAGCGTCGCGACGCCGAGGTCGAAGCCGTCCATGACGGCGAAGCCAATCAGGAGGGCGCCGAGCAGCACCCACCAGACGACGCGCAGGGTTTCGTAATCGAGGGTCATGGGAGCGGTCCTGGGGTGAGGGCTTATTCGGCGGCGATTGCGGCGGGACGCGGCGTCCAGGGGCTCGCCGGGGCGTCGCGGGCCGGGCCGAGCAGGAGGTCCGGCCCCATGCGGATCGTTTTGACCATCAGGAACATGTCGACGACGGCGAGCGCCGAGTAGAAGACGACGAAGCCGATCAGCGTGGTCCAGACGTTGCCCGCGGACACGCTCGACACCGCAAGGAAGGTCGGCATCACCCCCTCGATGACCCAAGGCTGGCGGCCGACCTCGGCCACGATCCAGCCGAGTTCGCCGGCGATCCACGGCGTCGGCAGCGCGAGGAGCGCGACCCACAGGAAAGCGCGCGAGGAAGCGATGCGGCCCCGGCTCGCCAGCACGAAGGCGGTCGCGAACAGGCCGATGAAGAAGAAGCCGAGCGCCACCATGATCCGGAAGCTCCAGAACAGCGGCGACACGGGCGGCACGGTGCTCCAAGCGGCCTGGGCGATCTCGGCGTCGGTCGCGTTGAGCACGTCGGGCCGGATCTTCTTCAGCAGCAGCGCGTAGCCGAGCTCGCCCGACGTCGCCTCGAGCTTGGCGCGGGCCATCACGTCGGTCCGGTCGACCTTGATCTTCTCGAGCGCCTCGTAGGCCATCAGCCCAAAGCGGATCCGAAGCTCGACGTCCTTCACGAGGTCTTCGATCCCGGAGACCTCCTTGCTGATCGAGCGCGTGGCGATCAGGCCGAGCATCCAGGGAACCTTAACCTCGTAGCGGGTCTCGCGCGCCTCAGCGTCCGGGATGCCGAACAGGGTGAAGGACGCCGGGGCGGGCTCGGTTTTCCACATCGCCTCGATGGCGGCGAGCTTCATCCTCTGGTTCTCGCCCGTCGTGTAGCCGCTCTCGTCGCCGAGCACGACGACCGACAGCGCCGCGGCGAGGCCGAAGCTCGCGGCGACGGTGGCCGAGCGCTTGGCGAGGTCCACGTGGCGGCCGCGCAGGAGGTAGAGGGCGCTGATCGCGAGCACGAAGACGGCGCCCGTGACGTATCCGGCGCTCACCGTGTGGACGAACTTCGCCTGGGCGACCGGGTTGAAGATCAGCGCGGAGAAGTCGGAGACCTCCATCCGCATGGTGTCGGGATTGAACGTCGCCCCGACCGGGTTCTGCATCCAGCCGTTGGCGATCAGGATCCAGAGCGCCGACAGGTCCGTGCCGAGCGCGAGCAGCCAGGTCACCACGAGGTGGCCGACGCGTGAGAGCCGCTCCCAGCCGAAGAAGAACAGGCCGATGAACGTCGCCTCGAGGAAGAAGGCCATCATGCCCTCGATGGCGAGCGGCGCCCCAAACACGTCACCGACGTAATGGCTGTAGTAGGCCCAGTTCGTGCCGAACTGGAACTCCATGGTCACGCCCGTCGCGACACCCATGGCGAAGTTGATGCCGAACAGCGCGCCCCAGAACTTTACCATCCGCCGCCAGATCTCGCGGCCCGTCATCACGTAGACGGTCTGGTCTGCCCCCTGAGAAGTGGTCCTCCCTGAGGTATGGCTTTTGGCCATTTGGAGGAC
>NZ_JBHRXS010000002.1:0-12370 GCF_042648545.1 Chenggangzhangella methanolivorans
ATGAGCAGCACGCCCGAGATCGCGCCGATGAAGGAGGCGGTGAAGGCGGCGGTGAGCGCTTCGCCGGCGCGTCCTTCCTGGGCCATCGGATAGCCGTCGAAGGTGGTGGCGACCGACCAGGCCTCGCCGGGAATGTTGAACAGGATCGAGGTGATGGCGCCGCCGAAGAGCGCGCCCCAGTAGATCGACGACAGCAGGATGATGGCGGAGGTCGGGTCCATGCCGAAGGTGAGCGGCAGCAGGATCGCGACGCCGTTGGGGCCGCCGAGGCCCGGCAGCACCCCCACCACGATGCCGAGCAGCACGCCGACGATCATGAAGCCGACATTGTGCCAGGAGAGCGCGACCTGGAAGCCTGCGAGCAGCGCGGAGAAATCGTCCATCCGGGGCTCTCCTTCAGTAGCCGAACATGGCTTCGAGCGGCCCCTTGGGGAGCGGCACGAGGAACTCGATCTCGAAGACCACGAAGCAGACGAGCGGCACCAGCACGGAGGTCGCGATCACCGTGTACCAACGCGCGCCGCCGACGATCGGCATGAACACGGCGGTGAAGATCGCCGCCGCCGCGTAGATGCCGAGCGGCTCGACCAGCACGACGAACAAAGCGAGCGGCCCGAAGACCTTGGCCACCATCAGGAGCTGCGACCAGGTGGCGAAGATCGCCGGCGGCTCGCGGAACGCCTGGACCAAGAGGAAGAGCGAGCCGGCGAGGAAGATCCAGCCGACGCGCGCGGGGAAGAAGCCGCTTTCCGGCCCGCCGTTCCAGCCCGCGCCGCGGCCGTAAGAGTCGTAGAGCACCGCGGCCGCAAGCCCGATCAGGATCAGCGAGACCACGATCTCCACCGCCCGCTTCGACGGCCCGCGCGCGCCCGGATCGTCCGGCTGTTCGATGTCGGCTGAAAGGGACATGGGTCTTCTCCGTCGGCGGAGGATCGGGACTGGCGGATGCGAAGAGGCCCTTGTCCCGGGCTTCGACCCGGGACCCAGAACCGATTGCGTTTGAGAACTCGGCTCGACCCGACGAAGTCGGGACTGAGGCGCTGTCGGTTCTGGGTCCCGGATCACGTCCGGGACACGAAAGGGCTCAGTTGGTGGCGAGGAAGCCGGCCTTGCCCATCAGATCCTTGTGCAGGGCTTCGTCGGACAACAGGAAGTCCTCGAAATCCTCGCCGAAGCGCTGGTCGGGGAGCAGCGCGTTGCGCTCGAGATACTCCTTCCACTCGGGCGTCTCGGAGACCTTCTTGAGCAGGTTCACGTAGAACGCCTTCTGCTCCTCGGTCACGCCGCCGGGCATGAAGATGCCGCGCAGCATGTTGTAGGTGAAGTTGAGCCCCTGCTCGCCGCAGGTCGGGATGTCGCTCCAGGCCGTGTCGCCCGAGATCTTGCCCGTGTAGGCGATCCGCTTCTTCGACAGCACGCAGAGCGGACGTGTCTGGCCGCCGCGCCAGTTGGCGACGTCCTCGGACGGGTTGTTGGTGTCGGCCGAGACATGGCCGCCGGCGAGCTGGGTCGAGGCCTCGCCGCCCGACTTGTAGGGAATGTAGGTCAGCTTCACGCCGGCTTCCGCGCCGATCGAGAACACGATCAGATCGTCCTCTCGCTTGGAGCCGCCGCCGCCGATCTTCATCGCGGGCGAGGCTGTCTTGGCCTCGGCGAGAAGGTCTTGCACCGTCTTGTAGGACGCGTCGTTCTTCACCCAGACAAGGAACTCGTCCTGGGCCAGCATCCCGACCGGCGTGAAGTTGCGCCAGTTGACCGGGATCTTGGTCGAGAGCGGGGTCATGTAGATGCCGCTCGAGGTGGTCAGAAGCTTGTGCGGGTCGCGCATGGACTTCTGGATGTCCATCATCGCCTCGCCGCCGGTCGCGGCCGGCTTGTTCACGACGACGAGCTGCTGCGACGACAGGTTGTGCTTCTGGACGATGCCCTGGATCGTCCGCGCCATCTGGTCAGAGGCGCCGCCGGGGCCGAACGGCACCACGACCTCGACTGGCTTGGTCGGCTCCCAGGCGGATGCATGCGCGGTCGCGCTCAGAACGAGCGCCGCTGACAAGGCCAAAGCCTTCATCTCATTTCCTCCCCATATGGCGATTGCGTTGGCCGCATCGCCTTGCTTTTCTGGAATGACTACATCGTACACACATGATGTTCAACTGATATATCATAATCGACGGTTCTCCGGCTCTCGCGCGTTGGAGGCTGTGGAGAGATGAGACGTCCGGGCCGCCCGCGCCGCGAGCGCGCGACCTGCCGCGCATCCGGCTGGAGGCCGCGCGGTTCCCCGCCCGGCCGGACGCCGCCGCGGCGTGGCGGCGTGGCGCTCGACAAGGCGGCGAAGGCTGGGCTTCGGGACCAGGAGCGCCGTCCCGGAGCGAACTCAGCCCGCCGACGCCTGCTTCCGAAGCGCCGTCTTGAGGCGCACATAGTCGACTTTCGATCGATGACGCAGATCGAACGGTATCGCCCGCAGGGGCGCGACGCTCAGATCGCCGAACGCGGCGGCCGACGCTTTCCACTCCGCCAGCTTTGCCCGATCGCCCTCGACGGCGAGGATACCCGTCCCGTCCATGTCGACCAGCGCGCAGCGTCTGACGCCCGGCCAGAGCCTCGCGGCCGCCTCGACGCAGAAGGGCGAAAGCCCCGCGGCGCGCCCGTCCAGCCTCCCCGTGAGCCAGAGCCGCACCGACGCGTCGAGCCGGCCGCCGTCGCCGGTGCGGTGCCAGATCTCGCCGTCGCGGCGGATCTTGGTCGCGGCGTCGTCGTCGGGGTCGAGATAACCCTTGTTTACATGCCCGCCCGTCACGACGATCTCGTCCGCGAGGATCTCGAGCCGGATGGCGTCGATCGGCTTTCCGGCGAGCAGCCCCGCCCCGGTTCGCATCGCCTCCCAGTCCTTGGCGTCGATCTCGCTCGCTTCGAGATGGGCGATCGGCTCGGCTTCCGTTGAGCCGTAGACCGCCACCACCCGCGTCCGGGAGTTCTGCGCGAGCCGCTCCATCAGGTCCGGAAACACCGGGCCGCCGCCGGTGAAGATCGTCGCGAGGCCGGGGTCGCGTCCGCTCGCCGCCAGCCCCTCGCAGATCGACGGCGGGACCAGCGCGCGGGTGACGCGATGGGCGGAGATGTGGTCGCAGATTTTCGCGGCGTCCGCCTCGTGCGGCTTTTTCAGGTTCCAGTTTGGGAGCAGCGAGGTGACGCCCTGCCCGAGGTTCGCGAGGACGAACACCGGGAAGGCCACGAGATCGGTCTCGTTCTCGCGCTCGGGCGCCAGCAGGTCCTTCAGCACGTCGTTCTGGTTGAGAAGAAAGCCATGCGTGCGCATGATCGACTTCGGTCGTCCCGTGGAGCCGCTGGTGAAGGAGATCAGCGCCGGGTGGTCGGGCTCCACCTCCTCCAGCAGGTCGCCGCTTGTCGTGTAGCCGTCGCCCGGAGTCAGCGTCAGCGGCACGCGCCAGAGTTCGGGAAGCGCGTAGCCCAGCGCCCGAAACCAGCCGTCGGTGAGATAGGCCTTCGGCGTGGCGGCGCGGGCGGCGTGGCGGAGCCCTGCGAGCCCCATCGCGGGTTCGGGCAGCACTGCGACGGCCCCCAACCGCCAGAGCGCCGCAAGGCCCGCATAGAGCCCTGGCCCGAGCCCCATGGCGATGACGACGCGGTCGCCCTTTTCGACGCCCGCGCGCTTCCATGCGGATGCGAGCCGGCTCGACCAGCCGAGCAGCTCGGAAAAGCCGACCTGGACTCCCTCCCCCGTGACGATCGCGGGCTTCTGGCCGTCGATTCCGGGGACGCCGAGCATATGGGCGACGAGGTTCATGGGGCCTCAGTCCAGCCTGCGCGCCATCAGCTCGTAGCGGCGAAAGACCTTTCCGGCGTGTTTCTGGCTCCGGTCGAGCGAGACGTTGTCGACATGCATCAGCGCGTGGATGAAGTCCGAAAAGCCGGCTTCGCGCGCCAGCCGGTGGACATGGTCGAGCAGCACGCGGCCGACGCCGCGGCGCATGCTGGCGTAGGTCTTGACGATGATCGTCTTCGCCATCGGCCCTTCGAGCCGGTTCGGGATGGCGAACAGGAAGCCGACGAGATCGCCCCTCTGGTCATGGGCGAACAGAACGAAGCGCGGATCGACCGCCGGGATGATGGGCGCGTAGAGTTCGAGAAACCCCTCGAGGTCGAGCGGCTTGAAGAAGGCGTTGCGCTCGAAGGCTCCGGCCGACATGGCGTAGAGCCGCCGGACGAAGCCGTCCGGGTTCGAGCCGTCCCACTGCGTGACCGCGACGCCTTCGAGCGCGGCGGGAAGTCCGTCGCCGATCGCCTCGTCGAGCGTCCCGCGGGTGGAGACGTAAGCCGAGACCGGCGCGAAGCCGGCGGCTGTGAAGGCCTCGCGGTCATGCGGGCCGCTGGCGGGCTCCATGAGAAAGGGCGGCGAGCCGTCGCTCTCGGCGACGAGGCGGTAGGCGTGCCAAGTGTCGCCGTCCATCGGGCCGAGGACGGCTGTAACGCCTGCCTCGCTGATTTTCGCCACCGCCTGCTCGATGAGCGCACGGCCCGCCTCGGCCGAGGGGCACCGGAAGCGCCCGATCGTGGCCGTGGCGGTCTCGCCCCATTTCGGCCCGTCGAGAAACACCGTGCAGGCGGCCCCGCCGTGCTCGAGCTCGATGGTCTGGCTCATGGGGCGAGGCCTCCGGTCATGAGTTGGCTGACAAACAAAGCGAGCGGCGCGACGGCCGCCAGCCCGACCACGCGCGGAGAACGCCAGCGGTCGAAGAGATCGGGCCGCGCCGCGCAGGCGAAGGCCGTGAGGCCGAGCGCGGCGGCCGCCCATGGCCAGAGCGCCCCGTGCCACTGGCTGTGCGCAGGATTGAGCGGAACGATCAGGAACAGCGCGACGCCCACCGCCGCCATGCCAGCAATCGTCGCCACGGCGTGGCTCCGCGCCAGCAGCGCGAGGAAGCCGACGGCCGCCGCCGCGAAGGTGAGATTGTAGGGCGTGAGCGCGTTGACCCCGGTGGTGTCGCCCAGAAACAGCCAGATCAGCGCGGCGCCGCTCACCGCCGAGATGAGATCGAGGTCGGGGAACCGCCCGCGTCCGGGCCGCAGGTTTCGCGCCGCGAAATGACAGCCGATCGCGATCACAGGCAGGACGACGTTCTGCAGCGCCGTCACCGCGCCGGTGAGGAAGATCAGCGCCGCATAGGCGCGCGCGGCGTGGGGCGTGATCCTCAAGAGCGGCGCAAAGGCGAGGATCGCGATCATCATCACGATCAGCGAGGCCGCGAGAACGCCGAGGTTCAGCGGCGGCGTGTCGAGATTGTTGGCGAGCAGCAGGTGGATGCCGATCGGCACGAACAGATTGTCGTAGCCGCGCCAGCTGTCGGCCTCGATCAGAGCGCCGAAGGCCGCGATCATCAGCGAGAGCGCCACCACCTTGCCGCGATCGATCTCGGTCATCAGCAGCAGGAGGATGAGAGCGAGGATCCAGGTCACGAGGAAGAACATCGTGGTGCCCTCCCAGCTCTTCGTCCCCTCCTCGACCTTGAAATGCGCCCGGCCGTAGCGCGTGCCTGTGAGCGCGGCGGCGGCGTCGGAGAGCGTCAGCACGAGCAGCGGCAGCACGTAGAGCACCGGCCGGTCATGGCTCTGGAAGAACAGGAAGCCGACGCTGAGCGCGAGAAACAGCTCGCCATAGGATTTGCGCGCGACGCCATGCACCGCCTCGCCGACGCCGCCGGCCGCGCGCCTCAGGCGGATCGCCACCAGCACTGCGAGCGACAGGCAAATGAGCAGCGCGGCGGGCCAGCGGTCGGTGAAGGTCCAGGGCAGGGTCAGCGCGTAGAGCCCGGTGCCGACATGGACGCATTTGCGCTGGAGTTCGCCCGGCAGCCCGACCGCGCGGCCGATGACGCTGACGCCGGCCAAGAGGCCGAACATCGCCGCGATGGAGCCCGCCACCAGCGCGAGGTTGAGCCAGACGCTCAAGCCTGAAGCTCCTCCACCACGAAGTCGGAGTAGAAGAACGCCTTGTCGGCCGCCTTGCCCGCCGTTTCGAGATCGGTCCGCGTGGTCATCCGCGCGGCGAAGGCTGAGGGCAGGCGGCGCGGGGCCATCATGTTCCAGTAGACGAGCCGCGCGCCCGGGTTCGCGGCGCCGAGCACCTCGCCATAGACCGTCTCGAAGGTCGCAGGCGTCATGTATTCGAAGATGTCGGAGAGGTTGAAGCCGTCGGCCTTCTCGCCGGTCGAGACGAAGGCTTCGAGCGACCCGAGCCGGATGTCGAGGCGGTCGAGCCGCTCGCGGATCGTCGCAAAATTCTCGGCCCGCCAGGGCATCGGCAGCGCGCGGCCGTGGGTCCCTTTGAGGATCCAGTGCAGATAGGGATTCTGCGACGGGTCGAGATCGACCGCCGCGTGGCGGATGCGGCGCGCGACATGGTCGGCGACGCTGCCCTCGACATGGTCAAAAAAGGCCGGATCGCGCCCGAGCCGCCCCATGGTGAACCGCGAGAAGAACACTTCGAGCAGCAGTTTCCAGCGCCGGTTGTTCCACGTGCCGTCGAGGAAGGCCTCGCGCTCGGCGCGGCTGCGGCCGGGTTGGAAGATGCTGTCGATCGTTTTCTTCGAATGCACGAGCGGCAGCAGGTAGCGCTGCATCACGCGAAAATAGCGCTCGAATTTTCCAACGCCCCCGAGCCCGTAGGCGACGACGTCCGCGCGCCGCGCCTCCCAGAACTCGCGGTCGGCGGGAAGCATGTCGCGGATCAGCAGCGAGAGCAGCGCGTCGCGACGCCGGCTCGGCCGTGCGCCCATCAGCTCGAGAAACTGCGGATGGTCGAGCGTCTGAAAAGCCTCGATCCGGATCTTCAGGCACGCGATCTGCGCCGGCGACAGGTCGACGACCACGACCTTTTCCGGGTCGAGCGTCAGCATCGCGAGCGCGTTGTCGCCGGCCGAGCAGATCGAGACCAGCGTGGCGCCGGGCCGTTGGCCGAGCGCTCCGGTGAGCACGTCGGCGTCCTCCCAGAGCTGGGCGTAGCGGATGGCGTCAAAGGCGGCCTTGCCGGCGATCTCAGACATCGGACCTCGTCACCACGCCGCGCGCGCCGTCGACCTCGATGGTCTCGCCGTCGCGGATCCAGTCGAGCGCGCCTTTCAGCGCGACGACGCAGGGGATACCCATCTCGCGCGCGACGATCGCGGAGTGTGACAGAAGGCTGCCGCGTTCGACGACAATGGCGGAGGCGTTGCTGAACACCGCGATCCAGCCGGGATCGGTGTTGCGCGCGACGAGAATCTCACCGGGCGCCAGCGCCTCCGTGCGCGGATCTCGGATGAGGCGCGCCTTGGCCTTCACCACGCCCGCCGAGCAGCCGGTTCCCGAACGCACGATGTCGTCGGACGCGCCTGCGGCGACGGCCGACGCAGGACGCGGCGCCGAGAGGCCGGCCGCGCCAGACACCGTGACGCGCTCGGGCGGGTCGGGCAGCCGCGCCGCGCGCTCCATCTCGGCCTTGCGGACCGCGACCAGCCCCTTGAGATCGGCCGTGACGCCAAATCCTTCGATCGCGCCGAGGATTTCGGGAAGCGTCAGCAGGAAGACGTCGCGCGGCTCGTCGATGGCGTCGATCGCCGCGAACTGCCGGCCCATGGCCAGCAGCACGCGGCGCGCGCGGCCAAAGATGCGGGTGCGCTCGAAGCGGAGGTTTTCGCGATCCCGCACGCGGGCGCGCGCCCAGCCGACCACGGCCTTGGCGACGAACCCGCGGATTCGCCGTCCTTCGAAGGCGGCGGCGAGCGCAGCGTCGCCGTCCACCTCCGGCTTATGCGTCCGCGTGGTCCGCGCGGCGGCCGCGATCGCGGCGTAGAGCGGCGCCGGATTCTCGTCGAGCGTCACGCTTTCGAGCTTGAGCTCCTCGGTGCAGCGGTCGCCGAACTTTTCGATGTAGCCGCGGATCTCCGAGACGAGCGCCGGCGGCATGGCGCCCAGCTCTCCGCGCTCCAGCGCCGCGACGGCGGCGTCGTCCTCGCGCGCGATTTCGCCCATCTTCGCGATGCGCTTTGCGGGTTCCGCCGAGACGATGTCGCCCTGCCCGATCATGATCGCGTTGTGGAGCTCGAGCCCCTCTTCGCCGCACCAGCGCTCGAGCAGCTTTCGCGACGAGCCGAAGGCCATCATGCAGAGGAAGTCGTTGACCAGCGGCGCGTCCCAGCGGTCGAGAAGGTCGCCCTCGATCTTGCGATACTCCGCCGCCAGCGCGCCGAGCGGCATTCTGGAAATCGCCTCCGGGCTCGTCGCGAGCGCCCGCTCCATGCGGGCGTAGAAGCCGCGGACGGTCCAGCGCAGGCGCATGGCCTCGAACAGCAGCCCAGCGCCCGCGCGCGCCATGCCGGCGTATTCCCGGAGTTTCGCCACGCCCGTCGCGGGCGCGGGGCCGATGCTCCCGGAGATTTCGGCCGGGAGCGGTTCGGAGACCCCCATCATGGTCTCCATATGCGCCCGGTTCAGGCTGAAGCCCGGCAGCAGCGCGAGCGCCCGGTACCAGTTGACGAGGTTGTAATAGACCCGCCCGTCGATGCGCCCCAGCATGTTGTCGAACACCGCGGCGCTCTCGCGGATGTTTCTGTCCGAAACGCCCAAAAGCTCCATGAAGCGTCGATAGACGCGGGCGTAGGCGTATTGCGCGAAACTGTAGGTGAGCGGCGAGACCAGCCCAGGATAGCTTTCGACGATGTTGGAGTTGTCGAAGATCGTGACCAAAGGATCGCCGATCGCAGGCTCCCGCAAAGCCGTGGTGATGGGGCGGGACTGAAGCAGATAGAAGGTCTCGCCTTCGATCGCCCATTCGATGTCCTGCGGGGCTCCGCGGAGACCGCTCACGCGTTTCACCGCCTCGACGATCGCGGCGACGTCGGCGTTCGACAGCACGCCGCCCGCCGGCCCCTCGACGACCGTCCCCGAGTCGCGGTCGACGACCGTCGTCTCGCCGTCCTCCTCGCCGCCCACCAGCGCGTCGCCGAGGCCGGCGATCGCCGAGATCACGATCCGGTCGCGCCGTCCGCTAACCGGGTCCGCCGCGAAGGCGACGCCCGCGACGCGCGCCCGCGCCATGCGCTGCACGATGACGGCGGGCGTCGCATCCCCGGCCTCGAGCCCGCGCGAGGCGCGATAGGCCGCGACGTTCTCTTGCGCTCCCGACTCCCAGACCTTCAGCGCCGCATCCGGAACGCCGCTGTCCTCGACGTCGAGCAGCGAGAGGAACTGGCCGGCGTGCGAGTGCTCGGCGCCGTCCTCATCACGCGCCGAGGAGCGCACCGCGAACGGGCCGGGCTGGATTTCGGCCAGCGCTTCGTCGATCGCGCGGCAGTCGGCGAGGCTGAGGCCCTGCTCGAAACCGTCCGGAGCGAGCGCCACGAAGAAGGGCGGGACGGGCAGGCCCTCGCGCAGAAGCGCGGTCAGCGCCGCGGCCTTGCCGCCGACGATCTTCGGGTCGAGGCACCCCTCGTCGCGCCCGGGATGAAGGATCGCCGCGGGTTCGGCGACGTGGGGCGCGTCCGAAGCGGTCATGCCGCGGCTCCCGAAAGGAACGGCGCGAAGCCGGCGGTCGCATAGCAGACCAGGACCCAGACGCCCGAGACGGCGTCCATCGTCTTCTGGCGTTTTGGCGTCGGCGCCTTCGCGTATCTGGCGGCGGACACGAGCGGCAGGCCGAGCGCGACGGCGCCGATCACCCCGACGAGCAGCGGCGCGCCGACCGCAAAACCGGTCGCGAGCAGCAGGCAGAAGCTCAAAGCCACGCAGGCGGCCCACAGCGCAGCGGCGCGCTTAGGCCCCATCAGCGCCGAATAGGTCTCGACGCCCGGCCGCTCGTTCTCCTTGGCGTAGAGTTTTCGGCCGATCTCGATCACGCAGCCGTTCACGAAGGAGAGCGCGAGAAAAATCCAGAGGCCTGGCGGCGGCGAGCCCGCGGCCGGCAGCCACTCGCAGGCGGTGAGGAACAGGTCGATCAGCGGCATGATCGCCATATGCGAGACGAGATAGAGGAACGGCCTGTCGCGCAGCCAGTCGGGCGCGAAGAACTCGACCGTCATCAGCGCGAGCCAGGCCTGAACGAGCGCGAGCGGCCAGACCAGCGACGGGGCGTAGGCCGCGGCGATGAGAAGCGTCGCGAAGAAGCCCGCGATCCCGAGGCCCACGATCAGCCGCAGCGTCACGAGCCCGCGCGGCACCGGGCGTTCCGGCCGGAAGCGGCGATCGTCCTCGGCGTCCTTGACCTCGTCGCAGGCGCGCATCTCGAAGAACAGGATCATCGTCACGGCGAACGCGACCGCGAACGCCCAGAAGCCCGGCAGAGGCCGCCCGGCGAGATGCGCCGAGACGCTGATGCTGGCGACGGAAAACACCGCGATCAGCGGCGCGGTCTTGGCGAGCGGAAAGCGCTCCGCCTGATAGATCCAGAGGCGTTTCGCGAGCGGCGGCGAGGCCTCGTCGACCGACATCAGCGCTTCCTTGCGAGCTTTTCGTGCGCCGAGGAGAAGTGACCCGCGGCGATCGCCGCCATGATCGAGATCTCGCCGCAGAGGCAGAGCGCCGCCGTCACCTCGGCGAGCGCCGCGCCATGGCCTGCGCCTTTCAGGCCGAGCAGCGAGAGCGCGGCCGACTGGCTCGGCATGCCCGTGCCGCCGCCGACCGACCCGACGAGGATGTTCGGAAGCGTCACGGAGACGAAAAGCCCGTCTTCCCGTCTCTCCATGCGGGTGAAGCCGACAGCGCTTTCCGACACGCAGGCGGCGTCCTGGCCGGTCGCGATGTAGAAGGCCGCAAGCCCGTTGGCGTAGTGGCCCTGCGCGCCCATCTGGCCGCTCAAGAGCGCGCCGAGATTGGCCATCTCGCCATAGGCCAGCATCCGGTCGATCGAGACATGCAGGTGCTTTTCGACCAGCGCCTCCGGGATCACGGTGCTGGCCGAGACCTTCCGGCCGCGGCCCGTGATCAGGCCAATATAGGAGGCTTTCTTGTCACCGGAGAAGTTCGCCTCGATGAACCAGTGCAGCGGTTTCACCGGACAGTCCTGCTCGATCTTCGCGCAGAGCGCGTCAGTCGCGATCGTGACCATGTTCTGGCCCGAGGCGTCGCCGGTCGTGTAGCGGCAGAGCAGGAACACGATGTCGTTGTCGATGATCGGCTCGAGCGCGATCAGCTTGCCGTGCCGCGTGGTGGCCTCGGCCGCGGCTTTCAGCTCGTCGGCGTTGCGCGCCACCCATTCGACGAAGAGCCCGGCGTCGATGAGGCCCGAGAACTTGAAGCCCGGCGTGCGCAGCACCCCTTCGTTGAGGAGCGCCGTCGTCACCCCGCCGGACCTGGTCGCGACCATCGCTCCGCGCGCATAGGACGCCACCAGCGCGGCCTCCGTGGTGGCCATCGGCGCGTAGTACAGGCCCTTCGCGTTGAGCCCGTTCACCAGCAGCGGCCCGACGACGCCGACCGGCAGCTTCACCGTGCCCACCATCGCCTCGATGTTGCCGGAGTAGCGCTCGGCCTGTTCGAGGGTTCGCTGGTCCGCGAGCTCCTGCTCGACGCCTGCGATTTCGACGCCGGCCGCGCCGAGCTGGCGCCAGAGCGACGAGATGTTGGCCGAACTCGCCTCGCGCGCAGACCGCAGCGTGCGCTCAGGCGCCCGCTCGGCCTGCCGGCTGAGACGAAGGCGTGCTTCCTCGGCCGTGTAGGTCGCTCTCAGCCGCTCGAGAAGCAGTTGGACTGACGACGGGACGATTTTCATCTGGAACCAGATTGGCTGAGGTCAGTCGGCAGATTGTTTGCGCGTCGCGGCGATGAAGCGGCATGCGCGCGCTGTTTTCAACAGGACAAACGAAATTGATTAATGTATCCTGAGACGTCGACCTCATCTTATCGGAGATTTACTTGTAACGCTCGAAATGATCATCTGTAAGTCGCGCATTCGATTTGCCGCGCTGCGGCGGCGCCTATGAACGCCGCTCAATGTCAACGAGATGATCGACGAAGCAAGTGATAAGCGAGCGCGCGGCTTGTCGAGAAGATGCAGGAGGCTGGCCGACAGCGCGCCGGCATGGTCCATCGGATACCCGTCCGTGAGCGAAAACGAAACCAACATCCCGCTGATCAGACGCCCGCGATACATGCTTCGCGCCGGAGGCGGGCGGGCGGGGACAAGCTTACCCACATGGGACGCGCCGCGGGCCGACGTCGAACTGGCGCCTGTCCCTATGATGGAGGTCGTCCCGATGAGGCCGAAACGCCCGAGGGCGAAGAGGCGTATGCGGCGCGACGCCTGCGCATCGCGCTAGGAAGCGGACTCATAACGCGTTGACCCAGAGACGCGCGGCGACGAGCTTGATGGCTG
>NZ_JBHRXS010000003.1:0-374541 GCF_042648545.1 Chenggangzhangella methanolivorans
GTCCTCCACATGGCCAAAAGCCATACATCAGGGAGGACCACTTCTCAGGGGGCAGACCAGCTCCAGTCGCCAGATCTCATAGGTCTTCGCAACGCTTGCATCTCCACGAAGCATCCAGGGGTCGTTTCGGACGGATGTAGATCGTCCTCCTGCGCGGCCGCCCTACCCTTCGGGACAGATCGACGCGGGATCTTTGTCTTAACGATCGACCAACCACGTTCGATCACGTCTTCGTCCAAGTCCGTCTTTCGCGCGTTGTTCGGCAAAGCGCGAAAGGAGAGCGACATGGCGATCACCCCGCTTGAGCGTTTCGCCGGCCCGTCGATCTATCCCTCGGTCGACGAGCTTCGAAGCAGCCGATCCGCGGCGGCGCCCCGCGCCGTCGACGACGCCGCGACGGACCCGCGCCCCGTCGGGCCGGTCGAGCCGCGGACCGTCTCCGAGCCGCCGGCGATCGAAAGCCTGACCTCCTCGGCCCGCGCCGCGACCGTCGCGCTCGCCGCCACGCCGCGCGAGGCGATTTCGAACCTCGCCGGCGCGCAGGCCGCAGCCGCCGAGGCGGAAGACGCCGCGCTCGCGGCGCTCGCAGATCCCCTCGATCCGCCGACGCCGCAGGAGATCGCCCAAAACTTCGCCGCCGTGGCGGCGCTCGTGCCTTCGCCGGAGCGCCTCGCGAACGCGGCCGCTGTCCCAGAGCCGGACGACGGAACCGTCGCAGCCTCAGGATCCGTCGCGAACGATCGAGGGTTCGCGGAGCAGGCGTTCCTCGCCGGAACCGACGTCGGAACGCGCCTCTCCCGCTACGCCTGAGGCGTCACAGCGACTGGTCGTGGCGGAACATGTTGGTCGGGTCGTAGGCCGCCTTCACCTGCTCGAGCCGGGCGAGGTTGTCGCCATAATAGGCGCGCCGCCAGTCCGTGAGCGAGGGGTCGGGGAAGTTCTGATAGGCGCTCGTCCCGCACATCTCCCGGAACTCCGCGTAAAAGCCGTCCTGCCAGGCCTTGGCGGCGCGCATGTAGTGCGGCGAGACGTGCTCCTGCGCGCTCCAGTCGAGGCCGATCTCGAAAAGCCAGCGACTGTCGCGATGCACGAAGGCGGTGGCGTCGGGCGCGACGCGGTTGATCGCGCCGCCCGTCGGGAAGAAGGCGACGTCGACGTCCTTGCCGCCGGGCGGCCGGTTCCGCAGCCAGCGCAGCGCGGCCGACAGCATGCGTTCGTCGAGGCTCTGGCGAATGAAGCCGGATCGCTCCTGATAGAAGTTCGGCGCGCCGGCTTCGGCGAGCGCGGTCTGCGCGTCCCAGTAGGGAAGAACCGAGATCTCGCTGTGCGCCGGCTCGGCGACCCTGAAGGTCGTGGCCAGCACGTCGCGAAACCCTGCTCCTGCCCGGCCCACTGGCCGACGAGCTCGAGATGGATCGGACCGCCCTGCCCCGGCGGCGCGCTCAGCGCGACGATGACGCCGAGCGCCTCCGGCGCGGCCTCGATCGCGGGGATGAGGGCGGCGAGCGTCGCCTCGATCTTGTCCTCCCACCGCAGGGAAAACACCGTGATGGCCTCGTCGGCCGGAACGGTCGCGACCGTGAACGAGGTGCTGACGCCGAAATTGCCGCCGCCTCCGCCGCGCAAGCCCCAGAACAGGTTCGGTTCGGCTCCTTGCGACACGGAGCGCACCGCGCCGTCGGCGGTGACGATCTCGGCGCCCGTCATCGCGTCCGAGCCGACGCCGAAGCGGCGCATGTTGAAGCCGATGCCGCCGCCCAGCATGAAGCCCGCGATGCCGACCGTCGGGCAGCGGCCATGGGTGATGGCGCGGCCCGCCGCGCGAAGCCCCGCGGCGACGTCCCGGTTGAGGCAGCCCGCTCCGATCGTGACGCGGCCGCTCGCCGCGTCATAGGCCACCTGCTTCATCGGCGACAGGTCGATCAGGAGGCCGGACGAGGACGAGTGCCCGGCGAACGAATGCCCGCCGCCGCGGATGGCGAAGGGCATGTCCATCTCCCGACACCAGCGCAGCGCCTTGGACACCGTCTCGGCGGAGCCGCACCGCGCGATCGCCTGCGGCTCGATCCGGGCGTAGCGCAGGTTCTGCGGCCGGGCGCGCGCGGAAAAGCCCGCGTCTCCGGGACGCAGAAGGCCGTTCCCGAGGATCTCGGCGAGTCGCGACCAGGCCGCGTCGCCGGGCGCGCACCATGAGCAGTCGTCGAAGACCGTGCGGGCCCGCGCCGCCGCCGGAGCGAGCAGACTGACGGCGGAGCCGATGGCGAATTGTCGACGGCTGAGAGATGAGCGCATGGCTGGCCGATCCGGCTTCACTTTGCGGCACACTATAAAGTTGCGTTTAAGGCCCAGTAAAAACCGAGCGTCCGAGGCGTCCCGGCGCTGTCCGCGCGGCGGACGTCGCCTGACAAATCTGTCGCTTGACGAACATCTCCGCGCTTTTAGAACAGGAGCAAGTTCACCAGCGGCGACGGGCTATGACCATCAGGCGCAGAGACTTCGTGGCGATGCTCGGCGCGGCCCCGGCCGCTCTCTTGCCTGGCGCCGCCGGCGCGGCGACGCGCGCCGAGACGGCCCCCGGCATGGCGGCGGGGGTCGATCCCGCCGTCGAGAAATCGATTCGCGCGAGCTTCGGCGGCGGCTTCTCGGTGCGCACGCAGACCGAGCTGCGCGGGCTGACCTACGCCGAGATCGAGCATTCCGGAAACCGCTTCGTGGTCGCGAGCGCCGACGCGCTGGACTGGAAGTTCGTCGCGTCCGACAGGACGCTCTGACCGCGCCTGACGCCGCGTCCTCGCTCAGGCGCCGGTCTCCAAACCTGATCCGATTTCCCGCAGATCCCGTCATTCCGGAGGGCGACAAGCCATGTCCGAGACGATCAAGACCATCCGCATCCATCCCGGCATCGGCATCGCGCGCCTCGGGAACAGCGACGAGTTCTTCGTCGGGCCCGAAGCGCCGGGCCTCGTGGTCGATCCAGGCGGGAAAGGCGGGCCGGGACCGAACGGCGGATCCTATCGCGACGCCGATGCGCGCCTGAAGCGGCAGGCGCAGCGCTACCGGGTCTACGGCTATGACGCCGACGGCAAGGTCGTGGCCGAGCTCACCAAACAGTCGGACCTCGTCCAATCCCTGCGCTGGCGCGTCCATGTCCGCAACATGAAGGCGGCGAACTACGCGTTTCAGGGCGCCTATCTGTTCGATCCGGACAAGCTGCGCAATCCGTCCGTCCAGCCGGGCAAGAAGCCGATCGAGCGCGACAAGCTGATCATCGATCCGGGCGTCCACACGATCTCGTCCGGCGAGGCCGGCCCCGTCGTCATGAAGGGCGACGTCTTCGTCGACGTCGAGAAGAGCAAGCTGCCGGGCGAGCTGCGCTTCGTCGGCTTCACGCCCAAGGACCCGTCGCAGGAGGTCGAGGTGACCTACGAGGCCGCGCGGGACATCGAGCTCGGCCAGCTTCGCCTCGACGACGGCGACCGCCTGCTGTTCGTGCCGGCGGGCGGAAAGGGCGAATGCGTGACGACGCCCAAGGTCGCGCTGTCGAACCCGAGCGAGACCCACAGCCCGCCGAACGGCCCGGACGGCGGCCGCAACCCGCTCACCAACCAGTTCGCTTACTTCAACGTGCCCGGCTGGTGGGACGACACCTGCGGCGGCGAGATCGACGTCACCGTCACGCTCAAGGACGGAACGGTTCTGAGCACGCGCGACGGCGTGACGTCTGCGGCGGACGAGGGCGCGCGGAACGCCCGCGCGGGCGCCTGGATCGTCACCGCGCCGCCGAAGTTCTCGCCCTACATGCTCCACGTGGTCTCGATCCTCGACCGCGTCTACGAGGCGTTTCCCGAGGCCTACCCGCACGCGAGCCGGAAGACGAACTTCTATCGCGACGTCTATCCTGTGTTCGCCAAGGCGGTGAACTACGGCTGGGTGAGCGCCGAGGCGGCGGGCGTGAAGCCCGAGACGAAGGACGCCGCCCATGGCCCGCGGCAGCCGGGCAACCTGCTCAACGACCGCTACATGGCCGCCTTCACCGACCCGACCGAGAAGAGCCGGTCGATGCGGCAGATGATCTACAATCTGATGCGCCGCGCGCCGGGAAAGCGCGGCCGCCTCGTCGACTCCCTGCAGCCCCCTCCCCCGCAGCGTCCGACGACCTGGAAGGACGAGGAGTTCAAGCGAGAAGAGGAAGACTACAAGATGCCCAAGCTCTGGGGCACGGGCGGCAAGCCCGCCCAGAACGAGGAGACGGGCTTCGACCTTCCCGACCAGTTTCTCAGCCTCACCGACTGGCAGCTCAACCATCTGAAAGAGTGGGCCGACGGAAACTTCGAGGTCGGCGAGCCGGTGCGGCCCGTCGCGCTCGACGAGCTTCCGCTCGCCGACCAGCCGCACGCCCTCGACGCCTCGGCGCTGGAGCCGACCATCGGTGGCGGCTTCCATCCCGGGATCGAGTTTCCCTATCTCATCCTCTACCGCGAGAACTTCGCCGAGGCGTTCCGGGTGGCTGGAGGCGTCGAGCCCGGATCGGTGGCGGCCTACATGTCGAGCCCGTGGCAGGGCGACTTCTGGTCCTGCGACACGGCCTGGTGGCCGACGCAGCGCCCCGACGTCGTGTTCGAATACGACAGGGCGACCCAGACCCGGACCTACAAGGAATGGTTCCGCGGCTATGACGAGAGCGGCGAGCCGCTCTCGTCCGACGACGGCTACCAGCAGATGGCCTACGCCTGGCCCAAGCTCGGTATGGTGCTGCCGCTCAGGACCGAGGACGGCGGCTTCCTGAAGGACAACGGCCAGATGGTGTTCGTCGAGCACGAGCGCGATCCCGCGCTCAACCGGCCGCCGCAGGCCAAGTCGCCCCCGGCCAAGTGAGCCAGGGCGCCGACCCGGCCGGCGAGATGTGGGACGTCATCGTCGTGGGATCCGGCCCGGCCGGATCCGCGACCGCCCTTACGCTGGCGCGGCTCGGACGGCGCGCGCTGCTGGTCGAGAAGCGGCGATCGACGGGCGTGAAGCTTGGCGAGACGCTGCCGCCGGCCTCGATCGACCTGATCGCGCATTTTCTCGGGCCTGAGACCGGGACGGCCGGGCGGCCCTTCGACGCCTTCCCGACGACCGGAAACGTTTCGTCCTGGGCGAGCGAGGGCGCGGACGCCGCGGATTTCTTCTTCGCATCGAGCGGTCATGGGCTCTGCGTCGACAGGCCCGCCTTCGACGACGCCTTGCGCGACGCTGCGGCCGCAGCCGGCGCGACGCTGCTCAAGGGCGCGAGCTTCCAATCCTGCGAGCGCGTCCTAGACGGCTCGCTCAACTGGCGCGTGACTCTCGCGACGGACGCGGGCGCCCGTCAGGACCGGGCCCGCTATCTCGTCGACTGCTCCGGCCGGCAGGCGGTCGTGGGCCGGGCGCTCGGGGCTTCGATCGAGGACGACGACGACCGGCTGTTCGCCTATGCGCGATGGTTCTCATGCCCGGGCGGCGACGACGATCGCCGCACCCGCATCGAGGCGGCGCCGGAGGGCTGGTGGTACAGCAGCCGGCTGCCGGGAGCCGTGGGGGGCGAAACGGGGCGGCTGGTCGTCTTCTACACGGACCGCGACCTGCCGGCCGCGCGGCTCGCCGCGTCGCCGGACGGTTTCGACGGGCTCTTGGAACGCTCGGCGATGATCGCGCCCGTGCTCAGGGATCGCGGTTATCGACCCTACGGGGCGATCCGCGGCGCGCCGGCCGGCGGCCAGCGGCTGCAGGCGTTCTGCGGCGACGCCTGGATGGCGGTCGGCGACGCGGCGCAGGCCTATGATCCGCTGTCGTCGCAAGGCGTCGACAAGGCGCTTAAGTCCGCCAGCGACGCCGGGCACCTGATCCACTACGCGCTGGAGGACTCTTCGCAGGGCGAGGACTGTTCGCAGGGCGCAGCCGAGCTCGACGCGCGCAACCCTTACGTCGTCCGTCACGACGAGGCGCAGCGACGGATGTGGGACGAGTATCTCAGGCGGCGCGCCTTCTACTACGGCGCGGTGCGACGCTGGCCCGGCGAGGCGTTCTGGCGGCGGCGCCTCCCCGTCGAGCAGGCGGCCGCGGACGCCGACGAGCATCGGTTGCGCGCGTCCCCGAGCGTGTGACGTTTCAGGTCGAACCACCGCCGTCACGCCCGCGCTTCGTGCGGGCATGACGGCCGAGCCGGCTGTGATCTCCGCCTTCAGTTCGTCGGCGTCACGGGTCCGCGGCCCGACACCCAGAGGTTCGCCTCTTCGCGCTCGTCGGCCGGGTCCGACGTCACGCAGATCTCGCCGTTGAGCGCCGCCGTCAGCTCGTTGGCCTCGGGAAGCCGCGCGGCGCGCTGGGCGCGGGCCGGCCACCACGGCGGCGGCTCGTCGGAGCCGAGCATGCGGCCGAACATCCGCCAGGCGTCCTCCGCCGCGGTGCGCTGGGGCAGCACGCGGATCGACTGCATCATCCCGGCGTCCTCATGGCCGACGAGATGGCAGTGATAGACGAACTGCCCGGTCATCACCGGATTGGTGAAGGGGATGATGACCGACACCTCTCCGGGCTTGCCGTCGGCCGCGTAAGGCAGGGTGATGACGTCGCGCAGGCCCGTCGCGTCCGGCTGTCTGCCGACGCCCTTCTCCTGCACCAGGAACGAGGTCTGGTGCAGGTGGAAGACGTGGAGTTCGGTCGCGAGGTTGCGCAGGATCCACCGTTCGACGTCGCCCACCCGGGTCGTGGTGTTCACGACGTTCGGGTCGAAGATCTGGCCGTTGATGTAGAACTTGCTGAAGTCCTTCGCGTCCGAGAATTCGAACACGCGCTCGCGGGTGATGGGGAGGTTCTTGATGTCCCTCGGGCGCGGAAAGATCGCGCTCCTGTTCGCCGCAGGCTCCTGGACGCGCTCGCTGATCCCGCGGTCGGGCTTCGGGTCGCCCGCGACGATGAAGGTCCCGAGGTCGGCGGCGTCGTTCGGCAGGCCGGTCGGCCCGGTGTCGACGTTAAGCGAGCTCAGCTTGTAGCTGCCGGCCGCCCCGGCCTTCACCGCGACGGTCACGCGCGCGCCGGGCGCGAGGAACAGCGTCTCCTGCCGCTCGGGCGTGACGAGGACGTTGCCGTCGCGCTCGATCGTCCAGAACTCGTGGCCGGCGAGCGCGAACTTGAAGAACGAGTTCGCGCCGAGATTGCCGACCTGCCAGACCTGCCACTCGCCCGGCCGGGCCTTCACCGGCGCGTCGGTGTAGCCGTTGAGCGTCAGCGTCGTGGCGGTCTCGTTGGGAAGGACGATGTCCTTGAGCACCATCACGCGCCGGCGAAGGCCCGCGAGCTCCGGATAGTGGGCCTCGATGTAGCCGTCGACGATCAGCATGCCGGACATGCCCGACAGGATCTGCTTGTTCACCACGCCGTGCGCATGGGGGTGATACCAGTGCAGCCCTTCGGGATGGTCGCTCGGGAACGGCACGACATAGTCGAAGCTCGTCCCGGCCTTGACCTTGAGGAAGACGTCGTCGCCCGGCGCCTTCGGGCTCACGTCCGCGCCGTGGTAATGCATGTTGGTGCGGACGGACTTTTTGAACTGGACGTCCGCCGGCCCGATCTCGTTGTTGAGTTTCATCCGCAGCGTGTCGCCGCGGCTGAGCACGAGCGTCGGCGGGATGTAGAGGCCGTTATAGACGTTGCTGCGGAACCGCTTGCCCGCGACGCGGATCCAGCTCGGCCGCGCGGTGAGCTCGACCTCGAGCACGCCGTCGCGCGAGCGCAGCTCCGGCGGGTTGGGCAGGTCGTCGATCGCCGCAGGGTCCGCAGGCGCGCCGCGAATCGCGACCACGTCCACCGCCGCAGGCGCTGACGGCGGCGCCTCCTCGGCGAAGGCTGCGGCGCCTGACGCCAACAGCATGAAGAGCGCGACGGCAGGCCGAACCATGGTCATCCCCCGAACCAAGGCTGAGATGTCGCGAGTCTACCTCAAGTCGAAGAGGAGGCAACAGGATCCGGCCTGGAACGCGCCGCCTGTCCTCGGCGAAATGGTCCTTGGTCAATGCGCCTCCGCCGGAACGTCCGGCATTTGATCGACCTCGGCCGCCCTTTTGGGATGTCGCCTCCGCGGCGCGCATGATCTAGCATTGCGAGCAGCCGCCCGCCGACGCCGACGCGCGCTCGCGCACCCACTCTGGACGAAAGGTCCGCCGATGATTAGCCGAACAATGATCTGCGGAACGCTCTTCGCCTTGGTCGCCGCAGGGTCCATCCCGGCGTTCGCCCGCGACATCGGCGCGCCGGAAGTTCGCGACGCGGGCCCGGGAATGGGAGGGCCGCCGCAGATGGACGACGCGCTCGGCGTCACCGTTCCGATCGGAAAGCAGCCGAAAAGCGCGGGCGACGCCCCGCAGGACGGCCAGGCAAGGCCGAACTGCGGCGAGACCGTCACCATGGCGCAGGACGGAACCGAGACGGTCACGCCGAAACCCTGCGACTGACGCGGGGCCTCATCGGCGCTGCAGCAGCCACATCAGCAGCGGTCCGGCGATCAGCATGCCGATGAGCCCGGCCGGAACCTGGAACGGCACGTAGACCACCCGCCCGAGCCAGTCCGCCGCGATCATCGTCAGCGCGCCGATGAGCGCGGCCGCCGCAAGCTGGCCGCCGGCGCGCGCGAAGCCGAGACGCAGCGCGAGATGCGGCGCGATCAGCCCGGCGAAGCTCAAGGGGCCGACCGCGAGCGTCGCGCCCGCGGTCAGGGTCGCGCAGAGGGCGAGGACGCCCAAACCTGCGACGGCCGGCGATGCGCCGACCGAGAGCATGAACGGTCGCCCGAGCGGCGCGAGATCGAGCCAGCGCACGACGAGGAACGAGGCGGCGATCTGCACGATCGCGCAGGCCATGGTCCCGACCGCGACCGCAGGCTCGACGTCGTAGGTCGAGCCCGCCATCCAGTTCGCGACCAGCAGCATGCGCGGGTCGCCGCTCGCCATCAGGATCGCGAGCAGCGCCGAGAACATGGCGCCGAGCGCGACGCCGGCGATCAGGAGCTGTTCGGGCGCGAGCCTGCCGCCGCGTCCGAGCCCGAGCAGCGCGCCCGCGACCAGAAAGCCTCCGGCAGCCGCAGCCGCGGTCTGGACCGCCAAGCCCGGCGATGGGGCGAACAGCAGCGCGAGCACGAAGCCAAGCGCGGCGCCCGAACTCACGCCGAGCACTTCGGGGCTTGCGATCGGATTGCGGGTCAGGCGCTGGAGCATCAGCCCTGCGGCCGCCAGCATCGCGCCCGCGGCCCCGGCCCCGAGGGTCCTGGGCCAGCGCCACGGCAGGAGCTCGGCGAGCTCGGGCCATGGCGCGACCGACAGGCCTCCGCCCGGCGCTGGGCCGATCGCGAGCGAGGCGAGCAACGCGACCGGAACCGCGGTCGCCAGCAAGCAGATCGCCAGGCCGACGCGCCGCACGCGCGGCCCGGCGGGGCGCTCGGTCTCGACCGGCGCGGGGTTGCGCAACCTGGAGGCGAGCCAGACCAGCGTCGGCGCGCCGATCAGCGCCGTCGCGGCTCCGGTCGGCACGTTTAGATGCGCCAAGGCCTCGGCGGCCTGGAGAAGCGCGTCGGTCGCAAACAGGATCGCCGCGCCGATCGCCGCGCTCCAGGCGAGCCGGTCCCTCAGCCTTCGGACGCCGAGAGCGCGGGCGAGCGCAGGCGCAGCGAGCCCGATAAAACCGATGACGCCGACGGCGCTGACGATGACGGCGGTGAGCGCCACCGCCAGTCCGATCGTGACGAGCCGCAGCCGAACCACCGACAGGCCGAGGCTGCGGGCCGGCTCGTCCATCTCCAGCAGCTGCAGCGGCCGGACCGTGAGGGCGACGAGGCCGGCGAGGACCGCGACCTTCACGCCGAGCGGGCCCGCGACCGACCAGTCCTGCTGGTTCAGCGCGCCGCTGCCCCAGACATAGAGGCCCGTCAGCATCCGCTCGTTGAAGAGCGTGAGCGCGGAGGCCGCCGCGCCGCAGAACATCGCCGCCACCATGCCGGACAGGATCACGGTCAGCGGCGCGAAGCGGCTTCGCCAGGAGAGCGCCGTCACCACCGCGGTCGAGGCCGCGCCGCCGAGAAGCGCCACCACCTCCCGGCCGGCCAGAAGCGCAGACGGCGCCGCCACCGTCGCCAGCGACAAAGCAAGCTGCGCGCCGGCCGAGACGCCGAGCGTCGAGGGCGAGGCGAGCGGATTGCGCAGCGCCTGCTGGAGCACGGCGCCTGCGAGCGCGAGCCCCGCTCCCGCGATCAGCGCGACGACGGCGCGCGGCGCGACGCTGTAATGGACGAGAAGCTCACGGATGTCGTCGGCCGAGGGCGCCAACAGCGCCTCGAGCCAGAGCCCGACAGGCAGCCGCGCCGACAGGTTGAGCGCCATGGCGACCGCGCCGAGCCCGATGAGCGCGAGCACGGCGACGAGCGCCGGGCGGAACCCGTCATGCACGCTGGGCGGCCTCCGCCAGGAGCCGCGCGAGACGCGTCACGGACGGTAGGCCGCCGAAGGCGAGCACCGGCGGCAGGCGGAACAGTCGGCCTTCGTCCGCAAACCCCGTCGCGCGCCAGATCGGGCTCCCCGAAAGAAGCGCAAGCGCGTCCGGCGGCGTCGGGGCGAGGCAGAACAGCCGAGCGCCGCGCGCCTGCGCAAGCGCCTCGACGCCGACCTGCGAAAAGCCCCACGGATTGGTCGGGCGGGTCCAGCCATTGGTCAGGCCGAGCCGCTGGAGCGCGTCCTCATAGAGGCTGTTCGCCCCATAGACCCAGGCGTTGCGCGCGTCCTGAAAGGCGGCGAGCAGCACGGGCCGATCGCGAAGCGGAGCCACGCGCTCCGACAAAGCCGCAAGCTCGGCTTCGGTCCGCGCGACGAGCCCCTCGGCCTCCTGTTCCGCGCCGAGCCGCTTGCCCATGGCGCGCGCCGCCGCCACGAGGTTCGGCCAGGGCGAGGATCCGGTGGCGTGGACCGGAAAGCTCTCGACCGGCGCGACGCGCTCGAGCTTCGGGCGGAGGCGCTCGAGATAGGGAGTGGAGAAGATGACGTCGGGCTTCAGCTGGCTCAGGATCTCGAGATTGATCTCGCGCGACGTCCCGAGATTGACGATTCCAGCGGGCAGCCGGGGCTCCACCACCCAATCGTCCCAGTCGTCCGCGGCCGCGATCGCGATGGGCGGCCGCCCCATCGCGATCAGCGTCTGGGCGATGCCGTAGTCGCCGGTGACGGCGCGCGGGGCGTCCGACGCGCGGACGCGCACGGGCGCAAGCGCTGCGGCGGCCGCAAGCGCGACGGCGGCCCGTCGCGTGACGCCGCGCCGTTCGCGTTCCTGAAAGTCCTCACCAGCGATAGCGCAGCGTCCCGATCACCGTTCGTCCCTGGCTCAGATAGCACCGACCGCTGTTGCACACAGGCGCGTCCTTGTCCGCCAGATTGGTGGCGTTGAGCGCCAGCGAATAACCCGCGAGCTTCGGATTCGCTGTGCCGAAATCGTAGCGGGCCGCGGCGTCGAGCAGCGTGTAGGGCCTGTTGCGGATGACGTTGGCGTTTTCGGCGTAGCTCGCCCCGACATGGCGCACGCCCGCTCCGAAGCCGAGGCCCGCAAGCGCGCCGCCCTGGAACTCGTAGTCGAGCCAGGCCGAGGCCGTGTGCCTGGGCGTCACCAGCGGCTGGTTGCCGACGTTCGCCGCGACCGAATCCCGTTTGATCTCGGCGTCGTTGTAATTGTAGGAGGCGATCGCCTTGAAGCCCTGCGCGAGGTCGATGCGGGCGCTGAGCTCCACGCCGCGGGTCTCGATCTCGCCGATCGCCTGCGCGGCGCCGTTGAGCGGATCGTATTTCACCGCGTTCTTCTCGGTGAGCCGGTAGACCGCGGCGGTGAACAGGCTGCTCGATCCCGGCGGCTGGTATTTGACGCCCGCCTCGATCTGCTCGCCTTCGGTCGGCTTGAGCAGTCCGCCGTTCGGGCCGCGAACGGCTGCGGGCAGGAACGAGGTCGAATAGCTGGCGTAGGGCGAAATCCCGCTCTCGAAGGCGTAGAGCACGCCGATGTTGTAGGAAAACGCCTTGTCGTCGCGCTCGGCCGAGGCGGTCGGCGCGCTTCCGTCGAAGCGCGTGTTGTCCGACGTTCGGTTCGCCCAGTCGCGCCGGACGCCGGCCGAAATGTTCCAGCGCTCCCCGATCTTGATCTGGTCCTGCGCATAGAGGCCGAGCTGCTTCAGGCCGATGTCGGTGCGGGTCGTGATCGGCGGCGTCGGGCCGTCGACGCCGTAGCGCGGGTCGTCGATGTCGAGGTCGTAGGCCGGGTTCGCCGCGAGGCTCCCCTGCCCCTGGCGCGACTCCGACCACTGGTAGTCGAGCCCGAACAGCATGGTGTGGCGGATCGCACCGGTCTCGAACTTCGCCTGCAGCTGGTTGTCGAGCTGGACCGCCTCGATCGTCTCGTCGATCGCCCATGAGCCGCGCCGGTAGACGTTCGGCCGCGCCGGGTCGAAGCCTCCGCCCGAGACGCCCGCGGTGAGGTAGCGCGAGCGCATGTCGAGGTGATTGTAACGGGCGTTCTGGCGCACCGTGAAGGTCTCGTTGAAGGCGTGCTCCAGCTCGTAGCCGAGCTGGTATTGGTCCTGCTTCAGATAATCGTAGTCCGGATCGCTGGCGCGGATGTTCAGGACGTTGATGTTCGGCGAAATGCCGGCGTTCATCACCGCGACGTTGCTGTCGGTCTCGTCCTTCTGGGCGAGGCCATAAATGGTGATCCTGGTCTCGTCGTTCGGCGCCCATGTGAACGAGGGCGCGAGGAAGAAGCGCTCGTCCTCGATGTCGAAGTCGACCTCGCCGAGCCGGCCGAGCGCCGTCAGCCGGCCGGTGAGCGTTCCCTCGGCGTTGAGCGGCCCGCTGGCGTCGAAGCCGGCCTCGTAGCGGCCTGTGCCGCCGATCGTGCCGATCGCCTCGAACTGCGGTTCTGCGGTCGGGCGCTTCGACACGCGGTCGATCAGGCCGCCGGGCGTCGACTGGCCGTAGAGCACGGCGGCCGGGCCCTTGATGATGTCGATGCGCTCGAGCTGGAACGGGTCGGTGCGGAAGGTCGCGAACTGCCCCTGCGCCTGCCGCAGCCCGTCCTTGTAGTCGCCGAAGGTGTTGACCGGGAATCCGCGGATCGAGATCTGGTCGAAGCGCGGATCGAAGCCCGAGCCGTTGGTGGTGACGCCCGGCGAATAGCGCACGGCCTCCGGAATGGAGGTGGCGGCGCGGTCCTCCAGCTCCTCGCGGCCGATGACCTCGACCGAGCGCGGGGTCTCCATGATTGGCGTGTCGGTCTTCGTGCCGGCCCGGCTCTCGGTCGCGACATAGCCCTGGACCGGGCCGCGGCCCGTCCCCCCGGCGCCCGGGTTCGCGCCGCCGCCTTGGCCGCGGCCCTGCACCTCGATCCCGTCGAGCGGCGTCGCGTCGTCCTGCGCCCTCGCCTCGCCCGCCCCGACGGTGACGGACAACGCCGCCGCCCCCGCAAGCCGCAACGTCAGTCTGCGCGCAGCCCCCATGCCCATCCGCCCCCGCGATCATGAGTTTCAGATACGGGGCGGTTGCTGGGCGCCTGCAGATTGATTGTCAAGCGATTATTCAATGTATTTAATTATTATAGCTCAAATAATACGCTGTACTCTCTCGTCATACGCGCCGAGTCTGAAGTATTCTCAACGGATCCACGCCCCGAACGCGAACCGGATGGCCTGATTGATCGCGGTCGGCAGGACGGTCATGTGCGTTTCGCATGGAATGAGCTCGTAAGAGACCTCGAGATCATCCATCGCCGCGAGCCTTTCGGACATCGCCCGCGCGTTCTCTTCCGTGCGGCTCCGCTCATGCCCCGCCCGGCGCTTCTCCTCGTCCTCGGCGCCGACCTGGAAGGGCGCGAGGGTCTGCTCGTATTCGCCGACCGAAATCAGCACGCGCTTGCCCGACGGACGGTCGGCGCGCGCCTCGAACCGCTCCGCCGAGCGCAGCAGCGTGAAGTTCTCCCAATAGACCGTCGGCGAGGCCGCGGTCCACGTCGCGAACGCCTCCGGATGGTTGAACAGGGCGTAGAGAACGAACAGGCCGCCGAACGAGTGCCCGAAGATCGCCTGCCGGGCGGGATTCACCGGCAGGCGCCGGGAGATCTCGGGCTTCAGCGTCTCTTCGATAAAGGCGAGGAACTCGTCCGCGCCGCCCGTCAGAACGTCGGGTCCGCCGGCGACGTGCGGCGGATAGGTCGCGCCGGGCGGCGGGCTGTAGTCCCAGGAGCGCCGGACGCTGTCATAGGCCGCCTCGGTCGGATAGCCGATCGCGACGACCGCGGCCTCACGCACCCCGGTGCCGAGCGGCCAGGCGGCCTGAACGCGGATCGCGTCGGCCGCGGTCGCGAACACCGCGTTGCCGTCCAGCATGTAGAGCACGGGCCACCCCTCCGGCGGCGCGTCTCCGGGCGGCGTGCGCAGGAAGATGCGATAGGGCGCCGCGCCGGATTTGGCCGGAAGGTCGAAGCGCACGGCTTCTGAAAGGACGACGGGGTGGTCCTGCGTCATGTCGGCCGGCCTTGCGCTCCGTTCGGGGCGCTCCCCTATCGCGTTCATCGGCCGCCGTCGACCGGCGGGAGAGCCGCCCTCAGCACGCCGCGACGTTGACCGCGAGCCCCCCTTGCGATGTCTCCTTGTACTTGGCCTGCATGTCCGCGCCGGTCTGGCGCATGGTCTCGATGACCTCGTCGAGCGTCACGCGATGCACGCCGTCGCCGCGCAGCGACAGCGAGGCGGCCACGATCGCCTTGTTGGCCCCGAAGGCGTTGCGCTCGATGCAGGGGATCTGGACAAGCCCGCCGATCGGGTCGCAGGTCATGCCGAGATGGTGCTCCATCGCGATCTCGGCCGCGCTCTCGATCTGCTCGGCCGTGCCCCCAAGCGCGGCGCATAGCCCCGCCGCCGCCATCGCCGAGGCCGAGCCGACCTCGCCCTGGCAGCCGACTTCCGCGCCGGAGATCGACGCGCGGCGCTTGATGAGCCCGCCGATCGCCGTCGCGGTCAGCAAAAACTCGCGGCCACGCTCGACCGACCAGCCGGGGCAGAAGTCGCGGCAATAGCGCAGCACCGCCGGCACGATGCCGGCCGCGCCGTTGGTCGGCGCGGTGACGACGCGCCCGCCGCCGGCGTTCTCCTCGTTGACGGCGAGCGCGTAGAGGCTGACCCAGTCGACGATCTCGTGCGGCGGGCGGCTGTTGATGTGCGCGCGGGCGTCGAGCGACTCGCGCATGCGCTTGGCGCGGCGGCGGACCTTCAATCCGCCCGGCAGCATGCCGTCGTGGCGCATGCCGCGCTCGATGCAGTCGAACATCGCGGCCGCCACGGCGTCGAGCCCGGCCTCGATGTCCGTGAGCGAGCGCCGCGCGAGCTCGTTTTCCAGCTGGGCCTCGGCGATGGTCCATCCGGTCTCGCCGCAGAGCTTCAGCAGCTCTGCGCCGCTGTCGAAGGGCGTGGGATAGACGGTCGAGTCCGCGCTTCCGGCGTCGCGCTCGGTGACCACGAAGCCGCCGCCGATCGAGTAGCAGACGTGCTCGTCCAAGACCCCGCCGTCCGTCCCATAGGCGCGGAACCGCATGCCGTTGGTGTGGAGCGGCAGCAGCTCGACGAAGTCGAACACCACGTCGGCTTCGGGATTGAAGGCGACCGCAGACAGCGTGCCGTCCAGGCTCTTGGCTTCGCGCAAGGCCGCCATGTAGCCGTCGACGAGATCCGGATCGACCGAGGCCGGTTCATGGCCCATGAGGCCGAGGCAGATCGCGACGTCGGTGGCGTGGCCTTTTCCGGTCCAGGCCAGCGACCCGAAGATTTCGGCGGTCACCCGCGCGACGCCGTTCGTCAGCATCACCCGATCACGGAAGGCCTTGGCGGCCGCCATCGGCCCGACCGTGTGCGAGCTCGACGGGCCGACGCCGATCTTGAAGAGGTCGAAGGCTGAGATCATGGACGGCAGCGTAATCCAGAATGACGACGCCCCGAAGGCTGAACCGCTGGCGGGATGACGATCCGCCAGCGGTTCTCTTCGTCGCGGCCCTCGGGGGGCGAAACGCCGCGACCTCGTGAGGCGCGGATCACTCCACGCCGTAAACCTCGCGGGCGTGCGCCGCGGTCACTTTCCCCTGCGCGATGTCGGCGCGGATCGCCTCCGGATCGCGTTCTTCGGCCAGGCCGTAGCCGCCCGCGCCCGCCATCTCGACGCGGAGCACGTCGCCGGCCTTGAAGCGGCGGGTAAACTTCGAGGGCAGCGCCTCGGCCTTGTCGGTGCCGGGATTCAGCGTGGTGGAGGCTCCGCCGCCCGCGCCGCCGCCGAACAGCCCCCAGGGCTTCGACTTGAAGCGGTCGGCGCGCACCTGCACCTGGATGTCGTCGGTCAGGAAGCGGTACTGCCGCACGAGACCGAGCGCCCCGCGATAGCGCCCGGCGCCGCCGGTGTCAGGGAGAAAACCGTATTCGTCGATGACGATTGGGTTTTCGGCCTCGATCAGTTCCACGGGCACGTTGGCGAGGTTGCCGATGCAGTAGGGGCCGGCGTCCTGGCCATCGGAGTCCGGGTTCGCCCCGAGACCCGTGTTGTTGTGGAACTCGAGATGCAGGAACCGGCGTCCGTTCGCATCCGACCCTGAGGCCGCGATCGCGAACTCCGAGCCGCCCGCGCAGGCGGGCATCTGGTCGGGAAGGAGCGTCGCGAGCGCGCCGAGCACGATCGAGCGCAGCCGGAAGCCCACCTGCCCGCGCGAGCCGACCGCGGCCGGGAACGTCACGTCCACGAAGGTGCCGGGCTTGGTCTTGACCGTGATGGCCCGGTAGAGCCCGGCGTTGTTGGGGATCGCGGCGCTGAGCACCGTGCGGATCGCCGCATAGGTGCAGGAGACCGTGAAGGCGCGGTTGCAGTGGACCGCGCCGCCGAGATCGACGTCGGTCTGCGAAAAATCGGCCTCGATCTGGTCGCCGGTCTTGGTGAGTTTCAGGTGGATCCGGATCGGGCCGTTGCCGACGCCGTCGTCGTCGTTCCATTCCTCGAACTCGACCGTCCCGTCCGGGAGCTTCGACAGCTCCGAGCGGGTGAGGATCTCGGCGTAGTCGATGAGGTCGTCGAGATAGGCTTCCAGAACCTCCGGCTTCCACTCGCGCGCGAGCTTCTCGGCCTCAGCGGCCGCCTGGTCGAGCGCGGCGAGCTGGGCGCGGACGTCGCCCATCACACGGTCCGGCACGCGGGTGTTGAACTCGATGATGCGCATCAGCGTCTCGTTGACGAGCCCGCCCGCGACCATCTTCAGCGGCGGGATGCGCAGCCCCTCCTCGAAGATCTCCATGCTGTCGGCGGCGTTGCCGCCCGGCACGCGGCCGCCGAGGTCGCTGTGGTGGAGGATGAGGCTGACGAAGGCGACGCGCTTGCCGTCCACGAACACCGGCTTGAACGTGTAGATGTCGTTGAGGTGACTGCAGCCCGAGTAAGGATCGTTGCTCGCCAGCACGTCGCCTTCGCGCACGTCGTCGCCGAAGTGGGCAAGGCATGCCTCCAGCGCCGGCATGACGACGCCGAGATGGACCGGCACCGCGACGCCCTGCGCCACCAGCCGGCCGGCCCCGTCGCAGACGGCGGCCGAAAAATCCATGGAGTTCTTGACGTTGGAGGTGCGCGCGGTGCGCATCACCATGACGAGAGCGTTGTCCGCGGTGGTGACGAGCGCGTTCTTGAGAAGCTCGCGGCGGACGGGGTCGATCGTGGTCATGTCAAAGGGCTCCGTCAGGCCGCGTCGCGGGTGAGGACGACGTTGTTCCAGCTGTCGCGGGCGGCCGACCAGCCGGGGCGGACCACGATCGTGGTGTCGTATTCCTCGATGATCATGGGACCTGCGGCCGGCGTCGCGGTGAGGTCCGAGCGCGGCGCGACCGGCGTGTCGCGCCACCCGGCCTCGCCGAAGAAGGCGCGGCGGACATGGCGCTCGACGGTCTTTTCGGCGCCGCGGCGGGCGCTGTCGGGCATCCGGGGGCTGGAGGCGAGGCCGCGCGCCACGAGCTTCAGCGCGACGAACTGGATCGCTTCGCCGGGCGAGGCGTAGCCGAAGACCGACTTGTGCTCGGCGTGGAAGGCGGCCGCGAGAGCGTCGAGGCCGCCGGCCTCGTCGATCTCGAGCGTCAGCGGCGAGGTCTGGCCGACATAGCGCAGGTCCGCGAAGAGCTTGGCGCTCTGGGTCTCAGGCGTCCCGAAACCCTCGTCGCGCAGCATGCCGAGGCCGCGCGCCAGCATCGGGGCGGCGGCCAGCGTGACGGCCGCCATGTCGACCTCGTCGAGGCGCTTGTAGAAAGCCGAGACCAGCTGATGTTCGACGTCGGCGAACAGCATGCCGAGCGCCGAGAACAGGCCTGCGACCGGCGGCGCGACGATGCGCGTCATGCCGGCGGCCTCGGCGAGCGAGCAGGCGTGCACCGAGCCGTTCCCGCCGATCGCCAGCATCGTGTATTGCGAGGGATCGCGGCCCTTCTCGGACGAGACGCCGCGCAGCGCCCGCAGCATGGTGGCGTCCGCGATGCTGTGGATGCCGTAGGCGGTGTCGGTCGCCGACAGCCCGACGCGCGAGCCCACCGCTTGAATCGCGTCGGTCGCGGCCTTGACGTCGAGCGACAGCTCGCCGCTGACGAGCGCCTTCGGGTTGAGATAGCCGAGCACGATGTTGGCGTCGGTCACGGTCGGCTGCTGGCCGCCGCGGCCATAGGCGACGGGGCCGGGTTCCGCACCTGCGCTGCGGGGACCGACGGTCAGGCCGCCCGCCGCGTCGCTGGCTGCGATCGAGCCGCCGCCGGCGCCCACTTCCGCGATGTCGATGGTCGGCGTCTGCACGGGATAGCCTGCGCCCTTGATCATGCGGGCGCCGAGCGCCGCCTCGCCGCCGACTTCGGTCTCGGGGCAGAGCGCATAGGCGTGGTTCTCGATCACGGTGGCCTTGGCGGTGGTGCCGCCCATGTCGAACACCAGCATGTCTCCTACGCCGATCTTCTCGCCGAGCCGCTGGCCGCCGAGAACGCCCGCCGCCGGGCCGCTCTCGATGATGTCGATCGGCTGACGCGCCACCGCCTCGCCGGGCGAGACGCCGCCGCTCGACTGCATGATCAGCAGCGGCGCCTTGATCCCGAGCCGGTCGAGCCGGTTCTTCAAGGACTGCACGTACCGCTCGACCACCGGGCGGATGTAGGAGTTCACCACCGTCGTGCTGGTGCGCTCATATTCGCCGAGCTGCGGCAGCAGGTCGACCGAGGCCGTCACCGGCACGCCGGGCAGGCGCTTGGCGAGATAGGCCGCTGCGCGGCGCTCGTGGTCGCCGTTGACGTAGGAGTTGATGAACGCGACCGAGACCGCCTCGACGCCTGCCTCCTCGAACGTCTTGGCGGCGGCTTCCAGGTCAGCGTCGTTCAGCTCGCGGACGATCGCGCCGTCCGCGGCGACGCGTTCGTCGGCTTCGAGGCGCAGGCTGCGCTCAACCAGCGCGTCCTGCTTCTTGTAGTGGATGTCGTAGAGCCGCGGCGTGCGGAAGCGCGCGATCTCGAGAACGTCGCGGAAGCCCTTCGTGGTGAGGAGGCCCGACTTCGCGCCCTTGCGCTCGATGATGGTGTTGGTCGCGACCGTCGTGGCGTGCACGAATTCGGCGATGTCGGCGGCGTTGATCTTGAGTTCATCGAGCAGCGCCGAGACGCCGTTCTCGATGCCCTGGCTGTAGTCCTGCGGGGTCGACAGCACCTTCTTGGAATAGATCACGCCGTCGGCGCTCATCAGCACGACGTCGGTGAACGTGCCGCCGATGTCGACGCCGAGACGATAGGGAGCGGACATGTCAGGACTCGCGGGTTCGGGATGCTGTACGGGTCACCGCAGCTTGGCTGCGGGAGAAATCGGCCACACGTGCTCGATCCGGCCGCCACGGGCGGCGAAGATCGCATCGTGCAGATGGACGGTCGTGTCGGCGTAGCCGACCACGAAGCGGATGACGTCGCCGACGCGCGGGGTCGCGCTGTCGGAGCCGAGTTCGATCTTGCCATGCTCGGCGGAGAACGAGACCGAGGCGACGTCGCCCAAATCGAGCGGGATCGGCGTTCCGGCGTCGACGCTCATCGCCTTCTTGCCGGCGTCGCAGATCACGCGCCGCGGCGTCGGGCGGCTCGTCACCGTGGCGTGGACCGTCAGCCCGTAGGCCACCGGAACGCGGTAGATCGTGCGGTAGCGCGCGTCGCCGAACACGCCGCCGCCGGCCTGAATTTCTGTCACGCCGGGGATCGTGGCGGAGGTCTCGAAGGTGCCGGTGCCGCCGCAGCTGACGACGTCGATCGCGATCCCGTCGCGCCGGCAGAGCTCCGCGCTCGACACCAGCGCGCCGACCGCGTCTTCGATCGCCCAGCGCTTCTCCGTCGGATCGGCGATCTGGGTGGTGTGGCCCTCCCAGGTCATGACGCCGGCGAGGCGCAGTCCCTGAAGGCCGACGAGACGGCGGGCGAGCGCCAGCACCGGCTCGCCCGGCTGGACGCCGGCGCGGCGCGTGCCGGTGTCGACCTCGATCAGGACGGACAGCGTGAGGCCTGCGAGCCGCGCGGCTTCGGCGAGCGCTTCCGCGTTCTCCATGCCGTCGACCGCCACCATCACGTCGGCGCGGGCGGCGAGGTCCATCAGCCGCGCGATCTTGGCAGAGCCCGCGATCTGGTTCGCGATCAGGATGTGGTCGACGCCGGCCCGCGCCATGGTCTCGGCTTCGGAGAGCTTGGCGCAGGTGACGCCGATCGCGCCGGCGGCGAGCAGCAGCTTGGCGACTTCCGGGGACTTGTGGGTCTTGCAGTGCGGGCGCCACGCCACGCCGCCCGCCGCGCAGGCCCCGGAGATGCGCGCGAGGTTCTGCTCCATGACGTCGAGGTCGGCGACGAGCGCCGGCGTGTCGAGCGCCTCGACCCGTTCGCCGATGAGGGCGGCCGCGTCGCTCATGCGGCCCGCCGCTCCTGCTCGCAGCCGCGGAAGAGATGGATGATGAGGCTCGCGTCGACCAGCGCGTCGAGCGACATCACCGCGTCCTCGAGCCCCTGCAGGTTGGCGTCGCCCGCGTCCATGCCCCAGCGCAGGCAGGCGCGGAACTTCGCCACCGTCTCCTCGAGGCTCATCGGGTCATTGGGCGCGCCCTTCATGGTCCAGCGCGTCAGCTCGACCGAACGGCCGCTCTTCAGCTGAAGGCGGATGCGCGCCGGCGGCACCGCGGTCGGCTCCATGTCGGCGGCGTCGGCGCTGTCGAAGATCGAGGCGAAGGACACGTCTTCGGCGCGGATGCGGTCCGGCGTGAAGGTCGAGATGTCGACCTTGCCGTCGACGAGCGCGGCCGCGAAGGCGTAGGCGGCGTTGAACTGGGCGTGCACCACCGGATTGGGGTGGGACTGATCGAAGCGCGAACCGACGATCTGGCGGTTGACCTTGCCGATCTCGATCACGCCGCTCTCGATGTCGTCCGGCGCGATCCCTTCCGCGCGCACGTCGAGCGCGAGCTGGATCACCGTGTGGGTGCAGCGGCAGCACGGATAGGGCTTCATGGAGAGTTCGCGGATGCGCCAGCTCTCGCCCAGGCCCTCGGTCAGCAGTTCGGGGATCGCCTCGCCGCGCTCGTAGAGCTCGAAGAGGCCCGCCTTGCCGTCGAGATAGCGGTAGGGGCCGGTGACGCCGTGCTTGGCCATCTGGGCGGCGAGCAGCCCGGAGCGGGCCGCAAAGCCCGGGCCGACGCGTTTCGCGAGCGCGCCGTCGGCGATGAACTGCGTGGTGCCGGAGAGCTGCACGAAGGCGAGCGCCATGGCGTGCAGGGTCTTCTCGGCGTCGAGCCCGAACACCTTGGCGCAGGCCGCAGCGGCCGAGATCGAGCCGAACGAGGTCGTCGGGTGCCAGCCCTTGCCGAGCGAGTTGTGGCAGGCGAGGCCGATGCGGCAGAACACCTCGACGCCGACGGCGAGCGCCGTGATGGCCTCGCGGCCTGAGACGTCGCGCTTGGCCTCGATCGCCGCGAGCACCGCGGGAAGGATCACGCAGAAGGCGTGGATGCGCGCCTGATCGTGCTGGTCGTCGAAGTCGAGGCTGTGGGCCGCCGCGCCGTTGGCGAGCGCGGCGGTCGCCGGGTTCGCGGTGCGGCCGTTCAGCAGCAGCGTCGCCTTGCCGGCCGTCTCCCATTCGGTGAGCGCCGAGAGCAGCTCGGTCATGCCCGGGGCCCGGCGCGCGCCGCCGATGACGCCGAGCGTGTCGAGCGTGAAGAGCTTCACGATCTCGACGACGTCCGCCGGGATGTCGTCATAGCCGATCGCTGCGAGCGTCGCGGCGATCTCGCGGCCGATGGAGGGAGCGGTCGTGGTCATGGTCGTCAGGCCGTGATGTCGTGGCGCAGCAGTTCGGAGATCTCGCGGCGCAGTTCGAGGAACTGCGGCTCGAGCTTCATGGCCTCGCGGCGCGGCCGTTCGAACGGCACGACGATCTCCTTCAGCACCCGCGCAGGGCGCTTGGAGAATACGAGGATGCGGTCGGCGAGGTAGAGCGCCTCTTCGATGCCGTGGGTGACGAAGAGCACCATCTTGGGCTCCGCCTCCCAGATCCGGACCAGTTCGTCCTGCAGGATGTCGCGGGTCTGGACGTCGAGGGCGCCGAAGGGCTCGTCCATCAGAAGGAGCTGCGGCTTGACGCAGAAGGCGCGCGCGATGCCGACGCGCTGCTGCATGCCGCCCGACAGCTGGTGCGGCCAGGCGTCTTCGAAGCCCTTGAGGCCGACGAGATGCAGATAGTGGCGCGCGCGCTCGAGCCGCTCCTTCCTGGGAACGCCCATTACCTCAAGCCCGAAGGCGACGTTCTCGAGCGCGCTTCTCCAGGGGAACAGGTCCGCCCCCTGGAACACCATTCCGCGGCCGGTACCGGACTTGCCCGTCACGTCCTGCCCGTCGAGCACCACGCGGCCGGCGTCCACAGACGTCAGGCCGTTGATGATCTGGAGCAGGGTCGACTTCCCGCAGCCTGACGGCCCGAGAAGCGCGACGAACTCGCCCTCCGCCACCTCGAGCGACTGGTCGATGAGGACCGGGACGCTTCCGAACGACTTCGAGACGCCGGAGACCGACAGGCTGGCCATGTCAGGCGAGGTCCTTCAGGGCCTGCTCGAGATAGGTGCGGTCGATCAGCTTGCCGAGATCGACCGTGCCCTTGAGCGCGCCGGCGTCCTTGTAGACGGGCAGCACCTTGGCGAAGGCGTCGGGGTTGAGGTCCTCCATGGCCTTCGGGAAGGCCTTGATCTCGGTCGTGAGCGTCGTCCAGACCGGCTTCAGGAACGCGTCGTCCGCGGCCTTCAGCTCCTTGGACGAGGCGTATTCGGCGACCTGGGACTTGTACCAGTCGAAGTCGTCGTCGGTCTTGCGGAACGAGCCGAGGACCGCCTTCAGAACCGCGACGGCGGCCGCCTTGTTGGCGTCGTCCTTGAGCCACGCGCCGCTCGCGATCACGCCCGCGCTCGGCCAGGAGCCGTATTCCTGCCAGGGCCGGACGAGGATCTGGTAGTTGCCCTTCTGGGCGAGCTGCGCGGCCTGCTCGACATGCATCGGCACGGCGTCGACGCGGCCGGCGACAAGCGCCCGGGCGCGGTCGCCCGACGAGCCCATCTCGATGAAGTTGATGCTCTTCGGGTCGATCTTCTGCTTCATCAGCACGCCGACCAGCATGACGTACATGAAGTCGCCGATGCTGTTGACCGCGATCGCGCCGCCGTGCTTGGCGATCTCCTCGAGGCTCTTGGTCTTGTCGGCGTTGACGACGATGACCTGCGAGGTGTTGGCGTAGGAGAGGCCGATGATCTTGAGGTCGGCGCCGGCTTCGGCGGCGGCGAGCGTCGAGGCGACGTCGGCGTCGCCGAGATCGGCAGCGCCCGCGATCACCTCCTGGGCGATCTGCGGGATTTTCGCCGTCGGACGGACTTCGGCGGCGGTGTAGCCCTCGATCTTGGCGAGGCCGGAGCGCAGCGCCGACTGCATCGGCACGTTGACGGCCGCGGCCGACGCCAGCGTGTTGATCTTGAGCGTGCGGGGGGCCGCCGCGAAGGCGCGGCCCGCGACGCCCGAGCCGAAGGCCACAAGGCCAAGGCCCGCGCCTGCTTTCAGGAGACTGCGGCGGTTCATGCTCTCGAACATCGTCAATTTCCCAGGCGTCCAGAGGGGGCTTCAGGCCTTGGTGCGGCTCGCGTACCAGGGGGCGGATCGATCGGCGACGAAGCGCAGGAGACCGGTGGCCGCGACGCTCAGCGTCATCAGGATCACGATCAGCGCGAAGAGCGGCGCGGTGGAGAGGTCGAGGCCGGCGTTGTTCAGGAGCCCGCCGAAGCCCGCGGAAATGAACATCTCCGCCGTGATCATGGCGCGCAGCGCATGGATCAGGCCGATGCGGGCCGCGATCAGCACGAAGGGATGCAGCGCCGGCAGGATGACGTAGCGGAAGCGCTGGAAATCCGAGGCGCCGAAGGAGAGCGCGACGTTGATCAGCTTCGGCGAGACGCCGCGCGCGGCCTCCGTCATGGTCGTGACCACGTACCAGACGGTCACGAAGAACACGATCGAAACGCACATCACCGGGCCGCGGCCCATCAGGATGATGAAGAGCGGGACGATGGCCGCGGCCGAGATGACGATGAACATCTGTGACCAGGGCTTCACCACCGCGAGCACGCGGTCGGAACGGCCCATCGCGACGCCGAGCGGCACGCCGACGCCCATCGCGAGCGCGTAGCCGAGCAGCATCTGCCAGCCCATCGACCAGAGCGCGGGCCAGAATTCGCCGGCCGCGAGCGTCTCGACGAGCGCATGGGCGACCTGCACGGGCGTCGCGACCAGCGCATCGCCGAGGCGAGAACCCAGGATCTGCCAGCCGACGAGCGCGAGTCCGACGCCAGCTGCGTTCACGAGGAGACGGGGCGGCCTCATGACGACGCCCCCTGCCGCCACACGCAGATGCGGCGCTCGATGAGAAGCAGGATCTCCTGCAGCGCGAGCCCGATCATGCAGAGCACCGCGAGCACGCCCAGCACCGCGGCGCTGTCGAGCCGCACCGCCGCCTGCTTCATGATCTGGCCGAGATTGACGGCCGCGAGGAAGAGCTCGGCGGTGATCATGGCGTTCACCGCCCGGACCGCGCCGATGCGCAGCGCCGTGAACAGGAACGGCAGGCTTTCGGGCAGCAGGATGTAGCGGAAGCGCTGCCAGCCGCTCGCCCCGAAGGAGCGCCCGACGTTCAGCAGCTTGCGGTCGGCGTTCTGCGCGCCGGCGCTCGTCACGATGATCATGTCGAAGGTGCACATCATGACGACGAGCGCGACCCGCGCCTCGAAGAAGAGGCCGAACCAGATCATGATGAAGGGCGCCCAGGCGACGCTCGGCACCGCGTAGACGAGGTTCACGATCGGATCGAGCAGGTCGTTGATGAGGCGCACCCGCCCCATCAGCATGCCGATCGGAATGGCGATCGCGCAGGCGATCAGGAAGCCGAGCGCCATGTGCTGCAGCGCGCCGCCGAGCGCGCGGGGCAGCTCGCCGCTCATGGTGAGCTCGACGAGGCGGTTCAGCACGCCCGTGGGCGGCGCAAGCACGAAGCTCGAATAGCCGCTCGCGATGACGTGCCAGACGCCGAGGCCCGCCACGATCGACACGAGGTAGAGCAGCATCAGCGACCGGCGGGCCGGCGCAGGAGCGCGCTTCGGACGGCCGCCGACGGCCGAAAGGGCCGCGTCCGTCATCGAGCGAGATCCTGTGACGCCAAAAACATGCGTGAAACGCCTGTCGAGCCTGCCGCGGCCACTTCCGCGGAACGGCGAGACCCTATATGACTGATCTCGGACATGTATAGTTGACTATGCAGCTTTTTGCGGGAGAGCCGGTTTTGTCGCAGCAGGACTTCGTCCCGCTTTACGTCCGCATCCAGCGCTATCTCCTCGACGAGATCGCGGCGGGCCGGCTCAGCGAGGGCGACCGCACGCCCTCCGAACCCGAGCTCGCCTCGAAGTTCGCGACCACGCGGGCGACGGTCGCGAAGGCGTTCCAGCAGCTCGTCTATGAGGGCGTGATCGTGCGCCGCGCGGGCAGCGGCACCTTCGTGGCGCGCCCCGCCATGAGCGCGCCGATCGATCTGTCCCGCGTGCGGTCATTCGAGGAGCAGCTCGCCGACCGCGGCGCCATCATCGACTACGAGGTGGTGGCGTTCGACAGCCACATGCCGACCCCGCTCGAGATCGAAGCGCTGCATCTGCGCAAGGCCGAGACCGTGTTCCGGCTCGACCGCCTGCGCGTCGTCAGCGGCGAGCGCATGAGCCTGGAGCGCCGCGTCATCCCGGGCGAGCTCGGCCGGCGCATGACGCCGATCATGATCCGCACCAAGTCGATCCACCGCATCCTCGACGAGGATTTCGGGCTTCCCGTCCTGCGCGTCGAGGGCTCGATCCGCGCCGGCGTCGCCAAGGGCGCGATCGCCGACCAGCTCGCGGTCAAGCGCGGCGCCCCGGTGCTGATCCGCGACTACGTGCTGCTGAGCGCCGACCGCCGCCCGCTGGTGCGGGGCGAGTCGTTCTACCGGGAAGACTTCCACATTGACTACGTGGTCCAGCAAGAGCTTCGCGATCGGTGATCCCGAGAGCCGCAAGGCCCTCGCGTGAGGTCGGCCGCCCGCCCCGGGCGATAGAACGGGCGGACGGCTCTCCCCACGCCTCGGGCCACGCCCGCGACGCGGGAGTGCAGCTATCCGGGACGCGCGGCGCGCGAAATCAAATCGTCACGTTCGTTTTGACGCTAATCGGCGGAAATCAGGGATCTCTAAAACCGCATCTTAAGATTTGAGCGATCAAATCGATCCGGGCGATGGTTGTCGGATATGTTACGATGTCCCCACACCTTCGCCCGGACGACGAACGGCTGCGCCTCGCGCGCCTCGACAGCTACGCGATTTTCGGCGCGCCCCCCGATCCCGAATTCGACGAGATCGCCAGGCTCGGCGCCGAGGTCTTCCAGACCCCGTTCTGCCTGATCGCGATCACCGGCGAAGAGGAGCACTGGCTGCTCGCGCGCCGGGAATTTCCGCGCCAGTCGCTCGTCCGGACGGGCGCGTTCTGCTGCTACGCCTTCGCCGCCGACGGGCCGTTCGTCTGCCTCGACGCGGCGCAGGACCCGCGCTTCGCCGGCCACCCGCTGGTGACCGGCGAACCCCACATCCGCTTCTACGCCGGCGCGGCCCTCATCGACTCCGACGGCGCGCGGCTCGGCGTGCTGTGCGTCGTCGACCGCACGCCGCGCGAGCGCTTTTCAGAACGGGAGGTGGAACTGCTGTCGACGCTCGCGCGGATCGTCTCGACCAAGCTCGAAAAGCGTCGCAAGGCGCGCGACGGGACGATCGTCCAGGGCTTCGCCGAAGCGAACTCGCTCGCGACCGTCGCGACCGACCACGTCGGACGCATCACCTTCTGGAACCCGGCCGCCGAGCGGATGTTCGGCCGCAGCCGCGACGAGGTGGTCGGCCGGTCGATCGAGATCATCATGCCCGAACGGTTCCGGGCCCAGCACGCCGCGGGCATGCGGCGCATGACCGAGAGCGGAGAGTCGCGCCTCGCCGGCAAGTCGGTCGAGGTCGTCGGCGTCGACGGCGCCGGGCGCGAATTTCCGATCGAGATCACGATCTCGTCCTGGCCGGGCGCGCGCGGCCGCGAATACGGCGCGCATGTGCAGGACATTTCGGAGCGCAAGATCCGGGAGCGCCGGCTCGAGCATCTCGCGCGGCACGATCCGCTCACCGGGCTGCTCAACAAGGCGGCGTTCGGCGAGGAAGTCGCGCGGCTGCTCGGCGAGCACGGGACCGCGACCGCGATCCGGCTCGATCTCCATCGCTTCAAGTCCATCAACGAGACCTTCGGGCACGACGTCGGCGACGCGCTGCTCCAGACCGTCGCGCTCCGGCTGCGGTCCTGCCTCGACGAGACCGCCATCGTGGGCAGGGTCGGGGCCGACGACTTCGCGGCGCTGCTTCCCCATGACGACGAGGGCGCCGCGCGCGAGGTCGCCGCACGCCTGCTGGCGCTCTTCGAGTCGCCGTTCCACGTGTCGCGCTTCGCGATCCCGCTCGCCGCCGCGATCGGTCTCGCCTTCGCCCCGGCGCACGCCGTCGAGGCCGAGGATCTGCTGGCCCGGGCGGAGTTCGCGATGCTGGGCGCGAAGCCCGAGGCCCGAAGCGCCTGCCGCGCCTTCGACGACAGCATGGCCAACCAGCTCGCCGCCCGCCGGGCCTTCAAGGACGAGCTGCGCCGCGCGACCGTGCGCGGCGAATGGGAGCTGTTCTACCAGCCCCAGGTCGCGCTCGACGACATGACGCTATCGGGCTGCGAGGCGCTGCTCCGATGGCGCCATCCGCAGCGCGGGCTGCTGAGCCCGGCCGCTTTCATGCCGACGCTGGAGACCCATCTCATCGCTTTCGACGTCGGCCGCTGGACGCTCGACGAGGCCTGCCGTCAGCTCGCCGCCTGGCGCGCCGAGGGCCGCGACGTCCCGAGGATCGCGGTCAACCTCTTCGCGGCGCACTTCCACTCAGGCGCGCTGAAGGCCGACGTCGAGGCGGCGCTCGCCCGTAACGGCCTGTCGCCCGAAGACCTCGAAATCGAGATCACGGAGACGATCGCGCTCAATTCCGACGACGACGCGATGCGCTCGCTCAGCGAACTGCGCGACATGGGCGTCGGCCTCGCGCTCGACGACTTCGGAACCGGCTTCGCGTCGCTCTCGACCCTCAAGCGCTTCCCGGTCTCGCGCCTCAAGATCGACCGCTCCTTCGTCCAGGACATCTGCGACAACGCCATGGGCCGCGCGATCGTGGAGGCCGTCGCCTCGATCGGGCGGAGCCTGTCGATCGAGGTCGTGGCCGAAGGCATCGAACGGGACGAACAGGCGCAGATGGTGCGGCGGCTCGGCTGCCAGATCGGACAGGGGTTCCTGTATTCCAAACCCCAGGCCGCAGACGCGCTGTTCGGTCAGGCTGCGGCCGGCTTCTCGGAGCGCGCCCGCGCCGTCAGGAGCCTTGCCCGATCGGGCGCCTGACGCCTAGGCTCGCAGCGCGCGGTCCATCGCGCATCGGGAACAGGCCCGTGGCTGAACGCGGCAAGGACTTCGCCGACATCGCCTACACGATGATGGTCGTGGAGAAGTCCCATTCCATCGAGGCCGTGGCCGCGGCCCTGAACATGAGCTACGCCGCGCTGCACGCCCGGCTGATCAACCGCACCTGCTTCTCGGCCGACGAGATCCGCGGCGTGATCGCCGCAGCGCCGAGCGCGAAGCTCGTCTCCTACCTGCTCGAGGGCACGCGCTTCGTCGCCGCCGACCGCGTCGAGGGCGGGCGCGACGACGTGCCGGCCGCGATCCAGCGCAGCGCCACCCATGTGGTGGTCAACGCAGCCGACATCCTGCACTCGATCGACGAGGCGCTGTCGGACCGCAGGATCGACCACCGAGAGGCGCTGTCCATTCTTGAGGGGATCGAGAACGCCCGCCGCACCCTCGCCTCGCTCAAGCTCAAGATCGAAAGCGCCGGCGTCCATCCGGCGCCGCGGCCGGACGCCGGCGGCTGAGCGCTGACGGCTCGCGTCAGTGGTCGATTTCCAGCCGGCCGCTCTGCGGGTCGAACTTCAGCAGGTTGTTCGGGCCGTTCTCGCGGTAGCCCACCACGTCGCAGCCCGACCAGATCGGCGCCTGCCCCTGCAGAGCCCAGGAGCCGGTCGCGACGCGGGCCTGCATGACCGCATAGGGCGCGGGTTCGCAGCCCTTCTTGAACACCCAGGCCGTGCCGACCATCGACGACACATAGATGCCCGGCGTTTGTTCGTTTTCGTAGACCACCAGAACGTCGCCGGGCTTGATCGTGCCCGCGATCGACGGCTTGGGACGCGAATAGCTGATGACGCCGTTGGTTCCGTCGAGAATGACCTTCGAGCCGTTGTGGTCGATCTCGATCGCCGGGAACTCCGGCTTCTCGGTGACGCGGGGGCGTCGGCCCGTCGCGAGATCGATGAGCCAGCCGCACGCCGACAGCCATCGGCCGCCCATGTAGAGCCTGTGGTCGCCCGCGCTTCCGTCGCACGCGAACTTTTCGGCGATCTTGGCCCCGCCGCGATACACGATGGTCTTGCAATTGAAGGCGCCGCAGGCGTTCGTGTTCGAGCCCTGCACGATCACCGAGCCTCCGGCGCGGGCCGCCTGCAGCTGCGGCCGGTCAACCGGCGCAGCGCTGATCAGGCCGTCGCGATCGGCCGCGATCAGCGCCGCGATTTCAGGATCCTCGGGCGAGACCGGCGCGTAAGCGTGGCGCTCGACGGCGGCGGACGCCGCGCCGGCCGAGACCGCGAACATCAGCGCAGGCAGAGCGAGCCGCGACACCCCGCGCGCCACGCGGGCAGAGACGGACGAGAAACACATTCAGACACCCCCAGTCGGTTACGGGGCGCAGTTCATCACTCAACTTGTGAGAGATTTTATCTCGACATGATTGCAATTTTAGGCAAGCCGTCCGGGCGCGCGCGTCGTCCGCAATGACGGGGGCGCGGCTTCTCGCTATGGATGGCTGCGGTCGGGCGCAAGGCCCCGATCAGGAGCAGATCGACGGAGGCGGAGCGAGCGCGTGGCGTCCGGAAGTGCGAAAGCGACTGAGGCGGTGACGAAGAGGCGCCGGATCGCCGCCACGCCCGTCGACGAAACGAAGACCTCCGACACCTCCCGACGGCAGCGGCGCGTCCTGGCGCGTAAATCCGCGATCCTCGACGCGGCGCTGACGCTGTTCTCGCAATCGGGACTGCACGGCGTCAGCGCCGAGCAGATCGCGGAGGCCGCGGACGTCTCGAAGACCAACCTGTTCTACTATTTCGCCTCGAAGGACGAGATCTATGTCGGGGTTCTGAAGCGGCTGCTCGCCGACTGGCTCGCGCCGCTTGAGGCGCTCGATCCCCAGGCTGACCCGATCCGGGCGATCGGCGACTATGTCCGCCTCAAGATGGAGATGTCGCGCGACGAACCGCGCTCGTCCCGGCTGTTCTGCCTCGAGATCGTGCAAGGCGCGCCGATGATCGGGGAGGAGCTCCGAACCTCGCTCAAGGCGCTCGTCGACCGCAAGGCCGGCGTCATCCGCGCATGGAGCGACGCGGGCAAGATCGCGCCCGTCGACCCCCACCATCTCATCTTCATGATCTGGGCCGCGACCCAGCACTATGCGGACTTCTCCGCTCAGGTGGAGGCGATCACGGGACGCACGCTGGACGACCAGAAGTTCTTCGAGGACGCGACCGAGAACGTGCTGCGCGTCGTGCTCGGAGCGCTCTCGCCGCAGCGGGCCGCGGATCCCGCATGACGCCTTCCGCGGCGCCTGTCGCCGCAACTTTCGGCACAAACCGGACCGCACGATAAAAAATCGGACCAAATGGTCCGATCAATCGACGTCCGGATCTCCGCATCGCTCGAAACTCAGGGCCGGATCAACATCTGGCACGCGCCCTGCTTAGCCTTTTCCATCTCGTGACGACGCTGCGGTTTCTGCCGCGCAGGAGGACGCGATGCAGATCGGCGTGTTCATTCCCATCGGCAACAACGGCTGGCTGATCTCCGAAACGTCGCCGCAATACAAGCCGACCTTCGAGCTCAACAAGATCGTGACGCAGACGGCCGAACGCCACGGCCTAGATTTCGTGCTCTCGATGATCAAGCTGCGCGGGTTTGGCGGGAAGACCGAGTTCTGGGACCACAATCTCGAGTCCTTCACCCTCATGGCGGGGCTCGCCGCCGTCACCACGAAGATCAAGCTCTTCGCCACCGCCGCGACGCTGGTGGTACCGCCTGCGATCGCGGCCCGCATGGCGTCCACCATCGACTCCATTTCGGGCGGCCGCTTCGGCCTCAACGTCATCACCGGCTGGCAGAAGCCGGAATATTCCCAGATGGGCGTGTGGCCGGGCGACGAGTATTTCGGCCGCCGTTACGAATATCTCTCCGAATATGTCCAGATCCTGCGCGAGCTCTGGGAGACCGGCGTCTCGGATCGGAAGAGCGAATTCTTCCAGATGGACGACTGCCGCCTGAGCCCCCGGCCGCAGGCCGACATGAAGATCATCTGCGCCGGGCAGAGCGCGGCCGGGATGGCGTTTTCCGCCCAATACGCCGACTATAATTTCTGCTTCGGCAAGGGTTTCAACACCCCGACGGCCTTCGCCCCGACCGCGGCGAAGCTCGCGGAGGCGGCTGCGAAGACGGGGCGAAACGTCACCTCCTTCGCGCTCTTCATGATCATCGCCGACGAGACCGACGAGGCCGCCCGCGCCAAGTGGGAGCTCTACAAGTCGGGCGCCGACCAGGACGCGCTTAAATGGCTCGTCGACCAGTCGAACGTCGACAAGTCCTCCGGGGCCGACACCAACGTGAAGCAGATGATCGAGCCGACCTCGGCGGTGAACATCAACATGGGAACGCTGGTCGGCTCCTATGAGACCGTCGCGACGCTGCTCGACGAGGTCTCGACCGTGCCCGGCTGCGAGGGCGTGCTGCTGACCTTCGACGACTTCATCAAGGGCGTCGACGAGTTCGGAACGCGCATCCAGCCGCTGATGAAGAGCCGCGCCGGGATCGCCGCGCCGGCGCCCGAACTGGCGGCGGTCTGATGGCGGCGCCCCTCCACGCCGGCTATGCGCTCGGCGACTCAGCCGACGCAGCTATCGTGCCGGCGCGCCCCGAGCCGCTGTCGCTGAAGCCCGCCGAGACCGCGGTGATCGTCGTCGACATGCAGAACGCCTACGCCTCGAAAGGCGGCTATGTCGACATCGCCGGCTTCGACGTGTCGAAGACCGCCAAGGTCATCGGCAAGATCGGCCAGGTGCTCGACGCCGCGCGCGCGGCCGGCGTCGCCATCGTGCATTTCCAGAACGGCTGGGATCCGGCCTATGTCGAGGCCGGCGGGCCGGGCTCGCCCAATTGGCACAAGTCCAACGCGCTCAAAACCATGCGCGCCCGGCCGGAGCTCGAAGGCCAGCTGCTCGCCAAGGGCGGCTGGGACTACGCGATCGTCGACGAGCTGAAGCCGCAGCCGGGCGACATCCTGATCCCGAAGACGCGCTACAGCGGTTTCTTCAACACCAATGTGGACAGCGTTCTGCGCGCCCGCGGGATCCGCACGCTCGTCTTCGTGGGCGTCGCCACCAATGTCTGCGTCGAGAGTTCGCTCCGCGACGCGTTTCATCTCGAGTATTTCGGCCTGATGCTCGAGGACGCGGTCAATCATCTCGGCCCCGACTACATCCGCGACGCCAGCCTCTACAACATCGAGAAATTCTTTGGCTGGGTGTCCACCGCCGCCGACTTCTGCGGCGCGATCTCCCAGCACGCCGCCGAGGCGCAAGACGACCGATGACTGAGAGGCCTGGATCTCCGCCGCTGCGTGCTTCGAGACGCCGCCCTGCGGACGGCTCCTCAACATGAGGGAGGTTTGCGCTTTAGCGCCCTCAACAATCCTCATGCTGAGGAGCCCGCGCAGCGGGCGTCTCGAAGCACGCACATCGCCAACGCCTCCGACCACACAGGTTTTGAGAAGCCCGCCATGCCCAAGACCATCGTAACGCCGCCCGGGACCGGAAAGCCGATCGCGCCGTTCTCGCCCGGAACGCTCGCCGACGGCGTGCTCTACGTGTCCGGCACCCTGCCCTTCGACAAGGACAACACCGTCGTCCATGTCGGCGACGCCTCCGCGCAGACGCGACATGTTCTGGAGATCATCAAGTCGGTGATCGAGACCGCCGGCGGCACGATGGACGACGTGACCTTCAACCACATCTTCCTCACCGACTGGGCCAACTATGCGGCGATGAACGCGGTCTACGCCGAGTATTTCCCGGGCGAGAAGCCCGCGCGCTACTGCATTCAGTGCGGACTGGTGAAGCCCGACGCGCTCGTCGAGATCGCCTCGATCGCGCATATCGGCAAGGCCTGACGTTGAACTACACATCGACTGGCCGCGAAGGCGCGGAGACGGTGCTTCTATCGACGGGGCTCGGCGGCTTCGGCGCGTTCTGGAAGCCTCAGCTCGCCGCGCTCGAGCAGCGCTTCCGCGTGATCGTCTACGACCACCGCGGCTGCGGCGCGAACGCCGGCCCGCTGCCCAACGGCTATGCGATCGCGCACATGGCCGACGACGTCGTGGAGATCCTCGACGCGGCGGGCGTCGGCCGCTGTCATTTCGCCGGCCACGCGCTCGGCGGGCTGGTGGGGCTCGAGCTTGCGCTCAAGTCCCCGGAGAGGCTCGCGACCCTGACCCTCGTCAACGCCTGGGCCGCGGTCTCCCTGCATACGCTGCGCTGCTTCGAGGCGCGGCTCGCGCTGCTGCGGCATGTCGGGGTCGAGGCCTATGTGAAGGCGCAGCCGATCTTCCTCTATTCCGCGGCCCATGCGGCGGCCAACGCCGAGGCGATCGACCGCGAGGTCGCGCACGCCATCGCGGCGTTCCAGGGCGAAGAAACCCTGCTGAGGCGCGTCTCCGCGCTTTCGGCCTTCGACGTCCGCGACCGGCTTGGCGAGATCGCCGTCCCGACGCTTGTCGCCGCCTCCCGCGACGACGTGCTCGCGCCCTGGACCGCCTCGCGCGATCTCGCCGAACGATTGCCCGCAGCAGAGCTCTGGATGGCCGAGAGCGGCGGCCACGCGTTCACGGTCGTCGATCCAAAGCCCTTCAATGATGTGCTGTTGCACTTTCTTGCGAAGGGCGGCATGCCGGCGTCTTCCTCGAACGCCGCCGACGGCCTCTCATGATCGACACGCTCATCCGCGACGCGACCCTGCCCGACGGCCGCAAGGGGATCGACCTTGCGATGTCGGGCGGGAAGATCACGGCGATCGAGCGCGGGATCGCGGCGGAGGCCGGCGAGATCGTCGACGCCGCCGGGCGGCTCGTCTCGCCGCCCTTCGTCGATCCGCATTTCCACATGGACGCGACGCTGTCGCTCGGCAGCCCTCGCCTCAACGTATCCGGCACCCTGCTCGAGGGCATCGCGCTCTGGGGCGAGCTGAAGCCGCTGCTCACCCATGACGCCATGGTCGAGCGGGCGCTGCGCTATTGCGACCTCGCGGTCGCCCAAGGCCTGCTCGCGATCCGCAGCCATGTCGACGTCTCGGACCCGCGGCTCCTCACCGTCGAGGCGCTGCTCGACGTTCGCGAGCGGGTGAAGCCCTACATCGACCTCCAGCTCGTCGCCTTCCCGCAGCACGGCTATTTTCGCAGCGGCGGCGCGGTCGCGGCGCTCGAAAAGGCGCTCGACATGGGAGTCGAGGTCATCGGCGGCATCCCGCATTTCGAACGCACCATGGCGGACGGGACGGCGTCGGTCGAAGCGCTCTGCCGGCTCGCCGCGGAGCGCGGCCTGCGCGTCGATCTCCATTGCGACGAGAGCGACGATCCGCTGTCGCGCCATGTCGAGACGCTGGCGGCCGAGACGGTTCGGCACGGGCTGCAGGGCCGCGTGGTCGGCTCGCACTGCACCTCCATGCACTCGATGGACAACTACTACGCCTCGAAGCTGATCTCGCTGATTGCGGAGGCGGAGCTCTCGGTCGTCGCCAATCCGCTGATCAACATCACGCTTCAGGGCCGGCACGACAGCTATCCAAAGCGCCGCGGCATGACGCGCGTGCCCGAATTGAAGGCGGCCGGGGTCAACGTCGCCTTCGGGCACGACTGCGTCATGGACCCCTGGTACTCGCTCGGGAGCGGCGACATGCTCGAGGTCGCCCATATGGCGATCCACGCCGCCCCCATGACCTCGCGGGAGGCGATGCGCGGCGCCTTCGACAGCGTCACGATCAACGGCGCCAAGGCCATGGGGCTTGAGGGCTACGGCCTCTCGGTCGGCGCGAGCGCCGACCTCGTGATGCTGCAGGCCGCCGACCCGATCGAGGCCATCCGCCTCAAAGCCACGCGTCTCCTCGTGATGAAGGCCGGCAAGGTTCTTGCCCGCGCGGCGCCGCGCGTTTCGGAGCTTTCGATCTCAGGCCGTCCGCCGATCGTCGACGCCTCGGCCTATGCGCCGCGACTTGATCAGGAATCGGACTGACGGCGCCGAAGTCTTCGTCTTGACGTGAACAGGCGGGCCCGGAAGCCTGTCTTCGAAACGACCGCGACGGTCCGGGGATCGCGGCTCAGGAAAGCATGTCCGACATGGTCCATTTCATGAACCGCAGAGACGTTCTCGCGCTCACGGCCGGCGGCGCCGCGGCGCTCGCGCTTGGGGGCCGCGGCTTCGCGCAAGGGACCAAGATCAAGGTTGCGGGGCTGCATTCGAGCCCGGTCGAGAACGCCTGGAACTCGCGCCTCCACGAGGCGATGCTCGAGGCCGCCAAGGACGGCGTCATCGAATACGTGTTCTCCGAAGGCGTGGCGGGCACCGACTATCCCCGCGCCATGCGCGAATACGCCGAGCAGGGCCACCAGCTGATCGTCGGCGAGTCCTACGCCGCCGAGACCGAAGCAAGGCAGGTCGCCGCCGACTATCCGAAGGTAAGCTTCCTGATGGGCTCGAGCGCGGGCCCCGCCGGCCCGAACTTCGGCGTGTTCGGCACCTGGAACCACGAGGCCGCCTATCTCACCGGCATGCTCGCGGGCAAGACCAGCAAGTCCGGCAAGTTCGGTTCGGTCGGCGCGATCCCGATCCCGGAGATCAACAACACCATCAACGCCTTCCGCGCCGGCGTGAAGGAGACGCGGCCCGACGCTGTGTTCCTCAACGGCTTCATCGGCACCTTCTTCGATCCGCCCAAGGCCAAGGAGGCGGGCCTCGCGCAGATCGACGCCGGCGCCGACATCCTGTTCGGCGAGCGCATCGGCACGGCGGACGCGGCCAAGGACAAAAACGTTCTGTCGATCGGCTCGCTGCGCGATTATTCCCCGCGCTATCCCAAGACCGTGTTCGCCAACGCCATGTGGTACTTCCGGCCGATCCTCGACGGGGCGCTCGCCGACATCCGCGCAGGCAAGCCCACGGGGCAGGACTACAGCCCCTTCAGCTTCATGGCGAAGGGCGGCAACGACGTGCTGTTCGACAAGGAGCTGGTTCCCGCCGAGGCGGTCGCCCTGATGGAAGCCAAGCGCAAGGCGATCAAGGAGGGGAGCTTCACGGTGCCGGTCGACAATTCGGAGCCGTCCTGACGGTTGGCTTCAACATGAAGGCGCCTGGCTCAAACGAACTGCGTGCTTCGAGACGCCGTCCTGCGGACGGCTCCTAGAGCCATGAGGGAGGTTTGCGTTCCGGCGTCCCAAAACGGTCCTCATGCTGAGGAGCCCGCCACCGGCGGGCGTCTCGAAGCACGCAGTCGGCCGATCCGACGCGCTGTTTCCGAAGACGTTGCTGCTGGCGGCGTCTCACGATGACCGACCCGGTCCTGCGCCTCGAAGGGATCACCAAGCGCTTTGGCGCGCTTCTCGCCAATGACGGGATCTCGCTCGAGCTCGCCCGCGGCGAGGTGCTGGCCCTGCTCGGCGAGAACGGCGCGGGAAAGACCACGCTGATGAACATCCTGTTCGGCCACTACGCGGCCGACGAGGGCAGCGTCTCGGTCTTCGGCAGGGAGCTGCCGCCCGGCCATCCGCGCGCCGCGATCGAGGCCGGCGTCGGCATGGTGCACCAGCATTTCGCGCTCGCGCCCAACCTCACCGTCATCGAGAACGTGGTGGCGGGAACCGAGCCGCTCTGGGGTTGGCGCTCCCGCCGCTCTGCGGCGCGAAAAAAGCTCGCCGAACTTTCAAGTCGCTTCGGCCTCGCGGTCGATCCGGACCGGCTGGTCTCCGAGCTGTCGGTCGGCGAGCGCCAGCGGGTCGAGATCCTCAAACCCCTCTATCGCGACGCAAAAATCCTGATCCTCGACGAGCCGACCGCGGTGCTGACGCCGGCGGAGTCCGAGAGCCTGTTCGCTGCGCTGAAAACCATGGCGGCCGAGGGGCTGTCGCTGATCTTCATCTCCCACAAGCTGCATGAGGTGATGCGCAGCGCGGACCGCGTCGCGGTGCTGCGCGGCGGCCGAAAGATCGCCGAGCGCCGGACCTCCGAGACGAGCGTCGACGAACTCGCCGAGCTGATGGTCGGCCGCCGCGTCAGCCGCCCGACGCGGACCGCGCAGGAGCCGGGCGCGCCAATGCTCGCCGGCCGCGACCTCGGTTTCGCGAAGGGCGGGCGGACGCTCGTCGAGGCTGCGAGCTTTGAGCTCCGCGCCGGCGAGGTGCTCGGGATCATCGGCGTGTCGGGCAACGGCCAGTCGTCGCTGGTCGAGATGGTCTGCGGCTGCGAGGCGCCCGCCTCGGGCGAGATCGCGTATTTCGGCGAGACGCAAGCGACCGCCTCGCCCCGCGGGCTCGTGGCCTCGGGCGTCGGCCGCGTGCCGGAGGACCGCCACGCGCAAGGCGCGGTGGGCGAGCTCACCCTCTGGGAGAACGCCGTGCTGGAGCGGTTGAAGGAGCCGCGCTTTCGCCGCCTCGGTTTCGTGCGGCGCGCGGAGGCCCGCGGTTTTGCGACGGACGTCATCACGCGGTTCGACGTGCGCGGCGGCGGGCCCGAGACCCCCACCCGTCTGCTCTCGGGCGGCAACATGCAGAAGATGATTCTGGGCCGGAACCTCGCCTCGGACCCAAGAATCCTGATCGCCGCGCAGCCGACGCGCGGGCTCGACGAGGGCGCGGTCGCGGGCGTGCACGCCGAGATTCTCAAAGCCCGCGCCTCCGGCATGGGCGTGCTGCTGGTCTCCGAAGACCTCGACGAGGTGCTGGGCCTCGCCGACCGCGTGCAGGCCATGGTCAAAGGCCGCCTGTCGCCGCCGGTCCCGGTCGAACAGCTCGACGCCCGCCGGCTCGGGCGCATGATGGCCGGCGTCTGGGACGAGGCGGCGTGATGCGTCTCGAACGGCGCGCGAGCGTTCCCCCGATCCTCTATGTGGCCGCCCCGCTCGCCGCGGTCATGGTCGCGCTCGCGATCTCAGGCGCGCTGATCGCGCTCGCGGGCGCGTCCGTGCCGGAGGCTTATCGGCGCATGGCGATCGGCGCCTTCGGCTCCCGCCTCGCCATCACCGAGACGCTGACGCGGGCCACCCCCCTCATCCTCACGGGGCTTGCGGCCGCGGTGGCGTTCCGCGCCCGGCTCTGGAACATCGGCGCGGAGGGGCAGTTCTACATCGCGGCGCTCGCCACCGCCGCGCTCGGCGGCGCGGCCTCGGCCGGCGGGCTGCTGCCCGGGCCGCTGCTGATCCCGTTCCTCATGATCTGCGGCGCGGCCGTCGGCGCCATGCTCCTCCTCGCGCCGCTGGCCTTGCGCCTGCGCTTCGGCGTCGACGAGGTGGTGGTGACGCTGCTGCTGAACTTTGTCGTGCTGCTCTTCGTCTCGATGATGATCGACGGGCCATTGCGCGACCGCATGGCCTTCGGCTGGCCGCAATCGGTGCGCGTCTCGCCCGAGGCGGCGCTGCCGAAGCTCTGGCAGGGCACGCGGCTCCATGTCGGCCTTCTGGTCGCGGTCGCGATGAGCGTCGTGGTCTGGATCATCCAGTCACGCACGGCCTTCGGGCTCGAGGCCAAGGCCGCGGGCTTCAACCCGCGCGCCGCCGCCTTCGCCGGGGTGCCGATCCCGAAGGTGCTGGTCGGCGTCGCGTGCCTCTCGGGCGGCCTTGCGGGCCTCGCCGGCGCGATCGAGGTGATGGGGGTGAAGGGCTATGTCACCACCGACCTCTCGCCCGGCTTCGGCTATGCCGGGATCGTGGTCGCGATGCTGGCGGCGCTCAATCCGATCGGGGTCGTGGCCGCCTCTCTCTTCGTCGCCGCCACCTTCGTCGGCGTCGACGGCATGAGCCGGGCGCTGAAGGTCCCGAGCTTCATCGCGGACGTGACCGTCGCGCTGTCGCTGCTCTGCGTCCTCGTCGCCCTGACGCTCGTCACCTACCGGATCCGGCGATGAGCGAGACCCTCGACATCCTCGCGAGCGCGAGCCTCTGGGCGGCGGTCCTGCGGATCGCGACGCCGCTGCTGTTCGGCGTGCTGGGCGCGCTCTTGTGCGAGCGCTCCGGCGTCCTGAACCTCGGCATCGAGGGGATCATGACCTTCGGCGCGATGATCGCGTGGCTGACCGTCTTCAAGACCGGCGACCTGTGGTTCGGCCTCGCGGCGGCGCTCGCCTGCGGGGCGCTGTTCGGGCTGCTGCATGGGGGGCTCACCGTCGTGCTCGGGCTGTCGCAGCATGTCGCGGGGCTCGGCGTCACGCTGCTCGGATCGAGCCTCAGCTACTATCTCTACCGCCTCGCGATCCCGGTCTCGGGCAGCCCGCCCACCATCACGCCGTTCCAGCCGCTCAAGATCCCGCTGCTCTCGGACATCCCTCTGCTCGGCGAGGCGCTGTTCTCGCAGACCGCGCCCACCTATCTCGCGATCCTCCTCACGCTCGCCGTCGCCTATGCGCTGGCGAAGACGCCGCTTGGCCTCGCCATCCGGCTCGTGGGCGAGAACCCGCATGCGGCCGAAGCGCAGGGGCTCGACCCCATCCGCCTGCGCATCGGCGTGGTGGCGTTCGGCAGCGCGCTGATGGCGCTCGGCGGGGCGTTTCTCACGACCGCGGCCTTCAACAGCTTCTTCCCCACGATGGTCCAGGGCCGCGGCTGGGTGTGCATCGCGCTCGTGGTGTTCGCCTCGTGGATGCCCCTGCGGGCGCTCGGAGGCGCGCTGCTGTTCGCCTTCTTCGACGCCTTCCAGCTCCGCCTCCAGCACGTCACGGGCAAGGCCGCGCCCTATCAGCTCTTCCTGATGATCCCCTACCTGATGTCGATCGCGGCTCTCGTCGTCTTCGCCCGGCGCGCGAAGGTGCCCCAGGCGCTGATGCAGCCCTATCGCCGCGGCGAGCGATGAGGCGCCGGCCGCGGCGTTTCGCAGCCCGGCCCATGGACGTCGCGAAGCTGCGCTCGATATGCCCTCCAAAACACAACGATGGAGGGCGGACGGTTGAGCTGTTTCTGGAACGCGCGCAGCGGCGCGGCGGCGGCGAGCATGGCGCTTACGATCGGACTTGCGTTCAGCGCGCCGGCGAGCGCCACCGACGTCATCCCTCTGCCCGAGAGCCACGCCTTCCCCGAAAACGTCGCGGCGACGGCTGAAGGCGTGCTCTACGTCTCGAGCTTCCGCGACGGCGGGGTGCTGAAGATCGCGCCCGGCTCGACGCCGGTCCCGTTCTTCAAGCCGGGCGAACACGGGACGCGCTCGACCTTCGGGCTGCTGATCGACGAGAAGACCAGAACGCTCTGGGTCGCCTCCAACGACATCTCGGCGATCGGCGTCAAGGGACCGGGCGACGTCGAGGGCGCCTGGGTGAAGGGCTTCGATCTCGACGGCGGCGCGCCGAAATTCAGCGCGAAACTGCCGGCGGACGCCGCAGTCGCGAACGACTTCGCGCTCGGCGACGACGGGACCCTCTACGTCACCAACACCCGCGGACCGCAGATCTTCCGGCTCGCGCCGGACGCCAAGGCCTTCGAGGTCTTCGTCGAGGACGAGCGGCTCAAGGGCGGCCTCGACGGGATCGCGTTCGACGAGTCCGGCGCGCTCTACGTCAACACCTACATGTCGGGCGAGCTGTTCCGCATCGACATGAAGGCCGGAAAGCCCGGCGCGATCACCAAGCTCAAGACGTCGCGCCCGCTGAAGCATCCCGACGGCATGCGGGCGATCCCGGGCGGCTTCCTGATGGTCGAGGGCGGCGGCGCGCTCGACCGCGTCACCGTTTCGGGCGACGAAGCCAAGATCGAGACCTTGAAGGACTTCGCCGGCCCGACCGGCGTCGCGGTGGTCGGCGACAAGGTCTGGGTGAGCGAAGGCCAGCTCGCCTGGCTCAGCGACAAGGACAAGAAGGGCAAGCCGCTGCCGAGCTTCCAGCTCCGCGCGACGGCGCTGCCCAAGGACTGAGACGGCGAGCCGGCGAGGGTCCGCTCAATAAACCGTGGGGCGCGGTTGCCCCAGGGCGACCCTGGCCCATGTCGTGGCCAACGCCAAATTGCCGTGGATTTGCATGATGTTGATGACACGACGCGCCGCCGTCGGCGGACTGGTTTCGCTGGTCGCCCTCCCCGCTTTCGCGCAAGGCTCGCCCGGCGCCGGCACCGCGCTCCTGAACGCGCGCCTCTTCACCGGCTCCGCCATGAGCGCGCCCTCGAGCCTGCTCATCAAGGATGGCCGCATCAGCGCGATCTCGGCCGGGGCCGGCCCGGCGGACCTTCCGCAGGGCGTGCGGCGCGTCGACATGGCGGGACGCTTCCTCGTCCCGGGGCTCAACAGCGCGCATGTGCATGTCGGCCATGTGGTCGGGATCGAGTCCGGCATCCGATTCTATACCCGAGACCGCGTCGAGGAGCAGCTCGCGCTCTACGCCGCCTTCGGCGTGACGCAGGTGTCGGCGCTCGGCATGTCGCCGCCGCTGTTCCACGAGATCAGGCGCGAGAGCCAGGCGGGGCGGCTCAAGGGCGCGACGCTCTATGGCGCGGGCCCGGGCGTCGGCGTCACGGACGGCGCGCCGCCCGCGAAGGTCATGAACCTCAGCGACGAACAGGTCGCGCGGCCGCGCACCGCCGCCGAGGCGAGCGACGTCGTCGACCAGCTCGCCGAAGCCGGCGTCGACCAGATCAAGCTCTGGATCGAGGACATGAACGGGCAGCTGCCGGTGATGTCGCCCGAGATCGCCAAGGCGACGGCGGACGCCGCGCATCGCCGAAACCTGCCGGCGGTCGCGCATGTGCACGACGTCTCCCACGCCCGGCTCGCCATCAATTCGGGCGTCGACGTCCTCGGCCATGGCGTGCGCGACGAGGAGATCGACGACGCCATGCTCGCGGCGATGAAGCAGGGCGGCGTGCGCTACATCCCGACCATCCAGATCGACGAGGCCGAATACATCTACGTCGACCGGCCGGAGCTCGCCGACGACCCGTTCTTCAAGGCCGCGGCGCCGGAGGCCTTCCGCAAGAGGATGGCGGACGCCGCCTGGCGCGAGACGCAGGCCAAGAAGGGCGAGAAGAACCGCCCCTCGGTCGAGATGAACAAGCGCAACCTCGCGAAGCTCCACGCCGCCGGGATCACGATCGGAATGGGCACGGATTCGGGCGCGACGCCGATGCGCATTCCGGGCTTCGCCGAGCACCGGGAGCTCGCGCTGATGGTCGAGGCGGGGCTGACGCCGGCCGACGCGCTGCGCATCGCCAGCGAAGGCTCGGCGGCGGTCTACGGCCAGAAGGACCGCGGCGTCCTGAAGGTCGACGCGGCCGCCGACCTCGTGGCGCTGGACGCCGACCCCGTGGCCGACATCGCCAACATGCGCCGGATCGTGTCGGTGTGGCGGGCCGGCGAGCAAATCGCCGGAGCGCCCGCCTGATCAGGCGGGATCGGCCTCGGTCCGCACCCGCGACTTGGTCGGATCGTAATGCGGGAAGGCCACGACCGTCGCCTTGATGCGCTTCTGCTGGCCGTCGAGCTTGCCGATCTCGACGTGCTCGCCGAGGTTGGCGTAGGTCACGTCGAGGCGCGCGAGCGCGATCGACTTGCCGAGGATCGGCGAGCGCGTCGCGCTCGTCACGACGCCGATCTGCGCGCGGCCGACATGGACGCAGTCGCCATGGCCGATCGCGTCGTTGGAGGCGATCTCCAGCCCCACGAGCTTCTTCGACGGCGTCTCGCGCCGGCGCGCCAGCGCCTCGGAGCCGACGTAAGCGTCGGCCTTCTCCTTCGGCACCGCGAAGCCGATGCCGGCCTCGAACGGGTCGGTCTGGTCGCAGAATTCGTAGCCCGCGAAGGCGAGCCCCGCCTCGATCCGCACCATGTCAAGCGCGAGAAGCCCGAGCGGCTTGATGCCGTGCGGCTCGCCGGCCGCCATGATCGCGTCCCACACCTCGACCGCGCGGGAGGGATGGCAGAACACCTCGTAGCCGAGCTCGCCGGTGTAGCCGGTGCGCGAGACCACGACGGGCACGCCTGCGAGCCGCCCGACCGTGAAGCGGAACCACTTCAGCTCCGAGACGGTCGGCTCGGCGGGCGGCGTCACCGTGATGGCGTGGAGGATCTCGCGCGAGCGGGGGCCCTGCACGCCGACATTGTGGAGCTGGTCGGTCGCGGTCTTCACCCAGACCTTGAGATTGTGCTTGGCGGCGAGCTCGCGCAGATGCACGCCGCAGTAATCCTCGCCGCAGATCCAGCGGAAATTGTCCTGGCCGATGCGGAACACCGTTCCGTCGTCGATCATGCCGCCGTGCTCGTAGCACATGGCGGTGTAGACCACCTGGTTGATGGCGAGCTTCTTCATGTTGCGCGTGACGGCGAGCTGCATCAGCGCCTCGGCGTCAGGGCCGATCACCTCGAATTTTCTCAGCGGCGAAAGATCCATGATCGCGGCGCGCTCGCGGCAGGCCCAGTATTCCTCGATCGGGCCGTTGTCCGAGTAGCAGTCGGCGAGCCAGAAGCCGCGATATTCGGAGAACTTTCGGGTCAGCGCAGACGTGCGCGGGTGGAAGCCGGTCTCGCGCGTGAGACGGGGCGCGGCGTCGGGGGTCATGCGGTGAGCTATCCCTCGGGAGAAGGTTTCTGACGCGTCATAGACGCGGACGTGGATGTCGGTCGGGGCCCAGCCGTTCGCGGGGTCGATGTCGTCGGTGCAGGACGAGGACGCGCAGACAAGGTCGGTGAGCGCGCGCAGCAGCACGTAGTCGCCGGGCCGCGACCATGGTTCGTCCATGCTGATCGAGTCGTCGGCGTTGACGGTGGTGTTGTAGAAGAAATTGATCGCGGGCCAGCCGGCCTTCGGCGCGATCCCGTAGGGCTTCAGCGCGCGGTTGAAATTGTCCGTGCAGTTGTCGTGGCCCGGATAGCCCATGTCCTCGTAGTATTTCGAGTTGCAGGCCAGCAGGAACGCGTCGTGGCGGCCGACCGTGTCGCGCACGATCTCGACGAGCGGGGTCAGCCGCGCGTCGAAATACTTCGAGTGAAGGCCCGGCGCGGGATTGGCCGTGGCCATCAGCGTGCGGGTGACCGTCGGGTCGATGCCGGTCTCGTCGCCGCGCTCGAGCGCCGCGGCGTCGAAAGCGAGGAAGTCGGAGCACTGGCGGCCGTCGACGTCGATGATCTGGATGTAGTCGCCGGCCTTCACGCGATAGGCGGACGCCGTCGCGGCGTCGATGCGAAGGTCGAGTTTCGGCTCGGCGAGCGGCGCCGGGGCGACGCCCTTGGCGGGCGCGGCGGACTCGATCTCGACCAGGAGCTCGGTCGGCGGGGTCTGTTCGTCCGGAGCCATCTGCGCGCCGGCCGGAACCAGCGCGCAGACGGCCGCCGAGGCGGCCTCGAGGGCGATCGAAGCGCCGGGCTCGGCGTCGTCGGAGAACAGGCGGAAACCCTTGAGCTTCGAGACGTCCGTCCCGCGCGCCGCGAGCGCGGCTCTGGCTGCGGCGGCTTCAGCCTCATCGGCCGGCGTCAGCCCTTCGGCCTCGATCTCGCCGGAGACGAGCAGGAGGCCCGGCTGGCGGCCTTCCGGATCGACGATCCGGACCCGGTCGCCGGCCGCGAGGTCGAACAGCAGGGGCTCGGTCCCGCGCGCCACCAGCGTGTCGGTGCGCAGCGGCGAGGTCGCGTCTGAACGGGCGTCCATGATCTTGGTCCTCGATGGATCATCGTCATCCCGGACCAGCGGCGAAGCCGCGCCGATCCGGGGTCGTCTTCAGGATGGGGCGCCCCTTCCGGAACGCGATCCCGGATCGACGGCTTGCAGCCCTCGTCCGGGATGACGCCCCTTGAGGCTACTCCGCCGCCTGGCTCGCGGGCTGGTTCAGGAACGCCTCGAGGCTGTCGTCGAGCGCATCCATCCACGGCGTGTGGTGCACCGGCGCGACGGTGCCGGTGAGCGTGGAAGGGTAGGAGCGGTTGCGGTAGGTGAGGATGCCCTCGGCCTTGTGGTGTTCCCACTCCTTGAACAGCCGCGCGCACATGTCGACGTCGAGACGCGGATAGTCGGTGGGCTCCAGCAGGTCGCGGACATAGTCCGTCTGGTAGTCGATCATCTGGTCGGCGTTTTCGAGCGCCTCTTCACGCGACATCCAGCTCTGCCAGTCGGCGCGCATCTCTTCGGGAGACGGAAGCGCGATGCGGCCGAGCACGACGTCGCGGGCGTACCAGGCCTGCGCGTCGAACATGTTGAAGGTGTAGAACTGGTCCTGCGCGCCGATGTAGAGCAGCTTCGGATTGCCCTCGTAGAAGATGCCCTTGTAGAGGTTCGGCGGGAACAGCCGGTTGCGGGTCTTCAGGCGCAGCTCGTCGTCCAGGAACGGGTAATAGTTCAGGTAGCCGGTGCAGAAGATGATGGCGTCGACGCCGTCGACATGGGTGCCGTCCTTGAAATAGCAGGTGTTGCCGACGACCTTGGTCAGCAGCGGCTTCTCCTCGAAACCTTCCGGCCAATCGAAGCCCATCGGCCGCGTGCGGTAGCTGAAGGTGACGCGCTTCGCCCCGTATTTGTGGCACTGGGTGCCGATATCCTCGGCCGAATAGCTCGAACCGATCATCAGCACGTGCTTGCCCGCGAACTCGTCCGCGACGCGGAAGTCATGGGCGTGCATGACGCGGCCCAGGAACTTATCGACGCCCTCGAAATACGGGATGTTCGGCGTCGAGAAGTGGCCGTTGGCCACCACGACGTAGTCGAACTCTTCCGAGAACACCCGGTCGCCGACCAGATCCTTCACCGTGACGGTGAACTTCTCCGTCTCGGCGTCGAAGGTCACGCCTTTCACGGCGTGGCTGAACTTGCAGTATTTGCGCACGCCGGACTTCTCGACGCGGCCGGCGATGTAGTCGTGCAGCACCGCGCGCGGCGGATAGCTCGGGATCGGCCGGCCAAAGTGCTCCTCGAAGCCGTAATCGGCGAATTCGAGGCACTCCTTCGGGCCGTTCGACCAGAGATAGCGGTACATGCTCCCATGGACCGGCTCGCCGAACTCGTCGAGACCAGTGCGCCATGTGTAGTTCCACAGACCGCCCCAGTTCGACTGCTTCTCGTAGCAGACGAGCTCGGGAACCTCGGCGCCCTTCTGCTTGGCGGACTCGAAGGCGCGGAGCGCGGCGAGGCCGCTCGGGCCGGCGCCGATGACGGCGATACGCTGGGTCATGACATCCTCCTTGAACTGAACGGCGAGCGTCAGGCGCGCTCTTCGAGCGGGTGCGTGCGCAGGCGGTGCGGGTCGTAGAACGGCGTCCGCACGACATGGGCGGAGAACTCGCCCTTCTCGGACTTCACCGTAAACGCGGTTCCGATCGCCGTCAGGTCCGGCGTCACCTGCGCAAGCGCGATCGACTTCATCAGATAGCGGCTGTAGGTGGTCGAGTTGACCGTTCCCACGTCCTTGCCGTCCTTCAAGAGCTTCGCGCCGGGCTCGATCGCCTCATGGGCGTCGATCTCGACGCCGACATTGGCGAAGCGGATGTCGCTTTTGCGCTTCTCGAGCGCCGCCTTGCCGTTGAAGTCAGACTTGGACAGGTCGACGGTCCAGTCGGCGCCGACCTCCCAGGGGGTCTCGTCGCCATGAGGCATGTCGAAGGGGAAGAACAGCAGCGCGCCCTCGACGCGGACGATGTCGAGGCAGTCCCACGACGCCGCGCAGATGCCGGCGCTCTTCCCGGCCTCCATGATCTTCTCCCAGATGACCGGCGCGTCGGCCGCCGAGCAGAAGACTTCGTAGCCGCGCTCGGCCGAATAGCCGCCGCGCGCGATCAGCACTTGCTTGCCGAACAGCACGTTGGGCGAATGCTCGAAATACTTGAGGCCGGTGATGTCCTTCTCGGCGTGCGGCTTCAGGATGTCGAGCGCGAGCGGGCCCTGCAGCGAGAGGATGTGGACGTCGTCGTCCTTGGCCCAGGTCGAGGACGAGCCGGCGAAGAAGCCGTCGATGACGTCCTCAAGCGCGCCGCCGCCGTGGGAGAGACGGAACTCGGTCGGCCCGTCGCAATAGACCAGCACGTCGTCGATCAGGTTTCCGTTCTCGTTGACGATGTTGGAGATCGCCGACTGGCCGGCCTTCAGCTTGGCCATGTCGGAGGTCAGCATCTTGTTGAGCACGGCGACGACGTCGGCGCCCGAAACGTTGATCATGCGAAGCCCCGAGACGTCGAACAGGCCCGCCTTCGTGCGGACGGTCGCGGTCTCCTCATAGGGGCAGGTCGAGTAATGCTGCGGGATCGGCATCCCGTTCCAGTCGCTGTCGAGCTTTGAGCCGAGATCCAGGTGGATCTTCTCGAGCGCGTTCTTGCGGGGAAAGTCGGCGGGTCCCATCGAAATGTCCGTTCTTGTCTGACGTTTATTGTTGCATCAGCGGAAGTGCGTCCTTCGAGACGGCCCTTCGGGCCTCCTCGAGGCATGAGGACCGGGGAGGACGCCAAGCTCCGACCTCCCTCATGCTGAGGAGCTTTGGCGTCAGCCAAAGCGTCTCGAAGCACGCAGTCCGGTCGGAGCGAGGCGCCTCCTTCAGTCCGGATAAAAGCCCGGCGAGGTCGGCGCGCCGTCGTCGTGCTTGGCCAGCCAGTCGACCACGGTCTGGCGGTAGCGGGTCGTGCCCTTGTAGTCGGCGATCTGGTCCGGCAGGTCGCGCAGCACGCGGTGGAAGCGGCGCGCCCATTTGGGGATCGTCACCAGCTCTTCCATCTTGATCAGGTAGCAGCGGATCGAGAACACGATCGCGTTCGAGCGCGGCAGCCGCCACAGCGCCTGCAGCTCGACGCGCAGATGCACCTTGTCGCCGACGTTCTCGGGCGTCACCGTCGTCCGGTCTACGCCCCACTTGTGGTAGTTCTCCGGCGACGTATCGAGCCGCGGATTGATGGTCATCGTCCAGTTGAGGCGGCGCACCGGCCGGCCCTGCTGAAGGTTCAGCAGGAACTTCAGCGCCCGGTCGAACACCCCGATGTCATGGGCGATCGGCACCGGCGCGTGCCATTCCATGAAGTTCATGCCGAGGTCGAAGTCGAGCGACCAGTCGGCCTGGGACGTGATGATGCCCGCGTCCATCCAGAGATTGTCGTTTCTCTGGTCGATCAGGTTGAAGTCGCCCTGGCACTGGCGGGTGACGTATTCCATCGGCGGATAGGGCAGCGTGGCCGTGTCGCCGAAGGTGAACTGCTGGTCGATGCCGAGCGGCCGGTTGATCCAATGCCAGCGGTCGCCGTCCTTGGTCAGGGTGAAGTGCTCGGGATAGTGCTTCGACATCGACTCCATCAGGAGCTCGAGCAGGTCCCATTCGGCCGTGATCATGTGCGGCAGCGACTGGCAACGCAGCGGGTCCTGCTTCAGCACCAGCGACCGGTCGGCCATCTCGGCGACGTAGTGCTCGTCGATGTCGATCGGGAATTCGGTCGCCGACTTGATCGGCCCCGGCATGTGCTGCTCGATGTTGACCGCGTACATGTAATGATCCTTGTCGAACGGGAACGGAAAGCGACGGATCGCCTCCGGCGAGTTCGAGAAGGTGAAGTCGTCTCGGAAGGTTTCGGTCTTGAACTGGATCGTCATCGGGCGGCTCCGTTCGAGTATTGGATCAGCCCGACTGCGTGCTTCGAGACGGCCCTTCGGGCCTCCTCAGCATGAGGGGCGTGGGAGAATGCCAAAGCGCGAACCGACCTCATGCTGAGGAGCCCGGCGGGAGCCGGGCGTCTCGAAGCACGCGCTCGGCTCGTGCAGGCCGCGCTCACAGGTCGAGCACCAGTTCGCGGCCTTTCAGGCGCGACATGCAGATCATGATCTTCCGGCCCGAGGCCTTTTCCTCGTCCGTGAGGTAGTGGTCCTTGTGGTCGAGCTCGCCGTCGGCTCCGAGCACCACGGTCTCGCACTGGCCGCAGGCGCCGCCGCGGCAGAGATACGGGGCGTCGACGCCCGCCTCCTCGATCGCTTCGAGCAGGCTCTGGTCGGAGCGGACCTGCGCGGTGATGCCGGCTTTCGCGAGCGTGACCGAGAACGGCTCGCCGCCCGCCGGCGACAGGAAGCGCTCGGCGTGGAGGTTCTCGTCGGGCCAGCCGGCGTCGCGGCCGCCTTTCAGGATCGCGTCGATCATGCCCTCGGGCCCGCACACATTGAGATGCGTGCCGAGCGGCTGGTGGGCGAGGATTTTCGCCACCTCGATGATCTCGCTGCAGTCGTCGCGGTAGAGCCGGAGCTTGTCGCCATGGGCGTTCCCGAGCTCCTCGACGAAGGCCCCGTGGGCGGCCGAGCGCATGGCGTAGTGGATCTCGTAGGGGAGGCTCTGCTTCTTGAGCTCCGCCGCCATTGCGTGGATCGGCGTGATCCCGATGCCGCCCGCCACCAGAATGTGCTTGCGGCCCGTCCGCACGATCGGGAACAGGTTCACCGGCATCGCGATGGTGAGCTCGGTTCCGACCTCGACCTTTTCGTGCATAAACCTAGAGCCGCCGCGGGAGTCCTGCGTCCGCAGCACGCCGATCCGGTAGCTCGAGCCGTCCTCGGCGCGGTCGATCAGCGAATAGGGGTTTTTGATCCGGCGGCCGTCGTCCGACATCGTCACGATGACATGGGCACCGGCCGAATAGGTCGGCAGCGGCTCGCCGGAAACGGAGACGAAGCGGAAGCGCTTCACCGTGTCGGTCGCCTGCTCGATCTCGGCAACCCGGACCTTCAGTTCGACGCCGCCGCTCACAGGTAGAGCTCCTCTTTCGCCGGAAGAGCGCCGGGCTCCTCGCAATCCACGACGACGCCCTGGAAGGCCGCGAGCCGTCGCGAATAGTGGTCGCGCACGAACAGGTTCAGCCCGCAATGCGAGCAGACGAAGGGCGTCGCGGTCACGTCTTCGGTGACGCCCTTGCAGTGGACGCACTGGACGCGCCGGGCGAGCGAGCCGCGATGCTCGGTATAGATCGACTGATGGTCGACGCCGTGCTCGAGGCCGGACGCGATCACCTTGCCGAGAAAGCCCTCGACGCCGGCCGCGTAGAGACGCGTGCCCATGACGGCGTTGGCGAGAAAACTGTTGAGCCGCACCATGGCGGTCTCCTGGGTGGGCGCCACATGCAGCGTCCCGACCCCGAGGCCCGCGAGCGCGTCCTCGTGGCCCTGCCCCGCGGAGCCGCCGGGCGTGTAGATCAGCGTCGTGGCGGCGAGCGCGGCGGGCTCGCCCTTGAAGGTCCCGATCACCGCGAGGGCGCCCTCGCCTTCCGCCGCGACGAGGTGGCGGCGCGCCCTCTCGTCAAGCTTCAGTCCGGGATAGATCGGTCGGCTTTTGATGGCGGACACGAAGTCTCTCTGCTCAGCTATTTCGAGGCGTGGCGAAAAGAGGCCCCGGCGCGTCGCCGCGCCGGGGCCGGGACGCGATGCGTCAGAGCTGGAAGACCCAGTTGGCGATGAGCACCGTGGCGACGCCCGCCAGCAGCGTGAGGTAAGGCAGGATCCCGGCCTTGCGCTGGCTGATCGCGTTCTGCTCGCCGACGCCGAGGTCCTCGAGCATCTTGGCCGGGAACTTGCCCTTGTCCTGCACGTAGTGGCGGAACAGGAACACCGGGATGATGAGCGCGGCCGTGATCAGGCCCGCCCACAGCGCCATCGGATTCCAAACCTTCGCCCCCGCGCCCATGAACACGGCGTTGACGAAAGCGAAGATCGTGCCGATCGCGATGATGACCGTCGGGGCCTTGTAGGGGCGGTCGATGTGGCCGTTGTCGATCCGGTGGATCCAGCCCGAGTTCAGGTTCAGGAAGTTGAAGATGATGTAGCCGCAGTTCGACACCGCCAGGATGAAGAAGAACGAGGTGGCGTCGGCGCAGGCGATCGCGAGCAGGACCAAGTTGACCGCGAGGTCGGTCCACATGGCGTTGGTGGGCGCGCCGTTGTGGTTCACGAAGGAGAGGTACTTCGGCAGCCAGCCGTCGACCGAGCCCTGGTAGAGCGTGCGCGAGGAGCCGGCCATCGCGGTCATCAGGCACAGGATCAGCGCGAGGATCATGAGCATGACCAGCGCGTTCTCGATGATCGGACCGCCGCCGACCATGTGAGCGAGCGCGGCGGCGACGCCCGAGCCGTCAACGATCGGGGTCTCGAGCATGCCCGTCAGGCCGAGCTGGCTCTGGAACGTGAAGGGCACGATCACGAAGAAGCCGATGCAGAGGAGGCCCGAGAAGAAGATGGCCTTGAACGTGTCCTTGCGCGGATCCTTGAACTCGCTCGTGTAGCAGACCGCGGTCTCGAAGCCGTAGGTCGACCAGGCGGCGATGAACATGCCGCCGAGCACCAGCGTCCAGCCGGCGATGTTCCAGGAGCCGGGCTCAGGCTTGTAGGCCTCGGCGAGCGGCACGAAGGGCGTGAAGTTCGCCCAGTTCACCCCGTTCTGCAGCAGCGGCGCGATGCCGACGATCGCGAGCGGGATGATGACCAGGAGGCCGATGAACTTCTGGGTGTTGGCGGTGTCGAGAATGCCGCGATGCTGGATCCAGAAGGTCATCAGCATCAGCGCCGCGCCGATGAAGAAGGCGGCGTTGAACGAGAACGACACCGGCCCGAGCGAGCCCGTGAACAGCGTCCAGGTCCGCAGCGCCGAGGCCGCGTCGGGCGAGATCGCGGTGAGGATGTAGCCGGCGGCGATCGAGGTGCCGAGCGAGAGCACCGGCGACCAGGCGAACCAGTTGCACCACACCGAAAGCGGCGCGACGGGCTTGGCGTAGCGCACCCACGCGGCCGCGCCGTAGATCGAGGCGCCGCCCGACTTGTTCGGGAAGAGGCCCGCGATCTCGGCGTAGATGAAGGACTGCAGGAAGCCCATGAACATCGACGCGGCCCAGATCGCGAACGCGACCGTGCCGGTCGTGCCGGCGATGCCGCCGATCGAGAACAGGACCAGCGGCGGCACCCCGCTCGCCACCCAGAACGCGCCTGTCCAGTTGATGCTGCGTGAGAGTTGGCGCTCCTCGCCTCCCGCCACGCTGATGTCGCCGGCCGCAATTGTCATGTTGTTACCCCGTTGCAGTCACGATGCATGGCGCTTCCGCGAGCTTTCGCATGCGCCCAGGCGCAGCGTTCAAGGCATAGAGCCCCGAACGCCGCAGCCGTTTCCGGCGCGCCGCAAGAGTTCGCCGCCGCGTCGGCATGATGTCCGTCGCGGCTCGAAAGCATTGGTCTGACGTCGTAGTCCGTAAGCATCGACGACACGCCCGTCCGTGGCCGGATCGACTGCGTCTTCGCGATCTTGCCGCGATGATGCAGCAATTATCGCCCATGTCAAAAGTTTTTCTTCTGAATAAAAAATAGGCTGAAGCGCCGATATTTGCGGCAGCAAGTGCAGCGCATGCGAAGCCCTCCCATGGCGTCGCCGAACGCAAGCTTTCAGCATGCGACGGCGATGCGTTGCTTGAGACGCAAGGGATGGAGATCTTCGGCGCAGGGAAGCGCAGCGCTCCGAAATTTTTCGGAGACGCGGATGGCCTGCGTTAGCTTAGGCGTTCCCTTGAGTCTTTCTTATTTTGAAGTGAGCATCCCCGCGCTTTGCTGATGACGCAATGGTGACGAATGGCACCATTGGGCACGCCTATCGATCGCGGGGCGCTCGCGAATCCGGTCTGGAACGGCTCTCAAACTTGCGCGGGACGGCGTGATCGCGGCTTTGTTCGACGCGCGAGAACGCTTAGGTTCCCTTGCATGATCTCGACCGAAGCGCGGTCCGCGCTGCCCCGCATCGACGCGCCGGACTGGTTCGCGCATGCGGGCGAGGTCATCCAGTCGATCGGCACCAAGTTTTTCCACCGGGAGCTCATCGCGCTGCTGGAGGCGAGCATCCCGAGCGACGCCGTCTGGATCATCCGCTATTCGGGCGAGGCGCCGCCGGACGTCGTCTACACCCACAACGTCAGCAGCCACGCGATGGACGTCTACATGAACGAATGCGGCGGCGTGGACCCGTTCTCCCGCCGCTGGAAGGCGACGCGCGAGCCCGGCGTCTTCACGCTCGAGACCCTGCGCGACGAGAGCGTCGAGTACCTGCTCTACACTAGGCTGTTCCTGCCGGCGGCGCAGGTCGAGGACGAGCTCGGCGTGATCTTTCCCGCCACCGCGCACAATTGCTTCGCGTTCTTTCTCGAGCGCGTCTCCGGTCATTTCACGCGCGCCGAGGTCGCGCGGGCGCAGCTGATGTATCCGGCGCTCGAAAGCTTCTACCGCGCGCATCTCGGCTGGATGTTCAACGAACTGCGCTACGACGACGGCGCGGACGTGACCGCGATGATCGACCGTCCGACGCTGATCGAGGACCGCTCCGCCGAGCCGGTCTGGTCGAACGCCGCCTGGAACGAGCGTTTCGCCGCCCATCCGGCGCTCGCCGCGCAGCTCGGCGCGCTGCGGGGCGGACCGCTTCCCCAAGTCGAGCTCGACGACGCCGTCCTGAAGGCGGAGGCGCTCGGAGCCGATTTCCCGCTCGCGCCGGGCGGCCGCATGTATGTGATAGAGCCGCGGCCGCGCGGCGCGACCGACGACGCGGTGCTGTCGAACGTCCTGCAGATCTTCACGCCGCGCGAGCGCGACATCCTCGATCTCGTGATGAAGGGGCGGAACTCCGCCGAGATCGCGGAGACGCTCGGCCTCGGGGTCGGCTCGGTGAAGAACTGCAAGATGCGGATCTACCGCAAGGCCGACGTCACGACCGAAGCCGCGCTGGTCACGAAATTGATGGCGCTCTATGAGGCTCACCCGTGAGCACGGCGGTTGGTCTGCCGCAAATTTGGGCAGAGCCCATGACGCGTCAGTCGGATGAAGCCGAGAATTTTTCGCCGGACGCCGTGGCCGGGCCCATCCGGCTCGGCCAGGCGGAATGGTTTCGCCGGGTCGGCGAGGTCGCGTCGTCGATCGGGACGGACCGGTTCCACCAGCTTCTGGTCGAGCTGTTCGGCGCCACCATCCCGCACAGCGCCAGCTGGATCATCCGCTATTCACGCGGCGCGCCGCCGGACGTCATCTACACCGCCAACGTTCCGGCGGACGTCGTCGACTTCTATGTCGCCAACTGCTCGGCGCTCGATCCGTTCTCGGCGCACTGGAAACGGTACGAGGAGCCGGGCGTGCGCTCGCTTGCAAGCTTCGGCGCGCGCGGCGGGCCGATCGATCCGCAGCCCTACAGCCGCCTGTTCAAGGCGGCGGCCAAGATCACGGACGAACTCGGGATCTTCTTCTCGACCGTCGGACACTCCTCGCTCGGCATGTTCCTGGAGCGCGAGAAGGGCCGCTTCACCGAGGCCGAGATCGAGCGGAGCCGTCTCGTGTTTCCCATGCTCGACGGCTTCCACAAGACGCATGTCGGCCGGATCTTCGACAGGCTGCGCTACGCCGGCGACGTCACCGACAGCGAGCTGATCACGCGCCCGACTCTGGTGCAGGACCGGATGGGGCTCGAGATCTTCGCGACCCCGTCCTGGCGCGAAGCGACGGCGGCCGACGCCTCGATCGCCGAAGCCGTGGCCGCGGCGACGGACGCGCGCTCCATCGATCTCGCCGGCCACACGCTCAAGGTCGAGCGCTTCGACGACTACTTTCCGCTCGCGCCCGCGGGCCGGATGTTCGTTCTCACGCCGCGCGCCAAAGCCGCCGACCGGGCGGAGCCGGATCCTGGCCTGACGGCGCGCGAAAAGGCGGTCTTCGATCTTGTGATGGCCGGCGTCACCACCGGCGCCATCGCCCAGACGCTCGAAATTAGCAAGGGCGCGGTGAAGAACGTCAAGCTGCGGATCTATCGCAAGGCCGGCGTCGCCTCCGAGCGCGCGCTCGTCCAGAAATTCGCCCGCGCCAGAACCGCCGAGTGACCTCGCGCCAGGGCTCCGTCCGCCTCCGGCGGACCTGAAGCCGCGGAGTCGGCCGGTCCCTGCGGTCGTTCTTGGAACCGCGCTCGAGATGCGCTTGGATCTGCGGGGTGACAGACGGGGCGACGAAGCCGGGGTGCGGGCGTGGCGAAGGGCGGCATCATCCGAAGCGCAGGTCCGGTCGCGCTCGCACTCCTCGCAGTCGCGACGGCCGGAACGCCCGCCCGCGCCGCGTCCGACATCGCGCTATGCGCCGACGAGCGCGTGAAGCAGGAGATGCTGCCGCTCAAGGAGCTTGCGGCGGCGGAGGCCGCCTGCGGGCGCGCGCTTGGCGCCGCCGCCGATCCGGCCGACCGGCAGAAGGCGGCGTTCTTCCGCGGCCTGATGCGCTTCCTGCAGGTCGTCCAGAAGGGCGCGGAGCTGAAGCCGAAGCGCGACGGCGCGTTCGCCGGCTACGCGCCGCCGACGCTCGAGCAGGTGAGCCCGGCCCTCAAGGACGTCGAAAGCGCGCTCGCGATCGAGGGCCCTCTCAAGGACGAGGCGCTCGCGCTCCGGATCACCATCAACCAGACGATCGGCCGCCCCGCGGAGGCCCAGGCCGACATCGAGCAGGCGACGCGCTCCGACGCGCAAGGGGCGACGCCCTTCGTCCAGCGCGCGCTGGAGCGCGAGCGCGCCGGCGACCTCCGCGCCGCGCTCGTCGACCTCGACCATGCGCTCGGGATCGAGCCGACGGCGCCGACGGCGCTGCTCGCGCGCGGCCAGTTGCTGCGCCGGCTCGGCAGGCTTGGCCCCGCCCGCGCGGACCTCGAGGCCGCCGCCGCCGCGGGCCGGCCCTATCGCCTTGTCGCGCTGATGGCGAAATCGGGCGCGGAACTGCGGGCCGGCGATCTCCGGGCGGCCTATGAGAGCCTTCTCGGCGCGGCGCGCGCGACCGATGGCCTGCCGAAGTCCGAAGCCGCCTCGATCGGTGCCGACCTGCTGATCCGCGCCGGCGACTTCGCCCTCGACAAGCTCAAGGAGCCGGAGGCCGCGCGAAAACACTATCGCGAGGCGCAGAAGCTCGTCCCGAGGAACTGGAACGCGGCGATCGGCCTCGCGCGCTACGAGGAAAGCCGCGGCAAGCGCGCCGAGGCGATCGCGATCTGCAGGCGCATCCTCGCGGAGACGCGCGCGACGCCGAATCTTCCCGAACGGCTGCTCGCCTCGCTTCTCCTGAAGCGCCTGACCACGCCCCTCCAGAAAAGCGGGTCCGGGCCGTTCAAGAGCAGCTTCGAGACCGCCGGCGTCGCCGACGGCGCGGGCTCGCCGGACGGCCTCAAGCGCGTCGCCTTCATCATCGGCGAGAGCGACTACGCCGAGCTCGCGAGCCTTCCGAACGCCCGGCGCGACGCCGCCGTGATGGCGAGCGCCCTCGCCGAGATGGGGTTCGACCGGGTCGAGATCGCCGAGAACCTCGACAGCGCGGCGCTGCGCGGCGTTCCAGCGGCGATCGAGGAGGGCGTCGGCGACGCCGACGTCGTGCTCGTCTTCTACGCCGGGCACGGCGTCGAGACCGGCGGCGCCAACTATCTGATCCCCGTCAACGCCGTTCCCGAGACCGACGCGGATCTCAGGACCCGCGCGCTCGCGCTCGCCGACCTCACGGCCGCGGCCGGCAAGGCCCGGCGCGGGTCGCTCGTGATCGTGGACGCCTGCCGCGACGATCCGTTCGTGGAGGCGCGCGCGGTGGCGCAGTCGCGCGGGATCGGCGGCTCGGCCGTCGCAGATCCGGCGCCGGAGCGGATCCGCGCAGGCCTGGCCGCGACGCCCGTGACGCCTGCGAACGGCGTCGTGCTGCACTCGACGCAGCCCGGACAGGTCGCGCTCGACGGCGACGGGCTCGAGAGCCCGTTCGTGCGTGCCCTGCTCGAGACGCTCGGGACGCCGGGCCAGCCGTTCGAGGCGGTGGTCACCGGCGCCGCGGCGCGCGTCTCGGAGCGCACCGAAGGCCGGCAGCTGCCGGCTTCATACGGGGTCTCGCCCGCCGTCGCGCTGCTGCCGCCGGCCGCGAAATAGCGTCACTTCGGCGGATCGACCGTCAGCGTCACCTGCGCGCGCCCCACCCGCCCCTGCAGATCCGTCGCCTCGATCTCGATCACATGGGCGCCCGGCGGGACGACGACCGCGGCGGCCTCGATGCCGTCGGCGGTGACGAAGGGCTTGAGCCGCGGGCTGAGGTCGACCGAGGGCGCGCGCTGGTAGGTGACGCGCACGCTCGCCGGATCGATCGGCACGCCGTTGCGGGGCTTGAACTTCACCGCGAAGCGGAACGGCTCGCCCTTCAGCCCGACCATCGCGGGCGCGATCCGGTCGATCCCCGGCCCCCGCGTCATGTTCCGCGGCTGGCCGCCCGAGGCCACGACCGGCGGCAACGCCGCCTCCTCGGCCGTGATCAGCCGGACGGGCTCGGCGCCGGAGGCGGGCGAAGCCGCAAACAGCAGCGCGGCGAGGGCGAGGCGGCCGCGGAGGGCGGGATCGGTCATTGGATGAGCCCCATGAAGCCGGCCGCGAGACCGGTGACGGCGGATATCACGGCGCTGACCATCAGGATCGTCAGCTCGATCGCCTTCAGCGTGTCGAGCGGCGTCTTTCCGTTTCCTGACAGCAGGCTGTCGCGCAGGCGCGGGATCGAGGTGAGCCCGCGCGCCCGCAGAGCCGCGCGCAGGACGCCGACGAGCAGGCCCGTCAGCATCGAGGCTCCGATGCTCAAGGCGTAGAACACGGTTTCGCGCCAGGCCACGACGCCCTGCGGCGCGATCGGGACGCCGTCGACCCAGGCGAGCGCCGCGTTCATCGTCGCGACGGAGGCGACCGCGAAGGATGCGGCGATCGCGACGTCGAACCACCTCAGGCGCGGCCGGACGCCGAAATAGACGACCCCGGCGGCGAACGGAATGATGATCGAGGCGAGCCGCAGATAGGCGAGCGGCAGATCGAGCCAGAACACCACGGCCGCATAGGCGGCCAGCAGCGCCGCGAACCCGACCGCGAGAGCCTCGTAGCGACGCCACGCGGCGGGCAGCGGCGGCGTTTCGTCCGTCGCCGCCTCGGCCGCTGGCGGCGGCGCGAGCGCGAGCGGCCGGGCGAGCGCGCCGTCTTCAAGCTTCGCAAGCCTCGCCTCGAGCGCCGACAGGCGCGTCAGCAGCGGCAGGACCGGAACGAGGTCGCGTCCGCAGCTCCGGCACGAGAGCGCGCCCTCCGCGAGCGGCCCGTGACAATAGGGACAGCCGGTCTGGTGTTGCACGGAGCTCTTGGGCCTGAGGCCGTTTCCCGCCGAGGCTGTATCAAAGCCATGGGTCGGCTCATCCGGCAACGTCCGTTTCGCGAGCCGCCCGCAGCCCGGCCTCAGCGCATGCGTCGCCAGGCGGTCGGCGTGCAGCCGGCGAGGTCGCGGAACACGCGCGTGAAATGCGCCTGGTCCGAAAAGCCGAGCGCGCTCGCGATGTCGCTCAAGGAGGCTTCGCCGAGCCCGACGAGGCGCTTGGCCTCGCGCACCCGCGCCTGAAGCTGCCAGCGGTGCGGCGGCATGCCGGTCGCGGCCTTGAAGGCGTGGCTGAAATAGGTCTCCGACAGCCCGGTCAGGTTGGCGAGTTCGGCGAGACGGATCGTGTCGGCGCAGCGCGCCTCGATGTAGTCGAGCGCGAGCCGCAACTGGCGGTCCGAGAGCGCGCTGCGCCTCGCTTCGGCCCCCACATGAGCGAAGGTCGCGGCCACCAGCGCTGCGAGCAGGCCGTCGCCGTAAAGCCCGGGCGCGCCGCCGGCCTCCCCGCAGGCGCGCTCGATCAGCCGCGCGAAGCGCTGCACGCGCGCGTCGAGGAACATCAGCCGGGGCCGCTCGACGCTCGTCGGATCCAAGCCGTCGATCGGACCGAGGCGGTCGATGTCGAAATGGACGTCGAGATGTCGGACTTCGGTCGCGCCGTCGGCCGTCATCGACAAGGCGACGCCGGGCGGCACGTAGGTGGCGCTGAGCCCGCGGGACGCCGCCCGGCCGACGCCCCCGCCGCCGTCGAACGCGATCTCGGCCCTCGGCTCCTCGATGACGACGAACAGGCGCGGGTCCCGGGACACGTATTCGCCCCGCGCGCCCTCCTCGAAGCGCGCCCGCCAGATCTCGATGAGGCCGATTTCGGAGGCGTGCGTCAGCGGCCCGCCGACGACCGAGATGCCCTGGCGCGCGGCGACCATCCTCGGCCGGAACGGCGTCATGCCGGCGCCCCATGCTGCGGCGCAAAGCGACGGGCGCTGGTGCGCCATGAGCACACCGGCGGATCCGAGTATTCAAAAGCCAAAAATGTGCAAGACGGAAGCATCGCCCCGAACTCTTAGTGGCCGCATCGGGGCGGTCAAGATTCAAGGCTTTAGATTAGATTATATCTATTCTAAAGAGCGATCGATCTTAGCAGCTCGTAAGACTTGAGATTGTCGGGGATTAAAGTGATCTACGTATCGAAGAGGCGAGCCGCGCTGCTCGCGAGCGTTGCGTTCGCGACGCTGGCCCACACTGGCTATGCTGCAGCGCAGCAGGCCGATGGGACCACCCAGCTCGACGCGATCGAAGTTCAGGGCCGCGGGGGCGGCAATCTGATCGCGTTCGACGGATCGGGCGTCGCCCCGGTGAACGGCTACGTGCCGGCCGCCACCACCACGGGCACCAAGACCGACACTCCGGTCGTGCTCATTCCGCAGTCGGTCGGCGTCGTCGGGCGCCAGCAGATGGACGACCTCGGCGCCCAGAAGGCCGACGAGGCGACGCGCTATTCGGCCGGCGTGTTCAGCCAGCCCTTCGGCGACGACACCGACACCAACTGGTTTTACATCCGCGGCTTCGACGCGACCCAGACCGGCGTCTATCGCGACGGCATGCAGCTCTACTCCTACGCCTTCGGCAACTTCTACCAGGACACGTATCTGGTCGAGCGCGTCGAGGTGCTGCGCGGCGCCTCCGCCTCGCTCTACGGCGGCGGCAACATCGGTGGCATCATCAACTACGTCTCGAAGCGCCCGCTCGACGCCGACTTCAGCCAGGTCGAAGTCGGGATCGACAACTACCCGACGGCCTTCGCGGCCTTCGACGTCAACAAGGTCATCCCGAACGACCTCGTCACCAAGGGCGACCCGCTGCCGCCGGTCTGGAAGTACCGCGTCACCGGCAAGCTCGAGGGCGGCGACGGCTACGCCAAGCACGAGGACGGCATCCGCGGCGTGATCCAGGGCGCGGCGACCTATACGCCGAACGCCGGCACCGACGTCACCGTCTACGCCAACTACACCCACGCCGACCAGAACCACGGCTCGGGCGACTTCCTGCCCTATTACGGCACGGTGAAGGACGCGACCTCGGCCGACGGGACCATCAACCTCGGCAAGATCGGCCGGAAGACCAACTTCACCGATCCCGACCTCGACGATCATGACCGCCGCCAGTTCATGGTGGGCTACGAGCTCAACCACGACATCGACGACGTCTGGACCGTCAACACCAAGGCGCGCTTCGCCTACAGCCACCTCAAGGAGCAGCTGCTCTACCCGTTCGGCTACGGCTTCGCGGCCCGTCCGAGCGCCGGCAACACCCAGCTCGCGCGCATCAACTTCGCGCACGACACCGAGACCTTCAGCTTCACGACCGACAACAACCTCGTGGGCAAGTTCTCCACCGGCGGGATCGACCACACCCTGCTGATGGGTCTCGACTACAAGATGTACTACATCGACGAAGTGCAGGCCTCGAGCATCGGCACGTCGGTGGACATCCACAATCCGGACCTCAACCAGCCGCAGCCGGGCGTCGTCCCCTATCTCGACCAGACCTCGAAGCTCCATCAGGCCGGCGCCTTCATCCAGGACCAGGCCCGCTTCGGCGACGGCTTCATCGCGACGCTGAACGGCCGCTATGACCGGATCTGGCTCGACGGCGACTCCCGCCTGAGCAACGACGTGAAGATGGAGAAGGGGCGCTTCAGCGGCCGCGCCGGCCTCGGCTACGAGTTCGAGAACGGCATCGTGCCTTACGTCAGCGTCGCCAGCACCTTCAACCCGCTGATCGGCTACAACAGCGTCGGCGGCGTGAACGAGCCGTTCAAGCCGGAGACGGGCATCCAGTACGAAGCCGGCATCAAGTGGTCGCCGACCGCCTTCCCGGCCATCTTCACCGCCTCGGTCTTCGACCTGACGAAGAAGAACGTGGTCTCGGGCCCGTTCAACGCCCAGAACCAGATCGGCGAAGTGCGCTCGCGCGGCTTCGAGCTCGAGGCTCAGGCGAACCTCACCGAGAACTGGAAGCTCCTCGCCGCCTTCACGGCCTATGATCTGGAGATCCAGAAGGGCGTCGGCGCCGATCCCGTCACCGGCGCGCCGGTCTCGCTCAAGGGCGAGCAGCCGTTCCTCGTCCCCGAGGTCATCGGTTCGGCGTTCCTCGACTACACCTTCACCGCCGGTCAGCTGAAGGGCCTCAGCCTCGGCGGCGGCGTGCGCTATATCGGCAAGTCCGAAGCCACGCAGCCGAACACCGTCAAGGTGCCGGACGCCACGCTGGTCGACGCCGCCGTGCGCTACCAGTGGGACAACTACAAGGTCAGCCTCAACGTGACGAACCTCTTCGACAAGCGCTTCGTCTCGGGCTGCCAGGGCATCAACGTCTGCTCCTTCGGCGAAGGCCGCCGGGCGCTCGTGAGGGCGAGCTACACGTGGTGATCGACGAGCGCGCGGCGGAGACATCCGCCGCCCGCAAGACTGACGGAACGACCCGCCGCGGCCTCCTCCTCGCAGGAGCCGCGGCGTTTGCGTGCGTTCAGGCGGCGTCCGCCGCGCGATCCGCCGCGCCGCCCGCCCGCCTCGCCGCGATCGACTGGGCGATGCTCGAGACCGCGCTCGCGCTCCAGGCCCCGCTCGTCGGCGCCGCCGAACTCGTGCTGTTCCGCGAGGCCGCGATCGAGCCGCCCATGCCGGACGGCGTCGCCGATCTCGGGCTGCGCGGCACGCTGAGCTACGAGCGGCTGCTGTCGCTCAAGCCCGATCTCATCCTGATTTCGCCCTGGTACGAGGCCCGCGCCCCCATCCTGACCCGGATCGCGCCGGTCGCGAGCTACGCGATCTACCAGTCCGGCCGCTCACCCTACGAGGCCGCCGTCGAAGTCACGCGCGCGCTCGGCGCCCGGCTCGGGCGCGAGCGGGAGGCCGAACGCGCGATCTCCGAGGCCGAGGCCGAAATCGCCGCCTGCCGCGCCCGCCTCGCGCCCTTCGCCGGCCGCCCGGCGCTCGTCATCAATCTCGGCGACGCCCGGCATTTCAGAGCTTTCGGGGCCGACAGCATGTTCGGCGACGTGGCGATGCGGCTCGGCCTTGGCCTCGCCTGGGCCGCGCCGACCCGCTTCGGCGCCTATCCGACAGTCGGCGTCGAGGCGCTCGCGGACCTGCCCGACGCCATCGTCGCCAATGTCGGCCCGACGCCGCCTTCGGCGCTCGAGGAGGCGCGCACGAGCCCGCTCTGGCGCGCCATGCCGCCAATCAAGGCCGGGCGTTTCCTGAGCCTGCCGCCCGTGAACCCCTACGGCGCGCTGCCGGCCGCGCGCCGTTTCGCGCGCCTTCTCGCCGACGCCGTCTCGACGCTTCCCCATGCATGACGTCCGACGCCGGGCGGCGGTCGCCGCCTGCCTTCTCTGGGCGGCCCTCGCCGCGGTCGCGGCCGCGCTCTCGCTCGACGACGTCTTCGCGCGGCTCGGCGCCGGCGCGACCGACGCCGACCAGGCGCTCGTCGCCTACAGCCTCGCGCCGCGGATCGTGGTGGCGCTGCTGGCCGGAGCCGCGCTCGGCCTCGCCGGCGCGCTGATGCAGGCCGCCCTCGACAATCCGCTCGCCGAACCCTCGACGCTCGGCGTCTTCGCAGGCGCCCAGCTCGCGCTCGGCCTCCTCGCCGCCTTCGCGCCCGCCGTGGGCGCGCTCGGCCGGGAGGCGGCGGCCGTCGCGGGCGGCGGCGGCGCGGCCGCGCTCGTGCTCGCGCTCGGATGGCGGCGCAAGCTCGATCCGGCGACCGTCGTGCTGTGCGGCATGGTGGTGGCGATGGTGGCGAGTTCGCTCACCGCCGCGCTGATCCTGTCGCGCGGCGAATACCTGTTCGCGCTGCTGATCTGGGGCGGCGGAGCGCTCACCCAGGAAGGCTGGCGCGGCTCCGGCGCGATCGCGGCTGCGCTCGCGGTGGCGGGCGTCGGCGCGCTGCTCCTGGCGCGCCCGCTCGCGGCCCTCGTCGTCGGCGAAACCAGCGCCCGCGGCCTCGGCGTCTCGACGCCGGCGATCCGCATCTCGGCGCTCGCGCTCGGCGTCCTGCTCGCCACCACGGTCGCGGCCGAGGTCGGGCTCATCGCCTTCGTGGGGCTTGCGGCCCCGACCTTCGCGCGGCTCGCGGGCGCGCGCTCGTCCCAGACGCTGCTGGTCGCGCCGGCGATCGGCGCGGTCCTGCTCTGGCTCGCGGATTCGCTCGTGCGCCATGTCGGGTCGGACGAGATGATCCCGACCGGCGCGGCGACCGCGGTCCTCGGCGCGCCGCTGCTGCTGTGGCTGCTGCCGCGCCTCGTCCTCGCCGATCGCCCGACCGTGGTCGGCGCGCCCAGGCGCCGCGATCCGGCGCGGACGCTCGCCGTCCTCGCGGCGCTTGGCGTCCTGGCGGTCCTGGCGGCGCTCTTCGTCGGCTCCGACGGCCATGGCTGGACGATTTCGTCCTTGCGCGAGACGCTCGACCTGCTGCCCTTCCGCGCTCCGCGAGCGGCGGCGGCGGTAGCCGCCGGCGCGACGCTCGCGGCCGCGGGCGTCATCCTCCAGCGCCTGACCGGAAATCCGCTCGCAGGCCCCGAAGCGTTGGGCGTGGGCGCAGGCGCCGGCGTCGGCCTCGCGATCGTGCTGGTCGCGTTCGGATCCGCCTCCTTGCCGATGCAGGCCGCGGGCTCGGCCGTCGGCGCGCTCGCGGCGCTCGGCGTGATGCTGTCGGTCGCGCGCGGCGGACGGCTCGGGCCGGAGCGCATGCTGCTCGCCGGCGCGGGCATCTCCGCGCTTTGCCTGGCGGGCCTCAACGCGGTGATCGCCACCGGCTCGCCGAGCGCCTTCGCGCTTCTGGCCTGGATGACCGGGGCGGCCGACGCGGTGGACGCGTCGCGCGCGGCGACGGGCCTCGCCGCGCTCATGGCGCTCGCGGTTCCGCTCGCCCTCGTTTTGCGCTGGCTCGACGTGCTTCCGCTCGGGGCGATGGGCGCGCGCGCGCTCGGCGTCAATGTCGGCGCGGCGCGGACGGCGCTGATCGCGATGGCGGCGGCCCTCACCGGCGCCGCCGCGCTGATCGTCGGGCCGCTCAGCTTCATCGGCCTCGTCGCGCCGCACGCAGCCCGGTCGATGGGGCTCGTGCGGCCGGCCGGACATCTCGTCGGCGCCATGCTGATCGGCGCGGCTCTCATGACGGCCGCGGACGCGCTCGCGCGCACGCTGATCTTCCCCTACCAGCTTCCGCTCGGCCTGTTCGCCTCGCTCATCGGCGGCGGCTATCTGCTGGCCTCGCTCGCCCGGCGATAAGCGAACGCGCGCCGCAGTCGCGCGACGTCCGCCGTCAGGTCATTGCGTTTTCTGATGATTATGTCGCGACGCGAAATATATACTCCAAAGTCTAATGTGACCGTACGTCTCTGCTTCATTGCACTGGCATTCCACGTGCGATAAAACCAGCGCAATTCATGTATAGATGTGGAATGTCGTATGGCCCGCAATATTCTAATTCTTGGCGCATCTTACGGTTCGTTGCTGGCGACGAAGCTTCTGATGGCCGGCCACAACGTAACGCTGGTGTGCCGACAGAAGACCGCGGACCTCATCAACAGCGCCGGTACGGAAGTCCGCATCAAGCTGCGCGACGAGGCCGAACATCGCTCGATCTTTTCGCGCGACCTGCCCGGAAAGCTTGACGCGACGCAGCCGCAGGACGTCGACGTCTCGCGCTACGACCTCGTCGGCCTGGCGATGCAGGAGCCGCAATACGCCAACCACACGATCCGCGTGCTCATGATCAAGATCGCGGAGGCCAAGCTGCCCTGCGTGTCGATCATGAACATGCCGCCGCTGCCCTATCTCAAGCGCATCCCGGCGCTCGCCGAGATGGACCTCGAAGCCGCCTACACCAACGCCCAGGTCTGGGAGCGTTTCACGCCCGGCTTGGTGTCGCTGTGCTCGCCCGATCCGCAGGCCTTCCGGCCGCCGGAGGAAGGCGCGAACGTGCTGCATGTCGGGCTGCCCACGAACTTCAAGGCCGCGACTTTCGAGGACGAGGGGGCCAACGCCCTGCTGCGCGAGCTCGAGGCCGACATCGACGCCGTCACGCTCGACGGCAAGGACGTGCCGGTGAAGCTCAAGGTGTTCGACTCGCTGTTCGTGCCCTTCGCCAAGTGGTCGATGCTGATGACCGGCAACTACCGCTGCGTGACGCCGGCCGAGCCCCGCTCGATCCGCGACGCGGTGCATGGCGACGTCGAGCTCTCCCGCTCGATCTACGGCCATGTCGACGCGATCACGCGCAAGCTCGGCGCGGACGCCGAGGATCAGGTTCCGTTCGAGAAATACGCCAAGGCGGCCGAAAGCCTGCTGAAGCCGTCCTCGGCGGCGCGCGCGATCGCCGGCGGGGCGCCGTTCGTCGAGCGCGTCGACCTCCTGATCGCGCTGATCTCCCAGCAGCTCGGAATGCCGAACGAGGAGATCGACCGCACGGTGAAGACCGTCGACAGCCGCCTGAACGAAAGCATCGTCTCAGGCTAGAACGACAGGGCGCGGGCATCGTCCGCGCCCTCACTCCGGACGCGCGCCGATCTTGCCGAACACTTCGGGCGGGATCGCCAGCCGCCGCACGACATCGTCGTGGCTGCGGTGGCCCGACAGTTCGCGCTGGATGAAATGGGCGTGCGCAGCCTCCGCGGCCGCGAACGCCAAAGAGCGGCGCCGCGCCGGATCGTCGCCGGCCGCCCGATAGGCGTCGAGCGCCTTTTCCAGCCGCTCTCCCGACCGGCCGAGCGCCGCGGCCTTTTCGGCCAGCAGCTCAACTTCCAGCGTGTCGGCGCCGCTGCGCAGCAGGTCGGGAAGCTGGGCGGGCCGGCGGCTGAAATGCATACCCGCCAGTCTAGACGATCCTTGGTCCGCGCGAGAACCGTCGGCCGAAAAAGCGGCCTTGCGCAAACGGTTCCGTGAGTTGCGGCCGCGCGCGGGAACGGAGCCGCGCCCCGTCCGTTGCGCCTTCCGTGCGGGCCTGCGCCCGCCGGACGATATGCAAGGACATGAAATGACGATCCCAGCTTTTCGCCTGACGCTCGTGGCCGCGCTCGGCCTCGGGCTCGCCTCCTGCAACGAGGAGGCCAAGGTTCCGATCGCACAGGGCCACGGGCCGAACCCGACCCTGCCCGAGCCGGTGAAGAGCTGGATCCCGACCATCAATCTGAGCAAGGCCGTGGGCTGGACGGGAGACGCCAAGCCGACGGCCGCGAGCGGCATGCAGGTCGCGGAGTTCGCCGGCGGGCTCGATCATCCGCGGCGCGTCTACACGCTCCCCAACGGCGACGTGCTCGTGGTGGAGACCGCCGAGCCGCCGAAGCCCGACGCCAAGAGCGGCCCGATGAGCTGGGTCAAGGGCTACTTCATGGACCGGGCCGGCGCGAAAGTGCCGAGCGCGAACCGCATCACCCTGCTGCGCGACGCCGACGGCGACGGCAAGGCCGAGTTCCGCTCGACGCTGGTGAAGGATCTCTATTCGCCCTTCGGCGTCGTGCTGTCGAACGGAAGGCTCTGGATCGCCAACACCAACGCGATCGTGAGCGTGCCCTACAAGGACGGCGACACCGAGATCACGGCCAAGCCCGAGAAGCTTGTCGACCTGCCGGAGCGGCCGCTCAACCACCACTGGACCAAGGACCTGACGGCGTCCAAGGACGGGACCAAGCTCTACGCCACCTCCGGCTCCAACTCGAACGTCGCCGAGAACGGCATCGAGGCCGAGAAGGACCGCGCCGCGGTGCTCGAGGTCGACGTCGCGACGAAACAGACGCGGGTCTTCGCCTCTGGCCTGCGCAACCCCAACGGCGCGACCATCAATCCTGCGACCGGCGAGCTCTGGGTGGTGGTGAATGAGCGCGACGAGATCGGCTCCGACCTCGTGCCCGATTACATGACGTCGGTGAAGGACGGCGCGTTCTACGGCTGGCCCTACAGCTATTTCGGCCAGAACGTCGACGAGCGCGTGCAGCCGCCCCGGCCCGACCTCGTGGCCAAGGCCGTGAAGCCCGACTACGCGCTCGGGCCCCACACCGCCTCGCTCGGGCTGATCTTCAACGAGGGCCAGCTCTTCGGCGAGAAATACGCCGGCGGCGCGTTCGTCGGCCAGCACGGCTCGTGGAACCGCAATCCGGTGAGCGGCTACAAGGTGATCTTCGTGCCGTTCAAGGACGGCAAGCCGAACGGGGCGCCGGAGGACGTCCTGACCGGCTTCCTCAACAAGGACGGCGACGCGCAGGGGCGACCCGTCGGCGTCGCGATCGACAAGGCCGGCGCGCTGCTCGTGGCCGACGACACCGGCAACAAGATCTGGCGCGTGACGCCCGCACAGGCTGCGGCCGAAGCTGGCGCCGCGAAGCCGCAGGGCTGAACACGACGCTCTTGTCCCGGACTTGATACGGGACCCAGAAACGTGGCGCGTTCCGGACAGAACCCGGAGCGCGCCAATTTTTCTTGAGGGCTCGTCGGTTCTGGGTCCCGGATCAAGTCCGGGACAAGGGCGTGGAGGCTCAGCCGCCTTGCGGCTGCCCCAGCATCCGGCCCACCACCCGCGCGGTGTAGTCCACCATCGGCACGATGCGGGCGTAGTTGAGCCGCGTCGGGCCGATGACGCCCAAAACGCCCACGATCTTCTTGTCGCCGTCGCGGAAGGGCGCTGCGATCATCGAGGAGCCGGAGAGCGAGAACAGCTTGTTCTCCGAGCCGATGAAGATCCGCACCCCGTCGGCGTCCTCGGCGCGGCCGAGGAGTTCGATGACGTCCTTCTTGCCCTCGAGGTCGTCGAGCAGCAGCCGCACGCGTTCGAGATCCTCAAGCGCCTTCAGATCCTCGAGCAGGTTCGCCTGTCCGCGCACGATGAGCTGGCGCGGATGGTCGCCGCCTCCTCCGCCCCAGCCGGCCAGACCCGCCTCGACGACGCGCGCGGACAGCTCGTTCAGCTCCCGCTCGGCCGAGGCCAGCGCGTCCTGGATCGCGGCCCTGGCCTCGGCGAGCGTGCGCCCGCGCATCCGGCCGTTCAGGAAATTCGAGGCCTCGACCAGCGCCGAGGGCGGCAGGCCGGGAGGAAGCGGCAGCAGGCGGTTCTCCACCGAGCCGTCTTCGCCGACCAGCACCGCGAGCGCCCTGCCCGGCTCGAGCGGCACGAACTCGATGTGCTTAATCGCCGGATCCTGCTTGCTCGCCACCACGACGCCCGCGCCGCGCGACAACCCCGAGAGCATCGCGGAGGCGTCGGTGAGGATCTCCTCCATCGAGCGCTGATGGCTCGCGCCCGTCACCTGGCGCTCGATCGCGGTGCGGTCTTCCGGCGAGAGATCGCCGATCTCGAGCATGGCGTCGACGAAGAAGCGCAGTCCGAGCTCCGTCGGCAGGCGCCCGGCGCTGACATGCGGCGCGTAGATGAGGCCGAGCGCCTCGAGGTCCGCCATGACGTTGCGCACCGAGGCCGGCGACAGCGAAACCGAGAGCAGCCGCGAGATGTTGCGCGAGCCGAGCGGCTCGCCCGTCGAGAGATAGCCGTCGACGATGCGCCGGAAAATGTCGCGCGATCGCCGGTCGAGCTGCGAGAATCCCGCGGCCGTGGACTCGAGGAGCCGCCGTTCAATCGACATGGGGCACGGGCGAGACAAAGCGCTGCATGAATTGACCCTGTTCCGCCTGAGCCGCCGGATCAAGTGATCCCGAGGCCTTGGGTCGCTCCATCAACCACGAAGCTTGGCTTGCAGGCGCGGCCCTGGAAAGGCAGAAGAACGCGCATCCAGCGCAAGCGCCTGAAGAAGAGCCCGTCCTTATGTCGATCCGTCCGTCGAACCGCGCCCCCGAAGCCATGCGGCCCGTGTCGCTGGAGCGCGGGGTCGCGCGCTATGCGGAAGGCTCGTGCCTCGTAAAGTTCGGCGAGACCCACGTGCTGTGCGCCGCGTCCATCGAGGACAAGGCCCCAGGCTGGCTGCGGGGCCAAGGCCGCGGCTGGGTGACGGCCGAATACGCCATGCTGCCGCGCGCCACCCACCAGCGCACCCGGCGCGAGGTGACGAGCGGAAAGCCCTCGGGCCGCACGCAGGAGATCCAGCGGCTGATCGGCCGGAGCCTGCGCGCCGTCGTGGATCTCAAGGCGCTCGGCGAGCGCCAGATCACGGTGGACTGCGACGTTCTGCAGGCCGACGGCGGCACCCGCACCGCGTCCATCACCGGCGCCTGGGTCGCGCTCCACGACTGCCTCCAGTGGATGAAGGCCCGCGACATGCTGAAGGGCGAGGCGCTGAAGGACCACGTCGCGGCGATCTCATGCGGGATCTACAAGGGCGCGCCGGTGGCCGACCTCGACTACGCCGAGGATTCTTCCTGCGAGACCGACGCCAATTTCGTGCTGACGGGTTCCGGCGGCATCGTCGAGGTGCAGGGCACCGCCGAGGGCGCGCCGTTCTCGGAAGAGGAGCTGCTCGCGCTCCTCAAGCTCGCCAAGGACGGCTGCGCGAGCCTCGTCGAACTGCAGAAGCTGGCGGTCGCGTGAACGCGATGGGCTCCGACGGACTGATCTGATGACCCTTCCCCCGCTCGGCCCCCGCCTCGTCATCGCGACGCACAACGCCGGAAAGCTGCGCGAATTCCGCGAGCTGCTGTCGCCCTTCGGGCTCGAGCTCACCTCCGCGGGCGAGCTCGGGCTTCCAGAACCCGACGAGACCGGCACCACCTACGCCGAGAACGCCCGCATCAAGGCCGAGGCCGCAGCCGAGGCTTCCGGCCTTCCCGCGCTCGCCGACGATAGCGGGCTCTGCGTCCACGCGCTCTGGGGCGCGCCCGGCATCTTCTCGGCCCGATGGGCGGGCGAGACCAAGGACTTCGACGCCGCCATGCTGCGCGTCGAGGAGGATCTTCGCGACCGCGGCGCGGACTCGGCCGACGAGCGCGACGCGGCTTTCGTGGCGGCGCTCTCGCTCGCCTGGCCGAGCGGCGAGTCGGTCGACATCGAAGGGTCGGTCGCCGGAACGATCGTCTGGCCGCCGCGCGGCGATCTGGGCTTCGGCTATGATCCTATCTTCCTTCCCGAAGGTCATCACCGCACGTTCGGCGAGATGGACTCGGACGAAAAGCACGGCCTGGAATGGGACGATGCCGGCCGCGCCACGGGCCTTTCGCACCGCGCCCGCGCCTTCGGCGAGCTGATGGCGCTCCTGTTCCCGGAAGGCCCGCCGAGATGACCGAGCCCGGCTTCGGGGTCTATGTGCACTGGCCGTTCTGCGCCTCGAAGTGCCCCTATTGCGACTTCAACAGCCATGTCCGCCACCGCGGCTGGGACGAGCCGCGCTTCCTATCGGCCTTCCGGCGCGAGATCGCCCATATGGCCGCGCTGGCTCCCGGGCGCACCGTGTCCTCGATCTTCTTCGGCGGCGGCACGCCCTCGCTGATGCAGCCTGAGACCGTCGGGGGAATTCTCGACGCGATCGCGGAGAACTGGGAGGTCGACGACGCCGTCGAGGTGACGCTCGAGGCGAACCCGACCAGCGTCGAGGCCGACCGCTTCCGCGGCTACCGGGCGGCGGGCGTCGGGCGCGTCTCGCTGGGCGTGCAGTCGCTTGTGCAGGAGGACCTGACCCGGCTCGGGCGGCTCCACACCGTCGAGGAGGCGATGGCGGCGCTCGACGTGGCGACCGAGATCTTTCCCCGCGTCTCCTTCGACCTGATCTACGCCCGGCCCGACCAGACGCCGCAGATGTGGAAGAAGGAGCTGTCCGAGGCGCTCGCCCGCGGAACCGAGCACCTGTCGCTCTACCAGCTCACCATCGAGGAAGGCACGCCCTATTACGAGCTTCACAAGGCGGGCAAGCTGAAGACGCCCGACGAGGCGACCGGCCGCGCGCTCTGGGACGTGACGCAGGAGACGTGTGCGGAAGCAGGTCTGCCGGCCTACGAGATCTCGAACCACGCGCGGCCGGGCTCGGAGAGCCGCCACAACCTCGTCTACTGGCGCTACGGCGAGTATGCGGGCGTCGGGCCCGGCGCGCATGGCCGCCTCGTCGTCGACGGGACACGGCGGGAGCTTTCTACCGAGCGCAATCCGGAGCTCTGGGCGAGCGCCGTCGAGGCGGACGGCTCGGGGCTGGTGATGGACGCCGCGCTCAGCCTCGAGGCGCAGGGCGACGAGTTCCTGCTGATGGGCCTGCGGCTGACAGAAGGCATCGACCTCGCGCGCTTCATCGCGATTTCGGGCCGGCGCATCGACGACCGCCGCATCGACGACCTCATCATGGATGGCATGGTGGAGCGGGTAGGCAAGACGCGCCTGCGGGTGACGCCCGAGGGCCTGCCGGTGCTCGACGCCGTGGTGGCGGATCTCGCGAGCTAAGGTCGCTCCTGAACCACCGCCGTCATCCCGGCCGAAGAGCCGGGATCCAGAACCGAGGCGGCCCGTCCAGCGCGTCCAGCGGCGTCGGTTCTGGATCCCGGGTCAGGCCCATGATGACGGCCTAAGGGTCCGCGCCTCAGTTCGCGCTCTTCCGCCCGTCGGCCGGCTGTTCGCTCTCGGCGACGCACTTGTCGATGAACGCCTGTTTCTTGTCATCCTTAAGCTGAAGATTGCTGGCTTTCTGCATGCAGATGAACAGGTTGCGCTGCGCCTCCTGCACGGACTGCGCGGAGGCCGGCGCCAGCGCGGCTGTTGATAGGCCGGCGGCGACCAGCAGTCGGGCGGCGACGATGACGCGATGATCCATTATCGGTTCTCCCTTGGCGCGCTCTTGCGGCGGCGTTCTTAGGGACCGCTTAGCGCATTCGCGGAGCCTTTGGCGCGCAAAAGTGACCGTGGGATGGAGAGCCAGCCGGCATCGCCCATCGGGGGCTCAGAAGCTGAGGATGACGCGCGGCCAAGCCTTGCCCTTTGAGCTGCCCTCCTCGCATCTTGCGCCTCGACCTTGCGCGCGCCGACTGCGTGCTTCGAGACGCGTTCCTATCGGAACGCTCCTCAGCATGAGGACTGGTTTGGTTTTGGCATTCTCTCCGCGCCTCATGCTGAGGAGCCCGCGCCAGCGGGCGTCTCGAAGCACGCAGTCGACCGCTCCAATGCGTCGCCGCCGATGAGCGCGATCGAGCAGGAGACTGCCGCGGCCCCCGCCCCGACGCCGATGATGGCGCAGTATCTCGAGATCAAGTCCGCCAATCCCGACAGCCTGCTGTTCTACCGGATGGGCGACTTCTACGAGATGTTCTTCGCCGACGCGGAGGCCGCAAGCCGCGCGCTCGGCATCGCGCTGACCAAGCGCGGCAAGCATCTGGGCGAAGACATCCCGATGTGCGGCGTGCCGGTGGAGCGCGCCGACGACTATCTCCAGCGCCTCATCGCGCAGGGCTTCCGGGTCGCGGTCTGCGAGCAGACCGAGGACCCGAAGGAGGCCAAGAAGCGCGGCTCCAAGTCGGTCGTGCGGCGCGATGTCGTGCGGCTCGTCACCCCCGGAACGCTCACCGAAGACGCGCTGCTGGAGCCGCGCCGCGCCAATCTGCTGGCCGCGATCGCGCGCGGCCGCTCCGAGGACGGCGGCTTCGCCTTCGGCCTCGCCCATGTCGACGTCTCGACCGGCGCCTTCGGCGTGTCGGAAGTCGCGACCGCCGGGATCGGCGCCGCGCTCGCCCGGCTCGACGCGGCCGAGATCGTCGTGCCCGAACAGCTCGTCGAGGATCTTTCGACGGCGCTCGGCGAAGCCCGCGCCGCGATTACGCCCGCGGCCCGCGACCTTGTCGATCCGGCGCGCGCGGAGGCCCGGCTCGCGGCCCATTTCGGCGTCGCGACCGTCGACGCGTTCGGCGCGCTGTCGAAGCCCGAGGTCATGGCTGCGGCCATGATCGTCGGCTACATCGAGCGCACCCAGCTCCAGAGCCGCCCGCGTTTGCAGGCGCCGGCGCGCGAGGGTCGCGGCGTCGTGATGGAGATCGACGCCGCGACGCGCGCCAATCTCGAGCTCGTGCGGCGCCTGTCGGGCGAGCGCGAGGGCAGCCTGCTCGACGCCGTCGACCGCTGCGTCACCGCGCACGGCTCGCGGGCGCTCGGCGCGCGCATCGCCGGCCCGCTGCTCGACGTCGCGGCGATCCATCGCCGGCACGACGCGGTCGCGGCGCTGATCGACGCGCCGGAGCTTCGCCGGACGGTGCGGCAGGCCCTCGCGCGCGCCCCCGATCTCGCACGCGCCGCCCAGCGCATCGCGCTCGCGCGCGGCGGGCCCCGCGACCTCGCGGCGATCCGCGACGCTCTGAACGCCGCGCAGGGGCTTTCCGCCCGCCTCGCCTCTCTGGACGACGCGCCCGACGAACTCTCGGCGATCGCGGACGCGCTCGCAAACGCAGACCACGCTCTCGCGCTCGATCTCGCGCGCACTCTCGCCGACGAACTGCCGCTCCTGAAGCGCGACGGCGGCTTCGTGCGCCAGGGAAGCGACGCCGAGCTCGACGCCACAAGGAGCTTGCGCGACGAGAGCCGCAAGGTGATCGCGCAGTTGCAGGCGGCTTACGCCGAGGCGACCGACGTCCGCACGCTGCGGATCAAGCACAACAACGTGCTGGGCTATTTCATCGAGGCGCCGCAGCAGCACGGCGAACGGATCCTGAAGGACCACGGAGCGACCTTCGTGCACCGCCAGACCATGGCGGGCGCGATGCGCTTCACCACGACCGAGCTCGGCGATCTGGAGCGCCGCATCGGCGAGGCGGCCGACACCGCGCTCGGCATGGAGCTCGCGATCTTCGAAAGCCTGTCGCTACGCGTCACGGAAGGCTGGGAGACCTCTCGCGCCTGCGCCGAGGCGCTCGCGGCGCTCGACGTCGCCGCGGGCCTCGCGGAAGTCGCGGTGGAGCTCGGGCACGTTCGCCCGCATGTCGACGACGGGCTCGACTTTCATCTCGAAGGCGCGCGCCACCCCGTGGTGGAGGCCGCGCTGAAGCGCGAGGGAAAGCCGTTCGTGCCGAACGACGTGGATCTTTCCGCGCCCGACGGCTCCGGCGGGCTGATCCAGCTCGTCACCGGCCCCAACATGGGCGGCAAGTCAACCTATCTCCGCCAGGCGGCGCTCTGCGCGGTGCTGGCGCAGGCGGGCGCATATGTGCCCGCCAAGGCCGCGCGGATCGGCGTGGTGGACCGGCTCTACAGCCGCGTCGGCGCCGCCGACGACCTCGCCCGCGGCCGCTCGACCTTCATGGTCGAGATGGTGGAGACCGCCGCGATCCTGAACACGGCCGGACCGCGCTCGCTCGTGGTGCTGGACGAGATCGGCCGCGGCACCGCAACCTTCGACGGCCTCTCGATCGCCTGGGCGGCGATCGAGCATCTCCACGAGGCAAACCGCTGCCGCGCGCTGTTCGCGACGCATTTCCATGAGCTGACAGCGCTCGCCCGGAGGCTGCCGCGCCTGCGCAACGCCACCGTGCGGGTGGCCGAATGGAAGGGCGAGGTCGTGTTCCTGCACGAGGTCGCGGCGGGCGTGGCGGACCGCTCCTACGGCATCCAGGTGGCGAAGCTCGCGGGGCTTCCCGCCGCGGTGACGCGCCGCGCCAAGGCGGTCCTGGACGAACTCGAGGCCGCCGACCGCGCCTCGCCGATCGAGCGCATGATCGACGACCTGCCGCTCTTCGCCGCCACGCGCGCCAAGCCCGAGGCGGAGGCCGATCCGGTGGCCGAGGCGCTCGACGCGCTGGACCCCGACGCCCTCACCCCCCGCGAGGCGCTGGAGGCGCTGTATCGGCTGAAGGGGCTGCGGAAGGGTTAGGGCCCCGTTTGCGCCCGGCCCCCTCCCGCCATAGATAGCGCCTTCACTTTTGGCGCTCATAGTCGCGCCGAACGCGCGCAAGCCACGCGCCCGGAGCCTTGTTTCGTTCGATGTCCAACGTCCGCCAACGCCTTCGCGCCGCGCGCAACGTGCGGGCGCTCGTCGACCAGGAGGCGCTGACCCGCGAGCTGTCGGAGATCACCGTCAAGCATCGCGGCCAGTCGCTCGAGCGGCACACCGCTGTCGTCGCCCGGCTCAAGCTCGCGCTCGCCGAGGGACGCGAACAGGCGCGCGAATGGCTGAACGAGGACGGCGCCGGCACGGCTTGCGCCGAGCGCCTGTCGCGGCTGATGGACGGCTGCATCCGCGCGCTTTACGCCCATGTGACCACCGACCTCTATCCGCTCGCCAATCCCTCTTCGGGCGAGCGGCTCGCGGTGGTGGCTGTCGGCGGCTACGGCCGCGGCGCGATGGCGCCGGGCTCCGACGTCGATCTGCTGTTCCTCATGCCCTACAAGGCCACCGCCTGGGCCGAGAGCGTCGTCGAGGCGATGCTTTACGTGCTGTGGGACGTCGGGCTGAAGGTCGGCCACGCCCGCCGCTCGATCGACGAATGCGTGCGCCTGTCGCGGGCCGACATGACGATCCGCACCGCGGTGCTCGAATCTCGCTTCATCGTCGGCGACGAAGGGCTGTTCGAGGAGAAGGTCACGCGCTTCGACGCCGAAGTGATGGAGGGCACGGCGGCCGAATTCGCCACCGCCAAGCTCGCCGAGCGTGACGAGCGCCTGCAGAAGGGCGGCGGCGGCTCGCGCTATCTCGTCGAACCCAACGTCAAGGAGGGCAAGGGCGCGCTGCGCGACCTCAACACGCTCTTCTGGATCGGCAAATACGTCTACCGCGTCCGCGAGGTCTCGGACCTCGTCGAGGCAGGACTGTTCTCGGCCGCGGAGCTGCGCCTGTTCAAGAAGTGCGAGGATTTCCTCTGGGCGGTGCGCTGCCACCTGCACTTCATCACGGGCCGCGCAGAGGACCGGCTCTCCTTCGACCTGCAGCGCCAGATCGCGATCGCGCTCGGCTACACCGAGCATCCGGGCCTGCAGGACGTCGAGCGCTTCATGAAGCACTACTTCCTCGTGGCCAAGGACGTCGGCGACCTCACCGCGATCGTCTGCCATGCGCTCGAGGCGCGGCACCAGAAGAAGAAGCCGAAGCTCGACCGTTTCCTCACGCGCTTCCGCAAGTCGAACCGCCGGGCGGCCCCCGAGAGCGGCTCCTTCGTGATCGACGGCGACCGCCTGAACGTCCATGACGATCAGGTGTTCGTCCGCGATCCGGTCAACCTGATCCGCTTCTTCAAGATCATGGACGCGCACGAGATCCCGGGCCATCCGGCGGCCGCGCGCCTCATCACCAAGTCGCTGAAGCTGATCGACGCGAAGCTGCGCGAGGACAAGGAGGCCAACGAACTCTTCCTCGAGATCGTCAGCTCGCGCCGCTCTCCGGAAAAGATCCTGCGCCGCATGAACGAGACCGGCGTGCTCGGCCGCTTCATTCCGGACTTCGGCCGCATCGTCGCGATGATGCAGTTCAACATGTACCACCACTACACGGTGGACGAGCATCTCCTGCGCTCGATCGGCATCCTGTCGGAGATCGAGGCGGGCCGGGCCAGCGAAGAGCATCCGCTCGCCAACGAGCTGATGCCGACGGTCCGCGACCGCGTGGCGCTCTATGTCGCGCTGTTCCTGCACGACGTCGCCAAGGGCCGGCCCGAGGACCATTCGATCGCCGGCGCCAAGATCGCCCGCAAGCTCTGCCCGCGGCTCGGCCTGACGCCGGCGCAGACCGACACGGTCGCGTGGCTCATCGAGCAGCATCTCACCATGTCGATCGTCGCGCAGTCGCGCGACCTCTCGGACCGCCGCACCATCGAGGACTTCGCCAAGATCGTGCAGAGCCCCGAGCGGCTGAAGATGCTGCTCATCCTCACCATCGCCGACATCAAGGCCGTCGGTCCGGGCGTGTGGAACGGCTGGAAGGGCCAGCTGCTGCGCACGCTCTACTGGGAGACGGAGCTTGTGCTCACCGGCGGCCATTCGGCCGGCGACCGCCGCAACCTCGTCGAGCGCGTGAAGAGCGAACTTCGCGAGCGGCTCCGCGACTGGAGCGACGCCGAGTTCGCGACCTACGCCGAGCGCCACTACTCGCCCTATTGGCTCAAGACCGACCTCGACCGCGCCGAACGCCATGCGCGCTTCGCCGCCGCCGCCGTCGCGGAAGGCCGGACGCTGGCCACCGACATCTCGACCGACACCTTCCGCGGCGTGACGGAGGTCACGGTGCTCGCGCCCGACCACCCGAAGCTGCTGTCGATCATCGCAGGAGCCTGCGTCGCGGCCGGCTCCAACATCGTCGACGCCCACATCTCGACCACGACCGACGGTTTCGCGCTCGACACGATCTTCGTCGGCCGCGCCTTCACGGACGACGAGGACGAGCTGCGCCGCGCCCGTCGCGTCGCAGAGGCGATCGAGCAGTCGCTGAGGGGCGAGATCCGGCTGTTCGACATGGTGGCGAAGCGCCAGGAACAGGCGATCTCCAAGTCGAAATCGCGCGCCTTCGAGATCGAGCCCGAGGTCACGATCACCAACGCCTGGTCGGACCGCCATACGGTGATCGAAGTGGTCGGCCTCGACCGGCCGGGCCTGCTCTACGAGCTCACCGACGCGCTTTCGAAGCTCAACCTCAACATCGCCTCGGCGCATGTCGCGACCTTCGGCGAGCGCGCCGTCGACGTGTTCTACGTGACCGACCTCACGGGCGCGAAGATCTCCAACGCGAACCGCCAGACGGCGATCCGGGCGCGCATGACCGCGGCTTTCGAGACCGAAACGCGGAAAGCCAGGGATCGTGTCGCAAGTCGTTAACCGCCCCCCCTGATACCCTTACGCGCGCCGCTAGGTAGTAGTACTTAAAACGTCGAAGTGACTGGACTTGGGGGCTTTCCGGAAACACAACGCTTCCGGAAGCGGTCATGAGACTTTGGGGGGAATCCATGTCTTTCCGTATCATGTGCGCGGCGGCGGTCTTGACCCTCGTCGCGGCGCCTCTTGCGCATGCGCAGTCGGGCGAGACCACGTCGCTCAAGAACCGCGACGGCAAGTCCAAGGTCGACTACGCCAAGCCGCTGCCTCTGCCGACGAGCCCGACGGCGGCCGCGCCGCTCCTCGACCTGCTGCGTCAGGCCGAGAAGTCGCCAATCGTCGAGGAGGCCCACGCCGAAGACGGCCAGGCAGGCGACGGCGTGCGCTCGCTCGTCAAGCTTCCGAAGTCCAAGGTCAAGGCGGCCGCCGACGGCGCCCCGCCCGCGCCGGAGTTCGGCACGAGCGGCATGGTGTACAACACGGCTTACGAGCCCAACCCTGAGCGCGACCCGTCGCGGCGCGCCGGCAAGCTGTTCTTCAAGGACAACGGCGACCAGTTCGTCTGCTCCGCTTCGATGGTTCGCCGAGGCGTGCTTGTGACCGCGGCCCACTGCGTGAGCCAGTTCGGCGAGAACCGCTTCTTCTCCAACTTCAAATACGTGCCGGCCTATTCCGACGGCGCGGCGCCGTTCGGCGAGTGGGACTGGCACACGGTTATCGCGCCGACGAAGTACCTCAAGGGCACCGACCGCTGCGCCGTGCGCGGCATCGTCTGCGAGAGCGACGTCGCCGTGATCATTCTCGCGCCGCAGGGCTCGCGCTACGCGGGCGACGCGACCGGCTACTTCGGCTTCGCCGTCGGCGGCTTCAGCTACAACAACGCGGGCCAGGCGCAGATCACCCAGCTCGGCTATCCGGTCTCGCTCAACGGCGGCGAGGAGATGATCCGCACCGACGCCCAGGGCGTCATCGACCAGAGCCTCGCCAACAACACCGTCATGGGCTCCGGCCAGACCGGCGGCTCGAGCGGCGGCCCGTGGCTGGTGAACTTCGGACTTGGCGTGACGCCCGACAACACCAACCCGTTCGGCCGCGACCCGCAGCGCAACCGCGTGGTCGGCGTGACGAGCTGGGGCTACAACGACAACGGCCAGATGAAGCAGCAGGGCGCGTCGTTCTTCACCAAGAAGAACATCACCACGCTGGTCAAGGACGCCTGCAAGAAGGTCAAAGCCGCCTGCAAGTGACGCTTTGGCCGCTCGCCGGCCTGAAACGACCGCGCCCCGGACGCCCAAGCGTCCGGGGCGTTTTCGTTTCAGGGGCGCTGCTTCGGCATGCGGGCGTTGCGCCGGCGCCGCTGTCGCAGGTCCTCGGACGATGGTATAGAGGCGCGGCTTGAGCCGGTCCTGCGGGGGACGCCGGCCGCCGGGCGGTCGCTCCGCTCGCTTTGCGCCCGCGCCGCGGGTTCGCCGAGGAAAGTCCGAAGCTCGATGACCACGCACGCCGCTCCCGACCGCAATCTCGTCGCCCAGGCGCACAAGCTGTGCTCGGACCTGCTGACCGCGCGGCCGGCAATCTACTGGACCGACCTGATCCTCACCGCGCTCGTCGCCTATGCGGGCTTCGCCGGCGCCGTGCTGTTTCCCGAGCTCTGGATGCGGGCGATCGCCTTCGTGGTCTCGGCGCTCGCCTTCTATCGCGGGGTCTCGTTCATCCACGAGGTCAGTCACCTGCGCGCGCAGGACGTGCCGGGCTTCAAGGCCGGCTACAACGCCCTCATCGGCGTGCCGTTCCTCACCCCCTCGCTGATGTATGAGGGCGTCCACAACCTGCACCACGCCAAGACGCGCTACGGCACGGTGCAGGACCCCGAATACATGCCGCTCGGCCATGGGCGGATCTGGCAGGTGCCGCTGTTCGTGCTCGTGGCGGGACTCGCGCCGTTCGGCCTGCTGATCCGCTTCGGGATCCTGTCGCCGATCGCCGCAATCTTTCCGCCGTTCCGCCGCACGGTGGTGGAGCGGTTCTCCGCGCTCGCCATCAACCCGCTGTTCCGCCGCGAGATGCCGACAGGCTCGCAGCTGAAGCTCTGGCTCTGGCTCGAAAGCCTCTGCGCGCTCTGGGCCATGACGTTTCTGGCGCTCGTCTTCGCCGGCGTGATCACCGAGACCGTGTTCTGGACCGGGATCGGGCTCGGGGCCGCGGTCGGGCTCGTCAACCAGCTCCGCACGCTCGTCGCCCACCACTGGGAGAACGAGGGCGAGGAGATGACCCCGACCGAGCAGTTTCTCGACACCGTCAACGTGCCGCCGCCCGCCACGCTCCCGATGCTCTGGGCCCCGGTCGGCCTGCGCTACCACGCGCTGCATCACCTTCTGCCGCGCCTGCCCTACCACAATCTCGGGGCGGCCCACGCCCGCCTGATGGCCGAGTTGCCCGAGAGCGCCCGCTACGGCGAAGGCAGCGCCCGCGGCTTCTGGGAGGTGGTGGCGCGCCTCATCGGCTTCATCCGCAACCGCCGCTCCGCCAGCGAGACCAAGATCGCGCCGGCGGAGTAAGGCGACCCCAAACGAACCAATTGCGTGCTTCGAGACGCCTGCTACGCAGGCTCCTCAGCATGAGGGAGGTTTGTAGCTCCAGATAACTCCCCATCCCTCATGCTGAGGAGCGGCCGGCAGGCCGCGTCTCGAAGCACGCAGTTCCTTTTCCGCGGCTTTTTCGATCAAGGACTTCGCCGTCCTCCCCGCGCTCCTTGCCGCGGCGCAAAACCCCTGATACTCGCGGCGGCATGGCCGCTTCTCCCCAGAACAACATCCGCAACTTCTCGATCGTCGCCCACATCGACCACGGGAAGTCGACGCTCGCCGACCGGCTGATCCAGCTCACCGGCGGATTGCAGGCGCGCGAGATGACCGAGCAGGTGCTCGACTCGATGGACATCGAGAAGGAGCGCGGCATCACCATCAAGGCGCAGACCGTGCGCCTCACCTATCCGGCGCAGGACGGCAAGACCTACATCCTCAACCTGATGGATACGCCCGGCCACGTGGACTTCGCCTACGAGGTCTCGCGGAGCCTCGCGGCCTGCGAGGGCTCGCTGCTCGTCGTCGACGCCTCACAGGGCGTCGAGGCCCAGACGCTCGCCAACGTCTACCAGGCGCTCGATAACAACCACGATATCGTCCCGGTCCTCAACAAGATCGACCTGCCCGCGGCCGAGCCCGACCGCGTCAAGGAGCAGATCGAGGAGGTGATCGGCCTCGACGCCTCCGACGCCGTGCCGGTCTCGGCCAAGACCGGCATCGGCATCGACCTCGTTCTGGAAGCCATCGTCAACCGCCTGCCGCCGCCCAAGGGCGACCGCGAGGCGCCGCTGAAGGCGATGCTGGTCGACAGCTGGTACGACGTCTATCTCGGCGTCGTGGTGCTGGTGCGGATCGTCGACGGCGTCCTGAAGAAGGGCCAGCGCATCCGCCTGATGGGCACCAACGCCTCCTACGACGTCGACAAGGTGGGCGTGTTCACGCCGAAGATGACTGACGTCGAGAGCCTCGGGCCGGGCGAGATCGGCTTCCTCACCGGCTCGATCAAGGAGGTGGCCGACACCCGCGTCGGCGACACCATCACGGAAGAGAAGCGCCAGACCGCCGACATGCTGCCGGGCTTCAAGCCGGCGCAGCCGGTGGTGTTCTGCGGCCTCTTCCCGGTCGACGCCGCCGACTTCGAGGACCTGCGCTCGGCGATGGGGAAGCTGCGCCTCAACGACGCGAGCTTCACATTCGAGATGGAGACCTCGGCCGCTCTCGGCTTCGGCTTCCGCTGCGGCTTCCTCGGCCTTCTCCACCTCGAGATCATCCAGGAGCGGCTCGAGCGCGAGTTCAACCTCGATCTCATCGCGACCGCGCCGTCGGTCATCTACAAGATCCAGATGACCAACGGAGATGAGATCGAGCTCCACAATCCGGCCGACATGCCGGACGTGGTGAAGATTGAGGAGATCTCCGAGCCCTGGATCCGCGCCACGATCCTGACGCCCGACGAATATCTCGGCGCTGTTCTGAAGCTTTGCCAGGACCGGCGCGGCCTCCAGATCGACCTCAACTATGTCGGCAAGCGCGCCATGGTCGTCTATGACCTGCCGCTCAACGAGGTCGTGTTCGACTTCTACGACCGGCTGAAGTCGATCTCGAAGGGCTACGCTTCGTTCGACTACGCCATCACCGACTATCGAGTCGGCGACCTCGTGAAGATGTCGATCCTGGTCAACGCCGAACCCGTCGACGCGCTCTCGATGCTCGTCCACCGCACCCGCGCGGAAGCCCGCGGCCGGGCGATGTGCGAGAAGCTGAAAGAGTTGATCCCGCCGCACCTCTTCGTCATCCCGGTGCAGGCGGCGCTCGGCGGCAAGATCATCGCGCGCGAGACCATCCGGGCGCTCCGCAAGGACGTGACGGCGAAGTGCTACGGCGGCGACGCCAGCCGCAAGCGCAAGCTGCTCGACAAGCAGAAGGCGGGCAAGAAGAAGCTCCGCCAGTTCGGCCGCGTGGAGATCCCCCAGGAGGCGTTCATCGCCGCCCTGAAGATGGACGAGTGAGGCCCGGCGCCCGTCAGGCCGCCTTGCCCCGCTTCTGGAGACGCGACGCCTCGGCGACGACGCAGCGGTCGCGGCCCATCGCCTTGGCGAGGTAGAGCGCCCCGTCGGCGGCCTTCAGCATGTCGTCGAGATCCATTCCGGTCCGGAACGTCGCGAGGCCGAAGCTCGCGGTGACGCCGAACGTCGTCGTCTCGGTCTCGAACGTCTCGGCGGCGATCGAGCGCCGCAACGCGTTGGCGACCTTGAGGGCCGCGGGCTCGTCGACATGGGGAAGCAGAACCGCGAACTCCTCGCCGCCGAGCCGGCCAACGGCGTCGGACCGCCGAAGCCGCCGCATGCTGGCGGAGACCGAGCGCTGCAGCACCGCGTCGCCGACGGCGTGCCCGTGGGTGTCGTTGACGGACTTGAAGCGGTCGAGGTCGAAGGTGAGCACAGAGAGCGGATGGCCGTGCCGCGCCGCAAGCCCCATGGCCCGCTCAGCCTCCTCTCGGAACGCCCGCCGCGACAGCGCGCCCGTCAGCGCGTCGACATTGGCGATCTGGCGCAGGTTCATCTCGGCGACGACGAGCTCGGCGAGGTCGACGAGAATCTCGCGCTCCTGAGGATTGAACCGGCGCGGCGTGCGGTCGAGCACGCAGAACGCGCCGAGCGCATGCCCCTCGGGCGTGATCAGCGGCGCGCCGGCGTAGAAGCGCAGATAGGGCTCGCCCGTCACGAAGGCGTTGTTGGCGAACATCGGGTCTTTGGCCGCGTCCTCGACCACGAGCGGCTCGGCGCGCTGGATCGTGACGTTGCAGAAGGCCGGTTCGCGCGGCGTCTCCTCGACGGCGACGCCGATGCGCGACTTGAACCACTGCCGGCGCGCGTCCAGCAGGCTGATGGTGACCATCGAGGTCCGGAAGATCTTCTGGGCGAGCCGCGTGATGCGGTCGAAGCGCTCTTCGGGTGGCGTGTCGATGATGTCGTAGCGCATCAGCGCGGCCAGGCGCTGCAACTCCGCCACGCCCGGCGCCGGCGCGTCGCAAACCGCTCCTGTCGGATGGTCCGGCAGTTTCGGGTTCATTCGCAGTCCTCGGCCTTTCCTTCGACGAGACGGACGGTCCCATACCGGCCTTTACGAAGGCTTTCGGCGCGCCTTCAAATCGCCGGGCGCGCCGAGGCCGAGGGTCAGGCGGTCGCGGAGCGCCTGCGCGTCCTTCAGCTCGCATTCCCAGATCGTCATGACGGTCCAGCCGAGGTCCCCGAGCTCGCCGCGCACGCGGGCGTCGCGCGCGACGTTGCGGGCGATCTTGGCGCGCCAGTAGTCGGCGTTGGTCTTGGGAGCCCGCGCCCCGCGCGGACAGTCATGGCCGTGCCAGAAGCAGCCATGGACGAAGACTGCGGTCTTGAAGCGCGGAAAGACGAGGTCGGGGCTGCCCGGCAGGTCCTTGCGATAGAGGCGGAAGCGATAGCCGAGCGCGTGGGCGGCGCGGCGCACCTTCATCTCGGGCTTGGTGTCGCGGCCCTTGACCGCGCGCATCACGGCCGAGCGCGCGGGATCGGTCACGCCCGTCAGCCGGCGAGCCGCGCGGCCGCCGCGCGCCCGAGCAGCGGCTCGAACAGTTCCTTGGCGAGGAACCGCACCACCGGGACCGCGACGCCGTCGCCGGCGAGCCGGTAGGCCTCGTTGTAGCGGGCGGGGAGCTCGTAGGCGTCGTCGAGGCCCATCAGCCGGGCGGCCTCGCGCCCTGACAAGAGGCGCGAGCGGATGCGACCGCCCTCGACCTCGACGATCTCCTGCCGGCTGGAGCCGCCGGCGGGCGTGCGCAGGCACCCGGCGAGTCCGTCGAACCGGACCTCGGCGCGCTGGACCTTGCCGCCCTGCCCGTCCGGCCGGATGCGGCGGTAGACTGCGCCGACATGGCGGCGGCCGGTGGCGGCGAAAGCCTCAAGCCGCGCCCGGTGCAGCGGGGCCATCAGCGAGACCAGCCGCTCGGTCTCGGCGTCGGCGCGCCAGGCGACGTCGGCCGGCTCGCGCTCGATGACGGCATCGAGCGGGGGAACGTTCACGCGGGGGGCTGGAAGGCTCCACCAGAGAGCGTCGTCGCGCGCGGGGCCGTCGAGCGCCTCATGGGCTGCGAGAAGCGCGCGGGGGCTCCATCGCGGCTGCGGGTGGGAGGCGAGCAAGGTCGCGGGGATCTCGACGTCCCGGTCCACCGCCACGATGAAGAGACGCGGCCGGGACTGCGGCACGAACAGCGCCGCGTCGACCACCAGCGCGCCGAAGCGGTAGCCGGCCTCCGACAGCGCGTCGCAGATCGCGGAGAAATCGCGCCCGCCGCGTGAGGTGAGCGCGCCGCAGACGTTCTCGAGCGCAAGCAGTCTTGGAGCCCGCCCCTCTGTTCGGAGCGCTCGGACCGCGCCCATAAAACCCCAGAACGCGCCGGAGCGCCGGGCCGAGAGGCCGGCCTTGGCGCCGGCGAGCGACAGGTCCTGGCAGGGAAACGAGCCCCAGGCGAGGTCGGCGCGGCCGGGAAGCTGCGCGGCCGCGACCTCGTGGACGTCGCCGACCCAAAGCTCTTCGCCGCCGAAATTGGCGCGATAGGCGCGGGCCTTCGCCGGCGATATGTCATTGGCGAAGGCGCAGGTCCATGAGGACCCGAGCCCCGCCCGCACCATGCCGCCGCCGGCGAAGAACTCGTAGAAGGAGAACCGCGTCATGGGTTTCTCTGGGGAGCGTCGGGGTCGTTCGCCCAAGAGGCGCCGGCGCGCAGATCTCAGCTTTCCTTGGTGTCGTCCTCGACGGTCGCCTCGGGGGCGTTCTTCTTGATCGACTCGATCGCCTTCATGGCGGAGGCCTTGGCCTTGTAGCCTTCCGAGCCGAACATCTTCTCGCCGTTGGAGGCGATGAAACGGAAACGGAATTCGCCGGCCTTGTCCTTGTAGACTTCGAACTTGTACGCCATCGCCTCGTCCTCGCCTTCCTGACCGATCTTGGCCTCGCGGGTCTGTCCGCGAGGCGTCGCGTCGGCAGGCTAAGTCGAATGACATGCAAGCGCCAAGCGGAACGGCGTCAGGATCAGTGGAAATCGCGCGATTTCGGCAGAATGCGCACGTCGCGCGGATGCACGCGCGGCGAATGAGCCCGATCGGACAGCGTGGAGTCGGGCAGCGGGTGCTTCACATGGTCTGCGCGAGCGATCGGCGGCTTGAGCTCGCGCTCGGACAGCCGCGACAGCTCAATCGTGCGGTCGACCAGCCTCTCCGCGACGAGATGCACGATGCCCTCGGGGCTCCGCTGGACGCGACCGGAGATCTCGATCAGCCGCGCGCCCATCACCTCCTTGCGGAACGCCTTGGTCACAGAGGGCCACATCACGGCGTTGGCGATCCCGGTCTCGTCGGCGATCGTCATGAACACCACGCCCTTGGCGCTGCCGGGCTTCTGGCGCACGAGCACGACGCCCGCGGCCTTGAGGCGCCGCCCGTCGCGGGCCTGGCCGAGCTCGCTGCAGGACACGGCGCCCTCGGCCGCAAACATCGCGCGCAGGAACTGCATCGGGTGGCCTTTGAGCGAGAGCCGCGTGGTCTGGTAGTCGGCGACGACGTGCTCGGAGAGCGGCATCTCGGGCAGCGGCGCGGCGCTTTCGCGTCCGAGATCGCGCGCGTCCGCGGCCGCAAACAGCGGCAGCGCGACGTCGTCGGGCAGCCGCCGCACCTCCCAGAGCGCGGCGCGCCGGTCCAGCCCGATGGAGCGGAACGCGTCGGCGTCCGCGAGCTTTACGAACGCGGCCTTGGGCAGTCGCGCGCGGCGGCGGAGGTCTTCGATGAAGGTGGAGATTTGGCTACCGTCTCCCACAAGGGCAGAGGGTATCGAAGACATTGCGCCGTCTTCGTCTTCCCTCCCCTCCGCCAAAGCCTCGGCCCACTCCTCCCGAAATCCCTCGATCTGGCGAAAGCCGAGCCGAAGCGCGAGGCCACGCTCGCCGTGCTCCAGCACATTGTCCCAGCAACTCGCCGTGACGTCCGCGCCGAAAACCTCGACGCCGTGCTCGCGGGCGTCGCGGACGATCTCCGCGGAGGAGTAGAAGCCCATCGGCTGGGAGTTCAGCAGCGCGCAGGCGAAGGCGGCCGGATGGAAGCATTTGAGCCACGAGGAGACATAGACGAGCTTGGCGAAGCTCGCCGCATGGCTCTCGGGAAACCCATAGGAGCCGAAGCCCTCGATCTGCTTGAAGCAGCGCCGGGCGAAGTCCGGATCGTAGCCGCGCTCCACCATGCGCCCGACCAGTTTGTCGAAGAATTTCTCAACCCCGCCGACATGCCTGAAGGTCGCCATCGAGCGTCGGAGCGCATTGGCTTCTTCGCCTGAAAATTTCGCCGCCACCATGGCGACCCTCATTGCCTGCTCCTGGAACAGCGGCACCCCGAGAGTCTTCTCCAGAACCTTTTTAAGCTCGTCAGGATCATGAGGGGACCCAGGCTGCGGATAGACGACCGCTCCCGGGTTCTTCCGAGCCTTCAGATAGGGGTGCACCATGTCGCCCTGGATCGGGCCCGGCCGCACGATCGCGACCTCGATGACGAGGTCATAGAACTCCTTCGGCCGAAGCCGCGGCAGCATGTTCATCTGCGCCCGGCTCTCGACCTGGAACACGCCGAGCGAGTCTCCTCGCGAGAGCATCTCGTAGACCTGCGGCTGATCCTTCGGCACGTCGGCGAGCTCCAGCCGCTTCCCGCCGTGCAGCGCGATGAGGTCGAAGGCCTTGCGGATGCAGGTCAGCATGCCGAGCGCGAGCACGTCGACCTTCATCATGTTGAGCCTGTCGAGATCGTCCTTGTCCCATTCGATGAAGTGCCGCTCCCCCATCGCCGCAGGGCCGATCGGCACGCTTTCGTCGAGCCGGTCATCTGTCAGCACGAAGCCGCCGACGTGCTGGGAGAGGTGGCGCGGGAAGCCGACGAGCTCCGTGGCGATCGCCACCACTCGGGCAAGGTCCGGATTGTCCGGGTCGAGGCCGGCCTGGCGCACCTGATCGCGGGTGAGGCCAGAGCCCCATGAGCCCCAGACGGTGTTGGCGAGCGCCGCGGTGACGTCCTCGGTCAGCCCGAAGACCTTGCCGACCTCGCGGATCGCGCTGCGCGGCTTATAGTGGATGACGGTCGCGGCGAGCGCCGCGCGGTGGCGGCCGTAGCGGCCATAAATGTGCTGGATCACCTCTTCGCGCCGCTCGTGCTCGAAGTCGACGTCGATGTCGGGCGGCTCATCGCGCTCTTCCGACAGGAAGCGCTCGAACAGCACGTCTGTCTCGGCCGGATCGACCGCGGTGACGCCGAGCACGTAGCAGACCGCAGAATTCGCAGCCGAACCGCGCCCCTGACAGAGGATGCCTTCGCCTCTTGCGAAGAAGACGATGTCATGGACAGTCAGGAAGTAGTGCGCGATCTCCTTTTTCTTGATGAAGGCCAGTTCCTTGGCGATCGTGTCCAGAACCTTGCGCGGCGCGCCGTCCGGATAATGCTTGGCGATGCCGGCCCGCACGAGATCGCGCAGATGGCCGTGAGCCGTCTTGCCGGCAGGCACTGGCTCGTGCGGATAGTTGTAACGAAGGTCTTCGAGACTGAAGACGACCCGCTCCGAAAACCGCAGCGTCTCGGCGAGCGCCTCGGGCGCGTCGCGGAACAGCCGCGCCATCTCGACCGCGCCCTTCAGGTGCCGCTCGGCGTTCACTTCCAGCAGGCGGCCCGCGGCCTCGATCGAGAGGCCCTGGCGGATACAGGTGACGACATCCTGCAGCGGGCGACGGTCCGGTGCGTGATAAAGCGGCTGGTTGGTGGCGAGCAGCGGAGCGCCGATGCGGGCGGCGAGGCTCTTCAGCGCGCCGAGGCGGCGGGCGTCGTCGCCGCGGCGGGGCATGTCGGCGCCAAGCCAGACAGAGCCCTGGCGCGCCTCGTGCAGCGCCTCCAGCGCCTTGCGCGTTTCCGCGCCCGGCCGAGCGGGAGGCATGACGACCGCGAGCAGGCCCTCGCTCCACTGAAGCAGATCCTCAAAATTTAGCCGGCAATCTCCCTTCTCCGTCCGGTTCTTGCCAAGCGTGATCAGCCGGCAGAGCCGCCCCCAGGCGTCGCGGTCGCGCGGATGGACCACGACGTCGGGCGCCCCGTCCTCGAACACGAGCCTGGCGCCGGCGAGCAGCTTCGGAACATTGGGCAGCTCCGGGTTCTTCAGCGTCGCATAGGCCCGCACCACGCCCGCCACCGAGTTGCGGTCCGCGATCCCAAGCGCCGACAGCCCCATGAAAGACGCGGCCACGACATAGTCTTCCGGCCGCGAGCCTGAACGCAGGAACGAGAAGGCGGTCGCAGCCGCGACCTCGGCGAAGGCGTTCACGCGAACAGCCCGTGCAAGAACCAGCGCGGATGCTCGATCTCGCGGCCGAACAGGCCGTCGCGAAAAATCCAGAAGCGCGCGCCGGCCTCGTCCTCGACGCGAAAATAGTCGCGCGTGGGCTTGGCGCCGCCGGGCCGCCACCACTCGAGCGCGATGCGCTCCGGCCCTTCGGCGCGCAGCACGGAGTGGGATGCGCGCCGCCAGACGAAGCGCGCCGGCGGGCCGTCCGGGGCCTCGGCCACCACCTCGATAGGCTCCGGCGCAGGAAACAGGCGCAGCGGGCGGCGCGGCGGGCCATCGTCGCGCTCAAAAGCTTGCGCGGCTTCCGAGAAGCCGCCGGTCTGCGCAGGCTCGAACCGCGCCTGCCGTTCCGGCCGGTGCGCGTCGACGGCCCGAATTCCGACGACGCGCGCGCGGCCATGGCGGGCGGCGAGCCGGTCGACGAGTTCAGCGAGTTCGGCCCGCGCGGCCGCGCCTTCGTCGAAGCTGCGAACGGTCTCGACGAGCGGTTCGGCGGTCTGCGCGGAGAGGCGCAGAAGATCATAGCCGAAGCCCGGATCGAGCGGATCGGCGAGCGCGTCGAGCCGCTCGCGGAAGAGACGCAGCAGCAGGCGCGGATCGCGGCTCGGGGCGCCGACGCCAAGCGCGACGCGCGTCACCCTTCCGTCTGCGCGGAAGAACGCGGCCTCGGCGCCCATGAGCCCAAGCCCCGCGGCCTCGAGCCTGCCGCACAGCGCGTCCGCCAACGCGGCGAGGGCCGCAAGCGCCGCCTCGACGGTCGCGATCGGCTCGGCGAAACGCCGCTCGACCATCAGCCGCGGGGCCGGCCGCAAGGGCGAGACCGGCGGGTCGTCATGGCCGAGCGTCCGGTCGAGCGTCGCGACCATCTTCGCGCCGAACCGCGCCGCAAGCTCGCCCCGCCCGCGCGCCGCCGTCGCGCCGATCGTCTTCAGCCCCGCGCGCAGCAGCGCGGTCCTTTGCGCCTCGTCGAGGCCGAGCGCGACCACCGGCAGCCGCGCCACGAGATCGCGGCTCGAGCCTGCGGGCGCGACGCCGCCTTGCGTGAACCAGGCGAGCGCGCGGGCCGGCCCCGCCGCGTCCGCCACCGCGACGCGGCAGGCGAAGCCGTGGGAGCCCAGCGCCTCGACCAGGCCTTCTACGAGGCTCTCCTCGCCGCCGAACAGCGCCCCGCAGCCCGAGACGTCGAGCAGCAGGCCGCGCGGCGGATCGAGCGCGACAAGCGGGGTGTAGCGGTCGCACCAGTCCGCGAGGGCCTTGAGGAGACGTTCGTCCTCGTGGACGTCGGCGGGCGCGGCGCGCAAGGTCGGACAGACCGCGCGCGCCTCGGCGAACGCCATGCCGGGCGCGCAGCCGCGCTTGCGCGCAGCCGCGTCGACGGCGAGCAGCCGCAGCGCCGCCCCGACCCGCTCGACCACCGCGAAGGGCCGCTCATCCGGCTCTGCGCAGGCCGCCCGCTCCTGGCGCCGCAGCCGGTCGATCGGCAGGTCCGGCAGCGCGATCGCGAGGATCCGCCGCCGCTGCGGCGTCGCGCCGGACGTCCGGGTCGAGGGCGCCGAGGCGCCGCTCGGCAAGGCGGAAGAGCCCGTCATCGAACCCCCAGGCGAGCGGCCAGCGCCCGACCCCGCCGAACCGGTTGCGCGTAAGCTCGGCGCGCGCGAGCGGGCGCCCCCAGCCCTCCAGCGCCTCCGCCCAAGCCTCCGTCCGCGCGGCGGCCGCGCGGGCTCCAGCCGCCCCCCAGGCGGAGGAGAGCGGGGAAAGGCGCCAGCGCGTCTCGGCGGCCGAAAGCCCGGCTGGCGCCCCCGGCTGCGGCGCAAGGCGCAGCATGACCCCGAGCGCGCCCGACCGTCCCGCCGCAAGCGCGAGCCTGCGGCCCGCGATCCGGTCGAAGCCCTGGATCGCGCCGAAGGGCTCGATCACCACGGCCGCGACCGCGGCGGAGGAAAGCCCGGCCTCCGCCGCCTTCAGCGCCGCGGCGACGTCCGGCGCCCTCAGCAGGACGAGCCGTGCGGGATCGAGGCCGAGCGTCGCGAAACCTGGAGCCCAGATCTCGCCGCTCTCGCGCGCCGCCATGTCCTGCCTGATCCACAGCACCGCTCCCTTTGTCCCCGCGGCCAGAGCCGCAAGCGCGCCCACGAACCCGGTGGCGGCCCCCGCGGCGGCCGGCGAGGCGGCCGCCACCACATGCAGCGCGCCGCGCCTCAGCCCGCCTCCGAGCGCGGCGTCGATCTCGCCGACGCCGAGCGCGACCCGCGGGCCGCGCGCGTCCGCCTCGCGCCCCTCGACGCGGGCGACCGCCTCCCGCAGGGCCGCAAGCGTCTCCGCCGCCTCGCCCATGGGCGCCGCCTCGCTGCTGTCTGTTGACCTTAAGTTCCTGTTTTGTTCTTTTACGAAGCGACGGAAAGGTGAGTCAAGCCGCCGCAGGCAGGGGACGCCCCTGGGCATAAAGCCGGCCCCTGAAAATCGCTCAGGACTCAGCCTCCTGGGATTTTCGGAAATTTACGCCGCCACCGTGACGAGCAGTGCATAGCCTGTGCACAAGCCGGTTGCGCACAGGAAGACATGGCCTGACCGTTCCCGATGGCAGGGCGGCCTGTTTCGTCCGTTACTTAGGAAAAAACTGCACGGTCATCGCGCCGCCGTTGACATTGCAGCTGGCGCTGGACTCCCACGCTCGGAAATCCGCTTTCCCGAACGTTTTGTACAAAACCGTCTTGGCGCGATCGATACGTAGGCTTGGCGGCCTGCGATTGCTGAGGGAGCAAACCACTCCCCGCCGACAGCCCCAACGCAACCACGACAGCAATCGCCCATCTTACCCCTCCCCATCACCCTCATGGCTCCACGGGCCGAGCGTATGGCGACTTCGCGCTTAGGGCGAGCGACATCGACCTCAAAGCCAAGGCCGAACAGCGGCTGCAACGGCAAGATGTCTCCCAGCGCCGCTTGGAATGGACAGAATAAGGGCGCGTCTCAAACGAACGCCAAACTCAACCTGAGATTATATTTATGAGATTTTCGCTCGGCGCGCTTCGATCGCACGTCCGGGAACATTCCAGAACGTTCTGGTCCACTGGCGCACAAGGCTTTAGCCCGAACGTCGAACGGATATCATCGGACGAATAGCCGTCGCCTCGCCGATTTTCCGATCCTTCAGGCCACGCCGATCCGCTCCACGACCCCCCTGCGGTGATCGACGAGGATGCGAAGCGTCTCCTCGGCCTCCAGGCCGGTTTCGTAGCTTGCGACGAGAATCCCGGCGGCCTTTCGTTCGAGAAGCTCCCGCAGAACCGGCAAGGCCTCATCGGCCGTTTCGCACGCCAGTTCGACGTCGCCCCGGGCGCCGATGTATGTGATCACGTATGCCATGGCGCGAGATACGACCAAAGTCGTAGCGTTTACCATGACGATTGCATCATGGCTGACATTCAATTTGCGGTATACGCAAAAACGCGTATCCGCGGCTTCGCCGGACGCGCGCTCCCTTCGACATGGGAATCGCGAAAGCAAAAGCCCGACGCGTCGGGGGAGCGCGCCGGGCTTGCCGTTAGGCGAAACGCATCGGGGAGGTACGTTTCAGACGCTAGACGCGCGAGCGAGCGTTTGGTTCCGCGATTGATCCAGAAAGCGCTCTCGAACTCAGCGCGATCATCATACGCGTGAGCGATCGGCCGTTCGGAACAGGCTCGCCGAAGGCGTCCTAACGCTCGTCTGGCGACCGTTCCCTGGCCGCAAGGACCCGCAAAGCATCCATTGCCTCGGCTTCGGTCTGGAAGCTCGAGACCATCACGCCCGGCTCGCCCTTCTGGGCAAGCTCCGTCAGCGTCTCCAGCGCCTCCACGGCCGTCTCGCACGAGACTTCCCTGGCCATGCCTAGCGGGCCGTAGGTGATGACATAGGTCATGCGCTATCAGGTGGCGCGCCATTTGTCGCCGTCCACCATAGCGAGCATACAGTAAGTACTACTACTTAGTATGTCGTCCGCAACCCGCGCAGACGTGGGGCGGAGCCGTCCCGTCGCGCCAGCCGGCTGGCGGCGCGACGGGATCAGCCGGAAATGACCGCGCCGCCCCTCTCGCTTCCAAGGAAGCGCACTGCGGAGAGCCATTCCCGCCCAGTAGCCTAGGGCGTCGGCCCCGGGGATAAAACCCTCTCCGGGGAATCCTTTTGAAGGGGCTCGGCTGTTCCGAAGGACGAGCCGAGCCCGCGATCAGAGCGCCTCGAGGGTCTTTTCCGCGGTCGAGAGATCGGCCTTGCCAGGCGAGTCCTCGATCGCGAGATGCGTCACCACCATGTCGTCCAGCACCATGGCGTAGCGCTTGGAGCGCAGGCCCAGACCGCCGCCCGAAGCGTCGAGGTCGAGCCCGATCGCCTTGGCGAAGTCGCCGTTGCCGTCCGACAGGAAGGTGAGCTTGCCCTTGGCCCCGGTCGCTTCGGCCCAGGCGTTCATCACGAAGGGGTCGTTCACGGCGGTGACCGCCACGACCTCGACGCCCTTGGCCGCGAGCGCGTCGAGATTGTTCAGATAGCCCGGCAGGTGGTTGCGGTGGCAGGTGGGCGTGAAGGCGCCGGGAACCGCGAACAGCACGGCTTTCTTGCCGGCGAATACGTCCTCGGTCATCACGGTCTCGGGACCGTTGTCGCCAAGGCGACGGAAGGTGGTGTTGGGAAGGCGCGCGCCGACCTCGATCGTCATGAGGCTTGTGTCTCCGGAAACTGCGACGGGCGGGATGCTCCTGCCCATGCAAGGCGTTGCGCCGCGAGACTTAAGGCGTCCTGGCGATGTCGTCGAGGGCGACCGGGGTCTCGATCGCGCGCCCGCCGGCCGAAAGCGTGAGGCGCAGGCCGCTCTTCGGCAGTTCAGGCTCGTCGAACGCCATGCGGAACGTCGCCCGTCCGCTCTTCGGCGCGGCGAGCAGTTCGGGAGCCGGCGCGAAGTCGCCGTCGCCGGTTTCCGCGAAAAGCTCAGGCCGCGCGCCTTCGGGCGACGCCACCGCGATCTCGAGCGCCGCGCCGCCGCTCGCGGAGGCGCGGGCAACGGAGGCGACGGCGAGCGGCTCCGGCGCGCCGAGCGCAAGCGGCTTGGGCGTCGCGGCCTGGGCGGCGCGGACCGGCTCGGTCTCCGCGCCGGTCGTGGCGGCGGTGAGCTCGAGCTCCGCCTCGGCCCTCACTGGCACGCAGACCATCTCGCAGACGCCGTAGTCGGCGACGAGCCTGAGCTCCACGGGCGCAGCAGGATCCTTGGGCCGCACCGTCACGGGGAACGTCACCTCGCCATGATAGACGTTGGTGACGCCGTCGCCGTCGTCGGCCCGCTCGGGCGCGGGAAACGCGACCCTGGCCTCGGCGACGTTTTTCGACCCCGAGAAATCGAACCGCGGAGGAACGCCGCTCGCGCCGGGCTGGCGCCAGTAGGTCTTCCAGCCGGGGTCAAGCGCGATGGAGATCGCCGCGAGACGCTCTCCGGGGGCGGCGTCCGCGCGTTCCGCCTCCAGCGGCCCGGCGTCGATCAGGCGCAGCGCCGCCGCGCCTTCGCGCGCCCAGGGCGACGCGTTCTCGGCGACGGCCGGCAGGGGCGAAAGCGCGACGAGCGCGGCGGCCAGGAAACGGATCATGGTCGTGCGAGGATAGCGGCGACGGACCGTTCGCCAAAGCAAAGCGACGTGAGCGGCGCCCCGCAGCGTCTGATTGCGCGCGATACGACTTTCAAAAACCGCCGGCCGCCCATAATCTTCAGCCCATGGCTCCGGTGATCCGCAAACATCTGACCGAAAAGAAGGACCGCTCGGGATATCTCGACGGTCAGGTGCTGGTGGCGATGCCGACCATGGAGGACGACCGCTTCGCGCGGACGGTCATCTATGTGTGCGCGCATTCCTCCGAAGGCGCGATGGGCATCGTGGTCAACAAGCCCGCGCCGCACATCAGCTTTCCGGACCTTCTGGTGCAGCTTGACGTGATCACGGAGGGCGAGGAGATCCGCCTGCCGGACGGCGCCGAGGCGATCCAGGTGCTGCGCGGCGGGCCGGTCGAAAGCGGGCGCGGCTTCGTGCTGCACTCTGCCGACTTCATGATCGAGGACTCGACGCTGCCGATCGACGACGGCATCTGCCTTACGGCGACGCTCGACATCCTGAAGGCGATCGCGCGCGGCGACGGGCCGCAGAGCGCGATCCTCGCGCTCGGCTACGCCGGCTGGGCGCCAGGTCAGCTCGAGACCGAGATCCAGGCGAACGGCTGGCTCAACGTGCCCGCCGACCGCAGCCTCGTCTTCGACGGCGAGCCGGATTCGAAATACGAGCGGGCGCTCGCCAAGATCGGCATCGACCTCGGCAAACTGTCGACCGAGGCGGGGCACTCCTAGGCCCGCGCAGCCGCCCCTTCGGGTTCGGCCTCCGGCTTCCGCCGGAACAGAAACAGCGTCGACACGAAGCCGCAAAGCGCGGCGAACGACATCCAGATCCCCGGCGCCGCTTTGTCGCCCGTCGCCTCGATCATCCAAGTGGAGATCGCGAGCGAGAAGCCCCCGAGCGTCGTCGCGAGGCTGTAGGCGAGCGAGAAGCCCGAGGCGCGCACATGGGCGGGGACGAGCTCCGTCAGCGCCACCACCATCGCGCCGTTGTAGGAGGCGTAGAGGAACGACAGCCACAGCTCGACCTCGAGCAGGCGCAGAAAGCTCGGCTCGGCCACGAGCCAGCGCAGCGCCGGATAGGCGGTGAGCATGGTGAGCGCCGTGAAGGCGAGAAGGATCGGCTTGCGGCCGACACGATCAGAGACAGCGCCCCAGATCGGCAGCCAGACGAAATTCGAGACGCCGACGCAGATCGTCACGATCAGCACCGCCGAGCGGTCGAGCTTCAGCTCCCGCTCGCCGAACGTCGGGGTGTAGGCGGTGATGAGATAGAACGAGACGGTCGTCATCATCACCATGGCCATGCCGGCGAGCACGATCCGCCAATTCGCCGCGAGCGTGCGGTAGATCTCGCCGGCGCTCGGACGATGGCTGCGGCGGGCGAATTCTTCGGTCTCCTCCAGCGAGCGGCGCAGGACGAACAGGAACGGCACGATCGCGCAGCCGATTACGAAGGGGATGCGCCAGCCCCAGGACGCGAGGTCGTCGGGCGCGAGCAGCTTCCCGAGACCAAAGCCGAGGGCGGCCGCCGCGACGGTCGCGACCTGCTGGCTGGCGGACTGCCACGAGACGTAAAACCCCTTGTTGCCGGGCGTCGACATCTCGGCGAGATAGACCGACACGCCGCCGAGTTCCACGCCGGCCGAAAATCCCTGCAGCAGACGGCCGACGAGCACGAGGATCGGGGCCGCGAGGCCGATGGTCTGGTAGCCCGGCACGAAGGCGATCAGCACCGTGCCGGCCGCCATGATGGCGAGCGTGACGATCAGGCCCTTTCGCCGCCCGACCCGATCGACATAGGCGCCGAGAAAGATCGCGCCGAGCGGACGCATCAGGAAGCCGGCGCCGAAGATCACCAGCGTCAGCATCAGCGAGGCGAACTCGCTGTCGGCGGGAAAAAAGGCGCCGGCGATGTACTTCGCGTAGAAGCCGTAGAGAAAGAAATCGAACATCTCGAGGAAGTTGCCGCTCGTGACGCGAAGCACGGTGGCGGCCCGAGACTTCGGGCTGGCGTCGCTTGCCGACATGGACGACCTCTTGCGTGGCCCGCCGGGCACGGGTCAACGCCTTGCGCAGGCTCGTCGGCCCATGATCATGCGAGCGCCGATCACAGAGGCGTGACTTAGGGGATGGTCGACGCGCGTCCAGAAAAACCGCGTCCGAGAAAAGCGTTCCGAGGCCGCATGCTCTCAGCCGTGCAGCGGCGAAGAGCCGGGATGCCAGGCGCTTCGGAAATCAGCCCCGGCGGTTCAGCCCTTCGCGCCGCCGATCTTGTCGAGCCTCGCGCGCATCTCGGCCATCTCGCGGCGGAGATCGTCGAGGTCGTCCGGATCCTTGGCCTTGGGCGTCGGCGCTGTGGCGGCGGCCTCGCCGGCCGCGCCCTCCTGGACCGGGAACACGGTGAACATGCGGAAGGCGCGCTCCATCATCGCCATGTTGGCGCGCACCTGCTCCTCCATCGCGTTCTGGAACGGCGCCGCGCCCGGCAGGCCGCCCATCGCGTCGCGCATCTTCTGCTGATCGCGGGTCAGCGCGCCCATCGAAAGCTCGAGATACTTGGGCACGAAGCTCTGGACCTGGTCGCCGTAGAACCGGATGAGCTGTCGCAGGAAGGTAATGGGCAACAGGTTCTGCCCCTTGTTCTCCTGCTCGAAGATGATCTGGGTCAGCACCTGATGGGTGATGTCGTCGCCGGTCTTGGCGTCGACCACCTGGAAGTCCTCGCCCTTCTTGACCATGGAGGCGAGGTCTTCGAGCGTGACGTAGGTGCTCGTGCCCGTATTGTAGAGCCGACGGTTCGCGTATTTCTTGATGGTGATCGGATCGGTCGTGCTCGCCATACGCGCCAGTCTCCGTCACTTCCCGCAATGCGATAGCCGACCGGCGCGCGGCGCCGCGAAAGGCATCGAAACATCGGAACGATAGGGCGAAATTTCTGTGACGGCCACTTTTTTGTGCAGTGCGGAGATAAGTCTTTGGACGATGAAGCGACTTTCGCGCGCCGCCTGATCGGAGCGCGCCGGACGGCCTTGGGCGGGCGCGGCGCTTTCCGCCGCGACGGCCCTCATCCTCGCGACGCCGGCCGCCGCGGCGCCCGACAGCCTCTACACACGCCACGACTTCGAGCGCTGTCCGGAGGCGAAATCGCCCGAACCCGGCGTGGTCTCTGTGCGGGTGTGCACCGGCACATCCACAATACGGGTGACGTGGACCGCGGACTCCGACTCCTCCGCGCTCTCCTTCGGACGCGCGCCCGCCGACGAGGACCTCGACATCGGTTCGTTTTTCGAGGCTCAGCCCACGATCGAGTGGCGCCTCGGCGCGGACGGCCGTCCCGCCGCCGCGATCGTGCGCTACCGGGTCGGCAGGTCGGTGGGCAAACTCACCGAGAGCCGGCTGGTGGTCTACCGGCTTGAACCCGGCGGCCGGTCCTGCATCATGGGCGACGTCGTCGAGCCGCAGGCCAACGTGAAGGCGCGGGCGCTCTCCGACGGGCTCGCGGGAGACTTCCGCTGCGGCTCGAGCAAGCGTGTGGCGCGCTGACGAACGCCAGCATCAGACCTTCGGTCAATGACCTAAGGCTGTCTTGACGCTCTTCGGGCGCGCCACCATTAACCCAACGACCCTCTCGTCCGGACGGGCCCGTTTGGACGTCAGAAATCCTCGCGAAGGAGAAGCTTCATGGCCGAGACCGACGTCGTCATCGTCAGCGCCGCGCGCACCCCGGTGGGCTCGTTCTCGGGCGGGCTGTCGTCGCTCCCCGCGCATGAACTCGGCAAGGTCGCGATCAAGGCCGCGCTGGAGCGCGCCGGCCTCGACCCGAAGGAAGTGTCGGAGGTCATCCTCGGCCAGGTCCTGACCGCGGCTCAGGGGCAGAACCCGGCCCGTCAGGCCTCCATCGGCGCCGGCGTGCCGATCGAGGCCTCGGCCTGGGGCATCAACCAGGTGTGCGGCTCGGGGCTGCGCGCCGTCGCGCTCGCCAGCCAGGCGATCAAGAACGGCGACAGCTCGATCGTGGTCGCGGGCGGCCAGGAGTCCATGAGCCAGTCGGCCCATGCGGCCCTCATGCGCCCGGGCCAGAAAATGGGCGACATGAAGTTCATCGACACGATGATCAAGGACGGCCTCTGGGACGCCTTCAACGGCTACCACATGGGCACCACCGCCGAGAACGTCGCGACCCAGTGGCAGATCACCCGCGAGCAGCAGGACGAGTTCGCGGTCGCGAGCCAGAACAAGGCCGAAGCCGCCCAGAAGGCCGGCAAGTTCAAGGACGAGATCGCGCCCGTCACGGTGTCGAGCCGCAAGGGCGACGTCGTCGTGGATCAGGATGAGTACATCCGCCACGGCGCGACGCTCGACGCCATGACGAAGCTGAAGCCCGCCTTCTCGAAGGACGGCACGGTGACGGCCGGCAACGCCTCCGGCATCAATGACGGCGCCGCGGCCCTCATCGTGATGTCGGCCAAACTCGCCCAGGAGAAGGGCCTGACGCCGCTCGCCCGCATCGCGAGTTGGGCGCAGGCGGGCGTCGACCCGTCGGTGATGGGCTCGGGCCCCATCCCGGCCTCGCGCAAGGCGCTCGAAAAGGCCGGCTGGTCGGCCTCCGACCTCGATCTGATCGAGGCCAACGAGGCCTTCGCGGCGCAGGCCTGCGCGGTCAACAAGGACCTCGGCTGGGACGTCTCGAAGGTGAACGTCAACGGCGGCGCGATCGCGATCGGGCATCCGATCGGCGCGTCGGGCGCGCGCGTGCTCGTCACCCTGCTGCATGAGATGGGCAAGCGCGACGCCAAGAAGGGCCTCACCACGCTCTGCATCGGCGGCGGCATGGGCATCGCCATGTGCCTCGAGCGCGACTGAGCTTTTTGCAGGACGACGCGCGGAGCGCCCATGCACTCCGCGCGCACTGAGCCGGGCGGCCACAAGCCCGACCGATCGAACTGGTTTTTCAGGGAGGAATCGCAATGGCGCGCGTCGCGCTCGTGACTGGCGGAACCCGCGGCATCGGTGAGGCGATCTCGATCGCGCTCAAGAACGCCGGCTACAAGGTGGCCGCGACCTATGCCGGCAACGACGAGAAGGCGAACGCCTTCAAGGACCAGCACGGCATCGCCGTGTTCAAGTGGGACGTGGGCGATCCGCAGTCCTGCGCGGACGGCATCGCCAAGGTCGAGGCCGAGGTCGGCCCGGTCGACGTGCTGGTGAACAACGCCGGCATCACCCGCGACGGCATGTTCCACAAGGCGACGTTCGAGCAATGGCGCGAGGTGATGTCCACCAACCTCGACTCCATGTTCACGATGACCCGTCCCGTCATCGACGGCATGCGTGAGCGCGGCTTCGGGCGCATCATCAACATCACCTCCATCAACGGCCAGAAGGGCCAGATGGGCCAGGCTAACTATTCCGCGGCCAAGGCGGGCGTCATCGGCTTCACCAAGGCGCTCGCTCAGGAGAACGCCAAGAAGGGCGTCACCGTGAACGCGATCGCCCCGGGCTACATCGCGACCGAAATGGTGATGGCGGTGCCTGAGAAGGTGCGCGAGTCGATCATCGCCACCATCCCGGTCGGCCGTCTCGGCGAAAGCGACGAGATCGCCGAGGCCGTGGTCTATCTCGCGAGCGAGAAGGCCGGCTTCGTCACCGGCTCGACGCTGACCATCAACGGCGGCCAGTACATCACCTGAGCCGTCGACGAGGCGTCGTCCCGGCCGAGCGCGAGCGAGAGCCGGGATTGCGCTTCGGACGGAACAAAGCTCTTTCATGTCCCGGACTTGATCCGGGACCCAGAACCGACCCGCATCTTGCTAGAGCGCCACGCCCGCCACGTCTTCCGGGAACCGCATCGGTTCTGGGTCCCAGATCAAGTCCGGGACAACGGCTGCGGCGGCTCCGTCGCCCTTCCGGAATGACCGTTCGCAGAAAGCTCTTGTAACAAGGGCGCGGCCTGCTCCGTAATCGGGGCATGCCGCGCCCTTCGATTTTCAGCTTCTGCTTCGGCGACGCCGGCGAGTGGCGGATCGCCTCGATGCGCGCCGTCGTCGGATCCGCGCCGCCGCCGGCCGAACGGCTCGCGGTGCGCGAAGGCGTCCTCGCCGATCAGGCCGGCTTCGTGCTGCGCGGCACGACCAGCAACGCCCGCTATTCGAAACGCGCGGAGCTCGACGCTCTTGCGGCCAGGCAGGAGGAGCTCGGCCGCCCCACGGCGACCCGCGCGGCGCTGATCCCGATCCGCAAGTCCGAGGCCTGGTGGGCGCTCGCGCAGGACGAGCGCCGCGCCGTCATGGAGGAGCGCTCGCGCCACATCGCGATCGGGCTCGACTATCTGCCCGCGGTCGCGCGACGCCTGCATCACGGCCGCGACCTCGGCGAGCCGTTCGATTTCCTCACCTGGTTCGAATATGCGCCGGAACACGAGGACGCGTTCGAGACGCTGGTGACGCGCCTGCGCGAGACCGAGGAATGGCGCTTCGTCGAGCATGAGGTCGACGTTCGGCTGGTCCGGGACTGAAACGCCGTCTCATCCCGGCCCCAATCCCGGACAAGGCGGCTGCGGCTCCATCGCTCTTCCGGGCGCCGCGCGGCGCGGCTATGACCGCGCGGCATGACCCCCGCCCGCGCCACCCTCATCGGCCTCACCGCCATCGCCCTCTGGTCGACGCTCGCGCTGCTGACGGCCGCGACCGGCGCCACGCCGCCGTTCCTGCTTACGGCGCTGACCTTCGCGATCGCAGGGGTCGCCGGCTGCGCGGTGGCGGCGTTGCGGCCCGGCGGGCTTGCAACTGCGCTTCGCCAGCCGCCGGCCGTCTGGGCCCATGGGGTCGGGGGCCTGTTCGGCTTCCACTTCTTCTATTTCACGGCCCTGAAGCTCTCGCCGCCGGCGGAAGCGAGCCTCGTCGCCTATCTGTGGCCGCTGCTCATCGTGTTGTTCTCCGCGGCGCTGCCGGGCGAGCGATTGACGGTCCGCCATCTTTTTGGGGCGGCCGCGGGGCTGTGCGGCACCGCGCTGCTCATCGGCGCGCGGGCCGGCGACGGGCTGTCGTTCGAGGGCGCGCATCTGCTCGGCTATCTGTCGGCGGTCGCGTGCGCGGTGGTGTGGGCCGCCTATTCGGTCTCGAGCCGCTTCTTCGCCAAGACGCCGACCGAGGCGGTGGCGGGCTTCTGCCTCGCCACCGCCGCGCTTGCGGCGCTCTGCCATGTCGCGCTCGAGACGACCGTCTGGCCGGGGACCACCGGCGAATGGCTCGCCGTGCTCGGGCTCGGGCTCGGGCCCGTCGGCCTCGCCTTCTTCGTCTGGGACGTCGGCATGAAGCGCGGCGACGTGCGCCTCTTGGGCGTCGCGGCCTATGCGGCGCCGCTGATCTCGACACTGCTGCTCGTCGCCTTCGGCTACGCGCAGGCTTCGCCGGCGCTCCTCGCCGCCTGCGCGCTCATCGTCGGCGGCGCGCTGGTCGCGACGCTCGGCGGGCGGGTGAAAAACTAGAAGGACGCAGTTCCTCTCAGTCGCCAGTCTTGCGCGGCGTCGGACGCCAGTCCGGCGGGGCCATCTCGAAGCCCGAGAACTCGAAGCCCGGCGCGACCGTGCAGCCGACCAGCGTCCACTCCCCAAGCGACTCCGCCGCCTGCCACCAGCCGGCCGGAACCACCACCTGCGGCCGGTCGCCGGCGGGAAGGTTCGGCCCGAGCCGGTGGGCCTCGGCGTCGTGGCCGTTCGGCGAGAGCGTCAGCGCAAGCGGCGCGCCGGCGTAGTGGTGCCAGATCTCGACGGCGTCGACCTTATGCCAGGCCGACACTTCCCCTGCGGCCAGCAGAAAGTAGATCGCGGTCGAGCGCGCCCGGCCATTCGCGTCGGTCGCAGGATCGCGGAACACCTCGCGAAACCGCCCGCCTTCCGGGTGCGGCTCGAGATCGAGCAGGCTAGCGACGGTGTCGGCGGAAAGCCCTTCGAGCCCGGTCATCCGCGGTTCTTTCGGTCGCGAAGCTCGGCGAACACCGCCGCCGCGTCGCCGTCGAGCCCGACCGCCGCCGCGACCTTGTCTTCGGCCGCGCGCAGAAAGACGTTGGTGGCCTTCTCCGCGCCGATGGTGGACGGCACGGTCGGCTCGCCCTTCGCCCGCGCGGCCTCGATCTTCTTCAGGCGCTCTGCGATCGCGACGTCGCCGGGCAGGATCGAGGCGCAGAACTTGGCGTTCGAGAGCGTGTATTCGTGCCCGCACCAGACGCGCGTCTCGTTCGGCAGCTTGGCGAGCTTCGAGAGCGAGCGCCACATCGCCTCCGGCGTGTCCTCGAACAGCCGCCCGCAGCCCATCGCGAACAGCGTGTCGCCAGCGAACAGCCATTTTTCGCGCGGCTCGAAGAACACCACATGGCCCTTGGTGTGGCCCGGCGTCGCGATGGTCTCGAAGCTCCAGGGCCCGATCTTGGCGACGTCTCCCTCGGAGAGCGGGACGTCGAGGCCGGGGATGTGCTGGGCCTCGTCCTTCGGGCCGTAGACGGTCGCCCTGTAGTCGTTCCAGAGCTCCGGCAGGCCTCCCACATGGTCCGCGTGCTTGTGGGTGATGAGGATGTCGGTCAGTCGCCAGTTCCTCTCCCGCAGCGCATCGAGGATCGGCTTCGCCTCCGGCGCGTCGACGAGGACCGTCGTGTCGCCTTCGTGCAGGAGCACCGCGTAATTGTCGCTGAGGCAGGGAACGAGGACGATTTCGGCTGGCATGGGAGCTCCCGGGAGATTCGGACCGGAAGGCTAGCGGCGGCGCCCTCGGGGTCAAGGAGCCGAGGCGCCGATCACGCGTCCGTATGCGCCCGGCGGTGCCCGAGCGCGCGCCGCCGCGCTAGACTGGCGCCATGATCACTCGTCTCGCCGTCTCCGGCTATCGCTCCCTCAGAGATCTCCGTCTCGTCCTGTCGCGGCTCAATGTCGTGACAGGCGCGAACGGCTCCGGAAAATCGAGCCTTTACCGCTCGCTGCGGCTCCTCGCCGACGTCGCGCAGGGCCGCGTGATCCAGTCGCTCGCGGGCGAAGGCGGCGTGCAGTCGACGCTCTGGGCAGGGCCGAAGACGATCGCGGCGTCGGTCCGGCGCGGCGAACACGAGGTCGAGGGCCTAGCGCCGAAGGGCCCGGTCGGGCTGAAGCTCGGCTTTGCGGGCGAGGACTATGGATACGCGATCGATCTCGGCTTTCCGCCGCCGATACCGCCAAGCATGTTCAGTCTCGATCCGCAGATCAAAGCTGAGGCGCTGTGGACCGGCGAATGTCTCGGCCGTTCCAACCTGTTCGCCGAGCGCCGCGGACCGGGCGTGCGCATCCGCGGCGAGGACGGCGCGTGGCGGCAGGCCTCCACGCAGCTCGCGACCTTCGACAGCATGATGACGCACTGCGCCGACCCGCGCGACGGCGTCGAGCTTCTGACGCTGCGCGAGCACATGCGCGATTGGCGCTTCTACGATCTGCTGCGCACCGACCGCGACGCGCCCGCCCGACGGCCGCAGATCGGCACCTACACGCCCGTGCTCGACGGAGACGGCGCGAACCTTGCGGCCGCGCTGCAGACCGTTCGCGAGATCGGCGACGCCGAGGGCCTGCGAGTCGCGATCGACGACGCGTTTCCGGGGGCGTCCGTCGAGGTCGTCTCGAATGACGGCTGGTTCGAGGTCGAGATGCGCCAGCACGGCCTGTTGCGCCCCTTGCGCACCGCCGAGCTCTCGGACGGCACGCTGCGCTATCTGCTGCTCGTCGCCGCGCTGACCTCGCCGCGGCCGCCCGCGCTCATGGTGCTGAACGAGCCCGAGACCAGCCTCCACCCCGACCTTCTCGGTCCGCTCGGCAGGCTCATCGCGCTGGCGTCCGAGCGGTCGCAGGTCGTGGTGGTGTCGCACGCCATGCCGCTGGTCGAGGCGCTCGCCGACGCCGGCGCGCGGCGGATCGAGCTCGAAAAGTCCTTCGGAGAGACGGCTCTGGCGAGCGACGACGACCGTCCGCGCTGGGACTGGCCGAAACGGTGAGCGCAATCGCATTCGACAAACGCCGCCGTCATGCCCGGCGGCGGCCAGGCATCCACGACTTTCTGAGATCGCAGAACTCTACGCCGAAGTCGTGGATGCCCGCGCGAAGGCGCAGGCATGACGACCGCGCCTCTCATCCGCGTGAGTCGTCGTTTGTGACGCGCCCCGCTACATAAGGGCGCCATGGCTCTCGACGTCGTCGATCTCCGCGAGTTCTACGCCCGCCCGCTCGGCGAGATCGCGCGGCGCGTGCTGCGCGCCAAACTCCGCGCCCGCTGGCCGGACCTGCGCGGTCAGCGCGTGCTCGGGATCGGCTACGCCGCGCCCTATCTCGGCGTCTTTCGGGACGACGCGGAGCGGCTGCTCGCCTTCTGCCCGGCCCAGACCGGCGTCGCGGCCTGGCCCGAGGGCCGCCCGAACGCCGCGGCGCTCGTCGACGACGGCATGTGGCCGCTGCCGGACGCCGCCGCCGACCGGATCGTGGCCGCGCACGCGCTCGAGACGTCCGAAAGCGCCGTCGAGGTGCTGCGGGAGGCCTGGCGCTGCCTTGCGCCCGGCGGCCGGCTGATCGTGATCGCGCCGAACCGCCGCGGCGCCTGGGCGCAATCGGACGCGACCCCTTTCGGCCATGGACGTCCGTTCAGCCGCAGCCAGCTCAACGAGTTGCTTCGCGAGGCGCTGTTTGCGCCGGAGGGCTGGGGCGAGGCGCTGTTCATGCCGCCGCTCGAGGGCCGGCTCGCCTTGCGCTCGGCGCTCGCTTTCGAGCGGATCGGCGCCCGACTCTGGGGCCCGTTCGCGGGCGTCCATGTGGTCGAGGCCTCGAAGCAGGCGATGCGCGCCATCCCGGCGCGCCCGTCCCGCAAGGCGCGCGTCGCGCCGGCGCTGAGGCCGGCCCCCGTCGGCGCGCCCGCGCCCCAGATCTGACGGCGGCGAAGCGGCCCTTCAGTGGCCGCCGCCGGATTTTCCGAAGGCGGCCTTCTGGTCGGGCGTCGCCTCGCTCTGGTGCTTCGCCTTCCACTCGTCATAGGGCATGCCGTAGACGGCCTCGCGCGCCTGCTCCTTGCTCACGGACAAGCCCTGCGCGTCGGCTGCGTCCTTCAGCCAGTTCGACAGGCAGTTCCGGCAGAAGCCCGCGAGGTTCATGAGGTCGATGTTCTGCACGTCGGTGCGTCCGCGCAGATGCTCGACGAGCCGGCGGAACGCCGCGGCCTCGAGTTCGGTCGTGGTCTTGGCGTCGACGCCCGGAAGCTCGGTCATCTAGCGTCTCCTTGTTCCTGCGCGGGTTCCGTAATGGACGATGCGGCGCGTCTCGGACAGGTCGAGCAGCGGCGGAACGAGGCGCGCGAAGCGCTCGGCCCATTCGGCCTGCCCCTCCTCGCCGCCCACGAGATCCTGCCGGATCTCGACCAGCACGTGCGGAAAGCCGCGATTGGTGCCGTGGCGGTTCATGCCGTCGCCGATGAGGGCGCCGTCGTAAGGCTCGTTGTCCCCGACCACGATCCCGTCCTCGGCCGCGAGCGCGGCGAGCAGCGGCTTGGCCACGCGGTCGTCGAGGTCCCAAAGCAGGCCGACATGCCAGGGCCGCGGCACGCTCTTCCAGGCTGGCGTGAATGAGTGCATCGCCAGGATCAGAGGCGTCTCCCCGGCGTCGACGATCGCGTCGAGCGTCGCCGTGACGGCGCCGTGATAGGGCCGGTGGAGCCGGTTCAGGCGGCGGGTCCGCTCGTCCTCCCCGACCCTCGCATTGCCGGGGATGAGGTCGCCGTCAGAGAGCCGCATCAGCAGCGTCGGGTCGTCCTCGCCGCGGTTCGGATCGATGACGAGGCGCGAAAACGTCGACAGCACCGCATGCGCGCCGAGCAGCTCTGCGAGCCGCAGCGTCACGCCGCGCATGCCGATGTCGTAGGCGATGTGGCGCCGAAACGTCTCTTCGCCGAGACCGAGGTCGCCGAGTTCGGGCGGAACGCGGTTCGAGGCGTGGTCGCAGGTGAGCACGAGCCGCGAGCCGGCGCGGCCCTCCACGACCTCGAAGGGCGGGGCTTCGTCTTTCGTCTCGGGCGAAAATGGGTCGCAGCGCATGGGGTTGCCTGAGAGTAGTGATGGCCGTGGGCCTATGCCATAGGAAGGGCGGCGGCGCGACTGCGCGCGGCCGAAGACCCGCGCGTCAAGCGGGCCAGACACGGGGGATCCGCCGATGACGCCAGACGAGCGCCGTTCGCTGTTGCGCCGCGCCTTCGAGGCGGCGGTCGCGGCCGCCCATCCCTCGATCTGCATGCCGCCCCACTTCCCGGCCCCGCCGAAGGGCAAGGTGATCGTGCTTGCGGCCGGCAAGGGCGCGGGCGCCTGCGCCGAGGTCGCCGAAAAGTTCTACCGCGAGACCCACGGGCTCGGCCCGGACCGGTTGACGGGCCTTGCGGTCACGCGCCACGGCCACGCCCGGCCGACCGAGTTCGTGAAGGTCGTGGAGGCCGGCCACCCGGTGCCGGACGCCGCCGGCCTGCAAGGCGCCGCCGACACCATCGCGATCGCCAAGGAGGCGGGTCCCGACGACCTCGTGCTCGCGCTCATCACCGGCGGCGGATCGGCCAACTGGGTGTCGCCCGCCGACGGGCTCGACCTCTCGGCGAAGCAAGCCACCACCAAGGCGCTGCTGCGCTCGGGCGCGCCGATCGACGCGATCAACACCGTCCGCAAGCACCTGTCGAAGATCAAGGGCGGGCGCCTCGCCGCGGCTGCGCATCCGGCCAAGCTCGTCGCGCTCGCGATCTCGGACGTGCCGCGCGACGACCCGTCGGTCATCGCTTCCGGCCCCACGGTCCCCGATCCCTCGACGCTCGCCGACGCCCGCGCGGCGTTGGAGCGCTTCAAGGTGACCCCGCATCCCGACGTCGCCGCGGCGCTGTCGAATCCGGCGAACGAGAGCCCGAAGCCCGGCGACGCCGCCTTCGACAGCGCGAGCTTCGTCGTCGTCTCGCGCCCGGCCGACGCGCTGCAGGCGGCGATCCAGACGCTCGAACAGGCGGGCGTCGAAGTCCGCGTGGTCGGGGCCGATCTCGAGGGCGAGGCCCGCGAGGTCGCCGCCGAACACGCCGCGATCGCCCGCGATCTGACAGGGCTCGCGAAGCCCGTCGCGCTGATCTCGGCCGGCGAGCTCACCGTCACGATTCGCGGCGAAGGCGGTCGCGGCGGGCCCAACCAGGAGTATGCGCTCGCGCTCGTCGGCGCGCTCGAGGGACTGGCGAACTGGGCGGCGCTCGCCGGCGACACCGACGGCGCGGACGGCGGCGGCGGCGCGCCGACCGACCCGGCCGGCGCGGTGGTCGATCCCGGCACGGCGGCGCGAGGATTTTCGGAAGGCGCGGACCACCGGGCGTTCCTCGAGAACAACGATTCGACCGGCTATTTCGAGAAGACCGGCGACCTGCTCCAGACCGGCCCGACCTGCACCAACGTCAACGACATCCGCATCGTGCTCGTTGACATCCCCGACCCGGCCTAGCGATAAGTCGTGCCGACGAGGCCCCGAGGCGGCCGCATCCGTCGGAAGAACAAACTCGAATGCTTGACTTTGTCCGCCTCGCCTTCGGGCTTGGAATCTGCCTTTCGGCGACGGCCTTCGTCACATCTCCTGCGTTCGCCGACTTTAGGCTCTGCAACAAGACCTCGAGTCGGGTTGGGGTCTCGGTGGGCTACAAGGACCACGAGACCTGGTCGACCGAAGGTTGGTGGAACGTCGGGGCCAATTCGTGCGAGACGCTGCTGCGCGGACCGCTCTCGGCGCGCTTCTACTACGTCTACGCGATCGACTACGACCGCGGCGGGGAATGGAACGGCAAGGCCTACATGTGCACCCGCGACAAGGAATTCACCATCAAGGGGATCGAGGACTGCCTGGCGCGCGGCTATGACCGGTCAGGCTTTTTCGAGATCGACACCGGCGAACAGAAGAGCTGGACAGTGCAATTGACCGAGCCGACCGGGCGCGGCCAGGGCGTGAAGCCCTCGGCCGCCGGCGCCCTCACTCCTCCGCCTGCCCCCGACCGTCGCGTCGACCTCGCGCCAGCATCCGGCGACGCGCGATGAGGCGGCTTCGCAGAACCAAGATCGTCGCGACGCTCGGACCGTCGTCGTCGACGCAGGAGATGGTCGGCAAGCTGTTCGCGGCCGGCGCGGACGTCTTCCGCATCAACATGAGCCACACGAGCCACGACCGGCTGCGCGAGCTCGTCGGAATCATCCGCTCCACGGAAAAGAGGGTCGGGCGCCCGATCGGCATCCTGGTCGACCTACAGGGCCCGAAGCTGCGTCTCGGCAAGTTCGCGGACGGCGCGGTGATGCTCGAGAAGGGCCAGACCTTCACGCTCGACTCCAATCCCGAGCCCGGCGACAAGACCCGCGTCCAGCTGCCCCATCCCGAGATCCTCGAGGCGCTGGAGCCCGGCCACAACCTGCTGCTCGACGACGGCAAGGTGCGGCTCGTGGCCGAAAGCTCGACCGCGACCGAGACCGTGACCCGCGTGGTCGTGGGCGGGCGCATGTCGGACCGCAAGGGCGTCAGCCTGCCGGACACCACCATCAAGACTTCGGCCATGACGCCGAAGGACCACGCCGACCTCGACGCGGCGCTGGAGACCGGCTGCGAGTGGATCGCGCTCTCCTTCGTGCAGCGTCCGGAGGACATCACCGAGGCCAAGGACATCATCCAGGGCCGCTGCGCGGTGATGACCAAGGTCGAGAAGCCCCAGGCCATGACGCGGCTCTCCGAGATCATCGAGCTCTCGGACGCCATCATGGTGGCGCGCGGCGACCTCGGCGTGGAGATGCCGATCGAGAAGGTGCCGGGGCTGCAGAAGCAGATGACCCGCGCCTGCCGGCGCGCCGGCAAGCCGGTGATCGTCGCGACCCAGATGCTGGAGTCGATGATAACCCAGCCGACCCCGACCCGCGCCGAGACCTCGGACGTCGCAACCGCGGTGTTCGAGGGCGCGGACGCCATCATGCTCTCGGCCGAGAGCGCCGCCGGCTCCTACCCGATCGAGGCGGTGTCGATGATGGACTCGATCGCCCGCAACGTCGAAAGCGACCCCTACTACCGCTCGATCATCGACGCCCAGCACGCGGTTCCCGAGCCCACCGGCGCCGACGCGATCTCGGCGGCCGCCCGCCAGATCGCCGAGACGCTCGATCTTTCGGTCATCATGTGCTGGACGGCGGGCGGCACCACCGCGCGCCGCGCGGCGCGCGAGCGGCCCAAGACCCCGATCATCGCGCTGACGCCGAACCTCGACACCAGCCGGCGCCTGACGCTGACCTGGGGCATCCACTCGCTGCTGACGAGCGACGCCTACGACCTTGACGACATGGTGGACCGCGCCTGCGACTTCGCCCGCGCGGAAGGCTTCGCCAACAGCGGCGACCGGGTGATCGTCTCGGCGGGCGTGCCGCTCAGGACGCCGGGCGCCACCAACATGCTGCGCATCGCCTACATCTCGGCCGACGGCAAGGGCGCGGACAACGAGCGTCGCTGAGGCGTTTATCGTTCCGGATCGAAATGAAAACGCCGCCCTCGGGGCGGCGTTTTTCGTTCGGCGCGCCGCCCTTGTCCCGGACTTGATCCGGGACCCAGACCCGATGCGCTTTCAACACGAAACAGGACGGCCGCAGCTTTTCTTGAGAGCCGTCTCGGCTCTGGGTCCCGGCTCAAGGCCGGGACAAGAGGGCGACGCGTCTCGATCGCCCCTCCGGGCAGCGCTCACCCGCGCCTCAGCGCGCCCTGCATCACGCGGCGGGCGACCCCCTGCGGCGCGAGGCCGAGAAGGCGGTCGCACTGGGCGGCCGGCTGAGGCTCGCCGAAGGCGAAGCCCTGACCGTAGGTCGCCCCGAGATGGTAGAACTCGACGGCGTCGGAGTCCGTGTCGACGCCGTCGGCCGCGACCTCGATGCCGAGCTCCTGCGACAGGCGCACGATCGCGCGGATCATCGGCGAGCGGTCGCCGCCGGCCTGCGGGCGCATCAGCGACCGGTCGATCTTCAGGACGTCGAAGGGCAGCCGCTCGAGCAGCGGGAGGTTCGAGAAGCCGGCGCCGAATTCGTCGAGCGCGAGACCCGCGCCGACGTCGCGCAGACGCTCGAGGATGTGGGCCGAATGCTCGGGGCTATCGAGCACGAGGCTCTCGGCCAGCCCGATCTTGAGGGAGCCTGGCGCGAGGCTGTGGCGCGAGAGCGCCTGCGCGACGTCGTGGACGAGCTCCTGCCGCAGGAACTGCGCGCCCGAGGCCGCGACCGTCATGAACAGCGGCGGCTCGCCGGGCACCTGATCCTGCCAGACGCCGAGCTGGCGCGCCGCCTCCTCGAGGGCGAACAGGCCGAAATCGACGATGAGGCCGGTCTCCTCGGCGATGGCGAGAAACTCCTGCGGCGGCCTGCGGCCGTAGCGCGGATGCTCCCAGCGCAGCGCCGCCTCGAAGCCGGCGATCGAGCGGTCGTCGAGACGCACGACCGGCCGGTAGTGGACCCTCAGCTCGTCGCGTTCGAGCGCGCGCGCGAGCTCGCCCGACACCAGAAGGCGGTCCGTGGTCGCCGCGCGCATGTTCGGGCGGAAGGTCTCGACATGATCTCCGCCGAAGCGCTTGGCATGGTACATCGCGACTTCGGCGTTCTTCAGGACGCCCTCGGCCTCCTGGGCGCTGTCGCCCGGCGCGAGGCCGATGGAGGCGGTGAGCCGCAGTTCGCGTCCGCCGAACGAGATCGGCGCGCCGATCGCCCGCTTCAGGGCTTCGGCGAAGGCGCCGGCGCTCTCGGCGTCGCGGGCCGAGACGAGCAGCAGACCGAACTGGTCGCCGCCAAGCCGCGCCAGCGTGTCCTGCGGGCGCATCAGCCGGGTCAGGCGGCGCGCGACCGTGATGAGGATCGTGTCGCCGGTGCCGACGCCGACCGCGTCGTTGAGCTTCTTGTAGCGATCGATGTCGAGCACCATCACGGACGGTCGGGCGCCCGCCTCGCCCTCGACGAAGGCGAGCGCGGCCTCGATGCGGTCGAGGAACAGGCGGCGGTTCGGCAGGCCCGTGAGATTGTCCTCAACGGCGTTCTGAAGCAGGCGCTCCTCGGTCGTCTTGGAGGCGTTGACGTCGAGCAGCGTGCCGACGCAGCGCACCACCTCGCCGTCGGCCCCGACCACGGGGCGCGCGCGCAGCATGTACCAGAGATGGTGCCCGTCGGCGCCGCGCAGGCGGAACGTCTCGACCAGGCGGCCCCGGCGCTCGTCGACGAGCGCGTCGAGCGCGGCGCGGAAACGGTCGCGATCGGCCGGGTGCACGATTTCGGCCCAGTCCGCGGCCGGGCCCTGAAGGGCGCCGCGACGGAGGCCGAGCGCCGCCTCGAGCTCGGGCGCGGCGTGGACCTGGTCGACGACCACGTCCCAGTCCCAGACGACGTCGCCCGCGCCCATCACCGCGAGCGCCCGGCGCTCGATGTCGGAGGCGCCGCCCTGGTCCACCACGCCGCCCGCGAAGGCGTGCTGCATCACCGTGAAGCCGATGAGCAGCGTCAGAAGCACGAGCCCGCCGAAGAGCGCGGGGGCGACGAGCTCGTTCGCCAGCGGCCCGCTGACGGCCGCGCCTGCGGCGCACACCCAGACCAGCAGCAGCAGCCAGGTGGGCGCGAGCGTCACCGCGCGGTCGTAGCCCTGAAGCGCGAGCCAGACCACGACGCCGAAGCCCACCGCCGCGATCGCGGCCAGCGACAGGCGCGCGAGGCCCGCGGCGATCGACGGGTCGTAGGCCGAGAGCCCGATCGTGACGAACAGGAAGACGAGCCAGACGCCGACCACGTGGCTGTAGCGGACGTGCCAGCGGCCGAGATTGAGATAGGCGAACAGGAACACGAGCAGCGTCGCGGCGAAGCCCGCCTCGCCGCCCGCCCTCAGGATCCGGTCGGCCGCGGGATCGAGATCGAGAATGTTGCGCCAGAAGGCGAAGTCGACGCCGAGATAGAACAGCACCGACCAGGCGAGCGCGGCGGCCGCCGGGAACATCATCGAGCCCTTCACCACGAAGAGGATGGTGAGGATCAGCGCCAGCAGGCCCGCGATCCCGAGCATGATGCCGCGGAACAGGGTGAAGGAGTTCACCTTGTCCTTGTAGGCGTCGGGCTCCCAGAGGGTGAGTTGCAGAAGCGTCGGCGAGGCGAGCTCGGCCACGTAGGTGACGGTCGCGCCCGGATCGAGCGTCAACCGAAACACGTCGGCGTCGTCGGCGCCCTGCCGCTCGGGCTTGAGGCCCTGGCTCGCCGTCAGCGCCCGGATGCGCTCCGAGCCGAGGTCGGGCCACACCGCGCCCGAGCCCGAAAACCGGAAATATGGCGAGACCAGCAGGCGATCGATCTGCTCGTCGCCCTCGTTCTTCAACGAGAACACCACCCACTGGCGGCCGTCGCCGGGGGTCTCGGCGCGCACCTCGATGCGCCGCACGATGCCGTCCGGCCCCGGCTGGGTCGCAACCTGGATGCGGTCGGCCTGTCCCACAGGACGTTCGATCGCGGGGGTGAGGTCGACGGCCTCGTCGTCGGGCTGGACGGAGAGCGGTGGGGCGGCGCCTGCGGATCCTGCGAAGCCGAGCGCCGCGACCAGCAGCGCGATCGCGAGAAGGGGCAGGCGGAGGATACGCAACGCCTCGGCACTCCTGGTAAGTTTCGCCCGGAACGCAGGGCGACGCAGCGTCGGCACGTTAGCTCACGCCGTCGCTGCGCAGAAGCGCATAGAGCAGGTGATCCTGCCAGCGTCCGTCGATGCACAGATATTCGCGCGCATAGCCTTCGCGCTTGAACCCCGACTTTTCGAGCAGGCGGATCGAGGCCTGGTTGTGCGGCAGGCAGGCGGCCTCGACCCGGCGCAGCTTCAGCGTCTGGAATACGAAGGGCGCGAGCGCCTTGACGGCGGCGCTCATATGGCCGCGCCCCGCATGGCCCGCGCCCATCCAGTAGCCGAGCGAGCAGGTCTGCGACACGCCGCGGCGGATCTGGCTGACCGTCACCCCGCCGACCAGCGCGCCATCGGCGCGGAACACGAAAAACGGATAGGCCTGGTCGCTCTCGAGTTCCCGGACATAGCGCTTCAGCCGCTTGCGGAAGGCCAGGCGCGAGACGTCGTCGGCCGGCCAGGTCGGCTCCCATGGCTGTAGAAAGGCGCGGCTCTCCTCGCGAAGCTGGCTCCAGGCCGGATAGTCGGCCATCTGGGGCGTGCGCAGCTTCACGCCGTCGCCGGTCAGCGTCGGGACGGTCTCGGCTGCGGCGAGAGAGCGGAAAAACGCCATCCCGGTCCCGCCTCAGGCCGCGGAGGCGCGGCGGCCGAGCCGCTCGGCGAGGCGTTCGGGAGGCGTGAGGCGCCGGATCGGGCCGACGGCCGCAAGCGTCGGGGCCGAGGTCATCAGCGCGCGGCCGCTTTCGCGCACGGCCGCGACCGTGACCGCCTCGATCTTCTGGACCGTCTCGGCGACGTCGAGCGGGCGGCCGAAGGCGAGCTGGTGGCGGGCGTGATGATCGGCGCGCGAGGCCGGCTGCTCGAGCGACATCAGCAGCCCGGCCTTCATTTGCGCCTTGGCGCGCTCGACCTCGCGCTCGTCGGCGGTCTCGGCCGCCTGCAGCAGCACGTCGATCATGACGGGCAGGATGTCGGCTGCGTCCTCCGGGCCGAGCGCCGCATAGGCCCCAAAGAGGCCTGAGTCGGCGTAGGACCAGTGGAACGCATTGACCGAATAGGCGAGCCCGCGCTCCTCGCGCACCTCCTGGAACAGGCGCGAGGACATGCCGCCGCCTGCGAGATTGGCGAAGACCTGCGCGGCATAGACGTCCTCGGCGTCGAAGGCCCGGCCCTCGAACGCGATCGTGACGTGGAGCTGCTCGTAGTCGCGCTTCGCGCGGCGGTCGCCGCCGACGTAAGCCGCGAGCGCGGGCTTCGGGGCCTCGCCCGCTGGAAGTCCGGCGAAGCGCTTCTCGGCTTCGGCCACCACCGCCTCGTGGTCGACCGCGCCTGCGGCCGTCACCACCGTGTCCTTGGCGCGGTAGCAGCGATCGCGGAAGCCGCTGAGCAGGTCTCGGTCGAGCCCGCGCACTGATTTCGGCGTGCCGAGGATCGACCGGCCGAGCGTCTGGTTCGGGAATGCGGTCTCTTGCAGCCAGTCGAAGACGAGGTCGTCGGGCGTGTCCTCCACCCCGCCGATCTCCTGCACCACGACGTTCTGCTCGCGCTTGATCTCGGTCGGATCGAACGACGGCTCGATCACGATGTCGGCCAGCATGTCGAGCGCGAGGCCGACGTCGGCGGCGAGCACACGGGCCGAGTAGCCGGTCTGCTCGACGCCCGTCGCTGCGTTGAGGTCGCCGCCGACCTGCTCGATCTCCTCGGCGATCTGGCGCGCGGAGCGGCGGGCCGTGCCCTTGAACGCCATGTGCTCGAGGAAATGCGCGAGACCGTGCTCTTTTTCGGTCTCCGAGCGCGCCCCCGCCCCGAAGGTGACGCCGACAGCCGCGGTGCCGAGCTCCGGCATCGCGTCGGTGATCACCGCGACGCCCGAGGGCAGCACGGTGAGACGCGGGCTCACGCTGCGGCCTCGCGGGCGACGCGGGCGCGCTTTTCGACGAAGGCTTCGAGCTCGTCGAGATCGTTCGGCAACTGGTTGACGCGTTCCGGCGCGTCCATGAGCTCGGACAAATGGACGGGCAGGTCCGGACGAACGCCCGAGGCGGCCTCGACGGCGTCCGGGAACTTGGCGGGATGGGCGGTGGCGAGCACGACGGTCGGCGTCGCAGGATCGAGCCCGGCGCGCTCGGCGACCGAGACGCCGACCGCGGTGTGCGGGTCGAGCAGATAGTCGGTCTCGCGCTTCACCCGGCCGATGACCTCGGCGACCGCGGCCTCGTCGGCGCGGCCGGCGTCGAACTCGGCGCGGATGTTCGCAAGCGTCGTCTCATCGAGCGTGAAGGAGCCGGACTGCGACAGCGAGGCCATGGCGCGGCGGACCGCGGAGGCGTCGCGGCCGCCGGCGTCGAACAGCAGGCGCTCGAAGTTCGACGAGACCTGGATGTCCATCGAGGGCGAGCTGGTGGGCTCGACGCCCTTCACCTCGTAGCGCCCGGTCTCCAGCGTGCGCGCCAGGATGTCGTTGACGTTGGTGGCGATGACGAGCCGGCCGATCGGAAGCCCCATGCGCTTGGCCACGTAGCCCGCGAAGATGTCGCCGAAATTGCCCGTCGGCACCACGAAGTCGACCTTGCGCGCCGGGCTTCCGAGCGCGACCGCTGCGGTGAAATAGTAGACCACCTGCGCCAGCACGCGCGCCCAGTTGATCGAGTTCACCCCGCCAAGCGCCATCCGGTCGCGGAAGGCGTGGTGGTTGAACGCGGCCTTCACCAGCGCCTGGCAGTCGTCGAACGAGCCGTCGACCGCGATGGCGTGGACGTTGTCGTCGGGCGCAGTCGTCATCTGCCGGCGCTGGACGTCCGACACCTTGCCGTGCGGCATCAGAATGAAGACGTCGGCGCGCTCGCGCCCACGGAAGGCCTCGATCGCCGCGCCGCCGGTGTCGCCCGACGTCGCGCCGACGATCGTGGTGCGAAGGCCCCGCTCGGCCAGCACGTGGTCCATCAGCCGCGCGAGCAGCTGCATGGCGACGTCTTTGAACGCGATGGTGGGCCCGTGGAACAGCTCGAGCACGAAGCGGTTGTCGCCGATCTGCACCAGCGGCGCGACGGCCGGATGCCGGAAAGCCGCGTAGGCCTCGCGGATCATGGCGCGCAGCTTCTCGGGCGCGACGGCGTCGCCGACGTAAGGCGCGATGACGGCTTCCGCCACTTCGGCGTAGGGGCGGCCTGCGAAGCCCGCGATGGTCTCAGGAGAGAGCGTCGGCCAGGTCTCGGGAACATAGAGCCCGCCGTCGCGGGCGAGGCCCGCGAGCATCGCGTCGGCGAAGCCGAGCGCAGGCGCTTCGCCGCGGGTCGAGACATAGGCGAGTGACATCGGAGGCGGAGACTTTCATGCACGCGTCGGGGGCCCGCCAAACTAGGCGCGCGGGGCCTCGCTCGCAAGCGAGGGGGCCTCGCCCATTCTTCCCCCGATTGGCGGACGCGAGCTGCGGGCTTCGAGACGCTTGGCTCTCGCCAAGCTCCTCAGCATGAGAAAGCGGGGGAGGTTCCGAGAACCGAGACCGTCCTCATGCCGAGGGGGCGTTCGTAGAACGCCGCCTCGAAGCGCACAGCCGCTCCCATGGCTGCGGGCGGAAATCGCGCCACATATCCCCCATGCGCAGCCGGACCGACGCCTGATGGCCATGGACGAACGCTTCCGCTTCGGGATCGAGGAGGAATACTTCCTCGCGGACGCCAAGACCTGCGAGAGCCCCAAGGGCGAGACCGCCGACGCCTTCCACGAGGCGGCCAAGGAGATCGTCGAGCCGCTCTCCCACGAGTTCCTGAAGGGTCAGGCCGAGGTCCAGACCGAGCCGCAGCTTTCCTTCGACCGCGCCTGCGACGATCTGGAGCGCATGCGACGCGACCTGTCGCGGGTCGCGAGCGAGCACGGGCTGATCCTGTTCGCGGCCGGAACCCATCCGCTCGCCCGCCAGCGAGATCAGGAGGCGAACCCGGATCCGCGCTACGACCGGCTGGTGGCCGAGCTCGGCGTCATCGCCAAGCGCGCGATGATCTGCGCCATGCACATCCATTGCGAGGCGCCCGAACCCGCGCGCCGGCTCGACGTCATGAACCGGCTGCTTCCCTTCCTGCCGCTGTTCTACGCGCTCTCGGTCTCCTCGCCGTTCTGGCAGGGCCGCGAGGCGGGGCTGAAGGGCATCCGGCTCTCGACCTTCGCCGAATGGCCGCGCATGGGGCTGCCCGAGATCTTCGAGAGCGACGCCGAGTATCGCCGCTTCGTCGACCTGCTGGTGGCGGCCGACGTGGTGACCGACGCGAGCTTCATCTGGTGGCACATCCGCCCCTCGACGCGGTTTCCGACCGTCGAGCTCAGGATCTGCGACAGCTGCACGCGGGTCGACGACGCGGTGGCGATCGCGGCTCTCTACCAGGCGCTCTCGCGCTGCGCGACGCGGCGCCCGGAGCTCAATCGCGGCGTCGGCGCGGTGGAGCGCGGGGTCTGCGCGTCGAACATCTGGCAAATCCAGCAGCATGGCGGCGAAGCGCGGCTGATCGACGTCGCGCGCGGGCAGGCCACGACCGTGTCGGCCCTGCTCGAAGAGGCGCTGAAGCTCGTGGAGGACGACGCGCGCGAGCTCGGCTCGCTCGACTGGGTTTTGCGCACGCGCGACGTGCTGGCGCGCGGCTCGAGCGCCGACCGCCAGCTCGCTACGTTTCGCGAGCGGGTGGCGGAAGGCGCCGGCGAGGAGGAGGCGCTGCGCGAGGTGGTGCGGATGCTGGGGCGCGAGACGGTCGGGGGATAGCGCGACGACGCCTCACCCTCGTCCATGAACGGAAGGGGGGCCGGCCAGTGTGGCGCCCTACTCCGCTTCTCTCACCGTCCGCCAGGCGAAAGCGCCGAACACGGCTGCAAGCGTCGCCGCGAGGCCGTACCAGGTCAGCGCGTATTCCATGTGCCGGTTCGGGAACGACACCCGCGTCTCGCCGGCCTGCGGCAGCGGACCTGCGCCGGCCGTCGCCTCGGCGTCGACGGTGAAGGGCGCGACGTTGTCGAGATGGAGCCCCGCGGCGATCGCCTTCGGGTCGCGCGCGAAGAACATGTCGCGCCCGGGATCGTCGGCGGGCGTGAACATGTTGCGGTCCTCCGCCTCACGGAGCGGCCCAGACACCTCGACCTCGCCCTCGGGTCGCGCCGCGCGGCCGACCGCGCCCTCGGGCGCGAAGCCGCGATTGACGATCACCAGCCCGCCGCCGGAAAGCCGCAGCGGCGTCATGAGGAAATAGCCCGGGCCCTTCAGCGGCCCGCGCGGCTCCGAGAGGTTCACGAACACCCGCGCCTCGCGCTCGTGGTCGAACGTTCCCTTGGCGCGGACGCGCCGATAGCTCCAGGCGGCGAGATCGAGCGAGGGCCAGTCGGCCGGGGGCGGCAAGGCGACGGGCTCGGCCGCCATGCGCTCGCTGACGCGCGCCACGAGTTCGGTCTTCCACGACAGCCGCGCGAGCTGCCACGAGCCGAGCCCGACCAGCAGCGCGACCGCGATCGCGGTCGCGGCGGCCGCCTTCCAGAGCCCTGCCCGCCTCATCGGTCGAGCCGCCCCTCGGCGGCGCCGTGGGCGTGCTGGAGCGCGATCAGGACGCCCTTGATGACGCGCAGAAGCGTGAGGCAGATGACGGCGACCACGGGCAACGACACGACGAGATGGGCCCAGAACGGCGGCTCATAGGCGAATTCGAACCACAGCACGAAGCCGAGCGCCAGGAAACCGGCGATCAGCATGACGAACACCGCGGGCCCGTCGCCGGAGTCGGCGAAGCCGTAGTCGAGCCCGCAGGCCTCGCAGGCCGGCGGCAGCGCGATGTAGCCGCGGAACAGCCTTCCTTTCCCGCAGGCGGGGCAGCGGCCGAGCGCGCCGGACAAAGCCGCCTCGCCGGCGGTGCGGTTCGGCGCGGGCTCGTTCATGCAGGCTCCGGGCTTTCAGAAACGAGACGGGGCCGCCGGCGCTGTCGCCGACGGCCCCGCCCGAAGGGTGGGGAACTCTTCGCCTCAGTGCGCGCTCGCGCCCGCGCCCCAGACGTAGATGGCGGCGAACAGGAACAGCCACACCACGTCGACGAAGTGCCAGTACCAGGCCGCCGCCTCGAAGCCGAAGTGCTGCTTGGGCGTGAAATGGCCCTTGTAGACGCGGGCGAGGCACACGATCAGGAAGATGGTGCCGACGATGACGTGGAAGCCGTGGAAGCCGGTCGCCATGTAGAACGCCGCGCCGTAGACGTGGCCCGCGAAGCCGAACGCCGCGTGGCTGTACTCGTAAGCCTGGCAGATCGAGAACAGCACGCCGAGGATGATGGTGAGCCACAGGCCCATCTTCAGCCCCTTGCGGTCGCCATGGATCAGCGCGTGATGCGCCCAGGTGATCGTGGTGCCGGAGGTCAGCAGGATCAGCGTGTTGAGCAGCGGCAGGTGCCATGGGTCGAAGGTCTGGATGCCCTTGGGGGGCCAGACGCCGCCCGTCACCTCGGTGCGCTGGAACTGGTGCACGTCGCTCGGAAACAGCGCGACGTCGAAATAGGCCCAGAACCAGGCGACGAAGAACATCACCTCGGAGGCGATGAACAGGATCATGCCGTAGCGCAGATGGATGGCGACGACCCGCGTGTGGTCGCCGCGATGCGCCTCGTTGATGACGTCGCGCCACCAGGCGATCATCGTGTAGAGCACGCCCGCGAAGCCGACGAGCGCGATGTAGGGCATGCCGCCCTTCATCCACTGAACGGCGCCGACCGCAAGCACGAAGGCCGCGATCGAGCCGACGAAGGGCCACGGGCTCGGATCGACGAGATGGTAGTCGTGGTTCTTAGCGTGGGCGTCCGCCATCGGGGCTCCCCTTCCCTCTTGTGACTTCCGCTCTCGGCCGTTTCGGCCGTGGCGGCGCGCGCGTTTCCTGTTGTTTAGCTCTTAGGGCGTTCCGGTCCCGCCGCGGAAGCCGACTTTTGGCTCTTGGCGGGGAAGAATGTGTAGGACAGCGTGATCTCGTCGACGTCGTCGAGGTCGCGGTTCTCGGCGATCGAGGGGTCGACGAAGAAGGCGACCGGCATCTCGATCTCCTCGCCCGGCTGCAGCGTCTGCTCGGTGAAGCAGAAGCACTGGAGCTTGGAGAAGTAGGCGCCGGTCTGGTTGGGCGTGACGTTGTAGGTCGCGGTGCCGGTGATCGGCTTGTCCGAGACGTTCTTGGCCTTGTACATCGCGAGCTTGGTCTCGCCGACACTGACGCTCATCGAGATCGTCTCGGGCGAGAACTTCCAGCCGAGGCCGGGCGCGACGTTGCCGTCGAAGCGCACCGTCACTTTGCGGTCGATCGCGGCGGAAGGCGCGGCGCTCGCCACCTGAGTGGTGCCGCCATAGCCGGTCACCCGGCAGAACATGTCGTAGAGCGGCACCGCGGCGAACGACAGCCCGGTCATGCCGGCGACGATGCCGACGCAGACGAGCACGACGCGCCCGTTGCGGGCTGGCCTGGGGGACACGTCCGGCCCCGCGCTCAAAGCGGCCGGTTGGCGACGTTGCCGCCCATCTTGAACACGGTCACCAGATAGAACAGCACGACGAGCACGAACAGCGCGACGGCGATCGCGACGTTGCGGGCCTTGCGGCGGCGCAGCTGCTCCTCGGTGAGGACCAGCCCCTTGTCTTCGTCGTGCGGCTCAACCATCGCCATCACATCCAGCCCGGAACGGGGCCGGTCAGCGGCGCGATCCCGACGAGCTTCTCGGCGATCAGCACGAAGAACAGCGCGAAGAGGTGGATGAGCGAGAAGCCGAACAGGCCGCCCGCGGCCTTGCGCGCGGCGTCGCCCTCGCGGACGCGATAGACTTTCACGGCGCGGCGCAGGAACTCCAGTCCGACCACGATCGCCACGGCGAGATAAAGCGGCCCGCCGAGGCCGACGAAGGCCGGCGCGACGCCAAGCGGCGCAAGCGCGATCGAATAGAGCAGGATCTGGCGACGGGTCTCGTCAGGGCCGGCCGTGATGGTGAGCATTGGCACGCCGGCGCGGGCGTAGTCGTCCGACTTGATGAGGCAGAGCGCCCAGAAGTGCGGCGGCGTCCACATGAAGATCAGCGCGACGAGCACGGCGCTCTCGAGGCCCACGGTCCCGGTCGCGGCCGCCCAGGCGACCATCGGGGGCATGGCTCCGGCGAGGCCGCCGATGACGATGTTCTGCGGCGTCCAGCGCTTCAGCCACATCGTGTAGACGACCACGTAGAAGAAGATCGTGAAGGCGAGCAGCCCGGCGGCGAGCCAGTTGGCGGTCAGGCCGAGCATCAGCACCGAGCCGACCGAGAGCGTCATGCCGAAGGCGAGCGCTTCGCCCGGCGTCACGCGGCCCGCGGGCACCGGACGGTTGGCGGTGCGGGACATGACCGCGTCGATGTCGGCGTCCCACCACATGTTGAGCGCGCCGGACGCGCCCGCGCCGACCGCGATGCACAGCAGCGCGACGGCGGCGAGCACCGGGTGGAGCCCCGCAGGCGCGGCCACGAAGCTCGTCAGCGCCGTGATGACGACGAGCGACATCACGCGCGGCTTCAGCAGCGCCAGGAAGTCCTCGACGCCAGCGAGGCTCGGGCCCGGAAGGGCCGCGGAGGCCTGCGCGCGGTTCTCTTCGATCATCGACATGGGTTTAGGACACGCTCAGTTCGGAACTGCGGCCGGCGACCTTGAGGTCAAGGTCGCCGGAATGAACCGGCGGCCGGGAGACCCGGCCGCCGCAAGCCGCCTTACTTGATGCGCGGCAGCGTCGAGAACTGGTGGAACGGCGGGGGCGAGGACAGCGTCCACTCGAGCGTGGTCGCGCCGGGGCCCCAGGGGTTGTCGCCCGCGACCCGCTTCTTCGCGAAAGCCTCAAACACGCCGTAGAGGAAGATCAGCACCGCAAAGCCCGAGATGTAGGAGCCGAACGACGAGATCATGTTCCAGCCGGCGAACGCTTCCGGATAGTCGACGTAGCGGCGCGGCATGCCCGCAAGACCAAGGAAGTGCTGCGGGAAGAACACCATGTTGACGCCGACGAAGGTGACCCAGAAGTGCAGCTTGCCGATGGTCTCGTTGTACATGTAGCCGAACATCTTCGGGAACCAGTAATACCAGCCCGAGAAGATGGCGAACACGGCGCCCAGCGACAGCACGTAGTGGAAGTGCGCCACCACGTAATAGGTGTCCTGCAGCGAGCGGTCGATGCCGGCGTTCGACAGCACGACGCCGGTGACGCCGCCGAGCGTGAACAGGAAGATGAAGCCGATCGCCCAGATCATCGGGGTGCGGAGCTGGATCGAGCCGCCCCACATGGTCGCGATCCAGGAGAAGATCTTCACGCCGGTCGGCACCGCGATCACCATCGTGGCGAACACGAAGTAGGCCTGCGTGTTCACCGAAATGCCGGTCGTGTACATGTGGTGGGCCCACACCACGAAGCCGACGACGCCGATCGCGACCATCGCGTAGGCCATGCCGAGATAGCCGAAGATCGGCTTCTTCGAGAAGGTCGAGATCACGTGGGAGATCATGCCGAAGCCCGGCAGGATCAGGATGTAGACCTCGGGGTGGCCGAAGAACCAGAACAGGTGCTGGAACAGGATCGGGTCGCCGCCGCCCTGCGGGTCGAAGAACGTCGTCCCGAAGTTGCGGTCGGTCAGCAGCATGGTGATGGCGCCGGCGAGAACCGGCAGCGACAGCAGCAGCAGGAAGGCGGTCACGAGCACCGACCAGGCGAAGAGCGGCATCTTGTGCAGCGTCATGCCCGGGGCGCGCATGTTGAAGATCGTCGTGATGAAGTTGATCGCGCCGAGGATCGACGAGGCGCCGGCGATGTGAAGCGCGAGGATCGCGTAGTCCATCGCGGGGCCGGGCTGACCGGCCTTAGAGGAGTACGGCGGATAGATGGTCCAGCCGCCCGAGACGCCGTGCGAGCCGGGCGCGCCGGGCACGAACAGCGAGATGATCAGGAGCGCGAGCGCCGGCGGCAGCAGCCAGAACGAGATGTTGTTCATGCGCGGGAACGCCATGTCGGGCGCGCCGATCATGAGGGGCACGAACCAGTTGCCGAAGCCGCCGATCATCGCCGGCATCACCATGAAGAAGATCATGATGAGGCCGTGGGAGGTGGTGAAGGCGTTGAAGGTGTTCGGGTTGGTGAAGATCTGCATGCCCGGGCTCTGCAGCTCGAGCCGGATGCCGATCGACAGCGCGCCGCCGATGATCCCCGCGCAGATCGCGAAGATCAGGTACATCGTGCCGATGTCCTTGTGGTTCGTCGAATAGACGTAGCGCCGCCAACCCGTGGGATGGTCGTGGTGGTCGTGTCCGTGAGCTGCCGCCGTGGCCATGCCGCCCTCTCCCGATCTCTGTTCTTTTTACCCGTGGCTCAGCGCGAGGCGACCGAGGCCGGCGAAGCGTCCAAGACCTTCGCAGAATCCTTGGCCTTCTCGGCCGCGGCCTGCTTCAGCACGTCCTTGGCCTTCTCGACGTCGCCCTTCGCAGCTTCGAGCCACTTCTTGTACGTCTCCTCGCTGACCACTTGGATCGCGATCGGCATGAAGGCGTGGGCGAAGCCGCAGAGCTCCGAGCACTGACCGTAATAGACGCCCTCGCGCTCGGCCTTGAACCAGGTCTGGTTCAGGCGGCCCGGGATCGCGTCCACCTTCACGCCGAAGGAGGGAATGGTGAAGGCGTGGATTACGTCCTCGGCCGTGACGTCGACCTTGACCACCTTGTTGACCGGCACGACCGCTACGTTGTCGACCGCGAGCGTGTAGGGCTGGCCGTCCTCGATCTCGTCCTTCTGCAGCATCATCTGGGTGACCGTGACCGCGTTCGCGTCCGGATAGACGACGTCCCAGTTCCACTGGCGGCCCACGACCTTGATGGTCAGGTCGGCCGGCGGCGGCGAATACTGGGCGTAGAGCAGACGGAAGGACGGCACCGCGATCACGACGAGGATCAGCACCGGAATGACGGTCCAGGCGACCTCGAGCAGGGTGTGGTGCGTGGTCTTTGACGGGACCGGGTTCTTGTCCTCGCGGAAGCGGACGACGCAATAGACGAGCAGCGCGAGCACGAAGAGCGTGATGACCGTGATGATGATCAGCACGAAATTGTGGAACGCATGCGCCTGGTGGAACACCGGCGTCACGGCCTCCTGCAGGCCGAGCTGCCACGGCGAGGGCTGACCGTAGCCGGCGAGCGCCGGAGCGGCGGCCGCGATGGTCGCCGCGGCGGCGGCGGTCATGAGCGTCAAGCGTCCGGGTCGGAACATGCTTTCAGAGCCTCTCGTCGCTTCCCCGGGGCTCGTGAGCCGGCCCCTTCCGCCGTCCCGGCGGCGTTTTCGCCGACCGTCAGGCTGTTCTTAACCGCTTGGAGCCGGCGCGCAAAACGGTTCGCGCGGCGCACCGACCCCACCCTCGGCGAAGCCTTGAAACCATAACGGTTACAAAACCACAACTTGGCCCTTCGGCTTGATCCATGCGGCATTTGCGCGCGAAAAAACCGTTCCGCGGACGCATGATCGCCGTGATTTGTGACAGGCTCGCGCGCGCCCGCCGCCAGCGGGTCCCAAGCTTGACACGGCCTTGGGCTCTGTTACGCCCGTCGCCGTCGACCGGACCTGTCGACGGAGCAGGAGACCCCCGATCTTGCGCTCATACTCTCTCGCCGCAGCCTGTCTCGCGGCCCTTGCGACCGCTTTCGCCCCGGTCGCGGCCCTCGCGCAGGGGGCCGTGAAGTCGACCCATGGCGACTGGCAGATGCGCTGCGACACGCCTCCCGGCGCCCAAGGGGAGCAGTGCGCGATCGTCCAGAGCGTCACCGCGGACGACCGGCCGAACGTCGGGCTGACTGTCATCGTGCTGAAGACCGCCGACAAGAAGAGCCGCCTTTTGCGCGTTCTCGCGCCGCTCGGCGTGCTGCTGCCGTCCGGGCTCGGCCTGCGCATCGACCAGGCCGAAGTCGGCCGCGCGGGCTTCGTCCGCTGCCTGCCGAACGGCTGCGTGGCCGAGGTCGTGCTCGAGGACCAGCTGATCAACCAGCTGAAAACCGGCAAGCAGGCGACCTTCATCATCTTCCAGACGCCCGAGGAGGGCATCGGCGTGCCGGTGTCGCTGAACGGCTTCGGCCCGGGCTTCGACGCGCTGCCCTAGTCCGGCTGCGGCGCCCCGCAGATGCGGGCGACCGCGGCCGCGACCATGCCGAAGATCGGATGGTCGGGCATGGGCCGTCCGTCGAGCTCGATCACGGGCATGACCAGCCTGACGCTGTTGGTCGAGAAGACCGCGGAAGCGCCGGCGAGCTCATCCTGCGAAAGCGGCCGCTCGACCGCGCCGAAGTCCTCGCTCAGCACGACGCCTCGGACGATTCCCGGCAGCACGCCTTCGGAGACCGGCGGCGTCACGAGCTCGCCCTCCACCACCGCGAACAGGTTCGCCATCGCGGTCGAGGCGACGCGGCCGTCGGTGTTGAGCATCAGCGCGTCGTCGGCGCCCGCGCGCCTCGCCTCGGCGAAGGCCAGAACGCTGTCAAGATAACTGAGCGTCTTGGCCCGCGAGGCGAAGGACGTCGGATTGCGGCGGACCGACGAGGTCGCGAGCCGGACGGGCGCATAGAGCGCGTCGGCCGGATAGGGCGAGGCGGCGGCGACGACGTTGGGGCGCGGGTCGGCAGGCGGCGCAAGGCCGCGCGCGCCTCCGCCGCGCGTGACCGTGTAGCGGATCACCGCATCGGAGCGGCCGATGGCGTTGAGCAGCGCCTCGATCTCCGCCACGAAGAGCGCGCGGTCGACCGGCAGGCGGATCTCCGCCGCGGCCGTCTCGAGCCGCCGCCAATGCTGGCCGAGCGCGGCCGGCCGTCCGCCGAACACCGCGATGGTCTCGAACAGCCCGTCGCCGAGCGTCAGCCCACGGTCCCCGAGATCGAAGAGCGCTGGACCCTCGACCGGCGCGCCGTTCAGACGGAGCATGTCGCCCGCGCCTCCGCGGCCGAAAGGAAGTTCTGAAGCAGGCGATGGCCGCCTTCGGTCAGGATCGATTCGGGATGGAACTGAACCCCGAAGGTCGGGTGCTCGCGATGTTCGAGCGCCATCACCTCGCCCTCCTCCGAACGCCCCGTGACGACCAGCGGCCCGTCGTAGCCCGCGTCGAAATCGACGATCAGCGAATGGTAGCGGCCGACGGAGAGTGGATTGGGCAGGCCTTCGAAGAGGCCGGCGTCGTCATGCTCGACCCTCGAGGCTCGGCCGTGCAGAGGCCGGCGGGCCCGCATGACCTGGCCGCCGAAGGCCTCGCCGATCGCCTGATGGCCAAGGCAGATCCCGAGAATCGGGATGCGGCCCGACAGCCGCCGGATGACTTCGAGCGACACGCCGGCCTGGGCCGGCGCGCAGGGGCCGGGCGAAACCACGATGGCCTCGGGCGACATCGCCTCGATCTCCTCGACCGTCGCGGCGTCGTTGCGCACCACTTCGGTCGGTCGGCCGATCTCCTCGAAATAGCGGGCGACGTTGAAGACGAAGCTGTCGTAGTTGTCGACGACGAGGATCATCGAAGCCCCCCGGCCTGCGCGAGGCGCGCCGCCGTCTCCTCGCTGTCGGCGGCGAGCGTTCCGCCGAAGGCTTCGAAGACCGCGCGGGCCTTGGTGAGGGTCTCGTCATATTCGGCGGCCGGATCGGAGAGCGCCGTGACGCCGCCGCCGGCCTGGAACTGCGCCTTGCCGTCCGCGATCGTCGCGGTGCGGATCGCGATGTTGAAGTCGGCGTCGCCCGAAAAGCCCATCCAGCCGATCGAGCCGCAATAGACCCCGCGGGCGTGGCCCTCGAGCTCTGTGATGATCTCCATCGCGCGGAGCTTCGGGGCGCCGGTGATCGATCCGCCGGGGAAGCTGGCGTTCAGAAGGTCGGCGACGCCGAGCCTGTCGCGCAGTCGGCCCGTCACCACGGAGACGAGGTGGTGCACCGAGGCGTAGGTCTCGAGCCCGCAGAGCATCGGCGCCTCCACGGTTCCCGGCCGGCACACGCGGCTGAGATCGTTGCGCAGAAGGTCCACGATCATGACGTTCTCGGCGCGGTCCTTCTCGCTGTCGAGCAGCGCCCGCGAGGCCGAGCCGTCGGCGTGCGGAATGGACCAACGCTTCGCCGTGCCCTTGATCGGCCTCGCCTCGACGCGGTCGCCGTCGACCCTGACGAAGCGCTCGGGCGAGCTCGAGCAGACCGTCATGTCGCCGAACGCGAGATAGGCCGCGAAGGGCGCGGCGTTGCGGGTTCGAAGACGCCGGTAGAACGCCCACGGATCGAAGTCCTGTGCCAGGTCGGCGAGGAACCGCTGGGCGACGTTGGCCTGGAAGATGTCGCCCGCGAGCACGTAGTCGACCGTCCGGGCGATCGCCTCGACATAGGCCGAGCGGGTGAAGTTCGAGCGGAAGACCGGCCCTGCGGGGCCGGCCGCGGCCGGCTTCGCCTCGACGGGACGGGACAACAGGTCCAGCGCCGCCGCCGCGCGGGCCTTCGCGCGGGCATCGCGCTCGGGGCCGGCGGGCGCCGGCGCGCCGGTCGAGATCAGCCAGGCCCTTTCGGCCGCATGGTCGCAGGCCACGACCCAGTCGTAGAGCGGCAGCAGGGCGTCGGGCACGCCGAGATCGTCGACCCGGGGGGCGGGCAGCCGCTCGAGCCGCCGGCCGTACTCATAGGCGATATAGCCGATCGCGCCGCCCTGGAACGGCGGCAGATCGGGATGCCGTTCGCCGCGCTGGGCTTCGAGCGCGCCGGCGAGCGCGGCAAGCGGATCGTCCTCGACCGCGCGCCCTCCGAGCGTCGCGCCGCCGGCGCCGACGTGCAGGACGTCGTACGGGTCGGCGGCGAGATAGGAGAACCGGCCAAGCGAGGCGTGCGGCATCGCGCTGTCGAGGAAGGCGACGTAGGGCAGGCCCGCGAGGCGCTCGGCGAGCGCCGCCATGTCGACGGTCGGCAGTTCCTGGACGTACATCGGTCGCAACGCGCTTGCCGCCGAACGCGGCGGCTTCATCCAGCCTACATAATCAGCCCGGGGCCCGCCGTCATGCGCGCTGGAGCCGCGGGCGCGGACGCATGGCCGCATTGGCCGCCGCGCCCTTGCGTCGCCGAGCCCCGATGGGCCAGATGCCCGCTCTCGAAATCGCGAGGCGCGCGCGAGGACCATGGAACACGGCTCTACCGGAATGTTGCTCGGCGCCCTTGTGTTTCTCGGCGCCGCCGTCCTCTCGGGGCCGCTCGCGCGGCGGCTCGGGCTCGGGGTCGCGGTCGGCTATCTGGCGGCCGGCGTCGTCATCGGGCCGTCGGGGCTGAAGCTCATCGGCGACGCGTCCTCGGTGCTGCACGTCGCCGAAATCGGCGTCGTGATGCTGCTGTTCCTGATCGGCCTCGAGCTTCGGGTGGAGCGCCTCATCGCGCTGAAGAAGCTCGTCGTCGGCTTGGGCGGGCTGCAGATCGCGCTGTCGACCGCGGCCTTCGCCGCGGCCGCATGGGCGCTCGGCGCGGAGCCGCCGGCCGCGATCGCGATCGGCGTCGCGCTCGCCTTTTCGGGCACCGCCATGGCGATCCAGATCCTGGAGGAGCGCGGCCACCTCAACCGCACCTACGGCGAGAAGACGTTCTCGACGCTGCTCGCGCAGGACATCGTGGTGGTGCCGGCGCTCGCGCTCGTGCCGATGCTGGGCGGCGGCGGCGACCACGCTGGCGGCTGGGCGGAGGCGCTCGCCGCCGCGGTCGGCGGCGCGGCCGCGATCGGCGCGATCGTGGTGGCGGGCCGCTGGCTGCTCGACCCGGTGTTCCGCCTGCTCGCCGGCGTCGGCGCCCGGGAGGTGATGACGGCGGCCGCCCTCCTTGTGGTGCTCGGCGCGGCGGAGATCGCGGCGGTGGCGGGGCTTTCGATGGCGATGGGCGCCTTCCTCGCCGGCGTTCTGCTCGCCGGCTCCTCCTATCGCCACGAGCTCGAGGCCGACGTCGAGCCGTTCCGCGGGCTCCTGATCGCGCTGTTCTTCATGGGCATCGGCATGGCGATCGACGTCGGCGTCATCGTCGACAACGTCTGGCGGCTGCTCGCCGGCGTCGTGCTCTACCTCACGATCAAGGTGGCGGTGGCGGCGGCGCTCGCGCGCGCCTTCGGGGCGACGAGCGGCGACGCGCTCCGGGTCGGCGCGCTTTTGGGCGCCGCGGGCGAGTTCGCCTTCGTGCTGTTCCCGCTCGCCCAGACCAACGGACTGATCTCGGCCGAGGTCGCCAGCATGCTCTCGGCGCTCGCCGCGCTCAGCCTCGTGGCGGCGCCCGGCGTCGCGCTTCTGGCGGAACGCGTCGCCAACCGCCTTGCGCCGGCCGCCGAGACGCCGGACGAGGATTTCTCCGACGCCAAGGGCCAGGTGCTCGTCGTCGGCTTCGGCCGTGTCGGCCAGATCGCCGCGCAGGTCCTGCTCGCCGAGGGCGTCGAGACCACGCTGATCGACGCCAATCCGAGCCGCGTGGAGCAGGCCTCGCGCTTCGGTTTCAAGGTCTATTACGGCGACGGCTCGCGGCTCGACGTGCTGCGCGCGGCCGGCGCCAAGGAGGCGCGCGCCATCCTCGTCTGCGTCGACGACCGCGAGGCCACCAAACGCATCGTCGAGATGGCGAGGCAGAGCTTCCCGCTGACCGAACTCGTGGTGAAGGCCTATGACCGCGGCCATGCGCTCGAACTGATGGGCGCCGGCGTCGAGCGCGTGGTGCGCGAGACCTTCGAGAGCGCGCTCGTGCTCGGGCGTCAGGCGCTCGAGGCCGTCGGCGTCGATCCGGAGCGCGCGGCCGAGATCGAGGAGGACGTGCGCCGCCGCGACGCGCAGAAGCTCGAGATCCAGATGGTCGAGGGCGTCTACGCCGGCCGCGAGCTCACCTACACCAACAAGCCGGTCCCCGAGCCGCTGTCGCTGCCCAAGCGCAAGGGCGGCAAGATCGAGGAGCGCGTCGAGGACGACGGCCCTGCGGGGACGGCGGCCGCGCCGGCCGAGTGACGCCGTTCGTCGCGTCGGCGGTCCCGACCTTGGGCCGGGTGGCGGAGCGGCCGCGGCGCGCCTAACATCGCGTTCGGGTTCGAGCCGGGATGTTCGCGATGTTCAACATGTTCGACGTCTTCCGACAGGCGCAGGGCGGCGCGGCGTTCGACAATCTGTCGCGCGCCTACGGCGTCTCGCCCGACCAGCTGCGCGCCATGACGGCGGCGCTCACCCCCGCCTTCGCGCAGGGGTTCATGCGGCAGGCCGCGACCGACGAGGGCGCGCGGCGCTTCGCCGAGCTGTTCCGCACCGAAGACTACGCCCGGGCCTTCGAGGCGCAGGCGGCCGCGCTCGACTCCTCGACGCGCGGCGCGGGCGAGAACGCGCTCGACGCGCTGTTCGGATCGAAGGAGGTGTCGCGCGCCGTGGCCGCCCAGGCGGCGGCGGCCTCGGGCGTCCAGGCGCAGATCATCCGGCAGGTGCTCCCCGTCTTGGCCAGCATCCTGATGGGCGGCTTCATGAAAGCGGCTCAAGGAGCGGGCGCTCCGACGTCAGCCTTCGACACGCTGTTCGGCGGCGGCAAAGAGCAGGCGCAGAGCCCCTTCCCGGCCAACCCGTTCCAGGGCTGGATCGACGCCTTCAACCGCAGCGCGGAGGGCGCAGGGGGATCGGCGGCCGGATCGGGCCAGATCCCCAATCCGCTCGGCGACATGATGGGCGAAATGATGAAGTCGATGTTCGGCGCGCCTGCTCAGCCGGAAGAGCCAGAGGCGCCGCCTTACGAAGAGCCGGCCGAGCCGAAGTCCGAGACCGCGGCCGAAAATCCGTTCGACGACTTCGTCGCGACAGGCCGCGAGCTGTCGCAGCAGAACGCCGAGGCCATGAGCCAGATCTTCGACGCCTTCTTCAGCGACAAGCCGAAAAAGGCGTAAGGGGCGCGCCTCCTTCTGAAACGCGCCCCACCCTGCCTTTCCCTGCCCCAGGGAAGGACAGTCGCCTCAGCCCAAGCGGCTGCGCGCGGCCCGGCGCTCTTCAGAAATCGCCGTGAGGCGTTCTCCGGGATCGCCCCAGAGCGACCAGCGCGCCGCCTCCTCGAGATCGGCGCGGGTCACGCCGATGTCTGCGAGCATGCGGTCGTCGAGACCGCCGAGCGCCTCGATCTGCTTGCGACGGGTCATCGACACGGCGAGAGCCTTGAAGCGGCTGGCGAACCCGGCGCCCACGGCGCGGGCGACGCTCAAAAGTCCGGATTGCGTCTGGCGTTCGATCAGGACGGACATGTTCGCCTCCTTCGGCTCTCGCTTCCGCCACACCTCCAGCGCGGCGGCCGTCTGAGGGCGAACCACCGCGGCCCGCCTTCACGAAACGAGATAGATCCAGCCGATTGATCAGTGAAACGAATGTTTATAATGTCGTCCATCACCATACGTGATGCCGCCTGATCCAGGAGCCGTCGCCCATGTCCGCTCTGTTCGACGTCGACCAGCTCAAGACCTTCATCGCCATCGTGGACACCGGCTCGTTCACCCGCGCGGCCGACGCGGTGCACAAGACCCAGTCGGCCGTCTCGATGCAGATGAAGCGGCTGGAGGAGCGGGTCGGCCGCTCGATCTTCGCCCGAGACGGGCGCGGGGCGCGGCTGACCGAGGACGGCGAGCGTCTGCTCGATTACGCCCGCCGCATCGTGCACATTTCGCGCGAGGCGGTGTCGGCCTTCTCCAACGACGCGCTGACGGGCCGGGTGCGGCTCGGCGTGCCGGACGACTACGCCGAGCGCTATCTGCCGGAGATCCTCGCGCGGTTCTCGCGCTCAAACCCGCTGGTCGAGGTGACGGTCGAGTGCGAGCCCTCCGACACGCTGACCCAGTCGATCATGCGCGACGAAATCGACCTCGCGATCATCACCCATGCGAGTCGCAAGCCCGTGGGCGAGGTCATCCGTCAGGAGCCGCTGCTGTGGGTCACCTCGCAGCGCTCGCTCGCCCATGAGCAGGCGACGCTGCCGCTTGCGCTCAGCCACCCCGCCTGCGTCTGGCGCGAGGCCGCGATCTCGAAGCTCGAGGAGCTGAAGCGGCCCCACCGCGTGCTCTATTCGAGCCGCAACTTCGCGGCGGTGGGCGCGGCGGTGATGGCCGGGCTCGCCGTCACCGTTCTGCCGGAGAGCGCCATCCGTTCCGGCATGCGGGTGCTCGGACCCGCCGACGGCTTTCCGCCGCTGCCGAGCTGCAAGATCGCGCTTTTGCGCAATCCGGGCTCGGTCACCGACACGGTCGAGGCGCTCGCCGACCACATCGTGGCGAGCCTCGACAACATGACCGGCGGCTTCGAAGGCGCGCAGGCGGCGGAGTAGCGCCGCCCTTGTCCCGGGTTCGACCCGGGACCCAGAACCGACGCCGAGGCGTATTCCTCACCCCGCCCGCAAGAACGTCGCGTAAGCGGGGTTCTGGGTCTCGTCCTCATAGGGATAGCCGAGACCCTCGAGGCTCGTCTGGAAGCGCGCCCGGTCGGCGGGCGGCACCTGCAGGCCCACCAGCACGCGGCCATAGTCGGCGCCGTGATTCCGGTAGTGGAACAGCGTGATGCTCCAATCGGTCCCGACCGCCTCGAGGAAACGCAACAGCGCGCCGGGCCGCTCCGGGAACTCGCAGCGCAGGACGATCTCGTCGTCGAGCGTGATCGGCCGCCCCCCGACCATGTAGCGGACATGGAGCTTGGCCGCCTCGTTCGCGCTCATGTCGACGACGCCGTATCCGGCCGCCTCGATCGAGGCGATGAGCTCGGGCTTGTCGCGCGCGGCGTCGGCGAGCTTCACGCCGACGAACACATGGGCGGCGTCGGCGCCGGCGTAGCGGTAGTTGAACTCGGTGATGGTGCGCTGGCCGATCAGCTCGATGAAGCGGCGATAGCTGCCGCGGCGCTCGGGGATGGTGACGCCGAGCAGCACTTCGCGATCCTCGCCCACCTCGGCGCGCTCGGCGACATGGCGCAGCCGGTCGAAATTGAGGTTCGCGCCGCTGTTGATCGCGATCAGCGCGCCGGCGTCCGTTCCGCCGCGTGCCGCATAGGCCTTGAGGCCGGCGAGCGAGAGCGCGCCGGCGGGCTCGGAGAGCACGCGCGTCTCCTCGAAGATGTCCTTTACGGCCGCGCACATCGCGTCGGTGTCGACGGTGATGACCTCGTCGAGAAGTTCGCGGCAGAGGCGGAACGTCTCCTCGCCCGCCTGCCGCACCGCGACGCCGTCGGCGAAGAGGCCGACGCGCGGCAGCGTCACCCGTTCCCCGGCCTCGATCGCGGCCTTCATGGAGGCGGCGTCTTCCGGCTCGACGCCGATGACCTTCACGGAAGGCCGCAGGTATTTCACATAGGCCGCGACGCCCGCCGCAAGGCCGCCGCCGCCGATCGGCACGAACACGGCCTCGATCGGGTCCGGGTGCTGCTGAAGCGTCTCGACCGCCACCGTGCCCTGTCCGGCGATGACGTGCGGATCGTCATAGGGGTGGACGAACGTCAGCCCTTCGGCGTCCGCCATGGCGCGCGCATGCGCATAGGCGTCGTCGAAGGCGTCGCCGTGGAGCACGACCTCGCCGCCGAGCCGGCGCACGGCGTCGACCTTGATCGGCGGGGTGGTGACCGGCATCACGATCACGGCCCTCAGCCCCAGCCGAGCGGCCGAAAGCGCGACGCCTTGCGCGTGGTTGCCCGCGGAGGCGCAGATCGCGCCGGCGGCGCGCTCGGCCGCGCTCATCTGCGCCATGCGGTTGTAGGCGCCGCGGATCTTGAACGAGAAGATCGGCTGCAGGTCCTCGCGTTTCAGCAGAACCTGCCGGCCGAGCCTCGCCCCGAGCTTGACCATCGGGTCGAGGGGCGTGCGCGCCGCGACGTCGTAGACGCGGGCGTCGAGGATGTCTCGCACATAGTCCATGGGCAAAAGGCTCCGCGCGCGGCCGGGAGGACGGCGGCCGGCGCATAGCCGTTAGCCTCTCGGCGCCCGGAACTGAAGCCTTCTCGGCGCGGGGCAGCCCTTTAGGGCAGGTCGCCGACCTTGTTGACGCGCCGGTACTGCGCGCCTGCGGCGGTCGTCCAGATGGAGTTGTTGTCCGACAAGGCGCCGTCGAGCAGCTGGCAGAAATGGTCGCGCTCGAGGTCGGAGACGATCCGCATGCCCGAGAACCTGCGGACCGTGCCCTGCACCGCCCAGAGCCCCGTTCCCTGATACCAGCGCGAGCAACCGATCTGGTCGCAGACCGTGTTCCAGTAGGAGTAGAGGCCGGCCTGCGCGCCGCGCCCCTCATAGACCTCCCACAGATAGCTCACCTGGCCGGTGAAGGGATTGCGGGTCTGGCTGAACCAGATCCCGTTGATCCGCTTCATCGTTCCCGCGCTGCGGTTGTCCTCGATCTTGCGATAGCCCTTGGTGGCCGTCTTGTTGATCGAGCCGTCGGAGTTCAGGCAGAAGTCCTCGCGGGCGAGAGCCGGCGTGGACGCCACGACCGCGACGAGCGCCGCCGCGAGTCCCTTCATGATGCTGAAGCGCATGCCAAGCTCCCTTAGCGAACGGAACCGCGCCTTCTGCAGTTAGACTCGTCGAAAGACGGCGCCGAGTCCGGTAAACTGCTTACGCGCCCAGTCGTCGCCGCCCGAGACCGACCCAAAGAGCCGCCATGCACACCTCCGCCGCCGGAGCCGCGCGCTTTTCCCATCAGCACCGCTTCCTCGGGAGCGACCACGCCCGCAACGCCCGCCGCACCACGCTGGTGGTGGCGATCACCGCGGCCGCGATGGTGGTCGAAATCGTGGCCGGCTGGGCCTACGGCTCGATGGCGCTCCTCGCCGACGGCTTCCACATGGCGACCCATGCGGGCGCGATCGGGATCGCGGCGCTCGCCTACCGCATCGCCTCGCGCCGCGCCGCCGATCCGCGGCTCGCGATGGGCGCGGGCAAGGTCGGCGACCTCGCGGGCTTCGGCAACGCGGTGGTGCTGGGCGTCGTGGCGCTGATGATCGGCTGGGAGTCGCTCTCCCGCCTCGCCTCCCCGCAGCCGGTCGCCTATGGCGAGGCCATGGTGGTGGCGGTTCTGGGCCTTGCGGTGAACGTCGTCTGCGCGCTTCTGCTCGGCGGACACGGGCACGGGCATGACCATTCCCACCACGGCCACGCCGGCCACGACCATGGGCATGACCACGGTCACGGCCACGCCGACCACAATCTCCGCGGGGCCTATCTCCACGTGCTCGCCGACGCGCTCACCTCGGTGGTGGCGATCGCAGGCCTTGCGGCAGGCTGGTTCCTGGGCTGGACGTGGATGGACCCCGCGGTCGGCGCGCTGGGCGCCGTGATGATCGCCTCGTGGTCCGTCTCGCTCGCTCGCGAGACCGGCCGCACGCTGGTCGACGCGCCGGCCGACGAGAGCCTCGAACTGGAAATCCGCAAGCGGCTCGAGGTCGGCGACGTCGTCGTCAGCGACCTGCACATCTGGCGCGTCGGCCCGGGCCATCTCGCAGCGATCGTGTCGCTCGTGACGCACGAGCCGCAGGAGCCCGCCGCCTACAAGGCGAAGCTCGACGGACTTTCTGGGCTTAGCCACGTCACCGTCGAGGTGAACCGCTGCCCGGGAACCGCCGCGGCCGCCTGAGGGGCGCGAGGCCCTTTGTCCCGGACTTGATCCGGGACCCAGAGCCGACGCGGTTTTCAGAAAAATCTCGCGGGCGCCGCCCGGAGCAGTCGATACGCGCCTTCCAGAACCGTCAGACGTCTCGGTTCTGGGTCCCGGATCAAGTCCGGGACAAGAGAGCGGCGCTCAATAAGCCATCTTGGCGAACACGCGATCCACGTCGCGGTCCCACGAGCGCTCGTATTCGTCGAGCAGGGCCTCGGCGAGGGTGCGGCGCTCGTCCAGCACCTGCACGAGCGGGCGCAGATGGATGCGCTCGTCCTCGCCGAGCCAGTTCAGCCGGTTGCGGCGCTTGAGGCCGAGCTGGGCGAGCGACAGCGCGTCCCTGGCGACGTCGAGGACGCTGCGGCCCGCGATCGTGGCGCGCAGGCCCTCGCTGGGGACGGCGTCGCGAAGCGCCTGGCGCTCCTCCGCGGTCCAGCCCTTCACAAGGTCCCAGGCGCCGTCGAGGCTGGTCTGGTCGTAATAGATCCCGCCCCAGAAGGACGGCAGCGCGCAGATGCGGTTGGTCGGACCGCCGTCCGCGCCGCGCATTTCGAGGAAGCGCTTCAGCCGCACCTCGGGGAAGATCGTCGAGAGGTGGTTGGCCCAGTCGGAGACGGTCGGAAGTTCTCCGGGAAGCTGTTCGAGCTTGCCCGCCATCAGGTCGCGGAAAGAGGCGCCGGCGACGTCGTGATAGGTCTCCCCGCGCTTGACGAAATACATCGGCACGTCGAGCGCGTAGTCGACGTAAGCCTCGAAGCCGAACCCGTCCTCGAAGGCGAAGGGCAGCATGCCGGCGCGGTCGTTGTCGGTGTCGCGCCAGATCTCGGACCGCGCCGAGAGGAAGCCGTTGGGCTTTCCTTCGGTGAAGGGCGAGTTGGCGAAGAGCGCGGTGGCGATCGGCTGGAGAGCCAGCCCCACGCGCATCTTCCGGACCATGTCGGCTTCGGAGGAGAAGTCGAGGTTCGCCTGAACGGTGCAGGTCCGGTACATCATGTCGAGCCCGCGCGAGCCGACCTTCGGCATGTAGCGCGTCATGATCCCGTAGCGGCCCTTCGGCATCACGGGCGTCTCGGCGAGCGTCCATGTCGGGCTCATGCCGAGGCCGAGGAAGCCGATCCCGAGCGGCTCGGCGATCTCGCGCACCTGAGCGAGATGGGCGTGCAGCTCCGAGCAGGTCTGGTGGACGTTGTCGAGCGGCGCGCCGGACAGCTCGAACTGCCCGCCCGGCTCGAGGCTGATCGCCCCGCCGCCGGTGACGTCGTAGAGCCCGATGATCTTGTCGCGGTCGTGTATCGGCTCCCAGCCGAGCAGCGCCTGCATGCCTTCGAGCAGCGCGCGGATGCCGTCCGGGCCCTCATAGGGAACCGGCGAGAGGTCGGCGCGTCGGAACGGAAACTTCTCGTGCTCGGTGCCGATCTTGAACTCGGAGGCCGAGCGGCAGCCCGCCTCGATCCACGCGACGAGTTCGTCCCGCGTCGTGAGCGCGGTCGTGTCTGTCTGGTCGCGGGCCATGAGGATCGGTCTCGGCGGGAAATCAGCCGCCGTCAGTTAGGCGGTCACGGGCGAAGCGTAAAGGGCGGCCGCTGAGAGCAGGGTAGCTCTCAGCACGATCACCACCCTCTCCGCGTCATCCCCCGGCTTGTCCGGGGGATCCACAGACCGTCAAAGGACGCCGCAAGCGGATGAGCGGATGCCCCGGACGAGCCGGGGCATGACGAACTGGAGCAGCGGCGGCGCCCCTCAGCCCCTCACGCCTCGATGATCACCGTCGCGCCGACGTCGGCGCGGTCGTAGAGGTCGATGACGTCGTGGTTGAACATGCGCACGCAGCCCGACGACATCGCGAGGCCGATCGACTTCGGATAGTTGGTGCCGTGGATGCGGTAGGACGAATCCCGGCCACCCTGGAACAGGTACATGGCGCGCGCGCCGAGCGGGTTCTTGAGGCCGCCCGGCATGCCCCCGGCCCAGGGGCCGTTGGTCTTCGGGTCGCGCTTGATCATCGAGGCGGTCGGGGTCCAGCGCGGCCACTTGGCCTTGTGGGCGATCTTCGCCCGGCCCTTCCACTCCATGCCTTCCTTGCCGACGCCGATGCCGTAGCGCACCGCGGTGCCGCCCTTCTCGACGATGTAGAGCCGGCGCTGCGAGGTCAGCACCACGATGGTGCCGGGCTTCTCGCCGGTCGGATCCTTCACCCGGCGGCGCAGCACGGCGTCGTCGACATTGGCGTAGTTCATCGCGGGCAGCGGATGGGCCTCGTCGTCCTGCGCGCCGTAGATCCTGGAATAGCTGAACCCTGAGTCGCCGAAGTCGTCGAACATGCCGCGGGGCATAGCCGCGCAGGCCCCGAGCGCAAGCGGCAGACCAGCCACAAGGGCGCGGCGCGACAGCCCGATCAGGGCGGGTTTGGGGAAAGCGTCGTCGGTCATCGGCTCGTCATCGGCTGAAGGGGATCCAGAAACGACGAGGCCGGGCCGTCCGAAGACGACCCGGCCATCGCATGCCGGCGCTCAAAAAGCGCCCGGCGGTGGGCCCGCTCTCCCCCGAGGCGGGCCCGAACCTCGATCACGAACGAACCACGACCTTGGTGCCGAGCGGCACGCGATCGTAGAGGTCGATCACGTCCTGGTTCATCATGCGGATGCATCCCGACGAGACGGCCTTGCCGATCGAATAGGGCTCGACCGTGCCGTGGATGCGGAACAGCGTGTCCTTGTCGCCCTGCCACAGCGTCATGGAGCGGGCGCCGAGCGGATTGCCGGGGCCGCCCGGCATGCCGTTGGCGTAAGGACGGGCGTGCGGGTCGCGCGCCACCATCTCCGCCGGCGGATGCCAGTCCGGCCATTCCAGCTTGCGGCGGATATAGGCCTGGCCGGACCAGGCGAAGCCCTCGCGGCCGACGCCCACGCCGTAGCGGATCGCGGTGCCGTCGCTCTGGACGAGATAGAGATGACGCTCGCTCGGGTCGATCACGATGGTGCCGGGCGCCTCGCCCGTCGTGTTCGGCACGGTCTGCTTGAGGAAGCGTGGGTCGACCTTCTCGAGGTTGACCGACTTCACCGGATAAGGCTCGGAGGCCGTCAGCTGGTCGCCGTAGCGGCTCGACGAGTCGAGGTCGCCGACGATCGGGCCGGCGGTCACCGGCGGCACGGGGGCCGGGGCGAAGGCCGGCGCCGGGGTCTGCACCGCCGCTTGGTTCGGCAGCGGCCGCGAGCCCGCGCAGGCGGCGAGCGCCAGCGGCAGGGCGGCGATCAGGACGAGACGTCCCAGCGAAGACAGATGCGGCATGCGATCACGAAGACGGAAATTGGACGCTGTCGACATGGGACGTGTTCGCGCTACTCGAGTTGAGCGCCCGCATCCGCGAACGCCTGTCTAAAGGCTATACGCCGCTCCGCGCGGCCCCGGGATGGCAAGTTGATGACGCGGCGGCGTTCCTGCCGCAGTGCGGCATTTCGGCAACGGGTCTGTCGCGGGCCCCGAACGCCCTCGAGCCCTGACACTCTCGGGGCCGCATGGTTAACCAAAGGTCAACGGCCCGAAGACCAGTCGCCGACTGTGGCCTGGAGGACGGCGAGCGCGGCCACCGCCGCGGTGTCGGCCCGCAGGATGCGCGGTCCGAGCCCGATCCGCACCGTCTGGGGGAGCGCCGACAGCGCCTTGCGCTCCGCCGGATCGAAGCCGCCCTCGGGGCCGATCAGCAGCGCGAGCGGCTTGCCCGCGAGGGCGCGAAGCGGCGCGAGCGGATCCGCGCCGGCGGCGTCCTCGTCGCAGAACACCAGCGGCTCGCCCTCCGGCCAGCGCGCGAGAATCGCCTCGAGCGTCTCCGGCTCGTTGATCTCGGGGACGGCGAGCACCCCGCATTGCTCGGCGGCCTCGACGGCGTTCGCCCGCATCCGGTCGAGATTGACGCGCGAGACCTGCGTGCGCCGCGTGATCGCGGGCGAGATGCGCGAGACGCCCATCTCCACCGCCTTCTGCACCATGTAGTCGAGCCGCGCGTGCTTCAGCGGCGCGAACAGCCAGCGCAGCCTGCCGGACGGAGTCTGCGGCCGCGTGAGGCCGACGAGCTCGGCGCGCGCGCGCTTCTTGGCGACCTCGACGAGCCGGGCGCTCCACTCGCCGTCCCGGCCGTTGAACAGCAGCAGGCCGTCGCCCTCGCCCATGCGCAGAACGTTGCGCAGGTAGTTCGCCTGCCCGTCGTCGAAGTCGATCTGCGCCCCCTCGGACATCGGGGCGTCGACGAACAGGCGCGTCGAGGAGAAATCATATGCCGTCATGGAATGCCGTCGTCGGGATCCTCGGCCCTGACGCCGCCGGGCCTAATCCCTGTGCAGCACCAGGAGGATGATCATGGTGTAGGAGATGCCGGCCGCGCCGTAGAACCAGCCGACGTTGATCGTCGGGTTCGAGTTGCCGAGCAGGAACGCCGCGAAGCCGAGCGCGGCCATCAAGGCGAGGGCGGCGACGACGCCGAACAGGTTGCGAACGATACGGAACATAGGTCGTGCTTGCGGCGAATCCGAAAGGGGGAGCCGGCAGGCCCACCGGGCGCTTCTAGCATGGCGCAGCGCGCGCGGTTAGGCGACGCTCCATTTCGACGATGCGCGGACCCTCGCCTCGCGGACCCTTGTCTCGCGGACCCTTGCGAAATGCTCAGCGACTCGGCCGCGGGCGTCGGTTAAACAGGACCAAAGACGTTCTCCGCCCCGGACTTCCGTGCTGCGCCATCTGCTGATCGCCGCCCTCATCTTCGCCGCGCTGGCCGCGACAGGCCTGCGCGAGCGCGCCGGCCGCGCGCTCTACGCGGCGGGCTTCGCCTCGGCGGGCGCGGCGCTCGTCGGCGGCGAGGCTTTCGCGGCGGCGGCGCTCTATCACGACAAGCGCTACGACGAGGCCGCGCAGGCTTTCCGCGCCGCGGACTTTCCGGCCCAGCATTACGACGTCGGCCTCTCGCTCGCCCGCGCCGGGCGCCTCAAGGAGGCGGCCGACGCTTTCGACTACGCGCTCGTGGTCGACCCGAACGACGAGGACGCCCGCTTCAACCTCGCGCTGATCGAGGCGCTGATGCGCGTCGAGCGCGCCGACGGCCCGAAGGCGAGCGGCGCGGCCGGCGCGAGCGCGGACGAGAACAAGCGCTCGAACTCCTCGGCCGACCTCGACAGCGGCGTGAACTCGACGGGCGCGGGAGCCGCGGGCGATCGCGACAGCGGAGAGCGCGCCGTGAACGCCGGGCCGAGCCGCGTGCTGCGCGAGGGAAGCGGCGGCCCGTCGGACCGCGCCGACGAACCCGGCAAGGCGAGCGGCTCGGTCGGCTCCGGCGCGGGCGCTGGCCGCACCGGCGAGGCCAATCGCAACGTCGCGCGGCCGCCCGAGCAGCTCGCCCACCGCCTTGCGCCGATGTCGCTCAAGACCATGGCGGCCTCGCAGCGCTGGCTCGAGACCTTGCCGGACGATCCGGGTCTCTATCTGAAGCGCCGCATCGTCCATGAGCGCGACGGACGTCAGGAACGCGGGGTCGCGGCCCCGCAGCAGACCGACGCCTGGTGAGTTCGGCTTGGCCCGCAGGTTCGGCGCGAACGGCTCGACGCCCCGCCCCGGCTCGCCTTGGGGCGTCTGATCCGATGGACAAGGATCCGGCGCTGGGTCAGCACGCAGCCGCTGAGCAGGATTTCCGGATCGCGTCGATCCGCTGCAGCAGATCTCCCTCCTGAAGGGAGCTTTGGATCAAGCTGTCGCCGAGAATAAGCGCCGGCGTTCCGGTGACCCCCAGGCCTCGAGCAAGCTCCGCATTGGCGTCCAGCTCGGCCTTGATCGCCGGATCCGCCATGTCCTTGCGCAACTGCTCGCCGTCGAGGCCAAGGCGGGTAGCGGCGGCGACGACGCTTGCTTCCGACAGGTCGTTTGTCTCGAACAGCGCGCGATGCAGGTCGAGATAGCGCTCCGGTCGTTGCCTGCGCGCGGCGATCGACGCCGTGGCCGCGACGCGCGAGCCCGGCCCCAGGATCGGCAGGTCCCTGAATATGACGCGAACGTCGGAACTGTCCGCCACGACCTTATGGAGCGTCGGCAGCATCTTTTTGCAATAGCCGCAACGGAAGTCGAAGAATTCGACGATCGTGACCTTCGCGGTCTCCGGACCGATGGACGCGGCTTTCGGATCGAAGATCGCGGCGCGCTGCTCGGCGATCTTCGCTCTCGCCTGAGCCGCCGCCTTCTCCTGCTGCTGCTTCTTGTAGTTCTGCGCCGCTTCGGCCAGCACTTCGGGATTGCTGATCAGATAGTCGCGAACGATCTGCCGGACCTGGTCCGCCGTCAGGACCGGCTGCCGGTCTTCGGCATACGCCTGGGCCGTCGCGAAGAACAGCCCCAGACATGCCGCCAAGCCGAGCCGGATCGGCCAAATCTTGATCAGCGACGTCTTGATCAGCTGCGTCTTGATCGGCGGAGTCTTGCGCCTCATTCAGGCTTGCCGGCGCCAGACGACGCCTCGCAGCTGAAGCAGGTCGTGACGAAGAGGGCTTGCGAGCAGAAGTAGTTGGTGACCGTGTCGCCGTTGACGCACTGCTCGTTCCAGGTCACCCAGCAATTGTCCGCCGGCTGGCACTCCGTCTGCCTGTTCGATTCCGGGCAGCCCGGATCGCTGACTTCCTTGCTCGCCCCGTTGCAGGAGCCGTTTGGATTGATCGGCGAGCACGCGATCGAGATCGACCACCTGTTCGAATGGACCGAGGTGTTGCTAAGCAGAAAGTCGAGACTGTTTAAGTTATCGCCGATGGGGTTGCGCGTAATGATATGCCAGCTGCTTGACCAGCTGTCGCTCCACCCGCCCCAGGCATACATGCCGGCGGGGCAGTACACGTTCATATATTCGCTTCGATCGGCCTTGAGCTCGCCGGTGTCGGTCTGCACGTAGCATTGCGGGATGTTGCTGTTATCGCAGACGTCGGCCTTTGCGGACCTGGCGTCGAGCATCAGCGCCATCAAAGCGAACGCCGCGAGGCCGCAGCACCGAAAAAACGACCGGCCGGTCATCCTGATCTTGCTCACGACTTTGTCTCCCCAGTCACGCAAATGAGCCGACACGCCATTTCAGAGCAGCGAACGAGCCGCTAGCTCCTCTCATGCGGGTTCCACCCGTAGCCCACCCGACGGTGCTGAAGGCCCCCTTTGGAGAACGACCTCTTGGAACAGGCCAGGTAAACCTTCGCTTTGCCTGACCCGTTTCCCGACTGCGCGAAGTATTCGAAGGTCGCGCCGATCTCGCGGTTCTTCTTGTCCAGCTTCGTGCTTTTCAACGTGACGAACACGTGCTTCCCGACGATCGCCGACCAGTTCCAGAAGTACGTTCCGGAAGGACACGAGAAATCGGCGAGCATAGGCTGGCCCATCTTCAGTTTCTGGACCGGGGTCGGCTCGGTGTTGCACGCCGGAACCTTGCGGCACTCCGGGGCCCCCACGCGATCCTCCAGACCCGAAGTGGGCTCGGCCGCGGCCTCGCGCGCGCCGAAAGGCCCCAGGCCCGCCCCGAGAGCCAAAAGCACGCATGACGTGAGTGTGCTGAACCGACGCATCAAATCCCCGCCTTCGAAGACGCCGCGTTAATGGAAACCTTGCACCTGCAATAGAGTCTGTCAACGAGATCCGAGAAAAACAATACGCGTTGCTTACGATTACATGGCATCTCAAGACACATTCGCGTGATATTGATTCGTTATATTTAAATTTGATATGTTTGCGTCATCTTTCTTCACTCGGGACGTCGACTCGGCCGCGAAGGGCGAGGCCGCCGTCAGCGGGCGGCCGCCCTCGCACGCGCTTCGATGTGACTTTCCAGCTTATTGAAGCTGCGGCGCGATGATCCGCCGCTCCTCACGCGTCAGCTCGGGCCGCAGCGCGCCCATCTCAGAAAGGATGGAGCGAGCTCGGCGCCACAGCGGACCCGTTCTCGATGGGAACGCCGCCTCAGCCCGTCGCCTGGCGCTCGCCGACGTCGATCGCCCGCCAGAGCTCGGCGACCGAGATCGGCTTGGTGACGACGGCGTCGGCGCCGGCTTCCAGAAAGGCCGCGATGTCCTCGTCGAAGGCGCGGGCCGTCAGCCCGACGATCCGGATCGCTCCGACCGGACCTTCCATCGCGCGGATCGCGCGCGTCGCCGCGAGGCCGTCGAGGGTCGGCATCACGGCGTCCATCAGAACGAGATCGTAGTCCCCGCCCCCGACCGCCGCGACCGCGGCCGCGCCGTTCTCGACCACGTCGAAGCCATGGCCGAAATGCTCGAGCAGCGTGCCCACCACGCGCTGGTTGATGGCGTTGTCCTCGGCCACCAGCACGCGGATCGGGCCGTTGGCGGCGCGCACGTCGAGCGCGCCGAGGCGCAGCGTCACCGCGACCTCCGCCCCGCCCGAGGGACGATCGAAGGCCTGCGCCTCGCCGCCCATGCCGCGCGCGAGATCGGCGACCACCGCGAGCCCGAGGCCCGCCGCGCCCTGCGCGCCGTCCCCTTGCGCGAAGGGCGCGAATAGCAGCTCCGGCCGCGGCCCGACGCCGGGGCCGGTGTCGCGGAGCGCGATCCGCAGCGTCACGGTCTCGGCGTCGCCCGAGACCCGCTCGATCGCGAGCTCGACCGAACCGGACTCGGTCGCGCGGAGCGCATTGTCGGCGAGATTGTCGACGATCTGGCGCAGCGCCGCCTCGTCGGCGAGCACGCGGTCCGGCGCGCCCGGCGCGCGGACGGCGCGGAAGGCGAGCCCCTTTACGGCCGCGCGCGCGGCGAGCGGCGGCGAGACGCGAGCGAGAAACAGGTCGACGTCGAGCGCCTTCGGCGCGGTCGGGACCGCGCCGCCGAGCAGGCTGGTGGACAGGCCGAACAGATGCTCGGCCGCCGCCTTCAGCGCGTTGGCGTGGCCGCGCGCGCCCTCCGACAGGTCTTCGGCGAGCAGCAGGTCGGCGAGCGCCAGGATCCCGCCGAGCGGCGTGCGGATCTCGTGCGCCGCGACCGCGATGCGCCGATCCGCCGATTGCGGGGCGGGCATGTCGTCCACGGGGATCGCCTTGGCGCTCATCTGGCGCATGCTCCGTCGCGAGGGCGTGAGTGAGAGTGCCGCGACGATGACTTCCAGGACTTTAAGGATGGGCTAAACCGATCGCGTAAAACACGGTTGTACGACAGCAATCCACAACCTTTCCGTCAGCGCCCCGCATGCGTTGACCGCTCGATTTCGAGACGTTACGCCTCGGTCCATCCCATGAACGATCTTATCTCCATCGTCCTCCCCACCTTTGGCCTGATCGCGATCGGCTACGGGACCGGCCGGCTGAAGCTGCTCGGCGACCGGGCGGGCGACGGCCTGTCGGACTATGTCTTCCTTCTCGCCATCCCCTCGCTGATCTTCAGGACGCTCTCGACCAGCACCTCGCCGGCCGAAAACCCCTGGGGCTACTGGATCGCGTATTTCGGCGGCGTGATCGTGGTCTGGACCGTCGCCATGATTCTGGCGCGCCGGGTGTTCAAGCGCGACAAGGCGGAGGCCGCGGTCCACGGCTTCTCGGCGGGCCAGGCCAACACTGTGCTGGTCGGCGTGCCGCTGATCCTGAAGGTCTACGGCGACGACGGCGCGGTGCCGCTGTTCCTTCTGCTCGCCATCCACCTGCCGATCATGATGACGGCGGTGACGGTTCTGATCGAGGCGGCCGAAGGCGGCCGCCCGCCGCTCGTCATGGCCAAAGGGCTCATCAAGACGATCGTGACCCACCCGATCGTCATCGCGCTCGTCGCGGGCGTCGCGGCGCAGCACTTCCAGGTGCAGGCGACGGGCGCCGCCAGGGCGCTGATCGACCAGCTCGCCGCGACGGCGAGCCCCTGCGCGCTCGTCGCCATGGGCCTCGCGCTCGCCAAGTTCGGCTTCGTGAGCGACATGAAGGCGGTGGCCGCCATCTCGGCCCTGAAGCTCGTCGTGCACCCGTTTCTCGTGTGGCTGCTCGCCTTCCACGTGCTCGACGTGCCGCCGGTCTGGGCGGGCGTCGCGGTGCTGTTCGCCGCCATGCCCTGCGGCGTGAACGCCTATCTGATCGCCGCTCGCTACAAGGTCGGCCAGCCGACCGCGTCCGCGGCGGTCGCGGTCTCGACAGGCTTCTCGGTGATCTCGGTGTCCGGCTGGCTCTGGGTCATCGGCGCGATCTGAACGGCAAGGAGCCTCGAAGTTTGACCGACCCGATCTCCGACCGCTTCTCCCACGGCTCGCCGCCCCGCGAGATCGCGGTTCTCAGGCGCGAGGGCCAGGGCCCCTGCGTGGTCTGGCTCGGCGGGTTCCTGTCGGAAATGACCGCGACCAAGGCGAGCGCGCTCGACGTCTGGGCGGCGAAGACGGGTCGGGCGTTCCTGCGCTTCGACTATTCGGGCCACGGCGCCTCCGGCGGCGCCTTTCGCGACGGGACCATCGGCGACTGGCTCGAGGACGCCCTTGCGGCGATCGCCCGACACGCCGGCGAGGCCCCGGTGCTGGTCGGCTCGTCGATGGGCGGCTGGATCGCGCTGCTGGCCGCGCGCAAGATGCCGAGGCCGCCTTCCGGCCTCGTGCTGATCGCGCCGGCGGCCGACTTCACCGAGACGCTGATGTGGGAGCGGTTCCCGGACGCCCAGCGCCGCGCGATCCTCGAGGACGGCGTCTACGAGCGGCCGAGCGAATACTCGCCCGACCCGACCCCGATCACCCGCCGCCTGATCGAGGAGGGGCGCAACCATCTTCTGCTCGGCGGGCCGGTGCGCACCGGCTGCCCCGTCCACATTGTGCAGGGGATGGCGGACCCGGACGTGCCGTGGGAGCATGCGCTGAAGCTCGTCGAGCGGCTCGCCGAGGACGACGTGACCACCACGCTCATCAAGGACGGCGACCATCGTCTCTCCCGCCCCGAAGACCTCGCGCGCATCGTGGAAGCCGTGGACGGCGTCGCAGAGCGGGGCTGAGGGGGCTCGCCTCGAAGGAATCGGGATGGCTAAAGTCGGCTCGCCGCCGATTCGCGCGGTTGATTTGACGATCGCGAGCGCCCGCCGCCTCATGTCGCTGTTTCGCGTGCTCAGGCCCCGACCTCTCCTCGTGCAGGACACGGCGGCCGACGGCGCCTCGTTCCTGATCAACACGCGGCTCGGGAAGGTCGCGGTCACCGTGCGCCGCTCGAGTCAGGCCCGCCGCATGACGTTGCGCGTGCGCTCCGCCACCCGCGACGTCACCCTTACGTTGCCCTCGCGCACCGCCGAGGCGGCCGCGCGCGACTTCGTCGAGCGCCATGTCGGCTGGATCGAGCAGCGGCTGGCGCGGCTTCCCGAACGGGTGCCGCTCGCCCCGGGCGAGATCGTGCCGTTGCGCGGCGTCGCGCATCGCATCTCGCTTCGCCCCGGCATGCGCGGCCTCGTCCGGATCGAGCCCGGCCAGCGCGGCCGCGAGCCCGAGATCGCGGTCTACGGCCTGCCCGAGCACGCCCCGCGCCGCGTCGCCGACTTTCTCAAGCGCGAGGCGCGCCAGGCCTTCGTCGAGGCGGCGGGCCGCCACGCGGCGGCGCTCGGAGTCACGATCGGCAAGATCGTCATCAAGGACACGACCAGCCGCTGGGGCTCGTGCTCGGCGGCCGGCGACCTCGCCTTTTCCTGGCGCCTGATCCTCGCGCCGACCTATGTCCTCGACTATCTCGCCGCCCATGAGGTGGCGCACCGCCGCGAGATGAACCACGGGCCGCGCTACTGGGCCAATGTCGAGCGGCTCTTCCCCGACTATGAGCGGGCCGAGGCGTGGCTGCGCGCGCACGGCGCCGCGCTGCACCGCTACGGCTGAAGGAAGCGACCGGCATGCGCGTCCTCGTCTTCCAGCACCTTGAGGTCGAGCATCCGGGCTCCTTCCGGGAATTCTGGCGCGACCGGAACGTCGAGTGGACCACGGTCGAGCTCGACGCCGGCGACGAGATCCCGCCGCTCAAGGGCTTCGACCTGCTCGCCGTCATGGGCGGCCCGATGGACGTCTGGGAGGAAGACCAGCACCCCTGGCTCGTCGCCGAGAAGGCCGCGATCCGGCGCTGGGTGGCGGAGCTGAAGCGGCCCTATTTCGGCATCTGCCTCGGCCACCAGCTCCTCGCCGTCTCGCTCGGCGGCGAAGCGAAGATGATGGCCTCGCCCGAAGTGGGGCTCGGCGACGTCAGCCTGACCGATGAGGGGCGCGCCGACCCGCTGTTCGCCGGCCTGCCCGAGCGCGTCCAGACGTTCCAGTGGCATGGCGTCGAGGTGACGCGCCTCCCGGAAGACGCGGTCGCGCTCGCCTCGAACGATGCGGCGGCGGTGCAGGCGATGCGGGTCGGGGCGAACGCCTACGGGGTCCAGTTCCATCCCGAGATCGTCGCCGAGACGGTGGCGGACTGGCGGCGCATTCCCGAATATTGGGCGAGCCTGCAGAAGGCGCTTGGTCCGGACGGCGCGGAGAATCTCGCGGGGGAAGTCACGCCGCTACTTCCGGCATTTCGCGAAACCGCGGCTGCGCTCGACCGCAATCTGACAAAAATCGCCGGCTAACAACAATTGTTTCGCGCCGGCGGGAGCCGTCTTCTCGCGCCTTCGCGCGGGTATGCGGCTGGGCGTGGCGCTCGCTTAGAACGCCACGCATTCCCGGCTGTCGCCGACGTGACGACCGGCGCTTCAGGGACGATCGAAGACCCTCAGCTCGCGCGAGAGAACGTTTCGTCGAACGAGTAGCCCGCGCCGCGCACCGTGCGGATCGGATCGGGCTTGCGGCCGCGGTTCAGCGCCTTGCGCAGCCGCCCGACATGGACGTCCACGGTGCGCTCGTCGATATAGACGTCCCGGCCCCACACGCCGTCGAGCAGCTGCTCGCGCGTGAAGACGCGGCCGGAGGACTGCATCAGGAACTCGAGCAGACGGAACTCGGTCGGCCCGAGATGGACCTCCCGCAGCTGCCGACGCACGCGCCGGTTCTCACGGTCAAGCTCGATGTCGCCGGCCTTCAGCGTCCGCGACACGTGCTCGGGCTTGGTGCGCCGGAGCAGCGACTTCACCCGCGCCACGAGCTCGGGAACCGAGAAGGGCTTCACCACATAGTCGTCCGCGCCGGTGGCCAGGCCCCGGATGCGTTCGCCCTCCTCGCCGCGCGCGGTGAGCATGATGATCGGCAGACGTTCGGTCTCGCGCTTGGCGCGCAGGCGCCGGCAGAGCTCGATCCCCGAGACCCCCGGCAACATCCAGTCGAGCAGGATGAGGTCGGGGGTCGCCTCGGAAAGGCGCACCTCGGCCTCGTCCCCGCGCGCAACGCTGTCGACCTCGTAGCCTTCGGCTTCGAGGTTGTAGCGGAGCAGCATGGTGAGCGGCTCTTCGTCTTCGACGATCATCACGCGCGGGTTCATGCGGCCAGGCCTCTCCTGAGGTCAGTCGGTCGAAGTCGCGAGGGTCAGTCGAAGTCCGCGCTGACGAGGTCGGCCTTGGGCCGGTCTTCGGTCAACGGGACGCCGTGCACGACGTAATACACCGTCTCGGCGACGTTGGTGGCGTGGTCGCCGATGCGCTCGATGTTCTTGGCGCAGAACAGCAGATGCGCGCAGAAGCCGATGTTGCGCGGATCCTCCATCATATAGGTGAGGAGTTCGCGGAACAGCGAGTTATAGAGCGCGTCGATCTCGCCGTCATGCGTCCACACCTCGAGCGCGCGCTTGTCGTCGCGGCGGGTGTAGGCGTCAAGCACCTCCTTGAGCTGCGCGAGCGTGAGGTCGGCGATGTGCGCAACCCCGCCGGCGAGCTTGGGCGGCTGGAACTGGCCGTCGAGCGCGACCACGCGCTTGGCGATGTTCTTGGCGAGGTCGCCGATGCGCTCGAGATCGTTGGCGATGCGCAGCGCCCCCACCACCTGGCGGAGGTCGATCGCGACCGGCGCGCGGCGCGCGATCGTCATGATGCCGCGCTCCTCGATCTCATGCTGGAGGCGATCGATCGCGCGGTCCCACTCGATGACGCGGCGGGCGAGCGGGATGTCGCGGCGAACGAGCGCGTCGACGGACTCGCCGACGAGCTTCTCGCAGAGCCCGCCCATCTCGGCGAGCTTGTCGGCGAGCTGGTTGAGGTCGTCGTCGAACGACGAGACGATGTGGTTGTCGGCGAGCGACATGGCTCTCCTCCTGAAACTCAGCCGAACCGGCCGGTGATGTAGTCCTGGGTGCGCTTGTCGTTCGGGCTCGTGAAGATCTTCTCCGTCTCGCCCGTCTCGACCAGAATGCCCAGATGGAAGAAGGCGACGCGCTGGGAGACGCGCGCGGCCTGCTGCATCGAATGCGTCACGATCACGATGGTGTAGTTGCGTCGGATCTCCTCGATCAGCTCCTCGACGCGCGCGGTCGCGATCGGGTCGAGCGCCGAGCAGGGCTCGTCCATGAGGATGATCTCGGGGCTCACCGCGATCGCGCGGGCGATGCACAGACGCTGCTGCTGGCCGCCCGAAAGGCCGGTGCCGGTGTCGTTAAGGCGGTCCTTCACCTCGTTCCACAGGCTCGCCTTCTTGAGCGAGGACTCGACGATCTCGTCGAGCTCCGCCTTGTTCCTGGCGAGGCCATGGATGCGCGGGCCGTAGGCGACGTTCTCGTAGATCGACTTCGGGAACGGGTTCGGCTTCTGGAACACCATGCCGACGCGGGCGCGCAGCTGAACGACGTCCAGGCTCGGATCGTAGATGTTCTGGTCGTCGATCTGGATGAGGCCGGAGACCTTGGCGCTCGCGACCGTGTCGTTCATGCGGTTGATGCAGCGCAGGAAGGTCGACTTGCCGCAGCCCGACGGTCCGATGAAGGCCATGACGGCCTTCTCGGGAACGTCGAGCGTGACGTTCTTCAGCGCGTGCTTCTCGCCGTAATGCACGTTGACGTCACGGGCGATGATCTTGGGCTCGCCCAGAGGCTGCGGGCGGGCGCCGATGTTGGCGGGGGCGGATTTGGCGACGGCGGTAGCGTCCATGAGAAAAACTCCTTCAGAAACCGGTCACCAGCGCCGCTCGAAGCGCTTGCGCAGGAGAATGGCGAGCCCGTTCATCGCGAACAGGAAGAGCAGAAGAACGAGGATCGCGGCCGAGGTCTTGGCCTGGAATGCGACTTCCGGCAGGTCCGACCAGAGATAGATCTGGACCGGGAGCGCCGTGGTGGCGGAGGTGAAGCTCGTCGGAACGTCGACGATGAACGCCACCATGCCGATGAGGAGCAACGGCGCGGTCTCGCCGAGCGCGTGGGCCATGCCGATGATGGTGCCGGTCATGATGCCCGGCATCGCGAGCGGCAGGGTGTGGTGGAACACCGCCTGCTGATGCGAGGCGCCGACGCCGAGCGCGGCCTCGCGGATCGACGGCGGCACCGCCTTCAGCGCGGCGCGCGACGCGATGATGATGGTCGGCAGCACCAGAAGCGCCAGCACGAAGCCGCCCACCACCGCCGAAGACCGCGGCATGCCGAAGAAGTTCAGGAAGATCGCGAGGCCGAGCAGGCCGTAGACGATCGAGGGCACGGCCGCCAGATTGTTGATGTTGATCTCGATGATGTCGGTCCAGCGGTTCTTGGGCGCGAACTCCTCGAGATAGATCGCCGCGCCGACGCCGACCGGCAGGCAGAACACGAGCGTCACGAACATCGTCATCAGCGAGCCGACGAGCGCGCCGAGGATGCCGGCCTGCTCGGCCTCGCGACTGTCGCCGCTCGTGAAGAAGCCGGTGTTAAAGCCGCTGTCGACGAGGCCCTTGGCCTTGAGCGTCTCGAGCCAGGCGATCTGCTGGTCGCCGACGCGGCGCTCGTTCTCGGGCGTCTCGAAGGTCAGCACCTTCCACTGGCCCGCCTGGGCGGCGTTCTGGTTGGTGAGCGGGGTCAGCGCCACGCCCTCGATGCGGTTCGCCGAGAGGCTGTTGACCTTCACGAGGCCGCCGTTGATCGAGACCAGCAGGCTCGGGAGCTTCGGATCGAGCTTCTCGGCGCCGCTTCCGTCCTTGAAGCGGGTTTCGAAGTCGGCCGCCTCGCCGGCGAGCGTCTCCATCTGAGCTTGGAGGCTGGAGGCGTCGCTGTCGATCTTGCCGAGCGCCGCGGTCGCGACGTCGATCTTGGACTGGTCGCCAGTGGAGCGCGCGCCCGCGAGGTTGGCCTCGGCGGCGGGACGATCCGCCACGACGCCGTCGCGCAGGCTTTTGAGACGCTCGACCGTGAAGCGGCGCTCACGGGCCTTCTCGGAGAGATCGGTCTTGATCTCTTCGAGATCGCTCTGGAAGGCAGGGTTCGAGGTCTCGATGACGACGTCGCCGGTGACGGCGCTCGGCGTCGCGACGCCCTTGCCCTCTTCCTCTTCGATCTTGGTGACGGCGCCCTTCAGATAGAGGTCGGCGTCGTCGGAGAACAGCGCGCGGGTCGAGACCTCACGGCCGATCAGCGCGGGGTCCGCCATCACGGCGGCGCGAAGGTCGTCGCTCGCGCCGTTCGACAGCAGGCCGTTCAGCTGGCGGCGTTCGGCGCGCCCCTTAACCTCGGGGAACAGCGCCTGATACGACGCGCGCACCGCCTTGTTGTAGTCGCCGCGGGCGAGCGAGGCCGCCGATCGGTCGCCCGACGGGTCGACGTCGGAGGCTTCCGGGGTCGCCGAGAGCGAGAGATGCGTGGTGGTGAAGGCCGGCCACGCGTTGCTGACGATGTCGGTCATCAGGATCACGAGGAAGGCGGCCGCGAAGGCGATCGCCCCGATGCCGTAGGCCTTGAAGCGGGCTTCGGCGCGGTAGCGCTTGCGGACGCGGGCGCGCGCCTCGTCGGAGTCCATCGCGTGTCGCATGGTCCGGTTCGTCGTCGCGGTGACGTCAGTCATACTGTTCCCGATACTTCTGGACGATGCGCAGCGCGATGAAATTCAGCACGAGGGTGAAGAAGAAGAGCACGAAGCCGAGCGCGAAGGCCGAGAGCGTCTTGGCGCTGTCGAACTCCTGGTCGCCCACGAGCAGCGTCTTGATCTGCACCGTGACGGTGGTGACCGCCTCGAGCGGGTTGAAGGTGAGGTTGCCGGCGAGGCCGGCCGCCATCACCACGATCATGGTCTCGCCGACCGCGCGGGAGATCGCCAGCATGAAGGCCGAGACGATGCCCGGGAGCGCCGCGGGAAGGATGACCCGCTTGATGGTCTCGGACTTGGTCGCGCCCATGCCGTAGGAGCCGTCGCGCAGCGACTGCGGCACCGCGTTGATGACGTCGTCGGAGAGCGACGAGACGAACGGGATGATCATCACGCCCATCACGAGGCCCGCCGCGAGCGCGCTTTCGGACGCGACGTTCAGGCCGAAATATTCGCCCGTGGAGCGGATGAACGGCGCGACGGTGAGCGCGGCGAAGAAGCCGAACACCACGGTCGGAACGCCCGCCAGCACCTCGAGGATCGGCTTGGCGACCGCGCGGACCTTGGGCGAGGCGTACTCGGCCATGTAGATCGCCGCGAAGAGACCGACGGGACCGGCCACCAGCATCGCGATCAGCATGATGAGGGTGGTGCCGGCGAAGAGCGGAACCGCGCCGAACGCGCCCGACGAACCGACCTGGTCGGAGCGGATCGCCGTCTGGGGCGACCACTGCGTGCCGAACAGGAACTCGTACCACGGCACCTTGGAGAAGAAGCGCAGCGTCTCGAACAGCACCGAGAACACGATGCCGACGGTGGTCAGCACCGCGACCGAGGCGCAGGCGACCAGCATCCAGGTGACCCAGCGCTCGACGCCGTTGCGGGCGCGGAACTCGGCCGAAAGCTGGCGGGCGCCCCAGTAGAAGCCGAGGATCGCGAGCGCGAGGCCGACGACCAGCAGGCTCCAGTCGGTGACCGTGCGCCAGAAGTTCAGCATGTCGGCGCCCGCGGAGATCGCCGGGTCGACGCCCTCCATGCGGATGCCGGAGGCGATCTGGTAGATCTCGCGCAGACGCGCGCCGTAGGTGAGCTCGTCGGTGGGCTTCAGGCCCGGGGGCAGCGCCGCGATGGCCTGCGCGTCGACGATGCGGTGGGCGACCATCAGCCAGACGATCAGCCAGACCAGCATCGGGGCGACGGCGGCGAGCGCCACGTATCCGCCGTGATAGCTCGGGAGCGAGTGAAGCCGGGCGACGCCGCCGCCGGCGATCGCGAAGCTCGCGCCTTTCTGGCGACCCGTGACATAGGCGCCGGCCGCCACCAGCAGCATCGCGGCGATGTAGATCAGCATCATGAAGATGCGCGCTCCCCGTGGGCGCTCGGAAACTCTGGGATCAGGACATGCGGCGGAGGCGGCTCCGCGGAGCGCTCCCGCCGGCCCCCGGCGAACTGTCCGCCGGGCCGAAAGGCCGACCGGCCCGGAAAGCGACGCTCTCCGGGCCGGCGGTCGAGACGTCGGACCTTACGAGGCCGGAGCGCCGATGGTCTTCAGAGCCTTGGCGGCGTCCTCAGAGGACTTGGCGAGCTCGGCCGGGAGCGGGACGAGGCCCTTCTCGCCGAGATAGCCTTCCTCGCCCATCGCCTTGTCGGAGGCGTACTCGGCCAGGAACTCCTTGAGGCCCGGGATCACGCCGATGTGCTGCTTCTTGAAGTAGACGTACAGCGGACGCGACACCTTGTAGGAGCCGTCGGCGATGCCCTCGAAGGTCGGGGCCTTGCCTTCGATCGAGGCGCCCTGGATCTGCGAGGCGTTCTCTTCGAGGAACGAGTAGCCGAAGATGCCGACGGCCTTCGGGTTCGCCTCCAGCTTCTGGACGATCAGGTTGTCGTTCTCGCCGGCGTCGATGTAGGCGCCGTCCTCGCGGACCGTCTTCCAGACCTTGTCGAAGGCCTTGCTGTCGGACTTCTTAAGGGCCGCGAGCGCGTCGATCTTCTCGGCGCCCTTCTCCATCACGAGCTCGAGGAACGCGTCACGGGTGCCCGAGGTCGGAGGGGGACCGAGCACTTCGATCTTCTCGGCCGCGAGCGACGGGTCGATGTCGTTCCAGTTCTTGGCGGTGTTGGCGGCGAGCTTGCCGTCGGCGCCCGGAACTTCCTTGGCGAGCGCGAGGAAGAGCTGCTGGCGGGTCAGCTTGAAGGCCGGGCCCTTCTTGGAGTTGGCGATGACGATGCCGTCAAAGCCGATCTTGAGCTCGATGATGTCGGTCACGCCGTTCTTGGCGCAGTCTTCGAACTCGGACTTCTTGATGGCGCGCGAGGCGTTCGCGGCGTCCGGATGGCCGGCGCCGACGCCGGCGCAGAACAGCTTGAGGCCGCCGCCCGTGCCGGTCGACTCGACCACCGGGGTCTTGAACTGGCCGCCCTTGCCGAACTGCTCGGCCGCCGCGGTGGTGAACGGATACACGGTCGACGAGCCGACGATGCGGATCTGGTCGCGCGACTGCGCGTTGGCGGCGCCGGCGGCCAAGAGGCTGCAGCCGAGCGCGAGCGCGCTGGTGAGCGTGAGGAGTTTCACGTGTCTCTCCTGTTTGAGACTGGCTGTTCTGTCATCCGCGCCGCCACGCTTTCGCAGGCGGCGCAAAACCTTCGACGGGCCGCTTTGGAACCCTGCCGACCGGGACCGTACTGGCCCCTCGCTGCTCTTCTATGACCTTCACATGACAGTTGGATGACGCGCCGGAATCCCTCAAAACTGAGGGGTCAGCTCGCGCGCTTCAGATCCTGCCCGACATTGGCGGGCGCATCCGCGGGCTCCAGCAGCGCGGTGAAGGTCGCGCCGTCGCCGGCCGCGCTCTCGATGGTCAGGCGACCACCATGGCGCTGGAGGATGTGCTTGACGAGCGCCAGGCCAAGGCCCGTGCCGCCCTTGTCGCGGCTGTCGCCGACATCGACGCGGTAGAAGCGTTCGGTCAGGCGCGGCAGGTGCTCGGGCGCGACGCCCGGCCCGTAGTCGCGGACCACGAGGCGGGCGCCTTCCGCCCCCAGATCGACCCCCACGTCGACCCGTCCGCCGGACTGGCCGTATTTCACGGCGTTCTCGATGAGGTTCTCGGCGACGCGGATGAGTTCGTCGCGGTCCCCGCGCACGCTGGCCTGAGCGAGCGTGAGCGCGATCTCCACGCCGCGCTCGCGGGCGAGCGGCTGCAGGCTGTCGGCGACGCCGCGCACCAGCTCGGCGAGATCGACGACGCTGCGGGGCTTCACATGGGCCTTGAGCTCGATCCGCGACAGCGACAGAAGGTCGTCGATCAGCCGCGACATGCGGTTGGCCTGGGCGCGCATGATCTCGAGGAATTTTTCGCGCGCCGCGACGTCGTTCTTCGCCGGGCCCTGAAGGGTCTCGATGAAGCCGAGCAGCGAGGCGAGCGGGGTCCGCAGCTCATGGCTGGCGTTGGCGACGAAATCGCCGCGCATCCGCTCGGAACGGCGCTGCTCGGTGAGGTCGCGCAGCGCGACGACGGTCAGCACGCCGGCGCCGGGGCTGAGCCGCGTCTGCGCCACATGGGCCTCGCGCCAGCGCTCCACCGGCGCGCGTTCGACATAGAGCACCGTCTGGGGCGCGCTCGACGCGGCGCGCACGGCCTCGAGCACCTCGGGCGCCCGAAGCGCGAAGGAGACCGGCTCGCCGATGCGGATTTCGCCGAGCGCGGCGCGGGCGCGCTCGTTGAAGACGGTCACGAAGCCGCGACGATCGAGCACAAGAACGGGGTCGGGAAGTCCCGACAGGATCGCGGAGAGCTCCTCGCGCAGCGCCTTGACGCCGCCGCCGACTTCGCGCGGCGCGGGCGCCGATGCGCGCGGCGCGACCGCGGTCGCCAACAGGACCACGGCGAAAGCGAGCAGCCCCTCCCAGGGCCCGAGCCGCCCCGCGGCCACAACGCTTGCGAGCACGAAGGCCGTGGCGAGCAGGGGCCACCGGGCGGACGCGAGCCACGCCAAGCGCCGCTCGGGCGCGATCAGCCGTCTTGCCCTCTGGAGTCGTTCCGCCATTTTGCGACGCGACGCGCTTTCCGTCCGGTTGTTCGAGTCAGGGTTAGACACTCGACACCAGGTCGGTGACAACCCCGCGACACGGAGCCGCCGATCATGACTGAAAAAGACGCCGCCTCAACCGCCAAGGCCGCGGGCGACGCCAAGGGCGTCGGCGAGAAAGCCGACAAGGTCGAAGCGGCGCCGGCCACGGAGGCGGTCGCCGCCCCCGATCCGACCGACGCGGTCGCGCCGGAAGGGATGGAGGATGCGCCGGCGGTCACGATCGACGGCGTGACGGTCGATCTGGACGACCGGAAGCTGCCCAAGGAAGTCGACAAGCAGGCGTTTGCGAGCGGCGGCTATCCGTATGAGGACAAGCTCGACGACGCCGCCTACGAGGCCGAGCTCCGCAATCTGCAGATCGAGCTGTTGAAGCTGCAGGCCTGGGTGAAGAAGACCGGCGAGCGCGTCGCCATTCTGTTCGAGGGGCGGGACTCCGCCGGCAAGGGCGGCACCATCGCGCGCATCACCCAGCACATGCCGCCCCGCAGCGTGCGCGTCGTCGCGCTGTCGAAGCCCTCTCCGTCCGAGGCCGGCCAGTGGTACTTCCAGCGCTACATCCAGCAGATGCCGACCGCGGGCGAGATCGTGCTGTTCGACCGCTCCTGGTACAACCGGGCGGGCGTCGAGCCGGTGATGGGCTTTTCGAGCCCGACCGAGACCGCCCGCTTCCTCGAGGAGGCGCCCCAGATCGAGAAGCTGCTCGTGGGCGACGGGCTGCGCCTCTTCAAGTTCTGGCTGACCGTCGGCCGGGAGATGCAGATCAAGCGCCTGCACGAGCGCCGGCACGATCCGCTGAAGCGCTGGAAGCTGTCGCCGATCGACTACGCCGGGCTCAATCTCTGGGACGCCTATTCCGAGGCCGCCGACCGCATGCTGCGCGCCAGCGACTCGCCCGAAGCGCCGTGGACGGTGGTCAAGGCCAACGACAAGAAGCGCCTGCGCCTTGCGGTGATGCGCAAGATCCTGCTCGCGATCCCCTACAAGGGCCGCGACCTGCAGATCGTCGGCGGGCTCGACGGGCGGCTCGTCATGGGCGCGGAGGCGTTTCTGGCCGAGGGCGGCGAGCGCTGATCAGGCGCCGACGCGCAAGGAGCTAGCCGAGCGGCCGGCCGGCGCGGCGGAACGCGCCGGCGCCGAGCGCGCTCCAGTCCTTTTCGGAGTCGCCCGCCGCGATCGCCTCGATGAAGGCGTCGCGCAGCAGCGAGGCGATGGGCAGCGGCGTCGCGGCCGTCTCCCCGGCCTGAAGCGCGAGGCGCACGTCCTTCAGCCCGAGCGGCAGCTTGAAGCCCGCGGGCTCGAACGCCCGGTCGGCGATCAGGCCGGAATAGATCTTGTAGGCGGGCGAGGCGAACACGGTGCCGGTCATGACGTCGTAGAGGTCGGCCGCCGGAACGTCGTGTCCCTCGACCAGCGCCCCGGCCTCGCCGAGCGTCTCGATCATGCTGGCGAGCGCGAAATTGCAGGCGATCTTGACCACGCTCGCCCGCGCGGCCCGGTCGCCGAGCGGCCAGACCTTCTTGGCGAAGAGTTCGAGCACGGGCGTCGCTTTGGCGACGGCCTCGGGCGCGCCCGCGCACAGCACGTTGAGCTGGCCGGCCGCCGCGACGTCGGGGCGGCCGAGCACCGGGGCCGACACGTAGGACAGGCCCCGCTCGCGATGAAGCGCCTCCATGCGCTCGGCGAAAGCGACAGAAACCGTCGACAGGTTCACATGCACGAGGCCGGGCCGCGCCTTCTCGAGCGCCCCCGAGGCGACGAGCACCTGGTCAATCACCTCATCCTGGCTCAGCATCGAAAGGCAGAGGTCGGCGTCGAGCGCGCCGGCCGGCCCGGCCACGGCTTCAGCGCCTTCGGCCGCCAGAGCTTCGGCGGGGCCGGGAGAGCGGTTCCAGACCCTGAGGTCGTGTCCGCCCTGCATGATGCGGCGGGCGACGCCCTGCCCCATGCCTCCAAGGCCGATGAAGCCGACGATCATTGGCTGTCCTTTCCCGCTGGCCGAACGGCCCTTAACGCGCGGGATCGGTCTCGGTTCTTGCGCCGGCGCCTTCGGTCGGCGGCGTCGGCGCCGGTTCGACAGGGTCTGGCGTCGCCGGCGCGGGCCCGGCGGCGGCGGGCGCGGCCGTTTCGGCCTGCTCGGCCGGCGCGCGCTCGGGCGTCGGCTTGGCGTCCAGAGGCTTGGACTCCAGAGGCTTGGACTCCACGTAGGCCGCCATGCCGCGCGCGATCTCGCGCTCGCCCATGATGACCTCGTTCGCGCCGAGCTTGCCGAGATGCTCGACCTCGGCGTCGGAATGAGCGCGGGCGACGATGACGAGGCCGGGGTTCTCCTCGCGCGCCTGCTCGACAACCTGACCGGCCTCGAACGCCTCGGGGATCGCGACGACCAGCGCGCGCGCGCCCCTGAGATTGGCGAGCGCCAGCACCGCGGAGCTCGCGGCGTTGCCCACGATCGTCTCGACGCCCGCCTCCCGCAGCTCCGAGATGCGCGTCTCGGCGTCCTCGATCACCAGGAAGGCGTCGCCGCGGGCCTTGAGCTCGGCTCCGAGCGCGCTGCCGACGCGGCCGTAGCCGACCACGACCACATGGCCGGTGAGCTCGGTCGGGCGCGCCTCGACTTCTTCGTCTTCCGGCGCGGGCTTTTCGGCGGCCTCCTTGGCGGGCGTGGGCTTCGTCTCTTCCTTGGCGACGGCGGCCGGCGGATGCGTCCGGTCGATCGCGAGTTCGTCGGCCTTCTCCTCCTCGGCGGGCGCCGGCGGCGCCGCGGCTTCGGGCTTCTTGCGCACGAGGCGCGCCTCAAGCCGCGGCTTCAGCCGCTCGGCGGCGAAGAACACCAGCGGGTTGAGGATGATGGAGAGCAGCGCGCCGGCCAGGATCAAGTCGCGGCCGGCCTCCGGCAGCAGCTTCAGGCCGACGCCGAGCTCGGCGAGGATGAACGAGAACTCGCCGATCTGCGCGAGGCTCGCCGAAATGGTGAGCGCGGTTCCCACCGTTCGTCGGAACGCGATCACCAGCAGGAACGCCGCGACCGACTTGCCGATCACGATGATGAAGACGACGCCGAGCACCGGCCAGGGGTCGCGGATGATGATCGTCGGGTCGAACAGCATGCCGACCGAGACGAAGAACAGCACCGCGAAGGCGTCGCGAAGCGGCAGGCTTTCCTGCGCGGCGCGATGGGAAAGTTCGCTCTCCGAGAGGATCATGCCGGCGAAGAAGGCGCCGAGCGCGAGCGAGACGCCGAAGAGCTTCGCCGAGCCGAACGCGACGCCGAGCGCGATCGCCAGCACGCCCAGGCGGAACAGCTCCCGCGAGCCGGTGTGCGCGATGAAGTGCAGCAGCATCGGGATGAGCCGGCGGCCGACCACGAACATCAGCGCGACGAAGATCGCCACCTTCAGCAGCGTGACGCCGATGAGAGCGGGCACGCCGAGCTCCATGCCGAGCGCCTCTCCGATCGCGACCGCGACCGGGTCGGAGCCGCCATGCGATCCGCCGCCGCCCGCCGCCGCGCCCGCCACCGCCGGGATCAGCACAAGCGCCAGCACCATCGCCAGGTCTTCGACGATGAGCCAGCCGACCGCGATCTTGCCGCGCTCGCTCTCCATCATGCGCCGCTCCTGCAGCGCCTTCAGCAGAACGACCGTGGAGGCGACCGAGAGCGCGAGGCCGAACACAAGCCCGCCGCCGTCCGACCAGCCCATGAGGCGCGCAAGGCCCCAGCCGAGAATGGTGGCGCAGCCCATCTGCACGATCGCGCCCGGGATCGCGACGCCGCGGACGGAAAGGAGGTCCTTGACCGAGAAGTGCAGGCCGACGCCGAACATCAGCAGGATGACGCCGATCTCGGCGAGTTCGGGCGCGAGCGCCTGGTCGGCGACGTATCCGGGCGTGTGCGGGCCGACCAGGATGCCGGCCACCAGATAGCCGACGAGCGGCGGCATCTTCAGGCGGTTGGCGATCGCCCCTAGAATGAACGCCAGCACCAATCCCGCGACGATGGTCGAGATCAGCGGTGTGGCGTGCGGCATCCAGGGCTCTTTCCATGTGGAGGGCGGTCGGGAGGAGCCGCATTAAAGCCCGTCCGCGCCGCCACGGAAACGTGAAAGGGCGTCGCGGCCGGTCAAGCTTTCGGCGCCGGGAGGATTTTTCGCCCGAGGCGCTCGGCGGCCGAGCGCTATTCGTCGATGACCTTCACGCGCTCGCCTGCCCTCAGCGTCTCGCCGGGCGCGAGGCCGTTCAGCACCGCGAAGCGCTCCACCGCGCGGTCCGACACCGCCATGCGGCCCGCGATTGTCGCCTCCGTGTCGCCTTCGCGCACCCGCGCGACGTCGAGGCGCAAGGGGCGCGCGGCGTCGATCTCGGCCTGGGCGAGGCGGCGGAACGTCATCAGCGACTCGCGGAACCCGCCGTCGATCGCAGGCGTCAGGTCGCGCGCGGCGAAGATCAGGCGGTAGACGTCCGGGCCTAAGCGGATGGCGGCGAAGCGGAACGTCCACTCGCGGCCCTTGGCCAGCACCGTCACGGCCTCCATGCCGTTGAGGTCGAGCCGCTCCACCGGACCAGGCTCGGTGCCGTCGATCCAGTTCTCCTGCACGTAGCCGTCGAGCGACTGGCCGATGGCGAGCTTGGCGGCGTCCATCCGCAGCGCCCGGCCGTCGGGCGAGACGCCGAGCAGCGCCTCCGCGCCGTTGTCGAAGGCGAAACCCTCCGGCGCGACGAAGGAGAAGCCGAGCCGCGGATGCAGGAACGTGCGCCCGCGCGCGAAGCCCTGGGACGGATCGTCCCCGTAGGTCATGCCGTCGATCGCGGTGAGGTAGCCGTCGCGGTCGCGCTCGCCGATCCCGGGCGCGCCGATCTGGCGGGCCGACGACACGGCGAGCTGCACGCGCTCGGGCGTCGAGGGATGGGTCGCGGTGAAGTCGAGCCCCGGCTGCGACGGCTTCTGGCCGAGCGCCGCGATCCGCAGGTCCGCCTGGCGGCCCATCGAGAGCAGGAAGCGCGAGGCGCCGTAGGGATCGAAGCCCGCGCGGGCGATGTTCTGCACGCCGATGCGGTCGGCCTCGAGCTCCTGGGAGCGCGAGAAGCTCGCGAGCGACAGCTTGCCCTTGGCGAGCGCCACCTGCCCCGCCTGCTGGTCCTGCAGCACGTCAGAGACCACGCGGCTGACCAGCAGCGCCTTGCGCTCCTCGTCGGCGCGCTGCAGCGCGTGCCGGGCGGTGACGTGCGCCATCTCATGGGCCAGCACGGCCGCGACTTCCGAGCTGTCGTTCGCGACCGCGAGCAGGCCGCGGGTGACGTAGAGGTTCCCGTTCGGCAGCGCGAAGGCGTTGATCAGCGGCGAATTGAGCAGCGTCACCTTGTAACGCAGGTCCGGCCGCTCGGAGGTCGCGGCCAGCCGGTCGGCGATCGCGTTGAGATGGGCCTCGAGGCGACCGTTCTGATAGACGCCGCCATAGGCCGAGGCGATGCGGGCCTGCTCCTGGGTGACGGCGCTCGGCGGCGGCGGCGCGACCTTCGGGGCGGCGGCCGGCACGGCGGCGGTCGCCTGCGGGGCGGCGCGCTCCGAATTCATCGAGCTGCAGCCCGCAAGCGCGAGCGCGCCTGCGAGAATCGCGAAGCGGGACGGCCGTGAAAGGATGTCGACGAAGCCCGGCATCAGCGCGTCCGACCGTCCGCACGTCCGGCGTCGAGGCGCTCGACCTGCGCGAGTTCGCTCACGCGGATCGTCGGCCCGGCGCGCATCTCCAGGACGCCCCGCGCCCGCACGCGCGCGCCAGCCGCGACGCCCAAACCATCGAACCCGCCGAACCTGCGCAGGGCCGCCTCCGACAGGGTCAGCGAGAGCGCCCCGCGCCACCGCCGCCCGAAATTGACGTAGGCCCTTCCGGCCAACGTCCTCACGCTCGCGACGCGGCCCTCCGCGACGACGAACCGCCCGTCGAGGGCGGCCAGAGCCGCGCCGTCAGAGGCGTCCTGAACCTCGTAATATGGTTCGGACCACAAACCAAGGCGCGAGCGGACGGCGGCGGCTTCGGCTTCGGCGAGCGTTGCGCGACAGTCACGCCCGGCCGGATCGGCGGCAACGCGAAGCGTCCCGGATCGCAAGAGCGCGGCCGTAAGTCCGGCATGGTCGGCGTCGCCGATCTCCGTGAGATATCCGAGAGCCCGGCCCCTGCGGTCCGGCGAGACGCGGGCAGGACGAAGCTCCAGCACCTTGCCCGCGGCCGCCGCGCCAAGCGCCTCGCGGGCCGCCGCCTCGAGCGGCCAGTCGGAGGGCTTCGTCCCGAGCGGCGCCTTCGGCGCCTCGACGCCTGCGAGCCGCACGAGCCGGCCGTCGTCGAGCGCCAGCGTGTCGCCGTCGATCACGCGCTCGACCGCGACCGTCTCGTGCGCGGACGCAAGCGCGCAGGCGCCGGCGGCCTGCGGCGTCATCTGCGCTCCGGCCAAGGCGGCGAGCGCGACGATGGAACGGGCGGAACCCATGGGTCTGCAGGCGGTCTCGGCGGTCCTCGGAAACCGCGCCCCCGGTCGTCCGAGAGCGCTCTCCAGAGTGGCGCCGTCATGGTGGACGAGCGGTTAAACCGTCCTCACAGCACCACGATGCCGGCGTGCTTGGCCTTGTCGTCCGGTTCGACATGGATGGTCACCACCATGTCGTCATCGATCTCATGCAGCGCCCGCTCGATGCGATCGCAGATTTCGTGGGCGTCGGTGACCTTCATGTCGCCCGGCACGACGAGATGGAAGTCGAGGAAGGTGAGCCGCCCGGCGTGGCGGGTGCGAAGGTCGTGGGCCTCGATCGCGCCGTCGCCGTTGGCCGCGATGACGGCTCGGATGCGCTCGACCGTCTGCGGGTCGGCCGCCTCGTCCATCAGCCCGCCGACCGACGTCCGAACGAGTTGCGCGCCGGACCACAAAACGTTGAGCGCCACCAGACAGGCGAGCGCGGGGTCGAGCCAGTGCAGGCCGGTCAGCGCCACGAGCCCGACGCCGACCAGAACGCCGGCCGAGGAGACGACGTCGGTGAGGAGATGTTTGCCGTCCGCCACGAGCGCCGGCGAGCGCAGCGCCCTGCCCCGCCGGAACAGGACGAGGCACCACAGGCCGTTGACCACGCTCGCCGCAACGTTGGCGCCGACGCCGAGCGGCGTGAGGTCGATCTCGCGCGGATTGCGGAACGCGCCCCAGGCCTCGTTGAGGATCGCGACCGCGGCCACGATGATGAGCGCGCCCTCGACGACCGCGGAGATGTACTCGGCCTTGTGGTGGCCGTAGGGATGCTCGCGGTCCGGCGGAACGGCCGACAGCCGCACCGCGAGAAACGCCGCGATCGCGGCCGCGACGTTCACCACGCTTTCGACCGCGTCCGAATAGAGCGCGACGGAGCCGGTGAGCCAGAAGGCCGCCGCCTTCAGCCCGAGCACGAGCAGGCCGACGGCGATGCTGCCGAGCGCGATGCGCTGCGCGCTGTCCATGCGGCCCTCCCGATAACGCCCACGCGAGCGAACGCGCAGCCGTTAGCGGGCCCGAACCTCAAGAGCAACAACGATCTTCGCAGTTGCGACGCGCTAGCGTTCTCATTCGCCGCCGCCCGTCTGCGGCTCTCGAACGCGCGCCACCCGGCTTTGCCCCCGCCCGCCGTCGTGATAGATCGGCCGGGAAGATGCGGGGGCCTCCCGCTCTTCAGCGTCCCGGTAGCTCAGCAGGATAGAGCAACGGTTTCCTAAACCGTAGGTCAGGGGTTCGAATCCCTTCCGGGACGCCAAGATCCATCGCCGGAAACGTCAGAGAGAGCGTGTCGGCGCCGTCACGCCGCCGGCTGGCGGCGCTCGACGGATGGTTTTGCGCCGGCCAGAGCGCGCGCCATGCGCGCGTCATGGGCGAGCGTGTCGAAACAATCGTCGCCGAACCATTCGAGCGAGGCCTCCGCCGACGGATCCTCGGCGAGCGCGGCGAGCACGGGGCCGAAGTCGAGCGCGCCTTCGGTCAGCCGGGTCATGCCCTCTCGGCGGCCGGCCGCCGCGTAGACGTTGGCCGGGTCGAACACTCTGAGATCCTCTCGCGACCGCACGTTCTTCAGATGAAAATGCCTGACCACGGGCTTGAGCGCGGCGAGCGCTTCGAGCGGGTCGTCGCCGCCCTCCCAGACGTGCAGAACGTCGAAGTTCAACCCGAAGGCCGGGTGGGACACGTCCTCCACGAGCCGTATGGTCGAGGCGAGGCGATCGGCGAGCGTGCGCGGATGGGTCTCGACCAGCAGCGTGACGCCGTGGTCGGCCGCGATCGCGGAAAGCTCCCGCAGGCGGACGGCGAGTCGCGCCCACTCCGACGCGCTCGTCTCCAGACTGCCCTTCGTCCCGGCGAAGGTGCGGATCTTGGCCGCCCCCCAGCGCCGGGCGCGCTGACAAAGCGCCACGCCGCGCGCCCGCATCACGGCGGTGTCGCCCTCGGTCGGCAGATAGTCGCTGATCATCGGCGCATAGAGGCCGAAGCTCGCGAGCCACTCCTCGCCATGGATCAGGCTCGCCTCGAGATTGCGGGCGTGCGCCCCCCAAAGCTCGATGCCGTCAAAGCCGTTGGCGCGCGCGAAGGCCGCGATCTCCTTCATGGAGAGCAGGTGATGCCGGAACGTGATGGTGCAGAGCGAGAGCCTCATGCGCTCGCCCTCCGGGCTTCCGGCGCAAGCCCCGGCAGGCCGCGCGCCAGACGCCACTCCTCGAAGGCTTCGAGCAGCCGGGCCTTGATGCGCGTCTCCAACTGATCGAGCCGCTCGACCTCGGCGAAGACGTCCGCGGCGAGGCGCCGGTCGCCGGTCTCGGCGAGCTTCAGCGCGGTGAAGTGCAGGGTCTTGAGACCCTTGAAGAGCGCGTCGATCTCATCGCACCAGCGCTCGAACTCGTCATGGGGAGCCTTCAAAGCTCGCCAGAAGAACGCGAAGCCGTGCTCATAGGCGTACTTTCTGATCGCGATGACGGGGAGCTGCCGGATCGCCAGCGGAAGCTCGGCCAGCGTTAGGCCGTCGCGGGCGGAGAGATGCGCCTCGACGATGGCCCGGACCGACCGCTGCAACGGGTTGTCGGGTCGGTGGCAGGCCTCGAAGTAGTCCCGCACCGCCGTGTCCGACGCAGGCTGCGCGGCGTCGCCGTCGAAAAGGTAGCCGCCAGCGACCGAGGGCTGGCTGAAGGCGTTCAGCATCGCCTCGCGCGCGATTTCGCCCTCCCAGCGGAAATCGGGGTCGCGCACCATGAACATCGCGGGATCTTTGGCGCTCTCCAGCATCAGGTAATGCGGGAACGGGTTCTGGTTGAACTTGTTCTCGCGCTCCGGGAGATGGTGGAGATCGACCATCGCCATCACGCTCTGGCCCGGCCGCCGCCCTGCGACGAGCCGCAGCAGCGTCGCGGCGTTGTCCTCCTTCGGTCTCGAGTGGTCGTACCACTCGGCCATGGCGACGCCGTAGAGCGCGCGGAACCAGCTGCGGAACGCCTCGTGGTTCACCGCCGGGTCGTGATAGCGCAGCGCCCAGCGGTCGGTGACGGCGAAGTCCGCGTCCCAGACGCCGAAATAGAACGCTCGGTGATCGATGCCGCGGGCCTTCAGAGCCGCGCACACGCAGCTGACGAAGCAGTGGACCTTGATGTCGTAGTACTCTTCACCGTGCACCCCCTCCCCGGCGTCGACGGGTTCAGCGGCGGCGGGCGCGGCCTCCACGTCGCGGGCGAACAGGTCGACGAGGTCGCTGACGCGCTCGATCTCTGCGCCCGCGATCGCCTCCTCGGGCGCGGCGAGGCCGTGGCGCAGCTCCAGATGCAGGAAGAGCTGCAGCGTCTGGATGCTGTCGAGGTGAAGATCGGCGTTGAGCCGCGCCTCCGGGGAAAAGGCTGCGAGCTTCGGGATGTCGAGCGGGTCAGCGAGCGTCGCGCGGATGGCGGCCAGAATGTCGTCGCGGGTCATCGCGCGGCCTCCGTAAGCGTGGCGAGCTTTCGTTCGGCGTAGAGCGCCGCGACCTCGCGGCGGCTGACCTTGCCGTTCGCCTGACGGGGCGCGGCCTCGACCTGAAGGATCGCCGCGGGGGTCTGGTGGCCGGCGAGGTTCGCGCGGCACCAGTCGCGAAGCGCGCTCTCGTCGATGCGGCGCTCGCCGACCACGATGAGGCCGACGCGCTCGCCCGCGAAGGGATCGGCGATGCGGAACGCGACGGCGTCGGAGACGTCGGGATGGGCCATCGCGGCGTCCTCGACCTCGCCCGGATAGACGTTGAGGCCCGAGACGTTGATCGTGTCGTCGAGGCGCGAAACGAAGACGAGCGTCCCGTCGGTCTTCAGGTATCCAAGGTCGTGCGTCTCGACGCGTCGGCCCGCGACGTCGACGAGGATTTCGCCCGGCGCCTCGCGTGATCCGCCAGCCGAGAGCCGCAGATGCGGCAGCGCGCGGCCCATCTCGTCTGCGGCCGTCACCTCGCGGTTCACCGCCACCACGCCGGCTTCCGAGCAGCCATATTGCTGGAACATGTGGTCCGAGCGCTCGCGGATCTTCGCGAACCACGGCGCGGGCAGCAGCGCGCCAGAGGTCATCACGCCATGGATCGTCTCGCCCGCCGGCATCAGCTGCGCGAGCGTGTGCAGCACGGCGGGGGAGGAATAGAGCAGAGGCTTCTCGGTCTCTTTCAGGATCCGGATCAGGCTCTTGGGGTTCTGGGCGTTGACGATCTTCGGGGCTCGCCCGCGCTTCAGGCCCGCGAGCACCCCGCAGATCAGGCCGTAGGAATGGGTCGTCGGGCAGGCCACCACCGGCGTCATGTCGTCGGGCTCGGGGAAGCCGGCGACGTAAGCCGAGAGCTCCGCCTCGATCTCGGCCCAGGGCCGGCTCGCGCATTTCGGCGCGCCGGTGGTTCCGGAGCTCATCTGCAGCAGAACGCCGCTTTGCGGCTCCTCGGACGGCTCCAGGATCTCGACCTCGCCGTCGGCGAGCAGCAGCCGGTCGCAGCCGGCGCGCTCGGCCAGGCGCCGGGCGGCGGTGCGGGGCGTCGCCGGATGGATCGGCAGCACGCCGCCGCCGGCCTCGCGGATGGCGAGGAACAGCGCCAGCCAGTCGGCGGTCTCGGGCAGCAGCACCGCGTAGCGCCGCCCGCCGCCTGCCCGGCCAAGGCGGACCCGCTCGGCCCAGCGGCCGGAGAGCGCTCCAAAAGCGTCGCGGTCAAAACCGCGCTCGTCGATCTCGATCATCGGCATGCGGGCTCCCTTTGCGCGCTGGGCGAAGACGTTGGGGACCTCGACGAAGCGCGCGGCCTCGCCGGAGAATTTCGGGGCGACCAGCCGTTCGACCGCGACGCACTCGGCGCGCCAGCCGAGCCGGGCGGCCCGCAGCGGCGGGACAGTCTCGCGGGACAGGCGCTCGTCGATCAGCGCCCAGAGCTGCGTCTCGGCGAGCGCGCCATGGCGTTCCAGCGCCTCGGCGAGGTCGGAAAGGCAGAAGACGAAGAGGCAGTCGGCGACGAGCGCGCGAAGCTCCTCGACGCGGTCCATGCGATGGAATTGGTTCGCGGGGGCGTCGGCGTAGACCGGGTCGATCGCAGCGAGATCCGGCGCGGCGGCGGGCTTGGCGAGAAAGTCGGGCGCGTATTCGAGGCTGTCGTGGAAGTCGCGCAGGATCAGCCGTTCGGGCCAGCCGTCGCGATGGACCAGGACCATGTTCTGCCCATGAGCCTCGAGCGCGATCCCGTGGACCGCAAGCAGTCGCCAGACGGGCCCGGCCACGACCTCGGCGAGGCGTTCGGCCCAGGCTTCCGCGCCATGCCGATCGAGCCAGGGCGCGCAGAACAGCCGCCCGTCGGCCTCCTCCGCCATCAAGGCGTTGAACGGGACCGCCGCCTCGCCGGGCTTCAGGAGCGAGGCGACGCTTTCGCGCCAGATGGCGGCGACATGGCCGGCGAGCGCCCCCTCGCGATCGACCACCATCCCGGCATATTCGGACAGGATCGCAATGCGCTCGCGCAGCTCCGGATCGCGCTCGACGATCTGGCCAAGCCACATCGAGATCGCGGGAGCGACGCAGACCGAGTGCGGCTCGATGGTTCTGAGCGACGAGGTGTTGGCCATCGTCATGGCGAGCTTCACGCTCGGCCGCGTGGCCTCGTCGGCGTTGTGAAGCGTGCGGACCGACTGGCTCGCGAGGTAGAGCGGGCCGGCCTCTCCAAGCGCATGGACCGCTCCCTGTTCGATGAGTTCGGCGAGCGGCCCGTCGGCGAGCTTGCGCAACTGCCAAGGATGGACGGGCACGAGCGCGAAAGCCTTGGCGTCGAGCCCGGCGGCGGCGCGGCGGGCGATGAGGTCGGCGGCCTCCGCCTCGCCGAGCTCTGCGCGCCAGAAGGCGTCTTCGTCGGCGGGGAGCGTCTGCGCGACGAGGTCGCGTCGCACGGCGAGGAAGGCGAGCCGGAACGTCGCGCCCGCCTCCGGACCGAAGTCCGCGTGGTCCTCCAGGCTGAAGCCGGTGCGGGCCTTGAAGCTCGGATGGTAGGCGTGGCCCTCGTCGATCGCGGCGTCCAGCTCCCGAAAGGCGAGCGAGCGCCGGTCCCCGCGGGGAGCGTGCAGCGCGTTCCAGCGGCAGAGTTCGACCGTTCGCTCAAGCTCCGCGAGAAACGTCGCGGCTCTTTCGGGACTGTCCGCGGCGCTCTCGACGACGTCGCGCAGGCCGGCCCGGAGCCAGCCGCCCTTCCCGTCTTCGGTCTCGATCGTGGCGGGATCGACCCGCACCCGCCCGAAACCGCGGCGGCGGCCGAGGCAGCGGAAGGCGCGGCCCCCGGCCGTCCAGCTGAAGCGGCGTCCCTGCGGTCCGTCTGTCTCTTCAGCGCGCACGACGCCTTCGAACAGCATCGCCTCGACGAGCTGGCGCAGCGTCCGGTCTTGCGGCTCCTCGGCCATCTCAGACCGCCACCGCTTGTCCGCCGCGGGCTTCCCCGGCGGCGAAGCCTGCGATCGGGTTCGGCAGGCGCTGGTATCTCGCGGTCTCGTCTCCGGACGCGAGCTCGTCGATGTTGAGCAGCCGCGTCATGAGGTTCGACTTCGCGGCGATCACCGAGCGGCGCAGCAGCCCGTCGACGAACACCCGGCCGGCGCCGCTCAGGCGCAGCGACAACGCCTCGAGGCGCTCACGCAGCAGCCCTACAAGTTCGGCTTCATGCACGAGCCCGTCATGGCCCATGCGCGAGACGACCGAAAAGATCTGGTTGACCACGAGATAGTAGGCGAACGGATCCTGGATCGCCGCGTCGTCGTAGAAGAGATGCGCCACGCCCTCGGTCTCGGGCGCGATCGCGCGCAGCGTCTCGCGATAGGCGTTGGAGAGGTAATAGCCCTGGCTGTCGCGATACCACGAGACGGCCGGCCAGCCGTCGCGCAGGCCGATCAGCGCGTTCTGCTGGTGGGCCTCGAGCGCGACGCCGAGCTCGTCATAGAGCGCGACCAGCGGATCGAGCGCGCAGTCGAGATAGGCGGCGAACCACTCGCGGGCGACGACGGACGCATCCCGGCCTTCGCGGGCGGCGATCTCGCCGACGATCCGCTCGAGGCGCGACGTCTCGCCCGGCCGCGGATCGGCGCTCAGCGCCGCGATGGTGGCGACGCCTGACGCCGCCTCTCCCCTGAACGGGTTTTCGCGGAAGATCGTCTCGAAGCCGCTTTCGCTGAGGCCGGGAACGTCCACGGTGACGTAAGCCGGGTCGCGCAGCACGCGGAAGCGCGGATGTCGGACGAGGAAATCCGAGCGCTCGAACAGGCCCGCCATCGCCACGCCCGCGTCGAGCTCGTGGCGGCGGTTGCGACGCACCGAATTGGTGATGCGCACCGGAAGCGAGAACTTCAGCATCCAGTCCGCGTCGCGGCGATAGACGGTGCGCACGGAGGCGGTCGCCGAGAACTCCGGACCCGCAGGGCCGAGATGGCGAAGAGCCCCGCCGGCGAACTCCCCCGCGAGCTCGGGGTCGAGCAGCAGCGCCTGCGCCTGCAGCGGATGCATCGGGATCAGCGCCTCGCCGTCCCGCGCTCCGAGGCGATCAAAATCCTCGCCCGCGATCCCGGCGACGATCTCGGCGACGCTTTCGCGCGCGGCGGATTTTGTCGAGACGCGTTCAAGAGGCGCGGCGAACCAGTCGAGCTGGAACGCGCCGCGAAGTTCCGGCGAATAGGCGGGCTGTTGCCACGTGGTCATGCCCTGCCGGCTCTTCGGCGTCGGGTGCAGCCAGTGGCCGAAGGTCAGCGACTGCTCGGAGGCGAGGAAGTCGTCCTCGTCCTCGGCGCGCGGCGCATCGAGATAGCGCTCGGTCGCGCGGTAGCTGTCGAGCACGCGCGACAACAGTTCGAGCTCGCAGCCGCGTTGCTCGTCGGAGGCCTCCTTGCCGGGCCGGCGATAGGCCTCGTGCAGCAGCGCCTGAAGGGCCGCCAGCGGCTCGACCTCGCGCCAGGCGGGCTCGAGCGCGCGCTTGAGAAACGCGCGGCCGAGCCGGTGCGGGCCGCAGAGCGAAGCGCCCAGGAGCTCGATCCGAAGCGACGCGCGCTGGGCCGGCAGGGCGAGCTCGACGGCGTCGACCGCGTGTCCGAAGTTCAGCGTGTGACGCGTGGCGACGCCCGGGTCGATTTCGCGCAGATAGCAGTTGGCGAAGCTCTGGAAGGTCGCCTGCTCCGCCGCCTGCCGGGACGAGCGGACCGGGACGGCGCTTTCGCGCCGCGTCTTCGCCTGAGGATCCATGGTCCGCCCGTCAACAGATCGCGTCCGCTTGATGCGGCTTTTCGTTTGTTGAACGGACGAGGCGGCCTCTCCCCTGAAAATAAATCTGTCTCCCAAGAAGCCGAGGACTTTGGAGGAGGTCCAGTTTTCGCAGAGCCGGCTTATGGTCTGCTCAGGTCGGCGTCCCGCATCCTTACCGCCTGTGAGGCGTCAACTCGGCTGGCGCGTTCAGGGAGCAGGACATTCCTTTCGGTTGCAGACGTGGCGGCCGGAATACTGCCACGCCAATGCCGCTCAACGTCTCGTGATATCACACAAAAATCATAGATACCGGACGAATGGTATGTTTAGAAATGCGTGAGATCTCGACCATTCCGGACCGGGCGAAGCAAGGCGTTTCGCGACCGGTTCCGGACGCGCGGCGAACGAAAATGTCCGAAGCCCACACCCGACGAAAGCAACCCGACGTCGTGCGTCGCGCCCTGCTCCAGGAAGCTGCGCGCATCGCCGCGAACGAGGGCCTGGCCGCGGTGACGATCGACTCCGTGGCGAAGGCCGCGGGCGTCACCAAGGGCGGGCTGTTCCATCATTTCCAGAGCAAGCAGGCGCTGATCGACGGGGTGATGGCCGAGGCCATCGCCTTGCTTGAGGAAGACGTCGAGCGGCGGATGGAGGGCGATCCAGAGCCCTATGGTCGCTTCACCCGCGCCTATGTCGACTGCATGTTCGCCGATCTCGAGCGCGAGGACGCCCGGCTCTGGGCCGCGATCTGCGCCTCGCTGATGGCCGACGCCTCGCTGCGCAAGACCTGGAGCGACTGGTTCACGGCCCGCCTCGCGCGGCACGCCGAAACCGACGGCGCGCTCGAGCACGCCATCGCGCGGCTCGCCGCCGACGGCGTCTGGCATGCGAGCCTCTACGGCATGGAGGCCGAATGCGGCCCGGACCGCAACGCTTTGCGCGGCCGGTTGATCGAGATGACCCGGCGACCCGCCATGTCCGAGAACACGAGCGAAGACCGATGACCGAGGGCGCCGCCATGGGTTTGCAAAGACTCGGTTCCAGACAGCTCGCTGCGATCGCAAGCGGCGTCTCGCTCGCGCTGCTGCTCGCGGCCTGCGACCAGAAAGCCGCGGACGCGCCGGCCGGCGCTCCGCCGGTCGCGGTCTCGTTCGTGACCGTCAATCCGCAAACGCTGCCGATCGCCAACGAGCTCCCCGGCCGCATCGCCCCGACCCGGATCGCGGAAGTGCGGCCGCGCGTCTCCGGCATCCTGATCGAGCGCGTGTTCGAGCAGGGCAGCGTCGTAAAACAGGGCGACGTGCTCTACCGCATCGACCCTGCGCCGTTCCGCGTGCGTGTCGAGAGCGCCAAGGCCGTGCTTCAGCGCGCCGAGGCGACGCGCACCCTCGCCCGCCAGCAGGCCGAGCGCCAGACGCAGCTGAAAGAGCGGCAGATCAACAGCGCCCAGAGCTACGACACGGCTGTCGCCGAGCTCGCGCAGGCCGAGGCCGACATCGCCTCGGCGAAGGCGAGCCTCGACGCCGCCGCGCTCGATCTCGAATATACGGACGTGCGCGCGCCCATCACCGGGCGGATCGGCCGCGCGATGATCACAGAGGGCGCGCTCGTCTCCTCGACCGACGCCCAAAGCCTCGCCACGATCCAGCAGCTCGACCCGATCTACGCCGACTTCACCCAGTCGGCGAACCAGCTGCTCGCGCTGAAGAGGGCGGCGGCCGCGAGCGCGAAGGCGGAAGGCTCCGACGCCAATCGCGCCGAGGTCGCGCTGAAGTTCGACGACGGGAGCCGCTACGCCCATCCGGGCAAGTTCCTGTTCTCCGAAGCCGCGGTGGACGCAACAACCGGCCAGATCACGCTGCGCGGCGAGTTCCCGAACCCGGACGGCGACCTCCTGCCGGGCATGTATGTCCGCGTCCAGATCGTCCAGGGCGAGCAGCCGAACGCGCTTGCGGTGCCCGAACGCGCGATCCAGCGCGATCCGGGCGGCGCGGCCGAGGTCTATGTCGTGGGCCAGGACAACAAGGCGGCGCTGCGCAAGGTCCGCACCGGCCGCGTCGTCGACAACCGCTGGGTCATCGAGAACGGGCTCGTCGCCGGCGACCGCGTGGTCGTGGAAGGCTTCCAGGCGCTCTCGAACGGCGCGGCGGTCGATCCGCAGCCCTGGACGCAGAACGTGACCGACGCGTCCGCGGCCGAGAAGCGCTGAGGCACGAGAGATGGCGAACTTCTTCATCGCCCGGCCAATCTTCGCCTGGGTGGTCGCGATCTTCATCGCGATCGGCGGCGCGATCGCGATCCCGATGCTGCCGATCTCGCAGTATCCGACCATCGCCCCGCCGCAGATCTCGGTGACGGCGACCTATCCGGGCGCGTCCTCCGAAGAACTCTATCAAGGCGTCACCAAGCTCATCGAGGAGGAGCTGAACGGCATCAAGGGGCTCATGTATTACGAGTCCACCTCCGAAGCCTCCGGCCTCGCCACCATCACCGCGACCTTCGCGCCCGGAACGCCGGTGGAGCAGGCCTCCGTCGACGTCCAGAACCGGGTGCGCCGCGTCGAGGCGCGGTTGCCGCGCGCGGTGACGCAGCAGGGCGTCGTGGTCGACGAGGCCTCGAGCTCGTTCCTGATGGTCGTGTCGCTGACCTCGACCGACGGCCAGATCGACGACATCGGGCTTGGCGACTATCTCGCGCGCAACGTCATGGGCGAGCTGCGACGTTTGCCCGGCGTCGGCAAGGCGCAGCTGTTCGCGACCGAGCGCGCCATGCGGGTCTGGGTCGACCCGGACAAGATGCTCGGCCTCGGGCTCACGGCCGAGGACGTCACCGCGGCGATCACCGCCCAAAATGCGCAGGTCGCGGCCGGCCGCATCGGCGCGCTGCCGAACCCGATCAGCCAGGAGACTTCCGCGCCTGTGCTGGTGAAGGGCCAGCTCGGTTCGCCCGACGAGTTCGCCGCCATCGTGCTGCGCGCCAACCCCAACGGCTCGACGGTGCGCCTGCGCGACGTCGCCCGCGTCGAGATCGGCGGCCAGGACTACAATTTCACGAGCCGCCTCAACGCGCAGGCGAGCGCCTCCGCCGGCGTGCAGCTTTCCGCCACCGGCAACGCGCTCGAGACCGCGAAGGCCGTGCGCGCCAAGATGAAGGAGCTCGAGCGGTTCTTTCCGCCGGGCGTCAAGCAGACCATCCCCTATGACACGACGCCCTTCGTCGAGGCGTCGATCAAGAAGGTGCTGATGACGCTCGCCGAAGCCGTCGGGCTCGTCTTCGTCGTGATGTTCCTGTTCCTCCAGAACATCCGCTACACGCTCATCCCGACCATCGTGGTGCCGGTGGCGCTGCTCGGCACCTGCGCCGTGATGATGGCGGCGGGCTTCTCGATCAACGTGCTCACCATGTTCGCCATGGTGCTGGCGATCGGCATTCTGGTCGACGACGCCATCGTCGTGGTCGAGAACGTCGAGCGCCTGATGGCGCAGGAAGGGCTCTCGCCCCGCGAGGCGACCAGGAAAGCAATGGGCCAGATCAGCGGCGCGATCATCGGCATCACGCTGGTGCTGACCGCCGTGTTCGTGCCGATGGCGTTCTTCCCCGGCGCGACCGGCATCATCTACCGCCAGTTCTCGCTCACCATGGTCGTCTCGATCCTGTTCTCGGGGTTCTTGGCGCTCTCGCTCACGCCCGCGATGTGCGCGACCTTCCTTAAGCCGATCCCGCAGGGCCATCACGAAAAGCGCGGCTTCTTCGGCTGGTTCAACCGGAAGTTCGACCGCACCGCGAGCGGGTACAGGTCGATCGTATCCAAGCTCACGGCCAGGGCCGGGCGGATGATGATCGTCTATCTGGCGCTGCTCGTCGGCCTCGGTTGGGCCTTCATGCGCCTGCCCTCCTCGTTCCTGCCGACCGAGGACCAGGGCTACCTCATCGTCGACGTCCAGGCGCCGTCGGAGGCGACCGGCACTCGCACCATCGAGGCGATCAAAAAGGTCGAGGAGATCTTCATGAAGGAGAAGGCGGTCGCGGACATGTTCGCGATCCAGGGTTTCTCCTTCTCGGGCAACGGCCAGAACGCCGCGATCGGCTTCCCCGTGCTGAAGGACTGGAGCGAGCGCGGACCGGAGGACAGCGCCGACGCCATTTCGGCGCGCGCCAACGCGCAGCTCTTCGGCATCAAGGACGCGCAGAGCTTCTCGCTGTCGCCGCCGCCGATCGAGGGGCTCGGCACCTCCGCGGGCTTCACATTCCGCCTGCAGGACCGTTCGGGCCGCGGCCATGACGCGCTGGGCGCGGCGGGCCAGCAGCTGCTCGCGCTCGCAGGCGCGAGCCCGAACCTCGCCGCGCCCCGCATCGAAGGACTGGCGAACGCCGTCCAGCTCGACATCGTGGTCGATCGCGAGAAGGCCAACGCCTTCGGGGTCGCGTTCGCGGACATCAACGCGACCATCTCGGCCAATCTCGGCTCGGCCTATGTGAACGACTTCCCGAATTCGAGCCGCATGCAGCAGGTCACCGTCCAGGCCGACGCCCGCAACCGCATGCAGGCCGACGACATCCTGAAGCTCAACGTGCGCAACGCCAGCGGCGGCATGGTGCCGCTCTCGGCCTTCGCGCGCGTCGAATGGTCCAAGGGCCCGACCCAGATCGTCGGCTTCAACGGATATCCGGCGCTGCGCTTCGGCGGCGAGGCTGCGCCGGGCCTCTCCTCGGGCGACGCCATCGCCGAGATGCAGAAGCTCGCGGCGAAGCTCCCCGCGGGCTTCGGCTACGAATGGTCCGGCCAGTCGCTGCAGGAGATCGCGTCGGGCACGCAGGCGCCGTTCCTGCTGGGCCTGAGCATCCTCTTCGTGTTCCTCCTGCTCGCCGCGCTTTACGAGAGCTGGAAGATCCCGCTGTCGGTCATGCTCGTCGTGCCGCTCGGCGTGATCGGTTCGGTGCTCGCCGTGATGGCCCGCGACATGCCGAACGACATCTATTTCAAGGTCGGCCTGATCGCGATCATCGGCCTCTCGGCCAAGAACGCCATCCTGATCGTCGAATTCGCCAAGGACCTGCACGCGGAAGGCAAGTCGGTCCGAGACGCCGCCATCGAGGCCGCGTTCCTGCGTTTCCGGCCGATCATCATGACGTCCTTCGCGTTCATGCTGGGCGTCACCCCGCTCGCGATCGCAAGCGGCGCGAGCGCCGCCAGCCAGAACGCGATCGGCACCGGCGTTCTCGGCGGCATGGCGACCGCCACCGTGCTGGCGGTGTTCTTCGTGCCCGTCTTCTACGTCTTCGTGCTGCGCGTGTTCTCGCGGAAGCCGAAGGACGCGCCCGCTCCGAGCGCAGGCGAGGCGCACGCATGATCTGCGGCGGCCGACGCTAGTCCCGGAGCATCTCAGCGACGGTCTCCGCGATCGACAGGCTCGAGGTCAGGCCCGGACTGTCGATGCCGAAGAGATGCACGAGGCGGTCCATGCCGTGGTCGGCCGGACCGTCGATCCGGAAGTCGACCGCAGGCTCACCCGGCCCGCTGAGCTTCGGCCTGACGCCGGAATAGTCCGGCGTCAGACTGTCGTCGGGCAGGCCCGGCCAGAAGCGCCGGATCGAACCGTAGAACGCGTCCGCGCGCCAAGGATCGACCGCATAGTCGAGCGCGTCGATCCATTCGGCGTCCGGCCCGAAGCGGACCCGGCCGGCGAGATCCAGCGTCAGATGCACGCCGAGCCAGCCCCCTTCCGCGGGCGCTGGATAGATAAGCCTTTGGAAGACCGGGCGGCCGGCGAAGGAGAAGTAACTGCCCTTGGAGAGAAAGAGCCGGGGGATCCGGTCGGCCGGATAGCCTTCGGTGACCGCGGCGACCTGCTGCGCCCCAAGGCCCGCGGCGTTGACGACGGCGTCGAACGCGATCTCGCCGGCGTCCTCGCCGACCGTGACGAGCCAGCGCCCCCGGTCGAATCTCAGGCGAAGCGCCGGCGACATCAAAGCGAGCGAGCCGCCGCGGTCCTCGATGTCGCCGAGCAGCGCGAGCATCAGCGCGTGGCTGTCGATGATCCCGGTCCGGGGCGACAGCACGGCGGCATGGCATCGCAGATGCGGCTCGAGCCGCGCCGCCTGCCCGGCGTCGATCAGCTCCAGCCTCTCGACGCCGTTCTCGGCGCCGCGCCGCCGGATCGCCTCGATGGCCGGGACTTCCTCCTGCGACGTCGCGACGATCAGCTTGCCGCAGGCGCGGTGCGCGACGCCGTGGCTTTCGCAGAACTCGTAGAGCAGCCGCGCGCCCCTCACGCAGTGACGCGCGCGCAGCGACCCCGCCGGATAGTACATCCCGGCATGGATGACCTCGGAGTTGCGCGACGAAATCCCCATGCCGAAAGCGTCGGACGCTTCGGCGACGACGACGTCATGTCCGTCGAGAGCAAGCGCGCGCGCCGCCGCAAGGCCGACGACGCCGGCGCCGATGACGAGAATTTCCAAGCGGCCGCTCCCTGCTGTTCTCGGCCCGTGGCCATCCGCCCCGTAAGGCGTGCTTACCCCGAATTCTCGCCGAAGTTCAGCGGGGCCCGGATCGAACCCGCATCGGCTCGGCGGCGCGCCACAGCCGCGGCGCTTCTGCTATTGAAGCTTAAGGCGACAAGTGACTGGACGGGCATCTCGAATGGCGCAGCGTGGATAAGATCGACAGGACGTCACGCGACCAGGGCTGGCGGGTCGGCATCCTGTTCTCGCGCAGCGGCGTGAGCGGGGTCACCGAGAGCGAGCACTTCTTCGGGACCGCGCTTGCGATCGACGAGATCAACACCGCGGGCGGCGTGCTTGGACGGCCGATCGAGCCGATCTGCTACGACCCCGGCGGCGAGAACGAGGGCTACCGCGCCTTCGCCCGCAGGCTTCTGGCGGAAGACGGCGTCGAGGTGATCTTCGGCTGTTCGCTGTCGGCGAGCCGGAAAGCCGTGCTCTCCACCATCGAGCGGCACAACGGACTGCTCTGGTATCCGTCGATCTACGAGGGCTTCGAGTATTCCGAGAACGTCCTCTACACGAGCGCGACGCTGAACCAGAACGTGTTCGCGCTCGCCGACTTCCTGCTGCAGGAATACGGGCCGCGCATCTTCATCGTCGGCTCGGATTACATCTATCCGCGCGAGTCGAACCGCGTGATGCGCGACCTCGTCGAGGCCAAGGGCGGCGAGATCGTGGGCGAGCTCTACGCCCCGCTCGACGGCGACGAGGACGTGCACCGCGAGATGGTGGCCGAGATCCGTCGCGCGGACCCCGACGCGGTGTTCTCCACTGTGGTCGGGCGCGGCGCCGAGCGCCTCTACCGGCTCTACGCCGACGCAGGGATCGACAGGCGGCGCCAGCCGATCGCGAGCCTCACCATGTCGGAAGGGCAGATCCGGGCGATCGGGCCGCAGCTCTGTTCGGGCCACGTGCTCGCCTCGCATTATTTCCAGCGCATCGAGAGCGAGGAGAACCGGCGGTTCGTCTCGGCCTTCCGGCAGCGCTTCGGCGAGGAGCGGCCGACCAGCATGTGGTCGGAGACCGCTTATGCGCAGGTCCATCTCTTCGCGCAGGCGCTCGAAGAGGCCGGGACGCTCGACTCCGAACGCCTCGGGGCGGCGGCGATGCGCCAGCGGGTGGCGGCGCCGGGCGGCGAACTCGCTTTCGACGGCGACACCCGTCACGTCTGGCTGACGCCCGGCGTCGGTGTGGCCCGCGACGACGGTCAGTTCGACGTCGCCTGGCGGTCGCGCCGCCCGGTCAGGCCCGATCCCTATCTCGCGGCGACGCGCTTCGAGGCCAACTGGCTCGAGGAGGGCCTCGCCAGTTGAGCGCCCCGGCCCGCAGGATCTTGGACGAGCTCCGCCGCGCCCGGGCGCTGATCGTGCATCCGCGCGACGAGGAGGGCGTGTCGCTGCTCGACCAGCTTCGGCGCCTCGGCTGCGAGGTCTCGCTCGCCTGGCCGCCGCCGGCGACGCTGCCGCCCGAGATCGACACGCTGTTCATCCAGCTCGACGACGCCGAGGTCGCCCATCTCCTGCCCTCGATCGAGGAGCAGGAGCCCGCCGTCATCGCGATCGTGGCCTATGAGAGCCCGACCTCGCTGAAGGCCATCGTGGACTTCAACGCCCATGGCGTTCTGGCCAAGCCGCTGCGGCCGCGCGGCGTTCTCACCCAGTTCGCGCTCGCCCGCTACCGGCGCGGCTATGAGGGGCGGCTGACGTCCAAGATCAACAAGCTCGAGGACACGATGAAGGGCCGCCGCACCGTCGAGAAGGCGGTGCGGCTCCTCACCGAGCTCAACGGCCTCGACGAGGACGCCGCCTACAAGCTGCTCCGCGACCGGGCGACCGCGACGCGGGCGCCGATGACCAGCGTGGCGGAGGGCCTCGTCACGGCGCATGAGGCCATGAGCGGGCTCGGATTGCATATCTCGTTGGCTGAAAGGCGATGAGTTGGGCAGGATTTGCCGTCATTATCGGCTTGCGCCGACTGACGATCGGGCTATCGTGACCCCATAGGGCAAGATTGCCCTGCAGCAGGATTGCTGCCTTACATCTTGGCTTTGAAGCCTCTGGTCTGCGGATGACTTCCGCGTCCAGGGGCTTTTTGCGTTTTGGAGCTGAAATGATCCAGGCGAACGCCTCCGCACGCCCACCGTTACAGGTGTCGTGCATCCAGTTCGAACCGCTGATGGGCGACGTCGAGGGCAATGTCGCGCGCTCCTGCGCGGCGGTTCGCGCGGCGGCGGCCGCCGGCAGCCGCCTCCTCGTCCTGCCAGAACTCGCCAACACCGGCTACGTGTTCGAGACCATGGAGGAGGCGGCGGCGCTGGCGGAGGCCGTGCCCGGCGGTCCCTCCACGCAGGCCTGGGCGGCGCTCGCGGCCGAACTCGGCGTCCATATCGTGGCCGGCGTCGCCGAGAAGGCCGGCGACGCTTTGTTCAACTCCGCCGTGGTCGTCGGTCCCGAGGGCTATGTCGGGACCTATCGCAAGTCGCATCTCTGGTTCCGGGAGAACGTGTTCTTCCAGAAGGGCGACCTCGGCTTCCCGGTGTTCGAGACCGCGCTCGGCAAGATCGGCGTCGCCATCTGCTACGACGGCTGGTTCCCCGAAACCTTCCGGCAGCTCGCGCTCGGCGGCGCCGAGATCGTCTGCATCCCCACCAACTGGGTGCCGATGCCCAACCAGCCGGCCGGCGAGGCCGCCATGGCCAACACGCTGCATCGGGCGGCCGCGCATTCGAACGGGATCTTCATCGCCTGCGCGGACCGGGTCGGCGTCGAGCGCGGCCAGCCCTTCGAGGGCCAGAGCCTGATCATCGACACCAAGGGCTGGACGATCGCCGGCCCCGCGAGCCGCGACGCGCCGGAGACCATCACGGCCGTCATCGACCTCGACGACGCCAGCCGCAAAGACCTCAACGAATTCAATTCGGTGCTCGGCGACCGCCGCACCGACGTCTACGGCTGACGCCGCCCCGTCCTCCAGCGCCCGTTTTCCAGGAGCCAGCTTCCCCATGTCCAAGCGCCACGTCATCGGACTCGCCGCCGCTCTCGCTCTCGCCGCGCCGCCGGCCTTCGCGGATGAAAAGCCCATCGTCATCGGCGTGCCGGTCGGCCTCTCCGGCGCGAACAGCGTCGTGGCGCCCTCGGTCGTCCAGTCGGCCGAACTCGCGGTCGAGGAGATCAACGCCAAGGGCGGCGTGCTCGGCCGCCAGCTCAAGCTCGAGATCGCCGACGACGCCTCGGGAGCGGCTGGCGCGCAGAAGGCGTTCGACTCGCTCATCTACCAGAAGAAGGTCGACGTCCTGATCTCGATGGAGACGAGCGCGGCGCGCAACGCCGGCCTTCCGGCCGTCACCAAGGGCCGGGTGCCGTACATCTACACCTCGTTCTACGAGGGCAAATCCTGCAACAAGAACATGTTCGTCAATGCCTGGGTGCCCGAGCAGCAGGTGCCGCCGGTGGTCGACGCCTTCAAGCTCAAAGGCGCTCAAAACTACTTCCTGATCGGCAGCGACTACGCCTTCGGGCGCGGCATGCTGGCCTTCACCAAGGAATATATCGGCAAGATCGGCGGCAAGGTCGTGGGCGAGGAATACCTGCCGATGGACGGCAGCGACTGGACCGCGATCATCTCCAAGCTGAAGGACTCCAAGGCCGACGCGCTGATCACCTCCACGGCCGGCGGCGCGCCGAACGTGACGCTGACCAAGCAGCTGCGCGGCGCGGGCGTCTCCCTGCCCTACGCCAATCTCGCGGTCGACGAGGGCACGGCGAAAAGCATGGGGGCGGACGCGGAAGGCATCTACCTCTCGGCCTCTTACGTCACCGGCATCGACAGCCCGGAGAACAAGACCTTCCTCGCCGCCATGGAGAAGAAGTTCGGCTCCGGCCTGAAGACCCCGAACGACCTTTCGGTGCCGCAATATGAGGCGGTCTATCTCTACAAGGCCGCGGTCGAAAAGGCCGGCGGCACCGAGACCGCCAAGGTGCTGGAGGCGCTTCCGCAGGTGAGCGTCACGGGCCCGCGCGGCGTCATCAAGATGGACAAGCAGCACCATGCGGCGCTGACCATGTATCTCGGCCAGGTGCAGGGCGACGGCTCGGTGAAGGTCGTCGGCACCTTCAAGGACGTCGATCCCGGCGAGCAGTGCCCGAAGCTGAAGTGAGGCGCCTTCTCCCCTCCCCCTTGCGGGGAGGGGCCGGGGGTGGGGGCGGCTCCGAATGAGGCGGAACAGGCGCCGCAGCGCTCTCCGCCGAGCCACAGCGATCGTCCTTGACCACCCCCGCGCTTACCCTCCCCGCAAGGGCGAGGGGCCGGATACGTCGCGTACAAACACCGGAGGACCTCCATGCTCCTCATCCTCGACGTCCTGACCACCGCCGGCATCCTGTTCGTGGTGTCGATCGGCCTGCTCGCGGTCTTCGGCGTGCTGAAGATCATCAATTTTGCGCACGGCGCCTGGCTCACCATCGGGGCCTATTGCGCGGTGATCGCGGCCGAGCTCGGCCTCAACCCATGGGCCGCGCTGCCGCTCGCCTTCGTGATCGGCGCGGCGCTCGGGGGCCTGGCCGAGCTCTTCATCATCCGACCGCTCTACCGGCGCCCGCTCGACGCGATCCTCGCGACCTGGGGCCTCGGCATCGTGATCGGCCAGCTCATCACGCTCGGCTTCGGCCGCGACGTGCAGATGACCCCGAATCTCTTCTCCGGCACGGTCGAGATCCTCGGCGTCGACTACTCGGCCTATCGCCTCGTCGCGCTCGGCGCGGCGCTCGTCATCGGCGTCGTGTTCGCGGCCGCGATGGAGGGCACCCGGCTCGGCCTCTCGGCGCGCGCCGTCATCATGAACGAGACGCTGGCGCGCGGGCTCGGCATCGACACGGTGCGGGTGCGCCTCGTCACCTTCATGGCGGGAGCGGGCCTTGCGGCGCTCGCAGGCGTGCTGCTGACGCCGCTCACCAGCGTCGACCCGAACATGGGCGTCGGCTGGCTGATCGGCGCCTTCATGCTGGTCATGGTGGCCGACGCCTCGCTCGTGGCGCTCGCCGTCGCCTGCCTCGTCTTCGGCGCGGCCCAGGTGCTGATCAGCACCTTCGTCAGCCCCATCCTCGGCAGCATCGCGATCGCGGTCCTCGCGGCGCTCGTGCTGCGCGTCAGCCCGAAAGGTTTTTCGCGTGCCTGACACGTCCGCACTCGCAACCGCCGCTCCGGCGGCCCGCAGCAGCCCACGGCTCTCGCGCGCCGCGCCCTTCGTGGTCGCGGGCCTCGCCGCCGTCGCGCTCTGGATCGCGCCGCTCGCGCTCGACACCTTCGCGGTCAACGTGCTCACGCGCTCGATGATCTACGCAATGCTCGCCGTGACGGTCGACCTGCTCTGGGGCTTCGCCGGCGTCCTCACCTTCGGGCAGGCCGCGTTCTTCGGCGTCGGCGCCTACGCCGCCGCCATGGCGCTGACCTATCTCGGCGCCGATCCCGTCTGGATGGTCGCCGCGCTCGGCCTTGCGGTCTTGGCGCCCGCCGTTCTCGGCCTCGCTGTCGGGTGGCTCTCCTTCTACCACCGCTCCACCGCGCTCTACGCTTCGGTGATCTCCCTCGTCGTCCCGATCGTCGTCGTGCAGCTCATCTATTCGGGCGGCGAGTGGACCGGCTCCTCGAGCGGGCTCGTGGGCTTCGACGTGCTGCCGCTGGAGCTCGAGGGCTTCTTCCGGCTGGCGGCGCTGGCGCTCGTCGCGCTCACGCTCGCGGCCTGGATCTTCGTGCGCTCCGACGCCGGCCGCGCGCTCGTCGCGGTGCGGGACAACGACGCGCGCTGCGCCTATCTTGGCCTCAGCCCCAAGCGCATCCAGATCGCGCTCACCACCGCGCTCGCCGGCGTCGCGGGCCTCGCCGGCTTCCTGTTCGCCAACGCCTCCTCGGTGGTCGCGCCCGAAAACGCCGGCTTCCTGTTCGGCACCGAGCTCGTGATCTGGGTCGCGCTCGGCGGGCGCGGGACGCTGCTCGGGCCGATCCTCGGGACGATCGCGATCGACTATCTGGCGGCCAATCTCTCGGGCGACCTGCCGTTCCTCTGGCAGCTTCTGCTCGGCGCGACCTTCGTGGCCGTCATCATCCTGCTTCCCGGAGGGTTGGCCGACCTTGCGCGGCGGGCCTGGGGCGCGACGCCGTTCAGCGGCCGCGCGGCCTTCGCGCCGGCGCTCGCGGCGCTTCCCGCCCGCCCGGCGCCCGACGCCTCCGGCGCGCCGCTGCTCAAGATCGAGGGGCTCGCCAAGTCCTATGGCGCGCTGACGGTGCTCGAGAACATCGACCTCGAGATCCGCGCCGGGGAGCTCGTCAGCCTCGTCGGCCCGAACGGCGCCGGCAAGACCACGCTGATGCGCTGCCTCTCGGACGGGACGGAGGACTTCCGGGGACAGGTCTCGATCGGCGGCGCCTCGACCGCGGGGCTGACGCCGAACCGCATCGTCGCGCTCGGCGTCGGTCGCAAGTTCCAGGTCGCGAGCGTGTTCGAGAGCCTCAGCGTCGCCGACTGCCTGCTGCTCGCGCGCGCCTCGAATGACGGCCTGAGCCCCTTTGGACGCGCCGAGACGCTCGCCCTCCCGCAGGCGGCGCTCGACGTGATGCGCATGACCGGGCTCGACCAGATGCTGGCGCTGCCGACGCGCCTGCTCTCCCACGGCCAGAAGCAGGCGCTCGAGCTCGCCATGGTGGTGGCGCTCGAGCCGCGGCTGATCCTGCTCGACGAGCCGACCGCGGGCCTCACCAAGGCCGAGCGCTCGACCATCGGCGCGGTGCTGAAGACGCTGACGGGCGAGCTCGGCATCGCCGCGGTCCTCGTCGAGCACGACCTCGACTTCGTGCGGCAGATCTCGTCGCGCATCGTGGTGCTGCATCAGGGCCGCCTCGTGCTCGACGGCGGCGTCGACGAGGTGGTCGGCTCCGAACTCGTCCGCACGATCTATTCGGGAGGCTCCCATGGCTGAGGCGGCGCGAGAGCTCGAAGCGGCGGCCGGCGCCGCGCTCGCCCTCGACGGGGTGACGAGCGGCTACGGCGCGGTCTCGATCGTGCGGGACGTGTCGCTCAAGGTCGCGCCCGGCGAGATCGTCGCGCTGCTCGGCAAGAACGGCATGGGCAAGACCACGCTGCTCAAGACGATCATGGGGCTGATCCCGTCGCGCGGCGGATCGGTCGCGATCGACGGGCAGGCGGTCGCGGGCATGTCGCCGGCGAGGCTCGTCGCGCTCGGGGTCGGCTACGCGCCGCAGGAGCAGCCGCTGTTCCAGGACCTGTCCATCCGCGACAATCTCCGCCTCGCGCTGCCGAGCGACCGCCTGCTGCCCGGCGCGCTCGACGTGGTCGCGGGCCACTTCCCGTTCCTGAAGGACCGGCTGGCGCAGAAGGCCGGCACGCTGTCGGGCGGCGAGCAGAAGATGCTGATCCTCGCCCGCGCCCTGATGCTCCGGCCGCGGCTGCTGCTGATCGACGAGATCTCCGAGGGGCTCCAGCCTTCCGTGATCGACCGCATCGCCGCCGCGCTCGCGGCGGTGCGCGGCGAGAGCGGCGCGAGCATGCTGATCGTCGAGCAGAACCTCGACTTCGCGCTGCGCGTCGCCGATCGCTGGGCGGTGCTCAAGCTCGGGGAGATCGACGACGAAGGTCCGGCCGATCCGGGCGCGCGCGAGCGCGTGCTTTCGCATCTGAGCGTCTGAACCGGCGGTCCGGGCGCTTCAGACGCCGCGGGTCAGCTTCAGCCATTTCCGGTAGCGCGAGGCCTTGGGCGCCGGCAGGCCGGCCTCCCGGCAGCGCCTGACCGTCTCGCGATGGGCCGCGGCGATCGCGCCGTGCGGCGGAGGCCGGACCGCCAGCATCTCGTCGGCGACCGCGTCCAGGATCGCGCTGCGGAGCGTCCCCTCCCCGGCCTTGAGCCGGCTGGTCCCGGCCTGCCAGCGCCCGATCTTTGCGAGCTGCCGCGGCGTCGGCCCTGGCGCGACCGGATCCGGCCGCGCGCGATCCCAGCCGGCGAGCCATCGTCTTTCCTCCGCCCGATGCGCCAGATCTTCGGGCGCGGCCCGGTCGTCGCCGGCCATGCGCGCGACGCGGCCCGCCTCGCCGAGCGCCGCCAGATGCGCGCGCAGCCGCCGCGCCCGCCAGGCGGGCACCGAGATCTCGAAATCGGGCGCGTCGTCGCTCAAGCCGCAGCTGTAGCGGCTCGCGCGGCGCCGCGCCACCGACGGCGAAACCGGCTGCGGGCGCCCGCAAATTCGCACGCTGAGTTTGCGCCGGGCCATGCGCGAAGCAGGCCGCGCGTCCCTTGCGGGCGACGCCACCCCTTTTTAGATGATAATCATAATACAAAGACGGCGACGCGCCGCTTCCTCCCAACCGCGACCGGCCAGGCCGGATCACAGGAGCATGTCATGACCCTCAATTACGCCGCCGGCGCCCTCGCCTTCGCGCTTCTCGCCTCGCCGACCTTGGCCGACACGCCGCCGCTCGGCGCTCCCAGCGAACCGACCGTCTGGGGCCACCGCGTCCATGCGCCGGAGCCCGCGCAGGAGATCGAGGCCGTCGGCCTCAAGCGCTCGACCGCGCCCGAAGCGCGGCCGGGCTTCGTCCCGAGCGAGCCGACGATCTGGGGCCATCGCCCCGAAGGCGGCCGCTGACGCCGGCGGGCATGGCCCGGACCCGGCCTTGCGCCGGATCCGGGCCGTGCGCCCGATCAGCCGGGCGGGCGCTTTGAAAGTTCAATCGTCAGATGATATGACATTCGTCATGATCTGATCGCCCGCGCGTTGAAAACGACGACCTGCGAGGCGACGCCGAGGACCACGACCATGCCGCTGAGCAAGGAGCACAAGGCCCAGACCCGCGAGCGCATCCTCAAGGAGGCGGGCGCGCTGTTTCGGCGCGACGGCGTCGAGGCGGTCAGCGTGCCGGCGCTGATGAAGCAGGCGGGCCTGACCCATGGCGGGTTCTACGCCCATTTCGCCTCGAAGGACGCGCTCGTCGCCGAGGCGCTCGCCGAGGCGCAGGAGCGGTCCTCGGAGTTTCTCCAGGGCGTCGCGAGGCACGCCAAGGATCCGGTCGCGGCCGTCGTCGACACCTATGTCAGCGCCGTCCATCGAGACCGGCCCGAGGGCGGCTGCGCGGTCGCCACGCTCGGATCGGAGGCGGCCCGCGGCGAGACCGAGACGAAACGGTCGATGGGCCGCGAGGTCCGCAGGACGGTCGAGCGCCTCGCCGAAACCCTGAAGCTTCCGGAAAGCCGGCACGACGACGCGATCGCGCTCTTCGCCGGCATGGTGGGCGCGCTGGTGCTGGCGCGCGCGAGCGCCGGCGACGCCGCGTTCTCCGACCACGTCCTCGAGGTCTGCCGCGACCGGATGAAGTCGCTTGCGCGCTGAGGCCGCCGCCGCCGGCTCCGAGACGCCCGTCGTCGACGGTCTGCCCGGCGCGGACCTCGATCCGCGCACCCGCGCGCTGCTCACCGCTCCGGTCGGCCCGCTCATCGCGCGCATGGCCTGGCCGAACCTCGTGGTCATGCTGCTGCAGGCCTCGACCGGCCTCATCGAGACCTATTGGGTCGGGCGTCTCGGCTCGGACGCGCTCGCCGGCATGGCGCTGGTGTTCCCGCCCTTCATGCTGATGCAGATGCTCTCCGTCGGGGCGATGGGCGGGGGCGTCTCCTCGGCGATCGCCCGCGCGCTGGGCGCCGGCCGGCGCGACGACGCCGACCGCCTCGCCTTTCACGGCGTCGTGCTGCTCGGCGCGATCGGGCTCGTCTTCTCCGTGCTGATGCTCGCCTTCGGCCGCCCGTTCTACCGGCTGCTCGGCGCAGATGGCGGCGCGCTCGAGGCCGCGCTCGCCTATTCCAACGTCGTCTTCGCCGGCAACGTGCTGCTGTGGGTCATGAACGCGCTGGCGAGCGCCATGCGCGGCACCGGCGACATGGTGGTCCCGGCGCTCGTCACCTGCTTCGGCGTCGCGTTGCTGATCCCGCTGTCGCCGCTGCTGATCTACGGCTACGGGCCGCTTCCCGGCTTCGGCGTGGCGGGCGCCGGCATGGCCATCGTCGCCTTCAACGCGCTCGGCTGCGCCTATCTCGCCTGGCGCCTCGCCTCCGGCCGCGCCGTGGTCCGGCCGACACGGGTCCCGATCGAGACACGCTTCTTCGCCGACATCTTCAAGGTCGGGGCGCTCGCCTCGCTGACCTCGATCCAGACCAACCTGATCTTCATCGTGGTGACGGCGCTCTCGGGCAAGATCGCGGGCGCGCCGGCGCTTGCGGGCTACGGCGTCGGCGCGCGGCTCGAATATCTGCTGATCCCGCTGTCGTTCGGCTTCGGCGCGCCGCTGGTCTCGCTCGTCGGAACCCATGTCGGCGCCGGGGAGATCGAACGCGCCAAGCGCATCGCCTTCACGGGCGCGGTCTTCGCCTTCGCGGCGGCCGAGACCATCGGGCTCGCGGCGGCCGCGTTCCCCGCGGCTTGGCTCGGAATCTTCGGCTCCGATCCGGCGATGATCGAGGCGGGGTCGGCCTATCTCAGGATCGCCGGCCCGGCCTACGGCTTCTTCGCCTTCGGCATGGCGCTCTATTTCGCGAGCCAGGGCGCGGGCCGGCTCGGCAAGCCGCTCGCCGTCACCGTGGTCAGGACCGCGATCGCGATCGGCGGCGCGGCGCTCGCCGCACATATGGGCGCGCCGCTCTGGACCATGTTCGCGGCGGTGACGCTCGCGATCCTGGTCTACGGCTCCGCCATGGGTTGGGTGACCTGGCGGGCCGACTGGAGCCGCGCGGCCGCAGCGTCGCGGGGAAGGCCATAACGCGGAACCTCCACGTCATGCCCGCGCCTTCGCGCGGGTATCCACGACTTGGACCTAGAGCTCGACGATCCCAGAAAGTCGTGGATACCCGGCTCCGCCGGGCATGACGGCTGCGGATCTTCAGACCGTCTCGGCCAAGGCCGGCTCCGCCATCTTCGCCTCGCTCCCCCCAAGCTCCACCCGCTGCGGCTCGAGCAGCGCGAGCCCCTGGTCGCGGATCGCGAAGCGCTGGATCCAGAAATAGGGCTCGCCCATCACGGGCGACGGCGCCGAGACGATGCGCAGATCTCCGCAGCGTCCCGTCCAGTCGATGTGGCGGTGGCCGTGCATGACGACGAGGCGCTTGGCGGCGGGCTTCAGCTGGCGCAGGAACCAGCTCCCGTTGATGAGCGCGGTGCCGATCCGCTCCGAGAGCGAGCGCGTCGCCCGCGGATATTCGACGAGATGGTGGTGGAGCGCGACGAGCCAACAGGCCTTCGGCGAAGCCTTGAGGATGGCGGTGAGCCGCCGCTCCTGCTCGGCCGGCATCAGGCCGAGCGCGTTGGTGAAGGAGAAATGGGTGTCGGCGTTCGAGTTCAGCAGGATGACGCCGAGCCCGTCCGGCGTCTGCGGCTCGAACGCCATCGGAAAGGCCTCGTCCCAGAGCGTGCGGATGTCGTAGGCGCGCTTTCCCCGACCGGTTCGCACGAAGGTCTCGACCGCCTCGGCGTGCGGCGCGAGCCAGTCGGTCAGCGTCAGCGGCCGCCGCTTACGCCGGCCGACCGACACCCGGTCGCCCTGAAGGCCGGCGAGCAGCGCGAGCGCCCGCATCTCCCGCAGCCTCTTGCCCGGCGAGAACGGCAGGTCGAGGCGCGCGGGATTGGAGCGGTCCACGACGTTGACGTCGTGATTGCCCGGCAGGAACAGCATGCGCTCGCGCAGGTCGGGGTCGAGCCGCTCGAGCGCCTCCAGGAACTCGGCCCATTCGGCCGAGCGGCCGGCGTCCGTCATGTCGCCGGTGACGAGGACGAGGTCGAGCGGCTCGGCGGCGTGCGCCCGCGCAAGCGCCTCGAAGGTCCGGGTCAGCCGCCCGTTGCCCTGCGGCCCGCTGCGCCCGCTCTCGATGCGGAAGCCGAAGCGCTCTCCGACGGCGTGGAGGTCCGACAGATGCGCGACGCGCCAGACCTTGCCGTCGCCCTCCTCGTCATAGGCGTCGAGATTGCTCGGCTGCGCCATGGCGGCGTCCGCCGCGCCCCAGGCGAGTGAGCCGACCGCGACATAGACGCCGAACAGCACCACGCTGTTGGCGAGCGAGGCGCCGAGCAGCGAGAGCGGAGACGCGAAGTCGATCCATGCGCCGATCCAGCTCGAAGCCGGCCAGGCGAGCCACGCCGCGACGCCGGCCGCGATCGACATCAGAACCGCGGCCGCGATCGCGGTGCCCTGCGCCACGCGCGCGCCGTCGCGCCGCAGCCGCCGCGACATCCGCTGGCCGATGAAATGCCGCATCGCCTCGCGGCAGAGCACGAAGCTCGGCTGCACCGCGAGCGCGTTGAGCGACCAGAAGCTGCGCTCGGCGAGCCGGAACGCCGGGCGGACGCCGAACCAGACCACGGCGAGCGAGGCGCCCACCACCATCAGCGGCGCGACGCCGCCGACGATGTCCGTGACGCTCGTCGACACGCTCGAGAACCAGGCGGTCGCCACGATCGGGGCCGCGCCGAGCAGGAGGCACGGCAGCCCGATCAGCATCATCCATGAGAGCGCGAGCTTCGGCAGGCTGATCTCGACCAGCACCCAGCCGGCGAGCGAGGCGAGCGACCAGAGCTTGGTGCTCGACGCGTCGTCCTCGATATCGCCTTGGCGCGGGTCGATCAGCGGCATGTCGGCGAGCTATCCGCCCCAAGCGGCCTTGTCCATCGGAACGCGCATGGCCTCAGCCGTCATAACGCGCGTCGGTGACCTTCTCCATGCAGTCGGCGACCTCGCCGTCGACTTTGCTGCAATGCGACATGGGCCGCCGACGGCCGGCGGAAAGCCGCCGGCCGCAGTCGTTCACGCAGTCGTCAGCGCCAGCCGAGCTCCGGCGCCACATGGGCGAGCAGGGCCTCGATCACATGCGCGTTGTAGGCGACGCCGAGCTGGTTCGGCACGGTGAGCAGCAGCGTGTCGGCCTCGGCGATCGCTTCGTCGGCCTTGAGCTGCGCGATGAGCTTCTCCGGCTCGGCCGCGTAGGTGCGGCCGAACACCGCCCGCATGTTGTCGATGACGCCGACCTGGTCGCTGTCCTGTCCGCGGCCGAAATAGGCGCGGTCCTCGTCGTTCACGATCGCGAAGATCGAGCGCGAGACGGAGACGCGCGGCGCGCGCGTGTGGCCGGCCTCCTTCCAGGCCTCGCGATAGAGCCGGATTTGCTTGGCCTGCTGGACGTGGAACGGCTCGCCGGTCTCGTCCTTCTTGAGCGTCGAGCTCTGCAGGTTCATGCCCTGCCTGGCCGCCCAGACAGCCGTGTCGTTCGAGGCCGAGCCCCACCAGATCCGCTCCCGCAGGCCTTCAGAATGCGGCTCGATCCGCAGCAGGCCGGGCGGGTTCGGGAACATCGGCCGCGGATGCGGCTCGGCGAAGCCCTCGCCCTTGATGACGTTGAGGAACACCTCGGCGTGGCGGCGGCCCATGTCGGCATCGCTCTCGCCTTCGGCCGGCGCGTATCCGAAGTGGCGCCAGCCGTCGATCACCTGCTCGGGCGAGCCGCGGCTGATGCCGAGCTGCAGCCGGCCGCCGGCGATGAGGTCCGCCGATCCGGCGTCCTCCGCCATGTAGAGCGGGTTCTCGTAGCGCATGTCGATGACGCCGGTGCCGATCTCGATCCGGCTGGTCCTCGCGCCGACGGCGGCGAGCAGCGGGAACGGCGAGGCGAGCTGGCGCGCGAAATGGTGGACGCGGAAATAGGCCCCGTCCGCGCCGAGCTCCTCGGCCGCGACCGCGAGGTCGATCGACTGGAGCAGCGTGTCGCCGGCCGAGCGCGTGCCGGAATGCTGCGAGGGCGACCAGTGGCCGAAGGACAGGAACCCGATCTTCTTCATCGCGACGCCGCCGCCGGCGAGATGAACCGGCGACGTCTCCTTGTTGGGTGAGGCGCCGGAACTCGGCGCGACCGCAATGTCGTGTCGGCGCGCCTCCATCGCCAATGCGCCGGCGAAATCGAACGATCTCGCCAGCGCATGACTGTCTCAGGTTTCTCTCGTCAGAACTGGACCCCGCGCGTCAGGCCGCCGTCGACCAGCATGTCGGCGCCGGTGGTGAAGCTCGAGGCGGGGCTGGCGATGAACACGACGGCCTTGGCGATCTCGTCCGGGCGCGCCATGCGGCCGAACGGGTTCGTTGCGAGGCACGTCGCGAAGGTCTCGGGCTGCTCGCGCTCGATCTGGCCCCAGACGCCGTCGGAGAAATAGACGTTGCCGGGCGAGACCGTGTTGACGCGGATCCGGTCGGCGGCGTGGCGGTTCGACAACGTCTTGCCGTAGTGGATGAGCGCGGCCTTCAGCGCGCCGTAGGGCTCGCCGAACATGTCGCTCTCGCGCCCCGAGACGCTCGAGATCAGCACCACGGAGGCCGCGTCCGAGCGCTTGAGGTAGGGCAGCGCCGCCCCGACCATGCTGACCGTGCCGAGCAGATCGATGTCGAAGGCCTTGCGCCAGGTCTCGAGTTCGCCGCCGACCGCGAGCGCGCTGACGTTCGGCACCACGATGTCGACGCCGCCCATGCGCTCGGCGCAAGCCTCGATCCAGTCCTTCACGGCCGCGGGGTCGGCGACGTCGACGGCGGAGCCGAAGGCCTTGTCGCCGAGCGCCTGTTCGGCGCTGCGGACGCCCTCCTCGCCGCGGGCGCAGAACGCGACCGTCGCGCCTTCGACGAGAAAGCACTCGACGATGGCGCGGCCGATGCCGCGCGAGCCGCCGCTGACGATGACTTTTCGGCCGCTGAGCCCGAGATCCATGCTGAGTCCTCGATCAAATACATTGCAGGAGATGCGCCGAACGGCGCCCGCGCGCCGTCAAGCAAGTTTTGTGCAGCGTTCGGAAAGGCTTAAATCGCGGTCGCGTCTCAGTCGCCTCAGGCCGGTTCGGCGAGCCGCATGGGCCGGCCGACCACCCGTTCGCACCAGGCGGCCGTGCGCAGCAGATTGGCGTCGTCGAGGTCGCGGCCGACGAGCTGGACGGCGAGCGGCAGGCCGCCCGAACCGTCGCCCGCCGGAAGCGCGAGCGCCGGCAGGCCGAGATAGGTCCACGGCACGCAGAACCGCGGATCGCCGGTGAAGGCCAGCCCCTTCGGCGCGACGCCGGTCGCGGCGAGGGTGAGAACCGCGTCCCGATCGCCGATCCACGCGGCGGCCGCGCGCCGCAACCGGCTGCGCCGCCGCTTCTCCTCGACATAACGCTGCGCCGGGATCCTCGCCCCGTCGGCGACCAGCTCCCTGATGGCGGGGCCGACCGCCCCGGGGCGCTCGGCGATCAGCCGCGAGAACACGTCGGCGGCCTCCGCGGCGAGCAGGACGCGGGCGCCGGCGGGAATCTCGGCGAACGCGTCCGGCGGGGTCAGCTCGTCGACGCGCGCCCCGGCCGCCGCGAGGTCCGCCGCGACTTTCTCCAAGAGGTCGCGCTGCTCGCGGTCGGCGAGGTCCCAGTCCGCTGTGCGCAGAAGGCCGATCGACGGCGGCCCGTCGCGCTCGGCGAGCGCCTGCGGCAGCCCCGGAATGTCGCGGCCGTCCTCGTCCTCGTCCGAGACCGCCGCGAGACGCCCGATCGCGAAGGCGGCGTCCCCGACGTTCCGGGCGAAGACGCCGATATGGTCGAGCGAGGGGCTGAGCGGATGCGCGCCGGTCCGCGGGATCGCGCCGAAGCTCGGCTTGAAGCCGACCACGCCGCAATAGGCCGCGGGCCTCACCACCGAGCCGAACGTCTGGGTGCCGAGCGCGAGCGGAACGAAGCCCGCCGCGACCGCGGCCGCCGAGCCGCTCGACGAGCCGCCGGGCGTGTGGCCGAGGCTCCAGGGATTTCGCGTCGCGCCGGGATCGCGCCAGGCGAACTCCGTCGTCACGGTCTTGCCGAAGACGGACGCGCCCAGAGACTTGAGCCGCGCGACCGCCCAGGCGTCGCGCTCGGGACGATGGTCGGCGAAGCCCGCCGAGCCGTAGGTCGTGGGCACGCCGCCGACGTCGATGAGGTCCTTGATCCCGACAGGGACGCCGGCGAACGGGCCCGCCGCGGGCGACGCCTCGCCGGCGCCCCCGGCCTCGGGCAGCCAGCCGAACGCCTTCACCTCGCCGTCGAGGCGCCGTGCGCGGTCGTAGAGCGCCCCGACGTAATCGGAGAGCGCGAACCGGCCCTCGTTCAGTCCGGAGACCGCCTCGCGCAGCCCGAGCTTCGCCAACATCGCCGGTCCTTTCGCAGTCTCGCCGCCGGCCGCGACTTTGGCCGCAGCCCCGCCGGGCGTCCACCGACGGGCGCGCGATCAGCCGCCATATTGCGCGTCGGCGACGTGTTCGAGCCAGTCGACCGGCGAGCCGTTCAGCTTCTCCTGGATCGCGACGTGGCTCATCGCGGTGGTCGCGGTCGCGCCGTGCCAGTGCTTCTCGCCCGGCTCGAACCAAACGACGTCGCCGGGCCGGATCTCCTCGATCGGGCCGCCCTCGCGCTGCGCCCAGCCGAGGCCCGAGACGACGAGCAGCGTCTGGCCGAGCGGATGGGTGTGCCAGGCGGTGCGCGCGCCGGGCTCGAACGTCACGAGCGCGCCCGCGACACGGGCGGGTTCGGGCGGGCTGAACAGCGGGTCGATCCGCACGCGCCCGGTGAAATACTCCGAAGGGCCCGCGCCGGACGGCTGCGACCCGCTTCTCCTGATGTCCATGATGCGACCTCACGCTCGCCGGCGACGCGGAAAGCGGGCCGGACGCCCCGGACCTAGCGCGGCGCCGCGCCAAACGAAGACGGCCCGCCTGAACGAACAGGCGGGCCGCGGCGTCTTGGTAAGCGCGGAGGGCGTCAGCCCTTCACGAACGCCAGCAGGTCGGCGTTGAGCACGTCGGCGTTGACCGTCAGCATGCCGTGGCCGAAGCCCGGATAGGTCTTGAGCTCGCCGTTCTTCAGCAGCGGGGCCGAGAGCTTCGCGCTGTCGTCGATCGGAACGATCTGGTCGTCCTCGCCGTGCAGCACCAGCGTCGGCACGGTGATGGCCTTGAGATCCTCGGTCTGGTCGGTCTCCGAGAAGGCCTTGATCCCGTCATAGTGGGCCTTGGCCCCGCCCATCATGCCCTGCCGCCACCAGTTCCAGATCACGCCCTGGTCGACCTTCGCGCCCGGCCGGTTGTAGCCGTAGAAAGGACCGCTCGGAACGTCGAGGAAGAACTGCGCGCGGTTGGCCGCGAGGCCCGAGCGGAAGCCGTCGAACACCTCGATGGGCAGGCCGCCGGGATTGCTCTCGGTCTTCAGCATCAGCGGCGGAACGGCGCTCACCAGAACCGCCTTGGCGACGCGGCCGTTCGGCTCGCCGTGCTTGGCGACATAGCGGGCGACCTCGCCGCCGCCGGTCGAATGTCCGATGTGGACCGCGTTCCTGAGGTCGAGATGGTCAGCCACCGCGGCGGCGTCGGCCGCGTAGTGGTCCATGTCGTGGCCCTCCGAGCCTTGCGCCGAGCGGCCGTGGCCGCGCCGGTCATGGGCGACGACGCGATAGCCGTTGTTCAGAAAGAACAGGACCTGCGCGTCCCAGTCGTCCGACGAGAGCGGCCAGCCGTGATGGAACACGATCGGCTGCGCGTCCTTGGGCCCGAGGTCCTTGTAGAAGATCTCGACGCCGTCCTGCGTGGTGACATAGGCCATGATGTCTCTCCTTGAGTGGCCGGGGCTCTTGGCTACCGGCGTTTCGTTTCGATGGAGAGACAGATAGATGGCGGCCGGCCACATTCGGATTGGCGCGATCGACAGACTTCGGGCCATAACTGACAAATGACCCAGAAAGCTCCGATCGCCGAGATCGCCGTGCTGATCTATCCGGGCGCGCAGCTCGGCGCGGCGCACGGACTGACCGACCTGTTCTCGGTCGCAAACTTGATGGCGAGCCGCAGGCTCGGCGAGGCTGCGCCGAGGCTTCGCTACAGCCACTGGCGGGCACGCGAGGACGGAAGTGGCGCGGAACGCGTCTTCGACAGCGACCCGGGGATGGCCGGAGAGCCGGACTTCGTGATCATGCCGCCCGCGGTCGTGGCGCCCATCACCGCCGAGGAGGCGGCCCCGCTCGCGCTCTGGCTTCGCGACCGTCACGAACGCGGGGCGACGCTCGCCTCGGTGTGCGCCGGCGCGTTCCTGCTCGGCGAGACCGGCCTGCTTGAGGGTCGCGCCGCCACCACCCACTGGTTCTACGCCGAGGACTTCGCGGAGCGCTTCCCGAGCGCGCGGATGGACGTCGACAAGCTCGTCATCGACGACGGCGACCTCATCACCGCGGGCGGCATCATGGCCTGGACGGATCTCGGGCTGAAGCTCGTCGACCGCCTGCTCGGGCCCACCACGATGCTGGAGACCGCGCGCTTCCTGCTCGTCGACCCGCCGGGCCGCGAGCAGCGGCACTACAGCCTGTTCTCGCCGAAGCTCAGGCATGGCGACGAGGCGGTGCTCAAGGTCCAGCACTGGCTGCAGGCGACCGGCGGCCGCGACGCCTCGCTCACGGCCATGGCCGAGAAGGCGGGGCTGGAGCCGCGCACCTTCCTGCGCCGCTTCCACAAGGCCACGGGGCTGAAGCCGACCGAATATTGCCAGCACCTGCGCGTGGGGAAAGCGCGCGAGACGCTTGAGACCAGCACCCGACCCGTCGAGCAGATCGCCTGGGACGTCGGCTACGAGGATCCGGGCGCGTTCCGGAAGGTCTTCCTCAAGGTCACGGGCCTTGGCCCACGCGAGTACCGCCAGCGCTTTGGACTGGCGGCCGTGCGGGAGGCCTGAGCCGCCGGGTCAGTTGATCAGCGGGTCGGCCCGCAGCCGCTCGACCGCGAAATCCACGAAGGAGCGCACCTTCGCGGCCGCGCCTCGGCCCTCGACATGCACGACGTGGATCGGCAGCGGCGCGGGCTCGAAATCTTCGAGCAGCACGACGAGCCGGCCGTCGCGCAGCGCCTCGGCCACCTGATAGGACAGGACGCGCGTCACCCCCCAGCCGTCGATCGCGGCCGAGATCGCGGCCTCGTTGACGTTGCAGGCGAGGCGCGGCGTCACCGTGACGGCGACGTCGCGGTCGCGCCCGAACCGCCATTCGGACGCGCCGGAATGGGGAACCGCCACGACCCGATGCTCGGCGAGGTCGGCGGGCGCGCGCGGCGCGCCGTGCTCGGCGACGTAAGCCGGCGACGCGCACACCACCCGGCGTACGGTTCCGCAGCGGATCGCCGCGTGTCCGGAATCCGCCATCCGCCCGATGCGCACCGCCACGTCGACGCCTTCGTCGACGATGTTGACCACCCGGTCGAGGAACAGCGCCCTGCCCTCCACCGCCGGGTTCTCGTCGAGATAGCGGGTGAGGATCGGCAGCACGTAGATGCGCCCGAACAGCACCGGCGCGGTCACGGTCAGCAGGCCGGTCGGCCGGGCGTAGGAGCCGCCCGCCGCGGCGTCGGCGTCGGCGAGGTCGGCGAGGATGCGGCGGCAGTCCTCGAGATAGCGCGCTCCGACGTCGGTCAGCTTCACCAGACGTGTGGTGCGCGTCAGCAGCCGCGCGCCGATCGCGTCCTCGAGCGCCGCGATCGCACGCGTCACGGCCGGAGGGCTGAGCGCGAGCCGCCGCGCGGCCTCCGCGAAGCCGCCGGTCTCGGCCACCTTCACAAACACGCCCATCGCCTGAAGCCGGTCCACGAGCGCCCCTCACAATTCCAATTATCGGAACAGTGCCTTTCCCATTATGGCGCTTATCACCCCAGACCGAAACGCTCATCTTCGTACCGTCAGGCGGACGATGGTCCGTCGGAAACTGCCGAGGGAAGGCAAAGCCATGAAGCTCCACCACCATCCGCTGTCGGGCCATTCGCACCGGGCGCGCCTGTTCCTGTCGCTCGCCGGGATCCCGCACGAGCTCGTGCAGGTCGATCTCGCCAAGGCCGCGCACAAGTCGCCGGAGTTCCTGAAGCTCAACTCGTTCGGGCAGGTGCCGGTGCTGGTCGACGGCGACGTGGTGGTGCCGGACTCGATCGCCATCATGGTCTATGCGGCCAAGAAGTTCGGGAAGACCGAGTGGCTGCCCGAGGATCCCGCCGAGGCCGCCGCGGTGCAGCGCTGGCTCTCGGTCTCGACCGGCCAGATCTTCAACGGACCCTGCGTCGCCCGCCTCGTCACCGTGTTCGGGATGAAGTTCGACGCCGCAGAGGCGATCGAGCGCGCGCACGCGATCCTCAAGCTGATCGACGCCGAGCTCGAGGGCCGGGACTGGATCGCGACCGCGCGGCCGACCGCCGCCGACGCCGCGCTCTACAGCTACATCGCCAACGCGCCCGAGGGGAACGTCGACCTCTCGGCTTACGCCAACATCCGCGCCTGGCTGTCGCGCGTCGAGGCGCTGCCCGGCTTCACGCCCTTCCAGAAGACGCCCGTGGGCCTTGCGGCCTGAGGGGTCTCCTCGTCGTGCCCGAGCCTGTCTCGGGCATGACGGCGGCGGCGATCAAAGCCAGACAGCTACGGAAAACAAGGGAGACAGCTATGGACGGCTTCGCCCCGACCGACATCGGCTCGCCCTGGCATAAGGGCGAGATCGAGATCCAGCGCAGCGCCGGCGTCGTCGAGCAGATGGCGGCGGTCGGCCGCCGCCATCTGCTCGACCACCTGATCGACCAGCACCGGGCCTTCTACCCGCAGCTGCCCTTCGTCGCGGCGGGCGCGGTCAATCCGCAGGGCGACGTCTGGGCGACGCTCCTCGCCGGCGAACCGGGCTTCCTGCGCTCGCCCGATCCTTTGACGCTCGCCGTCTCGACGGCGCGCGACCCCTCCGACCCCGCTGACGCCGGGCTCGAGGACGGCGACGCCGTCGGCTTGCTCGGGATCGAGCTCCACACCCGCCGGCGCAATCGCCTGAACGGGATCGTCGGGCGCCGCTTGCCCGAGGGCTTCGTCGTCGAGGCGCGCGAGAGCTTCGGCAACTGCCCGCAATATATCCGCCTGCGCGACTTCCGCTTCGTCCGCGATCCTGCGGCGCGGAGCGGCGTCACGGCGCAGACGCTCGACACGCTCGACGACGAGGCGCGCGCGATGATCGCGGGCGCCGAGACGCTGTTCGTCGCCTCCTTCGCGGACGATCCCGACGCCGGGCGGCGCGTCGACGTCTCCCATCGCGGCGGCAAGGCCGGCTTCGTGCGGGTCGACGCCGACGGAACGCTCACGATCCCGGATTTTGCCGGCAACAACTTCTTCAACACGCTCGGCAACATCCGCGCGACGGGGACGGCCGGGCTCGCCTTCGTCGATTTCGAGACCGGCGACATGCTGCAGCTTTCCGGCGACGCCGAGGTCGTGCTGGACGCGCCCGAGATCGCGGCCTTCACGGGCGCCGAGCGGCTGCTGCGCGTCCGCCCGCGCCGCATCGTCCGCCGCCTTGACGCGCTGCCGCTGCGCTGGACATCGCGCACGGACGGCGCCTCGCCCAACGTCGCCCTCACGGGCGACTGGGCCGAGACGGCGCGGCGCGTCGAGGCTTCCGGGCGGCCCAACGAGTGGCGCAGGCTCAAGGTCGCGCGCATCGTCGAGGAAAGCGCGACGATCCGCTCGCTCCATCTGGAGCCTGCCGACGGCGGCGCGGCGCTCCCGCACCTGGCGGGCCAGCACCTGCCGGTGCGGCTCGGCGCGCCCGGCGACGCCAAGAAGCTGAGGCGCGCCTACACGATCTCGACCGCGCCCTCGGACGGCGTCCTGCGCATCAGCGTGCGGGCGCAGGGGCCGGGCTCGCGGCGCCTGCACGCGCTCGAAGTCGGCGACGAGATCGAGGCGCTCGCCCCGGCCGGCGACTTCACGATCGACGCGCGCGAGCGGCGGCCGGCGGTCATGCTCGCGGCCGGCGTCGGCGTCACCCCCATGATCGCGATGCTGCGCCATCTCGTGTTCGAGGGATTGCGGACGCGGCGCACGCGGCCCACGACGCTGTTCTACGCCGCCCGCTCGCGCGCCGAACGCGCCTTCGACCGCGAGATCGCGCGCCTCGTCGAGGTCGCGGGCGGCGCGATCGAGGTCGTGCGGCTGCTGAGCGACGTTTCCGACGCGGTGGAAGGCCGCGACTACGAGGTCGCGGGGCGGCTCGATCTTTCGGTCGTGGCCTCGTACGCCCCGCTCGCCGACGCCGACGTCTATCTCTGCGGCCCGGCAGGCTTCATGCAGGAAATCCGCGCGGGGCTCGAAAAGCTCGGCGTCGCCCAAGACCGCGTCCATGCGGAGGCCTTCGGGCCCGCGCCGGCCGTCGGCGTCCCGACGGAGTCGGTCGCCGAGGGTCCGGTCGAGGTGTCGTTCTCGCGCGCCGCCGCCGCGCGCTGGACGCCGGGCGCGGGGTCGCTGCTGGAGCTCGCCGAAAGCGCAGGGCTCGCGCCGCCCTTCAGCTGCCGGTCGGGCGCCTGCGGCTCATGCCGCGCGCGGGTCGTCTCCGGCGCGGTCGCCTATTCCGCGCCGCCGCTCGCGCCGCTCGGGCCCGGCGAGGCGCTGCTCTGCGTCGGCGAGCCGGCCGCGTCCGGCGGAGATCGCCTCGAGATCGAACTCGAGGCCTGAGACAGGCCTGCAGCGCAGAGCGCGACCTCGACGTCGCTTTCGCCGAGGCCGCGGCCGTCCTGGGCCCGAAGCTCCAGTTTCGCGAGCGGACGCCGGTCGCGCGCGTCTACCACCGAATAGCGCGGCTCGTCGGCCTCGAAGAGATGCTCGGCGCTCCATTGCCCGAGCGCGACGAGCACCGGGCGCAACGCAAGGCCCTTCTCGGTCGGCGCATAGTCCTTCTGGCCGCCCGGCGCGACCGAGACCTCGAGGATCCCGTCGGCGACGAGGCGTTTCAGCCTCGCCGCCAGAATGTTCTTGGCGGCGCCGAGGCTCTTCTGCAGCTCGCCGAAGCGGCGCTTTCCCGACAGCACGTCGCGCACGATCAGCAGCGACCACCAGTCGCCGATGACGTCGAGGGCCCGCGCGACCGTGCAGGCGTCGTCGCAAAAACTCTTCCGCTTCATGCCTCACGCTCTGCGGATCCGCGCGTCGCCGCGCCGCCGCTCCCCTCTTCGTTGCGGCGCGGCCGGAATTTCAAGCTTCCGAGAACGACGACCCCGCATTGCGAGATCGCATGATGCGGATCGAACTTATCTTGTTCTAAGGTAGCATCATTAAACCGCGCTGGACGCAGCGGCGCAAAGCGCCGCGACGTCGCCCCGCTGAAGGGGCGCGCGGGGCGCGACGCTCGCGCCGTGCGGCAAGCTTCCGACGTTCGCGCGAACGTCCGGGAGCGCTCCGCAAGGACAGGGCGCCGCGTTTGACTGCGGCGCTCAGGGCGGCGGCCCGGGCGCCCCGACAGCGGGAGCGCTATCGATGATCTCCATCAACGTGAATGGCGAGGACCGTCAGGTCGACGGGCCGGAGGACATGCCGCTCCTCTGGGCGCTCCGCGACGTGCTCGGCATGACGGGCACCAAGTTCGGCTGCGGCGTCGCCCAGTGCGGGGCGTGCACCGTGCATGTGAACGGCCAGGCGGTGCGCTCCTGCGTGCTGCCGATCGGCACGCTCAAGGACGCCAAGGTCACGACCGTCGAGGCGGTCGGCCAGTCCGAGCAGGGCAAGAAGATCCAGCAGGCCTGGCTCGACGTCGAGGTCGTGCAGTGCGGCTACTGCCAGTCCGGCCAGATCATGAGCGCCGCGGCGCTGCTCCAGCACAATCCGAACCCGTCCGACGCCGACATCGACGCGGCCATGTCGGGCAACATCTGCCGCTGCGGCACCTATGTGCGCGTGCGCCAGGCCATCAAGCAGGCGGCGACCGGCGAGAAGGTCGCGATGCAGACCATTCCGAACGACGCGGAGGCCGTGCGATGAGCGCCCCCGTGCTCGCCTCCCCCTCCCGCCGCCTCGTGCTTCAGGCCGGCGGCGGCCTCTCCCTCGCGTTCCTGTTCGGCGGCCGCGTAAGCGCGCAGGACGCGAGCCCCCAGGCCAAGCTCGAAGCCGCCGCCGCCGGCGACGCGGCCTTCGCGCCCAACGCCTTCATCCGCATCGACAAGACCGGGCCCATCCGCCTCGTCATCCCGAACGTCGACATGGGCCAGGGCATCTACGCCACCGAGGCCGCGATGATGGCCGAGGAGCTCGAGGTCGGGCTCGGCCAGGTGGTCGTCGAGCACGCCCCGCCGATCGAGCCGCTCTACCAGACGCCGCTGTTCAAGAGCCAGATCACCGGCGGCTCGACCAGCGTTCGCGCCTTCTACAAGGGCCTGCGCCAGGTCGGCGCCGCGGCCCGCACCATGCTTGTCGGCGCGGCCGCCGAGCAGTGGGGCGTGCCCGCCGAGAGCCTCAAGGCCGAGAACGGCAAGGTCGTCGACCCTGCCAACAATCGCTCGGCCACCTATGGCGAGCTCGCGGAAGCCGCGGCCAAGCAGCCGGTGCCGGATCTCGAGAAGGTCGCGCTCAAGGAGCCGAAGGACTTCAAGCTTCTCGGCACGCCGTTCCGGCGCGTCGACACCGCCGACAAGACCAACGGCAAGCTCGAGTTCGGCATCGACTCCAAGGTCGAGGGCATGCAGGTCGCTACCCTTGCGCTCTGCCCGCATGTCGGCGGCAAGGTGAAGTCGCTCAAGATCGACGAGGCCAAGAAGGTCCCGGGCGTCCGGGACGTCATCCAGATCGAGGGCGGCGTCGCGGTTTCGGGCAAGCATTTCTGGGCCGCCAAGATGGGCCTCGAGGCGCTCGAGATCGAATGGGACGAAGGCCCGCACGCCGACTTCTCGACCGAAAGCCACTTCAAGGCGCTCGACGAGACCTCGCGGACCGGCAAGGCGCTGGTCGCGGCGTCAGAGGGCGACGTGACCAAAGTCACCGGCAAGAAGGTCGAGGCGATCTACCGGCTGCCGATGCTGGCGCACGCGGCGCTCGAGCCGCTCAACGCCACCGTGCATGTGCGCCCCGACGCCTGCGAGATCTGGGTTGGCACGCAGGTGCCGGTCCGCGCCGTGCAGATCGCCGCCAAGGTCGCGGGGCTGCGCGAGGACCAGGTGATCCTCCACCAGCACTATCTCGGCGGCGGATTCGGGCGCCGGCTCGAGGTCGATTCGATCGAGACCGCGGTGAAGTTCGCCAAGCAGGTTCCGTACCCGCTGAAGCTGGTCTGGACCCGCGAGGAGGACATGCAGCACGACGTGCCGCGGCCGGCCTATCTCGACCGCATGTCGGCGACGCTCGGGGACGACGGCTTCCCGCTCGCCTTCACCGACCGCGTGACGGGCGCCTCGGTCGCGGCGCGCTGGGCGCCGGTGATCCTGCGCAAGGACGGCTTCGACAGCGACACGACCGAATGCGCGGCCGAGATGGTCTACCACGTGCCCAACACCCACGTGGAATGGGCGCCGTTCCAGATGCCGGAGGCGCTGCCGATCGGCTGGTGGCGCGGCGTCGGGCCGACCCACAATCTCTTCACGGTGGAAAGCTTCTTCGACGAGCTGGCGCACGCCGCCGGCAAGGACCCGGTCGAGTACCGGCTGAAGCTGCTCTCCAAGAACCCGCGCGCCGCCGCGACGCTGAAAGACGCGGCGGGCAAGATCGGCTGGGGCGAGAAGATCGGTCCCCGCCGCGGCCGCGGGATCGCGACCGGCGCGCCCTTCGGCGCGTTCACGACGGCCGCCGTCGAGGTCGAGGTGTCGCCGCAGGGCGAGATCAGAATCGTGAAGGCGGTCTGTTCGGTCGACTGCGGCGTGGTGATGAACCCCAACACCGTCGAGGCCCAGATCCAGGGCGGCCTCGTGTTCGGCTGGACCATGGCGCTCTACGGCGCGCTCACCTACGAGAACGGCGCGGCGCAGCAGTCGAACTTCCACGACTACCGCATGATGCGCATGAACGAGACGCCGCACATCGACGTCTCGATCCTGAAGTCCGGCGAGGCGCCGGGCGGCATCGGCGAGGTCGGCACGGCGATCGCCGCGCCCGCCCTCACCAACGCGATCTTCGCGGCGACCGGCGTGCGCATCCGTGAGCTCCCGATCGACAGAAAGCTGCTGATCGAGAACGGCGACGCCAAGAAGAAGAACGTCACCGAGCGCGAGGCGCCCGATCGCAAGGCGCCCAAGCGTGACCTCGCCGAAGCGACCGCCGCGGGCGGCGCGTCATGATCCGGGTCTATCTCAAGCTCGTCGTGTTCCTCGGCCTCGTCGCGCTCGTGGGCGCGGCGGGGTTCGCTGGGTGGCGCTTCGCGACTTCGGACGCGGAGGTCTCGGCCGCCGACGTCACGCCGACGCCGGAGCTCATCGAAAAGGGCCGCTACCTCACGGCGGCCGCCGACTGCGCGGCCTGCCACACCACGCCGGGCGGCAAGCCGTTTGCGGGCGGGGTCGCGTTCGACCTGCCGTTCGGCACGATCTACTCGACCAACATCACGGCCGACGACTCCACCGGCATCGGCCTGTGGAGCGACGACGAGTTCGTGCGCGCGCTCCACAAGGGCGTGGGCAAGGACGGCCGCAACCTCTACCCGGCCTTCCCCTACACCTCCTACACCGGCCTCACGCGCGACGACGCGGTGGCGATCAAGGCCTATCTGTTCAGCCTGCCCAAGGAGCGCGTCGCGGAGAAGGAGAACACCCTCGCCTTCCCGTTCAACCAGCGCTGGGCGATGACGTTCTGGAACGTCGCCTTCCTTGACCAGAAGCGGTTCCGCCCCGATCCCGGCCTCGACCACGTGGCCAACCGCGGCGCCTATCTCGCGACCGCGCTCGGCCATTGCGGCGAGTGCCACACGCCCCGCAACCTCGCTTTCGCGCTCTCGGGCAAGGAGTTCGCCGGCGCCGAGATCCGCGGCTGGCATGCGTACAACATCACGCCCGACCGCGACGAGGGCGTCGGCGCCTGGACCGACTCGCAGCTCGCGAGCTACCTCTCGACCGGCCATGCGGAAGGGCGCGGCGCGGCCTCGGGGCCGATGGCCGAGGTCATCGTCAACTCGACCAAGCTCCTGACCAAACCCGACATCGACGCGCTCGTCGCCTACATGCGCACGGTCGAGCCGCGGAAGGGCGACGGCGGGGTCCGCGTGGCGGAGTCGCCGAAGTCCATGACGACCTCGACCGCATGGGCGGCCGCGCCCTCGGGCGCGGAGAACGGGCTCGGAGCCAAGGTCTTCCAGGGCGCCTGCGCGAGCTGCCACCAGTGGAACGGCAAGGGCCAGCAGACGCCCTACGCCGCCCTCGCCGGAACCCGCGCGGTGAGCGATCCTGAGGGCGTCAACCTCGTGCACGTCATGCTCGAGGGCACGGATCTCCGGTCCGTTCACCAGGCCGCCTGGATGCCGAAGTTCGCCGAGGCCTACACCGACGCCGAGCTCGCGGCGGTGGCGAACTACGTCATCGGGCATTTCGGCGGCAAGGAAGGCAAGGTCACGCCCGAGATGGTGTCGGAGCGGCGGGCGACCGCCAAGTAACGGCCTCAGAAAACGCCCGGCAAGCAGCGCCTGCCGGGCGGCGGCCCGAAAGGACCTTCGATCGGGGTCAGGCGCCCCTGAACAGGCCCGCGACCCAGTCGAGAAAGACCCGCAGCCGCGGCGTCACCTGGCGGGTCTGGGGAAACAGCGCCGACAGCGCCGTGGGCGACGGCGGGAACTGCGGCAGCACCTCGACGAGCGTCCCGTCGGCGAGCTCGGGTTCGAAACGATAGCGCGGCGCCTGCACCAGGCCGAAGCCGAGCCGCGCGAGGTCGGCGTTGGTGTCGGCGTCGTTCGACGCCGTGCGGCTTAGCAAAACGATGCGCCGGGTCTCGCCCTCGATCACGAATTCAAGCGGCAGGATCTCGCCGGTCCGCGACGAGACGAAGCCGACCATCTCATGTCCGTCGAGATCGCCGATCGCGCCCGGCGTCCCGCGCCGGTCGAGATAGGCCGGGCTCGCGACCGTGACCTCGGGCAAGGCGCCCAGCCGACGCATCGCAAGCGCGCTGTCGGCCGGTTCGCCCACGCGGATGGCGCAGTCGACGCCCTCGCGCACGAGGTCGACCAGACGCTCGCTCTGGCCGAACTGCACGTCGACCTTCGGGTGCCGCTCGAGAAACGCTGGCAGTTCGGGAAGCAGGAACGTGCGCGTCAGCAGTCCGGGCGCGTCGACGCGCAGCAGGCCGTGCGGCTCGCCGGACCGCAGCGTCGCCTCCGCGTCCTCGATATCCGCGAGGATCGCGACGCAGCGCTCGTAGAAGTGCCGTCCGTCGAGCGTCGGCGTCACGACGCGGGTCGTGCGCTCAAGCAGCCTTGCTCCGAGCCGCGCCTCGAGCCGGCGGATCGCCTCGGTCGCCGTCGAGCGCGGCAAAGCGAGATCGGACGCGGCGGCCGTAAAGCTCCTCCGCTCCACGATCCTGGCGAACAGGCGGAGTCCGTCGAGATGGTCCATGACCATTGTTCGCCATAAACGAAAAGTATTGGCAAGCGGCGACCGATTATCCGGACGTTGTGTGGATCCATGTTCTCCTTCGAAACAGGAGACGGACCATGACCGACACGCCCAATCGCACCGCCATCGTGACAGGAGCCTCGCGCGGCATCGGAGCCGCGATCGCGCGGCGTCTTGCGGCCGACGGCTTCTCCGTGATCGTCAACTACGCCCGCGGCCGCGACGCGGCCGAGGGCGTCGTCGCGGAGATCTCGGCCGGCGGCGGCCGCGCCACAGCGGTCCAGGCCGACCTCGCCGATCCGAAGGGCGCCGCCACGCTGTTCGATGCGGCCGAGGCCGAGTTCGGCGGCGTCGACGTGCTCGTCAACAACGCCGGCGTCATGAAGCTCGCGCCGATCGCCAAAACCGACGACGCGCTGTTCGAGGCCCATATGGCGGTCAATCTCGGCGGCGTGTTCCGCGGCATGCGCGAGGCCGCCAACCGGCTCCGCGACGGCGGGCGCATCGTCAATTTCTCGACCAGCGTCGTCGGGCTGAAGCTGCCGGGCTACGGCGTCTACGCCGCCGCCAAAGCGGCCGTCGAGACCATGACCCACATCCTCGCCAAGGAGCTCGGGCCCCGCGGCGTCACCGTGAACGCCGTCGCGCCGGGACCGGTCGCGACCGAGCTGTTCCTCTCCGACAAGTCCGACGAGCAGGTCGCCGGGATCACCCGGATGATCCCGGCCGGACGCCTCGGCGAGACGGACGACATCGCCCGCGTCGTCTCGTTCCTCGCCGGACCGGACGGCGGCTGGGTCAACGGCCAGGTCATCCGCGCCAATGGCGGCATGGTCTGAGCCCGCCGTCGCCCCCCAAACGCCCGATCGAGGAGAAACCAATGCCGTTCGTGAACATGAAGGTGCCGGAAGCCGCCCTGTCGCGCGCCCAGAAGGAGGAGATCATCCACCGGGTGACGGACCTTGTGGTCGAGTATTTCAGCGAGGCTGCGCGCCCGCACACCATGGTGCTGATCGAGGAGGTCAAGGACGGAGGCTACGCGCGCGCCGACGAGGTGTTCGTGATCCCCGAGGCCTATCGGGCCGTCGACGGCGCATGAGCGCCGGGGACGCGCGGCCTCAGCCGGCCATGCGGCGCAGGGCGGCGACGACCGCCGCCGGCTCGTAGGGCTTGGAGAAATACTCCGCGCGCTCGGGCAAGCGGACCTCCGCCAGAGCCCGGAATCCCGAGATCACGATGATCTCGATCGGCGGCCAGCGCTCGCGGATGAGGGCCGCGAGACGCACGCCGTCGAGCCCGCGCGGCATGTCGATGTCGGTGACCACGATCCGGATGTCGGCCCGCGCCTCGAGGACCGACACCGCTTCCGTGGCGTCGGCGACCTCGAGCGCCTCGAAGCCCGCCTCCTCCACGAGGTCGACCGCCATCATCCGCTGCATCGGCTCGTCCTCCACGACGAGCACGACCTGGCGGACCCCGGAGCGCCGCAAAGGTTCGCTTTCCCTGCCGGTCATGACTGGCGCACCTGATGGAGCGGGGCCCGGAAGTCTCCCTCCAGCCCGCTCGGCAGAAACCGCAGATCGACGCCGCCCGACCCGACGAGGCCCATATTGATGAGCCGCGAGCCGAAGCCCCGCGCCGCGGGTTCGCGCGCCGGCGGCCCTCCTGTCTCGCGCCACTCCAGAACGAGTTCGGGCTCGCCGCCATCCTGCTCCACGCGCCAGAACGCCGACGCCTTGCCGGCCTCGACCGAGAGCGCGCCGTGCTTGACCGCGTTGGTGGCGAGCTCATGCGCCAGCATGGCGAGAGAGAGCGTCGCCCGGGGCCCGAGCTGCACCTCGGGGCCGCCCATCGCGAAGCGTCCGTCGTCGAGGCCGAAGCGCGCGATCACGGAGGCGACCGTCGCGCCGATCGGCGCCGAGGTCCAGTCGGCGGTGAGCAGCGCGTCATGCGCGGAGGCGAGCGCCAGCAACCGCTTCAACAGCGCGTCGACGGGCGCGCGGTCGGGCACGCCTTTCAGCGTCTGGGTCGCGATCGCCTGCACCATCGCCATCATGTTCTTCATGCGATGGCTGAGCTCGTGGTTGAGGATGCGCTGGTCGGCCTCCGCGCGCAGACGCCCGACGCCGACCTCCAGTCGATCGGCGACGTTCCTCAGGAACACGAGCTCCTCGGCCGACCACGCCCTCGGGCGGTCGTCCTGCGCGATCAGCATCGCGACGGTCCGGCCGCGGTCGCGGACCGGAACGTTGACCAGCGAGCCGATCTGCAGCGCGAGCATCGGCTCCGGATCGGCCGCCGTGCGCGGATCGGCGCGCACGTCGTGGATCACGAGCGGATCGCCGCGCAGGATGTCGGGCAGCAGGTCGCCGTAATCCTCGAAGCGATGGCGGCCCGCGATGCTCGCGATCCCCTCGCGGGTCCAGTCCTGCACGATGTCGATGTGCTCCGTGCGCGCGTCGAGATGGCCGAACCCGGCGCGCGAGGCGTCGAGCGCGCGCCCGACGAGCCTGGACGCGATCCGGATCATCTCCTTCTCGGTCTCAGCCTCGCGCAGGTCGTCGCCGAGCTTCAACAGGTCCTCGCGTCTCGCGACCGCCTGAGCGCGCTGGCGGAGCAATGCGTCGCGGTCGGCGAGCGCGCGCCGCAGCTCGAGCTGGGCCATGACCTGCGCGGCGAGGTTCCGGAGCGCGCTCGCCTGTTTGGGCGACAGGCCCGCGGGCCGCGGCGCGACGTCGATGACGCAGAGGCTTCCCAGCACCTCGCCGGCCGGCGTGCGCAGCGGCGCGCCGGCGTAGAAGCGGATGCGCGGCTCGCCCGTCACGAGGGGATTTGCGAGCGTCCTCGGATCGGCGGCGAGGTCGCCGATGACGAGCAGGTCGGGCTCGAGAAGCGCATGCGCGCAGACCGAACTCGCGAGATCCGTCTCGCTCGGCGCGAAGCCGTCGCGCGCCTTGAACCATTGCCGGTCCTGCCCGACGAGGCTGACGAGCGCGACCGGCGCGTCGCACAGCACGCGCGCGATGTGCACGACCTCGTCGAAGCCCGGCTCGGGCGGCGTGTCGAGAATGTCGTAGCTTGCGAGCGCGGCCAGTCGTTGCGCGTCGTTCACGATGTCGGGCGGCGTCACTGAGGCACTCGGGGCTACGCGGTCTCCGCAACATGTAGGGCGCGCAACCGGAACGCAATCGGCGCAGGCTTCGCGGACGAATCCCGCTCTGCGGAGCGCAAGGACCGACGACCGACGCGAGAGACGGAAAGACCCCGCCATGGCCACGAACCCGCCTTCCGACGAGACCGCCGCCCCGCGCTTCGTGGACTGCTGGGTGAGCCGCGAATGGCGCTTCACGCTCGGGCTCGATCGACGGACCGGCGGACGCTTCCTCAGCACGCCGGTCAGCGGCGCGATGTCGGCCGCCGAGTTCGAGGCCTATTTCGCGATCAGCGCCGAGGAGTACGACCGCTTCCGCGCCGACCCGGCCGCCGCCGGACCCCTGCTCGAACTCTGCCGCCTCGGGCGCGCCGACGACCGGCGCATTCCCGAAAACGTGACCTGAGGAGGCTGGAGGCGTGACCGCGTCTTGCGGAAAGTTCGGACCGCGCCGCAACGGACCGGCGCGCGCTTTCAGGGCGGGACGGCTTGGAGCCGCGGGCGATGCGGCTTCTCGGGGAGGAGAACGCGCGATGGTCAGGCTTCTGGCGGTTCTCGCCTTGCTGTTCGCCGCCGTTCCGCTCGCCTTCGCGGAGGCCCCCCGCGCCTTCGACGACAATGCGGACTCGATCGCGATCGTGGTCGGCAACCGGAACTACAAGCAGACCACGCCGGTCGACTACGCCCACAACGACGCCGGCGCAATCCGCGAGTTCCTCGTCCGCGGCCTGCGGTTTCGCGACGAGAACGTCTTCGTGCTGCAGGACGCGACGCTCAACGAGCTGAACCAGGCGTTCGGCAGCGAGGCGAACCCGCAGGGCGGGCGGCTGTGGCGCAGCGTCGTGGCCGGGCGCTCGAACGTCTTCGTCTATTATTCCGGCCACGGCGCGCCGGATCTGAGGACGCGCCAGCCCTTCCTGCTGCCGCAGGACGGCGATCCCAACTTCCCCGAGAGCGGCTATGCGCTGGAAACGCTCTACCGCAACCTCGAGCTCGTGAAGCAGAAGGTCGGACCCGCCCGGCAGGTCGTCGTGATGGTCGACGCCTGCTTCACCGGCGAGACCGGCCGCAAGGGCGAGAACATGCTGGCGGTCTCCGCGCCCGGCTTCACGCCCGCGAAGCCGAAGGCCGCCGGCGGCGTCGTGCGGCTCGCCGCGACGTCCGGAGCGACCCCCGCGAACTGGGACGAGGGCGCGAAGCTCGGCCTCTTCACCAGCCGCTTCCTGATGGGAGCGGCCGGTCTTGCGGCGCCCAAAGGCGCGGGCGCGGGCGACGCCCGGCGCGTCGAATGGGCCGACCTGCAGGCCTATGTGGCGCGCGAGGTGCAGGCGACGGCCCGGCGCGAGGTCGGCCGCGAGCAGGCGCCCGAGATCGACGTCGCCGCGCTTTCGCTGCCGATGGTCGAGCCGGCGCCCGCGATCCGCCGCAGCTTCGACCGCGCCCGCGACGAGGCCGCGTGGCGCTCCGCCGAGATCGACGGCTCGCGCGAGGCGCTCGAAGCCTATGTCGGCCAATGCGCCGAGCCCTGCGCCTATCGCGACCAGGCGATGGACCGGCTGCTAAAGCGCCGACGCGCCGCCGAGGCGACGGCCGACGACGAGACCTGGCGGCGGCTCTCCGCCGAGGGCAAGTACCAGGCCTATCTCGACGGTTGCGGCAAGGTCTGCGCCTATCGCCGGCTCGCGCTCGGATATCTCGGCAAGGACGGCGAGGCCGCCGCGCCGCCGCCGCTCGCTGAGCCCGAAAAGCCCGCCGCGCCCGCCGAAGCGCGCGATCCGGCCAAGGAACTTCAGGCGGCCAAGGCCGCCGGAACGGTCGAGGCGCTCGACGCCTTCCTGAAAGCCAATCCGAAGGGCAGGCTCGCGACCGAGGCCCGCGCCGCGCGCGCGGCGCTCGTCAAACGGACGCCCTCCTCGGCGCCCGCGGCCGCTGCGACCCGGACGAAGCCTTATGAGCCGACCGCCGCGGAGCTTCGCGCCTTCAAGGCCACCGAGGCCGAAATGGCGCGCTATCGGCCGACCGCAGCCCAGCAGCGCGCGCTCGGCGAACGCTACCGCCCGGAGTACAATCGCCGCGCGGCACGCGACGGCAGAGCGGCGGCCGACGCCTGGCTCAAGTCGGTGGCCTTCGAGGTCGGGCGACGGCAGGGCGAACAGGCCAAGCGCCAGATCCTGATCGACCGACGCCGCGCGGCCGAGGCCGCCGGACGCTGAGCCGACCGCTCGTACGATCAAGGAGAACGCGCATGGCGGGACGTCTGTGGATCGCCCTCGCGCTTGGCTCCCTCGCCGCGGCGCCGGCGGCTTCCGACGAGCGATCTTTCGAAGGCCGCCTCAAGATCGGCTCGACCGGCGTCATGTGCGTGAAGGAGCCCTGCCCGCGCATCGGCGTCCTCGCCGCATCCGAGCCCGGAAAGCCGCGTTTCGGGCGGCCGATGTTCGCCGGCGACGCGCCGCCGCCGATGTCCGGCGCGACAGCCGACCAGGAGGCGGTGGCGGCGGCCTGGCGCGCCGACGGCTGCCTCGTGATCGAGGGCCGGTTCAGCAGGCCGCCCCTGCTGGAGATCGATCGCGTCGAAGGCCCGTGCGGGCCGCACGATTGACCGCGTCGCGCCGTCGCTACGGCGTCGCGGCGGCGCAGTCGTTGGGCGGCGCAAGCCCTGCGAAGCGGTCGCCGATCCATGCGACCGCCTGCGCGGCGCTGTCGCGCGCGGCGTAGAGATGGCCGCCCTTCGGCAGCCAGACCATCCGGACGGCCCGCCCCGCGCGGCAGGCGCGATCGGCGTAGTCCTGCGTGACCTGCGGCCTGACGAGATCGTCCGCCGTCCCCTGCGCGAGGAACAGCGGCGCGCCCTTTGGCGGCAGGCCGGGCGAATTGCGGGCGAGCAGCCCGCGCCACGGCTCGGTCTCGTAGAAGGTCTGCGACTTCAGGAACTCCTTCGCGAGCGCCCTCGAGGGAGCCATGCGGGCGAAGATGTCGAAGACGCTCTCGATGCAGTCGCCCGCGAGCCTCTGGACGACCGGCAGCGCCTCGGCCTTCACCACGTCGTCGATCGGCGCGCGATAGACCTGCGCCCAGGACCAGAGCGTCATGGCGGTGAGGTTGCGCCCGCCCAAGGTCGCGATGTCGTCGGCGAGCAGCGTCGCGAGCTCGGTGGCGGGCGCGGCCGCCGCGACGCCCGCCAGGTCGAGCTCGGGCGCGTAAGTCGCGGCCAGAACGCCGGCGAACAGCGCGGCGTGACCGCCTTGCGAATGGCCCCAGACGGCGAAGCGGCGGCTCGCGCCGGCCTCGGGCAGCGCGTGGGCGGCCCGAACCGAGTCGAGCACCGCCCGTCCTTCGCTGACGCCGACGAGATAGGGATGGGGACCGGGCATGCCGAGGCCCGGATAGTCGGTCGCCGCGACCACGTAGCCGGCCTTCAGCATCGCGCCGAGGCCTTGCACGAAGCCGAAGAAGCCCCGCGCCCGCGACGGCGCGCACTGGTCCTCGACGCCCGAGGTCGGATGCGCCCAGACGACCACGGGCCTGCCGCCGGCCGGCGCCGGCCCGCTCGGCGCGACGATCACGCCCGAGACCGGGATCGCGCCGCCGTCGAAGGCTGTGGACCGGTAGATGACGCGGTAGGCCGTCGCCCCTTCGGGCGCGCCCTCGAGCACGGCGACCCGCAGGATCGCTCCCGGACGCCCCGACGCGAGATCGAGACCGCCGGGATCGTAGAAGTCGGCGCTCTCGGCGGCGCTCGCCGCCGCCGCGACCATCGCCGCCACGAGGATCAGGAGAACGCGCATCCGGGGCTCCGCTCGTGGGTCCGCTGCGGGAGCCGCGATCATAGCGGAAGCCGGAGGGCGCCGGGAGCCTGGACAGAGGCCGCGCGGATCAGGATCGCGCCGCGCCTATCGCAGCCGTCGCAGCGCCGTCGCGATCCGCCGGCGGGCGAGCCAGGCGGCCGTCAGCGCGCTTCCGACCGCCGCGACGCCGAACAGCCCGACCTGGCGGTCATGGCGCGCCGCCGCAGCCTCGTAGCGGCCGAGCGTGTCGGCGTGGTCGAGCAGCCTGCGGTCGCCGAGCTCGACGCCCACGACCTCGATGACGGGCCTGTCCATCGGGCGCCGGTCGCGCTGCGCCGCGGCGGGGTCGCCGACCATCGTGAGCCGCGCCTGCGCGCCCGCAAGCCCCGTCGCGTCGATCGCGGCGTCGAGCGGAAAGACGACGTCGGGGTAGTCCGGCAGCATGAGGGTCTGGCTCAGCCCGCGCGAGGGCCGCGACGGAGTTCCGGTCGAGACGGTCTCCGAGGAGACCTCCGCCACCACGGTCTCGACCGTCACCAGCCGGCCGCTGTCGAACGGCTTTGTCAGGCGCGACGCCTGATCGGCGTGGAACAGCGCGAAGCCCGCCCAGATCAGCGCGAGGAGACCCGCGGTCGCGATCCGTCGCGTCTCCGTCACCCGTCCGCCTCTACCGTCTCTTGACCTTGCGCCGCCTTCATGGTCGCTCGACCACCCCGGCGTCAATCCGAAGGTTCGCCATGAAGCTGTCGCGCGCCGCCGTCGTCCTCGCCGCCCTCGGCTGCTGGCCCGCGGGAGCCGCGACGGCCGCACAGGAGACCATCGAGGGCGTGACGTTCGAGGCGCCGGAGGCCGGCGCAGGCTGGGAGCGGAAGGCGGGGACGTCATTCACCGTGTTCCAGAAGACCATCGTGTCCGACAAGGGCCGCAAGTCGAGCGCGATGATCCAGGTGGCGGCGCCGCTCTCGGTGGGGCCGGAGCAATTCGACGCCAACTTCACGCAGTTCTCCACGTCGGTGACGGAGCTGACGAAGGAGAAGCCTTCGCTCAAGGCCGACGGGCTGACGCCGGCGGGACGGCGCATCCGCACCGAATGGCGCTGCTGCGCGCGGGTGCAAGGGGTGTCGGTCGGCCAGCGCACGGCGGGCATCGCCTCCGACGACCGGCAGGTCTTCGTCGTGCTGCTGACCTTCAACCTCCGCGGCGACGAGGGCAAAGCCGCCGAGGCCGCGTTCGCCGGCCTCGTGCGCTCGCTGAAGCTCGATCCGTCGGACGGGACCGCGCTCGTCCCCGCCAAGGGCAACGGCGGGCTCGAGGGCGCGTTCACGCATCTCGACACGGGACTGCGGCTCAACGCCTTCGGCGGCACGGATTTCTATTCGCAAAGCCGGATCAAGGTGTTCGACAAGTCCGGCCTCTATTCGAACCGCCTCCCCGAGGACGGCGACCTCGCCGCCCATTGCGCGAAGACGCCGGCCGATTGCGGGCTCTATGCGCTGAAAGGCGGCGGCTGGTTCTCGGGCGCGAGCGAGATCGAGCTCCGCGACGTCGTCAACCAGTACGGGGTGATCGAGACCAGGACGCGGGCCTTCGAGACCGACGGCGACGACGTCAAGATCGGCAAGGACCGCCACGTCCGCCTGAAACCGCTGGAAGACGGGACGCCGCTTCAGGGAAGCTGGCGTTACTTCTTCGCCTCCACGGGCAGCACCGCGTTTTCGAGCAACAGCGTGTCGTCGGAGCGGACGCTCACCTTCGACACTGGCGGCCGCTTCGCCCGCACAGGCTTCACCAGCGCGAGCTCGACCTCGGACATGGGCGGCGGGACGACCGGCTTCACCGCCGGCGGCAGGCGTCCGGAGGCGAGCGGGACCTACCGGATCGACGGCTTCACGCTCACGCTGACCGACGAGGCGGGAAAGGTCGAGAAGCTCTCCGTCTTCGCACCCGACAAGGGCTCGGACGGGCTGCTGGTCATCAACGGATCGAACTACCTGAAAAAGAAATGAGGAGCGGCGCTCGCGCCAACGCCTCACGCCATCATTGCGCCCTCAAGCGGACGCACTTGCGCGGCTGGCTGGGCGTCGCCGGAGACGTCGGCGCCATGACGTCCCGAACCGCCGTCGCGAACGGATCGCCCCATGCAGACTGACGCCGCGCTCCATCCGCTGTTTTCGTCTGCGCGCCGCATGGCGGCCGGCGGGTTCCTCGTCCTCTGCGCCGTGCTAGCGATCCAGGAGGCGAGCGGCGTCTCGCCCTGGCGCGCCTTCGCGCCGATCGAGCTCGGCAGCAACGCGGTCGCCACCATGGGCTTCGCCTGGTCGCTGCTGCAGCTGCGGAGCTACTGGCGGGCCGAGCAGGCGCGGCGCGCCTGGTTCGCGGCCACGCTCGGCATGGGCCTCCTGTCGGTCGAGGGCAATGTCGGCGAACTGCTGTTGTTGAAGACCCACGGACCGAGCGAGATGGCGCTTTCGATCGCCATGTGGTTCGTCGCCGCCTATTTCCTCTTCAAGGCGTGCCGGCGCTACGCGATGCGGCGCTCGGTGATGACGGTGCTCGCGGTCGGCTTCGCGGCGCAGGTCGCGGCCCAATATGTCGGCTGGCTGGCGGCGATCGAGCCGGACCCTGCGGGCCGGGCCGAGGCGCTCGAATATCTCAACGACAGCGGCGAGCTCGCGGCGGTTCTCGCCTATGTGGTCGCGTTGCTGCTCGCTGAATTCGCGCCGCTCAAGAGCTACGCGTTCTCGCCCTCCGAGGTCGGGCGCAAGGGGCGCGCGCTCTACCGCGACTTCAGCCTGCGCAACGGCGGCCGCTACCCGACCCGCATCCCCTTCCTGCAGGAGGCGGGCGCCCGCCACGTGGTGCTCGCCGTCATGGCGCTGATGTTCGGCGCGCGCGTCGGCCCCTCGGTCAGGCGCGCCGGCGGCCCCGGCCTGCTGCGGCAGGCGCTCGATCTGGCGCGGCTCGGCGCTCAGGGGATCGACGCGTTCAGCTACTACGTGCTGTCGCTCTACAAGGCGTCCGGCCCGCGCGACGTCGACGGCTACATCTCCCGCGTCGAGACCAAGAACGGCCTGATGGCGGCGATCAACCGGAGCGCGCCCGCATGGGGCGGCGCCCGCGACATGAGCGACAAGATCGCCTTCACGCAGGTCTGCGAGGAGAACCGCGTGCCCGTCGCGCCGATCCTCGGCTACGCGTCCGACGGCGCCTTTCAGCCATGGGCCGGACCGGAAGCGTTCGACCGCGACCTGTTCGTGAAGGACCGCAAGGGCTGCGGCGGCAAGTTCACGCTCAATTTCGAGCGCATCGCGCCACTCTTCTGGCGCGACGACGCGGGCGGGACGCTCGGCTACGCCGAGCTCGCGGAGCGCCTCGCCAAGCTCGACCGGCCCCACGGGCTGATCGTCCAGCCCAAGCTCGCGAACCATCCCTCGGTCGCGCTTCTGGCCGAGACGTCGCTCGTGGTGTTCCGCGTGGTCACCTGCCTCGACGACCTCGGCCGGCCGAGCCTCACCCACGGGCTCGTCCGCATCCTGCGGCGTTTCGAGAAGGGCTGGCCGCGCTTCGCCGAGAAGGAATGGGGCGCGGCGATCGACATCGAGACGGGCGTTCTCGGCCCTCTGCTCGGCGACGTGGCGAGCACCTGCGTCGAGCGCTATCCGGTCCATCCGGTGACGGGCGCGCCGGTCGCGGGCGTGCGGATCGCCGAATGGGATCAGGTCGCGCAGGCCGCGATCGAGGCGCATCGCGTGTTCTCGGCGCGCCCGATCGTCGGCTGGGACATCGGACTGACGCCGGACGGCCCGCGCGTCCTCGAAGGCAACTCCAATATGGACGTCGCCTTCATCCAGCGCTGCTACGAGACCCCGATCGGGCGGTCTCCGCTCGGGCCCCTGCTCGATCGCCATCTGGACCGCGTGCTGTCCGTCGAATGGGACCGCCTCGCCCGCGAACGGTCCTGACGCGGAGAGGTGGTCAGGGTCACGAGCCGCAGCGGATCCAGTTGCGCTGGTAGCCAGCGTCTCCGGGGCGGCCGTAGCACCAGCCGCCCTTTTTGAGCCTCGCGCCGATCGTCTCGCGCTCGTCGCAGGCCTTCATCGTCTTCGGGTCGTCGCCGCTTCCGCCGCGACAGGCGGAGTTGAGGTCGGTCCATTGGGCGATCAGCGCTTCGAAGGCGTCGCTGCGGGCGGAGGCGTCGGCGGGCGCGAGCAGCGCGATCGCGAAGCAGGCGGCGGCGACGAGGCTTGGGCTTTGAGCGCGACGGCTCGGCTTGGTCACGCCCGCGTCTTCGCGGGCGTGACCAAGCCCCTCGGCGCGATGGATGTCTTTCGAGGCATAGTCGTCATCTCCCTCGCCGGCGCCGCCCGAAGACGACGACGGCCGCCGAGCCTCCTGGTCAGCGCGTCGCGACCTTGGCGATGGTGAAGGTGTTGCCCGTGAAGGTGACCTGGCCGGCCGAGCCCATATGGTCGAGCATCAGGCGCAGGTTCCGGTTGAGGCGGGCGCTGTCGGAGCGGGTCTCGTACCAGTATTCGGCCATGCCGCCCGAGGCGCGCACCGGGCGATGGCTCGCATAGCAGCTGAACGCGGCCGAATACTCCTCCATGCGCTGCATCTCTTCCGCCGAAAAGCCCTGCACCTTGATCACATAGGCGGTCGGCATGCCGCCGCAGGCGTCGCCCGCCGGGGCAGGCGCGCCGACGGAGCCGCCGCCGGCCGGCGCCACGTCGGTCACCGCACCGCCGCCCGCGGACGGGGCCGAGCCGATGAAGCCGTCAAGCTTGGCGCCGAGCGCGTTGGAAAGGTCGTTGGCCAGAGTCTTGGCCTCGGCGCCGACCTTTTCGAGCAGGCATTCACGGTCGCAGCCCTGCGGCAGCGGCGGCAGCTGCTGGCCCGTGGTCTCGAACGAGCCCAGGCCCTGGCCGGTGCGCACGTTCAAGAGCCGGCCCGCGACCCGCACCTCGGGACGCACGATGTCGGAATACATCGACTTCTGCGCCGAGGCGTAGATCTGGAACACCACCACCACGTCGAGCGGCGGCTGCTGCACGGCGCGGGCGACGTCGATGAGCTCCGCGTCGCGGCGGCGCACGCGGCCGGGCTGGGTGACCGACATGGCGACCGCGGTCTCGTCATAGACGTTGTAGCCGCGCAGGTTCATGGTCTCGCCGAGCTCGGCGATGACGCGCTGGAAGATGCGGTTGCCGCGCGGCACCGAGTCCTGGTCGGCGTCCTCGCCCATCACCACGATGTTGGGCTTGGTCTGGGCGCCGGCGGGCGCGGCGAGAGCGATCGACGCGAACGCAAGTCCCGCGATCGCCGAAAGAGTCCTGATGAGCATCGGGGCAGTCTCCGGTGTTTTGGCGCGCGGGTTCAGCGGCGCGGGGCGAGTTCGAGATCGTCCATGTTCAGGGTCTCGGCGCAGACCGCGGCGGGCGCGGCGCCGAAATCGTCGAGGTCCAGCGGCTTGCGCAGCCGCGGATCGGTCATCTCCTCGAGCCCGCAGCCGTCGTCGCCGGAAACGTCGTGGCGCAGGCCTTGCGGTCCCTCGTAGCCGAGCCTCGACCGCTCGAGCGACGAGGAGCGGCGCGGCGGCGCGATGAGCGCGACCTCGACGCGGCGATTGACGCGCGACAGCGGGTTGCCCCGATCCTTGAGCCGGCTTTCGCCCCAGCCATAGGCCACGAGCCGCGACGGCTCGATGTCGAAGGCCTCGACGAGATAGCGCTTCACCGCCGCGGCGCGCCGGGCGGAGAGGCCGCGATTGTAGGCGTCGCTGCCGGCGGCGTCGGTGTGGCCGGCGATCAGGAAGCGGAAGCCAGCGAGCTTTTCGGATTGCAGCGCGCGACCGAGCGGCTCGAGCTGGATGCGGGCCTCGGGCGTCAGCTGGAAGCTGTCGTAGAGGAAGAAGACCGTGAGATCGACGGCGCGGCCGTAGTCGACCCGCACCGTGCGCCCGCCGGCGTCGACGTCGCGATACTGGCGCGGCGCGTTCGGGTTGCCGTCCGCGAAGGGAGCGAGCGAGCGGATGATCTCGGTCGCGCTCGGATTGACGGTCGCGCGCTCCTCGGCGGCGCCCTGCGGCTCCATGGCGACGCCGGCCTCGGGCTCCGGTCCGTGGCCGGGCTGGTCGGTCAGAGGGTTCGACTGCGCGAAGGCCGCGGCGACCAGCAGCGTGAGCGCTGCGGCCGAGGCCGCGGATCGAAGAGCGAGGCGGGTCGCGAACATCATGACGTCGGTTCCTTCAGCGTCGGGGAGCCGACCGGCTCCGTCTCTCCGATGCGTGGGACGGCGAGAGCGGTTTTTGCGCAGGAGCTGATTTCAGAAAGCGAGGCGGGCGCTTCTCCCCTCCCCCTTGCGGGGAGGGGTCGGGGGTGGGGGTGGTTCCGGAAGAGGCTCAGGGGCTGACGTCGCTCCACGCGCAACCGTGGCGATCTATCCTGAGCCACGCCCACCCCAACCCTCCCCACAAGGGGGAGGGAGGCGGAGAGGTCGCGCTCTGCGATCCCCCCTGCCCTCATTGGCCCCTCAGGATCGAGTTCATCTGGCCCGTATCCAACCCGCCCGACGAGCCGAGCGGCGTCGACTTCATCGGGTCGTCGCCGCCGCGGTCGGCGGCCTTGGGCGCGGGCGGCGCGTCGGCGCCTGCCGTCGCGACCGCGGCCTGGAGAACCTTGCTTTCGGCGAGGATCGCCGACATCCGCGTCGCGGTGTTGAAGCTCGTCGTGTCGGCGGGATCGAGCCCGCCCTCCTTGTGGAGCGCGACGCCCTCGGACCCCATCGCGTAGAGCAGCGAGCCAGAGCTGCCGCCGAGCGTGTCGCAACGGTGGCGGAGCTCCGCGCCTTCAGCCTGCTCCTTCAGCGCGAGGCAGCGGAAACGGCTCATCACCTTCGGCCGCCCGAGCGGATGGTGGATGACGAGCAGCGAGCGCGCGCCCTCGGGCGAGGCTGCGACGAGCCTCACCGAGCCGAATTCGGCGACCGCCCCGCCCGACACCTTGGCGACCGCGAAATCGAGCTTGGCGCTGAACTCTTGGGGGCTCGGCTCGACGTCGAACCGCTTCGAGCCCTTTCCGTCGAGCGTCAGGTAGTCCATCAGCAGCGAGGCCTTCACCGGCCTCAGATCGCCGGACTGCGGCAGGCAGTGATGGTTGGTGAGCACGTAGTCGCCGGCGATCAGCTCGCCGGTGCAGGACGAACCGACCTCCTGGCCGGTCTTCTGGTTGCGCAGCACGACGTCGAGCCGCCCGACCGGCCGCGCGAGCGCGTAGAGCGGGTCCCTCGGATCAAGCTCCGCGACGGGCTCGAACGCCCCGCGATTGCTGTCAATGAATTTCGCGGCGTCGCCGGTGCTCTGGCGGGACGGAAGTTGCGCCTTGCCGTAGTCGGCGGGGTCGAATCCCGCGACCTGCGCGCCCGCCGGGCCCGCAAACGCGACCGCCATCGCCAGTCCGGCCAGAATGCCCTGCCTGCGTCGCCGCCGCATTCGCCCCTCCGCTCGTGATCAACCTATTAACTGACGCCGCGGCGCCGGCAAATGACGAACGACGCCATGAGGCTCACGGCGCAAGCTCGTGGCGCACGGGATCGCCGATCGCGCCGCCGTCCTTCGAAAGGGCTTGGACCTCGTAGACGAGCTTTTGGCGGGCCCCGTCCTTCAGCCAGTAGATCTGGCCGCCGGCGTCCGGCCGCGGGGCCGAAGAGGCGCCGGCGAGCGCGCCCGTCACCCGCACCGACGCCGCCGCGGGATCGGAAGCGCGAACCGCAACGCCGCAGAGCGCGCCGTCGAGGCGGCTCGGCTCCAGCCTCCCGTCCGTGACCGCGACCGGCCGGCGTTCGGGCGCCGCCGAACCGAACAGCGCCTGCGCGCAGGTCTTTCCGGCCGTCGCGCGGAGTTCGTCGACGGCGATTTTTGGCGAAGGTTTTGGAGGCGCGGGCGGAGGCGTCTCGTCGCCTCTCACTGCCTGATTGGTCTCGACGGGATCGGGCGTCGGCACAGGTTCGGGGCCGCCGAACCGCCAAATCGCCGCGCCGCCGCCGAGAACCGAAAGGCAGGCGAGCGCGAAGAAAAAGCGGAGGACGTTGCCGCCCCCTTCCCCCTTGCGGGGAGGGGTGAGGGATGGGGGCGGCTCCGGAAGAGGCTGAGCGGGCGCCGATACTCGATGCGCAACGGCGGCGCTTTGTTCTGGACCACCCCCACCCTCACCCTCCCCGCAGGGGGGAGGGAGTCGAGACGCGGCGTGCTGTCCAACAGCGGCGACGATATCCTGCGCCGACGTCGGCCGGACGATCCGGGCGCTCGGCCGGGCTCCGGGCTCTCCCGCCGTCCCCGGCGGCAGCGCCACGACGACCACCGCGCCCTTCGCCGCCTCGAACAGGGCGGCCGACAGCTCGATCTTCTCCGCGACCGCATAGTCGCCGGAGATCAGCGCCAGATCGAGATCGACCGCGCCGGTGGCCCACAGCAGGACGTCGGCCGCCGCCGGATCGTCGGTCAGTTCAAATCCTCGTGCGATCAGCAGATGCGCGGCCGCGACCGGCGCCTCCCAGCTTCGGCCGGCGTCGAAGGAGCGGTCGAGGCGCAGTTCATGCGGCGCCGGCGCCTCGCCGAGCGCGCGGGCGATCGGACCGCCCGGGGCCGCCAGCCGGGCGTAGTCGGCCGACCAGGCGAGCGGCCGGTAGTCGCCGTCGGCGAAGGCGGCCGAGACCGGCAGCCCCGCGCGGGGGCCGAGCCGCCGCAAGACAGCGGGGCCGCCGGTGGTCGGGACGACGACGAGAAGACGCCTCATTCTGGGCCGCTCGAGCACGGAGGTTTCAGGATGAACCACACCGTCATGCCCGCGTCTTCGCGGGTATCCACGACTTCGGCGTAAAGCTCCATGCTCCTGGAAAGTCGTGGATGCCCGGCTCCGCCGGGCATGACGGTGTGAGCGCGTCAGATCGCAGCATGATCTAGAAGAGGAAGATTTCGGCGGCGCGATCCTGGAAGGCTTCAGCCGCTCCTTGCGCCTCGGGATCGGCCGGATCGAGCGCGAGCACCTGCGCGCCCTCGACGGCCTCGGGCAGCGCGAGGCGGACCCTCGTGTCCCCGGACGCGATCTCGATCGCCTTCGGGGCCGGCGCGCCCTCCGAGGCGATCACCAGCAAGGGCGGCGCGCCGTCGGACGCCGCGACGAGCGAAAGCCGGTAAGGCCCGACCCGACGCTCGGTCATCGCGCCGTCCGAGGCCGCGACGGCGAAGGGCGCATGCGCGACCGCGACGCCCGAGAGCAGCGCCCGATAGCGCGCCGCGGTCTCAGGATCGTCCCGCAGCGCGCGGACGACGGCGAAATCGACGGGCGCGCCGGCCTTGCGACTTGCGTGCGCCCAGAGCGCGCGGATGGGGACGGCAGGCGCGGCGGCCTCGCCCAGCGTCGCGGCCGCGCGCGCGGCGTGGGCCTCGGCGAGAAGCCGCCCTGCCTCGGGTCCGGACAGCGCGCTCATGCGGCGGTCTCCTGCGCGAGATAGGCGCGGGCGAAAACGGCGGCGAACGCCTCGCGGTCCTCGTCGAAAGCTTCGGGAAGCGGGCTCCAGCCCGTCAGAGCGCGGGTCGCCGCAAGAAAGTCGGAGAGCGCCGCGCGGGCGTCGGCCAGAACGCCGTCGGCGGTCGCAAAGCCTGCCGCCAGCGTCTCGCGGTCGGCGTCGAAGCCTGCGCGGCGCACGCGCTTCAGGTCGGCCTCGGCCTGGGCGACGACGGCCTCGAGGCGCGCGTCGCGCGTCGCGGAAGCGCCGAGGCGAAGCGCGGCGGCGATCCGGACCATGCGCTCGACATGCTCGTCCAGAACCTGCGCGCGCCCGATGACCGCCTCATAGCTTTCGGCCTCGCCGCAGGACGCGCGTTCGGCGACGTCCGGCCCGCCGGTCCCGCGGCGAAGCCGGTTGGCGATGCCGGACTGCACGCGCCCGAAGCTGATCGAGCGCAGCACGGTCAGCGGCCGGTCGCGGTGGAAGGGCGCAAGCGCCACGATGTCGGCGACCTCGTCGCGCTCGGCCTTGGTGAGGATCTTGGGTCCGTCCGGCAGCGCCTTGAGGCGCAGGGCGAGCGGCTCCTGCTCGTCCGCCTCGCCCACGAGGTCCGCGAGCGCCCCGTCGAGCCGGTCGCTCCAGCCCTCGATCTCCTCGACCGACGCCGCGCCGGTGAGCTTCGCCAGCCCGCCGAAGGCCTCGAAAGCCTTGGAATAGGTGACGAAATGCTCCGCCACGGTGCGGAACTGGGTGCGCTCGCCGCTCTCGACCTCCGCGCGCCAGAACGCCAGCACGTCGCCGTCGCCGAACGCGCCCCCGCCGCGGCGTTCGCCGAGGAAGGAGAGGATCGCGCGGAACCGCTTCTCGACCGGTGCGATCGGCATGTGGGCCTCGCGATAGGCGGTCGCGATCCGCACGAGACGTCGGGAGAACTGGTCGACCGCCTCGCGGTCCGGCGCCGCGCCGAGGTCGCTGACAAAGCCGCGGACGGCGGCGAATTGCGCCAGCCCGTCGGCGGTCAGCACGAATTCGGCGAGCGCCAGCAGCCGCGCCGTCCCGCTCCAGCCCATGCACCAGTCGCGGCCGTCGAGAGCGAGAAGAGGACCGTGGTCGTCGGTCGCAACGCCGGCGTCCGCGAGCCCGCCGCGAACCGCATCCCCGCGCGACAGCCGCGGGTCGAGCGCGAGGTCGATCACGCCGTCGGGGCCGGCGGCGCGGGCGATCACGGCGAGGAGATGGGCGAGATCCCAGAACGGCTTGTCGCGGTTGGGGCGTACGGCCCCCGTCACCGCGCGGGCGAGCCAGGCGCGATCGCCGAAAGCGAGGCCGCGGCCTTCCGCGACATTGGCCACGTCGCCCATCAGCGTTTCGTCGACGCCCGAAAGCCGCTCCGTCCCGTCCACTCTCGTCTCCGCCCGGTTCTGGCGCGCCGCCGCTTCTCATGTCGTATTGTCGTGCGACAACGTCGCCCGCAGGCAGGTCGCCTTGCAAGCGAAACGGCCTCTCGACGCTCCAAGCATGGGTCATCGAGAGCCCGATCCGGGCGATATGGGAGGGGAATGGATGAAGGCGACGGTTCGACCGCTCATCGCCGCCGCGGCGCTCATCGCGCTCGGAGGTCCGGCGCTCGCGCAAAGCCCAAACAAGGTGCCGGAGTCGCTGATGACCGCGGCGCGGAGCGGGGCCTCCCAGCGCGTTATCGTGCTGATGGCCCCCAACCGGCAGGAGAGCGCCCGCGAGCCCGAGAGCTACATCGCTTCGACCTACGGCGCCTCGGCGCAAGCGGTGAGCCGCATCGGCGACACGCCCTTCGTGGTGGCGGAGGTCTCGCGCGACGGGCTCGGGGGCCTCGCCCGCGACCAGAACGTCCAGCGCGTGGCGCCGGACCGGCTGATGCAGGCCTTCCTTCCGCAATCGACCGCGATGCTGAAGGTTCCGGACGCCTGGGCGACGGCTGGCGAAAAGGGCGACGGCGTCTCGGTCGCCGTGCTGGACACGGGCGTCGAGACCGAGCACCCGTTCCTTGCCGGCCGCATCGCGGCGGAGGCCTGCTTCTCCTCGAATTCGCCCGCCACGGGCGCGAAATCGCTCTGCCCGAACGGGCAGGACCAGCAGGTCGGCCCGGGCTCCGGCCGCGCTTGCGACATCCGCGCCGTGACGCCGAACTGCGTGCACGGCACGCATGTCGCCGGCATCGCCGCGGGCGCGAACGGGCAATCGGCCGAAGGGCTTTTGAACGGCGTCGCCCCGGCGGCGCGCATCGTCGCCGTTCAGGTGTTCTCGCGCTTCGACGGCGAGAAGGTCTGCGGAAAGGGCCAGAAGACCTGCATCTCGGCCTTCACCTCAGACGTGCTGAAGGGGCTGCTCTACGTCGAGAAGATCCGCGCCGAGGCCAAGGTCGCGGCGGTCAACCTGAGCCTCGGCGGCGGCAAGGCCGCGGAGGCCTGCGACCTGCAGTCGGCCTACGCCCAGGTGATCGACCGGCTCACCGCCGCAGGGCTCCCCGTCGTCGCGGCGTCGGGCAACAACGGCTTTTCGGACGCAGTGACCGAGCCCGCCTGCATCCGCTCGGCCGTGACGGTCGGGTCGGTCGGCAAGGACGGCAAGATCGCGGTGGCCTATTCCAACGCCTCGCCGCTGGTCGATCTCGTCGCGCCCGGCAGCCAGATCCTCTCCTCGGCCGCGCACGCCTATTACAAGCTCGACGGCACCTCGATGGCGGCCCCGCATGTCACAGGGCTGTTCGCGCTGATGAAGGCCAAGGTCCCGGAGGCCTCCGTCGACCAGCTAGTGAAGATCCTGGCCTCAACCGGGACCAAGGTGACCGACCCGCGCGGCGGCCGCGCCTTCGTGATGCCGAACGCCGCCGCGGCGGTCGCGGCGCTCGGGCAGGCCGGCGGCGAGACGCCGGGGCCGACGCCCGACCCCGGAAAGTCCGAGGATCCGAAGCCGTCGCAGCCCGACCCCCGGCTCGCCGGCTGCGGTCCGGTCTGCGTCGAGCTCGGAAAGGAGAACCGCCGCGTGATCTTCGTGCTCGCCGGCCGCGACCGGGTGCCGCCCGAGACGCTCGTCTCGCTCCGCACGATCTTCGGGCAAGGGGTCAAGGTCGAGGACATCGGCGACGGCAAGCTGGTGGTGGAGCTTCCCGCCGGAACCTCGCCCGACGACGTCGACCGCGCGCGGCGGAACGTCGGCGGGGACACGCGGGTGCTGCCCGACCGCCCGATGGACGCGCTGCAGCCCGGCGGGCGGATCGAGATCCGGTGAGGGGCATTGCGTGCTTCGAGACGCGGCCTGACGGCCGCTCCTCAGCATGAGGATCGTTGTGGCTCTGAATCAGATCCTCCGACCTTTCTCATGCTGAGGAGGCTCGAAGAGCCGTCTCGAAGCACGCAGTTCGTCTTGGCGCGTCATGCCCGGCGCATTCGGCGCATCCACCTTTCCGGCTCCGCGGCGCTTTTGTCCCGGACTTGATCCGGGACCCAGAACCGAGACGGGTGACAAGTGAACTGAGGCGTCGAGGATCTGCCTGAACCGCCGTCGGTTCTGGGTCCCGGATCAAGTCCGGGACGAGAAAGAGATCACCGCACCACGATCCGCGTCGTCGCTTCCCGAACTCCCGGCGTCGCGCGGATCTGCTCCATGAGGTCGAGGATTTCGGCCCGAGACAGCAGCTTGGCGTCGCCATCGGCGCCCGGCGAGGCGGCCATCCAGCGCGCCTCCAGCGCCTGCGGCAGGCCGTTCTCGGCGGCGAAGCACGAGAACAGGTTTTCGAACGGCTCCTGAAGCACGATCTCCGCGAGGCCGAAGCCGCGCGGGTAGCGCCGGTCGCCCGGCGCATCCGTCGCCTTGCCGCCTCGGACAGGCAGCGCCACGAAGCCGGTCTCGTCGGGGGCCAGCACCCAGCAGTAGAGCTTCTGGCGCGCGCTCGACGCGATGCGGACGTCGAGCCGCTGGCCTCTCGAAAACGGGTTCTGGAGCGCCGCGATGTCGAGCTTGGCGCGATCGGTGGCCGCGGTCGCCGCCACATGGTCGAGAAACGGCCGCATCGCCGGGTCGCAGCCGAGCGCCTCGATCGAGATCTTCCGCCGGCCGACCGGCGCCAGCACCGCGCCGCCGCGGCGGAATTCGAGGCTCATCCAGGACTGGCCCTGCCGGTCGTGGTCGAAGCCCCCCAGCGCGACGAGATTTTCGCCGCCGGCCTCGCAGGCCCCTTCCGCGGCGCGCTTCACCTCGAGCGTCCCGCCCCTCAGCACGCGATTGGCCGAGCGCGCCTCGGCGTCGAGCGCGATGGTGAGCCGCTCGGCGAGCGCCGCCCCGCAGGTGGAATGGCCCGACGCCGCGCGGAACGGGCAGACGGTGACGCTCGCAGCCTCCGCCGCCGCCTGCCCCAGCGCGCGGACCGCGCCCGAAAACAGCTGGTCGATGTCGGCGAGGCCCGGCCCCTCGCGGACGGGCACCTCGATCGGCTCGCTCGTCGCCTTGCAGTCGGCGCGCGCGCCGATGGCGAGCAGACGGACGCTCGCCTTGGCGCCCTCGCGCTGGGGATCGGCGAAGAACACCGTGGCGTCGCCCGAAAACGCCGCGCGGATCTGCGCCTCGGCCTCGTCCGCGGTCAGGCCCGTGGTTCCCTCGCGTAGGCCCTTGATCCGGACGACATCGGACGCCGCCGCGAGCTTGGCGCGGCCGGTGGCCTGAAGCCGGGACTCGATGGCGAGCCTCACCTCCTCGGCCTGCTCGCGCGAAAGCGCGGTCTGGCTCGGCTCGACCCCGACCACCGCGAGCGTCAGCGGGCGAGCCGGCGCGCAGGTCTCGACGGCGTCGAGCCATTTGGCGAGCGGATCGGCGGAAGCGGGGGAGGCGGAGAGGAGGAGAGCGGTGGCCACCCCGGCCGCAAGGCGGGACGCGGTCTTGAACGAGCGCGACGTCTCCGCTCCCTCCCCCTTGCGGGGAGGGTAAGAGTGGGGGTGGTTCAAGATGGAGCGGCGGCGTTGCGCGTGGAGCAGCGTCGCCCTCTGCCCCTCATCCGGAACCACCCCCTCCCCCGACCCCTCCCCGCAAGGGGGAGGGGAGAATGGCGCCGCGTTGTCCCTGTCCCTCACTCCGCGGCCTTCGCCTGGGCGCCTGGATCCTGCTGCTCCTGGTATTTCGCGTAAGTGTCGAGCGCCCGCACGAACACCGGATTGAACTTGCCGTCCTGCGGGCCGGTGTAGAACTCGTCCTTGCCGAGCTCCTTCTGCAGCGCCTTGACGGTGGCGGGCTTCAGCTTCTGGGCGTTGCCGTCGAGCGCGGAGATTGAGGCCGAGCCCGCGATCCCCTTGGCCAGCGCGCGCTTCAGGAGCACGACCGGCTTCTCGCCGGGGAAGAACGAGCCGAAGCCGTTGTCGATCAGCACCGCCATGGTGGCGAGCGCGCTCGGGTCGCCCTTATCGGCGGCCTGACGGAAGAGATCGAAGCCCTTCTGCGGGTCTCGCGGCAGGCCCGCCGTGCCGGCGTTGTAGTGCGGCACGAGCTTGACGATCGACGGCACGTCTCCGGCCTCGGCCGCCATCCGGTACCAGCGGACCGCGCCCTCGACGCTCTTCTGCGTCCCCCGGCCATATTCGGTCATGCGGCCGGCGTTCGACATGCCGAGCACGTTTCCGGCCTCGCCGGCCTTCGAATAGAGCCGATAGGCCTCGGGCAGCGAGACCTTCACGCCCTCGCCGTTCTCGTAGAGCGTCGCGAGATTGTTCATCGCCGCGACCGAACCGGCGTCGACCGCGGCCTTGTAGGAGGCGAAGGCGTCGCGATAGCGCTCCGCCTTGTCGTAGGCGCGGCCGAGCTGATAGGCGAAGCGCCGCTCGGCGGGTTGGCTCTCCGCGGCCTTCTTGCAAGCCGCGATCGCAGGCCGCGCCTCGATCCGCGACAGCGGCACGCCCTTGGCGTCCGCCGGCTTGTCGGGATCGTTCGGGGCGGCGGCGAGGTCGTCGCACTCGGTCGCGCCCGCGCCGCCCTCCGCCGCCACGGGACGGCCGAGATAGCCCTCGGCAAGCGAGCGATAGGCACAGATCGGCGAGCAGGTCTTGAGGTAGTCCTCATATTTGCCGGCGGCGCTCAAGCTCCGCCAGTTCTCGGCGTCGCGCAGCGCCTGGGTCGAGCGCTGGCCCTCGAACAGTTTGGCCATCGCGTCCTGCCGGTAGGCGCAGACCTCGCCGCACTGGCCCACATAGGCCTCGAGCGCCTCGCGCGTGCCGGCCTGGCTCGCGCGCTTCCACGCCGCCTCGTCGCGCGCGGCCGAGAAGCTCGGCGCGATCGCGGGCACGGGGGCCGCGACCTTCAGGATGATGTTCGACGGATCGACCTCCGGGATCTGCTCGCGTCCGGAATCCCGCCGCGCGTCCGCCTCCACCGTGTCGTCGAGATATTTCTGGAGCTCGCTCCACGCCACGAGCCCGTCGGGCTTGGCGCCGTCCGCGCCGTCGGCGAGGCCAGCCGCCCCCATCAGCATGCGGCTGGTGAAGAGGCCGAGCTTGGCGCGCGAATCCCAGTTGGCGGGCGTCGCGCCGGACGTGGCGGCCAGGCGTATGACCCCGCCTCCGGTCTTGGGCTTGGCCGGCGCGAAGCCCGGCGCGGAGACCGCGAGCAGGGATTCGCCCGATCGCCCGGTCTCGCCGGTGAAGCACGCGTCGACCATGACGACGACGTTGCGGTCGGCGCCGACCTTCTGCTTCACGAGGTCGAGATTGCGGTAGAGCGTCTCGAGCGGATAGCCGCTTTCGGGGCTGTTCGGGTCGCCGTCCTGCGGCAGCAGGAAGGGCTGGCGCGTCTTGAAGTCGGGCGCGCCGTGGCCGGAATAATAGACGAAGACGTTGGACTTGCCTTCCACGGCGCTGCGCCAGAGCCGGCCGCCCTGCGGGTTCTTCTCGGTGCCGAACGCCTGGTTGAATTCGTTCAGCGTCGCGTTCTTCAGGACGAAGACGTTCTGCTCGCGAAAGCCGAGCGAGCCGACGAGGAACGCCTTGATGGCGTCGGCGTCGTTCGCCGCGAAGTCGACCGGCACGGTCTGCTTGTAGTCGCGGTTGCCGACCACGACCGCGATCGAGTCCGTGTTGTCGGTGAGGCCCTGGGGCGCCGCATGGGCCCATGCCGGGATCAGCGCCGCCCAGACGAGCAGGATGGATCGGAACAGGCGGCTCGCCGTCATGTCGCGTCTTCCCCAAGGCCCGAGGCGGCTCTGCGGCGGCCCCGGGCGAAGTCATCCACCGATCATTTGTCGTGATCAAGCGTCATCGAGGCGACGACGCGCCGCGCGGTCACCGGAAGTAGAGGCCGCGGCCGCAGCGGCGGGCGCGGCGGCGCTCGTAATAGCCGGTGACGCGGTTGAACACGCGGACGGTCTGGTAGAGGCAGTATCGACCTGAGTTGCGGCCGTTGTAATAGATCGAGCCGTTGTCGAGATCGATGCCGATGAACTGGGCGTCGGCGCGGCCCGTCTCGGCCGAGGCGGGAGACGCAAGACCGATGGCGCAGGCTGCGAGTCCGGCGGCGAGGACGAGGGTTTTCATGGCGTTCGGCTCCTGATCGGCGTCGCCCGGCGGGGAGCCGCCGGGTCCATGAAAGCCCCATGGAGACGCCAGAGCCGGTTTCGCGCGCTTCTGGACGAAAGGGCCGCCCGGCTTGGGGCGGCGAGGCAAGGAGAAGAGGCCGAGATGGCGAAGGACGTCACCCACTTCATCGACGGCGCGCTGACGCCCGGCTCTGGCCAGCGCTCCGCGCCGGTGTTCGATCCCGCGACCGGCGAGCAGACCGGCACGGTGCGGCTCGCCGACGTCGCGACGGTCGACGCCGCGGTCGCGGCGGCCAAAAGGGTCGCGGTCGAATGGGGCGACACGCCGCCGTTGCGCCGCGCCCGCATCCTCAACAGGTTCCTCGGCATCGCCGAAGCCCGCGCGGACGAACTCGCGGCGCTCATCACCTCCGAGCACGGCAAGGTGCTCTCCGACGCCAAGGGCGAGATCCAGCGCGGCCTCGAGGTGGTGGAGTTCGCGACCGGAATCCCCGAGCTTCTCAAGGGGGAGTTCACCGAGAACGTCGGCAGCCGCGTCGACAGCCACTCGCTGCGCCAGCCGCTCGGGGTCGTGGCCGGCATCACGCCGTTCAACTTCCCCGCCATGGTGCCGATGTGGATGTTCCCGGTGGCGCTCGCCTGCGGCAACTGCTTCATCCTGAAGCCGTCGGAGCGCGACCCCTCCCCCGCCCTCCTCGTCGCCGCGTGGCTGAAGGAGGCGGGCCTGCCGGACGGCGTGTTCAACGTCGTCAACGGCGACAAGGAGGCGGTCGACGCGCTCCTGCATCACCCCGACGTCGACGCCGTGAGCTTCGTCGGCTCCACCCCGATCGCGCGCTACGTCTATGAGACCGCGACAAAGACCGGCAAACGCGCCCAGGCGCTCGGCGGCGCCAAGAACCACATGATCATCATGCCGGACGCCGACATGGACCAGGCGGTCGACGCGCTGATGGGCGCGGCCTACGGCTCGGCCGGCGAGCGCTGCATGGCGATCTCGGTCGCGGTGCCGGTCGGCGAGAAGACCGCCGACGTGCTGATCGAGAAGCTCGCGCCCAAGGTTCGCGCGCTCAAGATCGGACCGGGCGCCGACCCGGAAGCCGAGATGGGTCCGCTCGTCACCGAGCAGCACCGCGGCAAGGTGAACGACTATGTGTGCTCTGGCGTCGACGACGGCGCGGATCTCGTGGTCGACGGCCGCGGGATCTCGCTGCAGGGCTATGAGGGCGGCTTCTTCGTCGGCGGCACCCTTTTCGACCACGTGACGCCGGACATGAGGATCTACAAGGAGGAGATCTTCGGCCCCGTCCTGTCGGTCGTGCGCGCGCCGGACTACGCCGAGGCCGCGCGGCTCGTGAACGAGCACGAGTTCGGCAACGGGACCGCGATCTTCACCCGCGACGGCGACGCGGCGCGCGAATTCGCGCACCAGATCAAGGTCGGGATGGTGGGCGTCAACGTTCCGATTCCGGTGCCGATGGCGTTCCATTCCTTCGGCGGCTGGAAGGCCTCGCTCTTCGGCGACCACCACATGCACGGCCCCGAGGGCGTGCGCTTCTACACGCGGCTGAAGACCATCACGACCCGCTGGCCGACCGGAATCCGGGCCGGCGCGGAGTTCGTGATGCCGACGCTCGGCTGACCGCCCAAACGAAGCGCGGCCGCCTCCCCAAGGAAAGCGGCCGCGCCTGATCTTTCTAAGCCAACTTACTTCTGCATCGACTTCGGGACGTTGACGTAGTCCTTCGGCTTGTCGCGGGAGTCGCGGGCGTAGATGTCGTCGGAGCGGACGATGTCGTCCTCGCCCACGTAAGATCCGATCTGCACCTCGATCAGCTCCAGCGTCTGCTTCCCCGGGTTCTCGAGGCGGTGCCACTGGGTCGCGGAGATGTAGACGGACTCGTTTTCCCGCAGGAACTGCTCGGTCTGGTCGACCGTCACGCGCGCGGTGCCGCGCACCACCACCCAGTGCTCCGACCGGTGGTAGTGCATCTGGAGCGACAGCTTGCCGCCCGGCTTCACGGTGAGGCGCTTCACCTGGAAGCGGTCGCCGATCGCGAGGCGCTCGAACGAGCCCCAGGGCCGGTGCTGCTTCAAATGGACATGGGCCTCGGGCCGGCCCGCGGATTTGAGCGCCGAGACGAGCGCCGCCACCCCTTGCGCCTGCGCGCGGTCGGCCACCAGCACCGCGTCGCCGGTCGACACCACCATGACGTTGTCGAGGCCGAGCGTCGCGACCAACCGGTCGGGCGCGTGGACGAGCGTGTTGGTGGTGCGCTCCATCAGCGCGTCGCCGGTCGCGACGTTGCCGTCGGCGTCCGCCTCGCCGATGTCGGCGAGCGCCGACCACGAGCCGATGTCCGACCAGCCGACGTCGATCGCCACCACGGCCGCCGCGTCGGTGCGCTCCATCACCGCATAGTCGATCGAGATCGACGGGCAGGTCGAAAGCGCCTCGGCGCCGAGCGCGGTCGCGCCGCCGCCGGACTTCGCCGAGGCGAGCGCGGCGTCGACCGCCGAGGCGATCTCGGGCTCGAGCCGCCGCACCTCGTCGAGCAGCGTCGAGGCCTTCATGATGAAGAAGCCGCCGTTCCACAGATAGTCGCCCGAAGCCAGGAAGCCCTCGGCGATCTCACGCTGCGGCTTCTCATGGAACGAGACGACGTTCCGCACCGCCCCGCCGGGCGTGATCGGCTCTCCGACGCGGATGTAGCCGTAGCCGACGTTCGGCGCGTCGGGCTTGACGCCGAGCAGCACGATCCGGCCTTCCGCCGCGGCCTCGGCGGCGGTCCGGACCGCCGCCACGAACTCCTCGACGCGGGTCACCACATGGTCCGACGGCATCACCGCCATGATGGCTTCCGGATCGGTCGCCGCGAGCGCCGCCGCGGCGGCCGCCACCGCCGGCGCGGTGTTGCGCGCGACCGGCTCCAGCAGCACCGCCTCGGGCGTCACGCCGGCCTTTTCGAGACCCTCGGCGATCTGGAAGCGGTAGGCCTCGTTCGACACCACCACCGGGCGTCCGAACCCGTCCGCCGCGGAGAGCCGCGTCAGCGTCCGCTCGAACAGCGTTCCCCCGCCCTCGCCGAACAGCTCGATGAACTGCTTCGGAGCCTCGCCTCGCGACAGCGGCCACAGCCGCGTGCCCGAGCCGCCGCACAAAATCACCGGATAGACCGTCATCTGAACTCCCCAAGCGCGGACCGGCGTCCAAGCCCCCAGAGCCGCCGTCGCGAGCACGCCGCTTTTTTAGACTGCTGGCGGGGCGAAACGCCAGCGTGCGCTCGAAACAGGGTTTCCGGCCGAAAGGCCGCGCCGCCCCTCGCCCTCACGGGCCCGCGCGCTTGACGAACTCGGCGTCGATCCGCCCGGCGAGCGCCTCGTAGTTCTCGTCATAGTGATGGCCGCCCGGCAGCTCGAAACGGGCCTGCGGGGCGATGGCGTCGGTCGCGCAGGCGACGTCGTTGTCCTTCTCGTCGAGCTCGTCCTTGCCGTAGACGCACATCACCTTGTCCATCGGCAACTGCGCGGCGGGCTTGAGCACGTCATGGTCGCCGGAGCCGACGCCGAGCCAGCCGGAGACCGACACCTCGAAGTCGGCCGTCTTGGAAAGCCCGAGCAGCGCCATCAGCTTGACCTGGTCGCGCACCTGCCGGGAGAGCCGCGGCCAGGCGAAGGGAATGACGTCGGCGCCGAACGAATAGCCGCCGAGCAGCACCTTCTTGATCTTCCAGTCGGTCCCGTAGCGCTGGACGATCGCCTCGAGATCGTCGCCCATTTCGCGCGGGGATTTCTCGTTCCAGAAGTAGCGGAGCGTGTCGACGCCGACGACGCCGTAGCCTTCCTTGTTGAGGAAGTCGGCCACGCGCTTGTCGAGGTCGCGCCAGCCGCCGTCGCCGGCGTAGATCACCGCGAGCCCCTTGGGGTTCGGGTTCGTCGGCGGATAGATCACCAGCGGCAGGTTCTTGACCGCGTCGGGCGATCCGCCCCCGATGTCGAAGGCCGCGTCGCGCGCTTCCGCGGCCATGTCGGCGGAGGCGTCCTCCTCGACGAAGTCGCCGGTCGGCAGGTCCTTGACGAAGTCCTTCACAAAGTCCGGGGCCGGCCCTCGGGTCAGCACCCGCCACTCGCCCTGGATGGGCTCGGGCGTATCGTGGCCGAGCACGAGGTCGGGGCCCTCGCGGGTCTCGGTCTTTGGGCCGTCGCAGAGCGGCTTGGCGAGCGGCACGCGGCCGGTGAAGCCGAGGGACACCGCGCCCGAGAACATGTTGGCGGGCGCCTGGGCGAGCATCGCGTAGACGATGTCGGCGCCCTTGCCGACGCCGACGAGCACCGGGAGCCGGTAGCTCTTCAGCCCCATCTCCTTGCCGGCGAGTCGTCCGTATTCCTCGATGTCGCCGGAGAGGAAGATGCAGTCCTCGGTGTTCTTGGCGACGCCCTGGAGATAGCGCGGCAGGTCGACGCCGATGACGAGGGCGCCGCCCTTGGCGTATTCGTCGGCCTCCGCGGCCCGCGCCGGCGTCCAGCCGTCGAGATCGGAGACGAGCGCGACGATCGCGGTCGGCTCCCCGGCCGGCGCGACGATGGGCGCGCCCTTCATGGTGTCGTTGTCGACGGTTCCGCGCCGCAGCTCCTGGGCGGCCGCGGGGGCCGCGAAGAGCGCGGCGGACAGCAGGCAGGCGCTCGCGCCCGCGATCAAAGACTTCATCACGCGACGGACTCCTCCGCGCTCGGGGGCGGCAGCGCCGATCCCGTCGGGGCTGACAGCGCGCGCTTCGGCGCCTCGCCGATCAGCGCCGTGATGTCGAGCAGGATCTGGGGCAGCACCCAACCGCCCGGACAGGCGAGATAGCGCGGCTCCCAGGTCGGATTGAACTTGGACTTGTAGGTCCGAAGCCCCTCGAAATTGTAGAAGTTGTCGCCGTAGCGGAACACGAAGGCCCCGACCCGGTTCCAGGTCGGACCGAGCGGATGCTCGGTGAGGCCCGAGAGCGGCGCCATGCCGAGGTTGAACCAGCGGTAGCCCTCGGCCTTGGCGCGCAGCATCAGGCGCACGAACAGCGCGTCCATGACGCCCTTGGGCGCGTCGGGCGCGTAGCGCATGAGGTCGACGGTCGCCTCCTCGCGGTCGGCCCCGCTCCAGACGTTGGCGAAGCCCACGACCCGGCCCTGGTAGCGCACCACCGCCATGTCGAAATGGCGCAGATACTCCTCGTTCCAGAAGCCGAGCGAGAAGCCCTTCTCGCCCGCCTTGCGCGACCCCATCCAGGCGTCGGAGACGCGCTTCAGCTCCGGATAGAGCGCGACGGCGTCGGCCGCGGAGACGACCGAGATGTCGAGCCCGTCCTTCTGGGCCTTGCGGTCGACGTAGCGCCACTCGTAGCCGGCCTTGCCCTCCAGCGTGAAGGTGCGCAGGTCGACGCGCGCCTCCTCGCCGAGCTTGAGCAGCGATAGGCCGAGATCGAGATACATCGGCAGACGACCGACGCTCGCCTGGTAGAACACCGGCCAGCCGCCATGCTTGTCGGCGAGCTCGCGAAACGACCAGAGCAGCTCGGAGGCGCGCTGCGGCGGGCCCACGGGATCGCCCATCGCTACCCAGCTGCGGCCCTGCACCTGGTACATGATGAAGGCGTCGCCGGCCTCGCAGAACAGGAAGCGCTTGTCGCCGAGAAAGGCGAGGTTCGAGTCTGCGCGCGGCGAGGTCGCGACGATCGAGGCGAGCCGGGAAGCCGATTCCGGCGGCGTCGCGGCCGGCCGCGCGTGCCGGTGGAGCAGCGCGTGGAGCCCGATCGCGAGCGCCGCGACGCCCGCCGCGAGGCTTGCGCGCAGGAAGCGCGGCGCGTCGCCGCGATAGGCGAAGTCCCACCAGAGCTCGTTGGAATAGTCGACGTTGCGATAGGCGAAGAAGCCGAGCCAGACCGAGCCCGCGAGCACGATGACGACCGCCGCGAGCCAGGCGGGCGCAAGGTCCTGGTCCCAGAGCGAAGCGCGCCGGTAGAAGGCGCGGCGGTTGACCGTGAGCAGCGCCAGCACGACGCCGAGCACGATCGCCTCCTCGAAGTCGCCGCCCTTGGTGATCGAGAAGACGAGGCCGGCGAGCAGCAGGATCTGGGCGACCCGATAGGCGCCGTCGAGGCGCCGCAGCAGGCCGCGCGCCACCACCAGCAGCACCACGCCGACGACGCTTGCGAGCAGATGGCTCGCCTCGACGAAGGGCAGCGGCACGACGTGGCGCAGCACCCGCAGGCGGTCGGTCTCGGCCGGCAGCGCGCCGGAGATCAGCAGCACGATGCCGCCGAGGAACACCGCGGCGCCCAGCACGATCGGCGCGACCGGCCGCATCACGGCGGCGAGCAGCGAACCGGCGCGCGCGAAATAGCCCTTGCGGCGCGCGAGCTCCGAGCCGCCGAGCAGGCCGAGCGCGAGCGTGAAGGGGATGAGATAGTAGACGACGCGCCAGAGCAGCAGGCTCGCCAGCACCTTGTCGGGCGGCAGGCCCGGCAGCGCCAGCAGCACCGTCGCCTCGATGACGCCGGCGCCGCCCGGCGCATGGCTCAGCATGCCGAGCGTCATGGCGACGACGAAGAGCGCCGCGAAGGTCGGGAAGGCGATGACGGCGTCCGGCGGCAGCAGGATCCAGAGCGCGAAGGCGGCGCCCAGCAGGTCGACGAGACCGATCAGGATCTGCGCGCCGGTCGACTTCACGCCGGGCAGCGCCAACGTGTAGCCCTCGACCGTGACGGACCGCTCCTTGCGCGAGATCCAGAACACATAGGCGGCGATCGCCGCGAGGATCGCGATCCCGAGCGCCATGTTGACGGCCGGCGAGAGCCCGTCGAGCTTCGAGACGTCCGGCGCTTCGGTGACGAGGCCGAGCGCGAGCGTGAAGAAGATGCCGAGCCAGAGCGTCAGCGCCGAGATCGCCGTGATGGCCGCGACCTCGGCCGCTCCGAGCCCCGCCCCGGCGTAGATCCGGTAGCGCACGGCGCCCGCCACCACGAGCTGGAAGCCGATCGTGTAGGAGAGCGCGTAGCCGGTGAAGGAGGCGAGCGCCGCGACCGGATAGCCGACCTCGCGCCGCTTGATGTGGATGATGCCGAACCAGTCGTAGCCGGTGAGCGCCACATAGCTCGCCGCCGTCGCCAGAAGCGCGATCGCGAGCGTGCGCCAGGGCGTCGCCGAGATCGCGGTCTTGACGTCCTCGAGCTTCACCTCCTCGACGAGGTTGTGGAGCACGACGAGGACGATCGCGAACAGCAGCAGCGAGCCGATGGCCCCGACGGCGCGCCACGGCACCGTGGCGGCCCAGGCCCTCAGCTTGGGAAAGCCGAGCGGCGGCGCGGTTTCGCCCGCGGAGCCTTCGCGCGGCTCCGTTTCGCTCGGTTGCGCCGCCGGATCAGCGGCGGGTTTCGACGTTTCGGACATGCCGGTCGTGACGAGACACTGCGTGGAAGAACCCGCGCCCTGCGAGTTCGAGAGGATGAGAACGGCTGCGCGCGGGCGGGACCAAGCCCCGCGAACCGGGCGGACTTAGGGCGGTTCTTAACCCGATGCCATTACATCGGGCAAAGGCCCCTGCCCTTGGCAGCGGCGAAACGCCGCCGATGACGGGCCGAACAGGGACGCGAACCGCCGATGCTCTCCGCCGCGATCGCGCTGATGCCGCCGATGGTCCGGGCCAGAATGACCGAAACCGAGCTGCGCCGCATCGGCCGCTTCCTGCTCGCCGGCGGCTTCGGGGCGCTGGTCAACTGGGGCTCGCGCTTTCCTCTGGCCGAGTTCATGCCCTTCGGCGCCTCGGTCATCGTCGCCTACGCCATCGCCATGGCGGTCGGCTTCTTCCTCTACCGCGCCTTCGTGTTCGAGGCGAAAGACGGCTCCGCCCGCGGCCAGCTCTGGCGCTACGTCGTGGTCAACCTCGTCGGCGCCGCCGAGGTCTGGCTCATCGCCGTCGGCCTCGCGCGCTGGCTCGCGCCCGCGGTCGGCTGGACGCTCTACGTCGAGCCGATCTCGCATGCGGTCGCGATCGCGATCGGGGCCGCGACCAGCTATCTCGGCCACCGGCTGCTGACGTTCAAAGGCGCGTAATTCGCGCCGGGGACACGCTCTTATCGGTTGATCATGACGAGGGGCGTCGCTACCGTGCGGCGCATTCAGTGCTCGTTCGCGTTTGTCTCGTGTCTTCAATCACTTGATAGGTGCGCCATGGCGACGATCATCATCGACAGCAGCTTCAAGTTCTCGCTCGACGCGCTCGACCTCAACGAGCTGACGAAGGGCGAGAGCTATCTCGCGGATTCGAGCGTCTTCCGCGTGGCCTATGGCGGCGGCGCGGGCGACGAATTCCGCGGCTCCGGCTTCGAATACGGCCGCGACGGCTTCCCGATCGACGGCACGATCACCTCCTACACCAAGATCGACAACGGCTATCAGCTCCAGATCACCGGCCTGTCGCTCGACGCCAAGCTCGTGGGCGACGCGGCCAAGACGGTCTCCCAGGCCGACGACCGGCAAGTCTTCATCACCGCGCTTCGCGGCGACGACCGCTTCACGGGCGGCGCGCTCAGCGACCACATCGAGAGCTTCGCCGGCAACGACTCGGTCGCGGGCGGCGGCGGCAAGGACACGCTCGAGGGCGGGCTCGGCAACGACACGCTTTCCGGCGGGATCGGCGCGGACCTGCTGGTCGGCGGCAAGGGCGCGGACGTGTTCGTCTTCGACGCGGCGCTCGGAAAATCCAACATCGACCGCATCTCCGACTTCGGAAACGGCAAGGACTCGATCGCGCTCGACGGAGATATCTTCGACGAGCTCGGCGGGATCGGCGCCCTCGACAAGTCGCAGTTCCATGTCGGCTCGAAGGCCGCCGACGCGAACGACCGCATCATCTACGACAAGGACGCCGGCCTGCTGCTCTACGATCCGGACGGCAAGGGCGGCGAGAAGGCGCAGGTCTTCGCCCGTCTCGACGACGACCTGAAGCTCACCTTCAAGGACTTCGACGTCATCTGAGGCCGGGCGGCCTCAGGCCGCAGCCGCCCCCAAAGGCCGGAGCTGGCCTCAGGCCGGGAACGCCAGCACGATCCGCGTGCCGCGCGTCGAGGCGTCGCGTTCGACGCGCGACTGGATCGAGGCCGCCATGGCGCCGACGATCTTCTGGCCAAGCCCTGTGCCGACGGGCTTGGCGGCTTCCGACATGCCGACGCCGTCGTCCTCGACCGAGAGCGCCAGCAGCGCCCCGTCGCGGGCGAGCCGCACCCGGACCTCGCCCTCGGCGCCGGACGGGTAGGCGTATTTGAACGCGTTGGTGACGAGCTCGGTCACGATCACGCCGAGCGAGACCGCGCGATCCGTCGCCATCTTCACGGGCTCGACCTTGACCGCGATGCGGTGCGGTCGGTCGGGCGTCCGGAGCGAGCTCTCGAGCTCCTCGGCGAGGCCGGAGAGATACTCGTCCATGTCGACCGCGCGCACGTCCGCCGAGGTGTAGAGCCGGCGGTGGATCTGGGCGATCGCGAGGATGCGCGCCTCGGTCTCGCGCATCATGTCGCGCGCCGGGCCGTCGGGCAGCGTCGAGGACTGCAGATGCATGAAGGCTGAGACGAGCTGCAGCGAGTTGCCGACGCGGTGGTTCACCTCGCGCAGCAGCGTCTCGGCGCGGTCTCGCGCCTCCACGACCGCGCGCTCGGCCGCCTCCTTGAGGCGGCGCATCTCGACCTGCTCGAGCGCATGCGCGACCGAGGCCCGCAGCAGCGCATGGAACTCGCCGGCCACGTCCTTGATGACGTAGTCGGAGGCGCCGGCTTTGAGCGCCGCGATCGCGACGCGCCCGTCCTCGGTGCCGGTCACGTAGATCACGGGCGGGGCCTCGGGCAGCGAGCGGATCGCCGGCAGAATGTCGAGCCCGGTCTCGCCGCCGAGGAAATGGTCGAGCGCGACCACGTCGAAGCGCTGGGAGGCGAGCTTCTCCAGCCCCTCGGCGCAGCTTTCCGCGCCCGCCGCCTCGTAGCCCGCGCGCTCGAGGTCGCGGGTCACGAGCCGGCGCAGGCCCGCGTCGTCCTCGATGACGAGGACGCGCTTCTTCGGCGGCGACTGGTCGGGCTCGCCTTCGCTCATGCGTCGGGAACCTGCATGACCGACAGGAACAGGCCGAGCTGGCGGATCGCGGTCGCGAAGGTTTCGTAGTCGACGGGCTTGGTGATGTAGACGTTGCAGCCGAGGTCGTAGCAGCGCTGGATCTCGACCTTGTCGTCGGTGGTGGTCAGCACGATCACGGGCGCGCGCTTCAGCCGTTCATGGCTCTTCAGCACGCCGAGAATGTCGATGCCGGTCATGTCCGGCAGGTTGAGGTCGAGCAGGATCAGCATCGGGCCGTTGGCCTGGACCTCGTCGGACTGCAAGAAGGCGAGCGCCGAGGTGCCGTCCGCGAAGTGGCGGATCTCATTGTTGACGCCCGCGCGGCGCACGTTCTTCTCGATGAGCCGGGCGTGGCCCTGATCGTCCTCGATCATGACGATCACGACGGAACGCTGGTTGGTCTGGCTCATGCTCGGGCCTCGGATGGCGGCTGATAGACGGCCGGAAAGGTCAGGTGGAAGGTCGAGCCGCGGCCGGGCTCGGAGGTCAGGCGGATGGCGCCGCCGAGGCGGCGCACGCTCGCGCGCACGAAGGCGAGGCCCAGCCCCTCGCCCGGCTGGTCCTGCGCGCCGGCGCGGCGGAACAGCTCGAACACGCGCTCGTGGTCCTTGGCGTCGATGCCGCGGCCGTTGTCCTCGATGGCGTATTCGACCTGGGAACCGACGCGCCGGCCGGTGACCTTCACGCGGCCGGCGCGCGAGCGGTCGAGATACTTCACGGCGTTCTCGATCAGGTTCTGGAAGATCTGCTCGATCGAAAGCCGGTCTGTGACGATCGCAGGAAGGCCGGCCTGCACCTCGATCTCGGCGTCGGCCGCCTGCAGCTGTTGATACATGGTGTCGGCGATGCCCACGACCAGCGTCTCGATCTGGACGCTCTCGGGCCGGATGAGCCTGCTGCCCTCGCGCGAGAGCTTCAGGATCGCGTTGATCAGCCGGTCCATCTTGGCCGTCGAGGTGCGGATGAAGCCGATCGCCTCGGGAAGATCCTCCTCGATGGCGAGCCGCGCGTCGGGACTGACTTTCGCGGCCCCGACCTCGTCGAGGCCGTCGATCTGCTCTTTCAGCACCTTCCGCGCCGCGTCGAGCTCGCTCGTGAAGCCCATGACGTTGACGAGCGGCGCGCGCAGGTCGTGGCTCACGATGTAGGCGAAGCGCTGGATCTCCTCATTGGCCTGGATCAGGTCGGAGGTGCGCTCGGCGACCGCCGCCTCGAGGCCCTCATTGGCCTCGGCGATCGCGGCCCGGGCCTCCTCCGCCTGTCGCGCGCCCCGGCGCACCATGATCTGGGCGAGAACCGCGAGGCCCGCCGCGAGAAACAGGCCGGCGGTCATGAAGGCGACGAGCTGCGAGCCCGAGCGCGACGTTTCGCCGGACAGCTCGGCGAACGCCTTGTCCTCGCGCGCCGTCATCAGCGCCACCACGCGGCGGACCGAGAGCATCGCGTTGCGGCCGCGCTCGGTGTCGACGACGGCGAGCGCCTCCTCGCGCTGTCCGGAGCGCTGCAGCGCGACGGTCTGGGCGAGCTCCGCCAGCTTGTCGCCGACCGCGCTCCTGAGCTTCGCCAGATCCGACATCTGGTCGCCTTCGTCGGCGAGCAGCTTGCCGAGATGCTCGAGCCGCTCGCCGATCTGCGCGGCGGCCGTCTCGTAGGGCCTTAGATATCGCTCGTCATTGGTGAGCAGATAGCCGCGCTGGCCGGTCTCGGCGTCCTGCACCAGGCTCAGCACGCGCACGATCTCGGCCTTGGCCTCGAGCACGCCGGACACCTGCTCGTTGAAGGCGGCGTTGCGCGCGACGAGCCAGACCGAGGCCCCGCCGACCGCGACGAGCGCCGCAAAGCCGAGCAGCAGAGCCAGCGTCTCCTTGCGCCCTGCCCTGCGGGCGCGCGGTTCGGCGCTCATGATGTCGTGAGACGCAAGGCCTTGGCCACGTCGGTCGTACCCATCCCCGAGGTCGGCCGCGTCCGCCCCCAGGCGCCGCCGTCCGTCCCGCGCTCGCATGGCGCGGTCTCGAACCACAAAGCCACGGTTTTCGCCGTCTCGCCAAGTGAAAAGACGCGGAGCCTCACTCGACGATCCGCAGCGAGACCGCGCCGGCCCGGTCGAGCGACTTGCGCTTGAGATCGACGTTCGCCCAGTTGAAGCGCATGCGCACCCGCCCGTTCGCGAGCCTGCGCGCGCCGCGCGCCGGCCCGAGCCGTCCGGCCGGGCCCCCGAAGGTCGCGACCGGCACTTCGCCCGTCACCTTGAAGCCCGAGGCCGCGAGCAGCTCGCGGACCCGCACGCAATAGGCGACGGATTTGTGCGAATAGCGCGTCTCGCCATGGCCGGCGCGATACTTCATCACCGAGGCGCAGATGTTCTCGTTCGTCATGCGCCACGCGCCGGCGAGATAGCGCACGCCGTAGCGGACGTTGGTGGCCGGCTCGAACAGCTTCGGCAGCGGCTCGGAGAAGCCCAGCATGCGGGCGGTCGAGGGCAGGACCTGCATCAGCCCGATCTCGCCGACGCCGCCGACAGCGCGCGGATCGAAGCCGCTCTCGACGGTCGCAACCGCCTCGGCGAGTTCGGGCGGCAGTCCCTGCGCCTCCGCCTCCCGACGCACCAGCGCGCGAAGCTCGGCCTCGCCGGCGGGCGGCGTCGCAGCCGCCGGGGCACCGCCCTCGGGGGCGGTGATCGGCGCGGTCGGAGCCGGGGCCTCGGGCGACAGCGCCGCCGCGGGCGCGGCCTGCGGGTCAGGAGCGCTCGGGAGGGTCTGGGCTGGCGGCGGGGCCTCGGCGCGCGCAGGCGCCTCGAGGAACGCGATCGTCATCGCCGTCGCGAGCGCCGCCAGCGCGATCTTCGGCGTGACGCCGCCCGACAGCCCCAAAACGTCGCTCTCCGCATCGTCGTTCGCCCGCCGGCGGGGCGCGATCCTCGCCGGCGGACTGTATCACGAGCGCTCAGGCGATGACGAAGTCGTCCTTCGAGAGGTTGTTCACGTCGTCGAGCAGGGCGACGTAGACCGCGTCCTGCCCGCCCTTGCCGTCGGCGTCCCAATAGAGACGGTGGGTGTCGGTGTCGAACAGGAACGTGCCCTCGCCGGCCTTCCCCGCCACGGGGTCGGCGCCCACCACCAGCGCGAAGTCGTCTGTCATGTTCGCATAGCCGTCGGCGTCGAACACGAGCGAATCCTCGCCGCGGTGGAAGTCGAGCACCTGGTCCGGGCCATCCGTCGACTTTTCGAAGTGGAACTGGTCGCGCCCGAGCCCGCCGAACAGCGAATCCTGGCCGGAGCCGCCATAGAGCTTGTCGTCGCCCGCGCCGCCGTCGAGCGAGTCTCGGCCGCTTCCGCCCTTCAGCACGTCGTTTCCGGAGTCGCCGTAGAGCTCGTCGTCGCCAGAGCCTCCGTTGAGCTTGTCGGCCTTGGAGCCGCCGCCCAGCACGTCGTCGCCGGCGTCGCCCGAGAGCTTGTCCTTGCCGGCGCCGCCCTCGAGGTCGTCATGCCCGGCGCCGCCCGAGATCACGTCGTTTCCGGCCTCGCCCGCGAGCGAGTCGTTCCCGGCGTCGCCCGACAGCGTGTCGTTCCCGTCGAACCCGTAGATGAGGTCGTCGCCGTCGCCGCCCGAGATCACGTCGTCGCCGGCGCCGCCGTCGATGTCGTCGAAGCCCGAGCCGCCGAGGATCGAGTCGGCGCCGTCGCCGCCCTTGATTAGGTCGTCGCCGCCGCCGCCAGAGATCGTGTCGTTTCCGGCGTAGCCCTCGAGATGGTCATTGGCGTTTCCGCCCGTGATCACGTCGTCGCCGGACATCAGCTCGGCGGTGAAGGCGCCGGACTTACCGTCGACCGCGACCTTGTCGTAATAGTCCTCGAGCGAGTAGTTCGCGTCCTTGATCTCGCCGACGAGGTTTCCGTTCGGGTCGTAGAGCAGGATCGTGTCGATCGTGCCGTCGGTCGGCCGGTCGCGGCCGTCGAAGGCGAAGTCGTCTCCCTTGAACACGAGCTCGTAGCCGTCGCGGCTGACGAGCGAGACTTCGGTCTTCGTGCCGTAGTTGAACGCGGCGTTCGGATCGAAGAATTCGACGATGCGCAGATTGTTGACCGCGCGATCCGTGATCCGTGTGTCCGTCATGGCGTTGTTCCGTCCCGTCGCTTGTCGCCCCGCCGCGCATGCCCGCATCGGCTGGCCGGTGAGCCCCTGGCGAACGGGAGCGTGCTACCGCTTCCCGCCCACAACGGGGCGAGATTGCGGCCAAATGCGCCGCCGTTCGACCGCGGGCTTGGCGTCGCCCGCATGTCTTGAAACGGCGCCCGGGCCGCAACCCTGCGGAGGGATGTGACGACGGGTTCTACTGACGATCGATCCGCGCCGTCAGGCCGGCGCGAGCTCGGCCGCCCGGGCGCCGGCGAGCATCCGGCGGATCTCCGGCAGGCAGGAGCCGCAATTGGTGCCCGCCTTGGTGGCCGCGCCGACCGCCGCGGCGTCGGCGCAGCCGCCCGAGATCGCCGTCTCGATCTCGCCCTTCGGCACGCCGTGGCAGGCGCAGACGAGCGGTCCCTGCGCCGCGCCCTCGCTCGCCCGGCCCGCGAGCAGCAGGCTACGGATCCGCCCTTCCGAGATCGGCTCGCCAAGCTTGCCGCGGAGATAGGTCCAGGGGCTCTCCGACCGGCGCGCGCCGACGAAGAGGCAGGCCTCCAGCACGCCGTCGCGAAACACCGCCGCGCGGAACGCTCCGCGGGAGGGGTCGGCGAAGGAGACGATCTCGTCCTCGGGCTCGAGAGCGGGCAGCAGCGTCTCGAGGTCCGGCGCGGCGTCGCAGGCGAACAGCAGCCCGGCGCCGTTCGGAACGGCGGCCTTCGCCCACCACGCGTCGCCCTGGAGCGGACCGAATCCGCTGCGCGACAAGGCGAAGCCCTGGACCGCGAAGGCGACCGGCGCGACGGCGGCGGGCGTGGCCTTGGCGTCCGGCTGGCCGGAAATCGGGTCGTAGAGCGCGTGGACCAGCGCGCCGACGCGGGCGTCGGACGCTGTCTCGCCGGTCCAGTGGATCGGCGCGAACAGCGCGCCGGACGGCGCGCCTTCGGCGACGCGCACGCGCAAGGTCGCCGCGCCATGCGCGCTCGTCACCCGCGCGAAGCCGCCGTCGAGCAGTCCCTCGCGGGCTGCGTCCCCGACCGAGATTTCGAGGAACGGCTCGGGCAGATGGCTCGCGAGCCGCGGGCTCTTTCCGGTGCGCGTCATCGTGTGCCACTGGTCGCGGATGCGCCCGGTGTTGAGGCGGTAGGGATAGGCCGTCTCGGCCGGCGGCGCAGGCTGCGGCTCCACCGCGACGAGCCGCGCGCGGCCGTCGGCCGTGAAGAAGCCGCCCTTGGCGAAGAACCGCGTCTCGCGCCGCACCCCGCCGCGCGGCGCCGGCCATTGCACGGGCTGCAGGCGATCGTAGTCGCGGGTGTCGAGATCAGCGAGCGCGCCGATGTCGAAGTCGCGCGCGCCATCGTTCTCGAAGGCCGAGAGCGCGGCGTGCTCGCGGAACACTTCGCCGACCGTGCGCCAGGCGAAGGCTTCTCCATGGCCGAGGCGCCTCGCCACCTGCGCGATCGCCCACCAGTCGGGGCGCGCCTGCCCGGGCGGGGCCAGGAACGGACGCTGGCGGGAGATCCGGCGCTCGGAATTGGTGACGGTGCCGTCCTTCTCGCCCCATGCGGCCGCCGGCAAGCGGATGTGGGCGCCGGCCGTCACCGTGTCGGTCGAGGCCATGTTCTCCGACACCACGAAGCAGTCGAGCTTGGCGAGCGCGGCCCTCGCCTCGTCGGCGCGCGGCAGCGAGGCCGCGGGGTTGGTGCCCATGACCCAGAGCGCCTTGATCTCGCCGCGCCCGATCGCCTCGAACATGTCGACGGCCTTGAGCCCCTCGGCTTTCGCCATGCGCGGCGCGGACCAGAACCGGCGGACCCGATCGACCGACTCCGCGTCGAAGCCCATATGGGCCGCGAGCTGGTTGGCGAGCCCGCCGACCTCGCGCCCGCCCATGGCGTTGGGCTGGCCGGTGAGCGAGAACGGCCCCATGCCTTCGCGCCCGATGCGTCCCGTGGCGAGGTGGCAGTTGAGGATGGCGTTGACCTTGTCGACGCCGGCCAAGGACTGGTTGACCCCCTGGCTGTAGAGCGTGACGACGCGCTCTGTCTTCGCGAACAGGTCGAAGAAGGCGGCGACGTCGGCCTTCGCCAGCCCGCAGGCCTCCGCGGTGGCGCCGGCGTCGGGCGCGGCCTCCCGCGCCTTGCCGAGAGCCGCGTCGAAGCCGTTGGTGTGAGCGGCGACATAAGCCTCGTCGATCCGCCCCGCGGCGGCGAGATAAGCGAGGAGCCCGGCGAACAGGGCGGCGTCGGTTCCGCCCGCGAGCGGCAGGTGAAGGTCGGCCTCCTCCGCGGTCGCGGTGCGGCGCGGATCGATCACGACGATCTTCGTTCCGCGGCCGGCTTTCGCGGCCAGCATGCGCTGGTAGAGCACCGGGTGGCACCAGGCTGCGTTGGAGCCGACCAGCACCAGAAGGTCCGCGGTCTCCAGGTCGCGATAGGTTCCCGGAACGGTGTCGGCCCCGAAGGCGCGCTTGTGGCCCGCGACCGAGGACGACATGCAGAGGCGGCTGTTGGTGTCGACGTTGGCCGAGCCGAGGAAGCCCTTGAACAGCTTGTTGGCCGCGTAATAGTCTTCCGTCAGGAGCTGGCCGGAGAGATAGATCGCGATCGAGCGGGGCCCGTGGGTCTCGAGCGCTTTGCGGAAGCCCTTGGCCGCGGCGTCGAGCGCCGCTTCCCAGGCGACGCGCCGGCCGGCCACTTCCGGATGGAGCAGGCGCCCCTCGAGCGCCAGCGTTTCGCCGAGCGCCGAGCCCTTGGAGCAGAGCCGCCCGAAGTTCGACGGGTGGTCGGGATCGCCCGCGACCGTCGCGCCGCCCAGCCGGTCCGGCGTCGCCAGCACCCCGCAGCCGACCCCGCAATAGGGGCAGGTGGTGGCGGTCGGCGCGGGCGTCTGGTTCGGCGCGTGGACGTTCATCTGGGGCTCGTCGGCGAAGAGAAGCGGAGACGAACTGCGTGCTTCGAGAAGCCGGCCTTCGTCCGGCTCCTCAGCATGAGGACCGTTGTCGCTGCTCCGCCCTCCCTCATGCCGAGGAGGGCCGTAGGCCCGTCTCGACGCGCGCAGACGGTCTCCGCGGCGCCCATCAGTAGACGTCCGCCTGGTAGCGGCCGGCCTTTTTGAGTTCGCCGATATAGGCCTTCGCGCCCTCGCCCTTCGCGCCGTGCTCGGCCGCGATGTCGATCAGCGCCTTCTCGACGTCGGCCGCCATGCGCTTGGCGTCGCCGCAGACGTAGAAATGCGCGCCCCGCTCCAGCCAGCTCCAGAGCTCGGCGCCGGACTCGCGCATGCGGTCCTGGACGTAGACCTTCCTGTCCCCGTCGCGCGACCAGGCGAGCGAGAGCTTGGTCAACGCGCCTGCGGCCTCCAGCTCGGCGAGCTCCTCGCGATAGAAGAAGTCGGTCGCCTCGCGCTGGTGGCCGAAGAACAGCCACGCGCCGCCGGTCGCTTCAGTCGCGCGGCGCGCCCGCAGGAACGAGCGGAACGGCGCGACGCCGGTGCCCGGCCCCACCATGATGATCGGGACCTCGCCCGAGGCCGGCAGGCCGAAGCCATGGGCCTTCTGGACATAGACCTTGAGCTTCGAGCCCGGCTCGACGCGGTCGGCGAGATAGGTGGAGGCGAGGCCTTTGCGCATGCGCTCGGCGATGCGGTAGCGCACGCTGTCGACCGTCAGGCTCACCTTGCCGGGATCGGCGGAAAGCGCGGACGAGATCGAATATAGCCGCGGCTGCAGCGGATCGAGCGCGCCGAGGAACTCAGCCGCCGCCGGCGTCACGGCCGGAAATTTTTCGAGCGCCGCCAGAACGTCGAGGCTCATCAGATCGCCGTCCGGATCTTCGCCCTCGGCGAGCCGCGCGAGCCTCGTCTTGTCGTCCGGATCGCTCGCGAGCGCCCCCATCAGCTCGAACAGCGCGTCGGGCGCGGCCCCGAGGCTCACCTTGTCGGAGAGCCACACGCCGAAAGGCATGGTCTCGCCGTCATGGGTCACGGGCTCATCGGTCGACACTTCGAGGCGCTTGGCGACGAGGCCTGCGAGCTCCGAGCAGTTGGTGGCGAAAAGCCCGAAGCTGTCGCCCGGCTCATAGGTCAGGCCGCAGGCCGAAAGGTCGATCTCGACGTGGTTGGTCTCCTTGTCCGAGCCGTCGCCGTTGAGGCGCAGGCGCGACAGGAACGTCGCCTCGACCGGATGCTCGCGCGACCGGCCGAGCTCGATCGCCGGAACCGCGGGCGTAGGCGCCACGGCAGCGGGAGCCGCTGCGCCGCCCTCGAGATCCGCCGCGAGCTTCTTCAGCATGCGCTGCGTTTCCTTGCCGCCCGGAACGCAGAGGTTGAGCTTCTTCTCCTCGCCCGCGGCGATCGCGGCCGAATAGGTCTCGCACTGGTAGCCGCACTGGCCGCAGTCCTGCTGCGCCATCGCCGCGAACATCTTTCGCGAGACCGGCCGGTCTTTGGCGAGCTCCATCCGCTCGTCGATCGGCATCGAGGCGTCATGCCAGGGGGCGCCGTCGTCCTCCTCGGCCGGCGCGCTTTGCGCTTCGCCGGGGAGCGGGCTTCCGAGCAGCGCCGTCGCGGCGTCGCGCGAGAGCGCCTGCGGGCCGCCGTCCATCGACAGGATGCCGGCGAAGAAGCCGTTGAGCCAGGCGCGCTGCTCGGGGCTGAACGGCGCGTTCTCGGGAATGAGCGGAGGCAGGATCGGGGTCTGGGCGGTCATGGACGTGCTCCGACGATCGGAGAGGACACTGCTGGCTTCGAGACGCGCCTGCGACGCTCCTCAGCATGAGAACCGTTTGTGCGGCTGAGATCCTCCTCATGCTGAGGAGCCGGCCGGAGGCCGGCGTCTCGAAGCAAGCAGTCGGTTTCCGCGCCCGCCATCACGCGTCCTCCAGCTCGAAGATCGACTTCAGCTCGACGATCTCGTGGCGCCGCGTGAAGGCCGCGAAGGTCTCCTCGCCGTCGCGCTTGGCGAGGTAGCCGCGCAGCATCTTCTCGACGAGCGCCGGGCAGTCCTCGCCCTTCACCTTGGCGACGAGCTCGCGCGCGATGGTGGCGTCGGTCCCGAAACCGCCGCCGACCAGCACGTCGAAGCCGTCGACCGTGTCCTCCTCGCCGACCGGCACCCGCGCGCCGATCAGCCCGATGTCGCCGATGTAGTGCTGGGCGCAGGAGTGGTGGCAGCCGGTGGCGTGGATGTTGATCGGGGTGTCGACGGTGAGCCCGATCGCGTCGACATGGGTCGCGATCTGGTCCGCGAACCCCTTGGTGTCGGCGGCCGAGAACTTGCAGCCGCGGTTGCCGGTGCAGGCGACCAGCCCCGCACGGACGTTCGAAACCTCGGTCGCGAGCCCGATCTCGGCGATCTTCGCGCGCGCCTCGTCGACGAACTCGTCGCGGACGCCGGAGATCAGCAGGTTCTGCCAGACGGTGAGGCGAATATCGCGATCGCCATACTGCTCGGAGATGTCGGCGATCGCCCGCATCTGCTCGCAGGTCATCTTGCCGAGCGTGAGGCCGACGCCGATCCAGTTGTGGCCGGACTGCTTCTGGGGATGGACGCCGATATGGGCGAGCCGGTCGCTTTCGGGCCGCGGCGCAAGCGCGCCCGCCGGAGCCCGCACGAGCTTGGAGCCCAGAAGCTTCTCGACCTCCTCGAGGAATTTCTCGAAGCCCCACGCGTCGAGCACGTATTTGAGCCGCGCCTTGGCGCGGTCCGAACGGTCGCCGCTCGCGATGAAGACGCGCACGATCGCGTCCGCGACCTTGATGGCCTGCCCAAGCGGCACGATCACGCCGGTGTCGCGCGCGAAGTCCTTGTGGCCGGTGATGCCGCCGAGCGCGAGACGCCACCAGACGCCGGGCTCGATCCCGTGGCCGTCGAGCGCCTCGACCGCCTGGAAGCCAATGTCGTTGGTGTCCTCGAGCGCCGCGATGAGGCCGGCGCCGTCGAACGCCACGTTGAACTTGCGCGGCAGGCCGTAGAGCGAGCGGTCGTTCAGGATGTGGTGGTGCCACTCCTTGGCGTAGGGCCGCGTGTCGACAAGCTCCTGCGGGTCGATCCCCGCCGTCGGCGTGCCGGTGACGTTGCGGATGTTGTCGGCGCCCGAGCCCTTCGAGGTGAGGCCGAGGTCCACCAGCCCCTCGATGAACGGAATGCCGTTCGCGGCGTCGATCTCCCGCACCTGCAGGTTCGCGCGGGTGGTGACGTGGGAATACGGCCCGCCATGGCGCTCGGCGAGATCGGCCACGCCGCGGAACTGCCAGGCCTTCAGGATGCCGTTATGGATCCTGAGCCGGCACATATACGCGTCCTGCGTCGGGCCGACATAGAATAGGCCGTGGAAGCGGATGCGGAAGTCGTCGAGCGACTTCGCGAACTTGTTCTCCGCCGCGAGACCTTTCAGCCGCGCATAGGCGTCGAACGGGTGCTCCTCGCGCTTGGCCTTCTCCTGCGGCACGAGCTTCTTGCCCGCCGCCTCCTGCCTGGCCATGGCCTCGAGATGGACCGCGTCGGGGCCTGAAGGCGCCTGCTGCTGCGGCGCGGGCAGGCCCTTGTCGCCGGCGCCCTGGAACGGCACGGCCCCGCCGAAGCCCGGCGCGCCGCGCGAGCCGCGCACGGCCTGCACGCCCGAGACGAAGCCTTCGAGATAGCGCTTCTGGTCCGCCGAAAAATCGCCGCTCATCTCACACCCAAGAGTTCGAACTCGAACGGAACTGCGCGCTTCGGGACGCCCCGGCTGTCGCCGAGGCTCCTCGAGCCATGAGGACCGTTGGGAGCCTCAAACCTCCCTCATGCTGAGGATCGGCCGGCAGGCCGCGTCTCGAAGCACGCGGTCCCATCCCCCGCCTCCTCACGCCGCCATCGCGAAGCTGCGCCCGAAGGCGAGGTCGTCGCGCATGGCGCCGAGCGCCTCCCCCTTGGCGATCAGGTCGAGGTACCAGAGCGCGTCCGAGGCCTCGCCGACGAGGATCGCGCCGACGAGCCGGTCCTCGCGCACAAGGAACTTGCGGTAGTGGCCGTGGCCGGGATCGGCGAGCAGCACGGTCTCGCACCCCTCCTCGGCCTCGACGAGCCCGGCCGAAAACACCGAGACGCCCGAGACCTTGAGATTGGTGGAGAGCAGGCTCCCCTCATAGATCTCGGCCTCGCCCGCGAGATGGGCGGCGAGCGTCCTGGCGTGCTCGTAGGCCGGCGCCACGAGGCCGTAGACGACGCCGCGGTGCTCGGCGCATTCGCCGATCGCGAAGACGTCCGGATCGGAGGCGCGCATCGCGTCGTCGACCAGGATCCCGCGCTTGGCCTCGAGCTCCGCGGCGCGGCCGAGAACCGCATTCGGGCGCACGCCGCACGCCATGATGATCATGTCGGCGGGCAGCACCTCGCCGGTCGCGAGCCTCAGGCCCTCGACGCGGGTTTCGCCCAGAATGGTCTCGCTCTGCGCGCCGAGCGCGAAGGCGATCCCCTTGGCTTCGAGCGCGCGCTTGAGCGTCGCGGCGCCGGCGGCGTCGAGCTGGCGCTCCATCAACTTGTCGGCGAGATGCACGACGGTCACCGCGCAGCCGAGCTTCACGAGGCCATAGGCCGCCTCGAGGCCCAGAAGGCCGCCGCCGATCACCACCGCGCGGGCGCCGGGCGTCGCGAGCGCCGTCATCTTCATGGCGTCGCAGCGGTCGCGGAAGGTCAGCACCTGCGGCAGGTGGCCGCCCGGCAGCGGCAGCCGGATCGGCTCCGAGCCGGTCGCGAGCACGAGCTTGTCATAGGCCAGCACCCGGCCGTCGCGCAGCGTCACGCGTTTGCCCGCCCGGTCGATCGCCCGCGCCTCGGCCCCGGTGAAGAGGCGATAGCCGTTCGCGCCGTACCAGGCGCGCTCTTTCAGCGCGAGATCCTCGTCGCTCGCTTCGCCGGCGAGCAGCGAGGAGAGCAGCACGCGGTTGTAGGCCGGCTCCGGCTCGGCGCCGACGACGGTGACGTTGTAGCGGCCGGGGCAGCGGCTCTTCAGCTCCTCGAGGAGCTTCAGGCCCGCCATTCCGGCCCCCACCACGACGAGGCGTTCGCGCTCCATGGGTCAGGCTCCTCGCAAGGTGAGGCGCGACGCGGGGGACCCCTTCTCCCGCACGCGGGAGAGGGGGCGGAACCGATCCGCCTCATCGCCTGTGAAGCGTGCCGCCCCGCCCATCGCTCAGGCCGCCTCGACGAATTTGTGGCGCTCGTAGAGGAACTTGAGCACAGCCGCGCGGGCCGCGATGTAGGTGCGGTCCGAGACGAGCTCGAGGCGCTTCCTCGGCCGGGGCAGGTCGACGTCGAGAATCTCGCCGATCCGCGCCGAGGGGCCGTTGGTCATCATCACGATGCGATCCGACAGCAGCACGGCCTCGTCGACGTCATGCGTGATCATCAAGACCGTGTTGTTGAGCTCGGCCTGGATCTGCATGACCTGGTCCTGCAGATGGGTGCGGGTCAGCGCGTCGAGCGCGCCGAAGGGCTCGTCGAGCAGCAGCACCTTCGGCTGCATGGCGAGCGCGCGGGCGATGCCGATGCGCTGCTTCATGCCGCCCGAGATCTCGGAGGGACGCCGGTCCTTGGCGTGCTCCATGTTCACGAGCTTGAGCTTGTGCATCACCCAGTCGTGGCGCTCGGCCTTCGACTTCGTGCGGCCGAACACCTTGTCGACGGCGAGCGACACGTTCTCGTAGCAGGTGAGCCAGGGCAGCAGGCTGTGGTTCTGGAACACGACGGCGCGCTCCGGCCCCGGCTCGTCCACCACCTTGCCCTCGAGGAAGACGACGCCCTTGGTCGCCTGGGTGAGGCCGGCGACGATGTTGAGGAGGGTCGACTTCCCGCAGCCCGAATGGCCGATGATCGAGATGAACTCGCCCTGGTTCACGCTGAGCGAGATGTCCGTCAGCACCTCGTTGGTCATCGCCCCGCGGGTGAAGGACTTGTCGACGTGCTCGATGGTGAGAAAGGCCTTGCTCATGGATCTGGTCCTCAGGCGTTGGCCGTGCCGCGGGTGACCGCGACGGCGATGAGAGCGACGATCCGGTCGAGCACGAAGCCGACCGCGCCGACATAGATGAGCGCAAGAATGATGTCGCTGATGCGCGACGAGTTCCACGCGTCCCAGATGAAGAAGCCGATTCCGACGCCGCCGATCAGCATCTCGGCCGCGACGATGGCCAGCCACGACAGGCCGATACCGATACGAAGACCGGTGAAGATGTACGGAGCCGCCGCCGGAAGCATGATCTTATGGAAATATTCGATCGGGTTGAGCCGAAGAACCTGCGCGACGTTCTTGTAGTCCTGCGGGATGTTTCGGATGCCGACCGCCGTGTTGATGATCACGGGCCAGATCGCGGTGATGAAGATCACGAAGATCGCCGAGGGCTCGCCGTCGCGGAACGCCGCGAGCGAGAGCGGAAGCCAGGCGAGCGGCGGGATGGTGCGCAGCACCTGGAACACGGGATCGAGCCCGCGCATCGCCCAGGTGGAGGCGCCGACCAGCGCGCCGAGGCCGATGCCGACGATCGCCGCGAGCGCATAGCCGAGCGCCACGCGCTTCAGCGAGGCGTAGAGCTGCCAGCCGAGGCCCTTGTCGTTGCCGCCGTTGTCGTAGAACGGGTTGGCGATCAGCTCCCAGGTGTCGGAGACGACCTTGGAGGGCGCCGGCAGCGACGAGGTCGGCGACGAGCAGAGCACCTCCCACAGGATCAGCAGCACCGCGGTGGTGAGCAGCGGCGGGATCACGGTCGCGCCCCACTCCATCATGCGGGTCTTGGCCCGCGGGCTGAAGAACGGCTTCTTGGCCGCAGGCGCCGGCAGCGGCACGACCGTCGCGGTCGGCGCGGCCGCCTGTGGCTTCAGTTGCGTCACGTTGGACGTCGCGGCTGCTGTCGGGGTCATGGATGTCTCCGGAGAACGGGGAGGCCGGCGTCAGGCGGGCAGCCGCGAGGGACCGCCCCGCCCGGGACGCTCAGACCATGCGCTTGATGCTGAGGCTCTCGAGGTATTCGGCGGGCTTTTCGGGGTCGAACACCTTGCCGTCGAAGAACTTCTCGACGCCGCGCGACGTGGAGGCGGGCACGTCCGAAACGCCGAGCGTCTTGGCGGCCTCGCGCCACAGATCCTCGCGGTTGACCTTGTCGATCAGCGCCTTGGTGTCGGTCGTGCCCGGCAGATAGCCCCAGCGGATGTCCTCAGTCAGGAACCAGAGGTCATGGCTTTTGAAGGGATAGGAAGCGTGGTCCTTCCAGAAGTGCATGATGTAAGGCGAGTTCTCGACCACAGGTTTGCCCGCGCCGTAGTCGAACTTGCCCTTCATGCGGTCGGCGATGTCGGCGACCGGCGCGCCGATCCAGTTGCGCTTGGCGCAGATGGTCGCGAGCTCTTCCTTGTTCTCCATCTTCTCGCACCACTGCTGGGCCTCCATCACGGCCAGCAGCAAGGCCATCGCGGCCTTCGGGTTCTGCTCGACATAGTCGGTGCGCAGGGCGAAGGACTTCTCGGGGTGCTTGTCCCAGAGTTCGCCCGTGGTCAGCGCCGTGTAGCCGATCTTCTGGTTCTTTAGTTGCTCGTTCCACGGCTCGCAGACGCAAAAGGTGTCCATCGTGCCGACCTTCATGTTCGCCACCATCTGCGGGGGCGGAACCACGATGGTCTGGATGTCCTTGTTCGGGTCGATCCCGCCGGCGGCGAGCCAGTAGCGGATCCAGAGGTCGTGGGTGCCGCCCGGGAACGTCATGGCGGCCTTCACGTCCTTGCCCGAGGCCTTCTTCTTCTCCAGCGCTGTCTTGAAGGGCGCTGCGTCGGTCCCGAGCTTGAGATCGGCGTATTCCTGGCCGACCGAGATGCACTGGCCCGCCACGTTGAGGCGCGCCAGGATCGTCATCGGGGTGCCGGCCTTGTTCTGGGTCACGGCGCCTGACGTGATGAGGTACGGCATGGGGGTGAGGATGTGCGCGCCGTCGATGCCGCCGCCGCCCGAGCCCAGCACGATGTTGTCGCGCGTCGTCCCCCAGGACGACTGCTTGGCGACCTCGACCTCGGTCATCCCGTACTTGTCGAAGAAGCCCTTCTCCTTGGCGACGAAAAGCGGGCCTGCGTCGGTCAACGCGATGTAGCCGAGCTTGGCCTTCGTGGTCTCGGGACCGCTCCCTTGCGCAAACACGCCTGAAGGCGACAGCACGCGCGCGGCGGCGAGCGTCGCGGCCGTATAGGCGCCGGCGCGGAGCACGTCACGGCGGCCGAGGCCGGTGGTCAGCAAGGTCGACAGGTCTTTCTTGCTCATCGGGTCCGTCAAAGCTCCGTTGGCCCCTCGGGGCGGACATCGGTTACGCGGTAAAATCCGACCCTTCGCTGGGGTCCGGACATGAAAAAGCCGCTGACACGGCGCGCCTCATCGGCGTGTCGGTTCAGCGGCGGTGCTGGCGGCCCTTCATTGGGCTTCGGGGTTCGAACGTCAGCGCCGACGCGGAACCTTTCGCCAAGAGCTATTCAAGGCGCGTGCCAGTTCTGGCGCGGGCGAAGCGATCGCTCGATTTTCAAGGAATTCTAAATATCACAGGGCTGTGATCGCCCGGCTGCGGGCGATGAAGCGCGGGCCACGGCGCGCCCGATAGGCGCCGCGTCAGGTTGCACTGCACAAAACAAAGGCATCGGAGGCGCGCGCAATATGATGGCGCGCAACAGGCCCGTCAGCCGGCGCGGTCGACGAAACAGTCGACCGGACGCGGCCGCGCAGGCGCGGCGATGAGCCCCAGAGCGGCGTCGTAGACGTCGGGGCGGTAGACCGCCGCCGCCTCCTCGGCGGTCGCGGCGCTCGCCTGTCCCCAGCGCGCCATCTGGGCGTGCAGCCAGAGCGCATGTTCGGGATCGGGCCGGGTCTCGCCGTCCCGGTCGAACAGCAGATAGTCGGCGTCGAAGCGGGTTTCGGCGCCGCGGCCCGTCGGCATCCGGCCTTCGAGGCTCCGGCTGATGGCCTCGGCGCGCACGTCGAGGCGGTCGCGCGCGGCGAGACGCTCGGCGGCCTCCCACCGGTTCGTAGGATCGGACAGCCAGCGGGCCGCCGCATGGCAGGCGCGCAGCAGCCGCGCCGCGACGTCGGGGCGCTCGCCGAGCCAGCGCTCGCGCACCGCCAGCACCTTTTCCGGGCAGGAGCGGACGAGGTCGACGCCGAGATGGACGATGCGCCCGATGCCGAGCTGCACCGCCACCGCGTTCCAGGGCGCGCCGACGCAGAACCCCTCGACATGCCCCTGCTCGATCGCGTCGACCATGAAGGGCGGCGGCACCACTGCGAGCCGGACGTCGACGTCGGGCTCGAGACCCGCCGAGGCGAGCCACAGCCGAAGCAGGTAATTGTGCGTCGAGAACGGGAACGTCATGCCCAGGGTCGGCGCGAACTCGCCGTTCGCGCGCCGCGTCCGCACGAGCGCCGCGAAGGCGCGGGCCGTCGCGCGCGGGTCGGCGAGGTCGGCGTCGAGATGGCGCACGAGCTCGTCATAGAGCGGAAGCGACAGCGTGATCGCGTTGCCGTTGAGGTTGAGCGCCATCGGCGCGGAGAGCCGCTCGCGGATCGGCCCGAGACCGAGAGAGGTCGCGATCGCGAGCGGGGCGAGGAGATGGGCGGCGTCGAAATGGCCGAGCACCAGCCGGTCGCGGATGTTGGACCAGGAGACCTCGCGCGTCAGTTCGATGCGCACGCCCTCGGCCGCCGCGAAGCCGACGTCCGCGGCCATGATCGGGATCGCGGCGTCGACCAGCGGGATGAAGCCGACCTTGACCGTGTCTAGGCTCATTTCAGCAGCTCCGCGGCGGTGACGACCGCCTGCGCGATCTCGGAGATCTTCTTCTTTTCGTTCATGGCGACGGTGCGAAGCAACGCGTAGGCCTGTTCCTCGCCGATGTTCTTCTGGCGCATCAGGACGCCCTTGGCGCGGTCGACGACCTTGCGCTCCTCGAGCTGGCTCTTGGCCTGGTCGAGTTCGGCCCTGAGCTTGGCGAAGGCCTGGTGGCGGCTCACCATCGTGTCGAGGATCGGCTTCACCCGCTCCTTCTTCAGCCCGTCCACCACATAGGCCGAAACGCCGGCGTCGATCGCGGCCTCGATCGAGGAATGGTCGGTCTGGTCGACGAACATCCCGACTGGCCGCTTCACGGCGCGGCTCACCTGGAACATCTGCTCGAGCACGTCGCGGCTCGGGTTCTCGAGGTCGATCAGGATGACGTCCGGGTCGATCGCGTAGATGCGCTCGAGCAGGTTGGCGCGGTCGGGGATGCGCATCACCAGCGAATGCCCCGCCTCGCGCAGCCCGTCCTCGAGGATCGCGGCCCGGACGGGACTCTCCTCGATCACGACGATCTTGAGCGGGCGATCGGGCATTCCGCGGGGCGGACCTTTCTCAAAAGTGGGCTCAAGTCACCGTAGGAGCGAACGAACGCCGGCCGCGAGCGCGCGGATCGCCGCAGCGGCCTCCGGAGACCGCGCGCGCGCCAGCAGCACGACGGGCGAAGAGCCGAGCGCCGGCAGGCCGAGCGCCGGCCCGCGGTCGGGCGCGCCGTCGCTGCCCGCAAGCCCCATGGGCGCGACCCCGAAACCCGCCGCCGCGCCCGCAAGCAGCGCCGAACAGCTTCCGGCCACATAGGACTCGCGCCAGGAAAGACCCGCCGCCTCCAGCGCGCGGATCGCGGCGGCGCGCACGCCGCAAGGGCTCCCGAGGCTCGCGAGCGGCACGGGCCGGCCGGGATCGAGCCGGAAGCCCGGCGCCGCGCGCCAGCCGAGCGGGTCCTCGCCGAGCAGCTCCCCCTCCCCGCCGCCCGCCTCGCGGCGCACAACCGCGGCGTCGAGCGCGCCGTCGTCGAACATCGCCCGGATCGGTTGCGACAGGCCGACCCGCGCCTCGATCGTGGCGTCCGGCGGGAGCGCCGCCTTAACAGGCGCGAGCAGCCGCGCGATCGCGGCCCCGAGCGCATGATCGCTCGCCCCGAGCGCGAAATGGACCGCGGGCTGGCTTCCAAGCCCGAGCGCCGCGTCATGCGCGGCGAGGAGATCGCGGGCGCGGGCGAGAAACACGGCGCCGTCGGCGGTCGTGCGCACGAAGCGCGGACTGCGGTCCAGCAGCCTGCGGCCGAGCCGGGTCTCCAGCGCCTTGATGCGCTGGCTCACCACGGGCTGCGCGGTGTTGGCCGCTTCGGCGGCGCGCGTGAGGCTGCCGAAATCGGCGGCGAGCACGAACAGGCGGACGGAGTCGAGATCGAGCATCATTCAATTTTGCTATGATGAAACTCATTCTTTATGCGCTTCAGATAATGATGGCGCAAGCGCATGTTCGGGCCACCCCAAACCAAGGAGGCTCCCATGCCCATGATCGTCGTCCGCTACGTCACGCCCTCGCCCCGCCCCGGACTCGACGCCGAGATCGCCGCGCTCGCGTCGCGGCTCTCGGCCGAAAAGCTCGGAAAGGATCCCGGCGTCACCGCCGTTCTGGTGGAGCCCGCCGATCCGGGCCGGTGGTTCATCGCCGGCGAGCGTCCGGCCGAAGCCGGGCTGTCGGCCTTCTGGCTCGACATCAAGGTCACGGCCGGAACCAATGTGAAGGCCGAGACCACCGCCTTCGTGCGCGCCGTCTTCGACGGGATGTCGGGGCTGCTCGGGCCCGTGCACGACGAAAGCTACGTGCTGGTCCATGCCGTCGACGGCGACGCCTACGGCTATGGCGGGCGGAGCCAGAACGGCCGCTGGGCCGTGGCCAATCCGGGCTGAGCGACATGCGGCGGCGTAAGGGTTCTCCCTAATGGACGCCGCCGCGGCTCTCTCCAGAATTCAGGCCCCGCCCTCGAACGGTGACGGCAGGCATGACGATCGGACGGAGCCTCGCAGCCGTCGCGCTGGCGGCCCTCGCCTGCGGACCGGCGCTCGCCGCCGAGACGACGCGGATCAGCGTCTCGTCGGGCGGCGGGCAGGCCGACGGCGACAGCCAGAAATCCTCGATCAGCTTCGACGGCCGCTATGTCGCGTTCTCGTCGCGCGCGACCAATCTCGTTTCCGGCGACGGCAACGGCGCCTTCGACGTCTTCGTCCACGACAACGACACGGACGAGACGGCGCGGGTGAGCCGGGGCCGCGGCGGGGCGGAGGCCAACGGCGCGAGCTACCGGCCCGCGATCAGCGGCGACGGGCGGTTCGTGGCCTTCACGTCGACCGCCAGCAACCTCGTCGAGGGCGACACGAACGGCAAGGCCGACGTCTTCGTGTTCGACCGCCGGACCGAGACGACCGAGCGCGTCAGCGTCGCCGACGGCGGCGGCGAGGGGGACGGGCCGAGCGACTTCGCCGCGATCTCGGCCGACGGCCGGCGCGTCGCGTTCCAGACCGACGCGACCAATCTCTTCCCGGAGGACGAGAACAAGCTCTCCGACATCCTGATGCGCGACCGCGCCGCCGGAACCACGACGCTCATCAGCAAGAGCTCGAACGGCGTGCCGAACGAAGGCCAGAACATGACGCCGGCCATCAGCGCCGACGGCCGATATGTCGTGTTCTGGGGCGATTCTCAGGGCGACTTCAGGGTCTACGCGGTCCTTCGGCACGACACCGTCACCGGCCGGACGGAGTGCGTGGAGGTCATGGGGCCCCGGCGTTGCATGGAGAGCCTGCCGCAATTCTCCCCCACGGCGGTCAGCGCCGACGGGCGCTTCGTGGCCGTCCAGCGGTTCATCGACGGCGACACCGGCACGGACGAAACCTATGTGAGCGGCGTCGTCGCCGTCGACATGAAGACGGGCGAGGAAAGGATCGTCAGCCGCCCGGCCTCCGGCGATCTCGCGAACTACGACAGCTACCGGCCGACGATCAGCGCGGACGGGCGCTACGTCGCCTTCACCTCCGGGGCCTCGAACCTCGTTCCGGGCGACACCAACAAGAAATGGGACGTCTTCGTCACCGACCGCCTGTCCGGCGCGGTGACGCGCGTCAACGTCGGCGGGAAATCGCGGCAGGCCTCGCTCTACAGCGACCTCGCCTCGATCACGGCGGACGGGCGCATCGTCACCTTCTCCTCGCAGGCCCCGCAACTGGTCGACGGCGACACCAACGGCGCCTTCGACGTCTTCATGCGCGACCTCGACGCCGAGCCGGGAAAGAAGGCCGACATGCGGGTCGAGGCGCGGAGCGCGCCGCGCAAGGTCAGGCGCGGCGAACGCACGACGTTCTCCTTCGTCGCGACCAATTTCGGCCCGGACGCTGCGACCGCGGCCTCGTTCTCGCTTCGGGTGGAGAACGGGCGCCTGAAATCGGCCTCGAGCAAGCTCGGCGACTGCCGGACCCTGGGCGGCTTCGTCAGCTGCGACCTCGGCAAGCTCGCGCCGCGCAAGAGCGTGCTGATCAAGGCGGAGGTGGTCGCCGAGGACCAGCCGCTGCGCCAGTCCGCGCGGGTTCAGGCGGGGCCAGTCGATCCGGAGAAGGCCGACAACTCGCTCACCGTCACGTCCAAGGTCGCGAACTGACGTCCCGGTCCGGGCCGTCGTTCAGGCCGCGTAGCGGTCGGCGTCGGCGCCGTAATAGTCGATGTAGCGCGGGTTGATCGCGGCCTTCGGCAGCACGATCAGCACGTCGGTGGTGCCGAAGGCCTCGTCCACCACCGCGCCGTCGCCCACATAGGCGCCGAGCCTCAAGTAGGCCTTGATCAGCGGCGGCAGCGTGCGGAGCGCCGAGCGCATGTCGATCGCCTCCTTCGGGAGAAGGTCGAAGCGCGCGCGCTTGCCCGGCAGCGCCTCGGCGCGCCATTCGGCGGGCGCGGCGTGGAAATGGTGCAGGTAGGAAAGCGGCAGCCGCAGCTTCTCCGGGTCCACGCCCTCAAGGCTCGCGCAGCCGATCATCACGTCGCTCTTGTGCGCCAGCACATAGGCCCAGATGCCGTGCCAGAGCAGCTCCACCGTGCGCTTGTCGCGATAGGGCTTGAGCACGCAGGAGCGGCCGAGCTCGAGGAAGTTGAGGCCGCGATGGCGCGCGATCAGCGGCTCGATGTCGAATTCTCCGGCCGTGTAGAAGCCGAGCGTCTGGTCGGCGACCTCCTGGCGGAGCAGCCGGTAGGTGCCGACGACCGGCGGGCGCTTTTTCGCCTCGTCGGCCGACGCGCCCACCTCGAAGCCCTGCAGCCCCGGGATCAGCGTGGCGGCGAGCGAACGGACGGGCTTGGCGGCGTAGTCGGAGACGATGAGGTGGTCGCAGACGGGATCGTAGAGGTCCATGTCGCGCCGGGCGAGCTTGGCGATCGGATCGGCGACCGCCGACATCTCCTCGAAGAACACGCGGTAGCGCAGCTGCTGGGCGCGCTTGACGTCCTTGGGGCGCTCGGCGAGGCGAAGCTCGAGGCCGCCGATCCGCCCGAGCGGCTTGGGCAGCAGCGCGGCCGAGGCCTCCAGCCGCTCGCGGCTCGGCTTGGTCCCGGGCTGCGTCATGAAGCCGTCGAACCACTTCGGCGCAGCGAGGGCCTTGGCGGGGCGATGGGAGCGGAAACGGCTCACGATCGCGCCGGGACCGGCCTGCGGGAGACGGACGATCGCCATGATCGAGCCTTCTAGCGAGAGAACGCTGGCGTTCCATACCGGCAGGCGAAAGTTTTCGATAGCCGCCGGTTTCTCGGAAGACGACACCACACTCGCCCGACGCCCTCATGACAACGTAAGGGCCTGAGGCAAAGAGACTTTCAGCCGCCTAAGCAGCGGCTCTCACTTTTAGGCGACCGCGGTCCGTCGAGATCCCGCGAGCGGCGCCAGCGCCTCCTCGAGCGCGCGGCGGTCGAGCGGCTTCTGCATCAGCCCGTCCATGCCGGCCGCCCGCGCCGCCGCGTCGTCGCCGACATTGGCGGTGAGCGCGAAGATGAGCGCGGGCGCGCGGCCCGCCGCGAGCTCGACGGCGCGCATGCGACGCGCGGCCGCGCAGCCGTTGAGCCGCGGCATGCGGATATCGATCAGCGCCGCGTCGAAAGCCTCGCGCTCGAAGGCCTCGCAGGCCGCCTCGCCGTCGGCGACGTGCACCGAGGCGTGGCCGAGCCGCGCGAGATGGGCGAGCGCGATCAGCGCGCTCACCGGGTCGTCCTCGGCGACGAGCACCTTCAGCCCGTCCCCGGCCGGGAACGGCACGGCGGGCGCGGCGGGCTCGGCCGGGCGGTCCTCGACGCCGAGCGGATCGAGAAGCCGGCTCGCGAGCGAGGAGGCGCGCACCGGCTTGACCAGATAGCCGTCGAACCCCTGGGCGTGGAGGCGGTCGAGCTCGCCGCGATCGGCCGGCGACAGCAGCAGCAGCGCGCGCTCGGCGCCGGCGAAGCGCGCCGCCGCGGCGAGCGCCGAAGGCGACGGGCCGGCCTCGCGGTCGACGAGCGCCGCGAAGGTTCCGTCGAGCCGCGCCTGCGGCGACGCGGCCGCGTCGAGCTCGGCCGGATCGACGACGCGCGCGGCCGCGCCCATGGCTTCGAGGCTTTCGGCGAGCCAGGGTCCGGTGAAGGGCGCGCTTGAGACGATCGCGATCCGCAGCCCCGCGAGCGGACGATCGCCCGAGGCCTCGACGGTCTGCGACATGGGAAGCTCGAACGTGAACGTCGCGCCCTGCCCCGGGGCCGCGAAGCCGGAGAGCGACCCGCCCATCGCGGCGGCGAGCCGGCGGCTGATGGCGAGGCCAAGCCCCGCGCCGGACGACTGGCCCGCGCCCTCGCCGCGCTCGAACTCCTCGAACAGGCGCTCGGTGTCGGCCGGATCAAAGCCCGGCCCGGTGTCCTCCACGGCGAAGCGCAACTTCCCCCCGGCCGCCTCGACCTTGAGGCCGACGCCGCCCTGCTCGGTGAATTTCACGGCGTTGCCCGCGAGGTTGAGCAGCACTTGCCGCACCCGGGCGGCGTCGCCGCCGACCTCCTCGGGAACCCCGGGACCGACCTTCACGGCGAAATCGAGCGCCTTGTCCCGCGCGCGGGGGGCGAGAAGCTCGGCCACCTCCTCGATGAGGGCGGCCGGCGAGAACGGCTCTTCGGAAGGCGCCTGCCGATCCGCCTCGACGCGCGACAGGTCGAGGATCTCGTCCACGAGCCCGAGCATCGCCTCGGCCGAGCTCTTGATCGCGCGGGCGTAGGTGCGCTGGTCGGGCGCAAGCCGGGCGTCGAGCAGGAGGCCGGCGGTGCCGATCACGCCGGTGAGCGGCGTCCGCATCTCATGGGTGACGGTCGCGAGAAAGCGCGACTTCGCCTGCGATCCGGCCTCGGCGCGGGCCTGGGCCTGCTCCAGCGCGCGCTCCCCCTCTAGGCGGATGCTCTCGGCGCGGTCCTCGGACTCCCACAGCCGGTCGCGCACGGCCTCGAGCTCGTCCTCGACGCGTTCGGCGCGCCCGAGCGCCATCAGCGCGGCGCGCAGGATCCAGATGCAGGCGAGCGCCAGAACGCCGCTCAAGGCCGCAAAGAACGCCACGGCTTCGCTCCAAGGAGGCTGCGCGCGCGTCACGCGTCGCGCAGCTGAACTCGGCCGAGCCTGCGGCATTAGGGTTTACGAAGGTTTGACGCGATCGCGGACGCCCGCGATTGCGTCCGCGACCGTGGCGCCCCAGATACGTGTGGATGAGCGTCGCCTTCACCAAAGAACAGGACTACGAGGCCGCGGCCGCCGATCTGCCGGACCGGCCGGTCTCGTCGCACCCGAACCTTGTCACCCGCGAGGGCCTCGCGGCGCTCGACGCCGCGCTCGCCGAGGCGCGCAAGGCGTTCGCCGCCGCCCAGGCCGCCGGCGGCATCGACGTCGACCGTTCGGCGATGGCGCGCGCGGCCCGCGACGTGCGCTATTACGCGGCGCGGCGCGCGAGCGCCGAGCTCACCGAGCCGAAGCCGACCGGCGCCGTGACCTTCGGCGCGCGCGTGACCTTCGAGCGCGAGGACGGACGGCGCCAGACCTACCGCATTGTCGGCGAGGACGAGGCCGAGCCCTCGCGGGGCACCGTGTCCTACGTCTCGCCGCTCGCCCGCGCGCTCATGGGCAAGGGCGTCGGGGGCGAGGCCACGGTCGCGGGCGGCGCTGTCGAGATCCTGTCGATCGACTGACCCGCGTCAGTTCTCGCCGGCCTCGCCGTCGCGATAGTAGGGCTCGACCGGGCCCTTCAGGAGGATCGTCAGCGGATTGCCGGCGCGGTCCCGCGCGGCGCCCGCCGCGACCCGGATCCAGCCCTCCGAGACCGAATACTCCTCGACATTGGTCTTTTCCTGCCCCTTGAAGCGGATGCCGACGCCGCGCGAGAGCGCCGCCTCGTCATAATGCGGGCTGTCGGGATTGACGGACAGGCGATCGGGCGGCGCGTCGGCCATGGCGGCTCTCCATTGGGCCCCGGGGGCCATGAACAAGGGCGGCGCCGGAGCCCTTGGCCCCCACGCGCGAGCGCGGGTCATAGACCGCTGTTTGCGCCGGCGCCAAACGCCGATGCGCGACCGCGCGCCGCAGCCCGCTCATTGTGGCGCCGCAATAGGCTTATATGCGTTGCAACATGGACGAGCCTCAGGGTCCGTCCCGGTGAGTGACATTTTCACGGAGAAGCCTCATGGCGTCGATCTTCGACACCGTCTGGGGAACCGGACCGCAGCGCGCCAGACGTCAGGCCAACGGACCGTCGGCGCGCGTCGCGCCGGGCGGAGACGCCAAGCGGCGCAAGCGCTTGACCGAGATCGAGAGCTTCGGCGCCGACCCCGGCGCGCTGCGCATGCTGGCCTATGCGCCCGCCAACCTCGCGCCGGGCGCAGCGCTGGTTGTGGTGCTGCACGGCTGCACCCAGTCGGCGGAAGACTACGACGCGCAATCCGGCTGGAGCGCGCTCGCCGACGAGCTCGGCTTCGCGCTGCTCTATCCCGAGCAGCGCCGCGCCAACAATCCGGCCGGCTGCTTCAACTGGTTCCTGGCGGCCGACAGCGCCCGCGGGCTCGGCGAAGCGCGCTCGATCCGCGAGATGGTCGAGACCATGATCGCGCTGCGCGGGCTCGACCGGGGACGGATCTACGTCACGGGCCTGTCGGCCGGCGGCGCGATGGCCGCCAACCTGCTCGCCGGCTATCCGGACGTGTTCTCCGCCGGCGCCCTGATCGCGGGCCTGCCCTGCGGCGCCGCCGCCAACGTCACGGAGGCGTTCGGCGCCATGTCGCAGCCGGCCGCGCGCACCGACGCCGAGCTCGGCGACGCGGTGCGGGCCGGCGCGCCCTATGAGGGGCCGTGGCCGCGCGTGTCGATCTGGCAGGGGCTCGCCGACCGCACCGTCGCGCCCGGCAACGCCGACCAGCTCGCCCGCCAGTGGCTCGACGTGCACGGGGCGCCCGCCGCGCCGACCACGGAGGCCCGCCGCGGCGGGCGGCTGCGCCGCGCCTGGAAGCTCGACGGGCGCGAGGTGGTCGAGGTCAACACCATCGAGGATCTCGGCCACGGCGCGCCGCTGGACGGCCGCCGCGGCGAACGCCCGGGTCCGTTCATGATCGACGTCGGCGTGTCCTCGACGCGCGCGATCGCGCGGTTCTTCGGTCTGGTGCGGCGCGCGCCTCCGGTGGCCGACGCCGCTCATCGGAGCGCGGAGCCGGACGCCGGAGACGACGCCCACGCGACGCCCGCCCAGACATCTGCGGGCGCGAAGACGCGCTCGGGCGCCGAGGCGCTTTCCGACGCGAAGACCCGGTCCGACGTCGCGCCTGCGGCCGCCGGGGCCGGCGCGCCAGCCGACGACGGGACGCCGCCGCCGCGAGATCTCAAGCCGCGCGCGCTGCGCGAGCCAACGACCGCCGCGCGCTCCGAGCAGGCCGATCCGGCCGCCTCGCACGCCGCCCCCGGGCGGATCGACGTCGCCGCGATCATTACGAAGGCGCTCCGCACCGCCGGACTGATGCGCTGAGCCGACGTCCCGGACCGCCTCACGCCGCGCGCGCCGCGTCGGGCGGGCTCTCCGCGCGATAGGCGAGCGCCTCGGCGAGATGGATGCGGCCGACCGCGGCCGCGCCGTCGAGATCGGCGAGAGTGCGGGCGACCCGGAGCACCCGGTGATAGCCGCGCGCGGAGAGCTTCAGCGCGTCGGCGGCGTCGGACAGCAGCCGCCGGCCGCCCGCGTCGGGCCGCGCGACCTCCTCGAGCGCGCTCACCGGCAGGCGGGCGTTGAGCCAGGCGCCGGACTCCGACGCGGCGACGCCGAGCGCCGCGGCGCGTTCGCTCTGGAGCCGGCGCGCGGCCGCGACCCGGGCGGCGACCGCGGCGGAGTCTTCCTTGGGCGGCGGCGCCATCAGGTCGGCGGCCGAGACCGCGGGCACGTCGAGGCGGATGTCGATCCGGTCGAGCAGCGGGCCGGAGACGCGCGACTGGTAGTCGACCGCGCAGCGGGGCCCGCGCCGGCAGGCGTGGCCGCCCTCGCCGCCGCCGCAGCGGCAGGGGTTCATGGCGGCGACGAGCTGGAAGCGCGCCGGATAGGCGATGCGGTGGTTGGCGCGCGCGATCGCCGCCACGCCGGTCTCGAGCGGCTGGCGCAGCGCGTCGAGCGCCTGCGGGTTGAACTCCGGAAGCTCGTCGAGGAACAGCACGCCGTTGTGCGCGAGCGCGATCTCGCCCGGCCGCGGCCGCGCCCCGCCGCCGACGAGCGCCGCCATCGAGGCCGAGTGATGCGGGCTGCGGAACGGCCGGCGGTTGGTGAGGCGCCCGCCCGCGAGCTCGCCCGCGACCGAGCGGATCATCGCGACCTCGAGCAGCTCGGCGGGCTCGAGCGGCGGCAGGAGCGAGGACAGACGGCTCGCGAGCATCGACTTGCCGGCCCCCGGCGGCCCGCGGAACAGCAGATTGTGCCCGCCCGCCGCCGCGATCTCGAGCGCGCGCTTGGCGGTCTCCTGGCCGCGCACGTCCTTCAGATCCGCGGCCGGCGCGGCGGCGTCGGGCAGGCCCGGCCGCGGGCGGGCGAGAACCTGCGCGCCTTTGAGATGATTGGCGATCTGGATGAGCGAGCGCGGGGCGACGAGGTCGAGGTCGTGGCTCGCCCAGGCGGCCTCCGCGCCGCAGGCCTCCGGGCAGATCAGCCCGTGGCCGCGCGCATGCGCCGCGACCGCGGCCGGCAGCGCGCCCGCCACAGGGGCGATCGAGCCGTCGAGCCCGAGCTCGCCCAGCACCGTGACGCCGGCGAGCGCCTCGGGCGGCACCGCGCCGATCGCCGCCATCAGCCCGAGCGCGATCGGCAGGTCGAAATGGCTGCCTTCCTTGGGCAGGTCCGCGGGCGCGAGATTGACGGTGATGCGCCGCGGCGGCAGCGCGAGGCCCGAGGCGATCAGCGCCGCGCGCACCCGCTCGCGCGCTTCCGACACCGCCTTGTCGGGCAGGCCCACGATCGAAAAGGCCGGCAGGCCGGCCGCGACCTGCACCTGGACGTCGACCGCGCGGGCCTCGACGCCTTCGAACGCAACCGTGGACACCCAAACGACCATCGCGCCGCCCCCTTGACGGGAAACGATAGCGGCGGGCCGGCGGCCGTCAAGAACATTCTGAGAACATCGACGTGAGATCGACGCTCGGCCTTCAGGCCGAGGCGAGGTTTCCGCTCCGCACGACCTCGAGCCGACCCGGGCGCGCCGCGGCGACGACGCAGCGCGACTTGCCGAGCCCCTTGGCGGCGTAGAGCGCGCCGTCGGCCACGTCGAGCAGGTCGGCGAGCGCGTCGCCGTGGTCGGGCGTCAGCGCGACGCCGACGCTGACGCCGACCGCGAGCTCGAGGTCGGGCGCGAGCTCGTAGGGCTGCGCGAGCTCACGGATCAGCCGCTCGCCGAAGGCCTGGGCCTGTCCGCGCGCGACGCCCCGCGCCACCACGACGAACTCGTCGCCGCCGATGCGCGCCGCGACGTCGCCGGAGCGCAGCAGCCGCCGCAGCCGCCCCGCGGCCTGTTGCAGCAGGCGGTCGCCGGTGGCGTGGCCGTGGATGTCGTTGACCGCCTTGAAGCCGTCGAGGTCGAGATAGAGCAGCGCGAGGTCGCCGTCCCGCCCGCCGTCCATCGCGCGCGAAAGGCCCGAGCGGTTCGAAAGCCCCGTGAGCGGGTCCTCGGTGGCGCGCCGGTCACTCTCACGCTCGGCCATCATGGTCTTGATCAGCAGCGCGTTCAGCCGGTAGGCGGCGAGCCGCATGCTGTAGAGATACATCGGGATCTGGGCGAACACGACGAGCATCACGGGCTCGCCCGAAAACGGCGCGGCGAGGCAGGCGGGCCCCAGGCTCAGAGCCGTCATGACGGCGGACAGCCGCGGCGCGCCGAAATTGCGGAAGCAGGTGCCGCCCACCATGGCGGCGGCCGACATGCAGGCGAGCGTCGCCGCGACGAAGTCGCCGCTCACGATCGAGACGAAGGCGCCGTAGCCCACGCTTGCGGCCCAGCCGACGCCGAGCACGAGATAGAGATCCGTCGGCGTCTCGCGCCCCTGGCGGGCGCGGCGGAACGAGATCAGCAGCACCGCGAGCCGCCAGACGCAGACCACGATCTCGATGGCGAGCCACAGCAGGATCGGCGTCGTCGGCATGCGCCAGGCGATGAGGGCTGCGATCGCGATCGTGTTCAGCACGCCGCCGATGTAGATCGGCAGGGTGCCGTAGAGGCTCCCCACCAGCGCGCGGCGGATGTCCTCGGGCGCGTCGACGCCGGGATCGGCGAGCCACCTTGTGAGGCGCCACCGCGGCAGGCTGAAGCTAAGACCACGATGCGGCATGTCGTCTGCTGATTCGAATCGCGTCGAGAACCGGTATCATGGCCTGCGACAGCTGAACGGGTGATTAGCGCGTCTGCGCGACGTTTGTTCGACTTGCGCCTTCCCGCCGCAGCCAGGCCGCGTCGCAGTCGTCCGCCGACGGCGCGCCTCGAGGCGCAGGGGCCCGCGACGTCCGGCCGTAGGGCTCGCGATGTCGGCGCAACGCCTACAGTTCGCGGCGCCGACGCCGGCGCCTGCCTTAAATCGTTGGGGCGCAATCATCTTGTGGATTCTAAAGTCACGCATGAACAGATCACGACGCGGGATGGTTCCGAACAAGATATCGGAAAATAATCTTCATCGCTTTGCTTGACTTGGCAAAACGTCTCCCGAACTCTCGTCGCAAGAGGAAGGGTGACAGAACATGGAACGGGCTCACGACGGATCGGGACCTGACGGCGCCGGCGGCTCGCGCGTGGCGGTCGCCGCGCATATCGCGAGCCAAAGCGAAGATCTGAAGCGACTCGCGCGCAAGCATCAGCTGGCGACGCTCGCCTATCTCCTCGACATGGCGCGGCTCGAGGCCGAAACGGCCTGCCGGACGCAGGCGCCGGCCGAGACCTGAGAGCGCGGGCCGAAACGGCTTCGCCGGCGGCGGACTTAAAGCCGCGCACGCCGCAGTCCGACGGCGGCCTGCGCCAGCCCCTCGCCCGCCGCGATCGCGATCCTGTCGCGGATGGCAGGCCGGAAACTGCCGCGGGCTCATGGCGCCGAGCCCGTCACGACGGCGGTCGCGGCCGCGTTTGAAACCACATGATCGCCGCCGCTTGATAAGAACAAATATCGAACATATGGTCATGCCCTCACTAAGGACGTGATCTCTTGGATGTCACCCGTAAGCTCGCAATTCTGGCCGACGCCGCGAAATACGACGCCTCCTGCGCGTCGAGCGGCACGACGAAACGGAACTCGCTCGGCGGGGCCGGCGGCGGCCTCGGCTCGACCGAGGGAGCCGGCATCTGCCACTCCTACGCGCCGGACGGCCGCTGCATCTCGCTCCTGAAGGTACTGATGACGAACGCCTGCGCGTTCGACTGCCTCTATTGCGTCAATCGCGCGTCGAGCAACACGCCGCGGGCCCGGTTCTCGATCGCCGAGATCGTCAACCTGACGCTCGACTTCTACCGGCGGAACTACATCGAGGGCCTGTTCCTGTCTTCGGGCGTCATCCGCAGTCCGGACTACACGATGGAGCAGGTGGTGCGGGTCGCGCGTTCGCTGCGGATCGACCACGGCTTCAAGGGCTACATCCACCTCAAGACCATTCCGGACGCCTCGCCCGAGCTCATCGCGGAAGCCGGACTCTTCGCCGATCGCCTGTCGATCAATGTCGAGCTGCCGAGCGAGGCGAGTCTCAAGACGCTCGCGCCCGAGAAGGACGTGCGGGCGGTGCGGCGCGCGATGGCGGGCCTTCGCACCCGCATCGAGGCCTCCAAGGCCGACGGCAAGACGCGCGCGAAACCGCCGCGCTTCGCGCCCGCGGGCCAGAGCACGCAGATGATCGTGGGCGCGGACGCCGCCGACGACCGGCTGATCCTCGACGCCTCCGCCAATCTTTACGCCGGCTACCGGCTGAAGCGGGTCTATTATTCCGCCTTCAGCCCGATTCCAGACGCAAGCGCGCGCCTGCCGCTCAAGCCCGCGCCGCTGATGCGCGAGCATCGGCTCTACCAGGCCGACTGGCTGATGCGGTTCTACGGCTTTTCGGTCTCCGAGATCACCGAGGCCGGCGGCATGCTCGACCTCGAGCTCGACCCCAAGCTCGCCTGGGCGCTGCGCCATCGCGGCCGCTTCCCGCTCGACTGCCAGACGGCCTCGCGCGAGGAGCTGCTGCGGGTGCCGGGCCTCGGCAAGACCACGGTGGACCGGATCCTTTCGGCGCGCCGCTTCCGCGCCATCCGCAGCGAGGACCTCGCGCGGCTGAAGGTGTCGCTCGCCAAGGTCTCGCCCTTCCTCAAGCTCGCCGACCACCGCCCCTCGATCGCGGCGCTGGAGAGCGAGCGCCTGATCGAGCGGTTCCGGCCGAAGCCCCGCCAGATGGCGCTCGCGCTGTGAGCGGGCGGCGGATCGTGCTCGCCGAGCCCGACGACGTCGCCGGCTGGCGGCGCGCGGCGCGCGGGCTGCTCGCCGAGGGCGCGCCGCCGTTCACGGTCGACTGGCGCGTCGGCGAGGACGACCGCGACCTGTTCGGGACCGACGACGCGCCCTCCCCGCAGGTCGCGGGCGCGCCGGCGCCGAGCGTGCCGCGCAGCTTCCTCGAGCTCGCCGAAACCGGTCTGCTTCATTCCGATCCCGGCCGTTTCGACCTGTTCTACCGCCTGCTGACGCGGGTCGCGGCCGACCGCCGGCTGATGGAGGACGCCGCCGACCCGGACCTGACGCGCGCCCGCGCGCTCGTGAAGGCGGTGCGGCGCGACAAGCACAAGATGACCGCCTTCGTGCGCTTCCGCGAGATATCGGGCGAGGACGGCGCGCCGCAGTTCGTCGCCTGGTTCGAGCCCGAGCATCACATCGTGGCGGCGACCGCGCCCTTCTTCATGCGGCGCTTTTCGGCGATGCGCTGGTCGATCCTCACACCGCGGCGCTCGGCGCATTGGAACGGGACGCGGCTCGAGATCGCCGAGGGCGCGAACCGCGCCGACGCGCCCGAAGGCGACGCGCTCGAGGCGCTGTGGCGGACCTATTACGCCTCGATCTTCAACCCGGCGCGCCTCAAGGTCTCGGCGATGCGGGCCGAGATGCCGAAGAAGTACTGGCGCAACCTTCCCGAGGCCCCGCTCATCGGTCCTCTGATCGCGCAGGCCCAGCGGCGCTCCGACGAGATGGTCGCGGCGCCCGCGGCCGAGCCGAAGAAGGGCCAGAGATTGATGTCGCCCCCGCCCGCCGCCCCGGAGCGCGATCCGACGCCGCTTTCGGCGCTGCGCGAGATGGTCGAGGGCTGCCGCGCCTGCCCGCTATGGGGGCCGGCGACGCAATCCGTGTTCGGAGAGGGGCCGGAGGGCGCGCAGGTGGTGGTCGTCGGCGAGCAGCCCGGCGACAAGGAGGACATCGCCGGCCGCCCCTTCGTCGGGCCCGCGGGCGCGCTGTTCGACCGGGCCGCGGAGGCCGCGGGCGTGGAGCGCGAGAAGCTCTACGTCACCAATGCGGTGAAGCACTTCAAGTTCGAGCCGCGCGGAAAGTTTCGGCTGCACAAGTCGCCCGCGCCCGGCGAGATCGCCGCCTGCCGCGGCTGGCTCGAGCGCGAGCTCGGCGCCATCCGCCCGCGCCTCGTGGTGGCGATGGGCGCGAGCGCGGCGCGCGCGGTCATCGGGCGCGCCGTGAAGGTCGGCGACGCCCGGGGCGCGATCATGGAGCGCGAGGGCGCGCCCGACGTGCTGGTGACGGTCCACCCGTCCTACCTGCTGCGCCTGCCGGACGAAGCGCGCAAACAGGAGGAGTTCGACCGCTTCGTCGCCGATCTTCGTCTCGCCCTCCCGTTCCTGCAGGCCGCGTGAGGCGCCGCCTCGATCCGGCGAGGCAACCATTTCCCGCCCTCGCGCGTTTGCCCGACGCCGGGTCGGCCGACGTCGCGCGTGGATGCGATCGAGGCCCCGCCCGGCAGGCGTAGGGGCGCCGTGTGAAAGGATCGAGCCATGACCGTCCGGTCGGCTTCGCAGTCGCGTGACGCGTTCAAGTCCACGTCGGAAATGAGCTCCATCTCGGGAAAAACCGCCTCCTCATCCTCCTGGCGCGACGATGCGCGGCGCTCGTTCGACGCGCGCCTCGGAAGCTTGCGCGACGTCGTGCGCGAGCGCCGTTGGCCGGTCGTGGCCGCCGTCGTGATCGTGGCGCTGTCGGGCGCGGGCGTCGTCGCCAATGTCGGCGGCGCGGCCTCGGATCGCGCCGACGCGCTCGAAAAGTCCGTGGCCGAGCGTGAGAAGCGCGTCGAAGCGCTCGACGCCGAGCGCAAGCGTCACGAGGACCGGCTCGCCGAGTTGCAGCGCAAGCTCAACGCCAAGGAAAGCGAGATCGCGGCGGGCGAGGAGCGCGTCGCCGCGCTAGAGACGCGCCGCGCCGGGCTCGAGCGGCAGGTCGCCGAGCTCGTCGGACCAGTCGCGCCCGGCGCGACGGAACGCGTGTCCAACGCGGAGCCGGCGGAGATCAAGGCCGCGTTCGCCGACGCGGCCGACATGCCGCCGGACGAGACCGTCGAACCCTCGACCGCGCGCGTCGACCCGCCTTTGCCCCCGCGGCGAAGCGAGCGCCTGCGGGCCTCGTCCCGCGCCACGGCGGATGAGTTCGCCCCAGCCGACGAGACCGCCGCGGTCGACGACGCCGCGCCGGACGAGCGCATGGCGGCAGGGCCGGTGCGCGTCTTCATCCATGTGCGCTCGGCCGACCCGGCGGCGCGCGAGCGGGCCGCGGCGGTGGCCGCCGAACTCCGCCGGCGCGGCGTCTCGGTCGCTGAGATCCGCGGCGTGAGGCTGCCCGTGCGGCGCGACGCCGTGCGCTTCTTCTATGATCAGGACCGCGCCGCGATCCGCGCGCTGCAGGACGCGGTCCGCCGCGCCTCGCCGAGCGATTTCGCCCCGGAGGTGCGCGACTTCCGCTCCTACGGCTCGCCGCCGCGGCGCGGCACGATCGAGCTCTGGCTCTCCTGAGCCAGGCCCGGGCCGGAACCACGGGCGAAGCCAGAGACACGGGGAGAGGTCCGCTAAACTGTGCGGACCTCCTTCACGCTTCGTTCGCCCTTATCACGGTCCGTTGATGAATCGCGAAGAAGTTGAGGGCAAGGTTGCGGCCTAAGGCGCCGGCTGATTCGCGGCCGGGCCAGGGAGCCCCGCGTCCATGTCTCTCAGCGCCGGCCAAGCGAACCGGGCCCGGATCGCGCTGCAGCGATTCGGCCTCGGCCCGACCCCCGGCCTCATGGAAAAGATCGGCGACGACCCGCTCGCCGCCCTGAAAGCCGAGCTCGACGAGCCCGACGTCGCGCTGATCTCCAACAAGGCTCTGCCGAGCCGCGCCAAGGCCGCGCGCCTGTCGCAGACCGATTTCTCGACCAGCGAGCAGATCCGCCAGCTCGAGCTCGACGCGCGCATCGACAAGCACCTGTCGGCCCGCATCGGCTTCGTGGAGCGGCTCGTCCTGTTCTGGTCGAACCACTTCTCGATGTCAGTCAACAAGGATCAGGTGATCCGCGCCACCATCGGGCAGCTCGAGCGCGACGTCATCCGCAAGAACGTGCTCGGCAAGTTCGCCGCCATGCATCGCGGCGTCATGCGGCACCCGGCGATGCTGCGCTATCTCGACAACCAGGACTCCAAGGGCCCGAACTCCTATCGCGGCCAGTGGAGCGGCGGCTTCAACGAGAACCTCGCGCGCGAGCTCATGGAGCTGCACACGCTCGGCAGCGGCGCCTATAGCGAGCGCGACGTCACCAACATGGCGCTGGTCCTCACCGGCTGGTCCTACATCCGGTCCTGGGAGGTCGGGCAGGAATGGGCGGACGCGCCCGGCGGCAAGGCCGGCGAGTTCTATTTCCGCGAGAAGTGGCACGAGCCCGGCGCGATCCAGCTGCGCGGCAAGTCCTATCCGGCCGGCGGGATCGAGCAGGGCGAGGCGGTGCTGACCGATCTCGCCCGCGCGCCCGAGACCGCCCAGCACATCGCCTTCAAGCTCGTGCGCCACTTCATCACCGACGAGCCGACGCCCGAAATGGTGAACCCGGTGGCCAAGGCCTTCCGCCAAAGCCGCGGCGACCTCAAGCAGACGGCGCTCGCGCTGATCTCGCTGCCGGCCGCCTGGAGCCTCGAGCACAAGAAGATCCGCACGCCCTACGAACTCACCATCGCCCAGTACCGGGCGCTCGGCACGCGCTACGCGCCCGACCGCCGCTGGGTGTTCACCGAGCCGCTGCGCGCGATGAACCACCTGCCCTGGGAGCGCCCGGCGCCGGACGGCTATTCGGACGAGAACTATTCCTGGCTCGACCCGGACGGCATGACCATCCGCCTCGACACCGCGCAGCTCGCCGTCTGGGAATACGGCGCCGCCTCGACGGCCGCGCCGCTCGCGCTCGCCCGTTCGCTCTACGGCGAGTCGCTGTCGGGCCAGACCAAGAGCGCGCTGACCTGGATCACCGAAAAGACGCCCGGCTACACGGTGTTCTTCATGTCGCCCGAGTTCCAGAGGAGATGAGCGTGACCGATCCCGTCTCCCAGCGCCTCGCCGCGGCCGCCGCCGAAGGCTGCGCGGAATCCCGCCTGCTGCTGTCGCGCCGCGCGGTGTTCGGCATCACCGCGGGCCTGTTCTCCGCCGCCTATCTGCCGCAGACCGCAAGCGCCGCCTCCGATGATCCGCGGCTCCTCATCGTGGTGCTGCGCGGCGGCATGGACGGGATCAACGTCGTCGTGCCGCATGGCGACGCCGCCTATGCGGGCATGCGCGGCCGCATCGCCATCCCGCGCGACGCGACGCTGTCGCTCAACACCAGCTATTTCGGCCTCAACTCCGCGTTGCCCTCCTTCGGCCAGATGTATCTCTCCGGCCAGGCGGCGGCGGTGCACGCGGTCTGCACGCCGTTGCAGAACCGCTCGCATTTCGACTGCCAGGACAATCTCGAGAGCGGCCTGCCGGGCCTCTCATCCAACCCGACCGGCTGGCTGAACCGCCTGCTCTCGTCGATGCCGAGCGGCTCTCCGATCGACGCCTACGGCGCGATCCAGGTCGGCGAGGCGCCGCTGCTGCTGCGCGGCCCGGCGCCCGTTCTCGGCTGGTCGCCCACCTGGTTCTCGCACCCGCCCGCGCCCACCTCGGACGCCGTCGTGACGCTGCTGCGCAAGCGCGACACCGAGCTCTACGACGCGCTGAGGGCCGGGATGAAGGCCGACGCGCTCGCCGAGAAGACATCGTCGGACGAAGACCAGAACGTCTCGCAGTTCCGCCGCGCGTTCCGCGGCGCCGGGCGGCTGCTCGCCTCGAGCAACGGGCCGCGCATCGCGGTGCTCTCGGTCGGCAATTTCGACACCCACGCCAACCAGGGCGCGACGGACGGCTTCCTGTGGGGCTCGCTGAACGAGCTCGACGTCGGCCTGAAGGAGTTCGCCGACTACGCCGCGCCGGTCTGGTCCAAGACCGTGGTGGTGATGGCGACCGAGTTCGGCCGCACGGTGCGGGTCAACAGCGGGAACGGCACCGACCACGGCGTCGGCACGGTGGCGCTGCTCGCCGGCGGCGCGGTGCAGGGCGGCAAAGTCTATGGCGACTGGCCGGGCCTCGCCGCCTCCCAGCTCGTCGACGACAGCGACCTCAAGGCCACCACCGACCTTCGCGCCGTGTTCAAAGGCGTGCTCGCCGATCATGTCGGCGTGCCGCGCAACGTGCTCGACACCACGGTGTTCCCGGACTCCGCCGACGTCGCGCCGATGCAGGGGCTGATCCGCGGCTCGGCGCCGTCGAGCGCGAAGGTCGCGGGCGTGCGCGGCCCGTCGAAGGCTGCGCTGCGGCCGACGACCGGCATCGCCAAGTATCGCGCGGCCTACGGGGTTTGAGGGCCGCGCGCTTTCGGCTCATCTGACAGACGATCGCCAAAACCTCGGCCGTCATGCCCGCGCGAAGCGCGGGTATCCACGACTTGGGAAGCGGCGCCCTCGTCAAACACAGTCGTGGATACCCGGCCTGACGGCCGGGCATGACGGCGGTGGTTCGGACGCGCTGATGCGAACCCAACTCACCCCTTCGCGGCTCCCTGCGGCAGCGACATCAGGATCTGCCGGTCGGCGATGCTCGCGACCCGGCTGTTGTGCGTGACCACGATGCGCGTCATCGGCAGCCGTTTCAGCGCGTCGAGCACGACGTCGATCGCCCGCTCGTCGAGATGGTTGGTCGGCTCGTCCAGCAGGAAGAGGCTCGGCTTCCGGTAGAGCGCGCGGGCGATGAAGATGCGCTGCTTCTGCCCGCCCGAGAGCGTCGAGCCCATGTCGCCGACGAGCGTCTCGTAGCCCATCGCCATCCGCATCACGTCGTGGTCGATGCCGGCCGCGGCCGCGCAGGCGCGCGCCCACTGCATGTCGAGCGCGGGATCGAAACACGCGATGTTCTCCGCGATCGAGCCCGCGAACAGCCGGTCGTCCTGCAGCACGCAGCCGATGCGCTCGCGATAGGAGGCCATGGAGCGCTCGTTCAGCGGCGTCCCGTCGATCTCGATCGCGCCGGAGGTCGGGGGCAGCAGGCCGGCGAGCATCTTGAGCAGAGTGGTCTTGCCGCAGCCCGAGGGCCCGAGCAGCGCGACGCATTCGCCGGGTCGGATGTCGAGGTCGAAGCCGCGCACGATCGGCTGCTCGCCGCCGCCATAGGCGAAGCCCACGTTCTTCATCGAGATCGCGGTGGCGGGCCGCAACTGGCCCGGGGCGGCGGGCGCAAAACCTTCGCCCGAGACCTCGCGGGGCGTAAGCGCGATGTCGGCGAGGCGCTCGGCCTGCAGGTTCAGCATCCGCATCTTGAAGGCCGCCTGCACGAGGCTCTCGATGCGGGTCGCGAACTGGTCCTTGTAGGCCAGGAACGCGACCAGCGCCCCGAGCGTGACGCTCTGGTCGATGACGGCGTTCGCCCCGAGATAGAGGATCAGCACCCGGTCGAGCCCGAACAGCAGCTTGGTGGCCGAGTTGAACAGCACGTCGAGCTTCTGGGTGTGGAGCCGGGCGTTGAAGCGGTCGACCAGCAGGTTGAGCCACGTGGCCGTGCGCCGCTCCTCCAGCCCGAACAGCTTTACGGTGGTGGCGCCGCGCAGGGTCTCGAGGAAATGCGTGTTCTCGCGCGCCGACTGGACGATGCTCTCCTCCGACGCCGCGCGGTAGGGCGCATAGGCCCCGACCCGGATCGCGACGTAGATCAGCGTCGTGCCGACCGCGACGAGCGCGAGCCAGCCGCCGAACAGCGCCATCATGGCGATGAGCCCGACCGCCATCACGCCGTCGACCACGGAGAGAACCGAGGTCGTCGAGAGCGTGTCCTGCACCGTCTCGAGCGAGCGGAACCGCGAGGTGACGTCGCCGACGTGGCGCTTTTCAAAGTAGTCGAGCGGCAGGCGGATGAGGTGCGAGAACAGGCCGCTCGCCCACTGCACGTTCAGCCCGTTCGACAGCGCCATGATGGCCCAGGAGCGGGCGGCGAACATCGCGGTCTGCAGCACCACCAGCAGCGCGAGGCCGAGCGCCACCAGCGTCACGAGATCGGCGTCGGCGGCCACGATCGCCTGGTCGATGATGATCTGCGTGCCGAACGGCACCGCCAGCGTGAACACCTCGAAGGCGACCGAGAGCGCGAGAAGCTGGAGGATCGCGGCCGGCAGGCCGACGACGTTGCGGAACAGCGCGGTGAGCCGGATCGTCTGCCGCTCGTCGGCGGGCGAGAAGTCCTGCGTCGGCGTCAGCTCCAGCGCGACGCCGGTGAAGGACTTCGAGAGCTCCTCATGGCTCATCGTCCGCCGGCCGATCGCGGGATCGAGGATCGTGGCGGTCCGCGGGCCGACGCTTTCGAGCACCACGAAATGGTTGAAGCCCCAATGCAGCACGCAAGGGACGGCGAGCTCGGGCAGCGCCTCCATCTCGACGCGCAGCGCACGCGCGGCGAGCTCCAACCGCCCCGCGATGCAGACGAGCTGCTTGAGCGTCAGCCCGCCGAGCGAGGTCGAAAAGCGTCGGCGCAGCGTGGCGAGATCGACCAGGCGCCCGTGGAAGCCCGAGACCATCGCGAGGCAGGCGAGCCCGCATTCGGCGGCCTCGGTCTGGAGCACCGTCGGCGTCTTGGGCCGCGACCAGCCGAGCGAAAGCCGCTCGACCAGCGAGCGCGTCTCCGGCGCAGGCCCTGCGGCGTCGGTCGCGCTCACCAGCCGCCTCCCGCGCCCGTCTGCCCCGGCCCGCCATGGAGCGGGCGCAGGCTGAAGAGCGGATTGAGGATCCATTGCCAGATCGGCCGCGTGTCGAGGAAGATGTCGGCCTCCACCTGCATGCCGGCCTGCAGCTGCTCGCGCTTGCCATAGGCCTCGATGTCCGACGATCCGGGCTTGACGGTCAGCCGATAGAGCGCGCCGCGCCCCTGCAATTCGGCCGGCATCGGCACGCCGGTGTCGATCTCGTCGGAACGCAGCGCCGCGCGCGAGATCGCGGTGACCACCCCGGGATGCTGCCCGAACTTCTGGTAGGGGAACGTCGCGTAGCGCAGCATCACAGGGTCGCCCTCGCGCACGAAGCCGATGGCGCTCGATTCGGCGTAGAGATTGGCCTGCAGCGTGCCGCTGTCGGGCACGATGGTGAGCAGCGGCGCGCCGTTCGGCACCGCCTGGCCGGCATGGGCCACGACGCCGGTGACGCGCCCGGCCTCCGGCGCCACGATCTCGATCCGCCGCTGCGCCTCGGCCTCGGCGATGGCGCGGTCGGCCTCGGCGACCTGCCGGCGGATCTCCGAGAGCTTCGAGCCGCCCTCATGGTCGATCTGGGCGATCTCGGCGCGAGTGGCGTTGGCGTCGCTTTCGAGCCGCACGCGGTCGCGGCGCAGCTGCTCGAGCTTGGTCTTCTCCGTCATCAACCGCGAGCGGCGGTCGTCGACGTCGCGCTGCACGGTGATGCCGCGCTTGAGATAGTCCTGATAGGAGCCGAGCTGCTCGTCGAGCAGCTTCATGTACTCTTCGCCGGTCGTGATCTGGCGGTCGACCTGCGCGGTCTCGCGGTCGAGATCGCCGATCTTCACGTTGAGAGCGTCCTTGCGCTCCGTGTCCGAGACGGTGCGCCGGAACACCTCCTTGCGAAGCTCCTCGCGCTGGACTTTCAGCGCGGCCAGCACCGTCTCGCTCGCGGCGCCGAGCTCGGTCTGACGGTCGAGGTCGAGCGCGTAGAGCGCCTGGCCCTTCTCCACCCGGTCGCCGTCCGTCACCTTCAGCGACAGGATTCTGGCCTGCTGCGGAGCCGCGAGCTTGATGAGGCCCTGGCTCGGCGCGAGCACGCCCTGCACGCGGGCGCGCTGGGTGTACTGGCCGAAGATCAGGAAGGCGACGACCGCGACCGCGAGCCCCGCGCCGACCGAGGCGACCACCCGGATCGGCCAGGGCTGCACCGCGCGCGTCGTCCCGAGCCACTGATCGGCGCGCGCCGAGATCGCGGCGGCGCGGAACAGCGGCAGCGCGCGCTTCGGCTCGACGGACGCAGGCGGCGCGGCCGCCGAAGCGTTCGCGACGAGCGCGCGGGCTTCAGGCGCGGCCTCCGGAGCCGCCGACTTCGGCTTCGGTTTGGGGCTCGGCTGGGGCTCGGGCCTGGAGCCCGGCTCGGACAGCGCCTCGGCGCCCATCATCTTTGACAAGAGTCTCGCATGCTCCCTGCGGCCGTCGCGGCGACCGTCAAACCCCCTTCAATGCCGGAAAAGGCGGCGAGAATGAGCAGCTGCGCCCGCCGCGTCCACCCCGCGGCCGCATAAATTCATCATTCGATCATTTCGCTGGAAATTTCCGCTGATGCGACGCCCGGCCGCACAAGTCCTGAAAATCGGTTGAGGCTCAGAGGCCTGCGCGGACGCGGACTCGAACGGCGGCTTTCGCCGGCTCCCGGCGATCTTTCGGGCGGCGGGGCCGTGACGCCGTGTCCCAGATCGGGACCAACTCCCTGAGCGACCGCCGGATTTTGTGATCATACGATCAACATAATTGCCAAACCCTTCTGATTCGAAAGGTTTTTCCCGTCGGTCGGCTGTCACGGGGCCGGACTTGATGCTCCGGGCGACCGATGCTCAGGTCGTGGGCGAAGCGCCGCTCCGGCGTTTCTTCAAACATTGGCGGGGCGTTTATGCGCGTCCCTTCCAGGGGAGAAGGATTGCATGACCAAGTTCGAAATTATCCGTGAGCTCAACGCCGCCGAGCTCGACGACGTCGCCGGCGGTCTGACGCTCGGTCTCGGCCTCGACCTGAGCAGCGAGCTCGCTGCGGTGTCCGGCACGATCGACCAGGTCGGCGGGCTCGTGGGCGACACGCTCGGCACCGTTCTCGGCGCCCTGCCGCACGCGACGGTCTCTTAAGGCCCCGCACAAGGCCGGTCCGCCCGACGGGTCGGCCGCTCAAGCGGTTTTGGGGACCGCCGCGCCGACGGGCGCGGCGGTCCCTTTTTCGTCCGACGCTCGGCGCCGGCGGCCCCGGTCAGGGCATGCGCTTGAAAACCCGCCCGTCATCCGGCCGAAGAGCCGGGATCCAGAGTCGATCCGGCCGTTCCAGACCTCGCCGCGGCGTCGGTTCTGGATCCCGGGTCAGGCCCGGGATGACCGTTGCGGTTCCTGCGCGAGCCTTCGGCAGTCACTGTCCGCTCTTCAGAGGCGCCCGCCCCTCCGCCCGTCATCCCGGCCGAAGAGCCCGGACAAGAACTGCGGTCAAACCAGCCGCACGCTCTGCGGCAGCAGGAACGGGCCGGGCGGCGCGACGCCGATGCGGGCCTCGACGTCATAGACCTCGCGCATCACCGCGTCGGTCAGCACCTCGGCGGGCGCGCCCCGCGCGATGATCCGTCCGGCCTTCAGCGCCACGATCTCGTCCGCGGCCATCGCCGCGAGATTGACGTCGTGCAGCACCGCCAGAACGCCGCCGCCCGCCTCCGCATGCCGCCGCGCGAGCGACAGAGTCGCGAGCTGATGCGACAGGTCGAGCCCGGCGGTCGGCTCGTCCAGCATCAGATGGCGCGGACGACCGTCGGGCGCCGAGGCGAGCTGAGCGAGCACGCGGGCGAGATGGACGCGCTGGCGCTCGCCGCCGGAGAGCTCCGAGCAGATCCGCCGGCTTTTGCCCGCCATGTCGACGGCCAAAAGCGCCTGAGAGACGACCGCGTCGGCTTCGGCTCGCGACAGGCCGGCGGGCAGGCCGAGCCGCGCCACCTCGTCGACCGTGAAGGCGAAGGCGAGTTCGGTGGCCTGCGCCAGCACCGCGCGGCGCCGGGCGAGCTCGGCCGGGCGAAACGCCGACAGCGCCTCGCCGTCGAGGCTGACGCGCCCCGAAGCTGGCGCAAGCTCGCCCGACAGCGCGCCGAGCAGCGAGGATTTGCCGGCTCCGTTCGGGCCGATCAGCACCACGACGCGGCCCGGCCGGACCTCGAGGCTCGCGCCGGAGACGACCTCGCGGCCGCCGAGCCTCACCGTCACGTCCTCGGCGACGAGCCCGCTCATCCGAACAGCTTTCCGCGCCGTCGCATCAGCAGCCAGAGAAAGAAGGGCGCGCCGAAGGCCGCGGTGACGACGCCGATCGGCATCTCGGCGGGCTGCGCGACGATGCGCGCCGCGACGTCCGAGGCGAGCAGCAGCCCGGCGCCCGCAAGCGCCGCCGCCGGCAGCAGCGCGTGATGCGACGGGCCGATGGCGAGCCGCACCAGATGGGGCGCGGCGAGGCCGATGAAGCCGATCGCGCCCGCGCCCGCGACCGCCGCCGCGCTCGACGCCGCGACGCCCAGCAGCGCGAGCCGCTTCAGCCGCTCGACGTCGACGCCGGAATGAAACGCCGCCCGCTCGCCGAGCGCGACCGCGTCGAGCCCGCGGGCGAGCGCGGGGATCGCGACCACAAGCGCCAGCACGAAGGGCGTGGCGAGCGCGGCCTTGACCCATGTCGCGCCGCCGAGGCTTCCAAGCGTCCAGAACAGGAAGGTGCGCAGCTGGTCATCGCGCGCGAGAAACACCAGGAGCCCGGTGACCGCCGCGACGAACGCCCCGAGCGCGACGCCCGCGAGCAGCGTCACCGCGATCTCGGTGCGCCCGTCCCGGGTCGCGATGCGGGCGAGCAGCGCGGTCGCCGCGAGACCTCCGAAGAACGCCGCGACCGGCAGCGCGAGCGCGTTGAGCGCCGGCGGGAGCGTGGCGGAGAGCCCCTCCCCCAGCACGATCCAGGCGACCGCCGCGAGCGCCGCCCCGCCCGAGACGCCCACGAGGCCGGGATCGGCCAGCGGGTTGCGGAACACGCCCTGCATCACCGCGCCGCCGAGCGCGAGCGCGGCGCCCGCGAGCGCGCCGAGCGCGGTCCGCGGCCCGCGGACGTCGATCAGGATCGCGGCGTCGCGCGCCATGTCGGGCGGCAGCCCCGCGCGGCCGAGGCGCGCGACCGCGCCGAGCACCTCCAGGGCGCGGGCAGGCGAAATCGCCACCGGGCCGACGCCGAGCGAGGCCGCCGCCGCAAGGACGAAGAACGCCGCCGCGAGGGCGACGCCGGCGGTTTTGGTCATCGCGCCGCGACGTCGCGGTCGACGGTCCAGTCCCGTTCGGGCAGGTCGGGAATGGCGGCTTCGGGATAGATCCCCGCCGCGACCGCCCGCGCCGCATGGGCGACCCGCGGGCCAAAGCCGATGAAGCCGAGCGCGTCGGCCGACACGACCCGGTTCTCCTTCACGGCGGGCGATCCCGCGAAGGCCGGATGACGCGCGATCTCGTCCGGCGAGACCGGGGCGCTCGTCGCCAGCACCACGATGGCGTCGGGCTCCATGGCGTAGGCCGCTTCGTCGGTGAGCGGCTTCCAGCCCGACAGCGCCGCCGCGGCGTTGTCGGCGCCTGAGAGCGCGAGCGCATGGGCGCCGCTCGAGCCGGCGCCGGCCGCCATCAGCGCGCCCCCGCGCGGCGGGCCGAGCAGCACGATCGCCCTCCGCCGCCTGGCGACCTTAGAGAGCGAGGCCTCCAGCGCGGCGGCGTCCTCCTCGATCCGCCGCGCCGCCGCCTCGCCGCGCGCCGCCTCGCCCACCGCCCCGGCGACCCGCCGCATCCGCGCCGCGACGTCCGCGCCGGACGTGGCCTCGTCGAGCTGGAGCAGGCCGACGGAGGCGCCTTTCAGCACGTCGATCGCCTCTTTCGGGCCGGCGCCGTCGGTCGCGACCACGAGGTCCGGCCCAAGAGCCAGAACGCCTTCGGCCGACAGCGAGCGGTAGTAGCCGACATTGGGCTTGGCGCGCGCCGCGGACGGAAACCGCGACGAGACGTCGACCGCCGCGATCCGGTCGCCGGCGCCGAGCGCGTAGAGGATCTCGGTCGCAGCCCCTCCGAGCGACACGATCCGCCGGGCCTCCGCCCAAGCAGCGACAGGGTATCCAAATACACCCATCGCCCCTGCTGCGGCGAGCGAGGCGGTGACGAACAGGCGGCGGTCGAGGCTCGGCGACTTCATAATTATTCCAATGAAAACATTGGTTTAGACATCGAAGCCTATCGACGCCCAAGCGCGGCCGCTGTCAATCGACAAGGCCGTGGAGCCGATCGTGCAATTGCGCAGCAGGGGAAGCGCGCCCTCAGTCCCGCGAGAGCAGGAACACGGCCTGGACGCCGAACAGGTTCCAGAACCACCACGGCGCGTTGACCCGCACCGGCCGGCCGAGCGCGTCGAGCGCGACCGCCCGCTCCATCCGCGCCCCAAGAAGCTCTACGAGATCGACGAAGTCGCGGATCGTGCAGAGATGGATGTTGGGGGTTTCGTACCAGGGGTCGGGCAGGTTCGCGTTGGTCGGCATGCGGCCTTCCGCGAAGAACTGCAGGCGCGTGCGCCAGTGGCCGAAATTCGGGAACGAGACGATGGCCCGATGGCCGATCCTCAGCAGGTCCTCGACCACCTGCTTGGGCCGCCGCGTCGCCTGGAGCGTCTGGGACAGGATGACATAGTCGAAGGCGTCGTCCGGATAATGCATGAGGTCGGTGTCGGCGTCGCCCTGGACGACGGAAAGGCCGTGCGCCACCGAGGCGTTGACGCCCGACTGCGACAGTTCGATGCCGCGTCCGTCGACGCCGCGACGCTCGGCCAACAGCCGCAGCAGCGCGCCGTCGCCGCAGCCGACGTCGAGCACCCGCGAGGACGGCCGGACCATTTCGGCGACCAGCAGATGGTCGGGCCGCGGAGCGGCTGCGAGCGCCTCGGGCTCTGCGATAGGATCAGTCAAAGCGAGGGTCATCGGCTCACAATCACGCAAGGCGGACAGGAAACGGCTGGACGGCGCGCGCCTCTGTCCTAAACCCACCTTTCGATAATCCATCCCGAACCGGCCGCAAAGGCCGCGGCGCTTGTGTTCGCCGCGGCCTTTGCGGCGCGCGACTGTAAGGAACCTGCAGCAAATGACCGCCGCGGCCGTCGACGCCCCCGCCAAGGCCGACACCAAAACGCCAGAACCGAAGATTTGCGATCCCAAGACGCCGTTCATGGCGTGGGCGCCGCCCCTGGCGGGCCTCGCCTTCGTCGGCGCGCTCAAAGCCTTCGGGCTCGACGGCGGCTATGACGGCTCCATGGCGAGCCTCGTCGTATCGATCGCGCTTCTGCCCGTTCTGTTCGGCGCGGTGTTCGCGGCCGTCTATCACGCCGAGCTCATCGCCCACCGCACGGGCGAGCCCTACGGCACGCTTGTGCTCGCGATGGCGGTCACGGTGATGGAGGTGGCGCTGCTCGCCTCGGCCATGCTCGGCGCCGACGCCAACCCGGCGCTCGCCCGCGACACCATTTTTGCGGTGGTCATGATCGTGGGCAACGGGCTCGTCGGGCTCTGCATCCTGCTCGGCGGCCTGCGGCACCGCGAGCAGAGCTTCCGCATCACCGGCGCGAACGCCTATCTCGCGGTGCTGATGCCGCTTGCGACGCTCTCGCTCGTGCTGCCGAACTTCACGGTCGCCGCGCCTGGCGGCGCCTATTCGCCGAGCCAGCTCGCCTTCGCGGGCTTCGCCACGCTCGCGATCTACCTCGCCTTTCTCTACACGCAGACGGTGCGCAACCGCGAGTATTTCGCGGTGGTGATCGAGGGCGACGACGTCGCCGACAAGGCCCATGTGCCGAGCAATCGCGCGACCGCGATCTCGTTCGGCTTCCTGGTCGCCTCGCTCGGCGTCGTGATCCTGCTTTCGAAGACCTTCACGGCCACGGTCGCGGTCGGGCTCGACGCGGCGGGCGCGCCCGCCACTGTCGCGGGCGTCATCGTGGCGTTCCTGATCCTGCTGCCGGAGTTCAGCGCGGCGGTGCGGGCGGCGCGCGCCAACAAGCTGCAGAAGAGCGTGAACCTCGCGCTCGGCTCGGCCTGCGCGACCATCGGACTGACGATCCCGGCGATCGCAATCGTGTCGCTGGTCTACGGCGCGCCGCTCGAGCTTGGGCTCACGCCCAAGGACACGGTGCTCCTGTTCATCACCTTCGCGGTGGCGTTGCTCACCTTCGGCACCGGGCGGACCAACATCCTCTACGGGATGATCCACCTGGTGCTGTTCGCGACCTACATCTTCATGGTTTTTTCGCCGTAAGCGCGAGGCCGGGGCCGGCCACGGGCGCGGCGATCCCCGGCCCGCGCCGCAGGAGCTTCCACAGGCGTCGCTTGGCGCTCATGGCCGCGACCACGGGCGTCGGGAAAGGCTTGCGGCAGAACGCGACCTTCTTGACGTGGTCCGCGATCTCCCAGGTGGCCCAGCTTCCGGCCGCGAAATAGGCGACGTCGCCGGCCGAGATCGTCGAGGTCGCGCCGGTCTCGTCGGTGACGACCACCGAGCCGGACACGATGTAGACCGTCTCGTCCCACACGAAGTTCCAGCGAAACTTTCCGGCGCTGCAGGCCCACACCGTGGTCGATGAGCAGGCGTCGGCGCTCTGCGAATGCAGCGCGCCTTCGGCGCGCGGATCGCCAGCCAGGATCCAGCTCGGCTCGATCGGCGAGCTCTGGAGCTCGAGGCCGGCGAGCGCCGCGGAGACGAAGGCCGGATGCGAGCCGCCGGCGAGCTTGGGGTCGTCGAGGGCGATTTCGACGAGTTGCGAAAGAAGAGACATCTGGGCCCTGGGCGCGACGCGATCTGTTTGTGACGCCCGCAAGGGTAGTGCGGCTGGGTTAACGCACTTTTTACTCGCTGATCACAATTGCGGCAGCACAGCGCTTGGGACGACGGGACGTTTCTGAGCGGCGCCGCTCATCTCGTCTGGCCGCGACTTTTCTCACCACAGCGTCTTGGCCGCGCGGACGGGCCAAGCGGCGTCATAGGCTTCGCCGCCGACATCTCCCTCTGACAGCGCGGCCAGGATGCGGCCGGGCGTCGGCAGGCTCGCCGGATCGACACGGCGCGCCGGATCCCAGAGCCCGGACCGGACGATCGCGCGGGCGCACTGGAAATAGACCGCCTCGACCGTCAGCACGATCGCGCTGCGCGGCTGCTTGCCCTCGACTTCGAAGGAGGCGAGCAGCTCCGGCTCGACCGAGATCGAGGCGCGGCCGTTGACGCGCAGCGTCGTGCCAAGGCCCGGGATGAGGAAGAGAAGCGCGGCGCGCGGGTCGCGCACGATGTTGCGCAGCGAGTCGATGCGGTCGTTGCCCTTGCGGTCAGGCATCGCCAGCGTCCGCTCGTCGGCCACGCGAACGAAGCCCGCCAGATCGCCGCGCGGCGAGCAGTCCAGCCCTTCCGGGCCGGCGGTCGCGAGCGCGCAGAACGGAGAGGCCTCGATGATCGCCCGGTACTCGGGAGTGACGCGGTCGGTCTCCTTGACGAGCGACGGCGCAGCCGGACGGCCGTAGAGCGCCTCGAGCGCTTCGATCGACGTGACGATGGTCATGACGGCATGTCTAGCACGGCGTCTGGCCGCGCTCAGCCCTGGGCGGAGGCGGCCCCGCCGTTCTTGCCCTCGGTCGCGGACAGGACGATGCGCACGAGATCGGCGGCGTTGCGGGCCCCGAGCTTCTCCATGATGCGCGCGCGATGAACCTCGATGGTGCGCGGGCTGATGCCGAGTTGGCGGCCCGCCTCCTTGTTGGACTGACCGCCGGAGATGAGGCTTAGCACCTCGCGCTCGCGCGGCGTCAGGTTCTCGGAGCCCGGGATCTCGCCGGTGCGGTCGATCTGGGCCCGCGCCGCGGCGCGCGCGCCGGTGGCGTCGAGCGCGGCCTCGACGCGGCGCACGATGGTCTCGGGGTCGAAGGGCTTTTCGATGAAGTCGAGCGCGCCGTGCTTGATGGCGTCGACCGCCATCGGAATGTCGGCGGAGCCCGAGATCATGATGACGGGCGCGCCGCCGCCGCGGCCGTTGAGCTCCTTCAGAACGTCGAGGCCGGACCGACCCGGCATCAGCACGTCGAGCAGCACGCAGGCCGGCGTGAAGCTTGGGCTGCTGGCGAGGAAGCGGTCGCCGCTGTCGAAGGTCTCGACCGAAAAGCCGTTGGCGTCGAACACGGCGGACAGCACGTCGCGAATGACTTCGTCGTCATCGACGACGCAAACGATTTCGCCCTGGCGCTGGTCCGCCGCCATCTACGCGCCCCCACGCGCCATACCCTCTGCACGCGGTAAATCCGCATGGTGCAGCCACCACTGCGCGAAGGCGCAAAACAACGCAAGGCCTTACTTGGTCGATTGCATATTTTCAGGTGACGATGTGGCCTAACGGACTGCGCCAGATCATCGAAATTTGGGGCGTGTAGTTGATATGAACCATATCATGACAGTCACGTGAGGCCGCGCGAAGCCTCGTCTATTTCGGCGACGATCGCCTCTGCGGCCGCCCGCGGGTCGTCGGCGGAGAGAATCGGGCGCGCGACGACCAGGCGGTCGGCGCCGGCGCGAATGGCGTCGCCGGGCGTGGCGACGCGCTTCTGGTCGCCGAGCGCCGCGCCCGCGGGGCGGACCCCCGGCGTCACCGCCAGGAACGGCCGCGGCGCGATGCGGCGCACGGAGGCGAGGTCGGTCGGCGCGCAGATCACGCCGTCGACGCCGGCGTCGCGCGCGTGACCGACGCGGCGCTCCACGAGCTCGGCCGGGCTGTCGGAAAAGCCCGCGGCGCGAACGTCGTCGGCGTCCCACGAGGTGAGCACGGTGACGGCGAGGATCTGAAGCCCGCTGTCGCCGCGCCCTTCGGCGGCGGCCCGCATCGTCTGCGGATAGGCGTGGACGGTGAGGAAGGTCGCGCCGAGGCGCGCGACCTGCCGCGTCGCCTTCTCGACCGTCTGGCCGATGTCGTGGAGCTTGAGGTCGACGAACACCTTCTTGCCGGACCGCGCCAGCCGTTCGGCGAGCGTCAGCCCCCCCGCCACCGCGAGCTCGAAACCGATCTTGTAGAACGTCACGGCCTCGCCAAGCCGCGCCACCATGGCGTCGGCTTCCTCAAGGCTCGCGACGTCGAGGCCGACGATGAGACGGTCGCGCGCGTCGGTCATGCGAGCGCCCCAGCGGTCTCGACGAGCCGGCCCGCCGTCTGGGCGAGCAGCGCCGCGACCTTCTCGTTGGCGAGGCCGCCGTCGTCGGCGAAGGCGGCGGCGGCGTTTCCGACCGCGACCATCTCGGGCAGGACGAGCGCGCCAAGCCCGAGCTCCATCATCGAGCGAAGCTGGGTGAGCCCGCGATAGCCGCCCATCGCGCCGTTCGACACGGCGCCGAGCGCGAACACGCGCTGCTTGAAGGCCGGCAAGGGCGGGCGCCCCTCGATGTTGACGCGCGACATCCAGTCGAGCGCGTTCTTCAAGAGCGGCGAGAAGCTCGCATTGTATTCGGGGCTCGCGATGAACGCGCCCTGATGGCCGAGGAACAGCTCCACGAGCTGCTTTGCCGCCTCAGGAATGCCGTCTCGCGACTGCAGGTCGCCGTCGTAGAGGGGCAGCGCGTAGTCTTTCAGCGAGATCGCGGTCGGAACGCCGCCGGCGGTCTCGATCGCCTTGGCGGCCGCGACCACGAGCTTCTGATTGATCGACCCGGTCCGGACCGAGCCTGCGAACACGACGATCTTCGGAGCGGACATGCGGTCTCGGAACGTGAATGAGGTCCGTTGTTCTAAGGCGAAACCGCGCGCCCCGTCACCCCTTTCGGACCGCAATCAGGCCTTGCGCGCCGCGACGAAGCGGGCGGCGCCGCGCAGCGTCTCGGCCCGCGCGCCGAAACCGCCGAGCGCCGCGAGCGCCTCGTCGGTCAGCGCGGAGAGCCGGGATCGGGCGCCGTCGAGGCCGAGCAGGCCGACCAGCGTCGCCTTGCCGGCCGCCGCGTCCTTGCCTGTCGCCTTTCCGACCGCCGCAGCCTCGCCTTCGGCGTCGAGCAGGTCGTCGGCGATCTGGAACGCGGCTCCGAGCGCGCGGGAGTAGACGCCGAGCGCCGCCTTCTCGTCGGGCGTCGCCCGGCCGAGGATCGCGCCCATCTCGGCCGCGGCCGCGATCAGCGCTCCGGTCTTCATCGACTGGAGCCGCAGGATCTCGGCCGGCGCCAGCGCCTCGGGCCGTCCGTCGCCGAAACGGCCTTCGGCGGCGAGGTCGAGCATCTGCCCGCCCGCCATGCCGCCGAGGCCGGATGCGCGGGCGAGCGCGAGCACGAGTTCGGCCCGCACAGACGCATCCTCATGGGCGCGCGGATCCGCGAGCACATCGAAGGCGAGCGTCAGCAGCGCGTCGCCCGCGAGAATCGCGGTCGCTTCGTCGAAGGCGCGGTGGACGGTCGGGCGGCCGCGCCTCAGATCGTCGTCGTCCATCGCGGGCAGGTCGTCGTGGACGAGGCTGTAGCCGTGGACGCACTCGATCGCGACCGCGGCTCTCAGCGCCGCCTCGGCCTCGACGCCGAAGAGCCGCGCCGAGGCGACGAGGAGCGCCGGCCTCAACCGCTTGCCGCCGCCGAGCATGGCGTGGCGCATCGCGGCGAGCAGGCGCTCGGGCCTGAAGATTTCGCCGGCCGACGGCTCGGGCGCGAGCAGCGCCTCGAGCGCCGCCTCGACGCGCGGACCGACTTCGGCGAGATGAGCCTCGAAGGACTGCGGCTGCATGAAGAGTGATCCGGAGGCGCGACGGGGAGGCCCAGACCGCCGCCCGTGCCCGAAGCCCGCCGGGTCGTCAAGCGCCGAGGCCGGAACTCACCGGCCTGATACCTTAGGTTATATCGCGCGCAATATTTTTGAATGCGACGGAACCATGGCTCCGCGGCGCCGCTTGTGGTTGCGCCGGGGCCGCTCACAACTGCGCGTGCTTGCACGGCGAGCCAGGGAGACGGGTCATGAACGTCGACGCCAGATGCGACGCACCGGAAACGGTCGAGGTGAACTGGGCGGCGGGCCGCCGCGCGTTTTTGAGGACCTGCGGACTCGCTGCGGGCGCGGCCGCGATCGGCGTCGCGGCAGGCTCCGGCTCGGCGCGCGCCGCGAACGTCACGGACGCTGACGTGCTGAACTTCGCGCTGAACCTCGAATATCTCGAGGCCGAATTCTATCTGCGCGCGACGACCGGCAAGGGCCTGTCCGACGACGACATCGACGGCAAGGGCAACCAGGGCTCGGTCGTCGGCGGCAAAAAGGTGAAGTTCGACACCAAGGCGATCCGCCTCTACGCCGAAGAGATCGCGGGCGACGAAAAGGCTCATGTGCAGTTCTTGCGGGCTGGCCTCGGCGACGCGCGCGTGGCGCGTCCGAAGATCAATCTCAGGGCCAGCTTCACGGCCGCCGCCACTGCGGCGGGGCTTGTGACCGAGGGTCAGGAGTTCGACGCCTTCGCCAACGAGACGAACTTCCTGCTGGCGGCCTTCATCTTCGAAGACGTCGGCGTCACCGCCTACAAGGGCGCTGCGCCGTTGCTGACCGACAAGGCGCTGCTGGAGGCCGCCGCCGGCATTCTGGGCGTCGAGGCCTATCACGCCGGGATCATCCGCACGCAGCTCTATTCGCTCGGCCTGTTCAAGGAAGCGCGCGCGATCTCCGACGCGCGTGACTCGCTCGACGGCGACAGCGATCTCGATCAGGGCATCGGCAACGCGAAGGTCGCGAACCTCGTGCCGACCGACGAGAACGGCATCGCGTACAGCCGGTCCGTGCCCCAGGTGAGGTCGATCGTGTTCCTCGGCGGCGAGAACAAGGGCGGCTTCTTCCCCAACGGACTGAACGGCGCGCTCTGAGCGCGCCGGCCTCGAGAGCCCCGGCCGGTCCTGACCGGGGCTCTCGAACGACACGCTGTCTCGTATCGGCGCGCGGCGTCACCAACACGTCAGTCGTCCCGCGATGGCGCGCGCCCCCGCCTCTGATAGATTGCCCGGCCGGGGAACGATCGGGGTCGGCATGGGGGCATACGCATCGAGAGCGACCGCGCGGCTGCTGAGGCCGAGCACGCCGCTTTGGCGGCGCGTCGCCTTCGTTCTCCTCGCGCTTGCGGCGCTGCCGATCGTCCTGACGCCGATCTATGCGGTGGTTCCGCCCGTCTCCACGCTGATGATCGCGCGCTGGGCGACGTTCCGCTCCGTCGACCGGACCTGGGTTCCGCTCGAGAAGATGTCGCCCGCGCTGCCGCGCGCCGTGATGGTCTCGGAGGACGCGCTGTTCTGCCGGCATTCTGGCGTCGACTGGAACGCGATCAGCACGGTCATGCGCGAGGGCGGAGCCGACGGGCCGGGGCGCGGCGCCTCAACAATCGCCATGCAGGTCGCCAAGAACCTCTTCCTGTGGCAGGGCGCGGCCTATCTGCGCAAACCGCTCGAGATCGGGCTTGCGCTCTGGATCGACCTCGTCTGGTCGAAGCGGCGGATCATGGAGGTCTATCTCAACATCGCCGAATGGGGCCCGGACGGAACCTTCGGAGCCGAGGCCGGCGCGCGGCGCGCCTTCAAGCGCGGCGCCGGGCAGATCGACGCGCGTCAGGCCGCGCTGATGGCGGCGGCGCTTCCGAACCCGATCCTGCGCGACCCGCGCAAGCCGAGCGCCCGCGCCCGCTCCAACGCCGCGATCGTCGCCAGCCGCGCGCGCGCTGCGGGCTCGCTCGCCGCCTGCCTCAACTGAACTGAACCGTCGAAAAAGCGTCGCACGCCTCTGGCGCGAGCCGGCCGATGCGGCTATAAGCCCGGCCAAACGGCGAGTCCCTTTGGGCTGCGCCTCGACATTTCGCGCGCCTGCGGGCCGCGCAAGACGGATCCGACGGAGTTCGAAATGGCCGTTCCGAAGCGAAAGACTTCCCCCTCCAAGCGCGGCATGCGCCGTTCCGCCGACGCGCTCAAGTCGCCGACCTATGTCGAGGACAAGGACTCGGGCGAGCTGCGCCGTCCGCACCACCTCGACCTCAAGACCGGCATGTATCGCGGCCGTCAGATCCTCTCGCCCAAGACCGAGGCGTGATCTGACCGGCGCTGCGCTTTCGCGGCGCGGCGACCAAATTCAAGAGCCGGCCCTTTGGGTCGGCTCTTTTCGTTTCGGACAGAGCCGATCGCGCTCAGACCTCTCCGCGCGAGCGCTTGGGGCGCTCTCGCTTCGGGCGGTAGGCCGCCTCGGCCTCGGCGAGGCTCGCGCGGCGGCGGGCGCGGGTCTGCTCCAGCCCCATGACGCCCGCGATCAGTTGCGCGACGAGCGGCGCATAGGGCTTGGGCGCCTGCGGAAACCGGGGGGCCTCGGCTTCGGCCCCTTGCGCCCTGTCGGAGGCGCGTCGTCCTCCACGCCGGGATTGGCGCGTGTCGATGATCGGATCGGGCTCGATGGGGAACGGCGCTTCAATCCCCGCCTCGGAGGCGGATCCCGCCGCCGCCGTGTCCGCGCCCCGGTCCGACGCCCTGCGGGCGCGCCTGCGACGCTCGGCCCTTTCGCCGGGGCCGACCGGCGGCAGCATCATCATCGCTGTATTCGCCTCGCCTCGACAGCGCGCCTGATTAGACTACGCACGCTGAAAATCTGTTAACCAAGTATTCTTCGTTCGCCATTACCCGAAGGCTGTCTATGAAATCTAGACAAATTGCCCCTAATGTCCAGTCGAACGATTCGTGATCCACTCGTTCCCGGGAGGACAGCATGGCAGAGGCGCAGCCGATGACCGTCCGCACGTCCCAGGAGGGAACGGATGCGGTCGATCTGTCGACGATCCTGCTCGCCGTCGGGACCGTGGCTTATGAATGGGACGTGGCGAGCGACCGCCTCGTCTGGAGCGCGGGCGCGCACAAGACGCTCGGACTGCCGCCGAGCGCGCAGATCGACACGGCGACGAGCTTCGCCTCCCTGTTCGATCCCGAAGCGCTGACGACGCGGCGGGAAGCCGTGTTCGGCTCCAAGCAGACCGATTTCGGCGACGGCGTCGCCTTCGAGGTCGAATATCCGCTGATGCGCGGCGCGCGCGACAAGCGCCTCTGGGTGCAGGACCGAGGCCGCTGGTACGCAGGGCCCGACGGGCGGCCGGCCCGCGTCGTCGGTCTGGTGCGCGAGCTTGGCTCCCGCTACGAGGCCGCCGCCCACGCCGCGAGCCTCTCGCGCTTCGACGCGCTGACCGGGCAGCTCGCCCGGCCGCGCCTGATCGAGATCGCGGGCGCGGCGCTCGCGGCCGGCGCGCGGATGCAGACCTCGACCGCCTTCGCGCTGGTCTCGCTCACCAATCTCGGCGCGATCAACGAGGCCTACGGCTTCGACATCGGCGACATCGTGATCGTCGAGGTCTCCCGCCGCCTGCGCTCGGCGATGCGGGGCGGCGACACGCTGGGCCGGTTCTCGACCTCGACCTTCGGCCTGGTGCTGCAGGAATGCGAGCGCTCCGACCTCGAGGTCGCGGCCCAGCGGCTCGCCGCCGCGATCCACGACGAGCCCGTGACGACGGCGGCCGGCCCGATCGCGGTCAGGATCGCGCTCGGGGCCGTGGTCGCGCCGCGCCATGCGCGCACGGTCGACGACATGGTGGCGCGCGCCCGCATAGCTCTTTCGCGCGCGAGCGAACTGCCGTCCGGACTCTGGATCTATGCGCCTGACCCCGACCGCGACGTCGCGCGGCGCGCCAACATGAAGCTCGCCGACGACCTCGTCGCAGCGCTGAACGATCGCCGCGTGCTGCTCGCCTACCAGCCGGTGGCGCGCGCCGCGACGGGCGAAATCTGCTGGAGCGAGGCGCTGGCGCGCATCGTCACGGCGACCGGGGAGGCTGTCTCCGGCGGCCCGGTCGCGGCTGCGGCCGAAGAGGTCGGCCTCGTCCACATGCTCGACCGGCGGGCGCTCGACCTTGCGATCGCGCGGCTCGCCCGCGACCCGCAGGCTCAGGTCGCGGTCAATGTCTCGGCCGCGACCACCGGCGACGAGACCTGGAGCCATGCGCTCGACGGATGGCTCGCGCTGCGCCCCGACATCGCCGAGCGGCTGCTCGTCGAGATCACCGAGACGGCGGCCATCCGCGATCTCGCGGCGACGCGGGACTTCGTCTCGGCGCTGAAGGCGCGCGGCGTCCGGGTCGCAATCGACGACTTCGGAGCCGGCCACACCTCGTTCAAGGCGCTGCGCGAGCTCAAGGTCGACCTCGTCAAGATCGACGGCTCCTTCGTCAGCGATCTCGAGACCTCAGCGGAGTCCGGCGCTTTCGTGCGCGCGCTCTTGGCTCTCGCCCGCGAGCTCGGCTTCGAGACCGTCGCCGAGAAGGTCGAGAGCGCGGCCGTCGCCGATCTTCTGCGCGACTGGGGAGCGACCTACCTGCAGGGCGACTTCATCGCGCCGCCGGCGCTCGATTGATCTTCGACCGCCTTGGGGACGGAAAGCCGCGTCCAGAGCTTGACGCGGGGCCGTCGGATCCGATTTTTGTCGGACCGAACCGATATCGCTTTCACATTCTTCCAGGATCCTGAATGCCCGACCGCAGCGCCTCAGAGCGCGAAGGCAAACGTTTGGCCGAACTGAGGGGCGAGAGCGACCCCTATGGCGCGGCGATCCGGTCCACGCGCATGCCGATCGTCATTTGCGACGCGACTCTGGACGACTGCCCGATCGTGTTCGCCAACGACGCCTTCGTCTCGCTTTCGGGCTATCCGCGTGAGGAGATCATCGGCCGCAACTGCCGCTTTCTTCAGGGCCCGGAGACGGATCGCGCGGAAGTCGCCCGCGTTTCGCAGGCGATCGTCGACGGCAGCCACGTCGAGACCGAGATCCTGAACTATCGGAAGGACGGCACGCCTTTCTGGAACGCCCTCTTCATCAGCCCGGTCCACGACGCCGACGGCCGCGTCACGCATTTCTTCGGATCGCAAGTCGACATGACCGCGCGCAACCGCGCCGCTTCCGACCTCGCCGCCGCCAAGGCCGACGCGGAAGCGCTCGTGGCGGCGCGGACCGCGGACCTCCAGAAGGCCCTCGACCAGAAGACCGTGCTGCTCCACGAGGTCGACCACAGGGTCAAAAACAACCTGCAGCTCATCTCCTCGCTCATCCTCCTGCAGTCGCGCCGCATCGCCGATCCCGAGATCCGGGACACGATGACGTCGATGCTGAACCGGGTGAGCGCGCTCGCGACCGTCCATCGCAACCTGTTCCAGGCCGACGACCTGTCGGCCTTCGACGTGCCGGCCTTCATGCGCGACATCGCCTCGGACCTCTTGGACGCCTCGGGCCGCGACGACCTGAGCGTCGAGCACGACCACGAGCCCGCCGCCATCCCGGCGCAGCAGGCTTCCGCCGTCGCGCTCATCGTGAACGAGCTCCTCATAGAAGCGCTCGCCTGCGCGCCCGAGAGCGCTCCGGGCCGCCTGCGGCTCGCCGTGCGCCGCCCCGACGGCGAGTTGGCGATCGAGGTCGATCACGACGGCTCAGTGGAACCGGGACAGAGCCGGGAGAGTTTTGGCGCGAGCCTGATGTCCCTGCTGACCCGCCAGCTTTCCGCGACCATCGAGCGCTCCGGCGCCGACGATGGCCCGCGCGTCCGCCTCACCATGCCCGTCGCCGACCGTCCGGCGTCCTGAGCGAAAGGAGACCTCGACGATGCGCGTGCTCATCGTCGAGGACGAGGTTCTTGTCGCGGCCGAAATCGAGTTCCTGATCGCCGAAGCCGGGCTCCAGACGCTCGGCGTCGCGATCTCGAGCGAAGAGGCGCTCAAGATCGTCGAGCAGGAGCGGCCCGATCTCGTCCTCCTCGACGTGCACCTCGCCGACGGCCCGACCGGGATCGAGATCGCGCGGCGCGCCGCGAAACTCCAGGGCGTCGCGGTCCTGTTCATGACGGCGAACCGTCGTCGGCTGCCGGACGACTTCGCAGGCGCGATCGGCTCTGTGGCGAAGCCCTACACGGAGTGGGGCATGCGCGGGGCGCTGCGCTTCATCGCCGAATGCCTTCGCGACGGCGGCGCGACGCGCCCGGCGCCGTCGAGCCTCGAGCTCTCCTCCGCATGGTCGCGGAAGTGGCTCGTCCCCGAGGTCGGCCACTCGACCCATTAGGTCAAATGGATCATGCGGCGACCGATCGTTGCCGGAATGATCGTCTGACAATCTTTGAAATCATTGCGCAGGGCTTGGCTTTCACTCGGCCGCAGAACCCGGCCGGCAGGAGATGTCGTCCGATGGTCGCAGACGTGATCGACCGAATCTACGAGGCCGCGACGATCCCCGAGCTCTGGGAGGGTCTGCTCGAAGATCTGTCGGTCGAGCATGGCTTCGAGGGCGGCGTGCTTTTCACCGTCAACGCCAACGCGCAGCGCGGCGTCTTCTCGCAGGGTGTGCGCGACGTGTTCGACGCGTTCCTGCGCGACGGCTGGGCGAGCCGCAGCGAGCGCGCGCGGCGCACGATCGCGAAGAACCATGCGGGCTTCGTGCGCGACGAGGATCTCTTCTCCGCCGAAGAGGCCGCGGTCGATCCGCTTCATGTGGAGTTGCTGCGGCCGTTTGGCCTCGGCGACGTCGCGGGCTCGGTGATCGAGTCCCCGAACGGGGATCTCACGGCGCTCTCGTTTGAACGGGCGCTCGCCCGCGGCCGCACGCCGGACGACGCGATCCAGGCTTTTGATGCGCTCCGGCCCCATATCGCGCGCGCCGCCGTCATCGCCGGCCGGCTTGAGCTTGATCGCGCCCGCACCCAGGTGATGACGCTGTCGTCGATCGGCCTGCCCGGCGCCGTTATGTCAACGACCGGGCGCGCGATCGCTCTCAATTCCGAATTCGAGGCCCTGAGCGAACAGGTCGAGGTGCGCGCCCACGACCTCGTCGCCCCGCGCGACCCGAAGTCCGCGGCCCTGTTCGCGCAGGCGCTGGCGGGGATCATTCCGGGCGGCCGCTCGATCCCGCTGCCCCGGACGGAGACCGCGCCGCCCGCAGTGCTCCACCTGTCTCCCGTCCGCAGAAACGCACGCGACGTGTTTCCGAGCGCCTCCTGGCTGCTGGTCGCGACGCCCCTCGGCCGCAAGCCCGACATGCCCGCAAGCCTGCTCGGAGGGCTGTTCGACCTCACCGCCGCGGAAGCCAAGGTCGCGGCCGCGCTGATCGAGGGCCTCACGCTTCAGGAGATCGCGGCGCGCCACAGCCTCAGCGTCTCGACCATCCGCAACCAGGTGGCGGCGGTGTTCGCGAAGACCGGCGTGTCGCGGCAGAGCGAGTTCGTGCTGCTCTGCGGCGGCTCGCCGATCGTGCGGCGCTAGGAATTACTCGGCGGCGTCGCGGCCCGACTGGCCGAACCGGCGGGCGACGTAATCCTCGACCATCGTCTTGAAGTCCGCGACGAGCGTCGGGCCGCGCAGCGTCGCGACCTTCTTGCCGTCGACGAACACCGGCGCGGTCGGAGCCTCGCCGGTGCCGGGCAGCGAGATCCCGATGTCGGCGTGCTTGGATTCGCCCGGCCCGTTCACGATGCAGCCCATGACCGCGACGTTGAGCGCCTCGGCCCCGGGGTACAGCCGCTTCCATTCCGGCATGCGCTCGAGGATGTAGGTCTGGACGTCCTTGGCGAGCTCCTGAAACACCGTCGAGGTGGTGCGCCCGCATCCGGGGCATGCGGCCACCAGCGGCACGAAGGTGCGAAAGCCCATGGTCTGCAGGATCTCCTGCGCGACCTTCACCTCCACGGTGCGGTCGCCGCCGGGCTCGGGCGTCAGCGAGACGCGGATCGTGTCGCCGAGGCCCTGCTGCAGCAACACGCCGAGCGCGGCCGAGGACGCCACGACGCCCTTCGAGCCCATGCCGGCCTCGGTGAGGCCGAGATGAAGCGCATAGTTCGAACGGCGGGCGAGCTCGGCGTAGACCGCGATCAGGTCCTGCACCGCCGAGACCTTCGCCGACAGAATGATTTTCTCGCGCGGGAGGCCGAGCTCTTCTGCGCGGGCGGCCGACAGCAGCACGGACCGGATCAGCGCTTCGCGCGTCACTTCGCGGGCGTCCTTGGGGTTCGGCGCGACCGCGTTCTCGTCCATGAGGGCGGTCAGAAGTTCGCCGTCGAGCGAGCCCCAGTTGCCGCCGATGCGCACCGGCTTGTCGTTCCTCGCCGCGGTCTCGATGATCTGGGCGAACTGGCCGTCCTTCTTCGCGCCGAAGCCCACATTGCCGGGATTGATGCGGTACTTGGCGAGCGCCTCGGCGCAGGCCGGATGCTCTGCGAGCAGCTTGTGGCCGATGTAGTGGAAGTCGCCGATCAACGGGACCATGACGCCGCGCGCCGCAAGCTGGTCGCGGATGTGCGGCACGGCGGCCGCGGCTTCAGCGCGGTCGACCGTAATGCGCACGAGCTCGGAGCCCGCGCGGGCGAGCGCCGCGACCTGCGCGACGGTGCCGGCGATGTCGGCCGTGTCGGTGTTGGTCATCGACTGCACGACGATCGGGGCGGCGCCGCCGACCGTCACGCCGCCGACATTCACCGCGACCGAAGCGCGCCTGTCGGCGAGCGCCGAGGGACAATCGACGGGAAGCGGCGTGCAATCGCTCATGTCGCCCGGCATGTCGTTCATCAGGAAGCCTCCCGCATCGCGTTGCGGCAATGCGCGCATTCGCCTGACACCTCGATCACCGGCGAGCGCGGGCGGAAACCGGACGCGCGCGCGAGCGCTTCGAGCGCCTCGGCGAAGTCGGCGGTCGCCGCCTCGCCCACCGCGCCGCAGCGCTCGCAGATGAGGAAGACGGTCGGGCCCTCTTCGCCCTCGCCGTGCTCGTGGCTGCAGGCCACATAGGCGTTTCGGCTCTCGATGCGGTGCGCGAGGCCATGCGCGAGCAGGAAATCGAGCGCGCGATAAACGGTGATGGGCGCAGGCGGACGGCCGCCGTCCTCGGCGAGCCGCTCGATCACGTCATAGGCGCCGGCCGGCGCATGGTCGGCCGCGAGCGCCGCCAAAACCTTCCTGCGGATGTCGGTCAGGCGCGCGCCGCGAGCGGCGCACAGCGCCTCGGCGCGCTTCAGCACCGCGCCCGAGCAGGCGCGATGGTCGTGGCCGGGTTCAGCGAACGGAATGGCGGCGCGATCGTCGGTCATTGCGACCGATCTCATAGCACGAAGCGCGCGGCGGATGTGCGACGTTCCCGTGCGCTGCGCGCAGGCCCGGCCCCACGATCGGGACCGGGCCGGGCGAGAGCCCTACATCGCGCTCGACTTCTTCGACTTGGTCGACTTGCTGGACGTTTTCTTTGCGGAGCTCTTCTTGGTCGAGCTCTTCGACATGCCTGCGCCCGATCCGCTCTTGGCCGCGGGCGCGCCGGGGTTCTGCGGGTTCGCTGGATCAGCGAGATTGCCGGCGTTGCCGCTGTTGGCGGCGGATTGGGCGTTGGCGGCGACCGCGCCGCCGAGCGCCAGCGCAGCGGACACGGCGGCGACGCTCAGGAACCTGAAAGTCATCGCGTTTCTCCCTCATCATGTTTTTGGAATGCAGGAGAAACGGTTTTGTATTCGAGCGAGTTCCTCAGATCATCCGAAGGTCTTAGCTCTGACGTCAAAGATCCCGAGCGTCGTTTCGCTTCAGACGCGGCCGCGCGCCGCCATCGCCGAGGCGCCGATGAGGCCCGCGATCGGCGAGGTGACGACCGCGGTCGCGGTCGCGCGCATCATCTCCTCATGAGGAGACTTCGCGTCGAAGGCCGCGCGGAACGCCGCGACGTCTAGCGCCGGAACAAGCCGCGGCGCGACCCCGCCGCAAAGATAGACCCCGCCCTTCGCGCCGAAACTGAGCGCCATGTCGCCGGCGAAACGCGCAAGCATGGTGAGGAACAGCGCGGCCGTCGCGGAGGCTTCAGGATCGCCGTCGAGCGCAGCCTTGGTGACGGCGGCCGGATCGAGGCCGGGGGCCTTGCGCCCTTCGACTTCGGCGAGCGCGTCGTGGAGCCGCGCGAGGCCCGGGCCCGAAACCACATACTCGGCCGAGACGCGCCCGAACCGGCGGCGGAACACGCCGAAAGCCGCGCTCTCATGGGCGTCGACGGCCGCGAACTCAATATGTCCGCCTTCGCTCGGCAGCGGACGCCAACCGTCGTCGCCTTCGGGAACGAGCGACGCGACGCCAAGTCCCGTGCCGGGCCCGACCGCGGCCTTCACGGCGCGGCGCGGGCGGGCGTCGCCGATCAGGATCGTCTCGTCGTTCTGCAGGTGCGGGAGCGAGGCCGCCTGAGCCACGAAGTCGTTCATGATGAGAACGTCAGAAAAGCCGAAGCGTCGCTTCAACGCCTGCGGATCGATCGTCCAGCTCTTGCGGTTGGTGATCCGCGCGCGGCCCTCGTCGTCCACGGGTCCAGCAACCGCGAGCGCCGCCCGATCGGGCTTTTCGCCGGTCTTCTCCAGATAGGCGCCGAGCGCGTCCTCGAAGGATGCGTGGTCGTCGCCGGGCTCGACGTCGATTCTGTCGGGCCGCAAGCCGCCCTTCTCGGCGAGGCCAAAACGGCCGTTGGTGCCGCCGATATCGCCGACGAGGACCGCCATCGCCTCAGCCCAGGTCCACGAGGCGGACGCGCTTCAGCTTCACGTAAGGGCGCACCGCCTCCTCGAAAGCCTGGCCGGCCTCGCAGGTTCCGTGGTTCGCCGCCGCCTCTTCGCTTGCATAGAGCGCGGAGGTGAGAAAGAAGCCCGGCGCCGACGGATCCTCGGCGATCGCGACGCCCCGGCAGCCCGGATCGCCCCGCTCGACCGCAAGAGCGTTTGCGAGCACGGCCGCGCGGAAGGCGGCCGCATGCTGCGGCTCAACCTCGAAGACGGTTGCGACAAGCTTCATCGTCCGCGAGATAGTGCGGCGCCCCCGCCCGCCTAGCGCTTGTCAGTCGCATAGAGACGCCCCATGTCGCTCGCCGCCCCGCTGGTCCCTCAGGATCTCGAAGCCCGTGTCCTTCATCGCGACGGGCTGATGCTGATCATCGACAAGCCCGCAGGCCTTCCAGTGCATGCCGGGCCGAAGGGCGGGCCGAACCTCGAGGCGCTGTTTTCGGGGCTGCGTTTCGGCCTGCCGCGCGACCCGGCGCTCGCCCACCGCCTCGACAAGGACACCAGCGGCTGCCTCGTGCTCGGCCGCCACCGAAAGGCGCTGACGCGGCTCGGCAAGCTGTTCTCGTCAGGGCGAGTGGGCAAAACCTACTGGGCGGTGGTGCGCGGCGCGCCCGCGGAGGACGAGGGCCGCATCGAGGCGCCGCTCGCCAAGCGCAGCCCCGATCGCGGCTGGTGGATGGCGGTGGACCCTGCGGGTCTGCCCAGCGTCACCGAATGGCGCGTGAAGGCGCGGGCGCAGGGACTGAGCTGGATCGAGTTCACGCCGCTTACCGGCCGCACCCACCAGATCCGAGCCCACGCCGCCCATATCGGCCTGCCGCTGCTCGGCGACCCGATCTACGGATCCGAACCGGTGGGCGGCGCCGTGCTCCATCTTCACGCCCGCGCCGTCATCGTACCGATGCGCGAGAGCCAGCCGCCGGTCTCAGCTGAAGCGCCGCTGCCGCCCCACATGGCTGCGACCTTCTCGGCCATGGGCTGGAGCGGCTGAGCTTCCGCCTTATGTCGCAGGACGCGTCTTCCCGCACACCGCGCTTTTAGGTTTGAAGATCCATGGCCCGGTGTCTCGTCCTGCTCAATCCGCGCGCGGGAACGCTGAAAGACCTCACAGAATCCTCGGGCGCGCAGGGCCCCTCGGAGAAGATCGCCGAGATCTTCGCGGCGGCCGGCAAGGAGGTCGACGTGCGGATGGTGCCGCCGCGCGACCTTGGGTCGGCGCTGGAGGAGGTCGGCCGCGACCAGACGCACGACGAAGTGATCGTAGGCGGCGGCGACGGTTCGCTGTCGCGCTCGCTCGGGCGCCTGCTCGCGACGGGCAAGACCTCCGGGGTGCTGCCCTTCGGCACCATGAACCTGCTGGCCAACGACCTCGGCGTGCCGCGCGAGATGGACGAAGCGATCGCGGCGCTCGCCCGCGCCGAGCCGAAGCGCATCGACCTCGCCTCGATCAACGGGCGGCCGTTCCATTCGATCTCGGGCCTCGGCTTCTTCGCCCAGATGGCGCGCGCCCGCGAAAACGCCCGCGGGCTGAAGGGCCTCGGCCGCTACGCCGGTTTCTCCTACGCCGCGCTGCGGGCGTTCTTCCGGTCGGGGAGATCGCGCTATCAGCTCGTCGTCGACGGCGCGCCGGTGAAAGTGGAGGCGACCGCGGTGCTCGTCACCAACAACGCCTTCGCGGACGACGAGTGGCGACGCCCGAGCCTGAATGAGGGCGTGATCGAGGTGATCGTCGCGCATTCGGGCGGCTGGCGGCAGCGGTTTCGGCTTGGTCTCGACGTCGTGACCGGCGGCTGGCGCACGAACCCGCTGATCGAGACCTTTCGGGCGACCTCCGTTGTGGTGGAGAAGACCCGCCGCACCCGCGTCTGGGTCGCGACCGACGGCGAGCTGACCCGCGAGCGTTGCCCGGTCGCCTATGAGGCGATGCCGGGCGCGGCGACGATGCTGACGCCGGGACCGGCTGAGGACACGACCGGCGCAGGTCAGCTTTCCGGAGATTGACGGCCGCTGAGCTTCCAGCGAGGCGGCGTCAGATCAACCGTCATGCCCGGGCTTTGCTCGGGCATCCACGACTTGGGCGTAGAGCTCTACGATCCCATTAAGTCGTGGATACCCGCGCTGCCGCGCGGGCATGACGGCCTGCTTGTCCAACGCCGGGCTCGTGGATCATCCAAGCTCACTTCCCGTAGGAAATCCGCCAGATCGCGCCCGACAGGTCGTCGGAGACCAGCAGCGAGCCGTCGAGCGCCACCGCGACGTCCACGGGGCGCCCCGCATAGCGGCCGGTCTTGTCGTCGAGCCAGCCGTCGGCGAACACCTCCGCCTTGTCGGCCGAGCCGTCCGACTTCAGGCTCACGAACATCACGCGCGCCCCGACCGGCTTGCTGCGGTTCCACGAGCCGTGCTCGGCGACGAAGATCCCACCGCGATACTTCTCCGGGAACTGCTCGGCCGCATAGAACCGCATGCCGAGATCGGCGGCGTGCGCGGCCATCTCCACCTCGGGGAACACGACGTCCGCCGGCGGCTGCTCGTCCTGATACTCCTTGGTGCGCGTCTTGCCGCCGCCATACCAGGGGAAGCCGAAGTTCTGGCCGGCCTTCACGGCGCGGTTGAGCTCGCCCACGGGCTGGTCGTCGCCCATGCCGTCGACCTGGTTGTCGGTGAACCAGAGAACGCGGTCCTTCGGGTTGAACGCCATCCCGACCGAATTCCTGACGCCGAGCGCGAACACCTCGCGGTTCTTGCCGTCGCGGTCCATGCGGATGATCCCGCTCATGCCCTGCTCGTCATAGAGCGGCCGCTTCTCCTTCGGGGTCACGTTGAAGGGCTGGCCGAGCGTTATGTAGAGCTTGTTGTCCGGCCCCACGACGCAGGTGCGGGCGCCGTGGTTGAAGCTTTCCTCGGCCTTCGGGATCAACTGATCGGAGATCACCTCCACGGCGACGTCGGGATTTTCGTAGAAGAACTCGGCCGCAGGGAAGAGCAGCACGCGGTTGTGCTCGGCGATGTAGAGGAAGCCGTCGGGCGTGAAGCACACGCCGTTCGGATTGCTCTTGGCGATCGTCGGCGCGAACTCCTTGACCTCGTCGGCGACGTTGTCGCCGTCGCGGTCGGTCACCGCATAGGCCTTGGTCTTGCGGGTGCCCACGAACACCACGCCGACATTGTTGCCGACCGCCATGTGACGGGCGTCCGGCACGACGGCGTAGAGCTCGACCTTGAAGCCGTCCGGAACCTTGATCTTGGCCGCGAGCGCCTTGAGGTTCTCGGCCTTCTTTCCGGTCTGCTCGACCTCGGGAATGACCGGGCTCCCGCCGGTCGACTGAAAGCCCTGGAGCTTCTTGAGGGCTTCGTCCGACTTGGTTTGGCTGTCCTGCGAAAACGCAGGGACCGCCGTCAGGCACAGCGCGGCGAGCGTCGCCGTCGCGAGACGCGATTTGAACATCGACCGTCCTCCCATGACCGGGCGTCTTTGGCCCGTTGCCTGCGAGAGTGACCGTCTGGCGTGTGGCGTACAACCCAGAAAGACGAAATCGCGCCGTTGCGCCGGCGCCGCTGGTCAGGCCGCGCAGTGCGCGATCAGCTTCCTGACGAAGTCCTCGCACCTGGCGAGCTGGTCTTCGCTGACGAACTCGTCCGGCTTGTGCGCCTCGCCGATCGAGCCCGGGCCGCAGACGATGGTCGGGATGCCGGCGGTCGCCACGAACAGTCCGGCTTCCGTGCCGTAGGCGACTTTCGCGTGGTCGTTGCGGCCGGCGAGGCGCTTGGCCAGCGTCACGATCCCCGTCTCGGCCGCGATCTCGAGGCCCGGAATCTCGGACACCTGCTCGCAGGTGATCCCCGCACGCGCGTCGCGCCCTTTCATCTCGCGCCCGATGGACTCCGCGATTTCGCGGATCTCCTCGGAGACCGCGTCCAGGTCGTCCTCGGCGATGGTGCGGAACTCGAGGTCGAGCGTCGCTTCGGCCGGCACGACGTTCACGGTCGATCCGGCGTTGAACACGCCGACATGGGCGGTCGAGTACGGCACGTCATAGAGCCCGTCGCGCGGGCCCGTCGTTGCGAAGCGCTCGGCGATGCCGGTGGTCGCCGTCACGATGCGGGCGGCGTATTCGAGCGCGTTGACGCATTCGGGCGCGCGGGAGGAGTGGCCGCCGAGCCCGTGGGCGCAGAAGCGGAAGGTGCGCTTGGCCTTGTGGCCGATGACCACCTGCATGCTGGTGGGCTCGCCCACGATGCAGCCCGCGGGCCGCACGGGGCGCTTGGCGAGCTCCTTCAGGAGATCGCGCACGCCGACGCAACCAACCTCTTCGTCATACGAGAAGGCGAGATGCAGCGGGACCTTGAGGTCGGCCGCCAGCATCTCGGGGACGAGCGCGAGGCAGACGGCGATGAACCCCTTCATGTCGCAGGCGCCGCGGCCGTAGAGCAGCCCGTCCTTCCGCTCCATCGCGAAGGGGTCGGTGGTCCAGTTCTGGCCGTCGACCGGCACGACGTCGGTGTGGCCGGAGAGCACGTAGCCGGCCTTGTCGGCCGGCCCGATGGTCGCGAACAGGTTCGCCTTGGTCCCGGTCTCGTCCGGCGTGCGCTCGCACGCGACCCCGTGCCCGTCGAGATAGGCCTCGACGTGGTCGATCAGCGCGAGATTGGAGTTCCGGCTGGTCGTGTCGAAGCCGATCAGATGGCCGAGATGCTCGATCGTCGCGTCGGAAGCCATGGGGCGGGGGCTTGCGTCCTGAGAGTGGGAAACAGCGTGCCGTCCCGTCTTACGGCTTCGCGGCGCCGATCTGAACCCCCGTGGGGTTGCGGAACGCGTGGCGGGCCGCGGCGTTCGGGCACAGGAGAGATGAGGGAGACAGGCGATGGCGCAGGCTTATCCGGTCGGATCGACGGTCAGCTGGTCGTGGGGACAGGGCGAGGCCAAGGGCAAGGTGACGGACGTGTTCAAGACGCGCGTCCAGCGCACCATCAAGGGTTCGAAGATCACGCGCCGGGCGAGCGAGAAGAACCCCGCCTACCTCGTCGAGCAGAGCGGCGGCGACCGGGCGCTGAAGTCGCACTCAGAACTCACGAAGGGCTGAGAAGAACGCCCGGACCGCCGCAGTCACCCCGCGCCTGCCCCGGGATCCAGAACCGACGCGCTCTGGGATCTGGTTCGGCCGTCTCGGTTCTGGGTCCCGGCTCTTCGGCCGGGATGACGGGCGGGGGGCGGCCCGCCGGAAACTCTCCATGAGTCCCATCTCGGGTTTTCGGATCGCCGATCGGGCCTATGTGCCCAAGCCCTGATCTTGGCGAGCCCCATCGCCGCAAGAGTGAAGCCGCGACGTCGCGCGGCGCTTCGAGGCCCATGTCCGTCGCTTCCCGCTGGCTCGCTCCGCTTGTTCTGCTGATCTTCGCAGTCGTCGGGGGCTTGCCCGCCGGCGCTCAGGAAGCCCCTCCCGCACAGGCGCAAGCGACGCAGGCGCCCGCGGACGTCGACGCGCTCATCCGTATCCTGGAGGACGAGAAGGCCCGCGCGGCGCTGATCGAGCGGCTGAAGTCGGCGACGCCGGCCGAGGCGGCGCCCGCCAAGCCCGCCGACGCCGCGAAGACCGCCGGCGACGGACCGGTGGCCGCGCCCGACCAGAAGGCCGCGGTGGACGCCGCCAAGTCCGCCGAAGGCACCGCCGAACCGACATTCGCCCGCCGCGCCGCCGAATACACGCGCAGCATCGCCGAGCGCGGCGCGGCGCTCGCGGCCGCCAGCACGACGCTGATCTCCGACCTCGTGAGCATCGTGACGGGCGCAGGAAGCGGACACGGCTTCGACTGGGGACGTCTGACCGCGGTCGCGCTCACCATCGCGGTCACGTTCGGCGCCTTCATCGGCCTGAGGACGATCGGCATTCCGTACTACCGCTGGATCGGCCGGCGCGCGGCCGACGCCGGCGTCGTCCAGCGCGTCGTGCTGGTGATCGCGAGCGTGGTCGTCGACGCTCTCATGGTCGCCATCGCCTGGGGCGCGGGCTACGTCTTCGCGCTGCAGTTCGGCGCCTTCGGCGTCATGAACATCCAGCAGACGCTCTATCTCAACGCCTTCTTCGCCGTGGAGCTCGCCAAGGTCGCGCTGCGCGCGGGCCTCTCGCCCGTGCAGCCGACGCTGCGCGCGATCCCGATCGGCGACGAGGCGGCGGCCTACTGGTATTTCTGGCTGTCGCGCATCGTCTCGACGCTCGGCTACACGTTCCTGTTCATCGCCCCGATCATCGCCGCGGCGGTGACGCCGGGGGCCGCCCAGGCGCTGCGCGTCGTGGTGGCGTTCGCGACGCTGATGATGGCGGTCGTGATCGTCCTGCAGAACCGCGAGCGGGTGCGAGAACGCCTCGCTGGAAAATCCGAAGCGACCAGCGGCGACGCGCTCACCGCCTTCTACGGCTTCCTCGCCAAGTTCTGGCACTGGGCGGCGCTCGGCTGGCTGTTCGCGCTGTTCGTCGTCTGGCTCGTCAATCCGAACGAGGCGCTGCCCTTCATGGCGGCGGCGACGCTGCAGACGCTTGTCGCCATCGTCGCCGGCGCGCTCGCGACCGCCGTCATCTCGCGCCTCATCGCTGGCGGCATGTCGCTGCCGGGCGACGTCAGGGCGCGACTGCCCGCCCTCGAAGGGCGCCTCAACGCCTTCGTGCCGGCGATCCTCAAGGTGGTGCGCATCGTCGTTCTGATCGTCGTGCTGCTCGCCATCGCGCAGAGCTGGGCGCTGCTCGACCTTCTGGGCTGGCTCTCGACCGAAGCCGGCGCGCGCTTCGCGACCTCGACCATCACGGCCGCCATCATCGTGCTGGTCGGCGTCGCGGTCTATCTCGGCGTTTCGTCCTGGATCGAATATCGGCTGAACCCCGAATTCGGCCATGTGCCGACCGCGCGCGAAAAGACGCTGCTGACCCTCTTCCGCAACGCCTTCTCGATCATTCTCGTGGTCATGGTCGCGATGCTGGCGCTCGCGCAGCTCGGCGTCGACATCGCGCCGCTGCTCGCCGGCGCCGGCGTCATCGGCCTCGCGGTCGGCTTCGGCGCGCAGACGTTGGTGAAAGACATCATCACCGGCGCGTTCATCCAGTTCGAGAACGCGATGAACACCGGCGACAACGTCAAGGTCGCGGGCGTGCAGGGAACGGTGGAGCACCTCACCATCCGCTCGGTCGGCATCCGCTCGATCGACGGCACCTACCACCTGATCCCGTTCTCGTCGGTCGACGCCGTCTCGAACGCGACCAAGACCTTCAGCTATCACCTCGCCAAGATCGGCGTCGCCTATCGCGAGGACATCCCCTTCGTGAAGCAGGCGCTGCGCGACGCCTTCGATCGCCTGAAGGAGAGCGAGCATGGCGCGACCATCATCGGCCCGTTCGAGCTGCACGGCGTCACGGAGTTCGGCGACAACGCCATCACGGTCCGCTGCCGCATCAAGACCAATCCGGGCCAGCAATGGGCGACGGGGCGCGCCTTCAACGAGATCGTGAAGGAGATCTTCGACGAGCGGAACATCGAGATGCCGTTCCCGCACGTCACCCTCTATATGGGCGAAGACCGCGAGGGGAACGCGCCAGCGCTGCGCGTGAAGGGCGACGGCGAAGCGCCGCTGCTCGCCGTGGCGGAGCGTCGCGGGCCGCGTGGCGGCCGCGGATCGGACCACGTCGAGCGCCTCGACGGCCCCGACGATTCCGATGGCGACGCCGCCGGCCCGTAACGGTCTACCGGTCCGCGCGTCCGCAGGCTCATGCTTGCGACCAAGCCTCTCGCATGGCTCGGCATTCGTGCTAGCGTTGCGTCCTCGGGGCGAGAACGGACGCTTTTCCCAGCGGCCGGCTGAGGCCCCGCGAGTTCTGGGCCGGCCCTCGGATGTCTTACGTAACGTCGCGTCTTCTCGGCAGATTCGCGCCTGAGACGGCCGCCGGAGACGCGCGTCCGGATCTCGCCGCGCTGATCGCCGAAGCGCCGGCGATCGTTTGGGCGGCCGGACCCAACGGCGAGACCGAGTTCGTCAGCGAGCGCTGGCGGGAGGTCACGGGCACCGCGCCGCTCGGCGACTGGGTCGAGGCGATCCACAAGGACGACTTCGACGAGCTGGTCAGGGACTGGCGCGGCTGCGTCGCAAGCGGCGAGCCTTTCGAGAACGAGCACCGCATCCGCGTCCGGGACGGAACCTGGCGGCGTTTCCTCGCCCGCGCCCGCCCCTCGCGCGACGCCGACGGCGCGATCGTGCGCTGGGTCGGCACGCTGATCGACATCGAGGATCTGGTCCGCGACCGCGAGGCCGCCGGCGCCCAGCTCGCCAAGCTCGTCGAAGCCCAGACGGTCGACCTCGAGGTCGCCGAGCGGCGCTTCGCCAACGAGGTCGAGGGACGAGCGAGCGACCGCCGCGCCCGCCGCGACGACGACGCGCTCTACGCCGCCTATCTCGACAACACGACCGACGGCGTCTTCGTGGTCTCGTGCACGCCCGGGCGGCCGATCCTGGTCGAGACCGTCAACCGCACGATGGAGCGCGCGCTCGGCATCTCGCGGCTCGTCATGCGCTCGCGCAAGATCTCCGACATTCTTCCGCGCGAAACCTCCGAGCGGCTGGAGGGCGCGATCGAGGCCTGCGCGATGTCCGGCGAGTCGGCGCGCTACGAGCAGGTCACCGAGCTCGACGGCGAGGAGCGGGTCTTCGAGATCGCGCTGTCGCCCGTGTCGTCTTCGGACGGGCGCACCGTGCGCGTCGTCGGGTCGGCCCGCGACCTCACCGAGCGACGCAAGTCGGAGCAGCAATTGCGTCAGGCGCAGAAGATGGAGGCCGTGGGCCAGCTCACCGGCGGCGTCGCGCACGACTTCAACAACCTGCTTCAGGTGGTGAAGGGCAATCTCGAGCTGCTTGCGAGCGAGCTCGCCGCCGTCATGACGCCCTCGATCGAGCGGCGCCTGCGCGACGCGACCGCAGGCGCGGACCGCGGAGCCAAGCTCACCCGGCAGTTGCTCGCCTTCTCGCGCCGCCAGCCGCTCGCCCCGCGCCCGACCGACGTCGGCGCGCTGGTGACCTCCATGGCCGACATGCTCGACCGCACTCTCGGCGAAACCGTCGAGGTCGAGATCAGCCGCGACGCCGGCGGCTGGACCGCGCTTGTCGACCCGGCCCAGCTCGAGAACGCGGTGCTCAACCTCGCGATCAACGGCCGCGACGCCATGCCGGACGGCGGACGGCTCGCGATCGCGGTCCGGCATCTGCCCGCGGGCCTGAGCGGGTCCGAGCGCATCGAGATCGCGGTGACCGACGCCGGCGTCGGCATGAGCGAAAGCGTGCTGGCCCGCGTTTTCGAGCCGTTCTACTCCACCAAGCCCGAAGGGCGCGGCACGGGTCTCGGCCTGCCGCAGGTGCAGGGCTTCATCGAGCAGAGCCACGGCGAGATCGAGATCCAGAGCGCGCCGGGCCGCGGCACCACGGTGCGGCTCAGCCTGCCGCGCAGCGCCGCCGAGGCGGTCGTGGACCCGGACACCGATGGCGAGGCCGACGAGCCTCCGCGCGGCGCGGGCGAGCGGATACTGCTGCTCGAGGACGACGAGGCGGTGCGCAGCTCCGTCGCCGACCTGCTGACGGCGCTCGGCTACCAGGTCGAGCCCACGGCCACGACCCGCGACGCGACGCTGCTGCTCGAGGCCGGCCGGGCCTACGACCTGCTCCTGTCCGATGTGGTGATGCCGGGCCAGCCCTCGCCGCCGGACTTCGCGCGCCTCGCCCGCGCCAAGCTTCCGACGCTGAAAGTCCTGTTCATGTCGGGCTACGCCGAGAACGTCATCGTGCATCAGGGCCGCGTCGACGCCGACGTGCATCTCATCCAGAAACCCTATCGCAGCGACCAGCTGGCCCGGAAACTGCGCCAGTTGCTCGGAGAGCCCGCCGCGACCGAAGCCGCGCCCTCGCGGCCGCTCGAGATCCTGCTCGTCGAGGACGAGCCGCTCATCGCCATGAGCCTCGTCGAGCTTCTCCAGAGCTTCGGCCACAAGGTCACCGAGGCGCGCAACGGCGCGAAGGCCAAGGCTGCGATCTCGGACGGGGCGAAGTTCGACCTGCTTCTGACCGACCTCGGCCTGCCCGACATCGACGGACAGGCGCTCGCCGAATGGGCGCGCGTCGCACGCCCGAGCCTGCCCATCCTGTTCTCGACCGGCCGCGACGACTTCGAGCCGCCCCCGACATTGCTCGAAGGCGGCCCGACGGCGGTGATCGTGAAGCCCTTCGACGCCGAGAGCCTGCGCGCCGCCATTTCGGCCTGCGCGTAGACGCCCGCTCACGGGCCCTTGACCCGCCGCGGCGCGGGGTGCATTCGACGGCCCTCTCTCGGGCGGGGCCCTCTCCCGCCGCATGACCCGACGGGCCGGCATGGAACTCGACACAATCGAAGACGCGATCGCCGCGATCGCCGCGGGCGAACTCGTTGTCGTGGTGGACGACACCGACCGCGAGAACGAGGGCGACCTCATCATGGCGGCCTCCAAGGCGACGCCAGAGGCCCTCGCCTTCATGGTGCGGCACACGAGCGGCATCATCTGCGCGCCGATGACGGCCGAGCGCGCCGACGAGCTCAACCTCGCGCCCATGGTCGCCAACAACCGCGACCCAATGCGCACCGCCTTCACGGTGTCGGTCGACTACAAGGTCGGGCTCACCACCGGCATTTCGGGCGAGGAGCGCGCCAACACGGTGCGCGCGCTCGCCTCCGACAACGCGATCGGCTCCGACTTCCTGCGGCCGGGCCACATCTTCCCGCTGATCGCCCGCGAGGGCGGCGTGCTGACCCGCTCCGGCCACACCGAGGCCGGGGTCGACCTCGCGACCCTTGCCGGGCTGCCGGCCGTCGGCGTGCTGGCCGAGGTCGTCAATGACGACGGAACGGTCAAGCGCCTGCCGGAGCTCATCGAGTTCGCCAAGGAGCACAAGCTCAGGATCGTCTCGATCGAGGATCTGATCGACCACCGCTCGCGCCGCGAGACCTTCGTCCGGCGCATCGACCGGTTCGAGCGCCGCATCGGCGGGCTCGACGCGACGATCACCATCTACGAGACCCCGTTCGAGCAGACCCAGCATCTCGCGATCACGGTCGGGGACGTCGGCGGGGAGAAGCCGGTCCCCTGCCGCATCCATCGCGAGCACCTGCTCTCCGACCTGCTGCGCGGCGCCGCGACCTCCAAGGGCTGGCTCGACAACGCGCTGGCGCGCTTCGGCGACACCGGGCGCGGCGTCTTCGTGATGATCCGCGACCCCGCCGTGCTGCGCGACGCCGCCGAACCGGACGCCGCCCCGGCCGACGCCGCCGAGGAGAAGCACATGTCGGCCCGCCAGCGCCGCGCGCGCTGGCGCGAGATCGGCGTCGGCGCGCAGATCCTGCGGGATCTCGGCGCCCGCAAGATCTCGCTGCTCGCCGGCCATGAGCGCCAGTTCGTCGGCCTTGCGGGCTTCGGCGTGTCGATCGAGAAGACCGAGATCGTCGACGAGTAAGCGCGACCGCCCGGCGCCCGCGCCCTTCCTGTCCGGCCCCCAAGCCGAAATTGGCGGCAGAGCTCAGTCCGGCGCGACCACCACTCTCGCGCCGACCCGCTCCATCGCCGCGATCTGGGCGGGTTCGGCGCGCGCGTCGGTGACGAGGGTCCAGCGCGACGGCAGCGGCGCCCAGGCCGACTGCTCGGCGCGGCCGAGCTTGGTCGCGTCGGCGAGAACGACGACGTCGGCCGCCTGATCCATCATCAGCGACTTCAGCGCCACCTGGTCGAGGCTCGCCTCGCAGAGGCCCCGGCCCGCCACCACCCCGTCGGCGCTGGTGAAGACGCGGTCGGCGGTGAGGCGGCGCATGCCCTCCACCGCCAGCGGACCGACCGCGCTCATGCTGGTCGGCCGGATCGTCCCGCCGAGCGCGACGAGTTCGACGCCGCTCTCGCCCGCGAGCACCGGCAGCAGAGCGAGATTGTTGGTGACGACCCGGCAGCGCCGGCCCTTGAGCAGCGCGCCGAGCGCGGCGACCGTCGAGCCCGCGTCGAGGATCAGCGTCTCGCCGTCCTGGACGAGCGCGACGGCCGCGCGGGCGATCGCGCGCTTCTCCGCGCCGTTGACGCCGATCCGCTCGCCGAGCGTCGGCTCGGGCGCGCGCTGGCTGAGGATCGCGCCGCCATAGGTGCGGGTGACGGCGTTCTCGCGCGACAGGCGCTGCAGGTCGCGCCGCACCGTCGAGGGGGATACGTCGAAGCGCCGCGCAAGATCGTCGACGTCCGCCTCGCCCGAACGCAGGGCCTCGAGGAGGAGCGATCGACGTTCCCTGCTGCGCATCAAGTCGACGGCTCCATGTGTTCGCGGCCCGCCAGTCTACCGGCGGACGGGCGGCCGAACCAACGCGGCCGCTCGCCCCAGCCGCGGCGCCCGGCGCCGCGGTCGGTCAGTCAGGCCGCGCGCTTGGGCGCGAGGCCGACGGCCTGCCGCAGCGCCTCCACCATCGAGCCGTCGTCGGCGATCCCCTTGCCCGCGATGTCGAAGGCGGTGCCGTGGTCGACCGAGGTGCGGATCACCGGCAGGCCGACCGTGATGTTCACGCCCGCTTCCAGCCCCAGCACCTTGATCGGGCCGTGACCCTGATCGTGATACATCGCGACCACCATGTCGTAGTCGCCGCGGCCGGCGAGGAAGAACAGCGTGTCGGCCGGCAGGGGCCCACGCACGTCCCAGCCCTTGGCCTGGCACTTTTCGACCGCCGGCGTGATCTTGGCGGCTTCCTCGCCCTGGCCGAACAGGCCGTTCTCTCCCGCATGCGGGTTGATGGCGCAGACGCCGATCTTGGGGTTCTGGACGCCGGCCTTCACCAGCACGTCGTGGCCGCGCGCGATGACGCGCTCGACGAGGCCGGGCTCGATCTTCGCGATGGCGTCGATGAGGCCGATATGGGTCGTGACGTGGATCACGCGCAGCTTCGGCGACACCAGCATCATCGAGACTTCCGGCGTGCCGGTGAGATGCGCCAGCAGCTCGGTGTGGCCGGGGAACTTGTGGCCGGCGGCGTGGAGCGCCTCCTTGGAGAGCGGCGCGGTGCAGATCGCCTGCGCGGCGCCGGCCTCGACCACGCGGACCGCCTTCTCGATGTAGCGGTAGGCCGCCTCTCCCGAGACCGGCGACATCTCGCCGAACGGGTGGTCCTTCGGCACGAGCTTCAGGTCGAGGCACTGGACCGCACCGGCGGCGTAGCGCGCCTGGCCGGCGTCCTGCAGCGAGTCGACCCTGAGCGAGGATCCGACGATCTCGCCCGCGGCCTTGAGGCGCTCTGCGTCGCCCACGACCAGCGGCTCGCACATGGCGTGGACCTCCGGATGGGCGAGCGCCTTCATGATGATCTCCGGCCCGATGCCGGACGGATCGCCCATGGTGATCGCGATGGTCGGGCGGGTCACGCGAAGCTTCCTTCTGTTCGAACGGCCTTGAGGCGTTCGGCGATGCGGGTGATGCTCATCTCGTCTCCGAACGCCCCGGCCTTGGTGGCGATCGGAACCGACAGCTCCCCGAGCGTGAGGCCGAGCGAGACGCCCGGCTCGATCTCGTCGGCGAGCCGGATGCCGGTAACGCCGAAGCGGCTCAGCAGGGCCGCGGCGGTCTCGCCGCCGGTCGCCGCGAACGCGCCGACGGCGGGGGGGACCGCTTCGAGCGCGCTTGCAAGACCGGCGGCGAGGCTGGCCCCGATGGACATGTCGACGGACTCGCCCATCAGGATCTCGACCAGAACATCCTCGCCGGCGCTGAGCCGACGAGCGACGTCCCGGCCGAGATCCGCGCGGCCGTCACGGTCTCCTGCGAGCAGAACCTCGGGCGAGGCCGGAACATAGGAGACCGCTCCGGATTCGACGAGCTTGCGCGCGCCGGACCGCGAGCTTGCGGCGAGCGAACCCACCACGATCAGGGTGCCGTTGGCGGTCGGCGCGAGCCTCGGGCTCGGCGTCGGCTCCAGCGGCGCGACGGCGGCGAGCGCATGGGCGAGGCCCGCGCTGCCGATGAAGAAGGGCTGGGTCGACAGCGCGAGGCTCGCCTTGGCGACAGCCGCGAGATCGGCGTCGCTCTCGGCGTCGCAGACCGCGACGACGTCGCCCTTGGCCGCGATCGACTCGAGCGCGGCGACGAGCGCCGCCTCCTCGCCGCGCACGACCGGGAGCAGAACCTTTTCGGCCGCGACTTCGGCGGAGGCGAGCGCCTCCGTCAGGTCGGCGCTGTCATAGGTGTGGTCGCGCTTCCAGGTTTCAGTGTCCTCGAGCGCGCCGCCGGAGACGAGGATGCGCCCGTCGACCGTGGTGCGCCCCGTGGCCGGGAAGGCCGGCGCGAACACGCCGAAACCCGACCGGCCATGCGAGCGCAGATGCGCGATGGTGGCGGCGGTTTCGGCCGCCGGCTGCCCACGAAGCGTGGAGTCGATCTTCTTGAACAGGACCCGGTCCCGTTCGAGATGCTCGGAGAGCGCGCGGACGTGGCGGCGGCCCGCCGCCTCGCCCGTCATGCCGCGGCTGTCGGCGTCGTAGGAGAACACCGGCGGCCGCGAGCCGCGATCGTCAGTCGCGACGCCCCAGCTGACCGCCGCGGCGAGGCCGCGACGGCCGAACGCGATGGCGCAGTCCGCCGCGCCCGTGAGATCGTCCGCGAGGATCAGCCAGCGACCGGACATGTCGTCAGCGGCCCGGCTGCGCCTGGATCGGCGAGGCGACCGGCTCGGCGGCCGCAGGCGCCTCTCCGGTCGCGTCCGGATCGGCCGGACGGCCGAACTTCTTGTACGTCCAGGCGGTCGCGATCGGGCAGAGGATCGCGGTGACCACGACGCAGGCCGCCACGAGCACGGTCGCGTGGGTCGCGGCCTCCGCATAGGCCGGGTTCGCCGAAGCGACGATCGCGGGGACGGCCGCCGCGTTGCCCGCGGTCGAGGCCGCGGCGACGCCGGCGACGCCCGTTCCGCCCGTCAGGCGGTCGGCGAAGAACAGCGGGATGCCGGTGATCACCACCACGCCGACGCCCATGGCGAGGCCGAGGAGGCCGGCGGTCCAGACCTTGGAGAGGTCGAGGTTCGCGCCAAGCGCGAAGGCGAAGAACGGGATCATGACCGGGACCGCCTTCGAAAGGAACTCGCGCATCTCACGGTCGAGATTGCCGATGATCATGCCGACGACGAGCGGCAGGATCGCGCCCATCATGACCTGCCAGGGGAAGGCCGAGAGACCCGCGACGCCGAGCGTCAGCATGGTGAAGAACGGGCCGCTTTCCAGCGACATGATGGTGTAGGCGCCCACGTCCCGCGGACGGCCGTACTGGCCCATCAGCGCCATGTAGAGGCCGCCATTGGTGTCGTTCATCGCGGCGACGATGGCGAGCGTCGAGATGCCCGCGAAGATGCCGAAAGAGACCGGCCCCTCGCCCAGGAACTGGCCGGCGACCACGCCGAGGACGACCGCGATGCCGACCTTGGTGAACAGCAGCGTGCCGCCCTTCTTCACAATGTAGGGGGTGGCGCGGAAATCGATGCTCGCGCCCATGCAGACGTAGAACACCGCGAGGATCGTCAGGGCGCCGGAGAACAGCGCGCCGGTGAACGAGCCGAAGAACTTCGGCGTGCCGGGAAAGAACGTCGCGATCAGCGCGCCGATGAGCAGCGGCACGACCATCATGCCGCCGGGCACGCGCTCGATCGCCCGCTTGATGGGGACCTGCATGTTCGTCTCCTCCATGCGCGCTTTGCGCATTTTTTGGGCTCTAGGCCGGGCGATCGCGCATTTCTGCCGCCGCTAAGTGCGTATTCGCGCGAACTATGCAGCCTGTCAATCAGTATGCGCGGTTTGCGCAAATTTTGTTTGACATGCCGTCACACGGGAGTCATGCTCAAATTACGAACAAAAGTTCGGATACCGAACAACTAGACGCGCCGCCAAGGCGCGCGGTCCGGGAGACGAAACATGGTCGCGCCGACCCATCCGAACGATGACGCGGACCTCCGCGCGGCTGCGCCCCGCGGCGCGCCCACCGACGACCCAAAGAACTTCGTGGGAAGCGTCGCCAAGGCGTTTTCGGTGCTGCACGCCTTCGGCCCGGACCTTCCCGAGCTCACCATCGCCGAGATCGCTGCGCGAACCGTGCAGAACCGCGGCGCGGCCTTCCGGCTCGCACACACGCTGGTCGCGCTCGGCTATCTCGACCACATGCCCGAAACGCGCAGGTTCCGCCTGTCGCTGAAGTGCCTGGAGCTCGGCTTCTCGGCGCTTGCCGCCAACGATCTGCCGACCCACGCCCGCCCGCTGCTCTCCGACGTCGCGCCGCGGATCTCCGACAGCGCTTCGCTTGGGGCGCTCGACCGCGGCGACGTCGTCTATCTCCAGCGCGTCGAAGCCGCCGCCCAGCCGGTCTCGCGCCGCGCCGGCAGCCGCACCGGCGCCTATGCGGCGGCGCTCGGCCACGCGATCCTCGCTTTCTTGCCGCGCGACGCGCAGATCGCGCATCTCGACGCCGCCCCGCGGGTCAAGCTGTCGGAGCGCACGCTCGTCGATCTCGACGCGCTGATCGCCCGCCTCGACGAGGTCCGGGCCCGCGGCTTCGCGGTGTCGGACGGCGAGAACGCCTATGGCCTGCGAACCGTCGCGGCCCCTGTGCTCGACGCGGGCGGAAAACCCGTGGCCGGCGTCAGCCTCACCATCAACGCCGCGCGGATGAGCGTCGACGACTTCGTCGCGCTCGCCGCCCCCCATGCGATCCGCATCGCCGAAAAGCTCGGACAGGCGTCGCGCCTGTCGCTCGGCGCGATCGCCCTCCCCCAGTCAGGAGCCGCCTCATGAGCGCCCTCGTGGCCCCCATCGAAATTCTGCGCCCGGCGCGGCTCGAATTCGGACCGGGCGTCGTCTCGTCCGTCGCGGCCTATCTCGCCGAGAAGGGCTATGTCCGCCCGCTCGTGGTCGCCGACCCATTCAACGCCGCGCGCGTCGAGCTGCTCGGCCTCAAGGGCGAGGTCGCGGTGTTCGGCGAGGTGAAGCCGGAGCCCGACGCACCCAATCTCGACAAGGCGCTGGCGCTCGCCGCGGAGGTCCGGCCCGACGTCGTGATCGGCTTCGGCGGCGGCAGCGCCATGGATCTCGCCAAGCTCGTCGCGGTGCTGCCCGGTTCGGGCCAGAGCCTCAAGGACGTGGTCGGCCCGGAGAAGGTGCTCGGCCGGACGGTCGGGCTCGTGCAGGTCCCGACCACCTCGGGAACGGGTTCGGAGGGCGGAACGCGCTCGCTCGTCACGGACCCCGAGACCCAGAACAAGCTCGCGGTGCAGAGCCGCTTCATGCTGGCCGACCTCGCGGCGGTCGATCCCGACCTCACCATGACGGTGCCGCCCGCCGTCACCGCCGCCACCGGCGTCGACGCCATGGCGCACTGCGTCGAGGCCTTCACCTCGAAGAAGGCCCATCCGATCATCGACCTCTATGCGCTGGAAGGCGCGCGGCTGGTCGGCAAATATCTCGCCCGCGCGGTCGCCGACGGCTCGGACCGCGAGGCTCGCGTCGGCCTTTCGCTCGCATCCCTTTATGGCGGCTTCTGCCTCGGCCCGGTGAACACCACCGCGGGCCATGCGGTCGCCTATCCGCTCGGCACGCGCCACCACATCGCCCATGGCCTGGCCTGCGCGCTGATCTTCCCGCACACGCTCGCCTTCAACGCGCCCGCGGCTCCCGAAAAGACCGCGCTGGTGCTTGAGGCGCTCGGGCTTGCGCCCGACGCCCGGCCGGATGCCGCGTTCGAGGGCGCTTACCGCTTCTGCGCCGACCTCGGCGTCGAGATGAAGCTTTCCGCGCTCGGCGTGCCGACAAGCGACTTCGAGACCATGGCGGGCGACGCCCACGCGATCCGCCGCCTGCTCGACAACAACCCGAGAAACATGAGCCGCGAGGACATCCTCGCGATCTACGCCAAAGCCGCCTGAGGCCCGAGCCTCAAGAGACGGAAACGCAGCGGCCCCGAGAGGCCGCGACGACGATGACGGTCCCTGGAGGAACCAAGATGCTGAAGTCCCTGATGGTCGCGGCGCTCGCGCTCGCGACGCCGCTTTCGCTCGCCCCGATCTCGGCCGCGCACGCGGCAGACGGCGACTGGCCGAAGTCCCAGATCACGCTGCTGGTGCCGTTCACGGCCGGCGGCACCGCCGACATCTTCGCCCGAATGGTGGGCGACCATCTCGGCAAGGTGACGGGACAGGTGATCGTGCCGGAGAACATCGGCGGCGGCGGCGGCACGCTCGCGCTCGGGCGCCTCGCGCGTTCGGAAGCCGACGGCACGACCGTCGCGCTCGCCTCGACCTCGAACCTCTCGATCCACCCGACGCTGTTGAAGGACCGGATCCAGTACCAGACGCTGCGCGACCTCGCGCCCATCACCCAGATCTCCCTGGTGCCGAACCTCTTGGTCGTGAACCCCGAGCGCATCAAGGCGCGCACGGTGCAGGAGCTCATCGACCACCTGAAGGCCAATCCCGAGAAGATCACCTTCGGCTCTTCGGGCGTCGGCACCACGCAGCATCTCGCCGGCGAGCTCTTCATGCAGCGCACCGGCACGAAGATGACGCACGTCGCCTACAAGGGCTCGAGCCAGATGATGCCGGATCTGATCGCCGGCCAGATCGACCTCGCCTTCGACAACGCCCCGCTGCTGTGGCCGCACATCAAGTCCGGCAAGCTGATCGCGCTCGGAACCGCGACCGCCGAACGCCTCACGGTCGCGCCTGAGCTGCCGGCGATCGCCGAGACCGTCCCGGGCTTCAAGGCCGTCGCCTGGCACGGCTTCCTCGCCCCGGTGAAGACCCCGAAGGCGCTGGTCGACGCCTACGCGAAAACGATCAACGAATTCATGCAGCGCCCCGAGACCCAGAAGCGCTTCGACGAGCTCGGCGTGCTGCCGATGCACACCTCCCCGGAGGCCTTCGCCAAGCTGATCGCCGACGAGGCCGCGCAGTGGAGCAAGGTCATCGAGACCGCGGGCGTGAAGCCCGAGTGATTTCCGCCTGAACCGCCGCCGTCGTCCCGGCCGAAGAGCCGGGACCCAGGAACGCCGCGCGTCGCCGACTTTGCGCCGCCGGCTCGTCTGGATCCCGGGCCAAGCCCGGAATGACGGCTCAGTTTCCAGCGCCCCATCCCCCCTTGAGAGATCCAATGACCTGCGAAACCTTCGTCGCCCTCGTCACGTGCTTCGACGACAAGGAAGCGATCGACTACGCCGCGACCCGCGCGCAGGTGCGCCGGCAGGTCGAGGCCGGCAACAACATCATGTGCGCCGGCACCAATGGCGACTTCACCGCGCTCACCTTCGAGGAGAAGGTGCGGCTGACCGAGGAAGTCGTGGACGAGGTCGGCGGAAAGGCCCGCGTCATCGTCAACGCGGGAATGCCGGCGACCTACGAGACCGTGCTGCTCGCCAGGGAATTCGACCGCATCGGCGTCGACGGCGTGGCGGTGATCACGCCGTTCTTCATCGAGTGCACGCAGGACGGCCTCGTCCGGCACTTCTCGACAGTGGCCGACGCGATCACGACGCCGGTCTATCTCTACGACATCCCGGCCCGCACCCAGAACCACATCGAACCCGATACCGCGCGAGCGCTGGCCCGCCACGGCAACATCGCCGGCATCAAGGACAGCGGCGGCGCGCAGGCGACGCTCGAGGCCTATCTCGCGGTGTCGAAGGAGGCGGAAGGCTTCGACGTCTATTCCGGACCGGACTCGCTCGTTCTCTGGGCGTTCCAGAACGGCGCCAAGGGCTGCATCTCGGGCCTCGGCAACGTCATGCCCAAGGTTCTGGCCGACATCTGCGCGGGCTTCAACGACGGCGACCTCGCCAAGGCCGAGGCCGCGCAGGCGACGTTCACCGCCTTCCGCACCGACCTCTACAAGCTCGGTTATCCGCCGGCGCTCGTGAAGCGCTCCCTCTACCTGATGGACAAGTCGGTGGGCGCAAGCCGCCAGCCGGCGCTGCCGCCGAGCCCTGAGCAGGACGCCAAGATCGCCGCGCTGCTCGCCGCCCACGGCCTCGCCTGAGGATTTCGTCATGACCATCGTCGCCACCACCTCGCCCGGCTTCGGGCGCTACGGAAGCGTGCCCGACCGGCTGGCCGAAAAAGGCTGGACCTTCGTGCGCTGCGTCGACACGTCGAAGCCCGACGGCGGCCTCTCCGAGCATCTCGCCGAAGTCGACTTCATCGTCGCGGGCCTGGTGCGCGTCACGGACGAGACGCTCGCGGCCGCCCCGAAGCTCAAGGCCGTGTTGAAGCACGGCGTCGGCGTCGACAGCATCGACATCCCGGCCTGCACCGCTCGCGGCGTGCCCGTGCTCAACACGCCGGGCGCGAACGCGGCCGCCGTGGCGGAGCTCGCCGTCGGCATGATGTTCGCGTTCGCGCGCAACATTCCGGCCGGTCACGAGAGCGTGGTCACCGGCGCCTGGAAGCGGACGGTCGGCGGCGAGATCGGGGCCAAGACGCTCGGGATCGTGGGCCTCGGGGCGATCGGCCGTTCGCTCGCCAAGAAGGCGATCGGGCTCGGCATGCGCGTCGTGGCCTCGGACCTTTATCCCGACCGCGCCTTCGCGGCCGAGCACGGGATCGAGCTCCTCGAGCTCGACGAGCTTCTCAAGCGCGCCGACTATGTGTCGCTTCACGTCTTCGGCGGCGCCGACAACGCGGCGCTCATCAACGCCGATCGCCTCGCGCTCATGAAGCCGACCGCCTGCCTGCTCAATCTTGCGCGCGGCGAGGTCGTGGATCTCGACGCGCTGGACGCAGCGCTGACCGAGGGCCGGCTCGCGGGCGCCGGCATCGACGCCTACACGGTCGAGCCGCCGGACGTCAGCCACCCGATCTTCCGCCAGCCGCGCGTCGTCTTCACCCCGCACACGGGCGCGGACACGGTGGAGTCGGTCGAGCGCGTGGGCCTGATGAACGTCGAGGACATCGAGACGATCCTGGCAGGCGGGCGTCCGACGAGGGTGCTCAACCCCGAGGTCTTCGAGACCGAGGCCTTCGCGGCGCGGCGGGCCGCCGCGTGAGCGCGGCCGCTCCGCGCTACCGCGGCGGGGATCTCGTCGCGAGCGCCGAGGCCCTGTTCGCAGCCGCCGGCCTCGAGGCCGACAAGGCTAACGCGGTCGCGACCTATCTGGTCGAGGCCGATCTCATGGGCCACACCACCCACGGGCTCGCGCTCGCCGGCTGGTATCTCGACGGCGTCGCGGACGGCGTGATGACCAGGGCCGGCGCGCCCGAGGTCGTCTCTGACCGCGGCGCGGCGGTCTGCTGGCGCGGCCGGCGGCTCCCCGGGGCCTGGCTCACCTCGGAAGCGGTGAAGCTCGGCTGCGAACGGGCGCGGACGCATGGTGCGGCCACGATCGTGATCGGCGACAGCCACCACATCGGCTGTCTCGCGGCCTATCTGCCGATCGCGACCGATCAGGGCCTCATGGTCTCGATCGCGAGCTCCAGCCCTTCCGGAGCGCAGGTCGCGCCCTTCGGCGGGCTGAAGGGGCTCTACACCCCTGACCCGGTCGCCCACGGGATCCCGACGCCGGGCGACCCGATCCTGATCGACATCTCGGCCTCGATCACCACGGTCAACATGAGCCAGCGGCTCATCAAGGCGGGCGAGCGGTTCCCGCACGACTGGCTGATGGACAAGGACGGCGTCCCGTCCAGCGACCCGAAGGTCATGACCGAGGGCGGAACGCTGCTGCCGACCGGCGGGCTCGACCACGGCCAGAAGGGCTACGGCATGGCGCTCCACGCCGAGGCCGTGACGCAGGGTCTCGCGGGCTACGGCCGGGCGGACGCCCCGAAGGGCGTCAACGCCGCCGTCACCGTGCAGGTCTATGATCCCGAAGCCTTCGGCGGCCGCGAGGCCTTCCTGCGCCAGACTGGGTGGCTCGCGGACGCCTGCCGCGCCAACCCGCCGCGCCCGGGCGTCAAGGCCGTGCGCCTGCCCGGGGAGGCGGCGCTGAGGCGCAAGCGCGAGGCGCTCCGCGACGGCGTCGCGCTTCATGACGGGATCCTCGCCTCGCTGGAGCCTCATGCGGCGCGGCTCGGCGTGACGCTTCCGGCCGCGCTCTGACGCGGCCTTCACGGCGCGACTGGCGCTCCGCCAGTCGCGCCGTCGCTCACCCCTCCGCGCGCGCCACGAGGAGGCGCGCGAGCGAACCCGCCGCCTGGAGAATGTCGTCGCACACCGCCGCCCGCGCGGCTGGTCCGTCGCCGTTGCGCATCGCCTCGCGGATGTCGCGATGGGCGGCCATCGAGCGGTGGAGATGGGCGCGCTCGGGCGTCAGCAGGTAGAAGCACGGCCCCATCAGCAGCCAGAGGCTCTCGACGATCCGGAGCGTGATGGCGGCGTCGGCCACCACATAGATGCGACGGTGAAAGGCGAAGTTCGCCTCGAGATAGCCAGAGCGGTCGCCGGCCTCGACCGATCTCTGCATGGCGTCGAACAGCGCGTCGATCTCGAGGCGGTCGGCCGCGGTCGCGGCGGCGGCGGCGCGCTCGGCCAGCATGCCCTCGAGCGCCATCCGCGTGTCGCGCACCTCGCGCAACTGGACCGGATCGAGCGAGGCGACGCGAATGCGCCCCGTCGGCGTGATCTCGATCGCGCCCTCGGCCTGAAGCCGGTGCAACGCCTCGCGGATCGGCATCGGGCTCGACCCGAGCGCGGCCGCGAGCCCGCGGATGGCGAGCTTCTGGCCCGGCGCGAAGCGGCCGCTCATCAGGCCGTCGCGCAGGCGCCGGTAGACCTGTTCGGTGACAGTGGTGCGCGCCACGGGGTCGAAGGTCGGCAAGACGGCTGTCATGAGATCCGGGGGATCGTTGCGGAACGATAAAACGTGATCACATCTGACGTTTCGTCAAGCGTTGAGGTTGTGAACGGCGGAACCACACCCGTCCTCCTGAGCCTGATCCCGGGATCAATCGACGTCGACGTCACCGATCTCTCGGAGCGTTCCTGTTCATGGATCCCGCTCTTCGGCCGGCACGACGACGGCGGAGAAAAGAGCCCGCCTCCATCACGCCCCGCGCGCTTCGCCTCCGCCGATCCCTGCTCTTCCGCTGCCTTGACTCCCCTTGATTTTGTGATCACAAATCACAAAACGGACGCACAGACGTCCAGAAAAACATCAGGGAGAGACGCGCCATGGGCGTCATCGACACGCTGGTCCCGCGTCCGGGCCTCAAGGTTCTGATTTCCGGCGGCGCCGCGGGCATCGGCGCTGCGATCGCCGAGGCCTTCGTGGAGGCCCGCGCCGAAATCCATGTCTGCGACGCAAGCGACGACGCGCTCGCAGCCTTCCGCGCCCGCTTTCCGGACGCGCTCGCCACCAAGGCCGACGTCGCCAGCGCATCCGACGTCGACGCGGTGTTCGCCGCCCATGCGGAGCGCTTCGGCGCTCTCGACGTGCTGGTGAACAACGCCGGCGTCGCAGGCCCCACCGCCGGCGTCGACGCCATCGACGAAGCGACGTGGACGCGCACCATCGACGTCAACCTCAACGCCCAGCACCGCTTCGCGAGCCGCGCCGTCCCGCTGCTGAAGCGCTCGGACGAGGCGCGCATCATCTGCATCTCGTCGGTCGCAGGGAGGCTCGGCTACGCCTGGCGCACGCCTTACGCGGCGACCAAATGGGCGATCGTCGGCATGATGAAGTCGCTCGCGATCGAGCTCGGGCCCGACGACGTGCGCGTCAACGCGCTGCTTCCGGGCATCGTCGAGGGCCCGCGCATGGACGGGGTGATCCGCGCGCGCGCCGAACAGACCGGCGTCCCCGAGCCCGAGATGCGCGAGGAGTATCTCAGGAAGATCTCGCTCGGCCGCATGGTGACGGCGCAGGACGTCGCCGCCATGGCGCTGTTCCTGTGCTCGCCCGCCGGGCGCAACGTCACCGGCCAGGCGATCAGCGTGGACGGCGACGTCCAGTACCTCTGACCAAAACCGACAAGACGGCGCCGGCCTGGAGCCGGACGCCGCGGCCAGACTTTTGGGAGAACGACCAATGGCGAGCATCGACGGAGCGGCGGCCTCGACCGTCGCGGCTGGCGCGGTCCCGCGGGACCAGAAGGCCACCACCGCGCTCATCATCCGCAAGCTGATGCCGCTCTTGGTGATCGCCTATGTGATCGCCTTCATCGACCGCACCAACGTCGCGCTCGCCAAGACCCATCTCGAGGTCGACATCGGCCTCACGGCGGCGGCCTACGGCTTCGGCGCGGGCCTGTTCTTCCTCACCTACGCGCTGTTCGAGGTGCCCTCGAACCTCATCATGCACCGCGTCGGCGCGCGGTTCTGGATCACCCGGATCATGGTGAGCTGGGGGATCGTCTCGGCCGGCATGGCGCTCGTGCAGGGGCCGACCTCGTTCTACGTGATGCGCGTGCTGCTCGGCATCACCGAGGCCGGCTTCTTCCCCGGCGTGATGCTCTATCTCACCTACTGGTTCGGGGCCGAGGACCGGGCGCGGGCCACGGGCCTGTTCCTGCTCGGCGTCTGCTTCGCCAACGTCATCGGCGGACCGCTCGGCGGCGCGCTATTGGCGATGGACGGGATCTGGGGCTTCCACGGATGGCAGTGGCTGTTCGTGATCGAGGCGATTCCCGCGCTCGTGCTCGCCGTCGTCATCTGGAAGAAGCTTCCCGACCGCCCTTCGGACGCCAAGTGGCTCACGCCGGAGGAGGCCCGCGCTGTCGAAGCGCGCGCGGCGGAGGCGAGCGCGCCCGAGACCGGCGAGTCGATCTGGAAGGCGCTGCTCGGCGTCCAGAGCCTGCTCGCGATCGGCGTCTATTTCTGCCACCAGATCTCGGTCTACACGATGACGTTCTTCCTGCCCGGCATCATCGGCCGGTGGGGAACCATGGGGCCGATCACGGTCGGCTTCCTGAACTCGCTGCCCTGGATCGCCGCGACGCTCGGCGCGATCTTCGTGCTGCGCGTCTCGCTCGACGCCAAGCGTTCGAAGGCGCTGCTGATCGCCGGCGTGCTCGTGATGGCGGTCGGCATGGCGATCGCGTCCAATGGCGGCCCGGCCTACTCGCTGGTGGGCTTCAGCATCGCGGCTTCGATGTTCTTCGTCGTGCAGGCGCTCATCTTCACCTACCCGTCCTCGCGGCTTTCGGGCGCGCGGCTCGCCGCCGGCATCGCCTTCACCAACACCTGCGGGCTGATGGGCGGCTTCATCGGCCCGACCGTGATGGGCGTCATCGAGCAAAGCACCGGCGCGGCCACCTGGGGGATCGTGGCGATGTCGGGCCTCTTGTTCCTCGCAGCCCTCATCGCGCTCGGCCTGCGCCGCGGCGACGAAGCCCGCGCGGCCTAAAGAAGGAGAAAAACAATGGCGACCAAGCGCAAAGTCATCATCACCTGCGCGGTGACGGGGGCGATCCACACGCCCTCGATGTCCCCTCACCTGCCGGTGACGCCGCAGGAGATCGCCGAGGCCGCGATCGGCGCGGCGGAGGCGGGCGCGGCGATCGTCCACCTCCACGCCCGCAACCCCGAGACCGGCGAGCCCGACCAGTCGCCGGAGGCCTTCGCCAAGTTCCTGCCGGTGATCAAGCAGCGCTCCAACGTGGTGATCAACCTCACCACCGGCGGCGCGCCCACAATGCCGATCGAGGAGCGCGTGCGCCCCGCCGCGACCTTCGCGCCGGAAGTCGCCTCGCTCAATCTCGGCTCGATGAACTTCGGCCTGTTCGGCATGCTCGACCGCTTCGGCGACCAGCTGGAACACGAGTGGGAGAAGACCTACCTCTCCAACAAGGACATCATCTTCCGCAACACGTTCGGCCAGATCGAGCATGTTCTGACGACCTGCGCGGGCAACGAGACGCGTTTCGAGTTCGAGTGCTACGACACCGCGCATCTCTACAATCTCAAGCACTTCTTTGACCGCGGCATGGTGGCGGCGCCGCTCTTCATCCAGACCGTGTTCGGCCTGCAGGGCGGAATCGGCGCGCATCCGGAGGACGTGATGCACATGAAGCGCACCGCCGACCGGCTGTTCGGCGACAGCTACCGCTGGTCGGTGCTGGGCGCTGGGCGAAACCAGATTCCGGTCGCCACCATGGCGGCGGCGATGGGCGCGAACGTCCGCGTCGGGCTGGAGGACAGCCTCTGGGCCGGCCCCGGCAAGTTCGCCGAGTCGAACGCCGAGCAGGTGCGGATCGTCCGCGCCATCATCGAGGGGCTCGGCTTCGAGGTCGCGACGCCCGACGAGGCGCGCGCGATGCTGGCGTTGAAGGGCGGAGACCGGGTGGCGTTCTGAAGACGCCGGCCGACGGGGCGCGAAGATCAATTGTCCAGGCCGGGCGATCGCGGTCGCCGGCGCCCGGTCGTTTGGAGAAAGCCCGCGCGTCGGCGCGACTTCAAGCAGATCTATGAAGAAAACATAAGACACCCGTCGATCTGCCTCGATCTTACACTGTCTTCGGCGTTCCGTTGCTTTCTTGGAACCATTCAAAACAACGGATCGATTGATCATCCCGTCCGCGCGCACTTGTGCGCGGCGCCGCAATATGGCTCTGGATGGGGCGCGCGACGCGTTCGCGCAGAGCCATGGGACGCAGGATGACCCACGACAGCGCCGCCTCACCGGCGGGAGCCGAGAGCTTCGACCTCTCCGAGGCCGCCTTCACGGTCGAAGGCCGTGCGCTGCTCTCGCCGCTGACGCTCACCCTCGAGCCGGCGCGCATGATCGGCCTCATCGGCCACAACGGCTCCGGCAAGTCGACGCTGATCAAGCTCCTCGCGCGCCAGCAGCCGGCGAGCGGCGGCGCGATCCGCTACGGCGGCGAGCCGATCGAGCGCTGGCGCACCCGCGACTTCGCGCGCCGCGTCGGCTACCTGCCGCAGACGCCGGCGGCCGCCACCGGCCTGACGGTGAAGGAGCTCGTGTCGCTCGGCCGTTATCCCTGGCACGGCGCGCTCGGCCGCTTCGGCGAGGTCGACCGGAAAGCGGTCGAGGACGCCATGCGCCTGACCGACACCGAAGGGTTCGCCGAGCGGATGGTCGAGGAGCTGTCGGGCGGCGAGCGCCAGCGCGTCTGGCTCGCGATGCTGGTCGCGCAGGGCACGCGCTGGATGCTGCTCGACGAGCCGACGTCGGCGCTCGACGTCGCCCACCAGATCGAGGTTCTGGCGCTGACGCGGCGGCTGACGCGCTCGCACGGCCTCGGGGTGATCGTGGTGCTGCACGACGTCAACATGGCGGCGCGGTTCTGCGACGAGCTCGTGGCGCTGCAGCGCGGCCGGCTGATCGCCCGCGGCGCGCCCTCCGATCTGATGACCGGCGAGCAGCTCGAACGGATTTTCGGCGCGCCGATGGACATCCTGCCCTGCCCCGACGGTTCGCTCGTCGCAGCGCCCCGCATCGACCTGCGCGAGACGGAAGCGGCCTGATCGACGGCCGCTCCACTTTTTTCTGAGACGGCGCAAAGGTTCTCTCCGGATCGAACGTCTTATCAGGCGAATGTCAGACGGATCGGAGGAGTTCGGCCTCGGGGCCCTGGACGACGCCGCGCTCGTGGACCGGGCGCGGCGCGGAGACGCGCGCGCCTTCGAGGCGCTGGCGGCTCGGCACTACGAGCCGATCCGCCGCTTCGCGTGGCGCCGCTGCGGAGACGCGACGGACGCCGAGGACGTCGCGCAGGAGACCCTGATCCGGATCGCCCGGAGCCTCGACCGCTTCGAGGGACGCTCGGCCTTCTCCACCTGGGCTTTCGGCATCGCGCTCAACGCCGCGCGAGACCGCGGACGGGCGGAGGCGCGACGCGGCGCGATCGAACGGGAGGCGCTCGCGCTCGCCCGTCTCGATCAGGACGAAGCGCCCGGCGACGACATGACCGACGAGCTCTGGGCCGCGGTCGACGCTTTGCCCGAGCCGCAGCGCGACGCGGTGCTGCTGGTCCATGTCGAGGGCCTCACTCACGCGCAAGCCGCGCAGGCGCTCGGCTGCGCCGAGGCGACCGTGTCCTGGCGGCTGTTTTCGGCGCGCCGCCGCCTCAAGTCCGCGCTATCGAGGAAAGGCGCATGACAGACCGCGATCTCGACCAGCGTCTCTCAGGGCTTCGCCGCGACGTCCCCCCGGCGTCCGAAGCCGCGCGCGCCGACGCGCTCTCCGCGGCTGGCGCTGCCTTCGAAGAGGCGCAGGCGAAAAAACGCGCCGACGCCCTCAAAGGATCGGCCCACGACCGGCGTCACAGCCTCGCAAGCCCATCGGGGCTCTGGAGGATCGTGATGCAGAATCGTCTCGCCATCGGCGGCGTCGCCGCCTGTCTCATCGTCGCGCCGATCGGCGGCGCGCTGTTCGTCGAACAGGCGCGTCGCCAAGCGCCGGATCTGCGGCAGGACGCGGCGGCGCCCCGACCCGTGCAGGAGGCCTCGCCCGAGCCCGAGGTCGCGGCCAAGCTTGAGAGCGCCCCCAAACCCGTGGCGCCTTCCGGGGCGCGGCTTGAGCGCCGCGCCGTCGCGCCCCCGCCGCCGCCGTCCGCCCCCATGGCGGGGCTCGCGGACGCCTATCGCGGCCCGGACGTCGTCGTCGGGGCGCCCGAGAACCGCGACCGCTTCGAGTCCACGGCGGCGAACGGCCTGAAGGTGACCGCGCAGGAGCCGGTCTCGACCTTCTCGATCGACGCCGACACCGCCTCCTACGCCTGGGTGCGCCGATCGCTGAGGCAGGGCCGCGCCCCCTCGCCCGATCAGGTGCGGATCGAGGAGCTGATCAACTACTTCCCCTACGCCGACCCGGCGCCCGTCGACGCCGCCACGCCGTTCCGGCCGACCGTCTCGACCTTTCCGACGCCATGGAACGCCGACACAAAGCTGGTGCGCATCGGGATCAAAGGGTTCGACAAGGTCGCGGTCGCGCGCCCGAAGGCCAACCTTGTCTTCCTCGTCGACGTCTCGGGCTCGATGAACGCGCCCGACAAGCTGCCGCTGCTGAAAGCCAGCTTGAAGCTCCTTCTGACGAAGCTCGGGCCCGACGATCATGTGGCGATCGTCACCTATGCGGGCGCGGCCGGCGTCGCGCTGGAGCCGACCAGGGCGTCCGACAAGGCCGCCATCGCCGCGGCGATCGACAGGATGGAGGCCGGCGGCTCGACCGCAGGCGCGGCCGGCATCGCCGAGGCGTACCGGCTCGCCAGGAAGAACTTCGACAAGGACGGCGTGAACCGCGTGATGCTCGCCACCGACGGCGACTTCAACGTCGGGGAGTCGGATCCGGACGCGCTCACCCGCATGATCGAGGACGAGCGGAAATCCGGCGTCTTCCTGTCGGTGCTCGGCTTCGGGCAGGGCGACTACAACGACGCGCTGATGCAGCGCCTCGCCCAGAACGGCAACGGGACCGCGGCCTATATCGACGAGCTGGAAGAGGCCCAGAAGACGCTGGTCGAGGAGGCGGGCGCCGCGCTGTTCCCGATCGCCAAGGACGTGAAGATCCAGGTCGAGTTCAATCCGGCTCAGGTCGCCGAGTATCGTCTCATCGGCTACGAGACCCGGATGCTGAAGCGCGAGGACTTCAAGGACGACCGCGTGGACGCCGGGGAGATCGGCTCGGGCGCCTCGGTGACGGCGCTCTACGAAATCACCCCGCCGCAGAGCCGCGCGCGCATGACCGACGAGCTGCGCTACGCCAGGCCCGCGGCCGAGCCCGCCCCTGCCGCCGGCGACGCCGAATTCGGCGCCGTGAAGATCCGCTACAAGCTGCCGGACGCGGACACGAGCCGCGAGATCGTCGAGCCCATCCGCACCGCCGAGTCCGCGCCGACGCTCGCCGGCGCCTCGGACGACGCGCGCTTTTCGGCGGCGGTCGCGGCCTTCGGCCAGAAGCTGCGCCGCGAGCGGCAGGTTGAGACGATGGGCTGGGACGAGATCGCGGCGCTCGCCGCCGGCGCGAAGGGCGCCGACCCGTGGGGCTATCGCGCCGGCTTCGTGCGGCTCGTCGGCCTCGCCAAGGCGGTCTCGGGCGGAGCGCCGTAACGGCCTATCGCGGCGGCGGCGGCTCGATGGCGCGCGAGCCCGATCAACGGCCCTGCGCAGGCCGGCGCGCGCATTGGGCGTGGATGGAAGGGTCGTCGGGTCGCGTGGCGGAGGGAGCGTCCGCTGCGCCCCTGTGGGTAAAATAAAATATCATTTAAATACAATAACTTATATAACATACGTCCCGCGAAATGTACGGCGTAATGTATTGCGAAATTGGCTTTTAGCGCTGACGTCGCGAGGCCGAAACTCCTACCCTCCATGACGCGAAAAGGGCCGCCCCGCGACCAACGGGACGGCCCTCAATCACTTCGCCGCGCGGTTCGCAGCCGCACGATCCACACCCACGGGATAGGCCCCGCAGATGTCCGCCAATACCTACCGCGCTGACGCTGACTCCTCAACGGTTTCGCCGCTCGACCGGCGTTTCCCCTTCACCATTATTCCCGACCTCTCCGGCGCGACGATGCATGTCGAGGAACTGTCTCTCCGTGAGCTTGCCGCTAGGGCCAAGGGCACGCGGCGGAAGACGAAGAAGCGCCTGCCCTTATTCAACGGCGCAGCCTTCGGCGACGTGCTGAGCGACAAGGGCTCGCTGCGTCACGACGCGAACGTGATGGCCGTCGCGGCGGTCGTCGTGGACTACGACGGCGGCACGATCGCCATCGGCGCGGCCCGCGCGGCGATCAACGCGGCCGGGCTCAACGCCCTTGTCCTGACCTCGCCGACCAACGGTGAGCCCGGCCGGGGCTACCGCTGGCGCGGCGTCTTCCCGCTGTCCCGGCCGCACGATCGGGCCGCCTATGAGGCGCTGGCGGAGCAGGCGAACGGGCTCTTTGGCGGCGCGCTCGACAAGGGCTCTCGCGAGCCCTCGCGGTCGTACTTCATCGGTCACACCGGCAAGCTCACGACCTACCTTGTCGAGGGCCGTCGCTGGATCGATGAAGCCGACGACCTCCCGCGCACGGCATGGACCAAGGCCGAAACCGACGCGCCCGGCGCGCACGACCACGCGGAGAAGTGGGGCCGCCCGCTGCACGTCCTGCGCTCCGCGCTTTTCGCCGTCCCAAACGATGGGAGCCGCCCCGAGCACGCCGACCGCGATTGGTGGCTGAAGATCGTCGCGGCCGTGAACTTCGAGACGAGCGGCGCTGACGAGGGCTTCGCCGTGCTCGACGACTGGTCCCGCCAGTGGCCCGGCTACGACGCGGAGAAGACCCGCGCGGCATGGGACTCGTTCCGCCGCTCTACGGGCCGCGTCGTCACCGGCCGCCACATCTTGAACCTCGCGGAGGCTGAGGGCTGGCGCGACCTAGAGCGCATGTTCGGTCTGTTCGACGACCTCGCGGAGGAAGAGCGGGAGGACGCCGCGTGGCAGGAGGCCGTAGACGATATCGTCGGAAAGGCCGGCGGCGGCTTCTTCGAGTCGGTGGCGGATTGGGGCGAGACCGCGCCCGAACGGGAATGGCTCATCAAAGACCTCATCCCCAATCGGCAAGTAACGCTTCTCTACGGCGACGGCGCGACCGGCAAATCGCTCTTAGCCCTGCAATTGGCCGCCGCCGTTGCGAACGGCTCGCCATGGATCGGCCGGGCGATCGACCGCCCCGGCGTCGCGCTGTTCTTCACCGCCGAAGACGACAGGGACGAAGTGCATCGGCGCGTCGTGGACATCGCCACGCATCACGGGACCACGGTCGCGGACCTCTGCCGCCGTCTCTACGCCCATTCGACGATCCGCGAGGATGGTGAGTTTGAAGACCCGTTGCTGGCCTCGCTCGACCCCAAGAAAGGGCTGGTGCCCACGGCGGCGTATGAACGCCTCGACAGAGAGATGGGCCGCCGGAAGCCGTCCGTCGTGGTCCTCGACACGCTCGCGCACTTCCACGACGGGGACGAAAACGCCAAGGCGCTCGCGACGCGATTCATCGGCCTCATGCGTCGGCTCGCCGTGCGCCACAAGTGCGTGGTGTTCGTGCTTGCGCACCCCAGCGTGGCGGGCATGGCCAGCGGTATCGGCTCAGCGGGCAGCGTGGGTTGGAGCAACACCGTGCGGTCACGCCTCTACCTGACGAGGGTGAGGAATGGCGACGGCACAGAGGCGAACCCGGACGCCCGCACGCTGGGGACCATGAAGGCCAACTATGGTCCGTCCGGCGGACAGATCGCCCTGCACTGGCATGCAGGTGTGTTCGTGGCCTCAGAAATCTTCAGCGACAGCGAGACGGTCGCAGAGAAGGCGAGGCGGGTGTTCCTCAAGCTACTCGACCTCTGGTCCGCTCAGCCGGGGCGGTACGTCTCCCCGAGTCCATCAAACACCTATGCGCCGAAGGTGTTCGCGGCGCACCCCGAGGCTGAGGGATGCACCAAAGGCGCGCTAGAGGCGGCCATGCACGCTCTGTTCAAAGACGGGACGATCACCACGGGGCTGCATGGGCGCGCCGGAAGCGAGCGCAGTCATTTAGTGAGGGCGAACCGTGGGTAGGAATCCGTACGTCGCAACGGTGTCGCAACGCTCTGGGGGCCGTCGCGACGCGCTGTGGGCATGTCGCAACGCGCTCAGGGTACGTTGCAACGGTGTCGCAACCCGTCGCAACGGGGGTGTGCGACACACGCTCCCCCTAAAGGGGGAGACCCCCGCCCCTTGGGGTGGGGCGGGTCTCCTACCCTCAGGGGGAGGGGATCGCGCGCGGAGGGGCATGGCCTCGGGTCCCTCTGGGGGGATGGCCGTCGCGGGGCCGCCGAGCCCCGACCTTTACCCCTGTGGAGCAGAACTGAAATCGGAATCGGAGTTTTGCCGTGAGTAACCCGTGGGGGCTGGACCCCGACGCCCTCGCGCTTGTGGGTGAAATTACCCCTGAGAATAACGCGATCCCTGCCGAAACCACGGCGGCGGAGCTGACAGCGCTCGTGGGCGTCAGCAACAATCGAGGCCGTGAGCTTGCCGACCGGGGCGTCTTCGTCCGTCTCGGGCGCAACCGCTTCGACACCCGCGCCAGCGTCGCCGCTTACGTCGCCGAACTGACCCGGACGGCGAAGCGCCCTGTGGCCGCCGACCTCGACCGGGCCAAGCTCCGGGTGCAGACCGAGACCGCCGACAAGCTCGCTACCGCGAACGCCGTCGCGCGCCGCGAACTGCTACCGGCCGCCGAAGTCGAACGCGAATGGGCGGCGATCCTCCGCGACGTGCGGGCCGCGATGCTGGCGCTGCCGAGCCGCGTCGCTCAGCGGCTCGGGCATCTGACGCCGCACGACATCGCGACGCTCGACCGGGAAATCCGCGACGCACTTGGGGAGGCCGCGCGTGACAACGCTTGAGACCCGCCGCCGCGCGCTGCGGGCGCTGATCCCGCCGCCCCGGCTCCGCCTGAGCGAGTGGATCGAAGGCGAGATGCGCCTTCCCGAAGGCGTCTCAGCGCTTCCGGGCCGCGTGTCCCTGTGGCCGTATCAGCGCGACATCGCCGACGCCATCGCGGACCCCGAGATTGAGCGGGTGACGCTCGTGAAGTCCGTCCGTGTCGGCTTCACGACGCTGCTGACGGGCGCGCTCGCGAGCTACGTGGCGAACGAGCCGAGCCCTATCCTCGCGCTGCTGCCGACCGAAGCCGACTGCCGCGACTACGTCGTGAGCGACCTAGAGCCGATATTCGACGCCACGCCCGCGCTGCGGGGGCTGCTGTCGGCGGAGGCTGACGAGACGGGCCGCAACACGCTGCTGAGCCGTCGCTTCGCGGGCGGCTCGCTTAAGATCGTCGCGGCCAAATCCCCGAGAAACCTCCGCCGCCATAACGTTCGCGTCCTGTTGATCGACGAAGCCGACGCCATGGAGCCCGGCGCGGAGGGGTCGCCCATCACCCTCGCGGAGCGGCGGACGCTCAGCTTCGCAAACCGCAAGATCATTTTGGGCTCGACGCCGACGCTGGAGGCTACGAGCAACGTGCTCCGGTCCTATGCCCGGTCCGATCGGCGGGTGTTTGAAGTGCCGTGCCCGGAGTGCGGCCACTGTCACGAAATCACTTGGGCGGACATCCAGTGGCCCGAGGGGGAACCGCACCGGGCGCACTACGTCTGTCCCGAGTGCGGGTCCGTCGTCGAGGAACGGCGAAAGGCCGCCATGGTCGAAGCGGGCCGCTGGCGCGCGAGCGCGCCGCACGTCGAGGGGCATGCGGGCTTCCGGCTCAACGCGCTCGTCTCGACGCTCGCTAACGCCTCGTGGGGCAAGCTCGCGGCGGAGTTCGTCGAGGCCAAGCGGTCGCCCGACACGCTTCAGGTGTTCGTCAACACGATCCTCGCCCAAGGCTGGCGTGAGGCCGCCGAAGAGATCGACGAAGCCGCGCTCGCGGCCCGGGCGGAACCGTTCGGGCTCCCCGACGCCATGCCCGCCGACGTGCTCGTGGTGACGGCCGGAGTCGACGTGCAGCGCGATCGGCTGGAGATCGTCTTCCTCGGCTGGGGCCGCGAGGACATCTTCGTGCTCGGGCAGTCCGTCATCTGGGGCGATCCGGCGGGCGACGACGTTTGGTCGGAACTGGACGAAGCCCTCCGCACGACATGGAAGCACCCCCGGGGCGGCTTCCTACGCGTGGACGCGGCCGGAGTGGACGCGGGCGACGGAGAGACCATGGATCGCGTCATGGCCTATTGCCGGGCTCGCAGGGCGTTCCGTGTACACGCTTTGAAAGGAGCGACCGGCAACCGGCCCTCGATCCGCGCCAGCGACACCAAGGGCTCGCGGCTCTTCATCGTCGGCGTGGACGGTCTGAAGGCTCAGCTTGCGACGCGGCTGAGCCGGGGGAAGAGCGTCCGCTTCAGCGACCGGCTGGAGGGACGGTTCTACGAAGAACTGGCGAGCGAGCGCCTTCTCGTTCGCTATGTGCGCGGCGCGCCCGTCCGTCTATGGGAGCGCATCCCGGGCCGCCGGGCGGAAAGCCTCGACTGCGTTATTTACGCCATGGCCGTGCGCGCGCTCGTGAGTAAGAACCTCGACCAGCGCGAAGCAGAGGTCGCAAGCCCCGCAGCGCCGCCAAAGAAGCCAATTGTGGTACGTTCGGAGTGGCTAAGTCGTTAGTTTATCCAAATTGATAGGTCAGCACTCAAGCCGGTTTTCTTTGTAAGATTTGCATGAGCAAGTGCAACGCCTGTCGATGTTAGGCGCAAGTCCTTTACTGGAGTGCCATTATATGCATCGATGATGCCATCTATCTCAGAAAGTTTCGCCCTCAACACGTCGGCAAATTTATCTACTGAAGGAGCATTTGCTTTGCACAGCCCAATGTAACCTTCTGCTACTTCAGGACCCAAACCTGTTTGTGCAAAAACTTGCTTCAAAGTTTCACTTCCGCCCAACGCAAATACAAATCGGCTCGGATCGAACGGAGAGGGAACTATAAAGCCACCTATGGTTGGCTGGTTATTCGGAAATAGACTAAGAATCTCTTCATTAGTCAGGCCATTTGTTACGATGCCCGGATATCTGATTTGCAATATCTCTAAGACGCTCTTGAACGTTATTACTGCATTTCCAAGCACCACGCAGCCGTGAGACTCTAGATAATGATACGCATTATTGTTCTTCGAAACCAATCCGTAGATTGGGACCGCAAATTGCCTTAAATAATCAACAATACCATCAACATCATTGATGCCGTTATTTTGCATATTCTTGAATATAAATGCCAAGCTTAGCGCAGAAAAATCTTCGTCTGTAAGAGATTTTGCTTTCTCAATAGCATCGTTAAGCGTAAGTGTTAGTCTATCCCTGACCGTTTGCTTAGATCTTTGAACGATAAGGTCTACAAGGACCTCTTGAAGATTTGCATCTCCGGATCGGGCAAAAGAGGTCTGGGCCTCCAAGAGCGAATGCTGAAAATCAGGATCAGCAAAAGCTTCTGACTTTGCTTCGCTATTGCTAGCAAATTCCTCAAGGATTGATTTTTTAAAATCAGACAGCCGGCTATCGACTGTATTTCTTGCATCGGCCGTGAAGTTTTGAACTTGTTTCGCAACAAAATCCATGACCTCTCCCATTTGAGAGATCGACAAACCTTGATTATAAGTTACATCGCCCTTCGCTTGAATGGCTACAGCGCCCTCTTCGGCGTGCTGATCTTGCTTATCACCGATCATTGATCTTGGTATCTCGTCCCGACTGGATACCAATTCCACCAGAGCCAACCTTCTGATCCTGACGATGATATTTGCGATATGCCTTAATGCCTGCAATCGCGAAAATGATCGAAACGATCAGGGCTATGCCCCATAGAATCAAATCGTTTGTGTCCATAGCGTCCTCCCAAGTCGAGGTATCGCATGACCGGAAGCGCAACGTAAGCGGGTGCGACTAGCCTCCCACAGGCGACTGCCAGTTCGTCACCTGTGCATCACTGATCTTCCCCTCGAAGGTAAATGCGAGAATGTCCCGGGGAACCGGAAGGCCCTCTTTTCGCATCATCAATTGGATCGCCAAATAGGTAAGCGCGAGCGGGAAGCCTAAGTCGCGCCCCTCCGCCAACATCTGGCGCGCCTCGTAGCGCACGTGCTCGATTCTGTCGTTCATCGGTCTCTCCCTTACGAAAAAGCCCGACCGTGACGCCAAGAGGAGTTAAGCACGGCCGGGCTTCCGGAGACACGGCGGGAGGCAGGACAACCCCGAGCCGCATCATCATGTTAGACATTGACTGACTAATGTCCATTCGATAGCGTCGGCCATCCTTCGGAGGCCCCCTGATGCCAGACGCCCTTTTCACCCTGACCGACCTTGCCGAGACGGTCGCCAAGAGCTTCAAGGCCTCTGAGGATCAGCAGCGGCTTTTTCACCGGCAGGCCAAGAACCTGCTGAATCAGCGTCTCATTGAAGCCACCACGACCAAGGGCGGGCGGCGCGACTCGCTGCTAGACCTTCGGGAGGCCGCCAAGGCCCGGATTCAGCTTGCCGTCATAGACGCCGGGCTCGACGCGACGACCCTGAGGGCGATCGACTCGTTCTGGGATCGCGCGGCCGAAGCGTCTCTCGGATTGCCGATCATCAACGGCTGCTATCCGCCTCGCGCCTTGGACGCCTGCCTTCGCGACGCCGCCGATCGAAAGGCCCCAGCGTGGGATTTCGTCATCATCATCCTGCGCGGTCTCGAAACCGGCGAACGGACGATCATGGCTGCGTTCGAACGCGCAGATCAGCCCGAGCGTCCCGAGGAAGACCCGATGTCGGGGCGTGGGCCGCATGCCGATGGCGTTGAGGTCGCCGAAGGCAATATCGGCGACGACGGCAACCTGAGATGGCGGACGCGCGAAGCGCTGCAGACGATCGCCACGATCCGCCTTCCCGCGACGGCCCTCGTGCGCCCTTTGCTGGAGGCGTGATGCTCGACCGCGCCCGCAGCGCTCTGGCGAACCTGATCCGTCCCGCCGCCCCAAACGCGGTCCGCCGCTTCGACGGCGCTGCGGGCGGTCGGCGCATGGGCGGCGTGGGGACATTCGGGGCGATCAACCCGGAGGTCGGCGCTGCGGCGTATATGGTCCGCAGCCGCGCTCGTTATCTCACCCGGAACAACCAGTGGCTCAGCAACGCGGTCGCGAACTGGACCACGGCCTTGGTCGGCTCCGGCATCCGCCCCACAAGCGAGAGCGCGGAAGCCGTCGCCGCCTTCGACATATGGGCACTCGACGCTGACGCGGATGGCCGCACGGACTTCTGGGGCCTTCAGGCCGTCATCGCCCGGGCGCTTGTTGAGGACGGCGAGTCGTTCGTCCTGATGCGGGCTGAAGACAACGGCTTCCGCGCGCTCGTCATCCCCGCCGAACAGGTGGACGAGTCGATGACCCGCGACCTCTACGGGGGCGGCTACATCGTGCAGGGCGTCGAGTTCGACGCCTCCGGCCGCCGCGTCGCGTATTGGGTGCTGCCCCATCGACCGACCCAGATGTTCGCGAACTACGCGCCGCCGGTCCGCGTAGACGCCGCCGACGTGCTGCACGTCATGGCTCCGATCGCCCCGGGGCAGGTGCGCGGCGTCTCGTGGCTCGCGCCGATCATCCTCCCGGCAAACGAACTGGACCAGTTGACCGACGCGCTCTTGGTCGGCGCCAAGGTCGCGGCGATGCACGCCGCCTTCCTCGTGGACCAGAACGGCGCGGGTGAACCCTTCGACGGCGACCTCGCGGACGTCTCGCTTGAGCCCGGCACGGTCCGGCGGCTCCCGAATGGCTTCGATATTCGGTTCAACTCTCCGCAGGCCGCTCAGCAGACCGCAGAGTTCGTGAAGCACTCCCTTCGGGGCCTCGCGGCCGGGCTTGGCCTGCCGAGCCATATGCTCGACGGCGACCTTAGCGGCGCGAATTATTCGAGCCTCCGGGCAGGCCTCATCCCGTTCCGTGCCCGCGTCGAGCAAGTCCAGTACGGCGTGCTGGTCCCTCAGCTTCTCCGCCCCCTTTGGGGCCGCGTTCAGCTTCTCACTGGCGTGCCCGACGCGACCGCCGAATGGCTTCCACCCGCATGGGCGCAAGTCGATCCTCAGAAAGCGATTGAGGCCGACGTTGCCGAGATCAGTGCGGGCCTCGCGAGCCGTCGCCAGAAGGTCGCTGAACGCGGCTGGAGCGTCGAAGAGCTTGACCGGGAGATCGCCGCCGACCGCGAGCGCGAAGTTTCGCTCGGGCTGACGTTCGGCGCGCCCGAGCCTCAGCCAGAGAAGGAGACCGCCGATGCCTAGCGGCAGGATCGCGACCGGCGCTGCTGGGAAGCGCAATAATCCCGTCTGGGTCCGTCCCGAGCGTGACGAGCCCGTGGCGGCTAAGCGGACGATCCTCCGGCGAATCCCGGCGGAGGCCGCACCGCTGATCGTCCGTCGCGGCTCGTTCGGCCCGTCCACGTTCGACGCAGACGCCATGACCGTCGAGGCGACGATCACGGCCTTCGCGGACGTGCAGCGGCGCGACGCGCGCGGCGCGTTCGTCGAGCGCTATCCCCGACCGGGTTGGACACAGCGAACCTTGTCGGCGCGCCGCTCTTGGACGGCCACCGGCAGGGCGGAAGCCGTGACGTGATCGGCGTCGTGCAAGCGCTTCGGCACGAGCCCGGCCGCCTTGTGGCGGTCCTCCGCCTCTCGACCGCAGACGACGCCGCCCCGGCCGTCACCCGCATCCGGGAAGGCACGCTTCGCGGCGTCTCTGTCGGCTACCGGGTCGCCTCATGGCGCGAGAGCGTCGAGAGCGGCCACCGCATCCGTACCGCCGTGTCTTGGGCGGTCTTTGAAGTCAGCGCGGTCCCTGTGGCCGCTGATCCCGCAGCGAGCTTAGGAGCAAGGCCATGGAGCCCGAGAACGAGACCGAAACTGTCGAGCGCGAGAACATCGAGTCCCCGCTGGTTGTCACGCAACGCGCCGATGGCGCTTACAATGTGAGCCTCCGCGACGGCTTCGATCCGGCCAGCTTCGACTTCGCCGCCTTCCTCGAACAGAAATACGGCGCGGAGCGCGAGGAAATTCGTCGGCGCTCGCGCCAGACGCCTCGCATCCGCACGGCCGCGCCCGAGGCCGATCCCGCGATCCAGCGCCGGGCGATGGAAGACGCCCTTAGCGTCCGCTCCGGCGTGGCGCTCGACGACGCCCGTGCGGAGGCCGCCCGGCCGTTCCTGGGCTATTCGCTCCGGGACTTCGCCCGGGCCTCGCTGGAGGCGCGCGGCGTCTCGACGGTCGGCATGGACCCGGACGCGCTGTTTCGCGCCGCGCTCCACACCACGACCGACTTCCCGCAGCTTCTCACGGGCGCGGGCCGCCGGACGCTGCTGGCGTCCTACACGGCTGCCGCGTCGGTCCTAAAGACGCTTGCGCGGCAGGGCTCGCGTGTGGACTTCCGCACCGGCTCGGCGCTCCGCCTCGGGGAAATCGGCGCGCTTCAGAAGGTAAGCGAGTCCGGGGAGATCAAGCACGTCTCCCGCTCGGAAGCCGTCGAGAGCTACGCGCTCGACACCTACGGCGCGCTGTTCACGATCAGCCGCAAGGCGCTCATCAATGACGACCTCGGGGCGTTCAATGATTGGGCGACGGCCGCCGGGCAGGCCGCCGCTCAGACCGAAGCTGCGCTTCTGTGGGGGCTGCTGTCGCAGTCCAACGGCGCGGGTCCCGTCATGGGCGACGCGCAGCGGCTCTTCCATGCCGACCACGGCAACCTTCTGACGGGGGCGGCGCTGAGTGTCGAGGCGCTGTCCGACGCCCGGCTCGCCATGCGGAACCAGATCGGACTCGATGGCAAGACCCGCATCGCGGTCACGCCCCGCTATCTCGTGGTCGGTCCCGAGTTGGAGACGCAGGCCGAAAAGGTGCTCGCGTCGATCTACGCGGCCACGACCGCCGACGTGAATCCCTTCAGCCAGAAGCTCGCGCTCTTGGTCGAGCCGAGGATCACGGACGGCTCGTGGTTCGTGTTCGCCGACCCGGCCTCTGCGCCGATCCTCGAATACAGCTACCTGTCGTCGGCTCCCGGGCCGCAGATGTCCGAGCGCGAGGGCTGGGAAGTGCTCAGCCGCGAGTTCCGGGTCGTGCTCGACTTCGGCGCGGGCGCGCTCGACTGGCGCGGCGCGGTCCGGAACCCGGGGCCGTGAACGTACCCGACGAACAGTCCGCCGCCGACCGACTGAAGCGGCTCCAGTGCGCCCGGCGGGACATGGAAGAGGCCCGGTACTCCGGCGCGCGCCGGGTCCGGGACCAGAACGGCGAAGAGATTGAGTTCCGGTCCGACGCCGAACTTGCCCGCGCCATGGTCGCGCTGGACCGCGAGATCGCGGCCATAACCGGCCGCACCCGCAACGCTTTCACCTTCAGAACCTCGAAAGGGCTCGACCATGCGTAACCACGTCCAGAAGGGCGAGAACATCACGATCCCCAGCCCCGCCGTCGTCGCCTCCGGCGACCTCGTGGTGGTCGGCGCGCTGTATGGCGTGGCCGCTGGCGATGCGGAGACCGGGGCCGACCTCGACCTCGTCACCGTTGGTGTCTTCGACCTGCCGAAGGTCTCCGCGCTGGCGATCAACGCGGGCGACAAAGTCTATTACGACTCCACGGCGAAGCTCGTCAGCAAGACCGCCTCCGGCAACACCTACATCGGCGTTGCTGTGACGGCGGCCGTTAACCCTTCCGCCACGGTCAATGTCCGGTTGAACGGGGCGTTTTAGTCAAGTCTCTGGCGCGGATTTATTTCCGCGCTATGCTTGCACCGTCTCCCCGACAAGCCCCCATCAACCTGCCGTTTCGCCTCCGGGCGACGCGGGAAAGGTGCGTCATGACTGCTGAAGAGATCGAAGAGCTTCGCGACATCGTGGCCGAATACACGGCCACGAACCCGTTGCTTGTGCCGGTGTTCGAGGCGTTCGAGCGCGACCTAGCCGAAGCCCGCAAGCGTGAGGCGGCAATCCGCCTTGCCCGGCGGCTCTCCGCACCAGCGCTGATCTAGAGGGCGATCTTCTTGAGCAGCGCCGCCCGGTGCTCCAGCGCGCCGCCCTCGCCGTAGCGCTCCCGTCCCCCCAGGCTGTGGCCCATGAGGTCGCGGCGGATGCGTTCGTCTATCCCGGCCGTGAGCATGCGGTCCTCAAACGAGTGTCGGAGGCTGTAGAGCGAATGTTTGGGCGTCTGCTTCAGCCCATTGTCGGCAAGGAAGGCGTTCACGGTCGCGCTGATCTTGTCCTTGCCCGCGTAGGTCGGGAAGCCGCCCGGGCAGGCCCGGAATGCTTCCAGCGACACGCCCGTGAGAGGAATGAGCCGCTTGCTGGTCTCGTTCTTCAACTGCCGCCCTACGGGCTCAATCGAGATGTGCGGCGTCTTCCCCTCCAGCCGGATATGCTCGCGCAGCAGCCCCGCGCCCTCGCTCGGGCGATAGCCGGTGTTGACCATTCCCAGCACGATCGTGCGAGCTTCCGTGTTGAGGCCGTCGAGCGCGCCGGGCTTCAGCAGGCGGGTCTTGATCCACTCGACGTCGAAGGGCGGCCGGGCGCGTCGCTCGCCTTCTTTGAAGGACAGATCGGAGAGCGGCAGCACGAGTCCCAGCCGCTTCATCTTGTTGACCGTGCGCCAGACGACCGCGAGATGCGTGAGGTCTTTGTTGGCGCTGTTCGCCGTGAGGCCGCCCGTCTCCAGCCGTTCAAGCCACCACTGGCGGAAGTCGAGCATGTCGTCTCCCGTGATGTCCGCGAGGGCCTTGTCTCCGATCTGCGCGACGAAGTTGGCCGTGGCCTTCTTCAGTGGGTTTTCCCAGCGCCGCAGTTGGTCCGCCGACTTGCCGAGCGTCTTGTCCTTCGCCAGCATCCAGTAGAGATCGAGCGCCTTCGTCACCGTGATCTTCGCCTCGGGCACGCCGCCAAGCAGCGCCGCCGCCGCGAGCGGGTCCGGTTCGCCGTTCACGATCGTGGCCCGCACGCGCCGGGCGCGCTCTTCCAGCGGCAGGGCCGCCACGCGATCGGCGGGGAGGAAGTTGAAGCCGAGATGGCCCGCGAGGTCGCGAGCGGCTTCGAAGCGCCGTTCGGCGTCGGAGTACTGCCCCTTAAGGCGGGCTTCCCAGCCTTCTACGAGATGCGACCACACGGCCGCCGCCTTGCGCTCCGCGACGCTGCGGGAATCAGTCTTCAGGCTCTTCAGGACATGCTTGCGCGGCTCGACGGACTCGAACCGCTTCGGGACGCGCCGATAGAGCGACCATCCGCCATTGCGGAGAACGATGATGTCCTGAGCCATCGCGTGTACCTCGTTTTGTACGACGCAATGTATTGCGAAAACGCGCTGAGGGTAAACGCCCCAGCGTTACCGAGGGTTAATTCGGTAATAAAATCAGCAATTTATGCTGCGGTCGGAATAGGAATATATGGCGGAGGGAGCGGGATTCGAACCCGCGATACGGTTTCCCGTATACACACTTTCCAGGCGTGCGCCTTCAACCACTCGGCCACCCCTCCGGAGCCGCTCGACCTAGCAAACCGCGTTGCGCCGGACAAGTGCGGGAACGCGGCGAAACATCAAAGGCCGCAGGGCGACGACGAAGCATTGCCCTCGCCCGGCCGGCGTCGCATCCTCCGGGCCGCCGGCCCAAAGGGGCGGCGCCTCGCCAAACGCCCCTCCCGACACCATGTGACGCCTTCATGATCCGCTTCCTGTTCCGTCTGCTTGGCTTTCTCGTTCTTGCCGCCGGTTTCGTGGCGTTGGTGATCGACGGCACCCGCGCCATCGCCTCCGGGGCGGTCGCCTTCACGGCGACCGAGACGAGCTGGGCCGCGGCCTCGCCCGAGACGCTCGCCAGCCTGCGGCAGTCGGCGGGCATGGCGCAGGCGCCGGTCGACTGGATCCTCGCGCAGCCGACCTGCGCGGTGCTCGCGGTGATCGGCGTCGTGTTCATGCTGATCGGCCGCCGCAGACGCCGCCGCGTCGGCGTCGCGCCGTAACGCCGGAGCCCTCGGCGGCGTATCAGGGGAAGATCCATTTCCAGCCAAGGAGACGCCCGATGTTCGGATTCCTCCGCAAGTCCCTCGAACTGCCGACGCGCGAGGAGGCCCTGCCGGGCCGCGACGCGCCGCTTCCCACCGCCGAGCGCCACCACGTCAACGGCTCGCTTCTGAAGGGCCCGCACCCGGACGGCGCCGAGATCGCGATGTTCGGCCTCGGCTGCTTCTGGGGCGCCGAGCGCGCGTTCTGGCAGGCGCCGGGCGTGATCTCGACCGCGGTCGGCTACGCCGGCGGCTTCACGCCGAACCCGACCTATGAGGAGGTCTGCTCCGGCCGCACCGGCCACAACGAGGTGGTGCGCGTGGTGTTCGATCCGGCGAAGACCTCCTACGAGGCGCTGCTGAAGCTGTTCTTCGAGAGCCACAACCCGACGCAGGGCATGCGCCAGGGCAACGACATGGGCACCCAGTACCGTTCGGGCGTCTACGTCTTCGACGACGCGCAGCGACGCGCGGCCGAGGAGACGGCCGCCCGCTACGGCGAGGCGCTCGAAGCCCGCGGCCTCGATGCGGTGACGACCGAGATCCTCGACGCGCCCGAGTTCTACTTCGCCGAGGGCTACCACCAGCAGTATCTCGCCAAGAACCCCGGCGGCTATTGCGGCCTCGGGGGCACGGGCGTCGCGTGCCCGATCCCGACCGGCGTCGCGGCCTAAGGACCAGGCCGCGACTTTTAGACAATCAGCGGCCTGCGGCCGTCGGGCGCCTTGCCCGGCGGCTCGCGCCGTGTCATGCGGCTTTCCATGGCACAGGCGCGCAAGAGCAACGTCTTCGAACGCAAGCTGGAGCGGGGGCTGTTCGCCAGCCGCTGGCTGATGGCGCCGTTCTATGTCGGCCTCGTGGTCGGCCTGGTCGTCCTGCTGCTGAAGTTCGCGCAGGAGCTGCTGCACTTCATCGAGCGCGTCTTCGTCGCGACCGAGAGCGAGACGATCCTCGGCATCCTGTCGCTGATCGACCTGTCGCTGACGGCGAACCTCGTGTTGCTGGTGATCTTCTCGGGCTACGAGAACTTCGTGTCGCGCATGGACCTCGCCGACCAGAGCGAGCGCCCGGAATGGATGGGCAAGATCGACTTCTCGGGCCTGAAGCTGAAGCTTCTCGCCTCGATCGTCGCGATCTCGGCCATCCAGCTCCTCAAGGCCTTCATGGACATCAAGGAGATCGCCGACCGCGATCTCTGGTGGATGGTCGTGGTCCACGCTGTGTTCGTCGCCTCCGGCATCCTGCTTGCGCTCTCCGACTGGGTCAGCGACCACGCGCACTACATCGAGGCGAAGTCGCACGCGCTGCACAAGAAGAACCACACCAAAGAGACCGACGAGGTCGCAGACGAAGACGCGCCGGCGGCCGACGAGAACCACAAGGGTTCGGCTGCGGCCAAGGCGCACTGAACGGCGCCGCGGTCCCTTCGCATTCTTCCGCCATCCGCTTGGCCTTCGCGCCCGCCTTCGTCTATGAAGGCGCGCTTCCCGTCCGGATCGGCAGCTGAAAGGCGCGCGGTCCTCCGCCTGGACCGCAGCGCATGACCGACGCACAGCCCGACACGCTTTCTGAGATCCGCCGCGAGATCGACCGGATCGACGAGGCCATGCACCTGCTGCTCATGGAGCGCGGGGCCGTGATCGACCGTCTGATCGAGATCAAGCGCACGGCCGCCACCGGCTCGGCGTTCCGGCCCCAGCGCGAGGCCGACATGATGCGCCGCCTCGCGGCCCGCCATCAGGGACGCCTGCCGCTCGCCACCGCCGAGCATCTCTGGCGCACCATCATCGCGACCTTCACCCATGTGCAGTCGCCCTTCACCGTCCATGTCGAGCAGGGCTCCGACGCGCTCGGCATGCATGACCTCGCGCGGTTCCACCTCGGCTTCGACGTGCCGCTCGTCGGCCACGGCACGCCGCAGCGGGTGATCCAGGCAGTGGCGGGCTCGACCGGCGACCTCGGCCTCGTGCGCATCTCAGCCGAGCCGGGATCGGCCTGGTGGGAGGCGCTTGGCGGCGAAGGCGGCCCGCAGGTGATGGCGCGGTTGCCGTTCCTGGCGCGCGGAAGCCATCCTGCGCCCGCGCCCGCCCTCGTGGTGGCGCGCCCGCTCGGCGAGGCCGCCGCCTCCGAGACCACCGTCTGGGCGATCGAGCACGAGAGCGAGACCGCGCCCGACGACGGAGCCGAGACGCTCGCGAGCGTGAAGCGCAACGGCCGGCTGCTGCGGCTGGCCGCCGCCCATGGCGAGACGCCCCCGGCCGAACACGCCCGCAGGCTCGGCGGCTACGCCTCGCCGCTCGCCGCCTGACGCGCCGCGCCTCGCGGCGGGACGCACGCCGCAGAAACGATCGACTCCATGACGCTCTCCGAACCGATGACGACCGACACCGCCCCCACCCCTCGCCCCGGCGCGCTCGCGATCGACGCCTATGTGCCCGGCAAGTCCAGGGCGCCGGCGGGCGTGAAGCTGCACAAGCTGTCGTCCAACGAGACCCCGCTCGGCCCGAGCCCCAAGGCGATCGCGGCGTTCCGCGAGGCCGCCGGCTCCCTCGAGATCTATCCGGACGGCAGCTCGAGCGCTCTGCGCGAGGCGATCGCGCGCGCCCACGGCCTGGACCCTGAGCGCATCGTCTGCGGCGCGGGCTCCGACGAGCTGCTGTCGCTGCTCGCCTCGGCCTATCTCGCGCCGGGCGACGAGGGCCTGTTCACCGAGCACGGCTTCCTCGTCTACAAGATCGCGATCCTGGCGGCCGGCGGCGCGCCCGTGGTCGCGCCCGAGACCAACCTCACGACCGACGTCGACGCGCTGCTCGCGCGCGTCACCGACCGGACCCGCATCGTCTACATCGCCAACCCCAACAACCCGACCGGCACCTACCTGCCGTTCGACGAGGTGAAGCGGCTGCACGCCGGGCTGCCGAAGTCGACGCTGCTGGTGCTCGACGCGGCCTATTCCGAATATGTCCGCGCCAACGACTACGCGGCGGGCATCGAGCTCGTCTCGGGGTCGGAGAACGTCGTGATGACGCGCACCTTCTCGAAGGTGTTCGGGCTCGCGAGCCTTCGCATCGGCTGGCTCTACGGACCCGAAGGCGTCGTCGACGCGCTCAACCGCATCCGCGGGCCGTTCAACGTCTCGGGGCCCGCGATCGCGGCGGGCGCGGCGGCGGTCGCCGACCGGGCGCATCTCGACGCCGCGGTCGCGCACAATTCGGAATGGCTCGTGAAGCTCACCGAGGGCGTGCGCGCGCTCGGGCTCGAGGTCGCGCCGTCGGTCGCGAACTTCATCCTGATCCGCTTTCCGAAGGACGCCGGCCGCACGGCCGCGGACGCGGACGCGTTCCTCACCTCGCGCGGCCTCGTGTTGCGCGCCGTCGGGGCCTATGGGCTTCCCGACTGCCTCAGGCTCACCATCGGCTCGGCGGAAGCCAATGAGACCGTGCTTGCGGCGCTCGCCGAGTTCACGGGCAAGTCCCGTGGCTGAACCGATCTTCGAACGCGTCGCGATCATCGGCGTCGGCCTCATCGGCTCGTCGATCGCGCATGCGGCGCGGCGCGGCCGGCTCGCGGCCGAGATCGTGGCCACCGACGCAAGCGCCTCGGTGCGCGCCAGGGCAAGCGACCTCGGCCTGTTCGACGCGGTTCTGGAGACCTCGGCCGAGGCCGTCGCGGAGGCCGACCTCGTGGTCGTCTGCACCCCCGTCGGCGTCTGCGGCGCGGTGGCGGCGGAGGTTGGCCCGAAGCTCAAGGTCGGCGCCGTGCTCACCGACGTCGGCTCGGTGAAGGGCGCGGTGGTGCGCGACATGGGCCCGCACGTTCCCGCCCACGCCGCCTTCATCCCCGGCCACCCGATCGCCGGCACGGAAGACTCCGGACCGGACGCGGGCTTCGCCGAACTCTTCGACGGCCGCTGGGCGATCCTGACGCCGCTGTCTCCCGCCGACGAGGCGGATGTCGCGAAGCTGCGCGGCTTCTGGGAAGGCATGGGCGCGAACGTCGACACGATGAGCGTCGAGCATCACGACCTCGTCTTCGCGATCGTGAGCCACGTGCCGCATCTGATCGCCTACAACATCGTGGGAACGGCGGCCGACCTCGAGGACGTGACCCAGTCGGAGGTCATCAAGTACTCGGCCTCGGGCTTCCGCGACTTCACCCGCATCGCGGCCTCCGACCCGACGATGTGGCGCGACATCTTCCTCAACAATCGCGACGCGGTGCTCGAGATCCTCGGGCGCTTCGTCGAAGACCTGACGGCGCTGCAACGCGCGATCCGCTGGGCGGAAGGCGACAAGCTGTTCGAGCTTTTCACCCGCACCCGCGCGATCCGCCGCGGCATCATCGAGCAGGGCCAGGACACCGCGGCGCCGGATTTCGGCCGCAGGGCGGCGCCAGAGACGAAAGGCTGAGGGCCGCACGCATCGCGCGCGCGGTCATCGGGGTTGATCAGCCCGCCATGCGGGCGCAAAGGAAACGCGCATGACCAAGGCCCTCGACCAGAGTCGCGCCGTCAATCCGCTGCTCAAGCTCGCGCTCGAGCTCGGGCCGCTCGTGGTGTTCTTCGTCGCCAACTCCCGCGGCGGGCTGTTCGTCGGCACCGGCGCCTTCATGGTCGCGACCGTGGTGGCGCTCTCGATCTCCTGGGCGCTCACCCGCCGCATCCCGATCATGCCGCTGGTGTCGGGCGCCGTGGTGCTGGTGTTCGGCGGGCTGACGCTCGCGCTTCAGGACGAGCTCTTCATCAAGCTCAAGCCGACGATCGTGAACCTGCTGTTCGCCGGCGCGCTGTTCGGCGGCGTCGCGTTCAACAAGCCGCTGCTCGCGATCGTGTTCGACCAGGCCTTCGACCTCACCCATCAGGGCTGGATGAAGCTCTCGACCCGCTGGGCGTGGTTCTTCGTGTTCCTCGCCGTGGTCAACGAGGTGGTCTGGCGCACGCAGACCACCGATTTCTGGGTCGCGTTCAAGGTGTGGGGCATCATGCCCATCACCCTGATCTTCGCGATGGCGCAGGCGCCGCTGCTGCAGCGCTACTCGGCCGCCGCCGAGTAGGCCGCGCGCTTGGGCTCCGCGTCGAAGCGGAACGGCGACATCGGCGGGGCGTAACCCGCGCCCGCCGCGTCCTCCGGCCCGGCGCTCACCGCCCGGACCTCGACCGGCGTGTCCATCTCCTCGGGAATCGCCACGAGACGGAAGCGCGGCGCGTCGGCGTCCGGCGCGTCGATCGAGGTCATCACCGTGAAGGGCGCGGCGAAGATATAGGCGATCAGCACGGGGGCGGCCCAGGGCAGCACGTCGGGCGCCGTCAGCCAGAGCGAGACCGCGAGCGCAACGCCGAACAGCGTCGCGGGCCAGAGCAGGCGCATGGCCTCGCTCCACCGCACGCGGCGGCCGTCGCGGTCCTGCGCCTCCCAACCGAGGGGCTTGCGCAGCACGAAGAGCTGCAGCAGGAACGCGGTCACCGAGAATGAGACGATCGGCGCGAACAGCATGCCGAACGTCACCTCGGCCGCGACGCCGGCCGCGAACACGCCCTGCCCGCCATAGCGACGGCTCTCGGCCGGCTGCAGCAGCACGTCGAGATAGCCCATGATCTTGGGCGCGAAGAGCACCAGCATCATCATGACGACGAGCGCGGTGCTGAGCGTCCAGGGGAACGGATCGTCGCCGCCGCCGCCGATCACCACGGGCGGATCCCAGGCCTGGGCGGCGCCTGCGACCATGAACACGATCCAGGCCGGCGCGCCGGCGTACATCAGGATCGCGATCATCAGGTTCACGCGGCCGAGGAACGGCAGGCCGGGCGAGCCGATGAGGCGCAGATACTGCATGTTGCCCTGGCACCAGCGCAGGTTCCGGCGAAGGAACTCCGGCAGCGAGGCGGGGTTGTCCTCCCACGAGCCGCCCTCTTCGGGCAGCACGCGCACCTCGTAGCCGCCCTTTCGCATCAGCACGGCCTCGAAAAGGTCGTGGCTCAGCACCGCGCCCCCGAGCGGGGCGCCGCCCGGCACGGTCGGCAGCCGGCAGTGGTCGCGGAAGGCCGCGATGCGGATGGCGGCGTTGTGGCCCCAGTAAGGGCCGTTGTCCCCGGCCCACCAGGCCGCGCCCATCGTGTAGGAGCGCATGCTGGCGCGCATGCCGAACTGGAAGGCGCGCGCGAAAATCGTGCGGGCCGGCAGACCCACCACGAGACTCTGCAGGATGCCGAGCTTGGGATTGGCCTGCATGACGCGCACGAGCCGCAGAATCGCCTCGCCCGACATGACGCTGTCGGCGTCGAGGGTGATCATCACGTCATAGGCCGCGCCCTGGTCGAGCACGAAGTCGCGGATGTTGCCGGCCTTGAAGCCCTCGTTGGAGGTGCGGCGGCGGTAGGTCACGCGCTCGGGCCGCGCGAGGCTCTCGCGCCAGCGGGAGATCGTGGCCTCCTCCTCGGCGACGGCGTCGGGCTTCTGGCTGTCGCTCAGCACGAAGACGTCGAAGCGCCCGCCCCAGCCGGTCGCGTCGAGGCTGCGCGTCACCGCGTCGAGGCGGCGCACGACGCGGGCGGGATCCTCGTGGCGCACGCACATCACCACCGCGACGCGGGCGTCGATCGGGCTGTCGGCGGGCGTGTCCGCGATGCAGGGCGCGACGACGCGCATCGGGTCCGGGGCGAAGCGCAGAATCGAGAAACCGACGAGCGCGTTCCAGAATCCGATGACGATCCACGGGGCCGAGATCAGGAAGCACCCGAGCATCACGAATTCGGGAATCGTCCAGCCGTCGACCGCCAGCACCGTCCAGAAGGCCGATCCGAGCGCCGCGACTGTCGCGAGCACGAGCGTCGCGAAAATGATTCGACGCGTCCTGAGGGACCACGCCGCCTGCGACCCCGTGGGAGTCGAGTCGGCGGATCGCTCCGCGTCCTCAGGGTCTTCCGGGGAGGACGCAGGCGTAAGATCGAGGCTAGAACGCATGTCACGCTTTCGGTTTGAGCCGGGCCGCTTATGGCGGCTTTCGACGGCGCCCCTATAACACGTCAGGCGGTCGTCCAACCGGCGCGACCCCGCCACCAATTAGGCGCATGCAGGCGAGCGGCAACGGTCCGGGCGGAGGAGCTCCTCGCGCCCTCTGGTATCTCGGCGACGGACGGGTCGAGCTGCGCGACGGCGCAGCCCTCGGCGCGGCCGGCGACGGAGCTGTCGTGCGCGCGCTGTTTTCGGGGGTGAGCCGCGGCACCGAACGCCTCGTGCTCGACGGCCGCGTGCCCGAAAGCGAGCGGCTCCGGATGCGCGCGCCCCGGCAGGAGGGCGACTTTCCCGGACCCGTGAAGTACGGCTACGCCGCGGTCGGCCGGGTCGAGGACGGTCCGCGCGATCTCGTCGGGCGCCTCGTCTTCTGCCTCCATCCGCACGAGGAGGCGTTCGTCGCTCCTCCCGCCGTCCTCCACCTCCTGCCGCACGGCCTGCCGCCCCGGCGCGCGACGCTTGCGGCCAACATGGAGACGAGCCTCAACGCGCTCTGGGACGCAGGCGCCGGCGCCTGCGACCGCATCGTCGTGGTGGGCGGCGGGATCGTGGGCCTCCTCGCCGCCTCGCTCGCCGCGGGTCTTCCTGGCGCGCAGGTGACGGTGGTGGACGTCGACGAACGCCGCCGCGCGATCGCCGAGACGCTGGGCGCGGCCTTCGCGACGCCGGCCGAGGCTCCGCGCGACGCCGACGTCGTGCTTCACACCAGCGCGACCGCCGCGGGCCTCGCCACCGCGCTCGCGGCCGCCGGCGAGGAGGCGGCGGTGGTGGAGATGAGCTGGCACGGCTCCGACGACGTCGCGGCGCCGCTCGGCCGCGCGTTCCATTCCAAGCGCCTGAAGCTGCTGTCGTCGCAGGTGGGGCAGGTGTCGCCGTCGCGCCGGCCGCGCTGGAGCCATCGGCGCAGGCTCGCCGCGGCGCTCGAGCTGCTTGCCGCCGACCCGCGCCTCGACGCGTTGATCGACGTCGAGATCCCCTTTGGCGAGGCGCCGGCGCTGCTGCCCGAGCGTCTCGCGCCCGGCGCAGACGGCCTCGGCGTCGTGCTGACTTACCCTTGAGAGTTCTGGAGTTTTGAGATGTACGCCGTCGAAGTCCGCGACCGCATCATGATCGCCCACAGTCTCAAGGGCGAGGTGTTCGGACCCGCGCAAAAGCTGCATGGCGCGACCTTCGTGGTGGACGTCGCGTTCTTCCGCCAGGAGCTCGACCCGGATTCGATCGTGGTCGACATCGGGCGCGCGACCGAGGAGCTCGCGGCGGCGCTCAAATCCCTGAACTACGCCAATCTCGACGAGGTGGAGGAGCTCAAGGGCAAGCTCACCACCACCGAGTTCCTGAGCCGCCTGATCTTCGACCGCATGGCGGCGGCGCTCAGGGACGGGCGGCTCGGCGCGCATGCCGGCGGGGTGGAGAAGATCCGCGTGACGCTGCAGGAAAGCGACGTCGCGCGAGCCTGGTTCGAGGGGCCGGCAGGCGCGCATGGCTGAGCTCGTCCTCGCCGTCCCGGGCGACATCGCGGCCCCGACCGGCGGTTATCGCTACGACGCCCGGGTGATCGCCGAACTGACAGGCCGCGGACAGGCGGCGCGGGCGCTCTCGCTCCCGGACAACTTCCCGGCGCCGAGCGACGCCTCGATCGCAGGCGCGCTGAAGGCGCTCTCAGGCGTGCCCGCCGAGGCGACGCTCGTGGTCGACGGGCTCGCCTACGGGGCGTTGCCGGCGGAGGGGATCGTCGCGCTCGGCCGTCCGGTCGCGGCGCTCGTCCATCATCCGCTCGCGCTCGAAACCGGCCTGTCGCCGGAAGACGCCGCGCGGCTCGAGGCCTCCGAACGCGCGGCGCTCGCGGCGGCGGCGCTCGTGATCGCGACCAGCGAAGCGACCCGCACGATCCTCGTCGAGCGCTTCGGCCTCGACGGCCGCCGGGTGCGCGTCGCCGAGCCCGGCGTCGATCCCAAGCCCCGCGCCAAGGGCGGCGGCGAGGTTCCCGTGGTGCTCAGCGTCGGAGCCGTGACGCCGCGCAAGAACCACGCGACGCTCGCACGGGCGCTCGCGACGCTCTCCGACCTGCCGTGGCGCTGGGTCGTGGCCGGCGCGCTCGACCGCGCCCCCGCCTGCGCCGACGCCCTGAGGGGAGAGATCGCGTCGCTCGGGATTTCGGACCGGACAGAGCTTCTGGGAGCCGTGGACGAGGCGGGCCTCTCCGCGGTCTTCGACGGCGCGGACGTCTTCGCGTTGCCCTCGCGCTTCGAGGGCTACGGCATGGCGGTCGCCGAGGCGCTGGCGCATGGCCTGCCGGTGATCGCCGGTCGTTGCGAGGCCGCGGCGGCGCTGATGTCCGAGCGCGCCGGGGCGCTGGTCGAGCCCGACGACGTCGACGCGCTAGCGCAGGCGCTGCGGGCGCTGCTCGACAATCCCGGCGCGCGCGCCCGCGCCTCGAACGCGGCCCGCACCCGCGCCGCCCGCCTGCCGCGCTGGTTCCAGTGCGCGGACGTGTTCGAGCACCTCATGGACCGCGGCCTGCCGTCTGCGGCGGCGACGTGAGCGGCTTCGATCCGGACTGGCTCGACCTGCGCGAGCCCGCCGACCACAGATCGTTGGCGAACGAACCGCTGGAGCGCATCGCCGCGCTGTTCGCCGGCCGGGAGACCGTCTCCGTCACGGATCTCGGCGCCGGCTCCGGTTCGCTGCTCCGGGCGCTCAGCCCGCGGCTTGGCCCGAAGCAACGCTGGACGCTGGTCGACGCCGACGAGGGGCTGTTGGCCCACGCCCGCACGCGGCTTTCGAAATGGGCGGACGCCTCGTCCGACGCGGGCGGCCGTCTTCTCCTCCAGAAGACCGCGACCGAAATCGAGGTCATGACGCTCGCCCGGGACCTCTCGGCCGATCCGCTGCCTGCGGCGGCGGCGGAGGCCGATCTCGTGACCGCCTCGGCGTTCTTCGATCTCGCAGGCCATGACTGGACCGAAGCCTTCGTCTCCCGGCTCGCCGCCTCCGGAAAGCCGCTCTACGCGCCGCTGGTCTATGCCGGCGAGAAGCGGTTTTCGCCAGCCCATCGGCTCGACGCGGCGGCGCTCGAGGCCTTCAACCGCCACCAGCTTCGCGACAAGGGTCTGGGACCGGCCATGGGGCCGGGAGCGGCGCTCGGGCTCGCCGAGATCGGTCGAGCGGCGGGGCTCGCCTGCCTCTCCTCGCCAAGCCCGTGGCGCCTCGACGAGGCGGATGAGGCGCTCACGCGACGGCTCGCCAGCGACATGGCGCAGGCGATCGCGGAACTGCCGGACGGACCGGAGCTCGGCGAGTGGCTCGCCTTCCGGCTTGAGCATGCGGCGAGCGGCGTCGGGGTCGCGCATGAGGATCTGCTGCTGCAGCCGGGATAGGCGCAGCGCCCTTTCCCTAGTCCGTCTCAGCCGGCGCGGTCGTCATCCGCGCCAGCACGGCGTCCTTCAGCGCGAAACGGTGATAGAGCGCGGCCGCGATGTGAAGCAGGATCAGCGCGCCGGCGATCAGCCCCATCGTGCCGTGGATCCCCAGCAGCGTCTTGGAGAAGTCTTCGTTCTTCGAGGCGATGTCGGGCAGCGTGAACAGGCCGTAGACCGAGACCGGCGCGCCGAAGGCGTTGGAGCCGGCCCAGCCGATTACCGGCATCACAAGAAGCAGCAGATAGAGCGTCCAGTGCACCGCATGGCTCACCCCGACCTGCCAACCCGCGAGCGAGGGCTCGGGAGGCGGCGGCGGCGCGGCCAGCCGGAAGGCGAGCCGGGCGAGCATCAGGACCAGCACGAGAAAGCCCGTGGATTTGTGGGCGGCGTAGAACCCGTCCTGGATCGGGCCCTTGGGCAGGCTCTCGAGCGAGATCCCGACCGGGATCATGCCGAGCACCAGGACGGCCACCGTCCAGTGCAGGATCTTCGCCGGAGTCCGGTAGCCGCCAGCGGCGGGGGCAGGAATTGCGGCGTCGCTCATCGCGCTCCTCCAAGCGTCATGCGGGACAGGACGGCGTCCTTGCGGACGTAACGGTGATGGAGCGCGGCCCCGACATGGAGCACGACGAGCGCCAGCAGCGCGTAGCCGAGGCCCTCGTGCCAGCCGTAGAGCGCCTCTCCGAGCGGCTTGTTCTCCGCCGTCAGCGTCGGAAGGTCGAACAGGCCATACATGCTGACCGGCCGGCCGAGCGCGTTCGAACCGGCCCAGCCGAGCACCGGCATGATCATCAGCAGCGCATAGAAGGCCCAATGCACGACGCCGCTCGCCGCCGCCTGCCAGGCGGGCGTGGAGGGGTCGGGCGGCGGGGGCGGATCGGCGAGCCGCAGGCGAATGCGCAGGAACATGAGGACCAGCACCACGACGCCGGTCGCCTTGTGCAGCATGGTGACGACGTCGCGCTCCGGACCCTTGGGCATGTAGCCGCGGCCGATCCCGACCGCGATCAGCGCGATCACCAGCGCCGCCACGATCCAGTGCAGCGCCCTAGCGGCCGGCGAATAACCCGCCGCGGGCGTTCGCTCGCTCATGGGCGCTCTCCTGGTCGTGTCGCAGGGTTTCGGCCTCGCGCCGCATGTCGCAGTCGAACAGAACGTCGCCGCCGGGCAGCGGGAAGCTCCGCGTGACGGGCCGCCGCGCATGGACGAGCTCGGCGACTGGCGCAAGCGCGAGGCCCGGCCGGCCGGAGCCGACGATAAGCGGCGCGACCATCACGTGGAGCCGATCGACCGCGTCAGCGGAGACGAAGCGCGAGACCGTGTCGGCCCCGCCCTCTATCAGGACGCGGCGAAAGCCGCGGCGGGCGAGCGCGGCGACGACGTCGCCGGGCGCGATCTGGCCGGCGGTCACCGGCAGATGCACGGTCTCGACGCCCTGGACCTGAGAGCGCCGCGCGCCCTCGGCGCGAATGACGAGGCGGCGGGCGCCGTCGTCGGCGAAGATGCTGGCGTCGTCGGGAACGCGCCCGGCGGGATCAAGCACGACGCGGGCGGGCGACGCGCCCTCGACGCGCCGCACGGTCAGCCGGCAGTCGTCTGCCAGCACCGTGCCGACGCCGACCAGCACGGCGTCCAGCAGCGCGCGCAGGCGGTGCAGATGTTCGACGCCGCCGGGACCGTTGATGAAGTGCGAGGCTCCCGTCACCGTCGCGATGCGGCCGTCGAGCGATTGGCCGAGTTGGGCGACGACGATCGAACGCGCGGTCGCGACCGGCAGCAGCGCCTCGCAAAGCGGATGGCGGCTGAGCGCCGCCGGCACGGTCGCGCCGTGGCGGGCGGCGCGGACCGCCTCCCAGGCGGCTTCGGCGTCGAGGTCGGTCGCGGCCATGGTCGCTTTCGATAGCGGCGCGTGTTTTGAACGCATCCAAATAAGCCCCCGCAGGCGCGTGGAAAGGCGTTCGCGCGCGCTCGTGACGAATTGCTGAGCCGCGCGCCGTCTTCCCTCGGCCTTTGGGCGAGGATGCGCAGATGTCGCGGGCGCTCCACAATGATCGCGCCTTGACGGCGGCCGGCCGGCATGATCGGTCGCCGCCGAAAGGCGCGCTGAAACATCAGGAGAGAGCAGATGGGCGAAACTGAACGTCCGGAGCCGGCCGCCGGCTCGCTCGACGCGCTGTTCGACGGCTACCGCCGGTTCCGCGAAAACGCCTGGCCGGAGCTGCAGCGCCGGTTCGAACGGCTCGCCAAGGGCCAGTCGCCGAAGGTCATGGTGGTGGGTTGTTCCGACAGCCGCGTCGACCCCCAGCAGATCCTCGACGCCGCGCCGGGCGAGCTGTTCGTGCTGAGAAACGTCGCGGCTCTCGTGCCGCCCTACGCGCCTGACCAGCGGCACCACGGCGCGAGCGCCGCGATCGAGTTCGCGGTGCGGGTGCTGAAGGTGAAGCGCATCGTCGTGCTGGCGCATGCCGGCTGCGGCGGCGTCAACGCGCTGTTCAACGGCGCCCCGCCGGAAGCCCAGGACTTCGTCGCCGGCTGGATGGACATCGCCGCGCGCGCCCGCGCGCACGTCGATCCCGCGCTTCAGGGCGAGGAACGCCAGAGCGCGGCCGAGGAGGCCTGCGTCGACGTCACCGTCGAGAACCTCATGACGTTCCCGTGGCTCGCCGAGCGCGTGAACGCCGGCGACCTCGAGATCACCGGCATGCATTTCGGCGTCGCGAACGGGTGCCTCCGCTGCCGCGACGAGCGCGGCTTCTGGGCCGACGCGCCGGGCCAGTGACCTTCCCTTCCTTCAGGAGACTTCGATGACCGATCTCACCATGCTGACCGGCGAGGCCACCGTGCTCGCGGCCGAGGGCCAGGCGACCGACGCCATGCCCGAGATCGTGATCGGCCTGAAGAGCGGCCCGGTCGGCCACGCCTTCGCGTCGATGCTCGCCCAGAGCGTCGGCCACACCTGCATGTTCGCGGTGCGCGACCTCAACCAGCTCGTGAAGCCCGCCACCATGATGACCTCGAAGGTCACGATCCCGAGCGCCGAATACGTCGACCTGCTCGGCGGCGTGGTTCAGGGCGCGATCTCGGATGGCGTGCTCGACAGCGTGATCGAGGGCGTCATCCCGAAGGAGATCGTCGAGGACATCTGTATCGTCGCGACGATCTGGCTCGACCTGCGCTGCGCCGAGGACGAAAACCTCGACAAGGCCGACCTCTACCGGACCAACTACGAGGCGATGAAGCTCGCCATCAAGCGCGCCTTCGCGAGCGAGCCGACGATCGACGAGCTGATCGCCAACCGCAAGACGATCAAGCACTACGCCCTCGACGGCGTGGTGGAGTACTGAGACGACGCCGCCTTTCTTGTCCCGGACTTGATCCGGGACCCAGAACCGTTACGGCGAGACCAGAACGCTGCGAGCGGCGGCGCTTAAGCGAGAAAGCGTGTCGGTTCTGGGTCCCGGATCAAGTCCGGGACAAGGGTCGCGCTACACCCGCGCCGCGAAGAACCTCACGCCCCGCCACGCGACGTTCGAGACCGCGCCCGCGAGCAACCCGCCGAGCCGCCTTTCTTGTTCCGGACTTGATCCGGGACCCAGAACCGATGCGGCGAGACCAGAACGCTGCGAGCGGCTGCGCTTGAGCGAGAAAGCGTGTCGGTTCTGGGTCCCGGATCAAGTCCGGGACAAGGGTCGCGCTACACCCGCGCCGCGAAAAACCTCACGCCCCGCCACGCGACGTTCGAAACCGCGCCCGCGAGCAGCCCGCCGAGCCGCCTTTCTTGTCCCGGACTTGATCCGGGACCCAGAACCGATGCGGCAAGACCAGAACGCTGCGAGCGGCGGCGCTTAGGCGAGAAAGCGTGTCGGTTCTGGGTCCCGGATCAAGTCCGGGACGAGGGTCGCGCTACACCCGCGCCGCGAAGAACCTCACGCCCCGCCACGCGACGTTCGAGACCGCGCCCGCGAGCAGCCCGCCGAGCCACATTTTTTGTCCCGGACTTGATCCGGGACACGGAACCGTTGCGGCGAGACCAGAACACGGCGAGCGGCGGCGCTTAGGCGAGAAAGCGTTTCGGTTCTGGGTCCCGGATCAAGTCCGGGACAAGGGTCGCGCTACACCCGCGCCGCGAAGAACCGCACGCCCCGCCACGCGACGTTCGAGACCGCGCCCGCGAGCAGCCCGCCGAGCCACATTGCGATCGCGATCAGGTGCTTGGCGATGAGCTCGGCGAAGCGCACCGTGGTGCGGAACGCCCGCAGGCTCGCCCGCCCCATCACTTCCGCGACCGCGCGTGAGCGCGCGCCGAAGCGCTCCGCGAAGCGGCGCAGATCCGGCAGGTCGTCGACGGTGCGGACATATTTCATCATCCGCACGGTCTCGGCCGTTCCCACCGCCGAGCCGACCGCGCGCAGATCCGCGGCCGGGCCCGACAGCGCGCCGAGCGCCCGCGCGCCGCGGCTCGCTTCGGGAGCGGCGTCGGCGGTTCGCCCTGCCGCCTTGGCGAAGCGGCGGCCGAGATCGGCGGCGAACTCGGCCGTCATCGCGCCGGTGCGCCGCGCGGCCTTGAGCACCGACAGGCTGAAGCGCGCCGGCGCCGCGCCGCCGGCGCTCACATAGGTCGCGGCCGTCACCGCCACGCCCGCGGCGGCGAGGCCGAGAATGAGGTCGCTGTGCTCCTCGCCCTTGGCGCGCGCGACGCCTTCGCGGGCGAGATCGCGCAGGTCGCCGATCACCGTCAGGTCGGCCGCGATCGCCCCGGCGAGCGAGGCCGTCCCGTCAATCTCGCCGGTGGCGAAGCCGCGCGCCGCGCCGCGGGCGTTGCGCATGGCGACGGCGGCTGGCGCTTCGGCGGCCGAAAGCCGAGCGAGCGTCTCCGCTGTAAGCGGCCGGCCGAGCTGCTGGCCGAGATCCGCGAAGCCGCGGGCGAGATCGACGTCGTCGGCCTCGAGCGCTGCGCGGGCGCGGGCCTCGAGACGCTCCGCCGGGGCGGCCTCTGCGAGCCCGCGCTCGATCGCGACCTCGAGCGGCACGGTGTAGCCGAGGTCCGACGCCGCTCCGACCGCGACCACCACGAGCGAGGCCGCGAGCGCGACCCGGCAACCGCGCGACGTCCAGTCCACGACACGGACCGCCCGCGCGCCCATCAGAACGCCGGCCGGGGATCGAAGGAGGAAACCGCAGGACCGATCATGGAATTCGCGCGCCCGGATGCGTAAGTGCTGGCCTGAAGGAGATGGCGGCTCGAAGCGCCTGCGCAAGCCGTGCTTCCCCGGCGCCGGCGCTCCTCACGAAAGCGCGACCCGCGCGCATTGGTCGCGCCGTCGCCCAAATGCGGTATTATCCGGTTCGACTCGGCGAAAGGTTGCGACCATGGCAGGCATCGACGAGGACCGCCCCTTCGTGCCGCTCGGCATCGCGGTGGTGACCGTGTCGGACACGCGCGGACCGGACGACGACAAGTCCGGCGCGACGCTTCGCGAGCGGATCGAGACGGCCGGCCATCGCGTCTCGGGACGGCAGATCGTGCGCGACGACCGCGAGGCTCTGCGCGCGGCGGTCTCGGGCTTCGTCGCCGATCCGGCGACCGACGTGGTGCTGACCACCGGCGGCACCGGCTTCACCGGCCGCGACCTGAGCCCGGACGCGCTGGAGCCTCTGTTCGAGAAGCGCATGGACGGCTTTTCGGCCCTCTTCCACGATTATTCCAAGGGCACCGTGGGAACCTCGACGCTGCAGTCGCGCGCGACCGCGGGCGTCGCGGGCAAGACCTTCGTGTTCGTGCTGCCGGGCTCGTCCGGCGCCTGCCGCGACGCCTGGGACGGGGTTCTGAAGGCGCAGCTCGACTATCGCCACCGCCCCTGCAACTTCGTCGAGATCCTTCCCCGGCTCGACGAACACCTGAAGCGCGGCAAGCTCAAGGGCGCGGCCCCGCCGCAAGGCGGGGCCTGAACGATGCGCCCGGGCCTCGAAACCTTCCGTTTCGAACCCGACCTCAGCGGCCGGATCAACGGGCGCTCGTTCTACTGGCGGCTTCCGGGCGACATCAGCGCCAAGGACGAACTGTTCGCCGTCTTCTCGAAATCGCTGTGGTTCCCCCGCGACTTCGGATTCGACTGGGACGGTCTTCTGGACTGCCTCTGCGATTTCGGCTGGATGTCGGACCGCAAGATCATCCTGGTGCACGACCGCCTGCCGCGCCTGCCGGAGCGCGAACTCAAGCTCTACCTGATCGTGCTTCGCGACGCCGTGCGCTGGTGGCGCTTCGAAGACCCGCACGAGCTGGAAGTCGTGTTTCCGGAAGACTTGCGCGGGCGGATCGAGGCCTTGCTGGCGGCCGACCCGGCGACGCTCCGGGGCTGACGCTCAGTAGAGCCGCGCGAGCAGGCTCGGCGGCACGCGCAGCATCAGCAGGCCGGCGCACAGCGCGGACTTCAGGCCGCCTGACCGCTCCTTCGGCGTCGCGCCTGCGGGCGCAAGCGCGCGCGCGCGCAGCCGCGTCAGACGCCCGGCCCCGATGCGGCGGACGAGATCGGCCTCCGCCATCACGGCGAGCGGACGGAAACCGCCGGTCTTTTCATAGAAGCTCTTGTGGATCAGCAGCCCCTGTTCGGGCCGCGGCAGGCCGGTGAGCAGCCGCGACAGCGCGGCCGAGACCTCCGCCATCCGCGCCTGCCGGCCGAAGCCGTCCTGCCCGAAGCTGAAGGTCGCGGCGCGGCGGCCAGTCTCGCCCGTGCGCTCCAGCGCGTCGGCGAACTGGCGCGCCTCATGGCGCCAGCTTTCGTCGAGCACGACGCCCGGCTCGAGGAACAGCAGCCACGGCCCCTTGGCCGCGCGGGCGGCGGCGTCGAGGCGCGAGCCGCGGTCGGGCCGGCCCTGCATCACGTCGCAGCCGGCGAGGTCGGCGATCTCGACGGTGGCGTCGGTCGAGCCGGCGTCCGTCACCACGACGTCGCGAACGAGGCCGTCGGCCGCGCCGGGCACAAGGGCCGCGAGCGTCGGCACGAGCCTCGCTTCGTCGTTCCGGGTGGGTATCACCACGCTCAACATGTCAGATCGCTAGCATGCCAGAAGCCTTCTGTCCGTTGCGGTTTTGCCCCTCGGCGTCTCAAAACGGAACGATGATGAATGTTCTTGATTTGTTCTGACGTCGATCCTAGCTTCGGGACCGCCACGACCCCGCAGGCACTGGAGGCAGCAGATGACCGCAGCCCTGAAGCTCGCTTTCCCGCACCAGAACGCCGCGCCGGTTTCCGGCGCCTCGCTGAAGCCCGCGGCGTCCGAGGTCGAGCCGCTTCCGATCGACCGCTCCCGCCGGCGCGGCCGGGGCACGACGACGAACGCGAGCGGCCGGTTCGAGCCTTATGCGCGCGTCGAGGTCGACGACGGCTGGGAGACCGGCGAGGAGCTGCCGGACTTCCGCACCGAAGTGACGCTCGAGACCGCGCGCACGGCGATCACCCGCAACCAGTCGCCCGACATCGCGTTCGACCGCTCGATCAACCCCTATCGCGGTTGCGAGCACGGTTGCGTCTACTGCTTCGCGCGGCCGACCCACGCGTTTCTCGGCCTCTCGCCCGGGCTCGATTTCGAGTCGAAGCTGGTGGCCAAGCCCAATGTCGCGGACCTTTTGCGCCGGGAGCTCGCGGCGGCGAGCTACAAGCCCCGCACCATCGCGCTCGGGACCAACACCGACCCCTACCAGCCGATCGAGCGCACCCACCGGCTGACGCGAAAAATCCTCGAGGTGCTGGAGGAGGCGCGCCATCCGGTCGGGATCGTGACGAAGTCGGCGCTCGTGACGCGCGACCTCGACATTCTGGCCCGCATGGCGGCGCAGGGGCTCGCCAAGGTCGCGATCTCGATCACCACGCTCGACCCCGCGCTCTCCCGCGACATGGAGCCGAGGGCCCCGACCCCGGCCAAGCGCCTCGAGACAGTGGCGAAGCTCGCGCAGGCGGGCGTTCCCGTGACGGTGCTGACCGCCCCGATCATTCCCTCGCTCAACGACCACGAGATCGACCGGCTGCTCGAAGCCGCGCACGCCGCCGGCGCGACCGAGGCCGGCTATGTGCTGCTGCGCCTGCCGAACGAGATCAAGGATCTCGTCTCCGACTGGCTGCTGGAGCGCCACCCCGCCAAGATGCGGCGCATCCTGTCGCTGGTGCGCGAGACCCGCGGCGGAAAGCTCTACGATTCGGGCTGGGGCGTGCGCCAGACCGGCGAGGGCGTCGTCGCCTGGACGATCGGGCGCCGATTCGAACTCGCGGCGCGACGCCTCAACCTCGCGCGGCGCCATCTCCGGTTGCGCACGGACCTGTTCACGCCGCCCGCACGCGCAAAAGGCGAGGCCAATGACGTCCAGCTGTCGCTATTTTGAACCAAATCCTAAACTCTGCGTAAGATGAGGACCGTTCACGGGCGCCGCACGCCGCGTAACCGAGCGAGGCTTCGATGCCCCTGCCGCTTCGCCTCACCCTGGTGACGCTCGGCGTCTCCGATCTTCCGAAGGCGACGGCGTTCTACGAACAACTCGGCCTCGTGAAATCCTCGCAGAGCAATGACGGCGTCAGTTTCTTCGACGTCGGCGGCGTGGCGCTCGCGCTGTTCGGCCGCGAGGCGCTGGCCGAAGACGCCGGCGTCGAGGCGGAGGGCGAAGGCTTTCGCGCCCAGTCGCTCGCCTGGAACCTCGCTTCGCCGGGCGACGTCGACAAGGCGGTCGTGCGCATGGTGGCGGCTGGCGGCAATCTCGTGAAGGCGGCCGAAAAGACCTTTTGGGGCGGCTACGCCGGCTACGTCTCGGACCCTGACGGCCATCTGTGGGAGCTCGCCCACAACCCGTTCTGGACCGACGCCGAGGGGCAGACGCGTCTGCCGGCCTGAACTTCCGAGGTCGCGCGCCGGGCGCGAATCGCCCAATTTCGCGCGATGGAAAACGTCGCGAAGATCTCCAGGCCGAAGACCCGAGCCGCCGCTCCGCGCGTCGCCGCGACTTTCGCGCGTGAGGCCGCCGCGATCGCCGCAGGCGCACGCCTCGTCGCAGGCGTCGACGAGGCAGGGCGCGGGCCGCTGGCCGGCCCCGTCGTCGCGGCCGCGGTCGTGCTCGAACCCACGCGCATCCCCGCGGGCCTCGCCGACTCCAAGGCGTTGACCCGGGAGCGGCGCGAGGCGCTGTTCCCGGAGATCATGGCGAGCGCCAGCGTCTCGTTCGTGGCGGCCTCCACGGTCACCATCGAGCGCCTCAACATCCGGGGCGCGACCCTTTGGGCGATGGCCCGCGCGCTCTCAGGGCTGAACGTTCCGCCCGACCTCGCGCTGATCGACGGAAACGTCGCTCCGCCGGGCCTCGCCTGCCGGGCGGAGGCGGTGGTGGCGGGCGACGCGAGCGTGCAGTCGATCGCCGCCGCCTCGATCGTGGCCAAGGTGATGCGCGACCGGATCATGGCGCGAGTCGCGGAAGAATTCCCGCTCTACGGCTTCGAGCGCCACATGGGCTATGGCGTTCCGGAGCATCTTGCGGCGCTGCGCCGCCATGGCCCCTGCCCCCATCATCGCCGCGGCTTCGCCCCGATCGCGGCGCTCATCGCCGCCGCCTGAGGCGGAACCGGATTGCGGCCCACGGCCTTTTCTTTCCGTGACGGGAAGGAGGTCGCCATGCCGATGACGCTCAAGGGCTCGTGCCGCTGCGGCGGAGTGCGCTTCGTGGTCGAGAGCTCCGGGCCGGCGCCCTACCAGCTCTGTTATTGCTCGATCTGCCGCAAGACCGCGGGCGGCGGAGGCTACGCCATCAATCTGAGCGCCGACGCGCGCACGCTGAAGGTTTCAGGCGAGATGAGGCCCGCGGTCTACCGCGCCGAAATCGCGGACCAGGACGGGATCTGCGAGACCTCGACCGGCGAGCGCAACTTCTGTCCGCGCTGTGCGACGGCGCTCTGGCTCTACGACCCGTCCTGGCCGGACCTCGTCCATCCCTTCGCCTCGGCGGTCGACACCGAGCTGCCGAAGCCGCCGGCGCGCGCGCATCTGATGTTGCGCTTCAAACCAGAGTGGGTCGACCCGAACGTCGGCCTAGACGACAAGCGCTTTGACCTCTATCCCGACGAGTCGATCGAGGACTGGCACAGGCGCCACGGCCTCTGGATCGACTGATCCGGCGGTCAGGCCGCCGCCGCCGCGACGAAGCGGTTGCGGAACTCGTGGGTCATCGCGGCGAAGAACAGTTTCTGGCTCTCGAGCTCCTCGCCTTCCGGACGCCCCCGCCTGCCCGGCGAGGCCTGCTCCATCGCCTCCGTCGCGGCGTCGAGCCGCTCGAACAGGCTTTCAAAGAACCGCAGCCCGTTGAGGCTCGGCCCGTCGATCGAGGCCGAGATGTAGTCCGCAAGCGCATAGGTGCGCTCGTCGAGGTCCGGCCTGTCGGAAACGGCGTAGTCGGCCGCCTGGGTGGCGATGACCTCCATCGCCTGTCCCACGCTGATCGTCGTCATGGCGCTCTCCGCGACGTGTGATCGGACGACCATCACGCCGGGTCGTGGTTGACGAAGCGTAAAGCGCGAACCGGAACTGCGCGCTTCAAGACGATCCTCGGGCCTTCTCGAGCCGTAAGGGCGGTTCACCCCAAGACGGGCGAGCCTCATGCCGAGGAGCCCGCGCCGAGCGGGCGTCTCGCGGTCCGTTTCAGCCGCGGACGCCGTCAACCTTCCGTTCACCCTGTTTCTTGAGTCCGCCTTTACGTTACCAAAGCGAGACTCGGGGCCGTCAAAGCGTAAACAGGACGGCGGCCACATGGCGTATCGGCGGAACGGAGCGGCGCTCGCGCGCTCGACTGAAGCCCCTGCCCTTCACCCGGATCTGCCGCTCGATCGGATCCTGATCGGCGACTGCATCGCGGAGCTCGAGAAGCTGCCGGCGGCGTCCGTCGATCTCGTCTTCGCCGACCCGCCCTACAATCTCCAGCTTCAGGGCGACCTGCGTCGGCCCGACCAGAGCCTCGTCGACGCCGTCGACGACGCCTGGGACCAGTTCGAGAGCTTTTCGGCCTACGACGCCTTCACCCGCGCCTGGCTCCTGCAGGTGCGCCGCGTGCTGAAGCCGACCGGCACGCTCTGGGTCATCGGCTCCTACCACAACATTTTTCGCGTCGGCTCGGCGCTTCAGGATCTCGGCTACTGGATCCTGAACGACGTCGTGTGGCGCAAGACCAACCCGATGCCGAACTTCCGGGGCCGCCGCTTCACCAACGCCCACGAGACGCTGATCTGGGCCGCGCGCGGCGCGGATTCGAAGGGCTACACCTTCAATTACGAAGCGCTGAAGGCCGGCAACGAGGATCTGCAGCCCCGGTCCGACTGGCTGATCCCGATCTGCTCGGGCGGCGAACGCCTCAAGGGCGACGACGGCAAGAAGGCTCATCCGACCCAGAAGCCCGAGGCGCTGCTCGCCCGCGTGCTGCTGTCGGCCTCGAAGCCCGGCGACGTGGTGCTCGATCCGTTCTTCGGCTCCGGCACGACCGGCGCTGTGGCCAAGCGCCTCGGCCGCCATTTCGTCGGCGTCGAGCGCGACCGGGAGTACGCCGCCTACGCCAAGGCCCGCATCGACGCGGTCGAGCCGGAGGCGCATGAGGCCATCGTCCAGGCGCCGGCGAAACGCGAGGCCGCCCGGGTGGCGTTCTCCGCCGTCGTCGAGCGCGGGCTGGTGAAGCCCGGAACGCGGCTCGTGGACGACCGCGGCCGCTACGAGGCGACCGTGCGCGCCGACGGCACGCTTGCGCTCGGCTCCGTGGTCGGCTCGATCCACCGCATCGGCGCGATCGCGCAGGGGCGCGAGGCCTGCAACGGCTGGACGTTCTGGCACGTCGCCGGGCCGAAGGGGCTGGTCGTGCTCGACGCCTTCCGCGAGACGGTCAGGGCCGAGGAGAAGGCGGGCTGATCGTCCGCCGCGCGAAGAGCGCGACGATCGCCGCGGCGACGACCAGCAGGCCGAAGCCGAAGCGCAGGCCGAAGGCGTCCGACAGGAAGCCGATGGCCGGCGGTCCCAGCAGGCCGCCCGAATAGCCCATCGAGGCCACCATCGCGAGCGCGGCCGCGGGCGCGACGCCGGGCGCGCGGGTCGCGGCGGAAAACAGCGGCGGCACGATGTTGGCGAAGCCGAGCCCCGCCGCGAGAATGCCGGCGAACGCCACCCACGGGTTCGGCGCGAACGTCACGACCAGCAGCGAAACCGCCGCGACCGCTCCCGAAAGCTGCACCGCCCTCGCCGGGCCGAGCGCTTCCACGAAACGGTCGCCGAGAAGGCGCCCAATCGTCATGGTGGCGGAGAAGGCGGCGTAGCCGGCGGCCGCAAGTCCGAGCGACGCGCCCGCGACGTCGCGCAGGAACAGCGCGCTCCACTCCATCATCGCGCCCTCGCAAAGAAACGAGCAGACGGTCAGCAGCCCGAGCAGCAGCACGGCGCGGCTCGGAAGCCTCAGCCCGTGGCCGCCCTCCGTCTCCGGCCTGTCCTCGAAGGCGAGGAAGCGCGCGGCCGCCAGGACGATCAGCGCGACGACCGCTCCGCCGGCCCCCATGCCGAGCTTGGCCCCGACAGCAAGCCCGACGAGACCCGCCGCGCCCGCCGCCCCGAACAGGCCGCCGATGGAGAAGAAGGCGTGGATCGACGACATGATGGGTCGTCCGAAGGCCTTCTCGACCGCGGCCGCATGAGCGTTCATGGCGATGTCGATGCCGCCGAGCGAGAGGCCGAGCAGGAAGGCCGACAGGCCGAGCGTGACCGGATCCGGCATGTGGGGCGGCAGGGCCAGGGCGACCGCGATGGCGAGCCCAGAGGCGATCGAGACCGCGACGGCGCCGAAGCGGTGGATCAGCGCGCCCGAGCACGGCATCGCGACCACCGCGCCGATCCCCATGGCGAGCATCACGAGCCCAAGGGTCGAATCGTCGAGGGCGAGACCCGATTTCAGCAGCGGGATGTGGGCGGCCCAAACGCCCAGAGCCGCCCCGCAGACGAAGAACAGCGCAAGCGTCGCCAGGCGCGCGCGCCACAGCGTGCGCCGCGACGGCGCGATCGGCTCCGCGGCGGCGGTCATCGCGCGGCGCGGCGGCGGATGGGGGCGTCTGTCATCGGGGCGTCTGTCATGGCGGCGCTCTTCGCATGGACGAGCGCCTTGCGGAAGACGGTCGGCAGCGCCTCGCCCGGAAGATCCCCGGCCTGCACCCAGCGCGCGCCTGTCGGGGCCGGAACGTCGGCGCCGACCTCCGCCGTCATCACCGCGAGCTCCAGCGAAAAATGGGTGAACACATGGGCGGCGGCTCCCGGAACGCGCCGCCAGCGCGCCGAAAGCGGCGCCTCGGCCGCGAGCGTCTCGCCGGACGCGGAAAGATCGACGTCCTCGGCCCAGCGCCCGGTCGGAATCTCGGCCATGCCGCCGAGCAGGCCCTTGGGCGGACGGTCGCGCAGCAGCGTCGCGCCGTCGGGCCGGGTCGCGACGAAGGCGACGCCGCGGCGGGTGGGCTTGGCGGCCTTCTTGGCCTTGCGCGGATAGGTCTCGGGCGCGCCTTCCGCCCTGGCGGCGCAGGACGCGCTCCACGGACAGAGCGCGCAAGCAGGCTTTCGCGGCGTGCAGATCGTGGCGCCGAGATCCATCGTGGCTTGCGCGAAGTCGCCGTGGCGGCTCTTCGGCGCGAGCGTCGCGGCGAGCCGCCGGATCTCGGGCTTGGCGCCCGGCATCTCCGCCGCCACGGCGAAGAGCCGCGAGACCACACGCTCGACATTGCCGTCCACCACGGTCGCCGGCCTGTCGAAGGCGATCGAGGCGATGGCGGCGGCGGTATAGGGACCGACGCCCGGCAGCGCGAGCAGCTCCGCCTCGCTGCCTGGGAAACGCCCGCCATGGCGCTCGACCACCGCCTTGGCGCAAGCGTGAAGATTGCGGGCCCGCGAATAATAGCCAAGGCCCGCCCAGAGCTTCAGCACGTCGTCGAGCGGGGCCGCGGCGAGCGAAGCGACGTCGGGAAAACGCTCGAGGAAGCGCAGGAAATAGGGGCCGGCGGCCTTCACCGTCGTCTGCTGCAGCATGATCTCGGAGAGCCACACCCGATAGGGCTCGGTGCGGCGGCCCGGCGCGGCGCGCCACGGGAGCGCGCGGCGATGACAATCGTACCAGGCGAGCAGCGCGGCGGGCTCGGGTTTGGGTTGTGCGGCTGCGGCCAAGGTCTAGACTCGGTGAAACGCGGGGGCGGAAGGTCGGCCCGCCACATGATCGGATTCCAAAGTACGATGCTTAAGCCGCGTCCGACCAAGCGCCTGTCTGACCTGTTGCCGCAAGCCATGGGCCCCGCGGCCGCGCGGCAGGGGTTTGCGGGCGCCGAGATCGTGTCGCGCTGGGCGGAGATCGTCGGGCCGGAGCTCGCCGCGGTGTCGGCGCCGCAGAAGCTCGGCGTCCCGGCCCGCGCGCCTGCGCAGGATCCCGACGCCGCCCCGCCGCGCGCGACGCTGACCGTGCGGGCCGAGGGCGCGTTCGCGCTCGAGATCCAGCACCGTTCGGCCGAGATTCTCGAACGGGTCAACGCCCATCTCGGCTGGCCCTGCGTGGGTCAGGTGAAGATCCGGCAGGGCCCGGTCGCGGAGCTGCGGCGGCGCAAGCCCGTCCCGCCCCGGCCGCCCGAGCCGACCGCCGAGGAGCGCGGCCGCGTCGAGACCGCGACCGCGACGATCGAGGACGAGGGGCTGGCGGACGCGCTGAGGCGCCTCGGCGGCGCGGCGCTCGCCCGGTCGAGGCGCTGAGGAGCTTGGTTCAAGAGGGCGTGACGGCGGGCCGACCTCCGTCCAACTTGCTCACGCCACATTCTTCTTGCGAAAAGAGCCGTGGCCCGCGACTTTCGCGCGCCAGAACGTTTTAAGATCGCACGGCCGCCCGGCGGCCCGACCGCGAGGATCCGTCGTGACCCTGACCCGCCGCCGCCTTCTCGAGACCGCAGCCGTCACCGCCGCCGGCTTCGCGGCGCTCTCGCTCGCGCCGAAGCTCGGCTTCCTCGGCGAAGCCCTCGCCCAGGCCCCCGACCCGCAGGAGCTGCTGGTCGCCGGCCCGCTCGGCGAGAAGGCCGAAGGCAAGGACGACGCGCCGGTCACGATGATCGAATACGCCTCGACGACCTGCGGCCACTGCGCCCAGTTCGCGCTCAACACCTTCCCGAAGATCAAGGCCGAATACGTCGACACCGGCAAGCTGCGCTTCATCCTGCGCGAATTCCCGCTCGATCCGCTCTCGGCCGCGGGCTTCATGATCGCGCGCTGCGCCGGCGACGACAAATACTTCGCCGTCGTCGACCTTCTGTTCAAGGAGCAGAAGCAGTGGGCCTACGCCGACAAGCCGGTGGAGGGGCTGCAGAATCTCGTCAGGCAGATCGGCATGTCGCAGCAGAGCTTCGAGCAGTGCCTGTCCAACCAGGAGATCCTGGACGGCGTGAACTGGGTGCGCTCGCGCGCGGCCGAGAAGTTCGGGGTGAATTCGACCCCGACGTTCTTCATCAACGGCAAGATCCAGCGCGGCGCCGTGAGCTTCGAGGACTTCAAGAAGATCATCGACCCACTGGTCGACAAGAAGGCCTGAGGCTCGGGCTGCTTTTTCCTGAGCGATAGCGCTCGCCTCCTCCACCATCGCTGACGCGATGGTCCCCCTCCTCCGCTTCGCAGAGGAGGATCAAGAGAGGGGGCGCGTTCTGTGCGCGGATCCTCCCCTGTCGAAGACGGGGGAGGGGGACCACCCGCAGGGTGGTGGAGGGGGCAGGCGCCGCCGCCCTGGCGTAAAACGCCTCAAGATCCGGCCATCAGGGCCGGCGACCATATGACCGAGAGGCCGATCGATCTCGACGTCGCGCGAGAATTCTCGCTCGCGAACGCCGCACTGAGGGATCTCGCGGCCGGCGACGGAACGCGCTGGAAGGAGGCCGTCGGGGAGCTGCATTCGCAGTATGGCGAGCTTCCCGTCTGGGTCCTGCTCCATGAGGACGACGACCTTCGCCAGACCCATGCGGCGCTATGCGAGACGCTTCGGCCCCATATGGAGCGCCTCGCCCCGTTGCAGATCGTGCTGCTCTACGAGGTCGTGGTCGGCGGCGAGGCGTTCGCCGCGAGGCTCTCGGGCAATGACGCTGTGTTCTCGGCCGCTTCGGGCGGCGACACGCGTCTCACATGGCGCGCCCAGCCGAGGGGCCTCAGCACGGTGTTCAGGTCGCGCGACTGCCGACGGACGACGTAATCGGCGGCCGCGGCTTTGCGGTTCGATTCCCGTGGAAAGGCCCTCCGCGCCTTAAGCGCCCCGCCGGCCTTCGCGCTAAAATCCCCCAATGAACTTCACGCGCCTCAGACTTGCGGGCTTCAAGACCTTCGTCGACGCCACCGACGCGCCGATCGAGCCGGGGCTGACCGGCGTCGTCGGGCCGAACGGCTGCGGCAAGTCGAACCTCGTCGAGGCGCTGCGCTGGGTGATGGGCGAAAGCTCGTTCAAGAGCCTTCGCGCCTCCGGCATGGACGACGTGATCTTCGCCGGCAACACCAGCCGCCCGGCGCGCAACCACGCCGAAGTCTCGCTGATCCTCGACAATTCCGCCGGCCTCGCGCCCGCGCCGTTTCAGAACGCGGCCGAGATCGAGGTCAGCCGCAAGATCTCGCGCGGTCTCGGCTCGAGCTACCGGGTGAACGGACGCGAGGTGCGGGCCCGCGACGTGCAGCTGCTGTTCGCCGACGCCTCTTCGGGCGCGCGCTCGCCCTCGATGGTGGGCCAGGGCCGCATCGGCGAGATCATCAACGCCCGCCCCGACCAGCGCCGCCGCATCCTGGAGGAGGCCGCCGGCATCGCGGGGCTCCACGCCCGCAGGCGCGAGGCCGAGAGCCGCCTCGAGGGCGCGGAAGCGAACCTCGCCCGGGTCGAGGACGTGCTGGTGAAGCTCGGCGAGCGCGCCGAGGCGTTGAAGCGGCAGGCCCGCTCGGCCGAGCGCTACCGGGCGCTCACCGAGGAGATCCGCCAGGCCGAGGCGGCCCTGCTCGTCGCCCGGCATCGCCTGGAAGCCGAGGGCGCTCTCGCCGCCGAGGCCGCCGAGGCGAAGGCGCTTGCGGGCGTCGCCGACGCCGCCCGGGCGCAGGGCGAGGCGGCGCGCGCGGAGGCGGTCGCGGGCCATGCGCTCGGCCCGGCGCGCGAGGCGTCGACCCAGGCCGAAGCCGCCTTGCGCAAGATCGCGGTGACGGCCGGCGAGCTCGAGGGCGAGGAGGCGCGGGCGCGCAAGCGGCTCGCCGAGCTCGTCCAGCGTCTTGCACAGATCGAGCGCGACGGCGCCCGCGAGAGCGCCATGGCGGCCGACGCCGCGACGAGCCTCGAGCGGATCGGCGCCGCGATCGAGGCGCTCGGGCCCGAGGCGGCGGATGACGCGGCGGCGGACGAGGCGGCGCGCGCGCGTCTTTCCGAGACGGAGGCCGCC
>NZ_JBHRXS010000003.1:374553-381724 GCF_042648545.1 Chenggangzhangella methanolivorans
GTCGGCGAGGCGGAGGCCGCGCTCGCCTCCGCCGCCGCGGCGCTCGCCGCCGGCGCCGCCGAACGGCGCGACCTCGACCGGCGCCGCGCCGACGCCGCCGACAAGCTCGCGCGGCTGGAGCGCGAGGCGCGCGAGATCGACGGCGAGACGGGCCGCCTGAAGGCGGAGGCCGCCCGCGAGGGCGACGCCGCGGCGCTCGCCGTCCGCGTCGAGGCGGCGCGCGGCGCGGCGCAGGCCGCGGAGGATCGCGTGGAGGCCGCCGAGGCGGAGCTCGCCAAGGCGCGCGGCGCCGAATCGGAGGTCCGCGGGCCTTCGGCGCAGGCCGCCTCGCGCGCCGAGCGGACCATGACCGAGGCGCGCACGCTCGCAAAGCTCGTGGCCGACGATCCCGCCCGCAAATATCCGGCGGCCGTCGATCTGCTCGTGGTCGATCCCGGCTACGAGACCGCGCTCGGGGCCGCGCTCGGCGACGACCTCGACGCGGCGGTCGATCCGCGCGCGCCGGCGCGCTGGGCCGGGGTGGAGGCCGACGGCGATCCGGCTCTGCCAGCCGGCGTCGACGCGCTCGCCGACCATGTGGTCGCCCCGCCCGAACTCGCCCGGCGCCTCGCGCAGATCGGCGTGGTGGAGCGCGTCGCAGGCCCTGCGCTGTCGCGGAGCCTTCGGCCCGGCCAGCGGCTCGTCAGCCGTCAGGGCGACGTCTGGCGCTGGGACGGGCTGACGCTTGCGGCCGACGCGCCGACGCCTGCGGCCCGCAGGCTCGCGGAGAAGAACCGGCTCGGCGCGGTCGAGCGGCTTGCGGCCGAGGCCCGCGCCGAGGCCGATCGCCTGCGCCAGATCGTCGAGGCCGCCCGCTCGCGCGTCAGCCAGGCGGTCGTCGCCGAGAAGCAGGCGCGCGAGGCCTCGCGCTCGGCCCGGCAAGCCTTCGACTCAGCCCGCGAGGCCCATGGCGCGGCCGAGCGCGCCGGCGCCCGGACCACGGCGCGGCTCTCCGCGCTCGCCGAAGCCGGCGCGCGGGTCGCCGCGGCCCAAGCGGAAGCCGAAGCCGCGCTCGCCGCCGCCGCCGAACGGCTCGCAGCCCTTCCCGTGCAGGACGACGGCGTCCTCGTCCCGTTGCGCGAGCGCGTCGCCGTCGCCCGCAAGGCGGCGGCCGAGCGGCGCGCGGAGTCCGAGGCGCTCGTCGAGGAGCGCCAGCGGCAGGCGGCGCGGCGAGGCGAGCTCGCGGCCGAACGCGACGCCTGGACGCGCCGGCGCGAGGCGGCCGCGGCGCAGCTCGTCGATCTCGAGACGCGCCGGGCCGAAAGCGAGGCCGAACGCGCCGCGCTCGCCGGGCGCCCCGACGAGATCGCGGCCGAGCGCGCGGCGCTCAGGTCGCAGCTCGCCGGCGCCGAACAGCAGGCGCGGGCGGCCGCCGACGCACTCGCTCTCGCCGAGACGCGCCATCGCGAGGCCGACGCGGCCGCCCGGGCGGCGCTCGAAACGCTCGCCGGCGCCCGCGAAGAGACCGCCCGCGCCGGCGCCCGGCTCGAAGCCGCACGCGAGAAACGCGCCGCCGCGGCCGCCCGCATCATGGAGGCGCGCGGCCTCACCCCGCAGGAGCTCGCGGCGACGCTCTCGGGCGCGCCCGCCGTTCCGCCGCAGGAGCTCGAGGAGCGCCTCGCCCGGTCGAGCGCCGCGCGCGAGCGGCTCGGCCCGGTGAACCTTCGCGCCGAACAGGACCTCGAGGAGGCGGAAGGCTCGCGCTCGGCCCTCGTCGCCGAACGCGAAGATTTGACCGAGGCGATCGGGCGCCTGCGCTCGGCCGTCCGCTCGCTCAACAGCGAGGGGCGCGGCCGCCTGCTCGCGGCCTTCGAGCGGGTCGACGCGAACTTCCGAAAGCTGTTCGAAAAGCTGTTCGAGGGCGGCGAGGCGCGGCTGGAGCTCGTCGAGTCCGACGATCCGCTCGAGGCCGGCCTCGAGGTGATCGCGCGCCCGCCCGGCAAGAAGCCCCAGGTGCTGTCGCTGCTGTCGGGCGGCGAGCAGGCGCTCACCGCGCTCGCGTTGATCTTCGGGGTGTTCCTCACGAACCCTGCGCCGGTCTGCGTGCTCGACGAGGTCGACGCGCCGCTCGACGACGCCAATGTCGAGCGCTTCTGCGCGCTCTTGTCGGAGATGGCGGGCGCGACCACGACGCGGTTCCTGACCGTGACCCACAACCCCATCACCATGGCGCATATGGACCGGCTTCTGGGGGTCACGATGTCGGAGCGCGGCGTGAGCCAGCTGGTCTCGGTCGACCTGCGGACCGCGGAGCGGCTGGCCGAGGCGGTGTGAACGGCGCGGGTTCGCGCCTTCTGACGCCCACCCCACCCTGCCCTCCCCTGTCCCAGGGGAGGGAGGCGCCCATGCCGGGAGACGTCCACGCAAGAGGAGGCGCCCTTGCCTCAAGCCCGCGGCGCAAGAGGACGCGCGGGGCGCGCCGGCTCTTTAGTCTTTAGGACATCGCGTCGCGGGCCTCGCAAAAGGCGATTTTTCCTTGCGAATCACATACTTGGCGCTTTGCGGCGGAACCTTGACACGCCAAGGCCCAAAAACTAGGGTGCGCGCGGTTTTCGGGGGTGATCGGCCTGCCGGGGGTCCGGAAAGGCTGACGCGAATGACGCAAGGCTCCGAAGGATCTCCCACGCCGAACAGTTCCCGGACCGACGGCGATCTGGCGGAGCGGCGCGAGCGGCTCGCCCAGGAGCTGAAGCGGCGTTCGGACCTTAGAGAGGCCGAAGACGCCGGAACGCGGAAACCGCGCTCCGACGCCTCCGGCCTTGCGCGCGCGCTGCAACTCAGCTCCGAGTTCGTGGCCGGCGTCATCGCCGGCGGCGTGGTCGGATGGCTGTTCGATCACTTCCTGGGCACGTCGCCCTGGGGGTTGATCGTGTTCCTGCTGCTGGGCTTTGCGGCCGGAACGCTGAACGTGATGCGCTCGGCTGGACTCAAGTCCGGCCCGGGCGGAACGACCAGCGAAGGCCCCTGACGGGGTCCGCCGGTTTGGCGAGGCGACGGCGGCGACGCCGTCCAGGATGAACGACAGGGACGATGGCTGCGGCAAACGATCCGATCCACCAGTTCACCATCGTCCCCCTGATTGGCGACGGCGCTCTCGCTTTCACCAATTCGTCCGCCTACATGGCCGCCACCGTCGCGGTGAGCGTCGGCTTCCTGATGTTCGCGACCGCGAGCCGCACCCTGGTGCCCGGCCGCCTCCAGTCGCTCGCCGAAATGTCCTACGAGTTCGTGGCGAACACGATCGGGCAGACCGCCGGCAAGGCCGGCATGAAGTTCTTCCCGCTGGTGTTTTCGCTCTTCATGTTCGTGCTGGTCGCGAACCTGATCGGCCTCATTCCCTTCAGCTTCACGGTGACGAGCCACATCATCGTCACCTTCGCGCTCGCGATGCTCGTGATCACCACCGTGATCGTCTACGGCTTCATGAAGCACGGCATGCACTTCCTGAAGCTGTTCGTGCCGTCCGGCGTTCCCGGCTACATCCTGCCGCTCGTGGTGCTGATAGAGGTCATCTCGTTCCTCTCGCGCCCGATCAGCCTCTCGGTTCGTCTCTTCGCCAACATGCTGGCCGGCCACATCACCCTGAAGGTGTTCGCGGGCTTCATCGTGATGCTCTCGGGCGCGCTCGGGACCGCGGGCCTGCTCGTCGGCATCCTCCCGCTCGCCATGACCGTCGCGATCACCGCGCTCGAGTTCCTGGTCGCCTTCCTGCAGGCCTACGTCTTCACGATCCTGACCTGCATCTACCTCAACGACGCCATCCACCCCGGCCACTGAGCGCGACCAAGCGCCGGCCGACACCCCGCCGTTCTCGGAAACACACCGGACGACCCGAAGGAGCAGAACTATGGAAGATATGGGCAAGTACATCGGCGCGGGCCTCGCGACCCTCGGCATGGGCGGCGCCGGCATCGGCGTGGGCTCGATCTTCGCGGCCTACCTCGCCGGCGCGCTGCGCAACCCCTCGGCCGCCGACGGCCAGTTCGCCCGCCTGATCTTCGGCTTCGCCGTGACGGAAGCGCTCGGCATCTTCTCGCTGCTCGTCGCGCTGCTCCTCCTGTTCGCCGTCTGAGCGAACACGAAACCGTACGACCTGAAGTCCCGCGTTTGCGCGGCGCCCGATCGAGCGGCGCCGCGTAGGCCTATGGAGCCGTGATGTTCGAGAAGATCGGGCCGTCTGGCCTCTACGTCCTCGCGCAGGCCGACCACGGCGCGCCCGGCCAGTCTGGCGCGGCGCCCGCGGAGACCCATGCGGGAACCGAGGCGCATGGCGGAGCCCACAAGGCGCCGTTCCCGCCGTTCAACAGCGAGACCTTCGCGGGTCAGCTGTTCTGGCTCGCGATCTTCTTCGGCGCGCTCTACCTGCTGATGTCGAAGGTCGCGCTGCCGCGCGTCCAGAACATCCTCGAGGGCCGGGCCGAACGCATCGAGGGCGATCTCGCCGAGGCCAACCGCCTCAAGGCCGAGACCGACGAGGCGATCGCCTCCTACGAGAAGACGCTCGCCGACGCGCGCGCCGAAGGCCACCGCATCGCGGCCGAGGTGCACGAGCAGGTCTCCAAGGAGGCCGACGAGCACCGCGCCAGGCTCGAGAGCGAGCTCAACGCCAAGCTCGACGCCTCGGAGACGCAGATCGCCGACGCCAAGGCGTCCGCGCTCGGCAACGTCCGCGGCATCGCGGTCGACGCGGCCTCGGCGATCGTCGAGCGCCTGACCGGCCGCCCGGCCGAGGGCGGGGCCGTCGAGCAGGCGGTCGACGCCTCGCTCGCGCGCTGAGGAGACAGCACGATGGGTACTCCCGACATCTGGGTGCTGGTCGCCTTCCTGATCTTCATGGGCATCGTGGTCTATGTCGGCGCGCCGGCCAAGATCCTCGGCGCTCTCGACAGCCGCTCGGCCAAGATCAAGGCCGAGCTCGACGAGGCCCGCAGCCTTCGCGAAGACGCCGCCCGCATGCTCGCCGACTACAAGCGCAAGCGTGAGGAGGCCGAGAAGGAGGCGCAGGAGATCGTCGCCAACGCCAAGAAGGACGCGGCCGCCTACGCCGCCGACGCCAAGGCGAAGGCCGAGGAGTTCGTCGCCCGCCGCACCAAGGCGGCCGAGCAGAAGATCGCGCTCGCCGAAAGCCAGGCGGTCGCGGAAGTCCGCTCCGCCGCGGCCGACGCCGCGGTCGCGGCCGCCGAGCGCGTGCTTTCGGGCGAGGCCAAGTCCGGCTTCGGCGACCAGCTCTTCGAGAAGGGCCTGTCGGAAATCCGCGCCAAGCTCAACTGACGCGCTCTTGGCGCGCCTGACGACAAGACGAGGCCGCCGCAAGGCGGCCTTTTCGTTTGCGGGGAGCCCGACATGACGCACGACATCGGCGCAGGGCCGGCCGAGCCCGGGGTCGCGCTCGGCGAGACCCGCTGGCGCTTGCCCGCCGGGGCCCTGCCCTTCCGTCCGTGGTCGGCGATGCAGATGCGGCTCGCAGCGCCCATGCGGGCCGGCGGGAGCATGACGCGCAACGTGATCCTGTGGCTCGTCGTCTTCGCGATCTTCTTCGCCGTCTTCAGCCAGCAGAACGCGATCGGCCTCGACGCCGCGCTCGTCCTCTTCACCGACGGCGGCTGGTCGACGACGTTCAGCGGCTGGGGCGTCGCAGGCCTCGGCGTCGGCCTCGCGCTCGCCGGCATGGCGGCGCTCGCGATCCTCGCCGGCGCGCTCCAGGGCGGCCAGATGCGCCGCATCTACGACAGCCTGCCGACGCTCCAGCGCCCGACGACGCTCGTCATCGGCGACGACGGCGCGGCGCAGGGCGACGAGGCCTACGTGTTCGCCGCGCGATGGGACATGATCACGGAAGAGTTCTCGCAGGACGGCGTCTGGTTCCTGCGGCTCGCGATGGGCGGCGCGCTCTATGTCGAGGAGGCGACGCTCGGCCATGACGGCGCCGCCGTGAAGGCCTTCGTGCGGGAGCGCCTCGGCCGCCCCGCGTGAGGGAGGCGCGACCGAAGAGGGAGACGGCGATGCGGCGGCGGACGGTCCTGACGCTCGGCCTCGCCGCGGCGCTCGCCGGCCGCCTTCCCGCGCGCGCTGAAACGCCGGACGACGCCGCCCGCGACCGTTTCGCCGCGACGCTCGACGCGCTGGAGGCGAAGAGCGGCGGCCGGCTCGGGGTCGCGCTCGTCGAGGTCGGCGGCCCGCGGCGCTGGTCCTCGCGCGGGTCCGAGCGCTTTCCGATCACCTCGACGTTCAAGACGCTGCTCGCCGCGTCCGTGCTCGCGCGGGTCGACGCAGGGACCGAGAGCCTCGACCGGCGCCTGCCCGTCACGGCCGCCGACCTCGTCGAGCATTCGCCCTTCGCGCAGTCGCGCGTGGGCGGCGAGGCGAGCGTCCGGGATCTCTGCGAGGCCACGATGACGCTGAGCGACAACGCCAGCGCCAACCTGCTGCTGCCCTCGGTCGGCGGCCCCAAGGGGCTGACCCGTTTCGCCCGCTCGATCGGCGATCCCGAGAGCCGGCTCGACCGCATCGAGCCCGCGCTCAACGAGGCCGCGCCCGGCGACCCGCGCGACACCACGACGCCCGAGGCGATGGCGCTGTCGGTCGAGCGGCTCGTCTTCGGAGAGGTTCTGACCCCCTCATCGCGGGGCGCGCTGACGCGCTGGCTGGTCGACGGGCGCACGGGCGCGGCGCGGCTCCGCGCAGGCCTGCCGCAAGGCTGGGCCGCGGGCGACAAGACCGGCGGCGGGGCGAACGGCACCGCGAACGACGTCGCGGTGATCTGGCCGCCCGCCGGCGCGCCGCTGGTGCTCGCCTGCTACCTCACCGGCTCAACGCTCGACGGCGACGGCCGCGACGCGATCCACGCCGACGTCGCGCGCGCGGCGGTCGCCGCGGTCGGCTGAAGCGGGACGCTCGTCCGCTCACGCCGCCATGCCCGGCGGAGCCGGGCGTCCGCGACTGTCCAGGAACGTCGGGCGCTACGCCGAAGCCGTGGACGCCCGCGAAGACGCGGGCATGACGTGGCGTGTCATCCTGAAGCCGTCGCGCTCGAGCCCACCAGCCGCCTCAGCGGTTGGCGGTGCGCACCGCCGGCTGCGGCTGGGCGGCGGCCTGCGGCTGGGCCTGCCCACGCGGAGCCGCCTGGCCCTGG
>NZ_JBHRXS010000003.1:381759-1054335 GCF_042648545.1 Chenggangzhangella methanolivorans
GCGGTCGGCCTGGAGCGCGGTGTCGCGGCGCTCGGTGAAGCCCTGCGCGGCGCGCGCCAGCGGCCCGCCATTGGTCGTGGTGGTGATGGTGGGCGGCGCGGCGAGCGGCCTCGTCGACACCGCCACCGGCGGCTGGGCGGGCTGGGCCGGCTGCTGGCGCGCGGCCGCGGTGCGGGCCTGCCGCACCGCCTTGGCCCGCGCCGAGCGCGAGCGCTTGGACTTGGCGCGCGGGGGCGGCGCGACCTGTTCGATCTCGCCGTCGTCGCCGGCGGCGTCCGCGACGCTCGCGTCGCCCGGCTCGAGCCCGACCACGATGGTCCAGCCGCCATAGCCGGCGGCGGAGGCCGGCGGCAGCGAGACGTTCTCCTCGACATGGCGGAACGAGACCTTCTGGACCCCTTCCGGCATCTCGACCTTGAGGCTGATCCGCCGGGTCTCGATGGAGCGGCCGTCGCCGTCCTTCACCTCGATGGTCATGGGCGCGTCGATCGCGGCGGCGGCGCCGGCCTTGCGGCGCGCGCCCTCGCCGACGAGCGCGATCTTGCAGATCGTCTCGGCGCCGAGATTGGCGCAGTCGCGGGCGAGGCCGTCGAGCGTGGCCTCGGCGCCGTCGGACCGGCGGCTCTCGCCGGCGGGCGCCATCTCGACCTTCGGGAGCGAGGGATCGTCGGCGGGCTTGGCGGCGACGCCGCCGGAGACGAGCGCGACGGCCTGCGGCGTGGCGGCGGCGTCGACCGCATGCGCGCTGGTCGCCGCCAGGAAGGTGGCGGCGACGCCGAAGGCGAACGCCGCGCTGGACAGGTCGGACATGACGTTGAAGTCCCGATTCCCCAAAAGCCCCGACGCATTAACTCATTGGCGACGAATCAGGCTGAATTGCGGAAAAGACTCAGTCAAGTCAAGACATCGGGTTGCGGAACGTTGTTTTTTCGCTCCTTTGGAGTTTTGGGCGACGGCCCGCGCGGCCCCGGGTCGAAAGGCTTGGCCTCAGACGACGCCGGGGGAAACACGCCCGTCATCCCGGGCTTGACCCGGGATCCAGAACCGACGCCGCGGCGGGAGTCTGGAGCGGCCGGATCGGTTCTGGATCCCGGCTCTGCGGCCGGGATGACGGCGGCGGGGCTCGACGGTCTCCGGGCCGAGACCGCGTCCCCGCCCGGACCGCACCCCTGCCCGATCGACGCGCCCGAACCATCCCCTCATCCCGGGCCTCACCCGGGATCCGGAACCGCCCCCGCGGCAGGATCTGGATCGAACGCCTCGGTTCTGGATCCCGGCTCTTCGGCCGGGATGACGGCGGCGGGGCTCGACGGCCTCCGGGCCGAGACCACGCCCCCGCCTGGACCGCACCCCTGCCCGATCGACGCGCCCGAACCACCCCGTCATCCCGGGCCTGACCCGGGATCCAGAGCCGACGCCGCGGAGGGAGTCTGGAGAAACCGGATCGGATCTGGATCCCGGCTCTTCGGCCGGGATGACGGGCGGCGGTTCGGGAGGGCTCGCGCCGCAGCTCGGCCGGCGCGAGTCTTCGTCAGAGCCGGAGCCCTTACGCCTCCATCGCCTCGAGCTCGCCGATCATGCGCTCGATCAGCCCGAGGCCCGTCGACCAGAAGGCGGGGTCGGCGGCGTCGAGGCCGAAGGGCTTCAGCAGCTCGGAGTGATGCTTGGTGCCGCCGGCCGACAGCAGCGCGAAATAGCGCTCCGCAAAGCCGTCGGAGGCGTTCTCGTAGACGGCGTAGAGCGAGTTCACGAGGCAGTCGCCGAAGGCGTAGGCGTAGACGTAGAACGGCGAATGGGTGAAGTGCGAGATGTAGACCCAGAAGGTCTCGTAGCCCTCGCCGAGATGGATCGAGGGCCCCAGGCTCTCGGACTGCACCTCCATCCAGATCTCGCCGATGCGCTCGGCCGGGATCTCGCCCTCCTTGCGCTCCAGGTGAATCCTGCGCTCGAAGGTGTAGAAGGCGATCTGCCGGACCACCGTGTTCAGCATGTCCTCGACCTTGCCGGCGAGCATCGCCTTGCGTTGGGCGGGATCGGAGGTCTTGGCGAGCATCGCCCGGAAAGTGAGCATCTCGCCGAACACCGACGCGGTCTCGGCGAGCGTCAGCGGCGTCGGGGCCATCAGCGGGCCCTGGACGCCCGCAAGCACCTGATGCACGCCATGGCCGAGCTCATGGGCGAGCGTCATCACGTCGCGCGGGCGGCCGAGATAGTTCAGCAGCACGTAAGGATGGGCCGAGGGCGTGGTGGGATGCGCGAAGGCGCCCGGCGCCTTGCCGGGACGGGCCGGGGCGTCGATCCAGCTCTCGTCGAAGAAGCGGCGGGCGATGTCGGCCATTTCGGGCGCGAAGCCCCCATAGGCGCCGAGCACGGTGTCGCGCGCCTCGTCCCACGGGATGATGCGGCTCTGCGCCGTCGGCAGCGGGGCGTTGCGGTCCCAGTGGTTGAGGCGCTCCATGCCGAACCACTTGGCTTTGAGCGCGTAATAACGGTGCGAGAGCCGCGGATAGGCGTCGCGCACCGCCGAGACCAGCGCGTCCACCACCTCGCGCTCGACGCGGTTTGCGAGATGCCGGCTGTCGGCGACGTCCTCGAAGGAGCGCCAGCGGTCCGAGATCTCCTTGTCCTTGGCCAGCACGTTGGTGATGAGGCCGAAGGTGCGCGTGTTGGCCTTGAAGGTCTCGGCGAGCGCGCCCGCGGCGCGTTCGCGGATGGCGGGATCTGGGTCCTGGAGCTGGTTGAGCGTCGGCTCCAGCGTGAGCGTCTCGTCGCCGACCTTGAACCGCATGGCCGAGACGGTCTCGTCGAACAGGCGCCGCCAGGCCGAGCCGCCGGTGACCGACTTCTCGTGGAAGAGCTGCTCGACCCGGTCCTCGAGCTGGTGCGGGCGCTCCTTGCGGACGTCGTCGAGGAACGGGCGGTAATGCGCCAGGCCCTCGTCCTGAAGCGCCGCGTCCAGCATGGCGTCCTCGAGCCGGTTGAGCTCGAGCGTGAAGAACAGGAGATGCGACCAGACGTCGGTCAGCTTCTGCTGGCAGTCGCCGTAGAACTTGGAGCGCTTCGGGTCGGAGGTGTCCTCCGAATAGACGAGCCCGGCATAGGAGGCGACGCGGCCCGTGAGGTCGTCGAGCGCCTCGAAGTCCTTCACCGCCTTGAGCAGGCCGCCCGAGGCCGCGAGCTCGGCGAGCTCGCCCTTGTAGGCCGCCTCGAAAGCCTTGGCGTCGGCGAGGCAGCGCTCGAAGTCGCGTTTGAGCTCGGGCGCGTCCGTTCCGGCGTAGAGATGGGAGAGGTTCCATTCGGGCAGGGGCCCGAGCGCGGCGGAGGCGGCGGAGGACACGGGGGCGATCGAACCTTCGGTCGTCTTGGGGGACTGGGCCCCCGATATCGCGCGCTGGGCCGCCGCGTTCAACAGGGGCGACCGCGTGAAACGTTCAAGCTTAAGCGCGCGTTTACCCTGAGCCTTGATGCTGCGAAGCCGTGATCAGCCGCCTCGCGAAAGCTCTCGAATGAACGCCGTGGTCCTCATCGTCGACGACGACCCGGTGCAGCGCCGCCTGCTCGAGTCGCAGATCCGCCGGTTCGGCCACGACGCGCGCACCGCCGAGGACGGCGAGGAGGCGATCGAGGCGCTCACCGCGCGCGGCGCGGCCTATGACCTCGTCATTCTCGACCTGTCGATGCCCGGCCTCGACGGCATCGGCGTGATGGGGCGCATGCGCGAACTCGGGATCGCCGCGCCCGTGATCGTCCAGACCGCCAACGGCTCGATCGACGCGGTGGTGGCGGCGATGCGCGCCGGCGCCTCCGACTTCGTGGTGAAGCCCGTCGGCCCGGAGCGGCTCCAGGTCTCGATCCGCAACGCGCTGCGCACCCAGGCGCTGCAGGGCGAGATCCGGCGTCTCGGCCGCCGCGCCAACGGCACGCTGAGCTTCCGCGACCTGCCGAGCCGCGCCCCGACGATGATCGAGGCCCGCAGGCTCGGCGAGCGCGCCGCTGCCTCCAACATCCCGGTGCTGATCGAGGGCGAGTCCGGCGTCGGCAAGGAGCTGCTGGCGCGCGCGATCGCGGGCTCGGGCGAGCGGCGCGGCAAGCCGTTCGTGCCGGTGAACTGCGGGGCGCTGCCCCACAATCTGATCGAATCCATCCTGTTCGGCCACGAGAAGGGCGCGTTCACGGGCGCGACCGACCGGCACGTCGGCAAGTTCGTCGAGGCTCATGGCGGCACGCTGTTCCTCGACGAGATCGGCGAGCTGCCGGCCGACGCGCAGGTGAAGCTGCTGCGCGCGATCCAGGAAGGCGAGGTCGATCCCGTGGGCGCCAAACGCTCGGTGAAGGTCGACATCCGCATCATCTCGGCGACCAACCGCGACCTGCAGGCGCGCGTGCGCCAGGGCGCGTTCCGCGAGGATCTCTACTACCGGCTGAGCGTGTTCCCGCTCGCCGTGCCGCCGCTGCGCCAGCGCCTCTCCGACCTCAAGGACCTCGTGCGCCGCTTCGTGCTGCGGTTCGCCGCCGAAGAAAGCCGCGCCGTCACCGACGTCTCGCCGGCCGCGCTCGCGCTGCTGGAGCGCCACGACTGGCCGGGCAACGTGCGCGAGCTCGAGAACGCGGTGTTCCGCGCCGTGGTGCTGTCGGAGGGCCCGGAGCTCCGGCCCGCCGACTTCCCCCAGATCGCCGCGATGGTCGGCGTGGCGCCGGAGGAGGTCGAGGCGCCCGCGCCGCTGCCCTCGCTCGCCCGCGACCTCGACGAGCCCGAGCTCGAGATCCGCGCCGAGGCGCCGGCGCTGCCGCTGTTTTCCGCCGACGGCGCGCTGCGCCCGCTCGAGGCGATCGAGGCCGACGCGATCCGCTACGCTATCCGCCATCTCGACGGGCAGATGACGGAAGTCGCCCGCCGGCTCGGCATCGGCCGATCGACGCTCTATCGCCGAATCAAGGACCTTGGCCTCGACGGCGAATGTGGCGAGCGCGACACGGGGCGCGGCGAAGCCGTCGCATGAACGCGTTCGTGTTCGACGAAATTGTTGTAATGGATTCCGGGCGCACGCATCGTCCCGGGACGACGAAGGACTGAGGGGGGCCATGGTGACCCAAGCCGACGCGCTCAAGATCAAGCGCCGTTCCGTCGGACGCTTCTCGATGACGCTGCTCGCAGGCGCGGCCGCATGCGCGCTCGCCGCGGCGTCCGTTCGCGCCGAGACCGGCGTCGCCGCGACGCCCGAGCCCGCGCCCGTCGCGATCCCGGCGCCTGCGAACGAGCAGGATTTCGCCACCGGCGCGATCGACGAGGCGACGCCGACCGCGCCCGCCGCGCCGAACGCGCTGACGCCGACGGCTCCTGCGGCGCTGTCGCCGATGGCTCCGCAGCCGATCGCCGAAAACCTCGCGCCGCTGCCGGCCGCGATCGCCGCCCTCCTCGCCGAGACCGGCCCGACCGCGCAGGTGAAGATGTCGGTCGCCGACCGCCAGGCGCTCGTCGCCTTCTACACGGCGCGCAAGGACGAGCCGATCTGGATCAAGGACGGCCACCTTTCGCCCAAGGCCTCCGCCGCCAAGGACCGCATCGCTAAGGCCGCCGACGACGCGCTCGACGCGCGCGACTTCCGCCTGCCCGGCGACCCGGCGACCGGAACCCCGGCCGACGTGGCGCGCGCCGAAGTCCAGATGTCGGCCGTCGCGCTCTCCTACGCCCGCAAGGCGTGGGGCGGGCGCGTGAAGCCGGGCGTGGTCAGCCCCTCGATCACCGTCGAAGGCACGCCGTTCGACGCGGCCCAGGCGCTCGCCTCGCTCGAGCAGAGCCAGGACGTCGCGGCCGCGCTCGACGCGTTCAACCCGCAGGCTCCCCAGTTCCAGGAGCTGCGCAAGCTGCTCCACGCCGCCCGCGCGGACCGCAAGGACCAGCCGGACCTGCCGCGCATCGACTTCGGCAAGCTGATCGAGCCCGGCATGGACGACCCGCGCGTGCCGGCCCTGAGGAAGCGCCTCGGCCTCTTCGGCGCGCCCGACGACCTCTATTACGACAGCGAGCTGCAGGACGCGGTCGTCGCGTTCCAGAAGAAGTCGAAGATCGGCGCCTCGGGGCTCATCAACAAGCAGACGGTGCGCGCGCTCAACGCCGTGTCGCGCCCGCATGACGACGCCGATCTCATCGAGATCAACATGGAGCGGTGGCGCTGGACGCCGCGCGACCTCGGCACCAAGCACGTCTTCGTCGACATCCCGGCCTACCGCCTGCACATCATGCAGGACGGCGCCTCGACCTACGACACCCGCGTGATCGTCGGGAAGTCGACCAACCAGACGCCGATCTTCTCCAACGAGATCGACCACATCGTGGTCAATCCGTACTGGAACGTGCCCTCGACCATCGCGCTCAAGGAGATGCAGGGCTCCTCGCTCAAGGGCTTCGAGGTGGTGGACAGCCGCGGCCGCCCGGCGGCGCTCGACTGGGAAGGCATCCGCACCAACAAGCTGCGCATCCGCCAGCCCCCGGGCGAGCGCAACGCGCTCGGCAACATCAAGTTCATGTTCCCGAACAGCCACGCGGTCTATCTGCACGACACGCCGACCCGGAAGATGTTCGAGCGCAACGAGCGCGCGCTCAGCCACGGCTGCGTGCGCGTCGACCGGCCGCTCGAATTCGCCGACGCGCTGTCGGGCGACCAGGGGCTCTCGGGCGCGAAGCTGAAGTCGATGGTGGGCGGCAAGGAGCGGTCTCTGACGCTCAAGTCGCCGATCCCGGTGCATCTCACCTACTTCACCGCCTGGGTCGGCCCGGACGGCAAGCTCGAGACCCGCAACGACTTCTATTCGCTCGACGGGCGGCTGAAGGCGGCGCTGAAGGGCGAGCCGTTGCCGCCGCTGCCCAAGCCCGCGGCCCCGCAGGTGATCGCCAAGCCGAAGCCGAAGCCGACCGCCGCGCAGACGGCCGAAGCCCAGGCGGCCGCGGTTCCCGCGCCGCAGCAGCAACGGGTCGCGAGCCCCGGCGACTGGCTGTCGCGCATCTTCGGCTCTTCACGCTGAATACTGACGGCGCCCGGGCGATTCGTCCGGGCGTCGTAAATATGTCTAAAAAGAGAACGCTAGATCATTTTCACGGGGCGAACACAATTTCGCGCTGGCTTTTCGGGTAGGGCGCGGCTAGGAAAGCACAGGTCGGGGGATCGGGGGACGGTTTTCGGCGGTTTAGTCACTGCTGGTTAACCACTCTCGCTGAAACTTTGTTGATCATTAGCGGCGCGCGCGGCGGAAGCGTCGTGCGCGGTCTCTTAGGGTCAGGACAGACCATTGAACGACACCCCTTCGTCTGGACGCACCGTCGCCCGCCGCATTCAGCGCGGCCTCTGCGCGGTCCTTCTCGGCGGCGTCGCGTCCATCGCGGCCTCCGACGGCACCCAGAACGCTCAGGCGAACGGCGATACGCGGTCGCTCACGCTCTATCACACCCATCGCGGCGACAACGTCACGGTGACGTTCAAGCGCAACGGGCGCTACGACGCCGAGGGGCTCCGCCAGCTGAGCTTCTTCCTGCGCGACTGGCGCAACAACAAACAGACGCGCATGGAGCCCAAGCTCTTTGACATCGTCTGGGAAGTGCACCGCCAGGTCGGCCGCGGCGGCATGATCAACATCGTGTCGTCCTACCGCTCGCCCGAGACCAACGCGTATCTGCGCGCCCGTTCGTCGGGCGTCGCGAAGTTCAGCCAGCACATGCTCGGCCGCGCGATGGACTTCTACATCACGGGCGTTCCCGTCTCCTCGGTGCGCGAGGCCGGCATCCGCCTGCAGCGCGGCGGCGTCGGCTTCTACCCGACCTCGGGCCGCCCCTTCGTCCATCTCGACGCCGGCAGCATCCGCGCCTGGCCGCGCATGAGCCGCTCGCAGCTCGCCAAGATCTTCCCGGGCGGCAAGACCGTCCACCAGCCGGCCGAAGGCGGCCAGATGCCGGGCTATCAGCTCGCCGCCGCCGAACTGCGTTCGCGCGGCGAGGTCTCGCTCGACAGCGCCTATGCGGGCGGCGGCTCCTCGTCTTCCGGCAAGAGCTTCTTCGCGCGCCTCTTCGGCGGCGCGGACGAGAGCGAGGACGAGGCCTCGACCCAGGTGGCCGCGGCCCCGGCCCGCGGCGGCGCGGCGTCGTCGTCCTCGGGCGACGACGAAGGCGCGGCGGCGGCTCCGGCCCCGACCCGCGTCGCGACCGTCAAGGTCACGCCGATGCCGATGGCGCGCCCCGCCGACATGGTCCGTCCGTCGGCGCCCGCCGCCGCACAGGCCGAGACCGCCGTCGCCAGCGCGGTCGTGCCGATGCCGCCGATCGCGCCGTCGCGTCCGGCCCAGGCCGCGCAGGTCGCCATGGCCTCCGCCGTGCCGCTGCCGCCGGTCGCTCCGACCGCCGTCGCCGGCAAGCCGATCCCGCTGCCGCCCTCGGCCCCGTCCGACGGCTATCAGCTCGCCTCCGCCGAGGACGCCGGCCCGCAGATGGCCTGGAAGACCGGCGCGCAGCCGATGCAGGGCCAGCCGGTGCAGGCCACCGAGCCGGCGCTTGCGCTCGCCTCCAGCATTCCGACGCCGAAGCCGCGCCCGACGCCCGACAGCGCCATCGCGGTGCTGGCCGCGCTCCCGGCGCCGACCGCCGAACAGAAGCCGCGTGAGATCGACCCGAACGCGGCGAGCGCCTACCAGGCCGAGGCCTCGACGTTCCCGCGCCTGCCCGACGCGTTCCTCGGCAAGCGCCGCGTGAACGAGAACGGCGAGCTGTCGCTCGCCTATGCCGCGCCGGGCGTCGACGTCGGAGCCGCCCAGACCCGCGCCGCCGTCGCGCCGCAGACCAAGGTCACGGCCGCGGTGCCGACCGACCCGAACGTGCGCGTGCTGTCGCCCTACGCCACGCCCGCCGCGGTCTACGCCGCCGCCACCGCCCCGATGCGCCGCCGCGCGACGCTCAGCGTCGAGCCGATGGTCTCGACCCCGCTCGACGAGGCGAGCTACTCGGCCTTCCTGACCGAGGCGCGCGCCGAGTATTCGATGGAGATGCACCATCCGGCGCACGCCGCGGGGCTCTTCGTGTCGCCGACCGCGGCGCTCGCCGGCGGCTTCACGACGGCCGCCGTCGTCGGCGCCCGCTGCGACAAGTTTCAGGGCTCGTCGGTGATGCTGCTGCGCACGCAGTCGTTCATGACCGGCGACAATCTCGCGGCCAAGCCCGTCCGCCATCACGGCTGAGCGCGTCGCGCGTCGCCTGAAACGAAAGACAAAGCCCCGGACCCTGCAGTCCGGGGCTTTTGTTTTGCGCAACCGAACCACGCCGCCCCTCCCCTCAGAGCGCCCGAACCACGCCCGTCATCCCGGGCATGACCCGGGATCCAGAGCCGACGCCGCGACGGGAGTCTGGAACGGCCGGATCGGCTCTGGATCCCGGCTCTGCGGCCGGGATGACCCGGCGGCGGGTCGGTCGAGCCTTCGCGCCAAGCGCCACGGCCCCCTCCCCCCAGCGCGCCTGAACCACCCCGTCATCCCGAGCCTGACTCGGGATCCAGAACCGACGCCGCGACGGGAGTCTGGAACGGCCGGATCGGTTCTAGATCCCGGCTCTGCGGCCGGGATGACGCGGCGGCGGAGGGTCGGGCCTTTGCGCCAAACCAAGACCGCCCCCCCCCAGCGCGCCTGAACCATCCCCGTCATCCCGGGCTTGACCCGGGATCCAGAACCGACGCCGCGGCGGGAGTCTGGAACAGCCGGATCGGTTCTGGATCCCGGGTCAAGCCCGGGATGACGCCGCGGCGGCGAGTCGACGCGGCGGCGGGTCGGCGGCGGGTCGGCCGCCCGCCGTCTCTGCGACCGCCACGAAAAAGCCCCGGACCTCACGGCCCGGGGCTTTTTCACATCCGCGCGGCGAACCGCCTGTCAGTCGGCCTGCATGCCGAGCGCGGAGAGATAGAGGTCGAGGATCGCCTCCTGCTCGGCGCGCTCGCTGGCGTCCTGCTTGCGGACCGAGATGACCTTGCGGAGCACCTTGACGTCGAAGCCGTTGCCCTTGGCCTCGGCGTAGACCTCCTTGATGTCGTCCGCGATGCCCTTTTTCTCTTCCTCGAGCCGCTCGATGCGCTCGACGAAGGCCACGAGCTGGTCCTTGGCGACCTCATCCGGGTTGACCGTGCTCATCTGATCCCGCGCCTTTCCTTGGAAACCGAAGCGCATCCGGTTCGCAGACGCAACCGAGTCGGTCAAGCGTCCGGCATGTGGAAAGCGGGCGCAGAGCAGCCCGGCCGGTCAGGCGACAGGCGGAAACGCCACGCACGGCCCCTCGATCCGCAGGCGGATCGCGTCGAGGCCGCTGTCGGGATGCGCAGGCGCCCGCACCGACAGGCGCCGCTCGCCGACCGTCACGGTGAGGAGGTCGTGGTCGCCGCGGAAACTTCGCTCGACCACCGTCGCGGCCTGTCCGGGCGCGCCGAGAACGATCTGCTCCGGCCGCACGCAGACCGACGCGCGGCCGTCGCCCTGCGGCGGCGCGGCGACAAGCGCGGCGGGCCCGAGCGGGGTTTCGGCGGCCGCGCCCGTCACGGTCGCCTCGAGAAAGATCGCGCCGCCGGTGATGCGCGCGACCGCGGCGCTCGCAGGCCGGCGGTAGACGGCGCGGGGCTCGTCCTGCTGGGCGATGCGGCCCTCCTGCATGACGGCGACGACGTCGGCCGAGGCGAAGGCCTCTTCGGGGTCGTGCGTCACGAGCACCGCGGAGGCGCCGGCGCGCTGGAGCGCCGCGGTGACTTCGGCGCAGAGGCTGCGGCGCAGGTCGAGGTCGAGGCCGTTGAACGGCTCGTCCAGCACCACGAGCTTCGGCCCGGGCGCAAGCGCGCGGGCGAGCGCGACGCGCTGCTGCTGGCCGCCGGACAGCTGGTGAGGATAGCGCTCCATCAGCGCCTCGAGCCCGACGAGCGCCAGCGCCGCGCCGATGCGCTCCCTGGTGCGCTCGCGGCGCTTCAGGCCGTAGCCGACATTGCCGGCGACGGTGAGATGGGGAAACAGCGCGCCTTCCTGAGGCACATAGCCGACGCGGCGCTTTTCGGGCGGCAGGTGCGAGCCGGAGCCCGACACACGCGCGCCGTCGATCAGGATCTCGCCGCCGTCGATCCGATCAAAGCCCGCGATGGCGCGCAGCAGCGTGGTCTTTCCGCAGCCGGAAGGCCCGAGCAACGCCGCTATCTTGCCGGGCTCCACCGCGAAATCGACGCCGCGCAGCACGGCGTGGCCGGCGAAGGCCTTCGACACGTCGCGGACTTGCACGCTTTTCGTCACAGGTCGTGAAGCTCCAGGCTGCGGCGCGTGAAGACATAGACCGGCAGAGCCGAAAGCGCGACCAGAAGCGCGGCGAAGGGAGCGGCGGCGGCGTATTGGCCGTCGTTGGCCCGCGACCAGACTTCGGTGGCGAGCGTCGTGACGCCGATGGGCGCGAGCAGCAGGGTCGCGGTGAGCTCTCGGGCGAGCTCCAGCGTCATCAGCGCAAGCGACGCCCCGACGCCTGGCAGGATCGCGGGCAGCGTCACCGAGACGAAGGCGAGGAACGGGCCCTTGCCCAAGCTGCGCGCGACCTCCTCCAGCCGCGGCGGCGCGAGCTCCACCGAGGCCCTGAGCGCCGATTGGGCGAGCGGCAGGAACAGGGCGGCGTAGGCGGCGAAGAGCAGCGCGGAGGTCTGGTAGAGGTCGGGCAGGAAACGGATCGCGAAGAAGGTGAGCGCGAGCGCCACCACCACGCCCGGCAGGCCATGGACGACGTAAGGCAGCCGGTCGACGAGCCGCGACGCCGGGCCCGGATGGCGGATGGCGGCGAGCACCAGCGGCAGCGCGAGCGCCGTGACGATCACCGCGCCAGGCAGAGCGAGCGAGAGCGTGCCGCCGATCGCCGGCCAGATGTCCGGCAGGCCCCGCGTGGTCGAGGCGCCCACCGCGGCCCAATAGACCAGCATCCCGGCCGGGACCGCCGTCGAAAGCGCGATCAGCGCGGCGAGGCCCGCCAGCACGAAGGGTTTGGCGCGCCCGAGCGCGATCGCCCGTTGCGTGCGCCGCGCGCCGCGGCCGGACCGCGAGACGCGCACGCCGCGCCGCAGCCGCATCTCGCCGAAGGCCGCCGGAAGCGTCAGCGCCAGCAGCACCGCGGACTGAAGCGCGGCGGTCGCGCTGTCGAACTGGAGTTCGTAGGAGGCGAAGATCGCGGTCGTGAAGGTCTGGACGCGCAGCAGCGCCAGCGCGCCGAACTCGGCGAGCATGTGGGTCAACACCAGCAGGGCGCCCGCCCCCAGCGCCGGCCAGGCCTGCGGCAGCACCACGCCGAAGAAGGTTCTGGCGGGCGAGCGCCCGAGCGAGCGCGACACGTCCTCGAAGGCCGGGTCCATGCCCCTGAGCGCCGCGGCGACCGGCAGATAGACGAGCGGAAAATGCGACAGCGACAGGATCAGGATCGCGCCCGCCATCCCCTGGAACGCGACGTCGATCGAGGCCCAGGCGAAGCTCGCGACGAAGGCCGGCACCGCAAGCGGCAGCGCCGCGGCGATGCGCCAGAACGGGCGGAACGGAATGTCGGAGCGCTCGACGCACCAGGCGGCCGCGACGCCGAGCACGGACGAAATCACGGTGACGGACACGCCGAGCGCGACGGTGTTGAGCAGAAGCTCGAGCGTGCGCGGGCGAATGAGCTCGGCGGCGACGCCTGCGGCCCCGGCCTCGCTCGCGCGCAGGGCCACATAGACCAGCGGCAGCGCGATCAGCAGGCAGGGGACGAGCGCGGCGAGCGCGAGCCAGAGCGGCGGCGCGCTCTCCCACCGCCGCGACGCAAGGCTCATGCGAGCCCGGCTTCGCGCTGGAGCGAGAGCGCCTCGACCGCGTCGCTGACGTCGTCGGGCGTGAGATCCGGCGGGTCGAGCTGGTCGAGGGGCTTGAGGTCGTAAGGAGAGGCGACGCCGGGCCGCACCGGATATTCGGCCACCGCCTCGACGATCGCCTTCTGGCCGGCGTCGCCGGTCATGAAGGCGAGGAAGCGCTGGGCGAGCTCGGGCTTCTTGCTGGAGGCGAGCGCGCCGGCGGCGGAGAGCGTCACCAGCGCTCCGGGGTCTTTCTTGCCGAGATAATGCAGCTCGCAGCGCATGTTTTCCGGGCCGATCTCGTCGGCGACCGCATACCAGTAGTAGGAGTTGACGAGCGCCGTCGCGATCTCGCCGCGCTGCACCGCCTGCACGGCCGCGACGTTGCCGTTGTAGACGCGTCCGTTCTCCTTCAGCCCCTTCAGCCAGCCGAGCGCGGCGTCGCGCCCCTTCAGCCTCAGGATCGCGAGCGACTGGCTCTGGAACTCGCCGCTCGTCGGCACATAGGCGACGCGATCCTTGAAGGCGGGCGTGGCGAAATCGAGCACCGAGGCCGGCAGCTCTTCCGCCTTCACGGCCTGCTTGTCGTAGGCCACCACCCGGCAGCGCGCCGTGACGCCGATCCAGCGGCCGTCATTGGCCGCATAGCGGGCGGGGATCTGGTCGAGCGTCGCCTTGTCGACCGGCGCCAGCAGCTTCCGCGCGGCGAGCGTGGTGACGGGCGCGGTCTCTTCGGAGAAGAACACGTCGGCGGGAGAGCGCGCGCCCTCCTCGACGATCTGGTTCGCGAGCTGAGCGCTGCCGCCTTTCCGGATCGCGACCGTCACGCCGGTCGCCGCCATGAAGGCGTGGACGACCGCGGTCGCGGGCTCGGCGTGCTGGCCGTTGTAGAGCACGAGCGTCTCGGCCGCGAAGGCGCGGGCCGGCAGCAGCGCGGGCGCCGCGAGCGCGACCCCGGCGCGGAGAACGTCGCGCCTGTGCAGAGGCTTCATTAGAATAACTCTAAGAACACCAAAGTCATCTCATGCCGGAAGAAGGTCTTCCGGGGAGACATGTCAAGCGCGACGCCCCTTGTCCCGGCCTTGAGCCGGGACCCAGAACCGAGACGGTTCGAAGAACAAACGGCGCGCGTCCTGCGACTTTCGGAAACGGCGTCGGCTCTGGGTCCCGGCTCAAGGCCGGGACAAGGGCGCGGTTCCTGCGCTCAGACCGACAGAGCCGCGCGTTCCACCAGCGCCGGCTCTTGGCCCCGCGGCTCGCCCTCAATGGGTTTCGCCGCCCGCCATGCCTCGGGAGACGCCGCGCCGAGATGATGCCGGTAGAGCGCCCCGAGCCGCGTGTCCCCGAGCGCCCTTCCGAACACCAGCGCCAGGATGTCGGAGCCCGGGCTCCAGTTGCCCTCGATCAGCACCGGGCCGGTCTCCGAAAGCCCGACGTCCCAGCCGATCACCGAAAACCCATGCCGGAACGCCTCATGGGCGCGCGACGCGAGCGCAAGCGCGGCGTCGAGGTCGGGCGGGCGGCGGCCCTTCAGCACCGCGCCGGTCGACGGATGGCGCTCCACCTCGACCACGCGCCCCCCCGCGCGGCGGAACGCGCGGGCGATGCGGCCGTCTTCGTCGAGGCCCGCCACGATGTTGCCGGCGTTGAAATTGTCGACCGCGCGCGGGCCGCCGGCCGAGAGGCGGATGACGCGGTCGCAGACCTCGGCCCGGCCGGCCTCGTCGATCGCGGTCATCACCCGAAGCGTCGGCAGCGCGCCGGGGGAGAGATCATGGAGATCGGGATGCGCGAGGCACGCGCGTTGCAGCACGCCGCCGCGGGAAAGCATCTCCGTCGCGCCCGCGATCGCCTCGGCGGCGCCGATCGGGTCGCCGTCGCGCAGCCAGCCGCCGCGCTCGCGGCGAAAGCCCAGAATGCCCTGCCCCTTCGAGGCGTAATTGGGCTTGGCCAGAAATGCGCTCAGCCCGTCGAGCCAAGGCGCAAGCGCATCGGAAGGGCCGTCGAACTGCTCCGGGACGGCGAGCCCGGCCTGCCGGCAACGGGCGGCGAACAGGCGCTTGTTCTTGAGCGGGTTTTGCGCCAGCGGAAACGCGCCGGGATTGATCAGCCGGTGCACGCCCTTGCGCGCCGCCATTGAGAGATGCGCGCGCCGGTCGAGCCCGGGCTCCAGCAGCGCCTCTTCGGCCGCGTTCCAGCCATTCGCCCAGGCGCCGTTTCGGCCGAGCGCCGGAAGGTTCGCGAGCGCGGCGGCGGCCGACAGAGCAAGCGCGAGCGCGCGGTCGGAGGCGGACCAATGGCGGCGGAGAGCTTCGAAATAGAGGGCTGCGAGATCGGCGTCGGCGGAGCCTCGCGGCTTGGCGAACAGCAGCCGCGGAGGAATCACGCGAAGCGTCAGCACGGCGGCAGGCGCCCGTCAGGCCGCGGCGGGCGCGCGGCGGGAAGCGGTCTCGTCGGTCGCGGCGCGGCGGCGGGCGATGACCTCTTCGGCGACCTTCAGGCTGCGTTCGGCGTCGACGTCGATCGCGGTCGCGCCGTCGCTCACCACCACGGGGCGGATGTCGAGGCCGAAGCGCTTCGACAGCCGCGCGCAGCCCTGCTCGAGCGTGCCGAGGCCGAAGCGGAAGCGCACCAGCTCGAACAGCCCCGCGACGCCGAGCGCGCCGATGACGCGGCTCGGATGCTTCACGAACTGCCCGCCGGTGCGGAACAGCTCCGCGGGCGCGAGCGCCGAGCGCGCGCCGATCCAGTAGCTGTTGCAGTTGGAGTAGTAGCCGCAGCCGAAGCGGTAGAACCGGCGCTGGCCGTCCGGATGGGCGGCGAGCACGTCCTCGCGCCGGGCGAGCGCGACCGCGACGTCGGCGCCGCGGGCGCGCGCCGCGCCGTCGATCTCGCGGACCGTGGCGGGCGTCAGCAGCACGTTGTCGGCGGTGGTGATCAGGACCGGGAACTCCTGGCCCTCGAGCGCGAAGAACACGCTGTCGACGAGGTTCGGACGCGCGTCGCGGATGTCGAGCCGGCCGTCGCGGATGAGCGCCGCGACCTCGGGCAGGGACTCGATTCCCGAACCAGCGTTGATCGAAACCACGATCCGGCCGACCGTCGGGGTCTTGGCGAGCGTCGTCAGCGCGTGGAGCAGCATCGGGCAGCCCGCGACCGGAACCATGGCCTTCAACGTGACGCCCGTGGCCTCGGCGAGCGGATCGACGCGGCCCTCGCGCTGGCCGGCGAGCAGGAGGACGGTGAGCGGCCGCCCTGCAGGGACCTCGGTCACGCCGCCCGTTCCATCAGCGCGGCGGAGATGACGCCCTGCCGGCGCATGCTGTGGGCGACGATCGATTCGACGAGCGTGGCGTGGTCCATCCCGATGCTGGCGGCCGAGCGCGAGATGCTCTTCCGGGACCACAGATTGCAGGACAGGTTCACTTCCATGAAGCTGATCGCGCCGGATTTCGGATCGAAGCGGAACTCGAAGCGCCCGTAGTCGAACGGCCAGAGCTCGGCGCAGAGCCGGCGGGAATAGTCGTTGAGGCGCTCGACGACGTCGCGGTCCTCGACCACCGACAGCGGATCGGACCCGGCGAGCGTCGGCACAAGCGCGCGCTTCTCTTCATAGGAGCGGAGCTCGCCCGGCGTCTCGGGCGTGTGCGCCATCGGCGGCAGCAGCCACGGCTCGGGCCCATCGCCGCCGATCACCGGCACGGCGACGTCGAGGATCGGATGATACTCCTCCACCACCACGTCGTGGCCGAGCGCGTGCAGACGCTCGACATGCTCGCGGGCCGAGGCCCAGTCGTCGACGATCTTCACGCCCCAGGAGGCTGAGGAGGCGTTGGGCTTCACGACCAGACGCTCGGCGCGGAAGCCGGGCTCGACGACCGGCTGGCCGAGGCGGCACGAGATCCAGCGCGCTGTCGGCACGCCGTGGCGCGCGGCCACGACCTTGCTGAGATGCTTGTCGTCGGCGAGGCCCCGGATGATCGGGCTCGCGCCGAGGAACGGCACGCCGCGGCGCGCGAGCAGCAGCGGGGCCAGCATCTCGGAGTTCTGGAAACCGGCGCGGTTCAGCAGCGTGAACACGAAGTCGGCCCTGACCTCGCCCTCGACGGAAGAGAAGTCCTGAGCCGGCGTAACGTCCAGGCCGATCGCCTCGAGCGTCGTGCGGAGCTCATGGTGGTAGATGGCGTGGTTGCCGTCGACCTGATCGGGCGCGCCTGTGCTCGCGGCGTGCTTGGCGAGCAGCATGACGCGCAGCCGATCCTTGTCGGACTGGGCGATGCGGGCGGGCGCGTGTGTGAGACGGTTCAGCATGGATGCAAGCTTAGACGTGCGCCGCGACAGTTTAGAGACGATCAACCCTTTGGATCGTCACCGACCTGTCGCTTTCCTGTCACCAGAATCGGCATAGGTCTTCGGTTCACCTGATTTATCACGCAGATGTTCCAAGCATTCCGTCCCGCCGCCCAAGCCGCGCCGGTCGTCTGGGCGCTGCTCGCGAGGCGGCCGGGCGACAACGCGCAGATCGAGACGCTCGCAGCCGCCACCGGGCTGCCGGTCGTCGTCAAGCGTCTTGAGTTGCGCAAGGGGCTCGAGGCGCTGCCCAATCTCAGGCGGACAGGATCGCTGTTCTCCTACGACGCCGCGACGCAGGACGCGCTGCGCGCCGCGCCGCCGCCGGACCTCGTGATCGCAGCCGGCAAACGGTCCGCGCCGGCCGCGCTCTGGCTCAAGGCGCGGCGAGGCAGCCGGCTCCTGCATCTTGGCCGCAGCTGGGCACCGGGCGCGTGGTTCGACGCGGTCCTCACCACGCCGCAATACGGCCAGCCTCCGGGTCCGAACGTCGTCGTCAACCTGTTTCCATTGACGCCGCCGCGCGCCGAAGCGGCGGGAGACCCCGGCGACCTCGCCGCGCTTGCGCGCCCGAGGCTGCTCGTCGCCGCGGGCGGAGACGCCGCGGGACTGCGTTTCGGCCCCGCGGAGGCCGCGGCGCTCGCCCGGCGCGCGCTCGAGCGCCAGCGCGACGACGGCGGCGCCCTGATGGTCGCGACCTCGCCGCGCACCAGCGCCGCGGCGGCGGAGGCGCTCAAAGCCGCGATCCCGCCCTCGGGCGACCGGCTGGTCTCGATCTTCGGCGAGGACCCGAACCGCTACCGCGACTTCCTCGCGGCCGCCGACGCCGCGATCGTCACCGAGGACAGCGTCTCGATGGCGGCCGACGCCGCTGCGACCGGGCGTCCGGTCGAATTCTTTTCGCTCACGCCCCGGCGCGACGGCTCCGGTCTGCTGCGCAGCGCGCTCGGCGCGATCGGCCTCGACCGCCGCGCGGCCGCCGCCGGCCTCATCGATTCCGGGCGCGAGATCCGCGCGCATATGAGCGCGCTGAAGACCGGCGGCTGGCTCGACGGGTCCGCCCCGGCGCGGATCGAGGCGGAGCTCGCCGCCGCCGCGGCGCTCGCCCGCAGGCTGGCGGCGCAAGCGCGCTGAGCTCCGAGAGAACCACCGCGTCATGCCCGCGCTCTTGGCGCGGGTATCCACGACTTCGGCGTCGCGCCCGGCGATCCCAGAAAGTCGTGGATGCCCGGCTCCGCCGGGCATGACGGCTGCGGGCGGTCTCGCCTGGCGGCGCTAGCCGAGGGCGCGGAAGGCGAGCGCGGCGTTCAGCCCGCCGAACGCGAAGGAGTTCGACAGAGCGGCCGGGATCGCCATCTCGCGCGCGACGTTGGGGACGCAGTCGATGTCGCAGCGCGGGTCGGGCGCGTCGAAATTCGCGGTCGGCGGGGCGACGGAGCGCCGCATCGCCAGCACCGTCGCCACCGCCTCGATCGCGCCGGCGGCGCCGAGCGAATGGCCGGTCACGCCCTTGATCGAGGAGACCGGCGGAACGCGCCCGGCGCCGAACAGCGCGTTTAGCGCCTCGGCCTCGGCGACGTCGTTGGCGGCCGTTCCGGTGCCGTGGGCGTTCACATAGGCGATCTCGCCTGCGTCGAGCCCGCCATCCTCGATCGCGAGCCGCATCGCCGCCGTCATGCCCTCGACGCTCGGCGCGAGCAGGCTGCCGGCGTCGGCGGTCGCGCCGTAGCCCGCGAGCTCGATCGCGGCCTCCGCGCCGCGGCGGCGCGCATGCGCCTCGGTCTCCAGGATGATCGCGCCCGCGCCTTCGCCCAGCATCAGCCCGTCGCGCCCGCGCGCGAACGGTCTGCAGGCGGTCGAGGTCATGATCTTCATGGCCTCCCAGGAGTTGAGGCAGCCAAGCGACAGCGGCGCCTCGGTCCCGCCCGCGATCGCGACGTCGGCGACGCCGGCCCGCAGAAGCTGGAGCGCAACGCCGATCGCGTGGGTGGCGGAGGCGCAGGCGCTCGAGGTGACGAAGCAGGGCCCGCGCGCGCCCGTGGTCATCGACACCCAGCTCGCCGAGGAGCTCACCATCACCTTCGACACGGTGCGCGGATGTGGCCGCGCGGAGGGATCGGCGGAGCGGCGGGCGTATTGCTCCTCGACGCTCATGATGCCGCCGCCGCCGCAGCCGATGATCGCCGCGACGCGGTCCGGCCGCTCGAACGGCCCCGAAAAGCCGGCGTCGGCCAGCGCCTCGCGCGCCGCGCCGACGGCCAGCAGCGCGCTGCGGTCGCAGGCCGCGAGATTGACGCCGAGATGCTGGAACGGCTCCGGATCGAGGATCTCGGCGACCAAGACCCCGCTCCCGGGCGCGCCCGAGGCCTCGCGGAACGTCGGCCTCGCCGAGATCAACGACGACCAGAACCGGCCGGCGTCGAGCCCGGCAGCCGACATGACGCCGACGCCTGTGACGAGGATGCGCGTCACGCGGTCTTCTTGGCCTCGACGAGCGCCACGACCTTGTCCGCGAGCAGCCCCACGGTGCTGATGTCCGAGAAGCTCGCGTTCGCGTTGTAGTCGATCTCGACGCCGTATTTCTCTTCGATCTTGAAGACGATTTCGACGAAGTCGAAGGAATCGACGCCGATCTTGTCGAGTTGGGTCGCGGCGCTGAGCTCCTTGACCTTGGCGTAGCCCCGGATGATGTCGATCACGCCGTCCCGCACGGCGTCCCGGTCGACGGGCGTCCCTTCGACTTGCGCGGACATGTCCCCCTCGCACCGCAAGCGGCCGCCTCCTAAGCTTTCGGCGGCGGACACAATTTCTCCGGGAACAACTGTCTCAGCGGCCTTGGCGGAAAGCAAGCAGGAAGGTTGGAGGGTGGCGGACGCCTTTCGGATCGAGAGATCCGGGCGAACGCCGCCCGGATCTCGCGGTCGCTCACCAGCCGATCGCCGTCGGCAGCCATGTGGCGATGCCGGGGAAGGCGAACACCAGCACGAGCGCGATGAGCTGGAGGCCGATGAACGGCACGACGCCCTTGTAGATGTCGAGCGTCGTCACCTCCGGGGGCGCGACGCCCCGGAGGTAGAACAGCGCCCAGCCGAAGGGCGGCGTCAGGAACGAGGTCTGGAGCACCACCGCGATGAGGGAGGCGGCCCAGACGATGTTGACGCCGTCGGCGAGCATCAGCGGCAGGAACATCGGCACGACGATGTAGCTGATCTCGATCCACTCGATGAAGAAGCCGAGCACGAAGATGATCGCCAGCATGAAGATCAGCATGCCGGTGGCCCCGCCCGGAACGAGCTCGAAGGCGTCGTGGACGAGCTTCTCGCCGCCGAGCCCGCGGAAGGCGAGCGCGAACACCTGCGAGCAGATCAGGATGAAGAACATCGTGGCGGTGATGCGCGCGGTGGAGTTCACCACGTCCACGAGCGTCTTCATCGTCAGCCGTCCGGCGACCGCGGCCACGATGATCGAGCCCACCGCGCCCATCGAGGCGGCCTCGGTCGGCGCCGCGACGCCGCCGATGATCGAGCCGAGCACCGCAAGCACCAGCGCGATCGGCGGCACGCCGACCTTCAGCGTCTTCTTCAGCAGCTCCTTTCGCGGCATCGCCTGGCGTTCGGCGAGCGGAATGGCGGGCGCCATCTCTGGCTTGAACACGCCGACGAGCAAGATGTAGCCGCCGAGGATCGCGGTCAGCAGCAGGCCGGGGAAGACGGCCGCGGCGAACAGCGTGCCGACCGACTCTCCCATGATGTCGGCGAGCAGGATGATGACCGTCGATGGCGGGATGAGCTGGCCGAGAGAGCCCGACGCGCAGATCGCCCCGCAGGACAGTTGCTTGTCGTATCCGCGGCGCAGCAGCGTCGGGAGCGTGAGGAGGCCGAGCGTCACGATGGTGGCGCCCACGATGCCCGTGGTCGCGCCCATCAGCGCGCCGACCAGCACGATGCCGAGCCCCATGCCGCCGCGAAGGCCGCCGGCCAGATAGCCGATCACCTCCATCAACTCGTCGGCCATGCGCGATTTCTCGAGCATGACCCCCATGAAGACGAAGAGCGGGATGGCGATCAGCGTGTAGTTCGCGGTCACGCCGTAGATGCGCGCCGGCAAGAGGTTGAAGAGGCCCGTCCCAAAGCCGATCCAGCCGAACACGAAGCCGGAGATGGCGAGCGTCAGCGCGACCGGCACGCCGACGAACAGGAGCACGAAGAAGGATGCGATGCAGGCGATCGCGAGGATCTCGTTAACCGGCATTGATCGACGCCGTCTTGAGACCGTCGCGACCGCCGAAGAACGGCTTCAGCGCGCGCAGAACCGCGCCCAGGCTCTGAACGCCGAACAGGACGAAGCCCGCCGGGATCATGGCCTTGATAATCCAGCGATAGGGCAGCCCGCCGGGGTCCGGAGAGCCTTCGCCAATGCGGTAGGATTGCATGACGTAGGGGATCGAGATCTTGACCACGATCACCGCGAGCGCGAGCGCGCAGAGCGCCGAGAACAGGTCGATGAGACGGCGCGCCATCTCGGGCAGGCGCGAATAGAGCACGTCGACGCGGACGTGCCCGTCATGCTTGATCGCGTAGGCGATGCACAGCAGCGTCAGCGGCGCCATCAGGTGCCATTCAAGCTCCTGCGTGGCGACCGACCCCACTTTGAACAGGTAGCGGGCCACGACGTTGCCCGCCATGACGAGGACGAGCGCAAGGCCCGTCCACGCCGCGACGCGGCCCAGAACCTCGACGACGGCGTCAAGGCCCCGGGCCCATTTTTCCAGAAGCTCGGGCATGTGAGGATCAGACGCCGCCGACGCGGATCTGGTCCTGATAGACGGCCTCCGAGACGCCGGCCCAGGCGTCGTGCTTGGCCTTGAAGGCCAGGAACGAGTCATAGACCTTCTTGATCTTCGGATCGGAGGCGGCGAGGCCCTCGAGCGTCTTCTTGGTGACGCCGCGCAGGCCCTCGACCACGTCCTTGGGCAGCGGCTGGGCGATGACGCCCTGGTTCTTGACGAGGTCGTCGAGCGCGTCCGAGTTGGTCGCCTCGCACCAGGTCTGGCTGATCGTGTTGCAGGCGTAGGCCGCCGAGCGGACGATCGCCTTCAGGTCGTCGGGCAGCGAGTCCCAGGCGGCCTGGTTCACCACGAGCTCGGTGACGTTGTTCGGCTCGTGCCAGCCGGTGGTGTAGTAATACTTCGCCGCCTTCTGGAGGCCGAGGCGACGGTCCTGGAACGGGCCGACGAACTCGGCCGCGTCGATCACGCCGCGTTCCAGCGCCGGGAAGATCTCGCCCGCGGGCAGCAGCTTCACGTCGACGCCGAGCTGGGCGTAGACCTTCCCCGCAAGGCCCGCGATGCGCATCTTGAGGCCCTTGAAGTCCTCGAGCTTCTCGATCGGCTTGCGGAACCAGCCGGTCATCTGCACGCCGGTGTTGCCCATCGGCATGGGGACGAGGTTGAAGGGCTTGTAGAGCTCCTCCCACAGCGCGAGCCCTCCGCCGTGCAGGATCCACGCGGTCTGCCCCTGGAAGTTGAGCCCGAACGGAACCGTGGTGAAGAACTGGGCGGCCGGCACCTTTCCTGCCCAAAAGTATGAGTTCGCCGCGTTCATCTCGACCGTGCCGGCCGAGCAGGCGTCGAAGCCCTCGAGCGCCGGGATGAGCTCGCCGGCGGCGAAGTGCTGGATGGTCAGGCGCCCTCCCGACATCTGCTTCACCAGCTCGCAGAAATGCGTCGGCGAGCCGGGGCCGGTCACGTAGAACGGCGCGCCCGGGCCGTAGGCGTTGGTCATCTTCCAGGAGAAGGTCTGCTGGGCGCGGGCGACCGCCGGCGCTGCGAGGGACGCCACGGCGCCGAGCGCGCCCGCGGACAAGACTTTACGACGATCCATTGCTGCCTCGCTTGGCCGCCCCCGACGGCGGCGCAGATCACATTGCCAAGCGCCACCAGCAAGTGGCATGCCACCCCGATCGGGTGAGCGGCTCACGCTTTCGGGATCGCCCGGTCGCGCCGTCGGCGAGGCGGACGGGTGCGGGTCGCGCTGGGGAGAACTCCGGATCGGCGAGATCGATCGCGTTCGTCTGGAACGTGGCGCGCAGGCGCGGCCGTGCGCGGACCTGATCGCGGCCTCGACGGCGTCCGGGTCGAGACGGCCCGGCCGAGGGTCGATGGCGACGAAGCGCGGAAGCGGGCCTGCGAGCCAGGGCCGCTCCGTCATCCCCCGAGGCGCCGGAGCACAGCCCGGGGGAGCAAGGCCAGGCGAAGCCGCGCGGCCGGGAAGGCGGAGATCCGCCCGCCCGGCCGAACAGGCCGCCTCAGCGGCCGCCGCTGAGCTGCTCGGCCGACGGGTCGATCTGACGGGCCGCGCGCAGGCCGGACTCGATCGCGCCCTCGACCCAGCCGGTCTTGAGCGTGGTGAAGTCGCCGGCGAAATGGATGCGTCCTTCCGGCTGCGTCCATTCGCGGATCATCCAGCCGCCGCCGATGGGCGGGCCGCCGAACGAGCCCTTGATCCAGGGCTGCTCGCTCCAGGCGAAGTCGCTGACGCTGACCACCTCGCCGAGGAGACCCGGCGCGTCCTTCTCGAACTGGCTCACGATGCGCGGGCCGCGCTCGGCGCGCGGCAGCGCCAGCACCGCGTCGGCGTTGTCGCCGTTCAGATAGAAGAAGCCGCTGCCGTGGCCGCCCGGCTCGTTGCCGGTGATGTCGATGAAGCGCTCCCACGGCCGGTCGCCGCCGGCCATCGGCCAGCCGCGGACGGTCTGCGCGAGCCAGGACGGCGACTTGGTCTTGACGATGATCTTCACCGTCTTGTCCCACTCCATCTCGGCGAACATGCGCGCCTTGCCGGCCGACCAGCCGGGCTTGACCGCGATCTCGTCCATCACGCTGAACGGGATGGTGGAGACGATCGCGTCGCCCTCGAACTGCTTGCCGTCCGCAGTGCTGACGCGCACGCGGTCGCCGCTCTGGTCGATCTCGGCCACCTGAGCGTTCAGCACGATCTTGTCCGGCCCGATCGCGGCCGCCATGGCGAGCGGCAGGCGGTTGTTGCCGCCGCGGATGCGGAACACGTTCTGGTCGCCGAAGTGGTAGGCGAGGTCGGCCACGATGCCGAGCGCCTGGGACGAGGGCGTGAAGGTGCCGCCATGGGCGCCGAGCAGCTTGCAGAAGTCGTCCGAAGCGCCGACGTAGCGCAGCAGGTCGCCGAGCACGATGTTGTCGAGCTTCTCGAGCACGTCGGGGTTCGGCCAGGCGGCGTCGAGCACCGTCTGGGTGTCGAGGCCCGCACGGAACAGATACTGGTTGAGGCTCGAGGCGATCGAGACGTTGCGCTCGGACGGGTTCAGCCGCCACGGCCAGTCGGCGAGGTTGGCGGACTTCGCCTGCTTGCCGTCGACCATGTAGAGCGGCAGGCCGTCGTTGAGGCTGAGCAGCGGCAGGTTGAAGTGCCGCACATAGTCCAGCACCAGCGGCATGTTGGAGCGGAAGTGGCCGCCGCCGGCCTCGGTGAACATGCCGTCGCCGAGCGGGACCGAGAGCAGGCGACCGCCGATGCGGTTCTGGCGCTCGAGCAGCGTCACCTTGTGGCCGCGGCGCTGAAGCGAGATCGCGGCGGTGAGGCCCGCCATGCCGGCGCCCAGGATCAGGATCTCGCGCGCGCCCGTCCGGCTCTGCGCGACGACCGGCGAGGCCAGGGGCGCGGCGGCGGCGGCGGCTGCGGAGCCCGCGAGGAGCCCGCGGCGGGAAAGGACCGCTCGCGGCGGCTGGACAGGAGACATGACTGGAGATCCGGGATCGAACGCGACCGCCGGAAGATGCATGCGCGGGATTTAAGAAAGTCTGCGCGGCCGCCGACTACCTCGCCGTCGGCGCCGCCGATGCTGCGGCGCCGCAACGCAATTGCGGCCGCGCGACCGCCCGGCTAAGGTTCGGCCGGAATTTATACATCCATGACAGGCATTTAACTTGTTTTTCGACCCAGGGTTTGAAAAGGATTCTTGGCGATTTCTGATCCCTCCCTGTTCGACGCCTTCGCGGCCTGCGGCGCGACCGCCGCAGGCGGCGTCCACCGGCCTTGCGCGAGCGCGGCCGACGGCGCGGCGCGGGACGTGCTCGAGGCGGCGCTGAACGCGGCCGGCGCGCAGACCCGCACCGACGCCGTGGGCAACCAGTTCGGGCTCTTTCGCCTCGCCGAGGCGCCGGACGCGCCGCTCGTGATGATGGGCTCGCATCTTGACAGCCAGCCGAACGGCGGCCGCTTCGACGGCGCGCTCGGGGTCGCGGCCGCGGTCCATGTCGGCGCGGCGCTGATGCGCCTGAAGCGCGAGGGCGCGCGCTTTTCCGCCGACTTCTGCGCCGTGAACTGGACCAACGAGGAAGGCGCGCGCTTCCGCCCGAGCCTGCTCGGCAGCGGCGTCTATGTCGGACGCCACACAGCCGACGAGGCGCTGGCGGCGCTCGACGACGACGGCGTCACGCTGCGCGACGCGCTCTCGGCGATCGGCCGGAACGGCGGCGACCAGGCCCCGCCGCTTCCCGCCTGCTATCTCGAGCTCCATGTCGAGCAGGGCGTCACGCTGGAGCAGGCGGGCGTCGCGGTCGGCGTCGTCACGCGGAACTGGGGCGCGACCAAGTTCGACGTGACGTACAAGGGCGAGCAGGCCCACACCGGGCCCTGCCCGATGGGGCTTCGCCGCGACGCGCTGCTCGCCGCCTCCCACCTCATCGTCGAGGCCCGCGCGATCGCGGACCGCTGGCCGGGCAAGGTCCATTCCTCGGTCGGGCGTCTCGTGGTCGCGCCGAACTCCGCCAATGTGGTGCCGTGCGAGACGCGGCTCTCGCTCGAGATCCGCTCGAACGACGACGGCGTGTTGGCTGAGGCGAGCGCGCTGGCCGACGCCGCGATCGCGACGGCCGCCGAACGCGCCGCCGTCGAGGTCGCCTCGGTGGTCCGCAACGAGCGCGCCATCCGCCCGATGCCGGCGGCCGTCAGCGACCTCGTCGAGGCCTCGGCCGCAGCGCTCGGCGCGCCGAGCCTTCGCCTCGACACGGTCGCGGGCCACGACGCGATCAGCCTGCTCGGCCATTGCCCGACCGGGCTCGTCTTCGTGCCGAGCGCCGGCGGGATCGCGCACAACGAGGCTGAGTTCACCGCCCCCAAGGACGTCGAGACGGGCTTTTCCGTCTGCCTCGAGGCCGCCGCGCGGCTCTGCCGGGCCGCCGGCTCGCCCGAGCGCGCGCTCGATCAGCAGGGGCTTGCGGCGTGACGGGGCTCGAAGAGCGCGTCGGGGCCGCGGTCGCGCGCCTTCCGGGCCTCGGCGAGATCGCGGGCTTCGAGCTCGCGGCCGCGCCCGTCGCCTCGCCGACGCATCGCGCCACCGTCTCGGACTGCGTCCGGCTCGACCCGCGGGACGCATCGCCCGTCTTCCTCAAGATCCGGCACGCCGACTGCGCCGCCGACGTCTCGCCGGTCGCGGCCGAGGCCGCCGCGCGGGCCGCCGAAGCCGGCGTCGCGCCGAACGTCGTCGCGACGGCCGAGGGCGCGCTCGCGACAGAGTTTCTCGCCCCGCTTTGGCGCTACGCCCGGGTCGGCGACCTTCAGGACGTCGAACTCCTCTCGGAGACGCTCGCGGCGAAGCGGCGCCTGCACGCGGCCTCGCCGATCGGCTGGCGCTTCGATCCGTTCGAGCGCGTGCGCGCGCTCGCCGCCGAAGCCGCGGCGCTTGGCGCGCCCCTGCCCGACGGCGCGGCCGAGATGGCGGCGGCCTGCGATCTCGCGGGCGCGGCGATCGCGGCGGCGGGCGTCGACCTCGCCTTCTGCCACAATGACGGCGTCGCCTCGAACGTGATGCTGCGCGACGGCCCCGCGGGCGATCGCGTGCGGCTCGTCGATTTCGATCTCGCCGGCGACAACGACCCGTGGTTCGACGTCGGGGCGCTCATCAACGAGGCCTGCCGCTTCGAGGCCGAGCGCCGCGCCGCCATCGAGGCCTATGCGGGCGCCTGCGTCGAGCGGATCTACAATCGCTGCCGGCTCTACGGCGCCGTCGACGACGTCATGTGGGGGCTCTGGGGGATCGTGCGCGCCGTCGGCTCGAAGCGGCCCGGGATCGAGTTCTACAAATACGGCACGTGGCGGCTCTCGCACGCCCGGGCGACGCTCGGCGAGCGGGGCTTCGAGGAATGGCTGCGGCGGCTGTGACGCGGACGGGGAACGGGACAGGCCGATGAGCGCAGCCGCCAACTGGAAACGTCCCGGCGAGGCCGCGACCGACTCCGAGCGCGCGCTCGAAGGCGTGCTGGCCCAGGTCGAGCGCTGGCGCGGCGCGGCGCTGCGCTACCGACCGGTCTCGGGCGGCATCAGCAACACCAACTGGCGCATCGGCGTCGAGGGCGCGGGCGGCGACTACTTCCTGAAAGTGCCGGGCCGCGGCACCGACATGTTCATCGAGCGCGGAGCCGCCAACGACGCCAGCCGCCGCGCCCACGCCTGCGGCTTCGGGGTCGAGGTCGTCGACTTCCTGCCCGGCCCCGGCGTCGAGATCTTCGCCTTCGTGGAGGGCTTCCGCGCCTCCACCAATCTCGATTTCCTGCGCCCCGCGGTGCGCCAAAACGCCGTGACGGCGCTGCGCGCCTTCAACGACTCTCCCGCGCTCGGCCTCACCAAGACCGTGTTCGACATGATCGACGAACATGTGGAGCAGGTGGCGATGGTGGGCGGGCGCCTTCCCGCCGACCAGCCTTTCCTGATGCGCCGCCTGGAGGAGGCGAGAGCCGCGCTCACCGCCTCCGGCCTCGACCTCGTTCCCTGCATGAACGACACGCTGGCGGGCAATTTCATGATCGACGGCGACGACCGCGTGCTGCTGGTCGACTTCGAGTACGCCTCCAACAACGAGCGGGCCTACGAGCTCGCGCTCTGGTTCGACGAGATGGCGTTTCCGGAGGCGATCGAGCGCGAGCTGACCGAGGCCTATTTCGGGGCCTGGACGCCGGCGATCGACGCGCGCGTCAATGTGCTGAAGGCGCTCGGCGACCTGAAGTGGTCGACCTGGGCGATGATCCAGGACGCGGTCTCGACGCTCGACTTCGACTACTACAAATACGGCATGTGGAAATACATGCGCGCCCGCGCAGTGTTCCATCACCCCGACTGGGCGTCCTGGCTGCGGCGCGTGTGACGACCACCTCCGGCACCCACGTCCTGCCTTGCAGGCACATATGCAACACTTTCTGCGTGTGTGGTAACGTAATTGGAAAGCTTTCCAAAATAATCGTACGGCGTAACGTTCGCTCATCCGGCGCCCTTCTCCGAAGCCGGACCCACGAAAGGCCGCCCGGTCGTCGGGCGCTCTCGTCAGCGCGGCCGCATGTTTCTGAACCTGCAGAAGCAGATACTGGAGATGATCGCCCGCGGGTCGCCGCTTGCCGAAACCGCGCGGCGCATCTGCGAAGAGGCCGAACGCCTCGCGCCGAGCTCGATCTGCTCCATCCTTCTGATCGACCCTGACGGCCGGCTTCGCGGGCTCGCCGCGCCGAGCCTGCCCGCCGCCTTCTGCGACGCGATCGAGGGCGTCGCGATCGGGCCCGACGTCGGATCCTGCGGCGCCGCCGCCTATCGCCGCGAGCCGGTGACCGTCGTCGACATCGCGACCGACCCGCTGTGGGAGCGCTATCGGCATCTCGCCTTGCCGCTCGGCCTTCAGGCCTGCTGGTCCTGCCCGATCCTGGGGACGCAGGGCGAGACGCTCGGCACCTTCGCGTTCTATTTCCGCACCAGGCGCGGCCCCAACGAGGACGAGGAGCAGGTGGTCGAGACCTGCGTCGATCTCTGCGCCATCGCGATCGAGCGGCACGAGGCCGAGCGCGAGATCCATCGCCTGGCCTATTTCGACACGCTGACCGGCCTCGGAAACCGCGCGAGCTTCGACATCGCGCTCGAGGCGCTCGAGGGAACCGGCGGCGCCGGGCTGCTGCTGATCGACGTCGACCGCCTGAAGATCGTCAACGACACTTTGGGCCACGCCGCCGGCGACGACCTCTTGCGCGAGATCGGCCGCCGCATCGGCGAGACCGCGCCGGACGGCGCCTACCGCATCAGCGGCGACGAATTCGCGGTCGTGCTGCGCGGGGCCAACGTCGCCGAGGCGATGCCCTGGGTCGCCGACCGCCTGCTCGAGGCGATGCAGCCGCAGGCGCTCTGCGGCGGCCGCCCGCACCGGCTCGCCGTCACGGTCGGCGGCGCGGTGCTCGGCGAGGACGGCGCAACGGTCGAGAGCCTCCGCCAGAAGGCCGACATCGCGCTCTATCACGCCAAGGACGCCCATCGCGGCGGCTTCGCGCGCTTCACCGAGGGGCTCGGCGACGCCGCCGCGCGCCGCCTCCAGGCCATCCGCGACGTCCGCGAGGCGCTCGACGAGGACCGCGTCGAGGCGTATTTCCAGCCGATCGCGCGGCTCGACACCGGGGACTTCATCGGCCTCGAGGCGCTCTGCCGCGTGTTCGGCCGCGACGGCGCGCGCATGGCCGAGGCGCCGTTCCAGCTCGCCATGACCGACGGCGTCGCCGCGACGCTGCTCACCGAACGCATGCTGACCCAGGTCGCCCGCGCGATCCGAAGCTGGCTCGACGACGGCGTCAACTTCCAGCATGTCGGGGTGAACGTGAGCGCCGGCGACTTCCATGTCGGCGCGCTGGAGAAGCGCATCTCCGGCGTGTTCGAACGCTACGGCGTGCCGCTGAGGCACGTGATCCTCGAGGTGACCGAGCTCGTCTATCTCGGCAAGAAGGACAATCTGGTGGGCGAGGCCGTGAAGGCGCTGCGCGCCCGCGGCCTGCTCGTCGCGCTCGACGACTTCGGCACCGGCTACGCCTCGCTCACCCACCTCGTGACCTTCCCCGTGGACATCATCAAGATCGACAAGTCGTTCGTTGCCGATCTCGGCGAGGGGGGACCGGGCGCGGCCATCGTCGGCGGACTGATCGACATCGCCCGCAAGCTTGGCATGAAGATCGTGGCGGAGGGCGTGGAGACCGCCGAGCAGGCCCGCCTTCTGGAGGCCCTCGGCTGCCGGCTGGGACAGGGGTTTTTCTACGCCCGCCCGGGCGACTTCGACCTCACCACCAAGCGGCTGCGCGAACGCGGCCAGCCGCTGCCCGACGCGGCGCCGGCCCGGCTGACGGCTGGCTGAGCGGGGCTTTCGCCGGGGACGCCGGCCGCGCCGCAACGATCGTCGAAAGCCGGCGAAACAAAAAAGGCGACGCCGGAGCGTCGCCCTTATTTGGTGCGTACTGACGCTTGTTAACCGCCAGACCGCGATCTCTGAGAAGGGTAGAATAACCTGGCGTCCGGCCGCGTCAAGCGGCGGACGACCTCACCGGGCCGCGACCGGAACCCTCGGTTGCAAAGTCGGCCAGCCCTGATCTAGCATCGAAGAAACAACCTGATTTCACAGGCTCCGGCAGAAGAGCGCAGCGACGACGGCGCCGCCGAGTTACAATTTTTGATTGCATAGATGCTCGGTCCTTGCCGACATTTCGCGGACGCTACGGCTCGGGAAATGGCGGCGCGACTGGATCGACGGGCAAAGCGGGGAGATTTTCGTGCGTTTCGCGTTCGATCTCGGAACCAACAGCCTCGGCTGGTGCGTCTTCGCGCTCAAGGGCGACGGCGCGCCGGAGCGCATCGTCGCCATGGGCTCGCGCATCTTCTCCGATGGCCGCGACCCGAAGTCAGGCGCCTCGCTCGCCGTCGACCGGCGCGGCGCTCGCGCCATGCGGCGGCGGCGCGACCGGTTAAAGCAGCGGCAGGCCGCGCTGCTGAAGCACCTGACGCGGCTCGGCCTGTTTCCCGCCGAAGAGGCCGGGCGCAAGGCGCTCGAAGGCCTCGACCCTTACGAGCTTCGCGCCCGGGCGCTGTCCGAAGAACTGACGCTCGCCGAGATCGGCCGGGCGCTGTTCCACCTCAACCAGCGCCGCGGCTTCAAGTCGAACCGAAAGGCCGAGCGCGGCAAGGACGAGGACGCCGGAAAGATCGCGCTCGGCGTCGAAGCGCTGCGGGAAGCCATGGACGAGGCGGGCGCGGAGACGCTCGGGGCCTTCCTGTACGGCCGCCGAGTCTCTGCGCCCAACGACAACGAGATCCCCTGGGTGCGCACGCGCCTGAAGGCCGGCTCGGCCGACGCCTATGACTTCTATCCCTCGCGCGCGATCCTCGAGGACGAGTTCCAGACCATCTGGGAGCGGCAGTCTCCGTATCATCCGGACGTATTGACCGAGGAGGCGCATGACTGCCTCTACGAGATCGTCTTCCACCAGCGCCCGCTGAAGGCGCCGAAGATCGGGCGGTGCACGCTGGTTTCGGACGAGGAGCGGCTGCCCAAGGCCCATCCGCTCTTCCAGCGCCGCCGGCTGCTGGAAGAGGTGAACGCTCTCCAGATCGTGCGGCCGGGCGAGAAGGCCGAGCGGCTGACCCGCGAGCAGCGCGACACGCTGCTGCTCAAGCTGCACGACAAGCGCCGCGTCTCTTTCGAGAGCCTTCGAAAGGCGCTGAAGCTCGACCCCGACGCGCGCTTCAACAAGGAGAGCGAGAACCGCAAGGAGCTGATCGGCGACGAGATCGCGGCGGCGTTCTCGGACAAGAAGCGGTTCGGAAAGCTCTGGCTGCACCTGACGCCCGAGGAGCAGTGGGAGGTCGTGGAGACGCTGCAGGACCTCGAAACCGATGAGGACGAGCAGAATTTCCGGACTTGGCTGCGCGAGACCTACAAGCTCGACGACGAAGCCGCCCGCGCGGTCTGCGGCGCGCCTGTCCCGGAAGGCTTCGGGCGGTTCGGTTCAACGGCGACGACAAGACTGATCGAGGCGCTGAAGGCGGAGGTGATCGTCTACAGCGAAGCGGTGGAGACCGCGGGCTTCACCCACCATTCCGATTTCCGCACCGGCGAGATCTTCGAAGACGCCAAAACAGGCCGCCCGGCCCTGCCCTATTACGGCGTCGCGCTCGAGCGCCACATTCTCCCCGGCACCGCCGACCCGAACGAGATCGACGACGCGCTGCGCATCGGCCGGCTGACCAACCCGACCGTCCATATCGGCCTGAACCAGCTCCGCAAGGTCGTGAACGACCTGATCGGCCGCTTCGGCCCGCCGGAGGAGATTGCGATCGAACTCGCGCGCGAGCTCAAGCTTGACGAGGACGAGAAGAAGAAGCGCAACCGCGAGAACAACGAGAACCGCATCGCGGCCGAGAAGCGCTCCAAGAAGCTGATTGAACTTCGCCAGCCCGACACCGGCGGCAACCGCGCGCTGCTGAAGCTGTGGGAGGAGCTCAACCTCGAGAACGTGCTCGACCGCCGCTGCCCTTATTCCGGCCGTCAGATCAGCGCCGAGATGCTGTTCAACGGCACGGTCGACGTCGACCACATCCTGCCCTTCACCAAGACGCTCGACGACTCCAACGCCAACAAGACCGTCTGCCTGCGCGAGGCCAACAGGCTGAAGCGCAACCGCTCGCCCTTCGAGGCGCAGGCCGATTTCGCGCGCCAGTTCGGCGCCGACGCCGAATGGGAGGCGATCGGCGCGCGCGCCGCCAAGATGCCGAGGAACAAGCGCTGGCGCTTCGAGCCGGACGCGATGCAGAAATTCGACAGCGACGATCCGGAATTCGGCAAGAGCTTCATCGCCCGGCAGCTCACCGACACCCAGCACCTGTCGCGGCTCGCGCGCGAGTATCTCTCCGCGCTCTATCCCCATCGCGGCGAGGGCAGTTCGAGAGTCTGGGTCTCGCCCGGGCGCCTGACCGAGATGGTGCGTCGCAAGCTCGGGCTGAACGACCTCCTGCACGACCACAATCTCGGGGCCGACCAGCCCAAGAACCGCAAGGACCACCGCCACCACGCCATCGACGCCGCGGTGATCGGGATCGTGGACCGCGGCATGCTGCAGGCGGCCGCGCGCGCCTCCGGCCAGGAGGGCGCGGACGGGCGCGAGAAAATCGTGTTCCCCGAACCGTGGGAGGGGTTTCGCGAGGATCTGCGCCGCGCCGTCAACGCCATCGTGGTGAGCCACCGGCCCGACCACGGCACGGTCTCCAAGGCGAGCCTCGCGAAAGGCGCGGACAAGACCGCCGGCCGCCTGCACAACGACACGGCCTATGGGCTCACGGGGCAAAAGGACGCCCGTGGGAACGACATCGTGGTCCACCGCGCGCCGCTCTCCTCGTTCAAGAAACCGGCCGACCTCGAAGATATTCGCGACGAGCACCTGAAGCAGGCGCTGAAGGACTGGACGGCCGGCAAGGAGGGCGCGGCCTTCGAGCAGGCGTTGCGCGCGTTCGGCGACAAGGAGCTCGGCCCGCGCAGCTACCCCAACATCCGCCGCGTGCGGATGGTCGAGCCGCTTAAGGTGATCCCGATCCGCGACAGGAACGGGCGCGCCTACAAGGGCTACAAGGGCGATTCGAACTATCGCTACGACGTCTGGGAGCTGAAGGACGGCAAGTGGGTGTCGGAGGTCGTCTCGATGTTCGACGCCCACAGCGCCGCCTGGAGCTCGGCGATCCGCGCCGCGAATCCGACGGCCAAGAAGGTGCTGAGCCTGCACAGGGACGATGTTCTGGCGATCGAGCGCGAAGGCGCCGTCGAGCTGATGCGGATCGTCAAGTTCTCCGAAAAGCAGTTCGCGCTCGCAGCCCCCAATGAGGCCGGCGCTCTCAAAGCGCGGGACGCCGACAAGTCGGACCCCTTCAAATACGTTTATCCCTCTCCCAACACGCTGAAGGCGTGGCGCGCGCGACAAATCCGCGTCGATCCCCTCGGCCGCGTCAGCGACCCCGGCTTCCCGGCCCGCACGGCCGTGCGGCGCACCAAGCCGAAAGCCTGAGCCGATGGAGCGCGTCGTCGACATCGCCACCGACGGCCGCCATCTCTCCGCCCATCGCGGCTTCCTGATCGTGAGCGAAGACCGCGCCGAGGTCGGCCGCGTGCCGCTCGACGACGTCGCGGCCGTCATCGTCCACGCCCATGGCGTGACCTGGACCACGAGCCTCGTGGCGAGCCTCGCCGAACGCGGCGCGCCGGTGGTGCTGTGCGGCGCGAACCACGCCCCGGTCGCCGTGTGCCTGCCGATCGACGGCCATCATGGCCAGAACGCCCGCATGCGCGCGCAATGGGAGGCCGGAAAGCCGCTCGCCAAGCAGATCTGGCGCGAGATCGTCATCGCCAAGATCCGCTGGCAGGACGCCGCGCTCGACGCGCTCGGCCGCCGGGTTCTGGCGCTCGAGATGATGTCGCGGCGCGTGCGCTCGGGCGACCCCGAAAACATCGAGGCGCAGGCCGCGCGCCGCTACTGGCCGGCGCTGATGGGCGCCGACTTCCGCCGCGACCGCGCGCTCGAGGGACCCAACGCCCTGCTCAACTACGGCTACACGGTGATGCGGGCGCTCGTCTCGCGCTCGCTCGTGGCGAGCGGGCTGCACCCGTCGATCGGCGTCCACCACGCCAATCGCGGCAGCGCCTTCGCGCTCGCCGACGACCTGATGGAGCCCTTTCGGCCGCTGGTCGATCTCGTGGCCGTCCGCCTGCTGGAGCGCGGCGTCGACACCGTCACGCCCGAGGCCAAGCGCGCCTTCGCGACGCTGATCGCCCTCGACCTGCCCGGCGAGGCCGGCGTCACCACCGTGTCCACCGCCGCCATCCGGGCCGCGCAGTCGCTCGCCCGCAGCTTCGAGACCGGCCGGGCGAGCGAACTCCGCCTGCCGCGCCCGCCGTCGGCGCTCGAGCTCGCCGCGCTTGGCGCGCCGGCGCCGGTCGCGGCCATTGCGGACGACATGGGATGACCGTCGCGGAGGCGTTCTCCGCCGCCCAGCTCAGCGGCTACCGGCTCATGTGGATCTTCGTGATGTTCGACCTGCCGGTGACGACCAAGGCGCAGTCGCGCGCCGCCACGAAATTCCGGCAGTTCCTGCTCGACGAGGGCTTCGAGAAGAGTCAGTTTTCGGTCTATGCGCGCTTCTGCAACGGCAAGGAGCAGTTCGAAGCCTATATGCGGCGGATCGAGCGCGCTTTGCCCGACCGCGGCGACGTGCACGTCCTCACCTTCACGGACCGGCAATATGAAAACATCGTCCGTTTCTCCGGCCAGCGCCGTCGCCGCCCGCGCAAGAACCCGGACCAACTCGCTTTGTTCTAGGGGTCAGGCTGGTTTCGCCGGCCTGGATGCGGCTGCTTTCCCGTTGTTTTGCAACGGGTTGGCAGCCGCTCCAGAATAGCCGCTCAGAGATCGCGGTCCAGCGGCAACGACGCGAGCGATGTCCTCCGCCATTCGCTTAGAATAGCCGCTCAGAGATCGCGGTCCAGCGGCAACACGGCCAGATCCGGGGCGCTGCGATCCACCAGAATAGCCGCTCAGAGATCGCGGTCCAGCGGCAACTTCCAGCCGCGCTCGGCGTGCCAGCCGCGGAAGAATAGCCGCTCAGAGATCGCGGTCCAGCGGCAACTCAGCGAATTCATTAGCGATAGGGACGGGCAGAATAGCCGCTCAGAGATCGCGGTCCAGCGGCAACGCGGCGGCCCTCCGCGGCGAAGGCGCGAGAGAATAGCCGCTCAGAGATCGCGGTCCAGCGGCAACTGATCGTGACGCGTGGAGCCCACGCGCGGGAGAATAGCCGCTCAGAGATCGCGGTCCAGCGGCAACGAGGCCGACGAGCGGCCCCAAGCCGAAGGCAGAATAGCCGCTCAGAGATCGCGGTCCAGCGGCAACCGATCAGGCCAACTGCCTTGAGGCCACCCTAGAATAGCCGCTCAGAGATCGCGGTCCAGCGGCAACAACGGCGATCCCACATATCAGCTTGGCGTTAGAATAGCCGCTCAGAGATCGCGGTCCAGCGGCAACGGCCGGGTCTCCGAGGCCTTCCGTTCGATGAGAATAGCCGCTCAGAGATCGCGGTCCAGCGGCAACTGTCACAACGGGCGGCACAACTGGTAGGAAAGAATAGCCGCTCAGAGATCGCGGTCCAGCGGCAACTGGGTGCTACGTGATAATGGTTATTACACGAGAATAGCCGCTCAGAGATCGCGGTCCAGCGGCAACTCTGCCGGCGACGCGCTGGGCGGCTCCTCGAAGAATAGCCGCTCAGAGATCGCGGTCCAGCGGCAACGAGAAGCGCGGTGAGGCCCGACGACCAATCAGAACAGCCGCTCAGAGCGCGCGCTCAACGGCGCCGCCGCGCGGGGCGCCGTCACTCGCCGACCGCAAGACCCTCGCGGCGGGGGTCGACGCCGCCGGTCAGGCCATCGGGCGAGATCGCGATCGCTTGCACGCCCGAGGTCATGTCGGAGATCCTGGTCTCGAAGCCGAGCGCCCCCAGCGGCCCGGCCAGCTTGTCGGCGGCCGGGCCCGTCTCCAGCTCGAACGGGCCGTTGCGGTTCAGCATGTTGGGCAGCGCCGCCGCGCGGCCGACGTCCATGCCCCAGTCGAGATGGGCGATGAGCGTCTTGGCCACATAGCCGATGATCTGGCTGCCGCCGGGCGAGCCGAGGCTGAGAACCGGGCGGCCGTCCTTCAGCACGATGGTGGGGGCCATGGAGGAGCGCGGCCGCTTGCCCGGCTCGACGCGGTTGGCCACCGGAACGCCCTCGCGATGCGAGCGGAAGGAGAAGTCGGTGAGCTCGTTGTTGAGCAGGAAGCCGCGCGCCATCAGCCGCGAGCCGAAGCCGGCCTCGATCGTGGTCGTCATCGAGACCACGTCGCCGGCGCCGTCGACGATCGACAGATGGCTGGTGCCCGGAAGCTCGATCGCGGGATCGGGCGCGAAGCGCAAGGCGTGCGACCATTTCGGGCTGCCGGCCGGCGCCTCGGCGAGCGCGCGCTCGCCGGCGAGCAACGTCGCGCGCTCGGCGAGATAGTCGCGCGCCAGAAGGCCCTTGGTCGGCTGCGGCACGAAGGCCGGATCGGCGACGTAGCGCTCGCGGTCCGCGAAGGCGAGGCGCGAGGCGTCGCCGATGAGCCGCCAGGCCTTCGCGCTGTCGGGGCCGAGCGCCGTGAGGTCGGTCCCCTCCAGCATGCCGAGGATCTGCGCGACCGCGATGCCGCCCGAGGAGGGCGGGCCGATGCCGCAGACCTGATAGGCGCGATAGGCGCCGCAGACCGCTTCGCGCTCGACCACGGCGTAGCGGGCGAGGTCGTCGGCCGCGAGCACGCCCGGGTTCTTGGCGTTGCGCACCGCCGAGACGATGTCGGCGGCGATCGGTCCCTCGTAGAAGGCGTTCGCGCCGCCGTCGCGCAGCGCCTTCAGCGTCTCGGCGTAGGCCGGGTTCACGAGCCGCCGGCCTTGTTGCAGCGGCTCGCCGCCGGGCAGGAAATAGGCGGCGGCCGCCGGATCGCGGGCGAGCCGCTGCGCGTCCGCGGCGATCTGGGCGGCAAGCCGCGGCGAGACGTCAAAACCCTGTTGGGCGAGCCGGATGGCCGGCGCGAACAGGTCCGCCCAGGCGAGCTTGCCGAAGCGGCGATGCGCGGCCTCGAGCAGCCGCGGCGTGCCGGGCGCCCCGACCGAGCGCCCGCCCACCACGGCGTCCATGAAGGCGAGCGGCTCGCCGGCCTCGGTCTGGAACAGCGTGGGCGTCGCGGCCGCGGGCGCGGTCTCGCGGCCGTCGAGCGTCGTCAGCCTGCCCTCGCCCGCGTCCCAGTGGACAAGGAACGCGCCGCCGCCAAGGCCGGAGGACTGCGGCTCCACGAGCCCGAGCACCAGTTGGGCCGCGATCGCGGCGTCGACGGCGCTGCCGCCCCGGCGCAGCATGTCGGCGGCGGCGGCGGTCGCGTGCGGGTTCGCGGCGGCGGCCATCCAGTTCCTGGCGGAGACGAGCGGCTTGGGCTGAAGGCCGCTCGCGATCTCGGGCGCGAGCGCGTCGGAGGCCTGCGGCGCGAACTGGGCGGCGGCGGGCGCGGCGAGAAGCGCGAAGCTTGCAAGGATGCTTGCGAACAGGCTCGCAAGGGCTGCGGCGGCGCGGCGCATGGCTGGCTCCATCCTCGGGCGGCGGGGCGAGACAGCGATGATCGGGCGGCGCCGGGCCGGATCAAGTCTCGGCGGCCCGGCGCGTTTTCCAGACGCGCCGGTTGCGCTCGCCTTACGCGGCCTGCGCCAGCGCCTCGCCCGCCGCGAGCGCGATCCTGTCGCGGATGGCCGCCGGCACCTGTCGCGAGCTCATGGCGCGCGGCTCGTCGCGCTCGGCGATCACGTCGGCGGTCGCGCCGTAGAGCGCCTCGAACTCGGCGAAGTTGTCGAAGGCGCGGCGGGCGACAGGGTCGGCGAGGCCTGTCCGCACAAGAGATAATGGCCGGCCGCCCCTCAGACGAGCCAACGGCGTCAGCCGGCGCTCCATAGGGTCAGGGCCGTCTCGCAGCGGCGCAAAGGCCGGCGCGAGAGCGGCGCAAAACGTTGTCGTCGCAGCGTTTTAACATGCCCGTCGCGTCATTAACCGGCCGTTAGGGTTAACGCTTTATCACCGTCGGCGAGCGGCCCTGCCATCGGGGCCGAAACAGGGGTTTTCGCCATGTCCGAGGTCCGGTCCGTCGCGGTCCGTCTCGCGGCGGTCGTCGTGCTCGGCGCGACGCTCGCCGGCTGCATGACCGACAAGGACGTCACCGGCTCGATCCAGCCGACCTCGGCGAGCCGCGAAGTCGCGACGGGCGCAGGCTCCGAGGCGCGCTGGCGCGAGCTCGCGGCGCGATACGGCCCGGCCTACGAGAAAAACCCGAACGACGCGGCCACCGCCTATGCCTATGGCGTGACCCTGCGCGCGCTCGGCCAGCGCGCCCAGGCGCTCGCCGTGCTCGAGGCCGCAAGCCTCAGGAACCCGAACCAGAAGCAGATCCTGGCCGCCTATGGCCGCGCGCTCGCGGACGCCGGGCGGTTCGACGACGCGCTCGCCGTGCTCGGCAAGGCCCATACGCCCGACGCGCCGGACTGGCGCATCCTCAACGCGCAGGGCGCGATCCTCGACCAGCTCGGCCGCTCCGACGAGGCCCGCGCGCATTACGACAGCGCGCTCAAGATCGCCCCGGGCGAGCCCTCGGTCCTGTCCAATCTCGGCCTGTCCTACGCGCTGTCGAAGGACCTGACGAAGGCCGAGGCGACGCTCGCCCAGGCGGCGCTCAGCCCCAAGGCCGACGAAAAGGTGCGGGCGAACCTCGCGATGGTTCAGCGCCTCAAGGCCGGCGCGGCGCTGGCGCCGAAGCGGAACGGCTGATCGACCGGGACTGCGTGCTTCGAGACGCCTGCTTCGCAGGCTCCTCAGCATGAGGACGGTCTTGGCTCTCCAACGGTACTCATGCTGAGGAGCCGGCCAACCGGCCGGCGTCTCGAAGCACGCAGCGTCGCGTCAGCCCCGTTCAGAACGTCGTGCGGCTGCGGATCGCGGCCGCGAGCGTGCCGTCGTCGAGATAATCGAGCTCGCCGCCGACCGGCACGCCATGGGCGAGGCGCGTGACCTTCACCTCGGCGTCGGTCAGAAGATCCGTGACGTAGTGCGCCGTGGTCTGGCCCTCGACGGTGGCGTTGACCGCAAGGATGACTTCCTTGACCTCCGGCGCCCGGGCCCGCTCGGCGAGCGTGCCTAGATTGAGGTCTTCCGGCCCCCGTCCGTCGAGCGCCGACAGCGTGCCGCCGAGCACATGGTAGCGCGCCGAGATCGCGGCCGAGCGCTCGAGCGCCCAGAGATCGGAGACGTCCTCCACCACCACGATGGTCGAGGGGTCGCGCCGGCCGTCGCGGCAGATGGAACAGGGGTTCTGGGTGTCGACGTTCGCGCAGGTCGAGCAGACCTCGACGCGCTCGCAGGCGATGCGCATGGCCTCCGAGAGCGGCTCCAGCAGCTGGCCCCGGCGGGTCAGCAGGTGGAGCGCCGCGCGCCGCGCCGAGCGGGGCCCGAGGCCCGGCAGCTTCGCTAGAAGCTGGATCAGCCGTTCGATCTCGGGGCCGGCCGCCGCCATCGGCTCAGAGCCAGTCCGGGACGCGGTCGAGGGCGATGAGCTCCTCGACGCTCGGGCGCGGCCGCACCACGGCGTAGCGGTCGCCGTCGACCAGGACCTCGGGCACGAGCGGGCGCGAATTGTAGGTCGAGGCCTGCGTCGCCCCATAGGCGCCGGCCGACATCACCGCGATGAGGTCTCCGGCCTGCGGCAGCGCCATGTCGCGAGAGAGCGCCAGATAGTCGCCGGTCTCGCAGACCGGGCCCACGACGTCGGCGCGCACGCGCTCGGCGTCGTCGGCGGGCTCCGAAACCGGCCAGATCTCGTGATGGGCGTCGTAGAGCGTCGGGCGGATCAAGTCGTTCATGCCGGCGTCGACGATCGCGAAGGTCTTGTCGGCGCCGTCCTTGACGTAGATGACGCGGGAAAGCAGCACGCCGGCGTTGCCGACGATGAGGCGGCCCGGCTCGAAGATCAAACGGGCGTCGATGTCTTTCGTGCGCCGCTTCACCATCTCGGCGTAGTCGACGGGGAGCGGCGGCGCGGCGTTCGAGTCGCGATAGGGGATGCCGAGCCCGCCGCCGACGTCGACATGGTCGATCCGGTGGCCGTCCTGGCGAAGCTCGCCGACGAACGCCACCAGGCGCTCGATCGCCTGATCGAAGGGCGCGAGGTCGGTGATCTGGCTGCCGATGTGCATGTCGACGCCCGAGACCTCGATCCCCGGCAGGCGCGCGGCTTCGGCGTAGACGGCGCGCGCGCGGGCGATCGGCACGCCGAACTTGGTCTCCGACGAGCCCGTCGAAATCTTGGCGTGGCTCTTGGCGTCGACGTCGGGGTTCACGCGCAGCGCGATGTGGGCGGTCTTGGCCCTCTGCGCGGCGATCTGCGACAGCAGGCGCAGCTCCGGCTCGCTCTCGACGTTGAAGCAGAGGATCCCGGCGTCCAGCGCCTGGGCGAGCTCGGCCGCGGTCTTGCCGACGCCCGAGAAGGTGACGCGGTCGGCCGGACATCCCGCGGCGAGCGCCCGGGAGAGCTCCCCGCCCGAGACCACGTCCATGCCGCAGCCGAGCTTGGCCAGCAGGCTCAGCACCGCCTGGTTCGAGAGCGCCTTCGCGGCGTAGCAGATCAGGTGGTCGACGCCCGCGAAGGCCTCGTCGAAGACGCGGACGTGCCGCGTCAGCGTCGCGCGCGAATAGACATAGACCGGGGTGCCGACCTCGTCGGCGATGCGGGAGAGAGGGACGCCCTCCGCATGGAGCGCGCCGTCCACATAATCGAAATGATGCATGGCGTGTCGGCCGCTCCGGTCCGGCCGGTCAGTTCAGCAGGCCGTCGAGCACGAACGGACGGTCGGGGCGCTTCGGTTTCTCGACGGTCGAGCCGTCGGGCTGGGTGCGCTTCTCCATCTGCGTGCCGGACGGATATTCGGGATCGCCCTTCTTGCCGCAGGCGGCGAGCGCCGTCGCGGTCGCGACGATCAGGGCGAGGGCGGCGGCGCGGGTCAGCACGTGGCGGATCCTCGGATCGGGAGAAGCGACGGTCGTCCTGCCCCGGATAAACCGGGGGACGGCGGCCGTCGAGGGCAAATGCGCTTGAGGAAAGGGAGCGCGTGCTTCGATAAGGAAGGTCTGGCTTGACTGAAGCAGTCCTCATGCTGAGGAGCCTGGCGTAAGCCAAGCGTCTCGAAGCACGCAGTTCCGATCCATCAGCCCTCGAGCTTCGCCGCCTCCTTGGCGAGCCGCCGCTTCCAACGCTGGGCTTGCGCGCGCACGTTCTTCGGGGCCGTGCCGCCATAGCTCACGCGGCTGCGGACCGAGTTTCGGACGCCGAGCACCGCGAACACCTCCTCGACGATGCGCGGCTCGACCTCCTGCATGGCTTCGAGCGAAAGCCGCTCGAGCGGGACCTTGGCCTCGGACGCCTTAGCGACCAGACGGCCCGTGACGTGATGGGCCTCCCGGAACGGCATGCCGACGACCCGCACCAGCCAGTCGGCGAGGTCGGTGGCGGTGGAGAAGCCCGCGCCTGCGGCCCGGCGCATGGCGGACAGGTTCGGCTCCATGTCCTCGACCATGCCGGCGGTCGCGGCGATCGACAGCGAGAGCGTGTCGAGCGCGTCGAACAGCCCTTCCTTGTCCTCCTGCATGTCCTTCGAATAGGCGAGCGGCAGGCCCTTCATGACGGTGAGCATGCCGACCAGCGCGCCGACCACGCGCCCGGTCTTGCCGCGCACGAGTTCGGCGGCGTCCGGATTGCGCTTCTGCGGCATGATCGAGGAGCCGGTCGAGAACCGGTCCGACAGGCGGATGAAGCCGAACTGCGGCGTCGACCACAGCACCAGCTCCTCGGCGAAGCGCGACAGGTGCCCGGCGCAGATCGCGGCGAGCGACAGCGTCTCCAGCACGAAGTCGCGATCGGAGACGGCGTCGAGCGAATTCGCCGTCGGCCGGTCGAAGCCGAGCGCGCGCGCCGTCATCTCGCGGTCGATCGGGAACGAGGTTCCGGCGAGCGCGGCCGAGCCCAGCGGGCACTCGTTCATGCGCTTGCGGGCGTCGGCGACGCGGCCGCGGTCGCGCCCGATCATCTCCACATAGGCCATGAGGTGATGGCCGAAGGTGACGGGCTGCGCGCTCTGCAGATGGGTGAAGCCCGGCATCACGTCGCCGGCGTGTTTCAGCGCCTTGTCGACCAGCGCCTGCTGCAGCCCGAGCAGCTGGCCGTCGAGCCCGTCGAGCGCGTCGCGCACGAACAGCTTGAAGTCGGTCGCCACCTGGTCGTTGCGCGAACGCGCGGTGTGGAGGCGCCCGGCCGGCGCGCCGATCTTGTCGGCGAGGCGGCTCTCGACGTTCATATGGATGTCCTCGAGCGCCTTCGAGAACGTGAAGCTCCCGGACTCGATTTCGGCCAGAACCTCGTCCAGACCCTTCTCGATCGCGGCCGCGTCGTCCCAGGAGACGATGCCGGCGGCGGCCAGCATGCCGACGTGGGCCTTGGACCCGGCGATGTCCTGGGCGTAGAAGCGGCGGTCGAAATCGATCGAGGCGTTGATCGCCTCCAGCACCGCGTCCGGCCCTTCGGCGAACCGCCCGCCCCACATCGCGTTGCTCATCGGATTGGTCCTTCGCCCGCGCCTCGCGCGCCGGCACTATCGAGGTCAGACATGCCGGAAACCGGCGAAACGCCGCGCCGCTCCTTCGCAAAGCCCCTGATGCTCGGGGCGCTCGGGCTTCTGGGCGTCGGCGCGCTCGCCCTATACGGGATCGGCGGCCGCGACAAGGCTGAGGCCGCCTGCCACGCGACCTCCGAGACGCTGGCCTCCATCAAGGCCGCGGCCAAGGGCGAGGTCGCGGGCGTCGCGACGCCGTCCTCGCCCCGCCCCCTCCCCGCGCTCTCCTTCAAGGACGCGAGCGGCGCGGACGTCGGCCTCGACAGGTTCCGCGGCAAGGTCGTGCTGCTGAACCTCTGGGCCACCTGGTGCGCGCCCTGCCGCAAGGAGATGCCGGCGCTCGACAGGCTCGAGGCCGAGGAAGGCGGCGACGGCTTCGAGGTCGTCCCCGTGTCGCTCGATTTCGGCGGCGACGAGAAGCCCAAGAAGTTCCTGACCGAGATCGGCGCAACCAAGCTGCCGTTCTTCCACGACCCCTCGGGCAAGGTGCTCTCGACGCTGAAGAGCGTCGGACGCGGCACGGGGCTGCCGACGACCCTGCTCATCGACCGCGCCGGCTGCGAGATCGGCTACCTGCCGGGCCCCGCCGAATGGGCGAGCGAGGACGCCAAGTCGCTGATCAAGGCGGCGCTGGGGAAGTGACGGTCTGAGGAACCTCAGTCCGTCATGGTCCGGTCGGAACGCTTGACCGGACTATCCATGCCCGCCGTAGAGCTCGTTGCTTTCGGTGAGGCTCCGGAAACGCCGGCGCCTTGTCCCGGACTTGATCCGGGACCCAGAACCGATAACGGCGCCCGGGTGAACGCCGAACCCGTGCCGTCTTTCCCGGAGCCCGCATCGGTTCTGGGTCCCGGGTCAGGCCCGGGACACGGCGGTGGTTCAAGCGCCTTCGAGGCCCCTCACACGATCTTGCAGAACTCGTCGAAGTCCGGCCGCGGCAGGCGGTCGAACATCTTCTGGCCGTCGCCATAGCCGAGATTGATCAGGAAGTTCGACTTCAGCTTTCCGTCCGGGAAGAACGCCGCGTCGACCTTGGCCTTGTCGAAGCCCGACATCGCGCCGGTGTCGAGGCCGAGCGCGCGCGCCGCGAGGATGAGGTAGCCGCCCATCAGCGTGCCGTTGCGGAACGCGGTCTCGGCGATCAGCGCGTCGTTTCCGGCGAACCAGCTCTTGGCGTCGGCGTGCGGGAAGAAGCGCGGCAGGTTCTCGTGCCACTCCGGGTCGTGCGCCACGATGACGGTGACGGGCGCCTTCAGGGTCTTCTCGCGGTTTGTGGCCGAGAGCGCCGGCTCGAGCTTGGCCTTGCCCTCTTTCGAGGTCACGAACACGAAGCGGCCCGGCAGGCCGTTGGCGCTCGTCGGGCCCATCTTCACGAGCTCGAAAAGCGCCCGCAGCGTCACCTCGGAGACCGGCTCGTCCTTGAACGAGTTGTGGGTGCGCGCGGTGCGGAACAGCGCGTCGAGGGCCGCGTCGTCGAGCGGAGGATGGTTCTGGACGGTCATTGGAAACTCCTACTCGGGCGAAGGCTCAGATCGTGTCCGCGACGCCGCCGTCGACGCGAAGCGCCGCGCCGGTCGTCGCCGATGCCTGCTTGGAGCAGACATACACCACCATGTTGGCGACCTCCTCCACTTCCGCCGCGCGCTGGATGATCGAGGATGGGCGATGCGCCTTCACGAAGTCCGCGCCGACCTCGGCGAGGCTCTTGCCCGTCTTCTCCGTCTCGTCCTTCAGCATCTCGGCGACGCCTTCCGAGAGCGTCGGGCCGGGCAGCACCGAGTTCACCGTCACGCCCGTGCCGGCGAGCGTCTTGGCGAGGCCGCGCGAGACCGCGAGCTGGGCGGTCTTGGTGAAGCCGTAATGCACCATCTCGACCGGCGTGTTGATCGCGCTTTCCGACGAGATGAACACCACGCGGCCCCAGCCGCGCTCCTTCATGCCCTGGGCGTAGGCGCGCGAGAGCCGCACGCCCGACATCACGTTGATCTCGAAGAAGCGCGTCCACTCCTCGTCCGGCACCTCGAAGAAGGGTTGCGGATTGAAGATGCCGACATTGTTGACGAGCACGTCGACGGCCGGCAGCGCCGCGACCATGGCCGAGACGCCGTCGGCCGTGCCGAGATCGGCCGCGATCCCCTCGACCTTGGCGTCCGGCACTTCCGCCTTGATCGCCGCGATCGCCTTGTCGACGGCGTCCTGCTTGCGCCCGTTCACCACCACGGTCGCGCCGGTGGTCGCCAATCCCTTGGCGATCGCGAGCCCGATGCCGAGCGTGGAGCCCGTGACGAGGGCGGTCTTGTCCGAGAGGTCGATCTTCATGGCGCGGAGACTCCGGCGGTCCAGCAGGGATTGTGAACCGCTAGATTGGCGCCCGCGCGCGAATGTGAAGCCGGCGGGCGCGCCTGACGATGCTTGCGCCGGCGCGCGCCGCTCAGGCCGCGGCTTCCTCGAGCGCGCGCACCTCGGCGTCGGAGAAGATCCGCGAGCGGATGTGGAAGCGCTCCTCGCGGCCGTTCTCGAGGCTGAACATGCCGCCCCGGCCCGGCACCACGTCGAGGGTGAGGTGGGTGTGCTTCCAGTATTCGAACTGCGAGGGGCTCATGTAGAACTTCGCCCCTCCGACCTCGCCGAGCTTCACGTCGTCGTCGGAGATCATGTAGTCGCCGACCGCGTAGCACATCGGCGAGGAGCCGTCGCAGCAGCCGCCGGACTGGTGGAACAGCACGTCGCCGTGCTGGTCCTGAAGCTCTTTGATCAGGTCGAGCGCCTTGGTCGTGGCTTCGACGCGGAGCGGAACGTTGCTGGTCATGACGAGGACTCCTCTCGTCCCGAAGATAGCGCGCAGGCGGAGCGCTGCGAAGGGTCCGAAGGGCCAAGGCGACGCGTCGTCTTTCTGGAGACGCCCCGGCATGCCGCTCCGACCGGGCGCGCTCATGACGTGACGGTCCGGAGCGCTGTCTGCGCGCATTTTCCCGCGACGACGGCTTGATGCGCCGGATCGACCCGTTTATAGAGCGCCTTCCCGCGAGCGGCTCCCATCGTCTAGCGGTCTAGGACGTCGCCCTCTCACGGCGAAAACAGGGGTTCGAGTCCCCTTGGGAGCGCCAGGGATTTCAGGCACTTAGCTAGTTTGAAGAGATCCGTGTCCAACGGATGTCCAATACGCGCGTATGGACATAGTTGCGCGCCAGAAACTATCGCATCAAAATTACGCAGCTTGGCCGGGGCGGCTAGCGCGGAAATTTAATCCGCATGATGGGCTGAAGAGGCGCGGCGAGGATCCAGAGTCCATGCTTAGAGCAGTTCCCTATTATCTCAGATTTAAGAGTAAAGACTTAATAACAATCACACCGCTTTCTGCCGCATTTAGTCTTTCCGTTGATATAGCAAGCGTAATAGGCGGAATCTGTCTATATTCAGCGATGTTTTTTTTGATTTTAGCTGTTTTTTCTACGATCTTGAGGTATCGGAGCGGGGGCTCTGGCTATGTAAAACTGCAATGCTTCAGCTGCTGCTGCGTCGCTCTACTTCTTTTTGTTTTTGCGCTGCAAAAGTTGACTGGCGATGAAGAAAACGGGATAGTTGCACGGCTCTTGCCGCAAGTAAAAGAAATCCAGGTGGAGTTGATTGGCGTTAAGCAGGGAGTTGCGGAACTGTTAGCTGTAAATAAATCTGTGCAGGCAGACGTTAACGAGATTTCGACAAATACTGGATTAATCGCTGAAATTTCTCGAGAAAATAAAAAAGAAATTCAACTTCAATCTCAGACCATAAAGCAAAGTATTTTAACCTCGAATATCATTCAGGAATCAACAGATCGCATTGATGCTAGAATACGCGACTTCAATGCCGAAATGAGGAAGCATATTGCCAAGACTCCTCCGCGAGTTTCATCTCCATCTCTTTCTCTTTCGAAGCAAAGTTATGTTCCAAAAATAGCTGAGTTTATAAGGTATAATTATAGCACTAAGAACCGTAAAGCAATCGATATACTTGAAAAATATAATGGCAAGTTTGTTACGATTGGCTATTTAATCGAGGATATCAGTATATCCGATAAGCGTGCATGGAATATATTTGAATATTGTACAGACGGACCTGCTGAGGAGAAAGAAGCAGAGAAGCGTCAGAATGTGATTGAGGAAATTGTTTTAGAATGGGAAAGAGCTAACGGGAAAGAAATGACGTACGAGCAAAGGGTTGAAATCTCAGATAGGATTAATGGTGATAGCGAAGATCTAGTTTGGAAATATGAGTTTCCGATTCCTGTGCCCACTGACGAAAACGATGACACCCCCGGGTGCCAGTATCATGCAACGATGTATTTTAACGGTGGAAAAGTGCTCTCCGGAACGGGTGGCGGCACTGGCGTATGGCGGCTGCAGATCGACACAACATTTCAGGTGAAGAGATCCAACATTGGGACAGCGGTATTTTATAACTTAGTGGAAGCAAGTCCTTGAATGGGTTGCGCTTAGTGCAGGTAATGCCCGACCCAACTTCCGCAGGGCCGGGCCGGCTGGCGGCTAGGTGAGCTTTTGCCCGAAAAGCCAGTTTTGCCAATAAGCTATTCAGCTTGTTGGGCTTTTAGATAGGCGGGGCTTCGGCTCCGCCTATCGTCCCCTCCACATTGTCGAGATTGGATGCTGCGGCTTTGGACAGCATGTGACGACTTACGTGTCCTGCTCATTCCGCTAGCGGGCGGCGAACGAGTGGTTATGCCGAGTCGTAAGGCCGCCCCTGCCCCGCGAATCGAGCGCAAACCTGCTTCCGATTTTTGGCCCGCGGGATTAGACAGCATCCGATCCGAGGCGGCTCAGCGCCTCAACGTCAAGGAACGCGGCGATGGCCACCGGCACTGTGAAATTCTTCAACACCCAGAAGGGTTATGGCTTCATCGTTCAGGACCAGGGCGGTCCGGACGTGTTTGTCCATATCTCGGCCGTCGAGCGCTCGGGCCTGCACACCCTCCTCGAGGGACAGAAGGTCAGCTACGACGTCGTCCAGGACCGCCGTTCGGGTAAGAGCACGGCTGACAACCTGAAGGCTGAGTGAGCCTCACGACCTTAAGTTAAGGCCCGGCCCCCGCGGGTGCAGGGTCGGGCCTCATTCATTTTCAAGTGACGGTCGCCCTCACCTCTGCGGCGGATCGATCTGCGGCTGCTCAGGTGGCGTTGGCTCCGGAGACGGGGGCGTCGGGTTCGGAACGATGTCCGGCCCCGGCTCCGGGACATTGTCAGGCGATGGGGTCGGAGAGATCGGCCCACCCGGAGGCGGCACTTCCGGGCCGCCGGGATTTCCTACGTCGGACATTGAGGTCACTCCTCTCGAGCATTCTGCTTCTTGTCCAACAGCTCTGGAGCGCGGTCGTTCCTGAAGGTGGCCGACCCCACTTTCGCAGGGTCGGGCCGGTTGTCGTGTCAGTGAATGCTCAGCACAGAGCGATCTGAGGACGTTCCGCAAATGCGGAGCGCATCGGCCATGACGACGATCGTCGCGCTGTTCAGGTTGCCGCCGTAATGATCGGCGCGCTTGAGCGCTTCCCAGGCGCGCACCTTTAGCGTCAGCTCGGACAGCGTTTCGATCCGGAAATCGATGACAGCGCGCGCCGCTCTTTGGGCGATGTACTCGGTTCGCGACACTTCGTGTTCAGCCGCCTCAAGCCCCGATCGCTTGAGCGCCTCCACCTTTTTCACCTCGTAAGCGATGGCTGCCGAAACCCGCGTGCTGAGATATTCGGCGCTCGAGGTATCGCCGCGGATCAACCGCTCATGAGTGCGAAGATGCTGAGTTCGAGCGGCGTCGATGACCCATCGCCTTCGCTCGACCCCATCGCTAGAGCGGTCGAAAAGCTCAAAGCGAAAGCCCGCGTAGTCGAACATGTCGGGTTGTCCGCCGATGTCGAGACGCCGGTCAACGGCGCCGTGCCAGCGAGCTAACGGCGGCGGATCGCCAATAAGTGCGATCATTCTGACCTTGGCCTGATCCCGCTCGTTAAGAGCAAGAATGTGGACCTTATCAGCCGCAAACGCGGTATCGGCCAGCGTCACCAATTCCACGGACGCACCGGCGGCTGCACCGGCGAAGGGGACGACTAGCAGCGGCGTCGCCGCGGTCGCCGTCAGGAAGCCGCGCCGGTTCATGACGCACCTCCATTAAGTCCGTGCAGCCGCTCGCTCAGTTGGCGAAGGAGATCGCTGACGGTTGCGGCAACGAAGGCGCGACCTTCCTTCACCTCGCTATGTGTTGGCGCGCCGACCAGATCGACGACTGCCGCGAGAGCTGAAAGCTCGTCGACCATATCAGAGAAGGTCACGACGTCGCCGGTGTATCCCTTGATCGGCGCGCTCATGGACGGATCCTCCGCGTGACGCGGAAGCGCCATTCCTGACTGTCGCCGCCGTCCTGATCGACGATCGCGCCTTCGGTGTCGCCGCCCTCTTCCTCGTCGTCTCCTGAGCACGCGACGAAGCCGGCGCCGGCGCGCTCGGGCGCGGTGGCCTCGCACTCGTCGGCTTTGGCGGACATAGGAACACCGTTCCAGTAGGTGCCCGAACCGACCGCGCCGTTGTAGGCGTTCACGCTCCCGAGCGTCGGCTCGTCGTCTGGATCGCCGTCGCCCTCCTCGAAGTCGAGTTCGTCGCCCTCGTCCTCAAGTTCGGTGTCGTCGTCCTCGAGATCGACGGTCGCGGCTTCGATCGTGTCGAGCCGTTCGATCAGGACATGGATGATGTGATTGAGGCGGGCTCGGGCGCCATCGGCGCGCTTGAGTTCGCGCTCGGCGATCAGGACCAGCCGGTCCATCCGATCCGCCTGGGCGGACAGGATTGCGCAAGCGAGCGCCGTCGCGGGCGCTCCCGGCGGGATATAGGAGATGGTTTGCATTGATCAGTCTCGCGGATTGAGACCCGTTCCGCTTTCCAGGGCTTCCCGGGCCTTGCGCCAGCGACAGGCTGGCACCGGGAGTCTGGAAACACGTCCGCGAGAACGTGCGCCACAGCCTTCACCCGAAGGCTATTGTATAGCCGTGGCACTCCCGGCATAGTGAGCCGGTCACGCCCACAGCTATGGGGCGCGGCAAGACTTCAGCGGTGCTCATGACCCGGCAAGGTCGCGGCGCCGCCTATCGCGGCTGAGACGCTATCCCCGGCAAGGGACCGTCTCGGGAGTTTCCAGGCTCCGCGATCCAAGTTGCCCTATTCGCGCATCGACGACAAGCACCGACCCCGGCAAGGGCCGGACGCTTGCGCGCGCGTGGCGCTCGGATAGGCTGCACCACCACAGCGCGAGGGCGTCCCGGTGCAGAATCGTCAGTATCGCTTTCAGGTCGGTGACGAAGTGCGCCTTGTCGTCGGCACGACCCTCTGGGGCGGACATCCCGAGCTTCACGACCTAACCGGCCGGGTCGCCGCGCATGTCGATGACGGAACGTCGATGAATAGGATCGACGTCGAGTTCGGCGGCGAGAGGGTTTTTCGCGGCATCTCCGAAGGGCAGTTCGAGCCAGCCTAACAGCGGACGGTTCCCGTGAATAAACCTCGCGACCCACTCCCTCCCTATCCGGGCAAGGGTGACGCCGGCGACGCCTTCCATGAGGGCCATAAGCTCACCCTTCAGGCCCTTGACCTCGTCGTTCCAATGACCGGCACGATCGCCAGCAAGGTCATTGAACACTTCATAGGCTCGCCGCTCCAAGCTCGCCGGGACGCGTGGTTCACCGACCTCGGAGGTCGGATTGCAGGTCTGCTTGAGAAGGGCGTGCTGACTGAGGCAGACCTCGCCGGAAACGAGGAGTTCGTGAGCGTTGTTGCCGACGCCACCGCGGCAGCAATGCGCACGCACCATGAAGCGAAGCGCGAAGCTCTGGCAAACGCGGCCATCAATACGGCGATTGGCGTCACGATGGACGAGGTCGTGCGAGCGTCCTTCATGGCCTACATCGAGAGATATTCGCCATTACACCTAGAAGTCCTTCGTATCCTAGCAAACCCCGGCGCTCACGAACGAATGTCCGCCGCAGCAAAGAAGGTTTATATCGGCTCGTCAGTGACCGTCCTCATTGAGGCTCTGAACGGGCCAACCGAGGACGTGGTGGCGCGCGTGCTCCGGGATCTCGACAGCGACGGACTCACGAATGGGAGCGCTATGGGCGCCATGGCGACCGGGGGCTCGATGCTCGACAAGCGCACGAGCTCAATCGGCGACGCGTTCCTGCGGTTTATTTCAACGCCCGCATGATCCGCAGGAGCGCCCGCCTCACTGTCACGCTTGGCCTTATGGCGACGCTTGCCTCATTGGGTGAGGGTCAAGTATCCGGCCGCGCAGTAGCTCAGGAGGCCCGCCAAGAGCAGCGCGAGGCCGATCGCGACCCGCTTGCGAGTGCGATAGGGCATCTGCCAAGCCCCTATCGCAATGACGAGCGGTGCGAGAGCGACGAGGCCGCCAACGGCCCAGACATTTGCGCGCAATGGACCGCCGCCAACGCCGCCCGACGATCGGCCGAATTGGCTTGGTGGGCGATCTTCTGGGTGGTGGTCTCGGTATTGGTGGGCGGCTTGTCGGTCGTCGGAACGCTCTGGGCGGCCTGGGCCGCCACTCGAGCGGCGAGCGCTGCCCAAGAGACCGCCAAGACCATGATCCGGCAAGAAGCTCCGCTGCTGTACCTCGCCAACGTGCGCTACAGCGGCCAGCAAGTCATTTTCGACATGTTCAATGCCGGCCGGACAGTCGCCCTTGTTTATCAGGCTTGCTTGGGGTCTCGGTTTTCTACCGATCCCCCCAGCGAATCCGATTTCAGGCGTTTCACGGCAGCTTCCATTCCCATCAAACCAGAAAAGATGGAAATGGCCGGAAATATTACGACCGAGTTTACGACCATGGAGATGCACGACCGCTTTCGGGCTGGTGAAGTCCACTTTTGGCACTACGGCGTGGTTCGGTATCGAACAGTCTTCGACGACAAGGTTGAAGTGCGGTTTTGTCGTGTAAGCCGTAAGAACGGCCCATGGTCCGATGAACCCGAGGCCTACAACTATACAAAGAAGATCACCTAGAATGATGCTCATCCAGCCTCCTGCGCACTTAAGTCTAGGATCTTCAGACCGACGAGGCGCGGAAGGTTGCGCCCCGTGAGGGGTCCGCTACCGTGGCGGGATGCGCCTCGTCCTCGCCGCCCTCGCCCTAGTCGTCGCCGTCCCGGCATTCGGACAATCGGCGCCAGGCTTCACCTTCAGCGGAACTGAGGTGCGGGGCCCCAGACCGGGCCAGGTCGTCTCGCTCCGGGGGCGGGTTTCGCTCGAGGATCTGACCAACCGGCTTGCGCCGCTGAAGGTGCAACTCGGGAATGAGTGCGACGGGTTTTGCGTCCGCGTCACGTCTGGCAACCGCGAGATGCTTCAGATTTTCCTCGACGAGCGCAAAGGCGCGATCTCGTCCATTCGCTCTTATGATCCCGAAGCGCGCGACGTCTTAGGCAATAAGGTCGGCGGCGCCTTCGTGAAGGCGGTGGGAGACGATCCGGTGTCATGCGACCGCGGCGAGTCGACCCTTTGCCAGTCGAAGAAAACCCGTGGTTTGCAGGTGATGCCGACGTACAGCGAGCGTTGCGATATCGTCCAAGTCGCTGGCGGCTCTAAGCCACGCTACCGCGCGCCCGCCTGCGTCAAAATCGAAGGCTTTGCAATCTACCGATAGGCTTAGGATGCCGATGCGACTGATGTCTGGCTGCCTCGCGCTCGTCGCCGGGCTCGCGGCAAGCTCTGCGAACGCCGCAGACGATCCGAAAGACTGTGCGGTCAAGGCGACCGACGCCGAGCGGCTGTCTTGCTATGACGCAATCTACAGGGTGACGCCGTCCGCGCCGGTAACGGCGGGCGCGTGGATTATCCAGCGCGAAGTATCAAAAATCGACGACACCGAGAACGTAATGGCTCTCGTCGAGTCCAGAGAGCCTCATATCGCAAAATTTGGCCGAGCGGAGAAGCTGAGCCTTATATTGATGTGCCGAGAGCACGAACTGATGGCATATATTATTTTTGCAGATGTCTTTATGTCTAACCTTAATGAGGGCGGCAAGGTTACTTACAGAGTAGATAAACAAAGCGCAAACCCTCAATTTTCGTCAAAGCAACGATCATAAGGCGCTTGGCCTATGGTCAAAATCTGAAATGCTCCCCTTCGTTCGCCAACTGAAGGGCTCGCAAAACCTCTACGTCAGCGCCGTTCCCTTCAGCGACAACACGGTTTCGGGCGAGTTTGCGATGGCGGGCGTGGACAATGCGCTAAAGCAGGTTCTCGAGGCCTGCGGGGCGAAGTTCTAAGCCAAGGCGAGCGAGGGCGCGTCCGATAGATCTTCGTACCGATCGCCGACCGTATCCTGCCACTCCGCCACCCTCTCGGTCGTCACGCCGTATTCGCTGATGGTCGTGACCTCGCACGCGCCGCCGATCAGCGGCTGGCCCTGCAGAGCGCTTTCCAGCGCATGGCGCGCGCCGGCTCGCTGGCCCTCCATCACTTGCCGACAGAACCCGTGGACGCCGTGTTGAGCGATCGCGGCAATTACGGTCGCAGCATCGAAAACCACGGGCTTATCGTCCGCTACCATCTCGGGCGCGGTGAACAGCGCGACTTCGATCGGTTCGAAGGCCTTCGAGCCCGGGCACAGGCTGTCGTCCGCCGTCCGAACCGCGTAGGCGGCGAAGCGCCCTTCACGCTCCGAATAGCCCCCGAAGACGAGGCCGGCATGCGGCCCGCCCACGCGACCCTCCTGGCGGCTGAGAGCCTCGTGGATGGCGCGCATCAGGTCGGGCGCGCGATCCCTTGCCTCGTCGAGATCGACGTCTGAAAGAGCCTCATAGGTCATCTGGTAGACGGCGAGGCTTCCGCTTGCGGCAACCGCAAAGCGCTTCTCGGCATTGACGATCTGCTTCGACATGAAGCCGATCACCCGGCCGTCGCGAACGTCGTAGAACAGCGTGTCCGACCAGAGAACGACGCCGGCCGGATCGCAGAGGACGTTGGTCGCGGTCATCGAAAGTGGATCTGCCCGACGGTCAGCGAACCGGCGCCGGTGACGAGCGCCGAACCACCGATCAGCGCGACAATTGCTTGAGGCATCATCTCTCTCCGATTTCGATCGCTCGCGTCGCCAGACTTAGGCGGCGATCCATCTCCTTGGTTGCGGCAGCCGTAAACGCTGCCACCCCCTCCTGCCCGACGCCCGCCTCTCGAAGCTCGGCGACGCGAGTGTTGAAGTCACTTGCCATCGAGGCGTTTGCCTTGGACGGAAGCGCGCCGTCCGACTTCACCGCCTCGACGATGGCGCGCTGAGCCCAGACAGCGCCCCAGCGGCGGCCGATGTCACTGACGTTGAGACGTTCGATCACTCGAACCGCCAGCTGTTCTCGCGGTCATACCGCGCCTGATCCGCCATCTCCCGCCGGTTGCGCGCCATGGCGGCCTCAAGATCCGGCATCGTGTTCTTGTCCACGTTGCCCTGGATGATGATGTCGCCGCCGCGGTAGCTGGACGAGCGCGAGCCGCCGCCCGACGGGCCCGGGAGCGAAGGCCGTTTGATCATCGCAAGCGTCTCGCGACGCGAGGTGACGGAAGCAGGGCCGCGCACGAGCTCAAGGCCGCGTTCACCGGCGATGCCCCATTTTCCGGCCCCGATGGAGCCGCCCTCATCGAAGAGACCAGCAAACCCGCTGAAGAGGCTGAAGATGCCTCCGAGGATGCCCGCGCCGCCGCCCTGCCCTCCCACACCGGATAGCGCGTTTCCAAATTGGCCAAGGCCCTGCCCGAAGGTGCCGAGCCCCTGCGTCGCGGGGTTCAAGTTCGCGGTGAAATCCTGAACCTGCTGGGTGGACTGCTTGAGGGCTTGCGGAAGCTGCGAGGCACCCGGCGAGTTGTAGGCCTCACGCAGCCAGCCCGGCGCATTCGCGCCGCGCCCGCCCGCTCCCCAGACGCCGGGGGAGCCAAAGCCGACATGCATGCTGCCGCGCTGCATGTAACCCGGCCCCGCACCGAAGCCGGTGACGCCGTTCGCGCGCGCCTGGCTGACAATGTCCTGAAAGATCGGCTGATCCTGCGGATTGGCCCAATCGAGGCGGCGGCCGTCTTTCGAGAAAAAGACATCGGCCGCCATGCCGTGGTCGTGGCGGGTAGACCCCACTCGCGGAAGGCCCGAACCCTTGCCGGGCTGGCCGCCCGAAAAGACCTCCATCTGAATGCCCCTGTCCTTCAGGAAGCTGAAGGCCTCGGTCAACTTGGGGTCCAAAGGCTGGCTGCGGGTGGCGCCCTGGTTGGCGTATTTGAGCCAGCCGCCAGCGTCGGCTACAGCGTCACGCCTAGCGCCAAAGCCACCCATCTTCTGATTGAGCAAGCTAGGTCCGGCGTCGAAAGGCAGATTGCTGCCGACGCCCCCGAACGTCACGAACAACGCGTTGTTCGCCGACGAGCCGTCTCGCTTGAAACCTAGCCCGGCTGCCGGCCCGCCTCCCATCAACGTGGATACGGCCTTGCTCGAAAGGTCTCGCAGGGCTTGGTTCATCATGTCTTCGCCCAGCTTGCCAAGCTGGTTTCCGAGGGCTTGCGTCCACTTTACGCCATTGCGGAGGTCGGAGAAAAAGCCGGTCGTGAAATCGCCTGCGATCTGCTGCGCTTCGCGAAGCTGATCGTTGAACCGCATCTGGGCCGCTATCGCGTTGTTGATCGGCCCCTCCATCTCGCCGTTGGCGTTCAAGAGCCCGGCGCTATTCATGCGGCTGTAGATGCCTTGTTCGGCCTCAGACCGCCCTAGGTTCTGCCTTTCGAAGATGGCGTCGCGATAGAGGTCCGCCTGCTTGGCCTTCTCGGCGAGGGTGCCGACAAGCGCGGCCTCCTGCTGTAGGCCCTGCACTCGCTGCCGGGCCCACTCGGCGCCGTTCTCCGCAGCCTGACGCTCGATCTCGAACAGCTTCTCTCGGGCGTAGCGGGTCGCCTCGATCGCCTTCACGCCGGCGCCGGCCATCATGAGATTCAGGTCCTGCTGGCTCGCCCGGATCGACTGCTGCGAGCGAAGGTCGTCGTCCCGATCGCGCGCCGCCTGCCGCTGGCGCTCCAGCTGCATTGTCAGCGCCGCGATCTGCCTGCCTTCCTTGGACGCCGCATCGGCATTCACGCGCCGCAGGTTCGCCGACACCTCCTGCTGCACGGCTGAAAGGCCCGAAACCCTGATCTCTTCCTCGAGGTCCGAGATCAGTTCCTTGATGCGGTTCGACTGGCGTTCGGCGGCCTTGTCCACGCCGCCGTCGACCTTGTAGTCGGCGAGACTGATCCGCTTCGCCCCGCTCTTCTCCGCCGGCATCGAAAACCCCGGAAGGTCCGCAACCGGCGTGGCGTCCATGATCGCCTGCGCGGTCCCGCCAAGCCCAGCGCCCGCCGCAGCCCGACGCATCGTGTCGAGCTTTGCCGTCGCGCGATCGATCTCCTGGCCCATAGCCGTCAGCGTGGTCGCGAAGTTGGGGTTGTCGCCCATAACCTTGTTGAGTTCGGCCTTGCGCGCCGTCAGCGAGGCGATCCCGCGCTCGAGCGCCTCGACCGACGCCTGAGCCTTCAGGCCCGCCATCTCGTTGCCGTCGCTAAGCCCGGCAAGCGAGCTCAGCGTCTCGCCGATGATCTTCAGGCCAGTCAGGCGGCCGATGGCGTCCGCAAGATAGTCGACCTTGGCCTTGACGCCATCGAGGAAGCGGCCGGCGGCGGCGAACTCCGTGCTGAACTTGCCGATCAGATTCTCGGTGGCCTTGATCGCGCTGGTAAGGTTTTCGAAGCCGGCCACGAGATCGTCGGAGAACCCGGACGCATTGTCGATCGCGCCGACGAGGTTCGTCAGGGCGGTCCGGACGTTCGTCAGCGAGCCACCGACGGTCGTCGTCGAACTCGCGAGCTTGGTCTCGAAGGCTTGCGCGCCAACCTGCGCGCCCTCAAAGAACGCCTTGTTGGAGACCTGGCCGGCGGCGACCAGCTGCTTGAGCTTGGAGATCGACCCACCGGCCTCGTCGATGCCGTCAGCGGCGGCCTGCATCAGCGGCCGGATGCCTTCGGCGACCGAGTTGAACTCCTCCGCCTGCACCCGCGACGAGCCGAGCATCTGCCCAAGCTGGAGCAGCGCGCCGGACGCGGCCTCGGGGCTCGTGCCCGCGATCCGCATCGCCTGCGCGACCACGTTGGTGAATTTCAGGATGTCCTGCGTCGACGCCCCGAGATCCTTGGCGGCCTGAGAGGTCGACGAGAACAGCCCGACCATCGCCTCGACGGGCGCGAAGTTGCGTTCGGCCTGAGCGGTCAGCGTCTTGTAGACGGCGGTCAGTTCGGCGCCGGCGAGGCCCGCAACCTTGAGGCTGTTCTGAAGCCCGCGGTACTTGTCCGAGAGGTTGACCACCTGCATCGCTGCGAGGCCGAAGCCACCCGCCGCGAGAGCCGTACCTGCGGACGTCATCGACGTGCGAAACGCCGCCGCGCGCTTACCGAAGGCCGCCGTCTCGCGGTCAGCCGCAGCGAGCGCGGCGCGGAGCGGCGCAAGGTTCGCGGTGATCTCGACCTGAAGCTGGGAAAGCGTGCGGCTGTTCATCAGGCGCGGCCTCCCAAGAGATGCGCGGCCATCGGGCGTCCGGGCTTAGCGACGCTATGGCCCCACACCATTTCGAACAGCCGAGCCCGAGCCCGCGTCGGTGAGGCGCCGGAGGCGACGAGGCGGTCGACCGCGTCCTGCGGGACATTCAGCGGGGCGACGCGCCGGGCGTCAGCGACCATGGTCTCGAGGTCGGCACGGGTGGCGGGGGCTTCGCAGTCCATCAAGCCGCCCTCCGCTCGAGCTCGGCGCGGGCGACGGCTTCCGCGTCGCGCGCGGAAGTCCGCTGGCGCTCTTCCTCGGCCTCCGCGAGCGCCCGTAAATCGACGCCGAGATCGGTGACCTCGACCCTGTCGAACAAGTTCTCGGCTGGCGTCGCCTCACGCTTGCGCTCCCACTGGTTTCGGGCCGTCTGCGTCGCGATGCTCGGCGCATCTTCCGCCAGCCCTTTGGCGACTGCCGCGACCGCTACGGGCTCCGGCAGATAGCAGTCCAGAGGCGTCACGCGGCGCGCCTGGCCGTGGTGGTCGACGTAGGAGAAGCACGCGCTCGGATGGACGGGGATCGCGGGCGGCTCGCTAGCATGAATACGCGGTCCACTGGCGCGCCATTCGGCCAGAGCGCCGGCATGGCCATCGCGGACTTCAGTAGCGATATCGCGGAGACGCTCGGCAGCTGCAGCGCCGGCATCCGCGGCCGAACGACCTTCGACGGTGCGCTCGCGGGTGTAATGCGCGGGATAGAGATCGGCGCGAACCCCAATGTCCGGCAGCGCCGCGACCAGCGCCTCGAGCAGCACGCCATCGGCGAACTGCACAGGGCTCAGGCTCTCGCGGTTCGCCATAACCTGAGGCGCGGCCTTCGCGGACACCGCCAGCTGCATGCGGGCATGGGCCTTGGCGACCGCCTCGACCGCGGCTGCCATGTCCTTCGCCGCGGCCACGATCGCCTTGGCGCTGTCCTCCAGCCCCTTGGCGACCGCTTCGCGCTCGGCCTGGGCGGCTTCGGCGTCACGGCGGGCGACGGCGTCGGTAAGACGGCGCTCGACCTCAGCGAGGGCGTCGGCGACGGCCGCGAGGTCATCCTCTGCCTGGCGAGCCCGGTTCGCGGCGTGTCCGGCCTCGACGCCCGAGATCAGCGCCTCGCGCCGTTCGTCGAGCGCGGCAGCCTTCGCGGCCTCTAGCGAGGGCAACTTGGCCTCGAGGTCGGCCTTGGTCTTCTCCAGACCGCGGATGACGTCCTCGGCGGACTGCTTGCCGGTCAGGCGATCGATAAGCTTGCGGGCCATGCGGTTCCTCAGAGCACGCGCGAGCGACCGCCACGGGTCGCGACGCGCATTAGGTTGGGGAGTGGGCGGAAGGGGACGCCGTCGAGCATCAGGCGCGCCATGGTCGCGCCGCGGAGATAGTCGGCGGCCGTCAGGCCGCGAGCCTCGGCGGCGCGACGAACGGCGTCAGCCAGTTCGGTCGGAACTGCTGCGGTAAGTCTGGCGGGAAAGGAGATGATCTCGGCCATGCCCGCAGAATCGCGCGAGCGCGGGGGTCAGGTCGACTGGCCAAAACTGGACATTGGGGTGGTCAAAAGTGGACACTTCGTCCCGAGACAGACGTCAGATCATCTTGGGAAAAACTGAATGCTCATGGTCCCGCCGTTAATATTGCAGAAGGCCGGATTGCCAAACTTTCTGAAGTCCGCCCTGACCAGGACTTGATAGGTCTGCTTTCCTGGCTTGACTTCGAAGGTTTTGGATAATGGTGCCGGAACTAAGAATGTCCGTGAGATCTGCGCGAAGCCAACTTCACGCGGCACATAATTGATAGCGGTGTCACCGACAGTTAGTGCGCCGGGCGCGTTGTATACAATGGACTGAGAGCCCTGAGTAATAGCGAGATCGACAAATGTAGACGTCTCACCCACACGCAGATTGTACTGAGTTGGCCCCACGTCTGGCACACTCATAACGTCGCAAAAGACCGACCCATTCCAGTTAACTACAGCCGTCCCTTTGGACGGAAAATTTACTGAGTAGACCGTAGCTAGCTTTGGCCCCCGATCGTCCGGCTTTAAACTTAGGCAGAAATACAAGTTTCCTTCCGTGCCACAAGGCTTGCTTACCTTAGCGAACGGCGCGGCTTTGCTTGCGGCGCTTGACTGAACGTCGCTATCTTCAGCATAAGCGGCTCCGCTCATCAAAGTAAGCGAGCCCACGACGGCGGCGGCAAGCGCAGACTTCATGAGAACCACCCTCGAGAGCGTCTGCATCGACGCGAGGTGGTGACTTTAGGAGGGCTTCGTCAAACCGCAACTGAAAGCTTTGACGGCCCATCATAGGGCCGATCTGGAGGCTCGCTCTATCGTGGCAGACACCCAACCACCTTCGTCGCCGCGAGCTCGTTCAACGCCTGCCAGACGCCGGTTTCGAGAACCGCTCGCGTCTCCGCGATCGACTGAGCTTCGACCGCCTGCGGGGCTAGAGCGGCCGGCAGCGCCAAGAGTTTTGCGCGGACGCGACCGAACGCAGTCGCCACCGCGGTCCGGACATCTTCGCGCTCGAGCAGGCTTTCGCGCATCGTCGCGTTCTTCATCGCCTGAGCGTCGGCTTGCTCGCTAGCCAATCGAGCGCGAGCCTGGCTGAGGTCTGGCGCGTCCTCGCCGCGGCTGGCAGCGACCTCAAGGAGGTGCGCGAGGTACTGCTCGCGGATCGCGGCGAGATCGTATGAGCCGCGAGCCTGACGGGTGAGGATCCCCTGCTCGAGCAGTTCGTGGAAGCGGCGTGGCTTCAGGAAGAGGTGCTCGGCGCACTGTGCGGCTGTCGCCATCATCGGCCTCCAAGGTGCGGACATGTCCGCAGTGCATGAATGCAAAGCAGTTCGAATATCAGCGATCATCGGCTTGCGAATTTGCTGCGGACCCCTTTAGGAGGGCTGTGCCTAGAAAGGTGCCGGGCTCGCGAATTACCCTTGGTGGTTTTGGGGTCCAGGGGCCCCGTCAGAGTCTGCGACGAAGGCTGGCTGTCCATCCAACGTCCAGACGCCTACGTCCTTGGCTTCGGCTTTGCGCAACGAGATCGCCAGATTGCGGGCGGCATCGGATGTCGGAGCCGATATCTCGAACGTCGCAGAGCCGTCGGAAAACCTGATGATGTACGCCATGGCACCTCGCCGTCGTGCGAGATACTCGTGGGGACGGATTGCGGATGCACACCTGACTGTACGGCGGAATGACAGACGGCGGTGGGCGCTGAACGACTTGTAAAGCAACCATCGTCTATATGGTGAACCTTCGGCCTCCCTTGCGCGTCGCAGTTGCATGGAAAGTGATCTTGGATACGCAGAGCGCAAGGTTGCTGAAGCTGAGGATGCCCTCAGTAATGCGATCGCCATGTCATTCTCGGTGAAAAAATTTGGCTTGGAGACGGACTTCGGCGTTGCTGCGCGACAAGCGGATCTTCGGCAGTGGCGCGAGTTCCGGACACTGGTGTTGATTCGAAACGGCATGCTCAACACGGCGGGACTATCGGACTGATCAGCCCCTCCCTGATCGCCGCCTGCTCCGCAGCCTCAAGCGCCTCAATCATGGACCGCAGGAGATCTGGCCGGATTGAGACGCCGACGCTGGTAGCGGCGAAGCCTTTCTCGAAGACCGGGTCGTCGTAGACCCTCACGTCGACACAGCGCCGGCCGCGAAAGGTGGTGAGGCGGACGACCAGACTTGAGAGGTCGTTCTTCCGCAGATGGGCGACGATGCGATCTCTCATGGCGCCACCGTCCGCAGCTTGGCGCGCTCGATGTACCAGACGCCTCCAACCTTGAAGCCGAGCTTCTTGGCCCACCGTCGAGCGGTCTTCTCGCTCCAGCCGGTTTCGGCCTGCGCCTGCTTCAGGCGAAGCGCGTCGGTCGGAGCGACGTGAGGCCGCTCGCCATGCAGCACGGCACGGAGCGCTTCGGCAGCCTGCTCGGCGGCGTCGAGCGCAGCCTGACAGGCCGCGATCTCGGCGGCGGTCATGGGCGACCTCCTGCCGTGCCGTACCTCTGTAAGGAAAGCCGCCGTGCCGCAGTAGCCGCGCCGCACTTATAAGAGGTGCGGCACGGCACCTTTTCTGCCGTGGTGCCGTACCTCATTGCCGTACTCCGGCAGAGCTACGGCAACCGTCATCGCCGGAGCCAACGCGGACGTATTTTTTGACCTCGCGGTGGTCGTCTTTCTCCTCGTAAATTTCGAGCGCGCCGCTCGCGTACCAGACGGCTAGCAGTCGACGGATGCGAGCCCGATGGCCCTTGTTCATCGCGTCGAGCTCGAGCACGTCGGCCACGACGCCACCGACCCATTCGGCTGAGTTGTAGCTTTCACGGAACTTGCCGCGCCCCACCCGCCGCTGGATCTCCTCCAGCTGCGCCACGTTGTCGACGTGGCTCATGAGGCTCGGCGGCTCCCAGGTCTCGACGACGCCGACCCAATCGCTGAGATCCGGCGCCATGTTCTGGAAGGCGTTGCCGCCGGCCGGCTTGCCGTTCTCGAGGCAGACCGACGCCAGCCGATACCAATGCGTCTTGTCGGTCGGAGGCGCGAGGTTGTGCTTGCCGGCGCTGTCGGCGCCGCCGATCCGAAAGAACCGATTGGGCTCTTCGACGCCAAGTTCGTCGGCCTGCGCCTTCGTCATCTTGTTCATGGCGCGCCCAATGCGGCAGGCGTCCATGAGCGAGCTCGCGCCGCGGCTCTTTTCCGTCGTGACGGTCTCGCCGCCCGGCTTGCTGGAGTGGTGCGCAAGGCCGATCGCGGCGTTGGTGCGTTCGGCGATCGCGCCCCATTGCCGGGCGACAAGGTTGATGGCGACGTTGTCGTTCTCGCCGACGCCGTGGGTCGAGACGAACGGGTCGACGAGCATCGCGCCGATCTCGTTCTCGACCATCTGGGCGACGATCGCCTCGACGACGGGCGTCGCGACCTTGGCGCGCCCGTCAGCCATGTCCGCAATGCTGATCGGCACGTCGCGGCCCGACGTCAGGAAAAGTCGCCCGTCGACCTCCACTGGAGCGATGCCGTAGTGCTTCATGGCCGCGAGGACGCGGCGCTCGGTTTCTTCCTGAGGATCCTCGCCGCCATAGTACCAAACCTTGACCGTCTCGCGCGGCGCGGTCCCGAGCAAAGGCCTACCGGTGACGAGCACAAGCGCCTCTGCAAGCATCAAGCCGGACTTCCCCGACGCGCCCGGGGCGATGAGGCCCGACAGGTAGCGCCGGCAGTAGTCGTGCCCGAGCAGCCATTCGCGACGGGGGAACTGCGAAGGGTCGCGCCAGGTGAAGGGCGTGGCTTTGATTGCGTTCGGGGCCGGGGCTGTCGGTGCGACATTTGGCTGAGCGGCGGCGGGGTCAAATTTTGGAGTCGCCTTGGCGATCCCCAGAAGGTCGCTCGGCGGGTCGAGGGTGTCTCCGATCGAGTCGACGACCGCTCTAGGCTTATGGCCCGCATCGAGCCAATCTGAGACGTCGCCTTTCGGCGGCAGACCAGGCAGGCGCACGATGCTGACGCTCGCGGCGACCGGATGCAGGTGACGCGCGACGTCGAGGGCGTGCGCCTCGCCGGCCTCGTCATTGTCCGCGAGGATCCAGACAGTGCGTCCTTCGAACCACTGGTCGAGGTCCGACGTCCATTTCCCGGCGCCCTCGGATGCGCTCGTCGCCACGAAGCCGAGCGAGGCGAGCCGATCGACGTCCTTCTCGCCTTCGCAGACAAAAACGCCTTCCTGCGACGCGGCGAGGAGCTCCGGAAGCCGATATGGGATCTTCGGACCGGCCGGCTTTCCCTTCGCCCACGCGAAGCCGTCCCAGTGGTGCTGAGGAAAGTCCTTCGACTTCGTCCGGCGGACGCGCAGGTACGGCGAGCCGTCCGGCTGACGGTAGACGTACTCGTGAGTCCACCACTGGTCTCGGTTCGCGGGAGCAGCGGGCTGGAAGGCCGGAAGACCCAATTTTTCGCGAACAGTCCCGACAGGCGATGGGATCGTCTGTCGAGAACGAGTGCACCACGAAACCGTCGGTCGCCATGGGCGAGAGCTTGACCGCAAGCGAGCGGTCGTTCGCGGAGTGAAGGGGGCCAGGCGCAAGCACCTGACCACCGGAAACGTCGCCGCCGAGCGCCTTGGCGACTGATGCGAGATCAAGGGAGTGCACGTTCACGCCGCGCCTCCATGATCATCCTCGACGCACCACAGCCGAACCTGGCCGCACTGCCGGTGAGCGGCATTCCGCCGCCTCGCGATGTCCTGTGCGAACACTTCGCGGTAGGCGATGCGGAAGCCCTCGGCGAACTCCGTGGCCTCGTCGGGGTCTGGGAAGCTCTCGATCAGGTGCTCGCCGTTGTGGTCGAGCGCCATGACACGCCAGAAGCAGAGCTCGCCGCCGCGCGTCCAATGCTCACGAACTTCGACGCGGGGAATGAATCTGGCCGGCGACGTGGGGAAGAAGAGGATCTTCGCGCTCATCGGCCGCCTCCCATGTCGGGATTGGCCGCCATCCAGCGATCGGCGAAAGCTTCCGCCTCGAACGCGTTGTTGAAGGTGCCGAGCACGTCGAACCCGTCGGGCCCGTCGTGACGCACATACTCGACGTCAAAGACGATGAGGTCGGGTCGACCGTCGGGGTGATGACCGCAGACGTCCACCCGCGGCAGCGGGAGGACCTGTGACATCGGAGCGCTGGAGCGCGGACGGAAGGGAAGGATGCTCGCGCTCATCGCCGCGCCTCCCGCGGACCGATGCCCGCAAGCTGAGCGACCAGCGACGCGACCTCGGCGGAGAGGCCGAAGCGCTGTCTGAGATTGACGACAGCGACAGGGAGAGTATTTTCGGAAGCGTCGATCGTGCCCACGAAGACAGCTTCCGAGACCCGCCGGCGTGCCACCGCCGCGCGGGTTTCGCATTTGGAGGCCATGGATCAAGCGGCCTCCTGGCGGGAGGTGATGGCCTCGGCTTCACGCTCAGCGACCCACTCGCGGTCAGCCGTCTCCGAGATCCGCGTGACGGCGCCCACCTTCATCAGGCGCGGGCCTTTGCCGGCTTTCTGGAGATTGTAGAAGGTCGAACGGCAGAGACCGTGCCGCTTGCACCAGTCTTCGATCGTAAGGCTTTGCATCTGCTAACACCCTATTGAGGGCGGGTGCTTGGCTAGCGAGATGCTTCCGCGCTGCATCTCTGAACACCCGCGTTCATTGCGGTGTTCGGATGCTCGCGCTGATCTAAGCCACGAAAATCGCCATTAAATTAGCCATTGGCGTTTGTTTTAATGGGTTTACCTAAACCATTGCCACGCCACACGTTTCGTATCGCGTTCTCCATAGAGGTCGGCTTCAGTTGTGCCGCTTGGGGGTGTCGTTCAGCAAGCCATGCTGAGAGCGCCTGCGCTTGTTTCGCTAGCGTTGGCTCTAGCTGACCGTCAGCTATTCGGGCGTGAAGTTCTCCGATCACTAGGTCGGTGCTTGTCGGTCTGCCTGGCGCTCCTGTCCGATAAATTACAGCCGAAGCCGGTTCGCCAAGTTTAAGATCGCCCGTGGTGGGCTCAGGATCTGACCGGCTTGCATCGTCTGCGTTCTTCAGGAATACGTCCGCATACTTGTCCGGGCCTCTTTCGGGTGGACGGTCGCTGTGGATCCAACTCGAGTAGACGGTTCGCACACGTCCGCGCTGCCATAGCCGCCCTTCTCGTAAGGTTTGCATAGCATCGGCGCGGCGCCAGCGATCAGTCATTAGGTCGACCATCCTGCCTGTCGACGGATTGACGGCGACCGCTGTGCGCTCCCCTGCTTCGAGCAGGGTCAGGAGCTCTTCATAGGCATCGTCTTCGAAGCCTAATTCAGCCGTCCTCTCCTGAATGAACTGAGCGATCGTTGTGCAACCTGAAGGCACCCTCACTTCGCGGCCCTCATTTGCTCGACATTGTCCCCGCCACCTCCAAACTTCGGCGCACCAGCCCTGATGGCGTCGATGACGAAGGACGGAGCGAGGTGGCCGTAATGCTTCTCGACCATGCGCGTGTCGGCGTGCCCGAGGTTCCTCGCGACGACGAGCAGCGGCACGCCGTTCATGACCGCATGAGACGCCCAGGTATGGCGCATGCCGTGGAATGAGATCGGCGGCGTGACCTTGCCGTTCGCGCATGCTTCGGCCATGGGCCGCGCTTGCCGCGAAGCCTTCCACGGCTCTCCATCGAAGCGGACAAACATCACTTCACGACCGTCGCGGCCTGCGACGTGGCGCTTGAAGAACGCCGCCCCCTCGACGGTCAGGATGATGTGGCGCGGCGAGCCCGACTTTGATCTCCGGATCGCGATCGTACCGCTGTCGACATTGAAGTCCGACACCTCCAGCGCGCAGAGCTCGCCATACCGGGCGCCGGTCTCGAGCGCGCCGCGAAGCAAAGCTCGGAACGACGGCTCGGCGGCGTTCAGGAGCCGGCCGGCTTCGGCAAGCGACAGGTAACGCACGCGCGCGGCGTCGACATTCTCGAAGGGCTCTACGCGCCGCCATGCTGTGTCCGACGACACGCGGCCGGCCCGCCACTGGCGATTGAGAGCCGCCTTCAGGATCGTCAGCGTTCGATTGGCGGAAGCGCGACGACGACGCCTACCCTCGTCATCATCAGCCACCGGCTTGAAGCGCTGGTCGCGCCCCTTCTTGCTTCGGATCCTTGCGGGAGCCAGGGCGAGATCGCGAAGCCATTTGGTAATTTCGCGATCAGTCAATTTCTCGATTTCATTGGCGCCGAACGTCGGCAGGATGAATGCGTTGGCCCGAGCTCGGGCGTCGACGCCTGACCGGCGGTTCGCATCAACGAAATCGAGATAGTCGGCGATGGCATCGGCGACTGTCAGCGGGCCCGTCTTGCCTGCTGCGGCATGCGCCCGGCTGACCATGCGGGCGCGGGCCAAATCAAGCGCTTGCCGATAGCTGAGGATCGCGACGCCGTCCGCGTCCGAGAAATCGTCGGCTGTCGCCAGCGTCTCGGTTTCATAGTCGCGCTCTCCGACATAGTGCCGGGCGACCCACTTCCCGGCGCCTTTCGCCGGCTTGCGATAACCGATGTGAAGCCCGGGCTCTAAGTTCCGGTAATAAGGCTTACCGCGGGGCGTCAGACGCGCTCGCGCAGTCCTCGTTTCAAGATTGGCGTCCCGTACCGTCTTCGCCACGCGCGCCCCGCTTCGTGTCCAACACGTGTCCAATATATACGGGAGAACATAAGTGAACAACGGTGGACGCGCATATACGAACCCCTTCAGAAATCAGCATTTGATGTGGACAGCGGTGGACGCTGAAGAACGCCGAAATGTCCCTCTCACGGCGAAAACAGGGGTTCGAGTCCCCTTGGGAGCGCCAGGGATCTCAATCACTTAACTGGCATCTTTGCGTCCGCGTCCAGCGGACGTCCGACAAGCGCGCGCGGACGGCGGCGGCGTGAGCCGCTCCAGCCAGTCACGCGTCTCGCCTCGCCGCTTCACAGACACGGTCGGTACTTTCGAACCGACACGGCGCTTGAAGAATGTCGAAGTCACGTTTTGCATGAAGATGTTTGACTTTCGGTGGCGACGCGACCGGCGGCGGAATATCCAAGAGCCGTCGGTGGCCGAAGCGAGCCGGGCATGTCCGTCGAACTTCGGATCGAACATCCTCACCTCATCGCTCACTTGAGTGTCGGCGGCGCTTACGCTGCGTCCTCCGGCTCATCTCTGGCGCCGCACCCCTCATCGCTCCAGTGAGCGTCGCGAGGCCCGCCAATATGATCGGCGCTTAGTCGATCCAAATAAAAATCCGACGCATAATTACGTTTATCGCTCGACAATTTCTTCGGCGGGCGTTGACGGTATCAAGATAATTCCGCATCACCACTGCGCGATATCTTTTGCATTGAGGGCACTCATGAAGAATTATTTTGCATGCGCAGTCGTCACTGCGCTGTCGATCGCGTTTGCGCTTAGCTCCGCGGACGCCGCCAATCGCAAAGTCAATATTCGCAACAAAACCTCTCAGACCATGACAGAGTTTTACGCGTCAAATACCGGCTCGCAAGATTGGGAAGAGGACATCCTGGGCTCCCAGGAGCTGGAGCCCGGCGAAAAAATCGAAATCGACATCGATGACGGCAGCGGAAAGTGCAAGTTCGATTTTCAGGGAGTGTTCGCCGACGGAGAGAAGGTGATAAAGCGCAACATCAACGTCTGCCAAATCGAGACATTTTCCTTCACCGAATGAATTCGGCGACTGAGCATGGGGGATTCGTCATCACAAAAAATGCAAGAATACTCAGATTCTGCCTCGGCGTAATTGGATTTGCGTCGCTTCTGTCCTTGAGCGCGCCTGCATATGCGGACTTTCCATGTGACGAACTGGAGGGCGAGCGAAACGCGGTCTACAAGGACGCGGGCTATTGTTTCAAAACAACGCGGGCTATTCGCGCCTTCGGCAATGAAGGCTGCCAGTTCAAAAGACTTGAAGATGTGCCGTTGTCGGCGGGCGACCGCAAGAAGGTCGCGGAAATTCAAGAACAGGAGCGTGAAAACAAATGTCCGCGTTGATCCGGCTCGGCGCGCCGTTGGCGCTCGGCGTTCTGGCGGGAGCTCTGACCGCTCCGGCGTCCCGCGCGCAGGAACTCGATGAGCGGTGCCAGAAGATCGTTTCTGCGATCTGTGACGGCAAGCGGCTTGGGCGATGCTTTCAGAACGAAAAGATGTGGGATGACGTGCCGGCGCGCTGTCAGGGCGACGTTCAGACCATGATCGAGATGGAGCGCGAGGCGCTGCAGGAGCAAAAGCAGGAACGTCGTGAGGAGCGTCGCAAGGCGCGTCGCGGGGAAGGCCTCAGCTACGCCTGCGGCGGGATCATCCGCAGCCGCGCCTCCGGCTCCTCGGCCAAGGTCGGCAGCGTGCAGGAAGGCGAAGAAATCGAGGTTCTCGAAGAGACGGGCGTCTGGACCGACGACTTCCAGTGGTTCCGCATCCGGTACAACGGCCTCGAAGGCTACCAGTGGGGCGGCATCTTCTGGACCCAGGGCGGCCGCAAAGGCACGATCCCGAGCTGCAACGGATAGGTGAAAAGGCGGCCGAGGGGGGCACGTCGGCCGCACGCGCCTGGACGCCCGGAACTGCCGCAAGGCGTTCTTCCGCGTCTCGATCGAGGGGGTTGAGCAGCCGGAGGAGGCCCTCCCGATCGCCATCTGATCCGCCCAGCATGGCGGCCGCGGGTCTGGCTCGCAGCCTCGAGACCCGCGGCGCTCCATAATAAAAATTAATGAAATGGACGAAGCGCAGCCCGGCATCCATCCTCGTCACGAGTATGGAGACAGCAATGCGAGCGAATTCATCTTTCTCTGCTCTTATTACGTCCGTCTTATGCTGTCTCGGCACGGCGTCTCTGGCTGACGTCGCCGGCGTCAAAGGGCAGACCTTCGATCGGCTCACCTTCGAGGCCCCGTCCGGCAAGGAGATGCGGATCACGGCGCGCGGCATGGCCGTGATGCGCCACGCCGACAGCGCGGCCACCATCACGGTCATCGACAACGGGGCCCAGCGCCTGGGGCCGGAGACCGTCAGCCAGGAGCGCTGGACCAGGACGATCTCGATCACGGGCGCGGGCGCGCATGACGTGCTGCTGCTGTGCCAGGGCGTGAAGGCGTCGCCGGTCTATTGCGGGCTGACGCTCGAGGACGAACAGGCTCGTCCGGCCGAATGAGGCATACGGCGCAGCGGCGTGTCGGCTACGCTTCGGCGTCGGTCGACGTGGTTTACCTCGAGGGCGCGTCGACGCCTCCCGAGGACGAACGTTTCCTGGTCGTGGAGTGGGTCCAGTCCGGCGCCGGCTGCCAGGTCCGGCACGAGCCGCCCGGCCTGCGCTACGTCGTCAGCCCGGACAAGCATGCGTTCTGGATGAGCGAGGCCAAGCATCTCGCCCGCAGGCTCCAGCTCGAGCGCGTCTATTTCCTCGGCGCGCCGACGTTCGGGCCGTCCGACCCCGAGGACAAGGACGGCCAGGGATCGGGCGGCGACGAGCGCTGAGCGCTCGCGCCGACCGCGAGGGCGCGCGGGCGAAAGACCGACGACGCAAAAAGGCGGGCTCTCCACGAGCCCGCCTTTTCAAGTTCCGGCCCTGGGACGATGGAGCGGCCCCAGGGCGCAGCGGCGGCGAGCGGACCGGCCGCTCGCCGCCTGTAAGCGTCAGTCCGTCGGCAGCGTGAAGACGGTGAGCTGGCCGCCGAGAGCGGTGTACTGCGACAGGGCCGCATAGCCGCCGACCGCGCCGAGGCCGTCGGTGGAGTTGGTGAGGCCGGCCGCAAGGCCGATGCCCGCCCAGCCGCCGACGCCCGAGAGCACCGCGACGTACTGCTTGCCCTTGTGCTCGTAGGTCATGACGTTGCCGATGATGCCCGACGGGGTCTTGAACTTGTAGAGTTCCTTGCCCGACTTGGCGTCGACGGCCTTCAGGTAGCCTTCGAGCGTGCCGTAGAACACGATGCCGCCGGCGGTCGCGAGAGCGCCCGACCACACCGAGAACTGCTCCTTGTTCGACCAGACGATCTTACCCTTCTTGCCGTCCCAGGCGATGAAGTTGCCCATGCCGCCGTGCGAATTCGGGGCCGGGTACATCGACAGGGTCGCGCCGACGTAAGGCTGACCGGCGGTGTACGAGACGCGGAACGGCTCGTAGTCCATGCAGACGTGGTTGGTCGGCACGTAGAACAGCTCGGTCTCCGGCGAGTAGGCCGCAGGCTGCTGGTCCTTGGTGCCGAGCGCCGCCGGGCAGATGCCCTGGCTGTTGGTGTCTTCGCCGTTCTGCTCGGTCGAGTACTTGGCCACGACGAGCGGGCGGCCGTAGGTCTTGGACGACTTGTCCATGTCGACCTTGGTGGCCCAGTTCACGACCGGATCGAACTTCTCGGCGACCAGCAGCTCGCCCGTCGCGCGATCGAGCGTGTAGCCGAAGCCGTTACGATCGAAGTGCGTGAGAAGCGGGCGCTCCTTGCCGTCGATCTTCTGATCCGTGAGGATCATCTCGTTGACGCCGTCGAAGTCCCACTCGTCGTGGGGCGTCATCTGGTAGACCCACTTGGCGACGCCCGTGTCAGGGTCGCGGGCCCAGATCGTCATCGACCACTTGTTGTCGCCGGGGCGCTGCTTCGGGTTCCAGGTCGAGGGGTTGCCCGAGCCGTAATAGATCAGGTTGAGCTTCGGGTCGTAGGAGTACCAGCCCCAGGTCGTGCCGCCGCCGATCTTCCACTGGTCGCCTTCCCAGCTCTTCAGCGACGAGTCCTTGCCGATCGGCTTGCCGTGCTCGGTCGTCTTCTCGGGATCGACCAGAAGGTCTGTGTCGGGGCCGACGGAGTAACCGCGCCACGCCTTCGAGCCGTCCTTGAGGTTGTAGGCCGTGACCGACCCCTGGACGCCGAACTCGCCGCCCGAGATGCCGACGATGACCTTGTCCTTCACGGGAAGAACGGTCGCAGTGTTGGTCTCGCCCTTCTTCGGGTCGCCGTTGACGACCGACCACTTCTTCTGGCCGGTCTTGGCGTCGAGCGCGACGACCGTCGTGTCGGCCTGGTGCAGGATGATCATGTTGTCGGCGTAAGCGAGACCGCGGTTGACGGTGTCGCAGCACATCACCGGGATGACGGTCGGATCCTGCTTCGGCTCGTATTTCCAGACGATCTTGCCGCCGTCGTCGAGGTTCAGCGCGAACACGTTGTTCGGGAACGGCGTGTGCACGTACATCATGTTGCCGATGACGAGCGGCGAGCCCTCATGGCCGCGCAGCACGCCGGTCGAGAAGGTCCAGGCGACCTGAAGCTTCTTGACGTTCTTGGCGTTGATCTGGTCGAGCTTGGAGAAGCGCGTGTTCGCGTAGTCGACCGTCTGCAGCGCCTGCTGCTTGGGATCCTTCGTGATTTCGAGAACGCTGTCATTGGCGAGGGCCGGAGCCATCGCCGCTGCGGCGGCGCTCGCGCCAAACGCCAATCCCAGGCTGATCGTCTTGAACCGGTTCACCGGCGACCTCCGATTTGCTTATTATTTTTCAAACCGCGATGGAACTTCTCGCGACGGCGCGACTATGAGGATGTCGAAATAAGAGGTCTACTGATTTATTTCTTATTATTCTTCAGATTCAACGAAAGGTCTATTAGACGTGAATAATAAGTTTTTGAGATTATACTGACCCGAGGGAACGGCGCCGGCGGCTACCGAGCCGGCGCAGCGCTCTCATCCGGCCGTCCGGCGCAGGAGAGCGGCTGCGGCTCGACTTGGCATTCGTCCGGCGCGACAGGCGCGGGCGCCCGCGGCGCGCTCGCGCAGGCGGAGAGCGACAGAACGCCGAGCGCGACGGCGAGGACGGCCGCAAGGCGAGACCGCGCAGGCGCGCGGGATCGGGCGAAGGCCGGGCGGCCGCCGTCTCCCACGGCCCTCACGGCACGACGATCAGCATGAGATAGGCCACGAACACGACGAGATGGACGAGGCCGGTCAGCACGATCGTGCGCCCGGTGCCGAAGCTGATGACGCTGACCGCGAGCGTCAGGAACAACAGCACGGAGTCGCCCTGCCCGAGCCCGAGCGTCAGTTCGCGGCCGGCGATCATGCTCACCACCGCGACCGTCGGGATCGTCAGGCCGATGGTGGCGCAGGCCGACCCCAGGGCGATGTTGATGCTGCGCTGAAGCTCGTTGCGCCACGCCGCGCGGATGGCCGAGACGCCCTCGGGAAGCAGCACCAGGGCTGCGATCAGCGCGCCGATGATCGCGTCCACCTGGCCGACCTGGAGCGCGACGAGCCCGTGCTCGACGCCCGAGGCGACGTGTTCGGCGAGCAGCACGACGCCGATCAGGCCGGCGAACAGCATCACGAGGCTGACGACGATGTTGGTCTGCCTGGCCGGATGGTGGGCGTGCTCCGGCCGGGCCACCAGATCCTCGACGAAGTCGTCGCGGTGGCCGATCGTCTGCGCGAACACGAAACCGGCGTAGAGCAGAACCGCGAGCACGCTGACGAAGCCGAGCTGGGCGGCCGAGAAAGTGCCGGGCGCGGTCGTCAGCGTGTAGTTCGGCAGCACGAGCGTAAGAATGCTGAGCGCCGCCAGCACCGACAGCAGTGCGCTGGTGCCCTGGCGCTTGAACTCCTGATGGCGGTGCCGCCAGCTGCCGAGCACGAGACAGGCGCCGACGAGACCGCTCGTCACGATCATCACCGTCGAGAACACCGACTCGCGGGCAAGCGTGGGGTTGTTCTTCCCCTGCAGCATCAGCGAGACGATGATCGAGACCTCGATGCTTGTGACCGCGACCGTCAGCAGCAGCGTGCCGTAAGGCTCGCCGATCCGGTGCGCGACGCTTTCGGCGTGGTGCAGCACCAGGAACACCGTGAAGAACAGCATCCCGGCGGCGAAGACGTAGACCAGGATCGTCAGCGGCAGCGAATGGACCGCGTCATGGAGGTCGAAGATCGCCAGCGCCGCGCCGACGAGCAAGGCGGCGACCGGCGCCCCGTAGAACATGGCCGACTGCGCGCGGGTGGTCATCGGCGATCCTGGACTGGCTTTTTCCGGAGAACTCGAAGGCGCTTCACGGGCGCCTGCGACCGTGAAGAGAACACCGAAACGTTACGCCCCGGTCACCAGCGCGCATCGCCGCGACGTCAAGTTGCATTCGCGCCGCTTCGGCCGCGCGCGACAGGCTGAAAATCGCGGATCCTGGGCCCTCGACCGGGGAATACGGGAGAAACGCTCTGGCCGCCCGTCGCGCGCCGCGGCAGGATGCCGATCCCTGCTCCAGACAGGTCCCGAACCCGGATCACTCGCGATGATCGCAGACGCGATACGCCTGGCCCTCTCGAACGTCCCGCTCCTGATGTTCGTCGCCGCCATCGTCCTCGCGCTCGCGCGGCGCGGGCCGGGCTCGACGGCCGAGCGCCTGCTCGCCTGGCTGCTGCTGCTCGCGGTCGGCATCGACTCGCTCTGGGCGGGCGTGTTCCACGTGTTCTTTCCCGAGGTCGCGCGCGCGGCGATCGGCTGGGGCGCGAGCCCATTCCAGTACGAGATCGGGGTGGCAGACATCGCGCTCGGGGTCGTGGCGATCGCGTCCTTCTGGCGGAGCCCGCCGTTCAAGAGCGCGGTCGCGCTCTACGCCATCGTCTTTTATGTCGGCGTCATCGTCGGCCATATCCGGGAGGCGGTCACGCATGACGACTTCGCGCCGGACAATTTCGGCCTGCTGCTCGCGCTGACCGCCTTGCGGGCGATCCTGCTCGTCGGGCTGCTGCTTGCGGTCAGGACGCGGCCCTCGGCGGCCTGACGGTTTCGACCCGAAGGCCTCACCGCCGCGCAGGCGTCGCCGGCGAGATCGAGGCCTGGGTCATGTCGAACAGGAAGGTCCCGGCCTTCGAGGCGAGGCTCGAGCGCGCGCCGAGCTGCGCCCTCAGCTTGGGATAGACAGCCGCCATCGCGGCGTAGCGGTCGTGGCCCAGCCCGCCGGCGTTGGGAGCCTCGGAGATGTCGATCACGCTGACGTCGTATTTTCGCGCGCCCGCCTGCACCCTCGGATCGTCGACGTCGGCGTTTCCGACGCGCCGCCGCTCGCCCGCGAGCGCGCTCGACAGCGACAGCGCGCCGTCGTCTTTCGAGGTCATGACCACGAGCGGCTTCTTAAGCCGGCCGACCGCCTCGAGCTGCTCGACGAACAGGTCGACGTCGATGTCGGGGGCCGCCATCACCACCTGGTCGAGCCGGTCGAGCGTCCGGCCGCGACCCGAAAGCCTCAAGGTGCGCAGCGACTCCATCACGAGGTTCGACCCCATGCTGTGGCTGAACACGATGACGCGGCCCGTCCGTTCGGCCGCAAGGCCGTCGAGCACGCGCGCGAGGCCGTCGCGCGACATGGTCGAGGCGTCCCGGTCGGCCACATAGCCGGTCGGCGAGGCGGCCGAGGGCCAGGCGAACAGCACCGCGGCTCCCGCCACATGGGAGTCGGCGGAGAGCTGCGCGCGACGGAAGAGCGACTCCTCGAAGGTGTAGTTGTAGCCGTGGACGAAGACGCCCGTGGCGCCCGTCCGCGAGCCGCGCGAGGCCGCCGCCGCCTCCCTGAAGAAGGTCGCCTCGTCGATCCGGCGCGCCTCCACCACCGCGAAGCTCTTCGCGGCGTCCGCGCGCGCGTCTCCGCCGGCGCTCTCCACGTCCCCCGGCTTGTGGCCGGGCGGAACCGAGACGACGTAGCGGGCGAAGGCGAGCTCGTGGGACCGGTCGGCGCCGAACGAGATCGGCGAGACAGGGTCCGGCTTGCGGGTGGTGGCGACGAGCACCGGAACGAGCCGCGCGCCGGCGAGCACGGCTGCGGCCGCGAGCGCCGCGATCCATCCTGCGATCAGACGTCCGCGCACGCCCCCCGGCATACGATCCCCCAACTCACCGCCGTTCGGGCCGCGACCCCGCGCGCCGGCGCCATCATGGCACAGCCGATCGACCGTTGAAGAAGTTTCGGCCCGCCCGTCAGGTCCGGGCGTCGACCTCGAAGCTCATGGCGGCCGCGGCGCGTATGAGCGCGCAGAAGGCCGTCACGGACCCCGGCGCGTCGTCGCGGGTCATGATGACGAAGCGCCGGTCGGCGGGCTCGGGCAGGCCGTGCCCCGCCGCGAGTTCGGCCACTCCGGGGGCGAGCTTCAGCGCCTGGGGCAGCGGCAGCACGCCGAGACCGGCCTGCAAGGCGCTCTCCGCGGTGGCGAGGCTGAAGGTCTCGACCGCGATCCGCCAGCTCCTGCCGGCCGCCGCCAGCGTCTCGATCGCGACGTTGCGCAGGAAGCCGGGGCCCGAGACGCCGGCATCCGCCGGCGGGACGATCAGCGGCACCGGATCGGCGACCGGCAGAGAAAGGCCGCGGCGCCCGAACCAGACGAGCTTCGCCGACCACAACGGCTCCGCCTCGGGAATGCGCGGATCGGCCACCAGCACGCAGGCGTCGACCCGCCCCTCCCTGAAATCGGAGACGCTGCGGTCGAACCCGACGCAGGAGATCCGCAGCTCCACCTCCGGATGTTCTTGCGCGAACAGCCACAGCACCGTGGGCAGCGCCGTCCGGCTGAAGTCCTCGGTGAGCGCGATCCGGATGATCTCCGTCCGCGCGCCGCCGCGCAGATGGCGGCGGAGATCCTCGGTCAGCGACACCATCGCGCGGACGTAGATCATGATCGCCTCGCCCTCGGGCGTGAGCGCGACGCCGCGCGAGGACCGCCGGAACACCGGACGCCCGATCCTCGCCTCGAGCCGCCGGATCTGCTGGCTGACCGCCGGCTGGCGCACGCCGAGCGCCGCGGCGGCCGCGCTGAAGCTGTTCGCCTCGGCGATCGCGAGCAGCGTGCGGATCTGGTCGCGCTCGATCAGCGGGCCGTCGTCAATCGGCATGGCCAGGGTCGGTCTCCGGGCGTGTTCCAGTCTTGCTTCAGGCGTCGCCGTTCTTCGCGCCGCTCGCCCTGGCGATGGTTGCGCGCAGGAAATCGAGGAAAACGCGGATGCGCGGGGGGAGATGCCTGCGGTTCGCGTAGCAGATGTAGAGCGAAATCTCGTCGCACCAGTAGTCCGGAAGGCAGGCGACCAGCCGGCCCTCGGCGATGTCCCTCTCGATGTCCCACTCGGCTTTCAGCCCGACGCCGCGCCCGGCCAGCACCCAGTCCTGCATCACCTCGGTGCTCGTCGTGGTCAGCCGGCCCTTCACATGGATCGTGCGGATCCTGCCGTTCTCGCGAAAGCTCCAGTGGTCGAACGGCTTGCCGTCGATGAAGAGCCGGATGCAGTCGTGGGCGAGGAGGTCGTCGGGAACCTTCGGCTCGCCGTGGCGCGCGATGTAGTCCGGCGAGGCGATCACCAGGCGGCGGCTGCGCAGGGCGCGCGTCACCACCATGTCGGCGCCGGTCGGCGGCAGCACGCCGAGCACGACGTCGACGCCGTCGCGCACCGGATCGAAGATCGCGTCGGCGAGCACCAGCTGGATCTCGATGTTCGGATAGCGCTCGCTGAAGGCCGCGACGACCTCGCTCAGCACGTTGCGGCCCCAGTGCAGCGGCGCCGTCACGCGCAGATGTCCGCCCGGACTGTCGAGGCCCTGAACGACCTCGGCCTCGGCGTCCTCGATGTCGTCGATGATGCTGAGGCAGCGCTCGTGGAAGAGCGCGCCCTCCTCGGTCAGCTCGAACCGGCGCGTGGTGCGCGTCACCAGGCGGATGCCGAGGCGGCTTTCGAGCGCGCCGAGCCGCCGGCTCATCGCGGCGGGCGAGGTCTCGAGCTGGCGCGCCGCCGCCGACAGGTTTCCGGCCGCCACGATCGCCGCGAACAGACGGATGTCGCTCACCTCGTCGGTCACGGGCGCGGCCTCGTATGGGTTCGCCAGCATTACGCATGGCGCAAAGCTGCTTGTCGAGCCGCGCGCCTACTCCCTGGCGCGGCCGAAGCCCAAGTGAGGTTCAAGGAAACGAAAGGTCCCGCCCCGCGGCGCGGCCGACCGAAACGAAGGGAGCCGACCATGGCCCTGCTTCAGGTCCTCAGTCCCTGTCCCAAGACGCGCAACGCCCCGGCGGTCTTCCGCCCCTCCCCGCGCGGACGTCCCTGCGAGGCGGTCCGGCGCGCCTGCCGGCACGCGCAGGCGCCCGCGCCTTCGGTCGAGAGGCAGGGCGAAAGCGACCTGCTGCGGCGCCTGGCCGGTCCGGCCGTCGTCATCGTGGCGGCCCTCGCCGCCGTCTTCGCCGTCTGGGCCACGGTGCTGAAGCCGATCGAGGTCGCGGCCGACGCGCTCGGCGGGATGTTCGAAGTCGTCGCGCCGGACTCGCCCGAGACGCCGCAGCTTCGTCTCGCTCGCGCCGAGCGCGATTTCGGCGCCGCGACCTCGAAGGCGGCGCGCAGCTCTGCGGCGTCGGACCGCGCGGAGGCCGCGCGGCGGCTCACGCTGATGGAGGCGGCGAGGGACGCGGCGGCGCAGCCCTAAGCCCTCGGGCGAAGCGGGAGACAACGCGCTCGCGGGCGTTCGGTTCGTGCGCTCAGCGCAAAGGTGCTTCACGAGCCCGGCGCCTACAGGCCGGCGTGCGACGCAGCAGATGACGGCTCGCTGATTTCGTCGGGGCATGACGTTCGAGCGGGGATGGGATCACGCGAAGGAGGAGCATCGCCATGGACAGCGACCTCGAGACGCGCATCGACGACCGCCAAGGCAAGGACCTCCGTAAAGGAGGCAAGGACCTCCACAAGATCTTCGACGTGGAGCGCCCAGGCGACGAGACCCGGGCCGAGGCCTCGCCTCCGCCAAAGGACAAGAAAAGTCCCGACGCCGACCCGCGCCGGAGCGACGACGGCGGCGAGGCTCCCGAGCGGAGCGACGGCTCGCGGACCGGCAAGACCGGCGGCCTCTCGCGCGGCCGCAAGATCCTGCTGGGCTCCGCGGCCGCATTCGCGATCGCCGTGGTCGCGGCCGGCGGCGCGCTCTACTACGCGCACTATGTGGCGCCGTACGAGACCACCGACGACGCCTTCGTGGACGCGCGTTCGTTCTCGATCGCGCCCAAGGTCGCGGGCTACGTCGTCGGCGCGCCGGTGACCGACAACCAGCATGTCGAGGCCGGCCAGACGCTGTTCGACATCGACCGGCGCGACTACCAGATCGCGCTGGAGCAGGCCGAGGCGCAGGTGCAGTCGGCGCAGGCCGCGATCCAGAACTACGACGCCCAGATCGAGGCGCAGAAGGCGCAGGTCCAGGGCGCGCAGTCCTCGGTCGAGCAGGCCGAAGCGGCGCTGAAGTTCGCCCAGCAGGACGCAGACCGCTATTCCGACCTCGCCAAGAAGGGCTACGGCACGGTCCAGAACCAGCAGTCCACCACCTCGACGCTGCAGCAGCGCCAGGCGGCGGCCGACCAGGCGAAGTCCAGCCTCGCGGCGGCCACGAGCCAGATCAAGACGCTGCAGGCGAGCCGCGAGAGCGCGGTCGCCGATCTCGCCCGCGCCCGGGCCCAGCGCGACCAGGCCAAGCTCAATCTCGACTACACCCACGTGGCCGCGGCCCAGTCCGGCCGCCTCGTGCGGCTCACCGGCGCGAAGGGCCAGTACGCGCAGGCCGGCCAGAGCCTTTCGATGTTCGTGCCCGACGAGATCTGGGTGACGGCGAACTTCAAGGAGACGCAGGTCGCCGACATGCGGCCCGGCCAGAAGGTCGACGTCGAGATCGACGCCTATCCGGGCCGCAAGGTCACCGGTCATGTCGACAGCGTGCAGCCGGGCTCGGGCACCGCCTTCAGCCTGCTGCCGGCCGAGAACGCCACCGGCAACTACGTGAAGGTGACGCAGCGCATCCCGGTCAAGATCGTCGTCGACGACTGGCCCAGGGACGTCGCGATCGGACCCGGCCTCTCCATCGTGCCGGCGGTGAGGGTGAGGTGAGCGACGTCGCAGCCGCCGACGGCGGCCGCGAGCCCGAAGCCGCGAAGGACGCGACGGTCGGGCTCGCCTCGTGGGCGATCGCGGGCGTGGTGGCGCTCGCGACCTTCATGGAGGTGCTCGACACCACCATCGCCAACGTCGCGCTTCGCTACATCTCCGGCGGTCTGGCGGTCGGGCCCGACGAGGCCTCCTGGGTCGTCACCAGCTATCTGGTGGCGAACGCGATCTCGCTCACCGGCTCGAGCTTCCTCGCCAAACGCTATGGCCGAAAGGCCTTCTTCATGGCGAGCGTGTCGCTGTTCACCGTCTCGTCGATCGCCTGCGGCTTCGCCTGGAGCCTCGAATCCCTGCTGCTGTTCCGCGTGCTTCAGGGGCTCGGCGGCGGCGGCATGGCGCCGCTCGCCCAGTCGATCCTCGCCGACGCCTTCCCGCCCGCCAAGCGCGGGCAGGCCTTCGCGCTCTATGGCATCGCCGTGGTGGTGGCGCCGGTGGTCGGCCCGACGCTCGGCGGCTGGCTCTCCGACAACGTCTCCTGGCACTGGTGCTTTCTCATCAACGGCCCGGTGGGCGTGATCGCGCTCGGCCTGATGTGGTGGCTGCTGGAAGATTCGAAGGCCGCGGTCGCGGAGCGCAAGCGCCTCAAGTCCGAAGGCGTGCGCTTCGACGTGGTCGGCTTCCTGCTGGTCGCGACCTTCCTCGGCGCGCTCGAGGTGGTGCTCGACGAAGGCCTCCGGGACGACTGGTTCGACTCGCGCTTCATCATCGCGTTCACGGCGATCGGCGCCGTCGCCTTCGTCGCCATGATCCCGTGGTGCCTGAGGGCCAAGAACCCGGCGGTCGACTTCCGCCTGCTCGCGACCCGCCAGTTCGCCTCCTGCTTCGTGGTGATGCTCGCGACCGGCGCGATCCTGATCGCCACCACCCAGTTCATCCCGCAGATCGTCCAGGAGCAGTACGGCTATACGGCGACGCTCGCGGGCCTCGTGCTCGCGCCCGGCGGCGTCGTGACCGTGATGGCGATGATCACGGCCGGCCGCGTGTCCTCGAAGGTCCAGCCCAAATGGATGATCGCGGCCGGCGGCGTGGCGATCGCCTACGGCATGTACAGCCTGACCTATCTCTACAACGACACGACCTACTGGTACTTCGTGGTGTCGCGCATCTTCGTCGGCGCCGGGCTGCCCTTCGTGTTCCTGTCGGTGACGGCGGCGTCCTACTACGGCATCCGCCCCGACCAGACCGACCAGGCCTCGGCGCTCATCAACATGGCGCGCAACGTCGGCGGCTCGATCGGGGTGTGCGTGGCGCAGAACACGCTGGCGCATCGCGAGCAGTTCCACCAGTCGCGGCTCGTGGAGCACGCCGACCCGTCGAACCCGGCCTATCAGGAGGCGCTGCGGCGCGCGACCGAGCTGTTTTCGACCCACGGCGACCCGGCCTCCGCGCAGAGCCGCGCCATGGGCTGGATCGCCGACCAGGTCCAGACCCAGGCGGCGCAATTCGCCTATATCGACGTGTTCTGGACGCTCGCCTTGATGGCGATCAGCGTCGCGCCGCTCGCGATGATCCTGAAGTCCGTGCCGCTCGGCGGCGCGCGGCCGGCGGCCCACTGAGCCGCGCTCCGTCGGCGAAACCGCAGGCGCCGCTCGGCCGGAAGGTGATCGGCGCCGTCAGGCTGATCTGCTTGTCCGGGACGCTCGCCGGAATGTCCGGAAGCCACCGCGAGGCGCGGCGCACGATCGCGCAGATAACGCTGCCGCTCACCCGCCTGCGCGCTCGCGTCGACCGCCGGCAGCATCGCCGGCGACGCGAGCGCCAACGCCGCCGCCTTGATCTTCATCACGTCGGGCCTCGACTGCGAAAGCCGGCGCCGTCCGCCGGAGCCGTCGACGGGCGCCGCGCCGCCCCGGCCGGCGCTCGCAAGTTAATGATATCAAATTTATAGAATGAGTTGACTCAATCTGGCGTTCCAGTGGACAACAGGCGCCTCGCTGCGGCGCCGCATCGGCGCGGCCGTCGCAGATCGGCAGCCCAGATCCCATTGGCCAGAGCCATGGCTCATGATCGGAGTTCTCCAATGACCGCCTTCAGCCGGCGCGGCCTTCTCGCGGCCGCGGCGCTTCTCGCCTTCGGCCTGTTCGACACGGCGCGCGCGCAGCCCTCGGAGATCCGGCTCGACTGGGCGACCTACAGCCCGGTGTCGATCGCGCTCAAGGAGAACGGCTTCCTCGAGAAGGCGCTGGAGGCCGACGGGATCAAGGTGCGCTGGGTGCAGTCGCTCGGCTCTAACAAGGCGCTCGAATTCCTCAACGCCGGCTCGCTCGACTTCGGCTCCTCGGCGTCCGCCGCGGCGCTCATCGCGCGCATCAACGGCAATCCGATCAAGTCGATCTACGTCTATTCCCGCGCCGAATGGACCGCGCTCGTCACCAAGCCCGACAGCGGGATCGCGAGCGTCGCCGATCTCAAGGGCAAGCGCGTCGCGGTCACCCGCGGCACCGACCCGCACATCTTCCTCATCCGCGCGCTCGCCCGCGAAAAGCTCTCCGACAAGGACGTGAAGCTCGTGCTGCTCCAGCACGCCGACGGGCGGCTCGCGCTCCAGCGCGGCGACGTCGACGCCTGGATGGGCCTCGACCCGATGATGGCCTCCGCCGAGCTGCAGGACGGCGCCAAGCTCGTCGTCCGCGATCCCTCGCTCAACAGCTGGGGGGCGCTCAACGTCCGCGAGGCCTTCGCGGCCGAGAACCCGGCGCTCGTCGACAAGGTTCTGGCGGCCTACGACCAGGCCCGCAAATGGTCGCTCGCCAATCCCAAGGAGCTCAACGCCCTGCTCGCCAAGGCCGCCAAGCTTCCCGAGGACGTCGTCGCCCTCCAGCTCGAGCGGACCAAGATCGCCTACACGCCGATCAGCGACGACGACGTCGCGGCGGTGACGGCCGCGGGCGAGGCGCTGTCGGCCGCCGGCGTGCTTCCGGCGACCGCCGACGCCGCCAAGGCGACCGGCGAGCTGATCGACCGCCGCTTCGACGCCAAGTTCGTCAACTGAGCCCGGAGGCCGACAGCCGATGAGCGACTTCGCCCTTTCGCCCGCCGGCCGAAGGCTCGGCCTCCCGGCCTGGCCGAAGGGCCTGAAGGCCTCTCACGCGCTGCTCGGCCTCGCGTTGCCCGTCGGGGCGGCGCTGCTCTGGGAGGCGCTGGTGCGTCTCGGCGTCTCGGACGGGCGGCTCGTCGCGCCGCCGAGCCGGATCGCCGAGACGCTCGTGGCGCTGTGGAAGAGCGGCGACCTTGCGCTGCACCTCTGGACCACCGGCTGGCGGGTCGCGATCGGCTTCGCCATCGGCGTCTTGGCCGGCACCGGCCTCGGCGCGCTCGCCGGGGCCTCGACGCTCGCGCGCAGGCTGATCGACCCGACGCTGCAGGGGCTGCGCTCGGTGCCCTCGCTCTCCTGGGTCCCGCTCTTCATCCTGTGGCTCGGCATCTTCGAACCGTCCAAGGTCGCGCTCATCGCCGTGGGGGTGTTCTTCCCCGTCTATCTCGGCGTGCTCGGCGCCATCGCCTCGGTCGACCGCAAGGTCATCGAGGTCGGCCGCATCTTCCGCCTGTCGCGGTTCGCGCTCGTGCGCCGCATCCTGCTGCCCGCGATCCTGCCCTCCTACGTGCTCGCGCTGCGCGCAGGGCTCGGGCTCGGCTGGATGTTCGTGGTCGCGGCCGAATTCATGGGCGCGTCCGAGGGGCTCGGCTATCTGCTGGTCGACGGGCAGCAGCTCGGCAAGCCTGACCAGATCGTGGCCTGCATCCTCGTCTTCGCGCTCGTCGGCAAGATCACCGACGGGCTCATCGTGGCCGCCACCGCGCCGCTGCTGCGCTGGCAGGACGTCGAGCGTCGGGAGGACTGACGCGATGTCGCTGTCGATCCATGAGGTCAGCAAGAGTTTCGGGGGGCCGCTCGTCCTCTCCCGCGTGTCGCTGCCGGTCGAAAGGGGCGGCATCCTCGCCATCGTCGGCGGATCCGGCTGCGGCAAGAGCACCCTGCTGCGCCTCGTCGCCGGCCTCGACGCCCCGAGCGCCGGCGAGATCTGGCTCGACGGCGCGCGCGTCCTCGCCCCGCGCGAGGAGATCGGCCTCGTGTTCCAGGAGCCACGGCTGTTTCCCTGGCTCAACGTGCGCGACAATGTCGGCTTCGGCCTCGCGGACCGCCCGCCCTTCGAGCGCCACGACCTCGTGCATCAGGCGCTCGAACGCGTCGGGCTATCCGACCGCGCCGACGCCTGGCCGCGCGAGCTCTCCGGCGGGCAGGCTCAGCGCGTCGCGCTCGCCCGCGCCATCGTGGCGCGCCCGAAGGTGCTTCTGCTCGACGAGCCGTTCTCCGCCCTCGACGCCATCACCCGCGCCGACCTGCAGGACCATCTGCTCGAGCTCTGGCAGGCCTATGGGCTGACCGTGGTGCTCGTGACCCACGACGTCGACGAGGCCGCCTATCTCGCCGACGAGGTGGCGGTGCTCGCCGCGCGCCCGGGACGGCTTTCCGCCTCGATCAGGATTTCGGAGCCGCGGCCCCGCACGCGCCGCTCGCCGGGCCTCGAGGACGAGGCGCGCAAGATCGCCGCCGCGCTCGACGCCGCCATCCGCGACGGCGCGCGCAAGGCTTCCGCCGCCGGATGACGACGGCCTAGGCCATCATGGCCGCGAAGCGCGGCGCGGGCCTGTCGGAGCGCGAAACGAAGACGGTCGAGACGCTCGGCGGCTCCGCCGGCCGCGGAGCCGGCCAGACGGCCTAGACCGCCCCCGGACAACCCTCACGAAGCCGTTAACCATTCGTTAACCGGTTCGGCCGAACCGTCGCGTGCGATTGTTTGGGGCACGTGATGTCGCGTCGAATTCTTCTGGTCGAGGACGACGGCGTCACCGTCGACGTGGTCGCGGGCCTCCTGGCCGCGAAGGGCTTTGACGTGGACGTCGCGACCGACGGCGTCAGCGGCGTCGAGAAGCTCTGCAAGGGCGGCTACGCGCTCGCCCTCATCGACTATCACCTGCCCGAGATCGACGGCTACGCCTCGGCCCGCGTGATGGGCCAGATGCTCATCGAGAGCGAGCGCCCGAAGCTCGTCGCGCTCACCGCCGATCCCGCGAGCCTCAAGGCCCGCGGCGACGTCGCGGCCGTGTTCGACGCGTTGCTGCCGAAACCCTTCGAGCCGAAGAAGCTGCTCGCCCTCGTCGAGGAGCTGATCCGCGATCCCGGTCACGAGCTCGCGGTCGACGCCGCCCGGCAGGCCTGGATCGGCCTCGGCCTGTTCGACCGCCCGCGCGCCTTCGCGGTTCCGCCCGCCACGCCCGCCCAGGCGCTCGCGCTGCGCGACTATTTCGAGCTCGTCGACGACCTGCGCTCGGCCGAGGCCCTGCTCCTGCTCGACGCCGCGCGCGTCGACGCGCTCGCGGCCGTGCGCCGTCAGGGCGCGGCGCATCTCATTCCCGCCATCGACCTCACCGGCGCGCGCGCCCGCGAGCTCGACGCCTCGTTCCGCCCCAACGATCCTGCCTCCTGGAGCGGCGTCGCCGACGCGCTGCGCGCCTTCTGCGCCCGCGCCGAGACGCTGACGGTCGCGGCCCGCTGCTCGGCCGAGGCTGATCTGCGCCTCATGGCCCAGCTCCACGTCTCGGGACGCGCGCTGGAGCCGACGCCCGATCCCGCCGAGCGGCTGCTGTTCGTCTACCAGGGCGGGCTTGGCGAGGCGGCGGTCAAGACCGCCGAGCGGCTCGTCGCCCGCGGGCTGATGGCGAAGAATTTCGCCGAGCGCTTCCATGTCTGCGAGGGCTGCGCCTCGCATCGCCTCAACGTGCGCGAGGAGTGCGGCTGCTGCCGCTCGCCCGACATGCGCGCCGTGAAGCTCCTGCGTCACCACCGCTGCGGCGCGGTCGCGCACGAGGACGACTTCCGCGCCGGCGGCTGGTTCGCCTGCCCGAAGTGCGAGCAGATGCTCAAGCGCTATGGCGAAGATTATTCACGCGCCGGCGAGGCCCTGCGCTGCGGCGCCTGCGGGGCCGCGAACGGCGAGGCGGCGATCGGCTTCCTGTGCCTCGACTGCGGCGCGCACGCCGACTCCGCCGCCACGCCCACCGAGGACGTCCACGCCTATGCGCTGACGTCCGCCGGGACGCGCCTGCTGACGTCCGGCGACGCCGACGCCGCTGCGCCCCGCGCGGCGCGCGCCGCCGCGGTCCGCTTCGCCGAGAACGGTCGCAGCGCCGTGCTTGCGGAGCTGCGGTTCCGCACCGCCGAGCGCGTGATCGCGGCTCAGGGCTGGGACGCGTTCGAGACGCTGCGGCGGCTCTTCCTCGAAAACCTCGCGGTCGCGCTCGGCGAGGACGCGCGCCTGCTCGAGAGCGGCGAGGTCAGCTACCTGGTCGTGCCGGACATCGCTCCGGAGGACTTCGCCGCCGTGGAGGCCGCGCTGGTCGCCCGCTGCGCCAAGGGACCGGCGAGCGCGCTCGGGCCGCGAATCTCGATCCTCGAAGCCGCCTGAGGCGGGGAAGGCGTCGCGTCATGGGGCTGCTGTCCTCGCTTCTGTCGGGCCGCGCCGAACCCACGCCTCAGCCGACCGAGGCCGAGGCCCTGCTCGCCCTCGTCGAGCAGGTGGCGGAGGTCGGCCACTGGCGCGTCGAGCTGCCCTCGCGCGCGCTCGTCTGGTCGCCGGAGATCTTCCGGATCTATGGGCTCGAGCCGCGAGGAAGCGCCCCCGACATCGCGGACGCGATCGCCGCCTATCATCCCGACGACCGCGCCGAGGTCGCGCGCGTCATCGACCACGCCATCGAGACCGCGACCGCCTTCGACTTCGGGCTTCGGCTCTACCGGCCGGACGGCGAGCTGCGTCACGTCGTGTCGCGCGGCTTCTGCGAGGTCGACGGCGAGGGCCGCGTCGCGGCGCTGTTCGGCGTCATCATGGACGTCACGCGGCAGAAGCGCGCCGAGCAGATCGCGCGCGAAAGCGAGGCGCTCTACCGCCTGCTCGCGGACGCGGCGACCGACATCATCATGCGCTGCGACCTCGACACCACGCGGCGCTACGTCTCTCCGGCCGCCCGCGACGTGCTCGGCTACGACCCCGCCGAGCTCGTCGGCACCAGCCCGCTCGACGACGTCCATCCCGACGACCGCGTCCGCCTCGAGCGGATGTTCACCAAGCTGCAGGACGGCGAGGCGCGGACGGCCTCGATCCGCCATCGCGCCCGCCGCCGGAACGGCTCCTACGTCTGGATCGAGGCCTCGTACCGGATAGTGTGCTGCGGCGCGGGCGGAAAGACGAGCTTCGTCGCGACCGTCCGCGACGTCTCGGAGGGCGTCGCGGCTCAGTCGGCGCTGCGCGACAGCGAGGCGCGCTTCCGCGTGCTCGCCGAAAACGCCAGCGAGCTGATCATCCTTGGCCATGACGACGGCCGCCTCTCCTACATCTCGCCGGCCTCAGAGCGCCTGCTCGGCTTCACGCCCGCCGAGCTCGGCGCGATGAGCCTCGCCGACTACGTCCATCCCGACGACATGGAGCAGTTGCTCGCCGCCACCGGCCGGCTCTCGCGCGGGGCGGCCGAAGTCTCGGTCGTCTATCGCGCGCTCCACAAGACGCGCGGCTGGATCTCGGTCGAGGGCGGCTTCCGCCGCATCCCGAGCGCGACCGGCGACGAGCCGACGATCGTGGCGACCTATCGCGACGTCTCCGGGCGCATGCGGCAGGACGAGGCGCTGCGCCACGCCAAGGACGCGGCCGAGACCGCCCGCGCCCAGGCCGAGGCGGCGAGCCGCGCCAAGAGCGACTTCCTCGCCTCGATGTCGCACGAGATCCGCACGCCGCTGAACGGCATCCTCGGCTACACCGACCTGCTGCTCGAGGAGGATGGCCTCGACGCCGGCCACATCCGTCTGGTCGAGCGCATCCAGAGCGCCGGCGCCGCGCTCCTGACGGTCGTCAACGACATCCTCGACTTCTCCGAGATCGAGAGCGGCAAGGTCGAGCTCGACCCGCAGCGCTTCATGCTGGAGACCCTCGTCGACAACACGGTCTCGATCGTGCGCGGGCAGGCGACGCACAAGCGCCTCGCGCTCGAGGTCGAGGTCGATCCCGCCGCGCCGCGCGCGCTCATCGGCGACCAGGACCGGCTGAGGCAGGTGCTGCTGAACCTGCTCAACAACGCCGTGAAGTTCACCCCGTCGGGTTCGGTGACGCTGTCGGTCGAGCAGATCGGCGTCAGCTCCCGCGGCGCGCGCCTGCGCTTCGCCGTGACCGACACCGGCATCGGCATTCCGCACGAAAAGCGCGCGCGCCTGTTCGAGCGCTTCAGCCAGGTCGACGGCACCATCCGCCGCGAATTCGGCGGCAGCGGGCTTGGCCTCGCGATCTCCAAGACGCTGGTCGAGCTGATGGGCGGCGACATCGGGGTCGACAGCACGCCCGGCAAGGGATCGCGCTTCTGGCTCGAGGTCGCGCTGCCGGTGGCGGGCGAGGCCGAGCCGGCCGCCGCCGGCCGCGCGACGCTCTCGAAGAGCGAGAACCCCGCCCACATCCTGCTGGTCGAGGATCTGGAGCTCAACCAGGAGCTCGCGGTCGCGGTGCTGAAGAAGGCCGGCCACACGGTCGACGTCGTCTCCGACGGCGCGCAGGCCGTGCACGCCGTCCAGCACGGCCGTTACGACCTCGTGCTGATGGACGTGCACATGCCGGGCATGGACGGGCTCACCGCCACCGGCCTCATCCGCGCGCTCGACGGCCCCGTCCGGGCGATCCCGATCGTCGCGATGACGGCCAACGTCCTGCCCGAACAGATCGTGCGGTTCCGCGCCGCCGGCATGGACGACCACATCGGCAAGCCCTTCAAGCAGGCCGAGCTTTGCGCCGCGGTCGAGCGCTGGGCCGGCGCGATCGTCGAGGAGGACGCCGAACCGTCCGACGCTGGCCCCTCGGCCCCCGACCCGCTCGACTGGACGCAGTTCGGCGAGCTGACGAGCCTCCTAGGCGACGCCTCCGCGCGCGGCCTCCTCGCCAAGCTCGAGGTCGAGATCGGAACCCGGCTCGGCGACGCGAGCCTCGCGCGCGGCCGCGGCGACGCTTCGAGCCCGGCGCCTGCGCATGACGACCTCGCGAAGGACGGGCTCGCGGGCGACGCCCATGCGATCGTCTCGGCCGCGGGCCTCATCGGCTTCGGCGATCTCTCCCGCGCCTGCTCGGAGCTGGAGCGCGCCTGCCGCAACGCCGACCCGACCGAGAACGCCGTCGACGCGGTGCGGACCGAACGCGACCGCGTCTTCGCGCGGCTGCGTGAGCTCGCCGCCGAACCGGGACTGTCGCGCCACGCCTCCGCCTCGAGCGCCGCAGCGTGACGCCGTTCGGGACCGGTTTCCCGAACGCCTCGATCGCGCGGCGGCCGGCCGTCACGCTGGCGCTCGCCGCGCTGGTGGTGTTCGCCACGGCTTACGGCGGCATCGAGTTCACCCGCGGCACGGCGCGCGTCGCGGCGATCTGGCCCGCCAACGCCGCGCTGCTCGTCATCATGCTGAGCCTCGGCGCCGGCCGCGCGCGCATGCTGGGGCTTGCGGCCGCCGGCTATCTCGGTTTCGCGGCCGCGAACTTCGCTGCGGGCGACGGTCTCGCGATCTGCCTCGGCCTGCCGGTCGCAAACCTCGTCGAGGTGATGATCTGCCGCGCCGCGCTCATGCGCTTCGGCGACCATGACCTCACCCGCCCTCGCGCCTTCGCGATGTTCTGCGCGGTCGCGGCTGGCCCGGCGTCGCTCGCCTCGTCGCTGACGGCGGTCGCGCTCTTCGCCGTCGTCGCCCCGTCGACGGCGCTGTCCTCCTTGTTCTGGGACTGGTACGCGGCCGACGCGCTCGGCCTCGTGACCTTCACGCCGCTGTTCTGGTCGATCGCCACGCGCTCGGTCGAGATCTCCCGCAAGAGGCTGCCCGCAGCCGCGCTGACCGCGGCGGCGTTCTGCGCTTTGCTCGCCGCGATCTTCGTGCAGAGCACCTATCCGGTCCTGTTCCTCGTCTATCCGGCGCTCATCGTCGTCGCCTTTCAGTTCGGCTTCGGCGGCGCGGCGGTCGCGCTCGTCGTCACCGCGACGGTCGCGGTCGTCGCCACCTCGAACGGCCATGGGCCGCTGTCGCTGATGCGCGGCACGCTCAGGGAGCAGATCGCGATCCTGCAGATCTTCGTCGCGGTCAGCGCCGCGATGAGCCTTGCGGTCGCCTCCGTCCTCGCAGAACGCGAGAAGCTCAATCGGCAGCTCCGCGCCGCCAAGACCGCGGCCGAGGCCGCCGAGGACCGGCTGCGCGAGAGCGAGGCCCGCTACCGCCTGCTCGCCGAGAATTCGAGCGACGTGATCGCGCTGAGCGGCGCGGACGGACAAGTCGACTACGTCTCGCCTTCGGTCGCCGAGCTTCTCGGCTATCCGCCCGAGACCTTCGCGTCGCTCGGGCTCGGGGCGCTCCTGCATCCCCAGGAGCGGCAGGGCCTGCTTGAGAGCCTGCGGGAGCTCGGACCGGAGCGGCCGAACCTCACCAAGGTCCTGCGCCTGCGCGGCGCGGCCGGCGGCTGGCTCTGGGTCGAGGGCGCGTTCGCCTTCGTGCCGGACGCCCGCGGCGCGAAGACGCTCGCGGTTCTGCGCGACGTCGGGGAGCGCAAGGCCTACGAGGCTGAGCTCGAGGACGCCCGGCGCGCCGCCGAGGACGCGCTGCGGGTCCGGAGCGAATTCCTCGCCACCATGAGCCACGAGCTCCGCACCCCGCTCAACGGCATTCTGGGCTTTTCCGAACTGCTCATCGAAAGCGGCGAGCTGCGCTCGGCCGAAGGCCTGCGCTACGCCCGCCACGTCGAGACGTCGAGCCGCGCGCTGCTCGCGATCGTCAATGACCTGATGGACGTCTCGCGGCTCGAGGCCGGCGCCGTGGAGCTCGACCCTCAGCCGTTTTCGCTGCGCGAGCTCGTCGAGGGCTGCGCCGCGATGCTTCGGCGCGAGGCGGATCGCAAGGGGCTGGCGCTCGTCGTCGAGGTCGCCGACGACGCGCCCGACCGTCTCGTCGGCGACGACGCCCGGCTGCGCCAGGTGCTGATCAACCTGCTGTCGAACGCCGTGAAGTTCACCGACGCCGGTTCGGTGACCCTGCGCGCCTCCTGCGCGGCGGACGGCGAGGCCGCCGCCGTGCTCTGCGTCGTGGTCGAGGACACCGGCATCGGCGTGCCGGACGACAAGCGCGACCGCCTGTTCAAGCGCTTCAGCCAGGTCGACCAGACGACCTCGCGCCGCTACGGCGGCGCCGGCCTCGGCCTGTCGATCTGCAAGAGCCTCGCCGACCTGATGGGCGCCGACATTTCGCTGGCGAGCCGGGAGGGCGAAGGCAGCGTCTTCACGCTCTCGGTGCGGCTCGCGCTCGGCGCGCCCGAGCCCCTGCGCGGGACGACGCCCCGACTGGCGCTCGCCGCGGCGCCCTCGCGGCGCGGCCATGTCGCCGAGGCCCGGCCGGCCGAGCCTTCGGCGCGCACGCTCGCGGCGGACGATCCCGAGCTGCTGCACCAGCCGACGCTCGACGAGCTCGTGGCCTTTCTGGGCGACGCCCCCGGCGGGGCCTTCCTCGACCGCCTCTCCGACCAGATGTCCGCCGCCTTCCGCGCTCCGCCGCGCAGCCGCGAGAACCTGCCGGAGCTGCGCTACGAGGCCCTTGCGCTCGCCTCGACGTCCGGCATGCTGGGCTTCCACCGCCTTCAGGCCGCGTGCCTCTCGCTGGAGATCGCGATCGACCGCGGGCGCGGCGAGATCACGGCCGACGCGCTGCTCGCCTTCGCGCAGGCGCGGCTGGCGCGCGACGCCTCGGGACCGGCGCTCGCGGCGGCGCGCGCCGCGCCTCCGCTGCGCGCCGCAGGCTGAGTTCTCAGCCGGCCGCGCGGCGGTCGAGCCCGAACCGCGCCGCGGCCTCCACCGCCTCGCTCCGCCCGCCGACGCCGAGCGCGCGGAACAGTCCGGCGAGATGGATCTTCACCGTCCCGAGACCGAGCCCGAGCGCGCGGGCGATCTCTTTGTTGGACTGATTGTCGATGAGAAGCCGCAGCACGTCGTGCTGGCGTTCGGTGAGCGCGGGCGGGCGGCCAAGCGGCGCAAGGCCCCGCGCGGGCGTCAGTTCCGCGATCGAGGCCGGCAAGAAGATCCGCCCCGCGACGATCTCCGCGAGCGCCGCCTCCATCTCGCCAAGCGGCAGCGTCTTGGGCACATAGCCGTGGACCCCGGCCGCGAGCGCCGCCAGCATGTCCTCGCGCCGGATCGAGCCTGAGACCACCGCGGTCTTCATCGCCGGATGGGTTTCGCGCACCGCCTGCAGGCTGAAGGCGTCCTTGACCCCCGGCATGTCGAGGTCAAACAGCGCGAGCGCGACGCCCTCCTCTTCGCCGAGCCGTTCGAACGCCTCGTCGAGCGAGGCGGTCTCGACCACCCGCTCGAAGCCGAGCCGGCTCTTCAGCAGCGCCGAAAGCGCGGCGCGCGGAAGCTCGTGGTCATCGGCGATCACCGCGATGCGTGGCGCTCTCTCCAAGCCGTCCTCCGGGGGCGGCGAAGACCCTTGCGACCATCCCGATGCGGCCGGCGCGCCCTGACGCTCTGTAACACGAGAGGGGCCTGCGCGCTGTTCGTCGCCTAGGCGAGCGCCGTCGCTCAGACGGCCGCGAGAGGCTCGTCGATCGCGAGCCGCTCGCGCGGCTTGCGGCCCTGCGACCGGCCGACCGTGAGATAGTGCAGCAGCGGGTTCTCCACGCCGCCCTCGCCGCTCTCGAGATAGAAGGCGGGATCGAAATAGATGCTCGGCTTCAGCCCGTCCGGGGCGCCGTGGCGCAGATAGTGGAGCGCCGGATCCATCGCGAGCCGCGCCGCCTCGCGATGCTCCATCAGATACCAGACGGCGTCGAACAGGGGGCTGCTGCGGATGAGCTCAAGCGCGCGCGCCTCCTCCGGCGTGACGTCGGGTCCGCGGCGGGGCGCTTGCCGGACAGCCGTGGCCGCCGCGACCGTCCCGCCGAACAGCGGTCCCGCAAGCGCGACGTCGACGAAGACCGGCGCCGTTTCCGGAGCGCGCTCGCTGGCTCGCGCCGGAGCCTGAGGCGTCGTGGCAGGCCGCCGTTCGGCGCGCGCGACCGCCACGGCCTCCGCTTTTTCGTCCGAGAGCCTCATGACGAGCACGCCGGCGGCTTCGCCGAAGCGCACATAGTGCAGCAGCGGCGCGAGCCCGCGCTCGGCCGCGTCCGGATTGTCGTCGAGATACTGTTCGGCGTCGAAGGCGGCGGAGGGATGGAGCTGCTCGTCCAGCCCGTGGCGCACGTAGTAGAGCGCCGGATGCAGCCTGGATTTCCGCAGGTCCGAATAGGTCTTGCGGAAGAACTTCACGTCGAACAGCGGGCTCGCCACCAGCTGGGCCACGGCGCGGCGCTCTTCGCGGCGCAGCATGTCGGGGAAGCCTGCGCCGGCGAGATCGTCCTCGCCGATCGCCTTGCGGCCCGTCGCCTCGCCCTCGGTAAGGAAGTGGACCAGCGGGTTGTGGCCGGCCCGCGCGACGTCGATGTTGCTCGCCAGATACGCGGCGGACACGAAGCCGCGGCTCGGCGCGAGCCCGTTGCGCCCGCCGACGTTGAGAAAATGCTGGACGAAGTCGACCCTCTTCTTCGCCAGCAGATCAGGATCGACCTGCGTCGCGTACCAGCCCTCGTCGAAATAGGCGCTGTCCCGGACGAGCTCGTAATGCGGCGATTTCGGAGCGTTCTTCACAGACAGTCCATCCCCCGGAGCGCCGCCCTTGCGCGTCAGACCGAGACGACCTTCAGCACGTGGCCGCGCTCGGTGCCGTTCGGCACGCTGACGGTCCAGGTCTTGAAGTGCGGCAATGACTCTCGACGCTCCGGGTCGAGCCTGCCCGTCGCGAAGTCGAGATAATAGCGGTTCGCGTCGCCGGGATACACCACTGCGCTCAGACCGGAAGGCGTGATGACCAGCCCGCCGATCGGGTTGTTGCCCTGGTGATGCGGCACCAGGCTGTCGACGTTGGGCCGGATGACGACGTCGGGCAGGCACATGACCTCGACCGAGTTGGCGTCGTCCCATCCGCTCATCTTGAGCGGAGCCTTCTCCTTGGATCCGGCGAAACGGACCATCTTCAACTCGCCGCTCGGCAGCGCCGCCGCGAAGGCGACGAGCGTCTCGCCGCTGAAGCGAACAAGGCAGACGTCGCCCGCGGCCAACTCCCCGACCTCCTTTGCGAGGACGGGATTCTCAACGACCAAACTCATGGAACCGTCCCCTGAACACACTCTTCGCCGGACGCGCCCAGGCCGTCGCGCGGCCCGCCCGCCCCCCGGCCGTCTGGCGCGCCGCGTCAGCCTGAAGCCGGCGGTCAAACGCCTCTTCGCGCTTGCAGCATGGATAGAAGCCGATCCCCGCAACCTACGCAAGCACGGCGGCGACCTCGTCTGAGGGACGAGGAGCGGGACGCTCCTTCGACTTTTCCGCCGCCAGTTCGAAGATCTGCAGGATCTGGCGCTGGAGCAGGTCATGGCTGTAGTGCGAGGCGAGCTTCCGGCGCGCGCGGCCGACGACGTCCTGTCGCACGTCGTCGCGCAAGAGCCGCCTGATCGCGTCTCCCCATTCCGCCTCGCCTTCCGCGAGCAGCCCCGATCCGCCCGCGCAGGCCGAGGCGTAGACCGGCCCGTCCGAGGCCACGGTCGCGATGCCGGCGAAGCTGTACTCGACCCACTTGGTGTCGGCCTTGCAGTTGTTGAACACCGTGGGCTCGAGCGGCGCGAGGCCGACCCACCACCCAAGCGTGCAAAGCTTTGCGAGGAAGGCCGCGTAGTTCATGTGCGGCGCATGATGGCCGACGCGATCGCCGAACCGCGCGAGCTCCGGCGGGAACTTGATCGTCCCGTAGGTCTCGAAACGGAGCGTCGGGATCTCCTCCATCAGCCGCTCCAGAACCGGAACCACGAGCGCGAGATCGGCGGAGTGCCCCTCCGATCCCATGTAGCCGACGATCGGCGCGGCCGATGGCCGCGGCTCGCGCAACGCCGCAGGATCGACGCTGCAGTAGAGGTCGCCGGTGACCAGCGGCGCCTTGAGCCGATAGCCGGCGAAGGTTTCCGCAAGGCCATGGGTCGAGACGTAGATCACGTCCGCTGCGTCCATGTTGGACCGAAGCGCCGCCAACCGCTCGGGACGGGTATAGGCCTCGTATTTCTTCGGACCGATGTTGGTCGGCACGTTGAGCAGGTCGTCGTCGATGTGGAAGACGACCGGGATCCGGGCCTCGCGCGCGCGCTCGATCAGCGGCGCGCCGTCGGCGAGCGAGTAGCGCGACATCACGAGGATGTCGGGCCGGTAGTCCTCGTAGCGCCGGATCAGCGCCGCCTGGTCCTTGCCGTGCGCCTCGAAGGCGAGCGAGACCTCGCCGGCCGAGATCCGGTCCTGGAACGGCTGGAGAAAGCTGATGAGCTGCGTGGCTCCGACGGCGTCGGCCACGATGAAGATGCGGGTCGCCCCGTTGGTGATCTCGGCCATCGCGCTCACACCGCTCCGATCGGGCGCGCGCCCGCGGCGAAGCCCGCAGGCGCCGCATGCGGCCACGCCCCCCGCCGCCGCTCCGACGCCGAGGCCGCGGCGGCGTCGAGCGCCTCGCCGACGGAAGCCGCGCCGTCGTCCGGCGCGGACTCGAGCACCACGATGTCGGCGTCGCAACCGAGGAAGCGGGCGAAAGCCTTGTCGTCGGCGGTCAGGACGATCGCCAGATCCGCCGCGCCAAGGAGGAGGTCGAGGCTCGCCGCCCGTTCCGGAGCGTCGCCGAGCGCGGACGCCATGCCGGCTTCGAAGCGGCACACGAGAGCCGCGCCCGCGACCCGCGCGGCCCGCAGCGCCGCCGCCGCGACCTCGCCGCAGTCGGCGTCGCACGCCACCACCGCGAAGCCGCCGTCCTCGATCCGCGCCGCGAGATCCTCGCCAGCGCTCGCCTCGGAGTCGGCGGCGTAGCCGGCGGACGCCAGGACGCCGAGAAGCGCCTCCACGTCCTCGAAGGCGCCGACCACGAGCGCGGAACGTTCGGACGCGGACTCAGGTTCGTCGCCTGCGCGGAAGCTCGACAGCGCCGCAGTGGTCACCGGCGCGGCGTTCGCGAACAGCCGGGCGAAGCGGGCGTAGATCTCGTCCGGATCGATCACAATCTTGCGGCTTTCGAGAAAAGCCCGCTGGCGCGACAGCGCCACCGTCGGCCGCATCGCGGCGTCGCGCGCGAAGGAGAGCCATTCCGGCAGGCTGCTGATCTCGACGAGGCCGGCGTAGTTGTCGACGTCCATTCCGCCGGACGGGTCCTGCCAGACGGCGGCCGGGACGCCCGCGAGCACGAAGTCCATCAGCACCGAGGAGGGCGCCGAGATCGCATAGTCGAAGTCGGTCAGGTCCATCGAGTAGATCGGCTGGTTCTGGATCACGACGTTGTCCGGCAGGTCGACGGCGTTTTTCAGCACGTACTGCCCGCCGGGGTGCGGCCTCAGATTGACGTCGATCCCATAGCCGCCGTAGTGGCGGCAGAACCGGGAGAAGAGGTCGAGAAAGATCACGTTGGTGTCGGCGCGCGCCTTGAGGCGCACCGAATGCAGGTTCTCGCACACGAGGCCGCCGGCGCCGGCCGGCGTGCGGTGGCCCGCGAACGCCGCGTTCAGCACCGCGCTCGGGCCTGTGACGACGAGCTTGGACCGTTCCGAATATCCGAGCGCAGTCAGCGTCTCGGGCTCGCACCAGCCGCACACGACGTCGGCCGCGAAGCGGATGTCGCGGCCGTGCGCGGCGTCATGCGCGCGGTTGTGCATGAAGCCGACGCACTCATAGCCGTGCTGCAGCGTGACCTTGAGGAAGCTCGACGGCGCGACGCGCAGCACGTTGTGGGTCTCGGCGTGCGCCGGAAGGTGGGACTCGCTCGCCGTGACGACGACGCCCGACTTGCCCTTCAGAACGGCGTAGGCGTCGAGCTCGCTCGCATAGACATGGACCGTCCCGTCGACCGCGGCCGCGATCAGCGCGACCTCGCGCGCCCAGGTCTTCTGCTTGTCGCGCTCCAGGAACTTGTCGGAGACGAGGAAGAGGATTTTGCGGCCGAACTCGCGCCGCGCCAGAAACGCCAGCGGCCGCAGGATATTGACGTCCTGCAGCAGGTTGAAGAGGAGGACGACGTGGGGCGTCGCGGCCATGGCTCAGATCCGCCCCGCGGCGCGCTCGACCTTCGCCCATTCGGCGAGCGCCGAAAGCCCTTCGGCGAGCGTGACCCGCGGCTCCCAGCCGAGCGTCTCGCGGGCCTTCGCGACGTCGCCGACCGCATAGCGCACGTCGCCGGGCCGGAACTTGCCGGAGATCCGGAGATCGTCAGGCGAGCGGCCCATGGCCTTCAGCAGGATCCTGGCGACGTCGACGATCTTGGCTTCCGAGCCGGTCCCGATGTTGATCGGGCCGTCGGGAACCGTCGCCGCCGCGCCCGCCGCCGCGAGCGCCGCCACCACGTCGTCGACGAACACGAAGTCGCGCGCGATATCGCCGTCCTCGTAGATCTCGAGGATCTTCCCGTCGAGGATCATCTTCGAAAATACCGACAGCACGCCCGTATAGGCGTTGTATAGGCTCTGGCCCGGCCCGTAGACGTTCTGAAACCGCAGCACGAAGACGCCGAGATCGGAGCCTTCGGCGCACTGCTTCAGCACATATTCCTGCATCAGCTTGGTGGAGGCGTAGACCGAGGCCGGCCGGGCCGGCAGCGCTTCGTCGGTCGGGCAAGGCTCGAGCGCCTGGCCGGCCTCGTCGGCCAGACCGAACCTGCCAGCCGCGAGATCGCCGGTCGATCGAGGCGGGGCGGAGACCACCCGCCCGTCCGCACCGCGCGCCGCGCCCTCGCCATAGACCGAGCGCGAGCTCGCCAGCACCACGCGCCGGGCTCGCGGCGCGAGCGCGCGCAGCGCTTCCACGAGATGGGTGCAGCCGAGCACGTTCACCGCGCAGTAGCGGGTCGGCTCGTCATAGGACTGGCCGGTGCCGGTCTCGGCGGCGAGATGGTAGACGACGTCCGGATCGGCCGCCCGGACGGCCTCGGACACGGCGGCCGGATCGCAGACGTCGCCCTTCCGGAACACGACGCTTTCGGGCCAGTCGGGGAGCTTCGGATCGGGCCCGTGGACCTGCGGATGCAGGTTGTCGAGCACGGTCACCCGGTCTCCGCGCGCCACGAGCGCGGCCGCGAGGCGAGACCCGATGAAGCCGGCTCCGCCGGTGATGAGCGCTGACGCCATGTTGTGCGACGGATCCTCTTAACTGACGCGGCGGCTGCGGCCGGCGAGACGGCGGTCAACCTGAAGCGGGGTCACGCGAGCGCCGGCTCCTCGCCGCCGTTCCGCGCCGCCGCGCGACGGCCGACGCCGGTCCACAGCGGCGAGACGAGTTCGGACACGGTGAGCCGCACCGGCCCGAAGAGTTCGGCGAGAAGATCGGCGACATAGGCCATGGTCGCGTCGTAGCGCATCGACGTCACGGCGAGCGAACGGCAGGCCGCGAGGTCTGAGGGATCGAACGGGCATGGCGTCGCGAGATCGCCGAGCCGGATCCGCAGGCTCGCGACGCCGAGCCGAGCCGGATCGAGGCCGAGCCGTTCCAGAGCCTCCGGCGCAAGCCTGGCCGCACCCGCCGGCGACAGCACGACCGCAGGATCGGCGCCGTCGTCGGCGACGAAACGCAGGTCGAACGGCAGACGCTGCTGGCTGAACGGGCTTGCGACGGACAAATGGCCGAGGCGCTGCGCGAGCGCATGGACCGGAGCCGGCGATTGCCGGCCATGGATCACGGCGGAAAGGCTCGACGTCGCTGCGGCGGGCGCGGCCGGCCCAAGCGTCTCAAGGAATGCGGAGAGCCGGCCGGCCTCGACCTCCGCCTCGCCCCATTCGGCGAGCTTGCGGGCGAGCGCGCCGACCGTCTCGCGCCGGAGCGCGAGCGTTCCGGCCTCGAGATCGGAGATCAGCGCGCCCGCGTCTTCATAGACAAAGGGCTTGAGCTCTCCATAGAGCGGGTAGCCGGCCGAGAGCGCCTGCGCGCCGCCGGTCAGGGTGGTGACGGCCCGGTTCAGCGACTTCACGACGCTGAAGTTCTGGGCGCGCACCGGCAGGAAGCACAAGAGGCTGGAGGCGATCGACTCGGCCTCGAGCTCGGGCGTCCACTCTTCGAGGTCGCAAGGCACGGGCAGCCGCGCGATCATCTCGAGGCGCTCGACGTCGAGCGCCCGGCGGTTGGTGAGGATCGACACGCGCGGCCGGTAGCCCGCGCGCACGAAGTCGAGCAGCGCGCCGCTGAACGCGTGAAGGTCCGAAACGCCAAGCCGGAAATGCGGATTGTCGCCGATGCCGAACCAGGTGACGTCGATCCGCCGCGTCGACAGCGCGCGCTCCGCGTTCAGCTCCACGCGGCGCGCCACGGCCTCGGCGTCGAGGGCGATCGAGGCGTCGTGCATCACGTGGATCGGCAGCCTCGGCAGGATGCCCTTGAGCTTGTCGGCCATCAGCGGCGTCGAACACATCGCGAAGTCGAGCCGGGCCGCAAGCCCCCTCAGCCATTCGCGCAGATGGACGAAGCGGCTGTCGGCGACGTCGCTGTAGTAGTCGTCGAACACGTCGACGCCGACCCGCGCGCCGCGGCTGCGCAGGTCCTCGGCGAGCGCGACGGTGCGCGCGTCATGGCACTTGGAGAACACGAAGACGTCGGCGTCGCGCCCGCCCTGCCCCAGCGCCTCGATCGGCAGGAGCTCGAGCGCGTGGCCCGCCGCCTCGAGCCGCTCCGCGAGGCGGTGGTAGCGGATGCGCACGCCCGCGGTCGCGAGCTGGCGCTCGTCGGGAATCACGATCCCGATCTTCATGACGCGAACTCCCGCACGACGGTCGCGTTGGCCGCGACGGCGGCCCGTTCCTTCGGCGAGACAGCGACCCTCACGGATGGCGGACGCTCCAGCCCTTCGCCGTAGCGCGCCACGCGGATCGTCGACACGCAGAGATTGCGCCGTCCGGCGAGCGTCTGGCGCAGCCCCCAGGCCGCCTCGCTTTCGTCGTCCGCCGGCGCCTCCGCCACGGCCTCGGCGCTCAGCACCGCGAAGTCGAGGACGTTCGCCGCCACCGGATAGACGGCGTTCGGGAAAGCCTGAAGGCTGTCGCAGGCGACGAGCGTGAGTTCGGTCTCGTCCGGCGCGCGGGCGGCTGCGGCGAAATAGCCGCCGCTCAGCGCCTCGATCGCGCCGACGCGCTTGGCCGCGTCCTCGTTGATCGCGACGCAGGCGGCCGAGGCGGTCCCGCCGGCCTCGGCAAGCGAGAGCAGGACCGCGAGCGTCGACGGATCGGGCGCGACGACGCCCGATTTCGCGACCAGCAGATAGGGCGCGCCGGTTTCGCGCGCGGCGGCGGAGACCTCAGCCCAGAACCCGCCTTCCGCCTCGCGCACGTCGGCGCGGCCAGGGAACGCCTTCTCGGCCGCGCGAGAGATTTCGTCCGCGTCGGCGGCGTCGTTCGTGAGCCTGATCGACACGCGGAAATCGGAGACGCCGGTCTGGCGAGACAGCGACTCGATCAGCCGCGTCGCCTCGGTCGTTCCGGCGCAGAACAGGATCGCGGCGAAGTCGGCCGACGTCCTGGCCGCCCGGATGGGCGCGTCGGGCGCGACAGGCCGGATCAGCGACGCGTCATGCGCCTTGACGAAGCGCCGGCGCCGGATCGCAAGCGTGGGACGGGGTCCCTCGACTTCCGCGTCGCCGTCTCCGAAAAGGACGGGGTAATCCAGCGGAACGCTCCGGCCCTGTGACGACAGGCAGCGGGCGTCGAGTTCGGGCGGGCGCACGAGCAGGCGCGCCTCGCCGGAGGGCGCGGCCGCGATCACGAAGGCGCCGCTTGCGCCGGCGGCTCCCGGCCCTCGAAGCCGCCGGGCGGCGAGCGCCGCAAGGCTCGGTATGGCGTCGGGCGGCAGACGCAGCGTCAGGCCCTGGCGAGCCCGGCCGCGCGGCGCGAGCGCCCGGCGCAGGTGATCCCGGATCGGATCGACGTCATCCTCGTCGTCGTCGAGCTCGACCGCGACGCCGAAGCGGCGGTCGAGCCAGCCGAGCAGCGCGTCCGAAAAGATCGGCTCGGCGCCGGTCGCGCCGGCGGGATCGACGAGGATCCGCGCGAGTGCGCCCGGCCCTTCGACCAGATCTGCGAACGCGGACTCGCTTGCGAGCGTCAGCCCCTCGACCGGATCCTGGCCTTGTCCGTCGGCGACGAGCTCGGCGTGATGAAGCCCGCCGCGCGCCAGCGACGGAAACGGCAGCAGGGCGAAGCCGACGATGCGGCCGCCCGGTTCCGACAGCGTCAGCAGGACCGGCTCGAGCGGCTCCAGCAGCGCGAGATCGAGGAGGCCGGGGCCGGCGGCGGGCAACAGGATCTCGCCGCAAAGCCTGAGCGCCGAGCGATCCCGGGGCGAGCCCTGGTAGCCGCGCGCGACGTGGCGCGATCCGTCGAAGCCCGCAAAGCCGCCGAAGCGAAGCCGCAAGGCGCCCGCGTCCACGAACCAGGCGTCGGACAGACGCGCCGGGCCGGACCGGAACGCCTGCGCGAACAGGCCGTCGCCGGAGCCGTCCGCGCCGACGCCGGTCTCGACCGGGTCGAGACCGGCGAGACGCGCATAGGCGGCGAGCGGCGCGAGCGAAACGCCGGCGGCCACCTGCCCGATGGGACGGCCCGCGAATGCGACGGCGTCGGGCAGACGTTCGGCTTGCGCGGCGCTGAGCCAGTCGACCGCCGGACCAGCGGCCGGACGCGAGGGCTCGGAAATGGACGCCGCGTCGGACGGCAGGCGCCCGGCGGGATCGGAGACGTCGAGCAAGGGCGAAGACGGGCGCCGGTCGCGGCGGCCTTCGGCGAGGAAATGCAGCACGGGATTGGCGCCCGCAGGCAGGGCCGGCCCCGCGCCGACATAGTATTCAGCGTCGAACAGCGCGCTCGGCCGCCGACGGCGGGGACCGCCGACCTGCAGATAATGCGCGGCCGGCGAGAGGCCCGAGCGGGCGACCTCCGGATAGCGCTTCACATACCAGGCGGCGTCGAACAGGCGCGTGCCAGCGAGCGCCGCGAGCGCTTCCTCGACCGGCATGTCGGCGCCGGCTTTTGCAGCCACGCGCACGTCGGCGGGAGCGGCCTTCGGAACGTCGACCGTGGGGACGGCGTCGGCGGGTTCGTCGACTCCCGGCGTCGGCGCGTCGGCCTCTGGCGCGAGCGGGGCCGCCGCTTCGGCCGCTGCGGGCTCGGTCGGTTCCGCGGCGGCGGGCTCGTCCGCTTTGGCAGGCGCGTCGAGCTCGGGCTCGTCCAGGCCCGGTTCTTCCGAACCCTCCTGTTCTGCGCCCAGCTCGTCCGCGTCATGGTCTTCGCTGGCGACGTCCACATCGACGTCGTCCGGCGTCTCCTCGGGCTCCGCGGCCGAAGGCGGCGCGTCGTCGACCAGCTCCGCAACGGAGCCGGTTTCAGTCTCAGCGACCGGGATTTCGTCCGACGGCTCGGAGACATCGGCGGCTTCGGTCGCAGCCTGCGGCTCTGCGTCATCGGCGGTCGACTGCCTGGCTCCAGAACGCGCGAAATGGACCAGCGGCGGCAGGCCGCTCTCGACCAGGTCCGGATTGTCCGCCGCATAGCGCGCGGCGTCGAAGTCGGCGCTCGGATTGGCGAGCGTCTCGAGGCCGTGGCGCACGTAGTGCAGCATCGGGTGCAGCCCCGAGCTACGCGCGTCCGGGTAGGTCTCGAGATAATAGGCCTCGTCGAAGCCGCCGCTGCGCGCGACCGCGGCGATCATGCGCTGGTCTCGGCGTCCGAGATTGGCGAGGCCGAGCCCCTCGAGATCCTGCCGGCGGATCGCGCGCTTGCCCGTGTCCTTGCCGGTTTTGAGGTAGTGCACCAGCGGATTGGCGCCGTTCCGGGCGACGTCGGGATAGAGCGCGAAATAGGCCGACGACACGAAGCGCGCGCTCGGCGACAGCCCGTTGGGCCCGCCCTCGACGAGAAAATGCCTCAGCGCCGAGCCGCCCTCGCCGAACTTCGGCTTGTAACGCTCGACATACCAGGCCTCGTCGAACAGTCCGCTGTCCTCGACCAGCCGCTCGTCCGCCTCGCTCGCAGTCGTCTTTTTCGCCACGCCCTGTCGCCACTCGCTCGCGACGCCCCGCCGCGGCATGCCGCCGCCGTCGCCCCGCGGCGCCGCAACCATGCGGCCGCGACAGTAGCGGGCGGCCTGCCGCGCCACAACCTGCCGCCGCGTCGCGCCTGCTGCGCCGCGACATAAACCGGGTCGCGGCCTCCCGCGCGCCCGATTCGGCGCCGTCGCGTCCGATTCGGGGCAGAGAACCGAGACATCCCTGTGAAAAGCTGGGAGCTCCCTTGCAAGCCATTGAGATCGTTCGACGTTCCCGACCGCTCCGGCGACCGGCCCGCTGGCGTTCGACGCCAAGACGGTCTAGGGTCCGGGCCGATCTCAGATTGCTCTAGAAAGCGTGCCTCGACTTGGCTGATCCGAACGACCTGACCTCTGGCGGCCCCGCGGGCGGCGAGCCTTCCGACGTTCGTCCCGTGTCGATCGCGGACGAGATGCGCCGCTCCTATCTCGACTACGCGATGTCGGTGATCGTCTCGCGCGCGCTTCCCGACGTGCGCGACGGCCTGAAGCCCGTGCACCGCCGCATCCTGTTCTCGATGAACGAGAACGGCTATTTCCCGGACCGGCCCTACCGCAAGTCCGCCCGCGTGGTCGGCGACGTCATCGGTAAGTACCACCCGCACGGCGACCAATCGATCTACGACGCGCTCGTGCGCATGGCGCAGACCTTCTCGATGCGCCTGCCGCTCGCCGACGGCCAGGGCAACTTCGGCTCGGTCGACGGCGATCCGCCCGCGGCGATGCGATACACCGAGATCCGCCTGGCCAAGCCCGCCATGGCGCTGCTCGACCACATCGACGAAGACACGGTCGACTTCCAGGACAACTACGACGGCTCCGAGCGCGAGCCGACGGTCCTGCCCGCGCAGTTCCCGAACCTTCTCGTCAACGGAGCCGGCGGCATCGCGGTCGGGATGGCGACCAACATCCCGCCGCACAATCTCGGCGAAGTGGTCGACGCCTGCGTGGCGCTCATCGAGCGTCCCGAAATGGAGCTCGAGGAGCTTCTCGAGATCGTGCCCGGCCCGGACTTCCCGACAGCCGGCCGCATTCTCGGCCGCGGCGGCATCCGCTCGGCCTATTCGACCGGCCGCGGCTCCGTAGTGATGCGCGCCAAGGTCGACGTCGAGGAGATCCGCAAGGATCGCGAGGCGCTGATCGTCACCGAGATTCCGTATCAGGTGAACAAGTCGCGCCTCATCGAGCACATCGCCGAACTCGTCCGCGAGAAGCGCGTCGAGGGCATAGGCGACCTGCGCGACGAGAGCGACCGCAAGGGCATGCGCATCGTGATCGAGCTCCGCCGCGAGGCGGTGGCCGACGTGGTGCTGAACCAGCTGTTCCGTTTCTCCGCGCTGCAGACCTCTTTCGGCTGCAACATGGTGGCGCTGACCGGCGGCCGTCCCGAGCTGATGACGCTCAAGGACATGCTCGTCGCCTTCATCGCGTTCCGCGAAGACGTCGTCTCCCGGCGCACCAAGTTCCGCCTCAACAAGGCGCGCGACCGCGCCCATGTGCTCGTCGGCCTCGCCATCGCGGTCGCCAACATCGACGAGGTCATCCGCCTCATCCGCACCGCGCCCGATCCCGCGACAGCGCGCGAACGCCTGATGGAGCGCGACTGGCCGGCCGAGGACGTCGCCTCGCTCATCAAGCTGATCGACGACCCGCGCCACCGGATCAACGACGACGGCACCTACAAGCTCTCGATCGAGCAGGCGCGCGCGATCCTCGACCTGCGCCTGCAGCGTCTCACCGCGCTCGGCCGCGACGAGATCGGCGAGGAGCTCGACAAGCTCGCGGCCGAGATCGCCGATTATCTCGACATCCTGAGCAAGCGCGAGCGCGTGCAGGAGATCGTGCGCGCGGAGCTGCTCGACGCCAAGGCCCAGTTCGCGACGCCGCGCCGGACCGAGATCATCGAGTCCGAGGCCGACTTCGAAGACGAAGACCTGATCCAGCGCGAGGACATGGTCGTCACCTTCACGCATGGCGGCTACATCAAGCGCGTGCCGCTCGCGACCTACCGGGCCCAGCACCGCGGCGGCAAGGGCCGCTCCGGCATGGCGACGCGCGACGAGGACTTCGTCAGCCGCCTCTTCGTCGCCAACACCCACACGCCGGTGCTGTTCTTCTCCTCGCTCGGCCAGGTCTACAAGCTCAAGGTATGGAAGCTGCCGCTGTCGGCGCCCCAGGCGCGCGGCAAGGCGCTCATCAACCTGCTGCCGCTCGATCCGGGCGAGCGCATCACCACCATCATGCCGCTCGTCGAGAACGAGGCCGACTGGGCCAAGTACGACGTGATGTTCGCGACCTCGGGCGGCACCATCCGGCGCAACAAGCTCAGCGACTTCACCAATGTGAACCGCTCCGGCAAGATCGCGATGAAGCTTGAGGCCGGCGAATCCATCGTCGACGTGCAGATCGCGTCGGAAGACGACGACGTGCTGCTGACCACCTATCGCGGCCAGTGCATCCGTTTCCGCGTGACGGACGTGCGCGTGTTCAAGGGCCGCGATTCGGTCGGCGTGCGCGGCGTCACGCTCGGCGAGGACGACCGCGTCATCGCGCTCTCGATCCTGCGGCACTTCGAGGCGTCGCCTGACGAGCGCGTGGCGTATCTGAAGCGCGCCAACGCGGTGCGCCGCGGCCAGGGCGAGAGCGTCGCCGAGGACGCGACCGCGGACGCCGAGGCCGAAGCCGGCGCCGACATCGAGCTCGGCGCCGAGCGCTACGCGGCGATGTCGGAGGCCGAACAGCTCATTCTGACCATCTCCGAGAACGGCTACGGCAAGCGCTCGTCGTCCTTCGAGTACCGGGTCACCGGACGCGGCGGCAAGGGCATCGTGGCGATGGTGACCAACGACCGGAACGGCCCGCTGGTCGCCTCCTTCGCGACCGAGCATTCCGACCAGATCATGCTGGTGACGAACGCCGGCCAGACGATCCGCTGCCCGGTGGACAACATCCGCCTCGCAGGCCGCTCGACCCAGGGCGTGATCGTGTTCTCGACCGGCGACGGAGAGCGCGTCGTCTCGGTCGACCACATCGGCGAGGACGAGGCCGAAGAAGAGGCCGCGCCGGAGTGACGTGAAAAGGCCCGCCGGCGACGAGCGGGCCTTTTTGATTCTGGTCAGCGCGTTCCTTCGGCCTTCCGGCTCAGGTCTGGTCGAGCAATTGCTCGTCGCACAGCGCCTCGACCCATTGCGACGCGCTCGCATAGGCCGCGGCCGCTCCGGCGGCGGGCGCGAGTTGGGGCGCGGGCCTTTCCGACGGGATCGCCTCGACGCGGGACGCCTCGCTCTTCAGCGTCGCATGGGCCATGAAGACCTTCATGACATGGGCGACGCCCGCCTCGGTGACGTTGCGCAGATCCTCCGCGTAATAGGCGCCGCGGGCGCCTGGCCCCGTGATGATCTCGTAGGACGGAAAATACTGAACGTGCTCGTTTTCCTGCGCGAGCATCTCGGCCGCGACGCGCAGGACGGACTTCGAGTAGACGGTCGCCGACACGACGTTGCCGCCGGCCGCCGCGGTGGCGGCGAGCGGCACGGGCGAGACCGTCAGCATCACTCTGGCGCGCGGGTTCACCGACCGGAGCCCCTCGAGGAACTGGGACATGTCGGCGTGAACGTCGGCGAGGGTCTGGTTGTAGAACTCGTGGAGCGCCGGGTCGAACACGCCGCCCGAGACGCCGGGACAGATCGGAAAGACCGCCCCGTCGGCGCGCGAGCGCCAGCATTCGGTGAGGCCGAGCGTGAAGATCAGGACGTCGAGCTCGCTGAACATCCGCCGCACCGCGGACAGATGATAGGCGCGGTCGGCGCGCATCTCCGCCTCGTTCGCGAAGCCGCCCGGCTGGACCGTGGGGCGGAACGGATCGAGCGCGGAGCCGTCGCTCTCGATCCAGACGTCCTCCTGCGGCTCAAACGAACCATGGGCGCGACGAAACAGCTGGAGCAGCTGGCGGGCGGTGTAGACGTTGCCGAAGCGCGCCGAATAGACGCCGTACTGATGCGCGGCGGCGACCGGGCGCGGGGTCAGCGGATGGGCGTCCTCGGCGATGAAATAGTTGAGCCCGCTCGCGCTCAGATGCCGCGCGATATGCTGGGCGAAGCAGCTCCCCGACGTCGCCACCCGGGTTTCCGGACTGAGCTCGAGTTCGAAACGGCCGACCGGATCGATGTCGCCGGACGGCGCGTCGCGCACGGTCGCGTTCCAGAACGATTTCGCGGGCAGGCCGCGATAGGGATGCTCGCCCATCAGGCTCCTCGCGGGTGGCCGGCGATCTGGTCCAGCACGACGACGCCGTAGGCGGCGTTGGCGTGGGTGGCGTCGCGGCCATAATAGTCCCGCTTGAGAAAACCGGAAGGGTCCTTGGTGGCGTCCGGCGCCGGGACGAAGACGACGCCGATCTCGTCGCACAGGGCCTTGGTCATGCGCGACTGCAGCCGCCACAGCTTGCGCCGCAGCGCCGGCTTGCTCAGCCCGACGGTCGAGATGTCGAGCTTCTTGAAGTAGGTCTCGGCATGACTGAGGATGAAGGCGTCGTCGTCCTTGGGCGGCGGCGCTTCGAGATGGAGCACGGTCGCCTTTCCGCCGGCGAGCTTCTTGAGAAGCTTGCCGTCGCGCCCCCTCACGAAGCGCTCGAACGTCGCCTCCATGATCTTGACCGGGATCGCGCGCGCCTCGGGGTCGAGCGCCTCGTCGGGATCGCCGGGCTCGATGAAGTCGAAGGGTTCGGGATGCCGCATGAGGCCGAAGACGTTGAACTGATTGCCGCCGAGCACAGAGACGATCAGGTCGCCGGGTTGCGCCGCCGCCGCGATCTCCTCGAGCTCGCTCTCGGCGACGCCCTCGCGCAGAACGCCGTTCTTGATCTGCTGCAGGCGGTCGATCATCACCTCGCCGAGGTCCGCGCCGCCGCGCTTGGCGAAGCCGTCCTTGATCGCGATTGTGTGGCTGTCGCCGATGATCGTCGTTTTCGTGGTGCTCATTTCGTCGGCTGGTTCGTCAGCGCGGTCGATCGGGCCCGGAGCGAACCGTCTCGCCACAACCCAGGGAGGCGTTTGTCGTCATCAGATAAGCTGGGATCGACCAGCCGCGCAACGCCGCCCGGAAGCTGCGCGGGGTCAATGACTTCCGCGCCGAAGACGCCGCGTCAAGCCCCGCCTTGGGCGGCGCCCGGGCGTCGAGCGCCAAGAGCTGCGATCGCCGAGAGCGCCAGACAGATCAGAGCGTTCCAGCCCGCCAGCGAAATCCCCAGAATTCGGAACGCGGCGGCGTCGCACGGAACGATTCGGGTCGCGCGCATTTGATCGAGCAAACCGCCGGCGGCGGTCGGCGCGGCGTTCGCGCCCGCGCAGCTCGCAGGGCCCGGCCAGAACCCCCACTCGACCCCGGCGTGATAGGCGCTGAGGCCGGCTCCCGCGAGAAACAACAGGGCCGCAAGGGCGAGCGCGATCCGCGCGGGAGCCGGCGCGCCGCGCGTCGCGAGCAGCCAGGCGGCGAGCGCCAGCGGCGCGCCGAGATAATGCGGCCAGCGTCCCCACAGGCACAGCATGCAGGGCACGTAGCCGAAGCCGTGCTGCATCACGAGCGCTCCGCCGACGGTCGCGGCCGAGACGATCGCGACGACGAGCGCCGTGGCGGCGGGGGTCAGGCGGGTCGTCATGACGCCCGGCATGTCGGAATTCGGCATGGCTGTCGCGACCGCTGTCAGAACACGTATTTGACCAGCACGAAGCCGCCGACGATCACCACCAGCAACAGGATGGCGGAGAGTTCGAGCCGCTTCTCGATGAACTCGCGCACCGGCTCGCCGTAGCGCCTGAGCAGCCAGCCCACCGCGAGGAAGCGCAGGATCCGCGAGACGAGCGAGAGCGCGAAGAACAGCCAGATGTCGTATCCGGCGAAGCCCGACGTGATGCTGACGAGCTTGTAGGGAATGGGCGTCAGGCCCTTCAGAAGGATGATCCACAGACCCCACTGGGCGTAGGTGTCGCGGAACGCGTCCATCTTGTCGCCGTAGCCGTAGAGCTGGATGATCCACAGCCCCAGCGTGTCGTAGAGCAGCGCCCCGATGGCGTAGCCGACCATGCCGCCGAGCGTCGAGGCGAGCCCGCACATGATCGCGAGCCGATAGGCGCGCTCCGGACGCGCCAGCGTCATCGGCACGAGCAGGATGTCGGGCGGCAGGGGAAAGAACGAGGCTTCGGCGAACGAGACCCCGAAGAGCGCCGCGTCGGCCCTCGGACCCGCGGCGAGCGAGAGCGTCCAGTCGTACAGGCGTCGCAGCATGACTCAGACTTTCGGACGAACCGGCGCGAGCGGCCGCGCAAGATGCGGACGGGGGGAGACCAAGCGCCTTCCGCGCCGGAATGCAAGCCTGCGTCCGGGTCTTCGTCCGCGACATGGTCGCGAAGCCCTTTACGCAGCCGCGCCGGTCATGCGAATTCAGTCGCGCGTGCGGGTGTGGTGGAATTGGTAGACGCGCCGGACTCAAAATCCGGTTCCGCAAGGAGTGTCGGTTCGAGCCCGACCACCCGCACCATCTCTCTGCAGGCGGCTCCATGAGGCCGCGCTCCAGACGCAAAGCCCCGCAGCGCTGAAAGCCGCCCCGAGCCAGGCGACGCCCGTCCAGCCGGCGAGCGCGAAGACCGCAGTGGACGAGATCGCGCCGATACCGCTGCCGATCGAATAGAAGAGCATGTAGCCGCCGACGAGCCGGCTGTCGGCGGCCGGGAACGCCGCGACCATCAGGCTCTGATTCGTGACATGGACCGCCTGCACCGCGAAATCGAGCAGGACCACGCCCAGCGCGAACAGCGCGATCGAGCGGTCCAGAAAGCCTATGGGCAGCCAAGACAGGGCGAGCAGCGCCAACGCCGCGCCCGTGGTCGCTTGTCCGAAGCCGCGGTCGGCGAGCCGGCCGGCCTTCGCGGCGGCGAGCGCCCCGGCGAGGCCGGCGAAGCCGAACAGTCCGATCTCGGAATGGCTCAGCGAGAACGGCGGCGCGCCGAGCGGCAGCGCCATCGCGGTCCACAGGCAGCTGAAGCTTGCGAAGGCGAACAGCGCGATGAGGCCGCGGCTGCGCGGCAGCGGCTCGCGCAGGAACAGCGCGAGCGTCGATTTCAGGATTTCGCCATAGCTCTGCCGGGTCGCAGGCGGGCGACGCGGCAGCATGCGGGCGAGCAGCGCCGAAAGCGCGAGCATGAGGCCGGCCGAAACCAGATAGACCAGCCGCCAGCCGCCGAGATCCGCCAACGCGCCCGAGACGAAGCGGGCCGCCAGGATGCCCGTCACCACGCCGCTGGTGACGAGTCCGACGGCGCGCCCCTGTTCGCCGGGCGCCGCGAGCGCCGCCGCGAAGGCGACGAGCACCTGAACGACGACGGCGAGGAGCCCGACGAGGATCATCGCGCCGAGAAAGACCGGCGCGCTCGTGGCCGAACCCGCGACGAGCAGCGCGGCGGCGGACGCCATCGTCTGAACGATCACGAGCCGGCGACGATCAAGCCGGTCTCCAAGCGGCGCGACGAACAGGAGGCCCGCCGCATAGCCCGCCTGGGTGAGGGTCACGACCAGGCCGACGGTCGCAGGCTCGATCGCGAAGCTCTCCGCGATCGAGCCCAGCAGAGGCTGGGCGTAATAGACATTGGCGACCGCGACCCCGCAGGTCGCCGCGAGCAGGAGCAGCGTCGCGCGCGACGGGCCTTCGGCTTGTCGCCTGCGCGCGGCCCCGTCGGTCGAAAGAGCTCCGGCCATGTCCGTCCCCATTCCAGTCTCATAACGAGACCAGTTGCTGCGCGACAAGTCCAGTCTTATTTTGAGACTGAAATTGAACTCGAGGAGGGTCCGGGATGCGGCGCGTCAGTTTCGGGAGCGCGGACTGTCCGGTGGCGCGCGCCCTCGACGTGATCGGCGACTGGTGGTCGCTGCTGATTGTGAGAGACGCCTTCGACGGCGTCCGGCGCTTCGGCGCGTTCCAGAAAAACCTCGGCGTCGCCAAGGGAATGCTGGCGACCCGCCTTCAGGCGCTGGTGGAGGCCGGCGTGCTGGAGCTCGCGCCCGCCTCCGACGGCAGCGCCTACTCCGAATATGTGCTGACGGCGAAGGGCCGCGACCTGTTCGTCGTGGTCGCGGCGCTGCGGCAATGGGGGGAGGACCACCTGTTCGCCGCCGGCGAGCCGCGCTCGGCGCTCGTCGACGCGCGCGACGGCGCGCCGGTCGCCCGGCTCGAGGTCCGCGCGGCCGACGCGCGCCCCCTCGCCTTTGACGAGACCCGCGTCGAGAAGGCTCGGCCCGCAAAAGGAGCTTGAAGGGCCGTCGACGCGCGCCGAAATAAACGAGCGACTGAGGCGCGCGTCTGGCCGAGGCGCGCCATGATGCGAGGAACTCGCCATGAGGCGCATTCTGCTTGGGCTCGCCGCCGCGCTGGTCGCGGCCTCGCCTGCGGCGGCCGAGATCACCGTCCTCGCCCGACCGACCGGCGACGCCTCGTCGCTCGTCTGGCGCAGCGCCAGCGAACGCGAGGCGATGTACCGCCATCTTTCCCGCACGCTCATGCGGCTCGGCGAGCGCGACCTGCCGAAGAGCCAGAGGCTCGAGGTGAAAATCCTCGACGTGCGCCCGGCGGGCCAGTTCGAACCGTGGCGGGCCGGCGGCGCCGACAACGTCCGGATCATGCGCGACGTCACGCCGCCGAGCGTGAAGCTCAGCTACCGCCTCTCGGACGGCCGCCGCGTCATCGCTTCGGGCGAAGAGACGGTGACGGATATGAACTACCTCTGGGACGCCGCCGCCCGCTCCTCGCTCGGCTCGTTCCCCTACGAGACCGAGCTGATGCGCGACTGGTTCCGCGACCGCATCGTCAGGCTTAAGCCCGCGCGGGGCTGAGCGCGCCCTCCTCCTCCGCGTCCATCGGAGCGTTTCGCCCAGCCCGCTTTCCATGTATGCGGGTTGGTCATCGTCGGCGCCTGCCGGCGGCGAAACGACGGAACCGACCATGGCGTTTGCGGAACTGATCTCGACGGTGGAGCGCGCGATGACGCGCACGCACTGGACGCGCGAAGCCGCGAAGTCGCTCTACGCGCTGCCCTTCGCGGATCTGATGTTCGAGGCGCAGACCGTCCACCGCCGCCATTTCGATCCCAATCGCGTGCAGATGAGCCGGCTGCTGTCGATCAAGACCGGCGGCTGCGCGGAAGACTGCGGCTATTGCAGCCAGTCGGCCCGCATGCCCGGCGAAAAGCTCAAGGCCTCCAAGCTGATGGAGGTCGAACGGGTGATCGACGAGGCCCGCAAGGCGAGAGACGGCGGCGCGACGCGCTACTGCATGGGCGCGGCGTGGCGGAGCCCGAAGGACCGCGACATGGACATGGTCCTGGCCATGGTCGAGGGCGTCAAAGGCCTCGGCATGGAGACCTGCATGACGCTCGGCATGCTCACCCCCGAGCAGGCCCTCCAGCTCAAGGACGCCGGGCTCGACTATTACAACCACAACCTCGACACCTCGGAGCGCTATTACTCCGAGATCATCACCACGCGCACCTTCGCCGATCGGCTCGAGACGCTCGACAACGTGCGCTCGGCCGGCATGAAGGTGTGCGCAGGCGGCATCCTCGGCATGGGCGAGACGGTCGACGACCGCGTCGACATGCTGGTGACGCTCGCCAATCTCGACGAGGCGCCCGAGAGCGTGCCGATCAACATGCTGATCCCGATCCCCGGCACCAAGCTCGAGAACGCAGCGCCCATCGACCCGTTCGACTTCGTGCGCACCATCGCGCTCGCCCGCATCATGATGCCGACGAGCCATGTGCGCCTGTCGGCCGGCCGCACCGAGATGTCGGACGAGATGCAGGCGATGTGCTTCCTCGCCGGCGCGAACTCGATCTTCGTCGGCGAGACGCTCCTCACCGCCGACAATCCGGGCGAGGACCACGACGGCGCGCTGTTCCGCCGACTCGGCGTCGAGCCAGAGGCGCTCGGGGACGAGTGAAGCGGCGAAAGCCGACTGCGCGCTTCGAGACGCGCCTTCGGCGCTCCTCAGCATGAGGGATGTCGAGGGTGATGCAGCGCACAGGAAGACCTCATGCTGAGGAGCTTCGCGCAAGCGAAGCGTCTCCAAGCACGCAGTTCGTCTCTGCAGCGCGGACCTTCTGATGACCCGCCTCTCCCGCTTCGAGACCGCGCTCGAGGGCCTCTCCCGCAAGGATCGGCTGCGCGGCCTCGCGCCCCGCGAGGGCCTCGACTTCGCGTCCAACGACTATCTCGGCCTTGCGGCCTCCCCTCGCCTCGCCGAGGCCGTCCGCGAGGCGATCGGGCGCGGCGCGCCTGTCGGGGCGGCAGGCTCGCGGCTCCTACGCGGCAACCATCCGGAGCACGAGGCGCTGGAGGCGGAGGCAGCCGCCTTCTTCGGCGCGGAGAAAGCGCTCTATTTCGGGGCGGGTTTCTCGGCCAACGTCGCTCTTATCCAGACGCTGCCCCAACGCGGCGACCTCGTCGTCCATGACGAGCTGATCCACGCCTCCGTCCATGACGGCCTGAAGGGCTGCCGCGCCGAGACCGTCGCCTTCGCGCACAACGACGCCGGCGCCGCCGAAGACGCGATCCGCGCCTTCCGGGAGCGCGGCGGGACGGGCGCGCCATGGATCGCGGCCGAGAGCCTCTATTCGATGGACGGCGACCGCGCGCCCGTCGCCGAGCTGATGGCGCTTGCGGAACGCAATGACGGCTTCCTGCTGCTCGACGAGGCGCACGCCACCGGCGTTCTGGGCGCCCGCGGGCGCGGCCTCGGCGAGACCTTCGAGGGACGCGAGGCGCTCGTCTCGACCCACACCTGCGGTAAGGGGCTCGGCTGTTCGGGCGCGCTCGTGACGGGACCCGCGGCGATCGTCGACTTCCTCGTCAACCGCGCCCGCCCCTTCATCTACGCCACCGCGCCCTCCCCGCTCGCCGCCGCCGCCGTGCGCGAGGCGCTCCGCATGGTGGAGGACGAGCCGGCGCGCCGCGCGGCGCTCGCCCGCCGCGTCGCCATCGCCGAAGGCAAGCTCGCCGGGCTCGGCCTTCGAGGTTCTGGCTCGCACATCCAGCCCGTCATCCTCGGCCGCAACGCCCGGGCGCTGCGGGCGGCGCGCGCGGTCCGCGCCGCGGGCTTCGACTGCCGCGCGATCCGTCCGCCGACCGTGCCCGAGGGTACGGCGCGGCTCAGGATCTCGCTCACCCTCAACGTCGCCGAGGCCGACGTCGCCGCGCTGATCGACGCGATCGGCGCGCAGATCCAGGAGGAGGCCGCGTGAGCGCGATCGTCGTCACCGGGACCGACACCGGCATCGGCAAGACCGTGTTCGCCGCAGGGCTGACCGCCGCGCTCGGCGCGACCTACTGGAAGCCGGTCCAGTCGGGCCTCGAGGGCGAGACCGACAGCGAGACCGTGGCCCGGCTCGCGCGCCTTCCCCCGGAGCGCGTGCTGCCCGAAGCGTGGCGGCTGAGGACGCCCGCCTCGCCCCACCTCGCCGCCGAGATCGACGGCGTCGCGATCGACCCCGAGGCGCTCAATCCTCCCGCGGTCAACGGCCCGCTGGTGATCGAGGGCGCGGGCGGCCTGTTCGTGCCGCTGACGCGGGAGACGCTCACCATCGACGTGTTCGCGCGCTGGCGCCTGCCGGTCGTGCTCGTCGCCCGCACGGCGCTCGGGACCATCAACCACACGCTGCTGTCGCTCTCGGCGCTCAAGGCCCGTGGGATTCCCGTGCTGGGCGTCGCCTTCGTGGGCGAGGAGAACGTCGACTCCATCCGCGCGATCGCGACCTTTTCGGGCGCCAGGGTGCTGGGCCGGCTGCCGCCGCTCGCGCCTCTGTCGCCGCGCACGCTCGCCGAAGCCTTCGGCAAGGCGTTCCGCACGCGGGACTTCATCGCCTGACAACCCAAGATGGTACGTAGTCGCCCGAATGGCGACGAAACGGACTTTCATCCATCACGCGCTTGTCCTCTTCTCGGTCAGGAGCGTGCGATGCCGATTGGATCTCTTCGTTCAGCGGCTGCGGCCGCTTTGTGCCTCTGCGGGCTGGCCGCTTCCGCCGTCGCCGCGCCGGACGCGCCGCTTTCGGGACTGCCGATCCTGGTCGACGCGGCCGGCAAGGCGATCGGCCCCTATCTGCCCAACAATGCGGGCACGAATTCGGCGCTGATCTCGGTCGACAAGCGCATCCTCGCCGTTCCGGCCAACAATCTCGGCTTCTTCGAGGCGAGATACATCCTCTACTACAAGACCAAGAACTGCTCCGGCGAAGCGCTCATGAGCGCCAACACGCTGCCGCTCGCCGGCATGCAGAAGGGCGTCCTCTACTACCCTGCCGAAGAACGCGTCGAACCGAAGATCAAAAGCCGGAACGAGTTCGTCCCGAACATGGGCATGTCGCCCTGCGGTCTCATCCAGACCACCGGAGGATCGTTCGCGAAGGTGAAGACGCTGAAAGTCGACGAGCTCGGCTTCAAGGCGCCGTTCTCACTGAAGACGACGCTGCCCTGATCGAAAGACGGCGACCGGGCGCGGGCTCAGAGCCCGCGCTTGGCCCAGCCGTCGGTCATCGCCACGCCGCGGTCGAGATCGGCGGGGAAGTCGAGCTCGCTCCATTCCTTGCCTTCGATCGAACGCACGCCGACGACCTCGCCGTGATAGCGGGCGATGCCGTCGATGGCGGACAGATACCAGCGCTTCAGCCCGTCCTCGGAGCGCAGCAGGCGCTCGATCTCGGCGACGAAGATCTTGGCGCCCTCATCGGTGAAGCGCAGGCATCCGATCGACTCGCCGGTGACGAGGTCGAGCGGCAGCGTCTTGCCGATCGCGAACAGCCGGCCGTCCTTGTCGCGCACCTTCATGTCGTCGCTGTCGTAGTCGCCCTTGCGGTCGATCGTCACCGTGATGGGCGCGACCGGCGGATCGGCCAGAACGGCCTTCGAGATCTCCGGCTCGATCAGCGTGTCGCCGTTCAAGATCAGGAACGGCTGCTTCATCTCGTGGCGCGCGATCCAGCAGCTCGCCAGATTGTCGGCGAGTTCGAAGAACGGGTTGTGGGTCGTGCGCAGGCTGACGCCCGACAGCTTGATGGCGTCGAGCGCCGCGTCGACCTTGGCGGCCTCGAAGCCCGTCACCACCACGATCTCGGTGACGCCGGCGGAGGCGAGCGAGCGAACCTGCCATTCGAGCAGCGGCTTGCCCGAGAACGGGATCAGACACTTCGGGGTCTCGGCGGTCAGCGGCAGAAGGCGGCGCCCCTGGCCGGCGCTGAGGATGATGGCTTTCACTTGGCTGTCCTCCGGATGTCCAGGCGGGCGCGAACTGCGGGCTTCGAGACGGCTCTCCGGGCTTCCTCGGCATGAGGACCGTTTGCGCATCCTCCACGCTCCTCATGCTGAGGAGCGCGCCGCAGGCGGGCGTCTCGACGCACGCAGTTCGCCTTCCCTGGAACCGACTTCAGAAATCAAGATCCGCGTAATGCGGCGCGGGGGCGGTGCCGGGAACGGTCTCGCCCAGCAGCGGACGGAAGGACGGACGCGACTTCACCCGCGCGTACCAGTTGCGCGCCGTCTCGTCCTCCTCCCAAGGCACGTCGCCGAGATAGTCGACGACGGAGAAATGGGCGGCGGCCGCGAGATCGGCGTAGGTCAGCCGGTCGCCCGCCAGCCAGCGGCGCTGGCGGATGAGGTAGCCGACATATTTGAGGTGGTAGCGGATGTTGGCGCGGCCGGCGCGGATGGCCGCCATCTCGGGCGCGCCGCCGCCGAGATTGGTCGGCATGAAGCGCTTGTAGATCTTCTCGGTGACGAGGTGGCTCGAGACCTCCTCGAAGAACTTGCGGTTGAACCAGTCGGTCAGCCGGCGGGTCTCGACGCGGTCGCGGGGCGAGTCCGGCAAGAGCCGCCGGTCGCCGAGCGCGAGGCCACGGGTCTCGTCGAGATATTCGGCGATCACGTCGGCGCCCGGCACGGAAGGCATCGAGGCCTCGACCAGCACCGGGGTGGAGCCCGCTGGGTTGAGCGTCAGGAACGGTTCGCGCCGCTCCCAGATCCGCTCTTCGACCAGATCCGCCTCGAGCCCGTATTCGCTCATGACGAGGCGCACAAAGCGCGAATGCGGGCAAAGCGGGTGGTGGTAGAGGATCGCCATGGATGCCGGGGGGTCTCGCGGCGCTCGGAGAAAGTGTGGCCGGCGCGCGTCGCACGCGCGCGGAACGCCGCGGTTGAGATGGCGCGGCGCGGGCGCCCCGTATAGAACCGCACCGCCCGCGCGACAACACCGAATCGGCCGCGGGCCCTCGGGGGAGACGGGGCGCGATGGATCTGCACCAACTGTTGGAAGCCGCCCTGCTCGGCGTCGTCGAGGGGCTGACCGAGTTTCTGCCGGTCTCCTCCACCGGCCACATCCTGCTGCTCGGCCATTTCCTCGGCTTCGAGTCCGCCGGGAAATCCTTCGAGGTGCTGATCCAGCTCGGGGCGATCCTCGCGATTCTCGCGGTCTATTCCGGCAAGCTCATCAACATCGCGATCCGCCTGCCGCACGATCCGACGGCGCGGCGTTTCGTCATCGGCGTGCTGGTCGCCTTCCTGCCCGCGGCCGTCATCGGCGCGGCGCTGCACGGCTTCATCAAGACGGTGCTGTTCGAGAGCCCGATGACGATCTGCGTCGCGCTCATCGTCGGCGGCCTGGTGCTGCTGTGGGTCGACATGCGCCACCAGCCGCAGTCGATCCCGGTCGGCGCGACCGACGGCCCCGCGCATGGCTGGACAGGCGCGCCACAGGCGGCCGTCGCCTATGACGACGCGATGCAGTTTCCGCTGCGCATGTGCCTCGTCATCGGTTTCTGCCAGTGCCTCGCGATGATCCCGGGCGTCTCGCGCTCCGGCTCCACCATCGTCGGCGCGCTGCTGCTCGGCGCGAGCAAGCGCGCGGCGGCGGAGTTCTCGTTCTTCCTCGCCATGCCCACCATGGCGGGCGCGTTCGCCTACGATCTCTACAAGAACCGCGACACGCTGAAGTTCGACGACCTCGCGCTTGTCGGCGTCGGATTCGTGTGCGCCTTCATCGTCGCGCTCATCGTGGTGCGCTTCGCGCTCGACTTCATCTCGCGCCACGGCTTCGCGCCCTTCGCCTGGTGGCGGCTGATCGTCGGCGCGGCCGGCCTTGCGGGCCTCATGGTCTACGGGTGACGATGAGGTGAGGCCGCGTTCGGCCCGCTGGAGCCTTTGACGCTTGGCCGCGATCGTCGTCACCCACGTCACCCGAACCCTGAGAGGCGGCCGCAAGGCGCTCGACGACGTCTCGTTCGAGGTCCCGGCGGGGTCCTCCTGCGCGCTGATCGGCCCGGCGGGCTCCGGCAAGTCGACGCTCCTGCGCCTCATCGCGCGGCGCGAGAAGCCGGACGCCGGCGTGATCGAGATCGGCGAGGACGTCAGCCAGTCCTGGCGGATCGGACGGCCCGAGCTCGCCGAACTCGTCGATCCGGACGCGCTCGAGCCTGGACGCAATCTCTATGACAACATCGTCCGGGGGCTCGGCGCCCGCGGCCTGAAGCGCAGGGACGCGCAAGAGGCCGCCCTGCGCGCAGCCGACGCCTTCGGCCTCGGCCCATCGCTCGCCCGCCGCGCAGGCCGAGTCTCCTCGGGCGAACGGGCGCGGACCGCGCTCGCGCGCGCCTTCGCGGCCCGGCCGGCGGCTTTGCTGTTCGACGAGCCGTTCCGCGGCCTCGACGCCGCCGAGCGCGCGGCGCTGCGCTTCAAGCTCGCGGCGCTGCGGCGCGAGACCGGCGCGGCCGCGGTGTTTTCGCTGCAGGACCAGGCCGAGGCGCTGGCGCTCGCCGACAGCCTCGTGCTGCTCGACGGCGGCCGGGTCGTCGCCGCGGGCGGCGCCGACGAGCTCTACGCCCGCCCGCCGACGTCGGCCGCCGCGCGCCTTCTCGGGCCCTCGCCCATGAACCTGCTTCCCGTGCGCGCCGAGCGGACCGGCCTGTCGCTCGAGGACGGCACGCATCTTGGCGGCGCAAGCCTGCGGACCGGCTTCGTCTTCGCCGTTCTCGGCGTGCGGCCCGAGGATCTTTTCGCGCCGGGCGAGGGCTCTCTGCCCGCCGCCGCGACGTTTCCCGTCACGGTCGAACTCGCGGCGCGCGCGGGGCGCGAAACCCTCGTGCACGGGCGGGTCGGAGCGTTCCCGTTCCTCGCGCGGCTCACCGGGCCGGTCGATGTTCCGGCCGTCGGCCCTCTCACTCTCGGCGCCCGTCGCGAAAGCCTGCATCTCTTCGACGCGGCGACAGGCGCGCGGCTCTAAGGCGCCCATTGGCGGAAGGTCGCGGTTTTTGGAACAGCTATAAGCTCGTATCCTCGGCTGGCTTCGAAAGAGCAGAACGGTGACGTGCGATGGCATGGGAACCGAAGCCGGAAGTCGTCGAGGTGATGGCGCGCTGGCTCTATCGGAAAGAACATCCCGACGTTCTCGATTAGGAAGCGGACGAACAGGCGGCCGCGCCGAAGCGCCCGGCCTCAACCTCGAAAGACAAGGACGTGCGCACTGATTATGAGGCGCGCGCGCGGCAAATGCTGATCATCGCACGCTCAAACAGCGGCAGCGGCGGGTAGCTGCGGTGCCCCACAAAGGGGGCGGTGCTTTACTCACCGATCATCATCAGCCTATCAGTGACACTAGCAGGCCGGCGGCGCGCCTGCCTTTCGCGTTTTCTGGCGACCTGATCAATGAAGCTTTCGAATGAGTCTATTCGTAACAAAATAAATCGAGGCCAACTTTCCTTTATCGGCTTCGATCAGAAACGGCTTCATAAGCGACTTGAACGAACTCAGAACATCATTGGTCGACCGGAGCGCCGCACCCTTAATTTTGCGCTCGCAGCCAAGAATTCACAATGCCTGCATTCCGAGGATGGCGCACGCCTTGATTATACCGGACGAATAATCATACCGAGCGGATCACTTATTCCAGACGACACGAAAACGACTCTGTTTCGGAAGGCCTACGCTTACTCTCCGGAACGGATATCGACGGACACAGAGTTGGAGATTCACGAGCCGGTTGTTTTCGGCGGCGCTATGATCCATCATTTCGGTCACTTTCTAACCGACACGCTCTCGCGGCTTTGGATCCTTCGGGAACTTCCGCCCGAGATAAGAATTGTCTTTCTGACCCACGCCGGCCAGACGCTCGATTTCTTCCTGAAGCGCGCTTGGATACGCGATACGCTTTCAGCCTTCGGCATCAATCATGAAAGAATTATACTCGTTGATCGTCCAACTATATTTCGTAATATTATTGTTCCTCAACCTGCCATAGAACATGCATTCCGCATCTACAGCGCTTATACCACCTCCTACGAATATGCTGCAGAGCGATTTGAGACAGCTTCCGCAAACGGACCGTATATCTACCTGTCTCGATCTATGCTCGCCTCCGATCCTCGCGGATGCCGATCCGACGAACAGGCGCTTGAGCAACGTTTGGCGGCGAACGGTTTCAAGATTCTTCACCCAGAGACCATGACAATCGCCGAACAGGTTTCAACCTTCAGGTCTGCTTCCGTCGTCGCCGGAATGATTGGCTCTGCATTTCACAACAGCCTATTTGTCGAAAACCCTAATCTACAGATAATATACCTCGCGGAAGAAAATATTTATGAACGATATCTTATCATAGACGGGGCGAAAATGTACAAATCCACTTATGTCAATTGCATACAAAGCGCTCGATTGGGATCCGAGCTAGTAAGAACTCTCGACGTCAATTCAGCATGTCACGAAATATTCGAGCGGATCTAAAAAACACAAAGTGAGATCCGCTCGCCGTTTACATGCACCTTCCGAGAGGCGTCGTCCCGAGTGGGCCGATAACCGTGTTAAAGCTTAGGCTTTACAGCCAGCCTCGGCTCGCCCCGATCCACGGAAGTCGACCTCCGATGACGGCCTCGCTCAAATACGACAATACTATCATAAACGTGGATCGAAATTGTATTCTTTGTAAACTGATCTACACCGCCCGAGTAATTATATCCGTTCAGCGCGTCGATCTTATTTTTGCAGTATTCGATAAAGGTGCCTGGAGCACGAAGCCCACCACCGTAGCGCTCTACGTAGCTCGTGTGCGTATCCTCGACTAAGTAAACGCCCTCTGGCGTCAAACGATTATATAAATGCTCGATGGTCACAACCTGATGATCATTGATATGACTTCCATCATCCAAAATAACGTCGAACGGGCCGAATTCCTCGCAAATCTCATCAAGAAACGCCGTGTCGGCTTGACTCCCGATCCTTACGTAAATCTGGTCCTCTTCAAACTCCTTGCATTTTTCGGCGATATCGACTCCCACGATCGTGGCGTACGGCCCAAGATATCGTTTCCACATCTGCAGGGAACCACCACGATTGACGCCAATCTCCAACATCGTAATCGACCTGTTCTGAAACCGGGCGACATGCCGCTCATATACGGGAATATACTGCGTCCATTTCTGAACACCGCGGCCTTCATGTGTCAAAAATTGCTCCCAAAGAGACATCGCTCTATAGATCCCCTCTGCTTCCACGGGAGATTATCAATATATCTGACGCCTGGCAACAACGAGACCTTTCGCCGCGCGCCTCTTAGAAGCGCGCGATCAAGACGTCGCTTGACAGTCGCGTCACTCTCCTGATGGATCGCTAATCACGGTCGTTCTGGCAAAATGCGGAGCCGTTGCATGAACTTGTTTGAGTTAATTCGCCGTAAGGATCGGAATGCGCTCGTCCGTGGCGAGGTCAAGGCCGTCACCAAGGCGCTGAACGGTCGCAAATGGTTTGGTGTATCCCTTGCCAGTGGAAGCGAAGTCCGAATTCCAAACGCCTCCCGGTTTTTTACTCTGCGGGGATGGCCTGATTTCTGTGGTTGGCATTCGCACGGGTCTTCATTGAGTCCTGATTTAGAGGTCGGTTTTGCTTTGCAGGGAACTGAGGCTTTGATCAGCTCGACCGAGATTCGCAGCGGAACAAGGCTTGTCCCGCTGTTCTTAAACTGGCCGAAGAGCGGGGAATTGGCTGTCGACCTTGTCATCCGCACGACCAAAGCCGAAGAGCCTTCCGACACGGTATTCGTGGCCACTAGCCGCGCCCTTTCACGGGACTGGCTTTACGCGCTCGCAAAAGGACGGGGCGTTGAAATCGGACCGGGACCAGTTCCGCAGATCCTGCCGGCTGACGACGTTCAAGTCTCCTATGTCGAACAGATGCCTCCGGCGGAATGGAGTCGGCTTTACAATCAAGGTGGCAAGTATCCGGAGAATCCAGAACTATGGGACTCATATGTTGTTGGCGATGCCTGCGATCTCCCAGTAGACGACAAATCTCTTAACTTCATTTTCGGTAGCCACGTTTTCGAACATCTTGCGAACCCATATGGGCATCTGCAACGCTGGCATCATAAGTTAAAGTCGGGCGGGCGCATTCTTTGCGTTATTCCCGACCTTTCCGGCACGAAAGACGCGGTGCAGAAGCCAAGTACGCCTGCCGAATGGGCGTCTGAATTCGAACGGGCGATCTGGGAGCCGACGATAGACCATTATGTCCGCCACATGCATCGTAAAGCAGACGATCCACGGCTTCAAAAAGCAATATCAGACAAAGAGTCGATCCATGTGCATTACTACACTAACAGCAATTGCCGTGAGCTGATGGATTGGGCCTGCGCCGAAGGCGGCTTTGCGAAATTTAGCCTCAACTGGACCGCGAACACCAAGGATTTTCACTTCATGCTCCAAAAGGCATGAGCTTAAATTCGACTGGCCAGCAGACTGTAGAACAGCCCTGGCTAGAGCCTGTCCTGCCCGAACGCCCGCCCTTACGGCTCGAGCTCGCTGTCCCAGTAGAGATAGTCGATCCAGCTGTCGTGGAGGTAGTTGGGCGGGAACAGCCGGCCGTTGCGGTGCAGGTCGTGCACCGTCGGCGGGAACGGCTCCTGGGCGGGATGCATGCCGCAGTCGGCCGGCATCTGGCCGCCCTTTTTCAGATTGCAGGGCGAGCAGGCCGCGACGACGTTCTCCCACGTGGTCAGGCCGCCCCTCGACCGGGGGATCACGTGGTCGAAGGTCAGATCCTCGCGCGTGCCGCAATACTGGCAGGAGAAGCGGTCGCGCAGGAAGACGTTGAAGCGGGTGAAGGCGGGATGGCGCGCCGGCTTCACGAAGGTCTTCAGGCACACGACGGACGGCAGCTTCATCTGGAAGCTCGGCGAGGAGACCCGCCGGTCGTAATGCGAGAGAACGTTCACCCGGTCGAGAAAGATGGCCTTGATGGCGTCCTGCCACGACCACAGCGACAAAGGGTAGTAGCTGAGCGGACGGTAGTCCGCGTTGAGCACCAAGGCCGGACACGCTTCAGGCGACACGACGACCGTCACCGCGCACTCCTCATCGGCGCGCCGGCGCATCGGCCTGCGCTTGAGGAATAATCTATCTGTTGTGCGTCAGCCTTGTGAAGATGCTCGAAGACTTGTCCTCCGCGGTTTGAGCGCGCTCGCCACGAAGGCCGCGCCCTGGCGCAAGCCCTCGCCGTCGATGCCGTGGCCGAGCCCCGGCGACAGATGCCACTCTACAGGAATTTCAGCCGCCGCAAGCCCGTCTGTCGCGGCGAACAGCGCATCGACCGGAATGACGTCGTCGCGCTCTCCGTGGATCAGCAGGATCGGCGGGCGGCAGGTCGCCTCCTCCTTCAGCGCCTCCGGGCTCACCAGCATGCCCGAGAAGCCGATGATGGCGGCGGGCGGCGCCTTGCGGCGCAAGCCGGCGTGCAGCGCCATCATGGCGCCCTGGCTGAAGCCGATCAGAACCAGGCGGTCGTCGGAGAGGCCGTGGCGGGCGAGCTCGGCGTCGAGGAAGGCGTCGAGCGTCGGGCGCGCGGCGATCACGCCGCGACGGCGCTCGTCGGGGTCGCGGAACGTCAGCGGAAACCACTGGCGTCCCGTCGGCGCGGCCATGCAGCGCTCGGGCGCGTGAGGAGACACGAAGGCGACGTCGGGCATCGCCCTGCGCCATTCCGCGCCGATCGCGATCAGGTCGTTGCCGTCCGCGCCGAAGCCATGGAGAAACACGACGAGCGCCTTCGGGACTCCGGAGGCGGGGGCGAGGCGCGGGCCGTCGATCGTCGGCAGGCTCATGTCGTCTCCTCGGCGCTTTCCGGCCGGTTGGGGGCTGGCGCGGCGTCCCTGCCGCCGCGCTTGCGCAGGTAATAGGCCCACAAGAGCTGCGCGGCCACTCCCCGTAAAGGCCGCCAGCGTTCGGCGATGCGTTCGGCTTGCGCGCGGTCGGGGCGCGCCTCCAGCGCGAACGCCTCTTTCATCGCCGCCTGAACGGCCACGTCGCCGCCCGGAAAGGCGTCGGCCCGGCCGTGGGCGAAAAGCAGGAACACGTCCGCCGTCCAGGGCCCGACGCCCGAAATCGCGACGAGGCGCGCCCGCGCCTCGTCCTCATCGAGTCGGCTGAGCGCCGCGATGTCGAGCCCGGCGTCGACCGCCGCGCAAAGCGCCCGAACCGTCCGGAGCTTGACCCGCGACAGGCCGGCGGCGCGGAACGTCTCGTCGGGCGCGGCGGAAAGGCTCGCATGGTCGATGACGCCGAGCGCCGCCTGCAGGCGGCCATGGATCGCGCGCGCGGCCGCGACCGAGATCAGCTGCGAATTGACGATCCAGACCAGCCCGGCGAGGTCGGCGGTCAGCGTGCGGAGCGGCGGCTCGGCGGCCTCCCGGCGCAGCGCGGCCATGCGCGGGTCGAGCGCGCAGAGCGCGTCGAGCGCTGCGTCGAGCTCAGGCTTTGTGAGAATCCGGTCGGTCGTCACGGCGACGCGACGCTAGCGCGCGCGCCCGACGAATTGAAGCCGCCAGCCTTGCGCAGCTTGGCGAACGAGGTCCGGCCGCCGACTCAAGCGGCGCGCAATTGGGCGCCCGGCGAGGTTCCCCGCGGCCGCCGCTCTGCTAGATCTGTCGGCGCCCCTCAGAACGCAAAGGCCCGAATGGCCGATTTCCTCCCCGCCCGCTCCTATTACGCAGCCGCCAATCCCGCCCCTGCTTCCCGGCCTCCGCTGGAAGGCGCCGTCCGCGCCGACGTCGCGATCATCGGCGCCGGCTTCACCGGTCTGTCCGCCGCGCTTCACCTCGCCGGGGCGGGGCTCAAGGCGGTGGTGCTCGAACAGGCGCGGATCGGCTGGGGCGCCTCAGGGCGCAACGGCGGGCAGCTTCACACCGGCCAGCGCCACGATCAGGACGAACTCGAACGCGTGGTCGGGCTCGACGACGCCCACAAGCTCTGGGACATGGCGGAGGACGCCAAAGCGCTGCTGCGCGGACTGATCGACCAGCACGACATCGCCTGCTCGCTCGAGACCGGGCTGATCCACGTAGATCATAAGCCGGCTTTTGTTCGCCATTCGCACGCCTACGCCGAGAAGCTCGCGCGCGACTACGACTACCCGCATGTGGAGCCGCTCTCGCGCGAGGAGCTTTATGAGCTGGTGAAGAGCGAGGGCTATCACGGCGGGTCGATCGACCGTCGCGGCGGGCATCTCGATCCGCTCGCCCTCGCCTACGGGCTCGCGCGCGCGGCGGAGACGGCGGGCGCGACGATCCACGAGGGCGCGCGCGTGAGGCGCCTGACGGGCGGCGCCCGGCCGACGCTCGAGACCGAGCGCGGCGAGGTTTCGGCCGAGGCCGTGCTGATCTGCACCGACGGGCTGCTCGAAGGGGTTGAGGCGACGGTCGAGTCCCACGTCATGCCGATCGCGAACCACATCGCGACCACGGCGCCGCTGGGCGAGCGCCTCAACGACGTGCTGGCGAGTCGCGCCGCGGTTTCCGACAGCCGCTTCGTGGTGCGCTATTTCCGGCCGACGCCCGACGGGCGGCTGCTGTTCGGCGGCGGCGAGACCTATTCGACGACCCTGCCGCCCGACGTCGCGCCGATCGTGCGCCGCCACCTGCTCGAGGTGTTTCCGCAGCTCGCCGACGTGCCCATCGAGCACGCCTGGGGCGGGGTGCTGGGCGTCACGCCGACGCGCCAGCCCTTCGTGCGCTCGGTCGCCAGGAACGTGTTCGCGGCGGCCGGGTACTCCGGCCAGGGCGTGCTGCTCGCGCCGATGTTCGGCCGGATCCTCGCGGAGGCCGTGCAGGGCCGGTTCGAGGGCTTCGACCTTCTGTCGCAGCTGCCGGTCCCGTCCTTCCCGGGCGGGACATGGCTCAGGAAGCCGATCCTGGTGGCCGCCATGAGCTATTTCGCGCTCAGGGACCGGCTGTAGAAACGAGACGCTTACCGCTCGCGGAAGATCTCGCGCTTGCCGGCGTGGTTCGCCGGTCCGACGATGCCTTCGTTCTCCATCCGCTCCATCAGCGAGGCGGCGCGGTTGTAGCCGATCTGCAGGCGGCGCTGGATGTAGGAGGTCGAGGCCTTCTTGTCGCGCAGCACGACCGCGACTGCCTGGTCGTAGAGGTCGCCCGACTCCTCGCCGAAGTCGCCGGCGTCGAACACCGCCGCGTCGTCGCCCTCCTCGGCGGCGCCCGCCGCCTCCTCTTCGTCGGCCGTGACGGCGTCGCAATATTCAGGGCGCCCTTGCGTCTTCAGGTGGTCCACCACCTTCTCGACCTCGGTGTCGGACACGAACGGCCCGTGGACGCGCACGATGCGGCCGCCGCCGGCCATGTGCAGCATGTCGCCCTGACCGAGGAGCTGCTCGGCCCCCATCTCGCCGAGGATCGTGCGGCTGTCGATCTTGGACGTCACCTGGAAGGAGATGCGGGTCGGGAAGTTGGCCTTGATCGTGCCGGTGATGACGTCGACCGACGGGCGCTGGGTCGCCATCACGATGTGGATGCCGGCCGCGCGCGCCATCTGCGCCAGGCGCTGGATCGCGCCCTCGATCTCCTTGCCGGCCACCATCATCAGGTCGGCCATCTCGTCGACGATGATGACGATGTAGGGCAGCTGGGTGAGGTCCATGACCTCGTCCTCGAACACGCCCTGGCCGGTCTCGCGGTCAAAGCCCGTCTGCACCTGCCGCGTCACCGTCTCGCCGCGCGCCGTGGCTTCCGCCGCCCGGGCGTTGAAGCCGTCGATGTTGCGCACGCCGAGCTTCGACATCTTGCGATAGCGGTCCTCCATCTCGCGGACCGCCCATTTCAGCGCGATCACCGCCTTCTTCGGGTCGGTGACGACGGGCGTCAGCAGGTGGGGGATGCCCTCATAGACCGAGAGCTCCAGCATCTTCGGGTCGACCATGATGAGCCGGCACTTCTCCGGGGCGTGCCGGTAGAGCAGCGACAGGATCATGGTGTTGATCGCGACCGACTTGCCCGAGCCCGTGGTGCCGGCGACCAGCAGGTGAGGCATCTTGGCGAGATCGGCGATCACCGGCTCGCCGCCGATGGTCTTGCCGAGGCAGACCGGCAGCTTCATCGGCGAGGATTCGAAGCTCTGGTCCTCGAGCAGTTCGCGCAGGTAGACGGTCTCGCGCTTGGCGTTCGGCAGCTCGATGCCGATGACGTTGCGCCCCTCCACCACCGCGACGCGGGCCGCGGTCGCGCTCATCGAGCGGGCGATGTCGGAGGCGAGCGCGGTGACGCGAGACGACTTCACGCCGGGCGCCGGCTCGAGCTCGTAGAGCGTGACCACGGGGCCGGGATTGGCGTCGATGATCTCGCCGCGCACGCCGAAGTCGGCGAGCGTCTGCTGCAGCTTCACGGAGTTGCGCTCCAGCGCCTCCTCGGAGAGCTCGGGAGACGGCTCCTCGGTGGCGGCGGGCGTCAGGAGCTCGAGCGACGGCGGCTCGTACTCGAGCGTGACGGGCGGCCGGGCCGAGGCGACCGCGTGCTGGCGCACCGCCGGCTCGACGCGGTTCGCCGCGGGCGCGGACGGCTGGACATGGACGACCGGCGCCGGCTGCGGCGCGTCGACGTTCTGGCGCTGGCGCTCCGCGCGGGCGGCGGCGCGGGCTTCGGCCGCGAGCAGCGGCTTGCGGGCCGGGACGACAGGCGCAGGGACGACAGGCGCAAGGACCGGCGCGGGTTCGACGGCGACGGGCGCCGGCGCCGCGACCGGCGCGGGAGGCTCGACGCTCTGCGTCTGCTGTTCGCCCCAGCCGAAGGAGGCGCGATAAGTCACCGGCGCGAAGCTGACGAAGGGCTGGCCGAGCGAGCCCGTGAAGCGCGAGCCGACGATCTCGGCGAGCGGCTCCGGCTCGGGCGCGGGCGGCGCGAGCGGGACGTTGTCCTGGTCGACCGGCGAAACCGACAGCTCGCCCACATGGATCGTCTCGGCGAGGCGCTGGATGGTGAGCGGGGCCGGACGGCGCACGACGCGCGCGGCGCCTGGAAACGCCATGCCGGCGATCGCGTCGGCGGCCGCCTCGGGCTCGATCGGCTGCTCGTCCTCGGGCTCGCCCGCGACGCGGTTGCGGCCGCGCAGGATGCTGTCCGGGGTGCGGGTGAAGCGGGTGTTGGGGCCGCTTGCGAACGGCTTCAGCCAGCTCGGCGTCTCGCTCGGCTCCGGCAGCGCCGAGACCGGGCGCTCGACGGTGGCCGACAACGCCTCGTCCAAGCCCGCAAGCCCTGCGCGGCGGGCCTGGAGGACATGGTCGGGCGTGCGGACCGAGCGCACCTCGGACGACGCCGCGGGGCGGTTGGAGGGCTGGCCCCCGCGCGTCGCGTTCGAATCGTCGGAGGCGGGCGGACGGCCTGAAAAACGCATGATCGAAGAACCCCGGAGCCGGGCGGATCCGCCGCCCTGTCGCGCGCTCTCAGTAAGCCGCCGTCAGCGTTAACGAAGGGTGGAGCGGACCCGGTTTTCCCCACCTCAGGGTCCCCCTCGCCGGACCGCTCGACCGCGCGCGTTCGTGAACGCAGGGGCGGACCTCAGGGCGCGTTTGAAGGCGCAAGACCAAGGCTTCGGGCCACGATCGCGCGAGCGACGTCGCGGTCAGCGTCGAACGGGTCTAAACTCGGGAAACGTCGATCGACGCTGTCCCCCTCGAACCGGCGGAGCGCTCGCGCATGACGACCGACCCCCGCGACCTTTCGGCGCTCAACGCCTTCGCCCGCTTCGGCCTTGGACCGAAGCCCGGAGACCTGCGCCGCGTCGCCTCCGATCCGCGCGGCGCGGTGAAGGCTGAGCTGATGAGGCGCGACGTCGCGCTGCTCCCCGACCCCTATCTCGACTCGACCGAGGAGATCGCCCGCTCCTTCATCGAGCGGAAGACGCTGCGCCGCATGCGCAACGGCCGCGAGCTGAAGGGCCGCCGCGAGACGGTGGCCGAGATGATGCGCGCCGAAGGCCGGCTGCCCGCGGAGAAGCCCAAGCCCGTCAGGGCCTCGCCGGACGACGGCGGGATGGCCGGGAACGACATGGGCGGAAACGACATGGGCGGCGGCAAGAAAGGCGGCCGGCGCGACGACAAGGTAGAGCCCATGACCAACATCCCCGACCCCGCCAAGTCGCCGATGCCGGACGAGATCGACGCCCGGATCGTGCGGGCGCGCAACTGCGACATCGGCTTCGTGGAGCGCTGGGTGTCGTTCTGGGGAGACCATTTCACCGTCTCGTCGAAGGGCGGCAAATATGTCGGCTGGCTCGGCGGCGCCTATGAGCGCGAGGCGATCCGCCCGCATGCGCTCGGCCGCTTCTCCGACCTGCTGCTCGCGGCGAGCCGTCACCCGGCGATGCTGATCTATCTCGACCTCGACGATTCGCGCGGGCCGAACAGTCCGGCCGGCGGCAAGAAGGGCAAAGGCTTCAACGAGAACCACGCCCGCGAGCTGCTGGAGCTCCACACCGTCGGGGTCGACGGCGGCTATACGCAGAAGGACGTCACCTCGCTCGCCTACGCCCTCACCGGCTGGCGGACGGTGCGGCGGCCGAAGGCGGAAAATCTCGGAGGCTACGAGTTCGACTCCGACGCCCACGAGCCCGGCGCGCAGACCGTGCTGGGCAAGTCCTATCCCGACACGGGCGCGGAGCAGGGCGCGGCGATCCTCGCAGACCTTGCGAGAAAGCCCGCCACCGCCCGCCACGTCGCGCGGCGCGTCGCGGTGGCGTTCGTCTCGGACGATCCGCCGCCGGGGCTCGTCGCCCGCCTCGAAAAAAGCTTCCGCGACACCGACGGCGACCTCAGGGAGCTCGCGCTCGCGCTGATCTCGTCCGACGAGGCCTGGAGCGCGCCTCGCACGAAGATGCGCTCGGCGAAGGAGTTCGTGTTCGCCTCCGCCCGCGCGCTCGAGCGGCCCGACACCAAGCTCCTGATCAAGGGCCTCCAGGCGCTCGGCCAGCCGATGTGGGGCGCGCCCTCGCCCAAGGGCTTCTCGATCTACGGACGGGACTGGATCGCCCCGGACGCGCAGACCAACCGGCTCGACCTCGCGGTCGACCTCGCCGAGGAGCACGGCCCCCGCATGGATCCGAACGCGCTCGCCGACGACCTTCTGGGCGACGTCATGAGCGACGAGACCAGGACCGCGGTGAAGCGGGCCGGCTCGCGCGAGCAGGCGCTCGCCCTTCTGTTGATGTCGCCCGAAATGCAGCGGAGATGAGCATGACCGACGCCTCCCGCCGCGCCGCCTTTCGCGACGCCCTCGCCTGCCCTGACCGCCGCGGCTTCCTGATCGGCGCGAGTTCGCTCACTGCCGCGCTGATGATGCCGAAGATCGCAAGCGCCGCCCGCGCGCGCGACCCGAGGCTCGTCGTCATCGTGCTGCGCGGCGCGATGGACGGGCTCTCCGCCGTGCCGCCTGTCGGCGACGCCGCCTATGAGGGTTTGCGGCCCGACATTTCGCTGAAGCTCGCGAGCCAGAAGGGCGCGGCGCTGCCCCTCGAAGGGCCGTTCGCGCTGAACGGCGCGATGACGCGCTTCCACGGGCTTTACAAGTCCGGCCAGGGCCTCGTGGTGCACGCGGCCGCGACCGGCTATCGCGACCGCTCGCATTTCGACGGGCAGGACGCGCTCGAGAACGGCACGTCGGCCGCCAAGGCCGTCGACACCGGCTGGCTCAACCGCGCGGTTGCGGCGATGCCTTCGGCCGGGCAGGTCAAGCCGATCCGCGGCCTCGGCATCGGGGCGAACGTGCCGCTGATCCTGCGCGGGCCCTCGCCTACCATGACCTGGGCCCCGCCCCGCCTCGACGCCGCCAAGGTCGACACGATCGATCGGCTCGCCGCGCTCTACGCCGCGCGCGACCCCGAACTCGCCAAGGCCTTCGAGGCGGGCGTCGAGACCGACCGCCTCGCGCTCGCCGGCATGGCGGACGACAAGTCGGCGCCGGGCCTCAGCCGCCTCCAGCAGAATTTCGTGGCGCTCGCGCAAGGCTGCGCGCGGCTGATGGCCGACGACGAGGGGCCGCGCGTCGCCGCGCTGTCGTTCGACGGATGGGACACCCACACCAAGGAGGGCGCGGCCACCGGCCGCCTCGCCGGCCTCCTCGGCGGCCTCGACGTCGCGATCGACACCCTGCGCACGGGCCTCAAGGACAAGTGGAAGGAGACCGCGGTCGTCGTGGTCACCGAGTTCGGCCGCACCGCCCATGAGAACGGCGCCGACGGCACCGACCATGGCACCGGCACCGCCGCCTTCCTCGCCGGCGGCGCGGTGAAGGGCGGACGGGTCATGGCCGACTGGCCGGGGCTGAAACCCAATGAGCTGTTCGAGAACCGCGACCTCGCGCCGACCACGGATCTGCGCGCCGTGCTGAAGGGCGTTCTGGCCGACCATCTCGGCGTGCCGGCCGGCGTGCTGACCGAAAAGGTGTTTCCGGGCAGCGAGACGGTCACGCCGGCCAAGGGGCTGATCGCCTGACGGCCGGAGCGGCTGAGGCCGCTCCGCCTCGTCGCGCGAGCCTCAGTCCAGCGCCGCCGACTGGTCGGGAGCGCTTGCGGCCTTCTCCAGCTTCGCGACGCATTTCTTGGCGTTGGTCTCTTTCAGCGCCGGCAGGATGCGCGGCAGCGGCCCGATCGCGGTCGAGCGGTCGCCGCCCTGCTTGACGCCGCCCTTGATCAGCGCCTTGCGCATCGCGCTCGGGCTGAGCGGATCGAGCTTGCAGGCGAGGCGCACGCCCTGGATCGCGATCGCGGCTCCCGTGACGATCGGCGTCGCGCTCGAGGTCCCGCTGAAGCGCACGGTGTAGCGCTGCCGCTCGTCTGCAGGGTTGAACAGATCGCCATATCCTGTGGTGACGACGTTCTGCCCCCAGCCCTGCACGTCGACGCGCGAGCCGTAGCTCGAGAACGACAGCCGCGAGCGGTCCGTGGAGGAGCCGGCTCCGACGATGATGGCGCCGGAGTCGCGCACGTTCCGGTCGAATTGGCCGGCGCATTCCGGCGCGTCGAGATTGACCGCGCCGTTGCCCGCGGCCGCCAGCACGATCACGCCGCGCGCAGTCAGCGTCGAGACGGCGTCGAACACCTCCTGGAGCGTCTCCAGCGGCCCGTAGCGGTTCTGGCTCGTCGGGTAGCCGCAGACCCAATATTGTTGCTCGATGATCAGCACGTCGCCGCGTCGCAGCGTGCCGCCCGCCGCGACGATGGCGCGGGACGGCGAATAGTTCGACTCGACGGTGTTGGCCGGAGCCACATAGGCGGTCGCCTTCGGCGCGATCCCCGTGACGCCGTATTTGTTGTCCTTGCCCACGATCTCGCCGAGCACCGCGGTGCCGTGATTGGCGTCGTTGAAGGGATCGCGCGGGGTGTCGCCGCCGGTGATCACCCGATCGGCCGGGATCTCGAGATCCTCGTGGTCCAGCCGCCAGCTGTATTCGAGGTCGACGACGCGGATTCCCTCGCCCTCGCCGCCCGGATACTTCTTCGACGACAGCGCGCCGACGCCGAGCTTGTTGTTCTTGAGGTAGCCCTGGTCCTTGAAGAATTTCGGCGTCTTGGGCGCGATGTCGACCGGCAGCGGCGCGGGAACCGGCGCGGGGGCGGCGAACTCGACGAAGGGCAGCGCGTTCAGGCGATCGGCGACGGCGGCGGCGTCCGATCCGGCCGGCAGCGACAGCGTGAAATAGAGGTTGAGGTCGGCCATCTGGCGGCCGCTCTCAGCCTCCGCCTCGGCGCGCTGGCTGTCGAGCGTGGCCTCGGGCAGGGAGTGGAGCCGCTTGAGGTTCGCGTCTGAGACGCCGAGCGTCGCGAGCGCCGCCTTGAGCGCCGAGGCTTCGCCCGACGACAGACCCGAGAGGCCCGCGCTCTGGACGCGGAGCCGGCGGCCTTCGCGGAACTTGACGGTGACGCGGTCGCTCGCGCCCATGGCGCGCATCGACTGGTAGCTTTGCTTGGCGACCGGCGCGCGGGGCGCGAGCTCTGCGGCGACGCCCGGTCCCGCCGCGATCACGGCGAGCGCCATTGCGCCAAGCGTGGCGTGAAGCTTCATCGACGTCCCCGCCCCTATTCGCTCCGGTCGTCACGGACCGGAGCGGCAGCTTGACCTTGGCGTCCGCGCCGTCAACTCACGACACGCGGATGCGTAGTCTTACTTATGGGACAGAGGCGGCCGCAGAGCGCGGCCCAGGGGCGCCGGCAGGTCAGGCGAGCCGATCGACGGTCCCGCCGACGCCGGCCTGGTTCAGCGCCTTGGTGGTCTCGGCGGACTGCGTGACCATGTCGGCGATCATCTGCTGCTGCTGGTTCGCGATCTTGAGAGCCGCGATCTGGAAACCGTCGCGGGTCTGGCTGGCGTTGGATGCGACCGCGCTGGCGGCGAGGGACGAGATCTCCATGGGCGCTTGGCCTCCGGTTGGATCGGACGCCGCGACCATAACCGCCGCTTCTTAAGCTTTGGTCAATGTGATCGATCGATTGCGAGAGACCGGCCTAACGGGTCGGGACCGGGTGTTCGCCGCGATAATCGTAGAAGCCGCGCTGGGTCTTGCGGCCGAGCCAGCCGGCTTCGACATATTTCACCAGCAGCGGGCACGGCCGGTACTTCGGATCAGCCAGGCCCTCATGCAGCACCTGCATGACCGAGAGCAGCGTGTCGAGGCCGATGAAGTCGGCGAGCTGGAGCGGTCCCATCGGATGGTTGGCGCCGAGCCGCATCGCGGTGTCGATGGCGTCGACCGAGCCCACGCCCTCATAGAGCGTGTAGATCGCCTCGTTGATCATCGGCAGCAGGATGCGGTTGACCATGAAGGCCGGAAAGTCTTCGGAGACCGCGACCGTCTTGCCGAGCTTGTCGATCAGGTTCTTGGCGTAGTCGAAGGTCTCGTCTTCGGTCGCGATGCCGCGGATGAGCTCCACGAGCTGCATCAGAGGCACCGGATTCATGAAATGGATGCCGATGAAGCGCTCGGGCCGATCGGTCGAGGCGGCGAGCCGAGTGATCGAGATCGACGACGTGTTGGTCGCCAGCATCGTCTCGGGCTTCAGCAGCGGACAGAGCTCGGTGAAGATCTTGCGCTTCACCTGCTCGTTCTCGGTCGCGGCCTCGATCACGATCTCGCACTCGTCGAAACCCTTCAGGCCCTCGACCGGATGGATGCGGCCGAGCGCGGCCTTGCGGTCCGCCTCGGTGATGGCGCCCTTGCCGGTCTGACGCTGCATGTTGCCGTCGATGATCTTCAGGCCGGCCTCGGCCTTCTCCATCGAGACGTCGCTCAGCACGATGTCGAGGCCGGCGAGCGAGCAGACATGCGCAATGCCGCTGCCCATCTGGCCGGCGCCGATCACGCCGATCTTGCGAATGTCGTCAGCCATGTCTTTCGCCATCTGCGGCCCGTGGGCCGCCTCCGTTGCATGCCAGTCGAAAATGAGCGCCGATCTTACGTACTGCGGCGCACAAAGCCAGCGCCGCCGGCCCTCACCCGACCAAAGTCGGCCCGCGAGCCAAGCCTGCGGGCCGTCCGCCGCTTACCTGCCGACCTTCTTGAGCTCTTCCTGCAGCTCCGGCACCGCCGTGAAGAGATCGGCCACGAGGCCGTAGTCGGCCACCTGGAAGATCGGGGCCTCCTCGTCCTTGTTGATCGCGACGATGACCTTGGAGTCCTTCATGCCGGCCAGATGCTGGATCGCGCCAGAGATGCCGAGCGCGACGTAAAGCTCCGGCGCCACGACCTTGCCGGTCTGGCCGACCTGCTGGTCGTTGGGCGCGTAGCCTGAGTCGACGGCGGCGCGCGAGGCCCCGATCGCGGCGCCGAGCTGGTCGGCGAGCGGCTCGATCACTTCCTTGAACTTTTCGGCCGACCCCATGGCGCGGCCGCCCGAGACGATGATCTTGGCCGATCCGAGCTCCGGACGGTCGGACTTGGTCAGCTCCTCGCCGACGAAGCTCGAGATTCCGGGATCAGCCGCCGCGGCGACGTCCTCGATCGAGGCCGAACCGCCCTCGCCGGTCGCCTGGAATGTGGAGGTGCGGACCGTCACCACCTTCTTGGGCTCGGAGCACTTCACCGTCTGGATGGCGTTGCCGGCGTAGACCGGGCGCTCGAAAGTGTCGGGCGACACGACCTTCTGGATGTCTGAGACCTGCATCACGTCGAGCTTGGCGGCGACGCGCGGCAGGATGTTCTTGCCCGTGGTGGAGGAGGAGGCGACCAGCGCGTCGTAGCCGTCCATCAGGCCGAGGATCAGCGCCGCGAAGGGCTCGGCGAGGCCGTGGGCGTACTGGTCGCCGGAGGCCACCAGCACCTTCTCGACGCCCTCGAGCTTGGCGGCGGCCTCGGCCGCCCCCTTCGGGCTCTTGCCGGCCACCAGAATGTGGACCGGGGTTCCGATCTCCTTGGCGGCGGTCAGCGCCTTCACGGTCGCGTCGCCGAGCGTGTCTTCGTGATGATCCGCGAGCAGCAGGGTCGCCATCACTTGGCTCCTTCGAGACATGTGGCCTGCATCGGCCGAGTGCGTGCTTCGAGACGCCGTCCAGCGGACGGCTCCTCAGCATGAGGGGCGTGGATGGATGGCAGGCTCACACCGTCCTGATGCTGAGGAGCCCGCGCGAGCGGGCGCCTCGAAGCACGCAGTCGGTCTGGCCCAGCCAGAGCCATCAGATCACTCCGGCTTCGTTCTTGAGCTTGCCCACGAGTTCGGCCACCGAGCCGACCTTCGCGCCGGCCTGGCGCTTGGGCGGCTCCTCGGTCTTCACGACCTGGAGGCGGGGGCTGAGGTCGACGCCGAGATCGGCCGCCGACTTCTCGTCGAGCGGCTTCTTCTTGGCCTTCATGATGTTGGGCAGCGAAGCGTAGCGCGGCTCGTTGAGGCGAAGGTCGGTCGTGACGATCGCGGGAAGATTGAGCTTCACGGTCTGCAGGCCGCCGTCGACTTCGCGCGTGACCGAAACGCTGTCGCCTTCCGGAGCGACCTTCGACGCGAAGGTGCCCTGCGGCCAGTCGAGCAGGGCGGCGAGCATCTGGCCCGTCTGGTTGCAGTCGTCGTCGATCGCCTGCTTGCCCATGACCACGAGGCCGGGCTGCTCCTCGGCGACGATCTTGGCGAGCGCCTTGGCGACGCCGAGCGGCTCGGTCGGGCCGTCGACCTTCACGAGGATCCCGCGGTCCGCGCCCATCGCGAGGCCGGTGCGGATGGTCTCCGCCGCCTGCGCCGGGCCGACAGAGACGACCACGACTTCCGTGGCCTTGCCCGCTTCCTTCAGGCGCAGAGCCTCTTCGACCGCGATCTCGTCGAACGGGTTCATGGACATCTTGACGTTGGCGAGCTCGACGCCCGAACCGTCGGATTTCACCCGGATCTTGACGTTGTAGTCGACCACTCGCTTGACGGGGACGAGAACCTTCATCGCGGCGTTCACCTCGGGAGACTGGCGTCGCGCGAGCCGGACAGGGCGGGCGACGGGCGGGCGAATTGCGGGCGCCTGATAGATAGGCGGCCAAGCGCGGCGGACACTATTGTCCGGCCCCGACCTTCGTCAACGCCGAGTGTGCAGTGCGAAAAGGTCCGAAGGTCTTAGTCGAAAAGACGGATCGGCCGCCGGAAGGCGTTCAGGCGGGCTCCTGGCCCGTCCGCTCGCTGCGGCGCTGGATGCGGGCGCGCAGATCGTGATCGAACAGGCGCACGTCCGGGCGCTTCAGCGCCACGACCAGCACCGCGCCGGTGACGAAGCCGCCGACATGGGCCCACCACGCGACCTGGCTCTCGCCGGCGATCAGCGCGTTGCCGGCCTGGAACACGACCCAGGCCCCGATGATCCAGAAGGCGCGCAGCCTCAGGGGCAGGCGGTAGAACAGCAGCACCCAGACCTTCACCTGCGGGTGCAGCATCACATAGCCGGCGACCACGCCCGCCACGACGCCCGAGGCCCCGACCAGCGGGGCGTCGGGGTTCTGGGCCCCGACCGCATGGGCGATCCCCGCGCCGACCCCGCAGAGCAGCAGGAAGACGACGTAGCGGAGATGGCCGAGGTCATCCTCCACATTGTCGCCGAACACCCACAGGAACAGCATGTTGCCGGCAAGGTGCAGGAAGCCGCCATGCAGGAACAGCGACGTCACGAGCGTCGTCCAGGCCGGCGCGACTTCGTAGCCCGCAGGCAGCACGGCGTCGCCGAACAGCACGCTCGGGATCAGTCCGAGCGAGACGACCGCGCCGGCCCGCTCCGGGCCGAACCAGCCGGACTGGAACACGACGTAGATCAGCGTGCAGGCGGCGAGGAAGCCATAGGTCACCCACGGCCGCTTGATGCGGCGCACGGGGGCGTCGTCCAGAATGGGGACGAACATCGGCGCTTCGTCTCGCTGGCGTGGGTCGCGCGCCCGCGCGCCCTTCTCAGACCAATGACTATGACGACCGGGCCGTGGAACTCCAAGGCCCCGCAGGACGACGCTGGAGCGATCGTTCGCTCAGCGTGTCTTTCCGGGCGCCCAAAGCACGTCGCCGGGGCCGAGATTGGCGACGCGCGCGGCGACGAACAGGAAATCGGAGAGCCGATTGACGTAACGCTTGGCCGCTCCCGACACCGGCTCGCGCTCGGCGAGCGCGGTGACGAGCCGCTCGGCCCGGCGCGCGATGGTGCGGGCGGCGTGGAGATGGGCGGCGAGCGGCGTTCCCGCCGGCAGCACGAAGGATTTCAGCGGCTCGAGCCGGGCGTTCAGCGCGTCGATGTCGGCCTCGAGCCGCGCCACCTGGCTGTCGACGATGCGCAGCGGCTCGTAGCCGAGGTCGCTGCCGTCATCGAGCGTCGCGAGGTCCGCGCCAAGGTCGAACAGCTCGTTCTGGACGCGCGCGAGGATCTCGTCGGTCTCGGGGTCGGCGTGGAGCCGCGCGAGGCCGATCGCGGCGTTGGTCTCGTCGACCGTTCCGAAGGCCTCGATGCGCAGGTCGTGCTTGGGCCGACGCGGGCCGACGGCGAGCCCCGTGGTGCCGTCGTCGCCGGTGCGGGTGTAGATCTTGTTGAGCTTCACCATCAGGGCCGGATCCCCATCACGTAGAGGGTCGCCATGATCACGACGATGGCGACGAACTGCAGGATCACGCGCCAGCGCATCAGCTTCTGGGACGTGTTCTGGTCGCCGCCGCGCATCATGTTGATCAGGCCGAGGATCAGCACGATCGCCACCGCGCCGATCGCGATCGGCACCAGAATTCCCGACATCGCAGAAGCCATTGGCAGGATCCGAATGCGCCGGCCGCGCGGAAGGCCGCGTCAGCCGTTGAGACTGAGGATGGCGGCGTTCAGCACGGCCGCGAACGCCACCCAGGCTGCATAGGGGCAAAGCAGCGCCGCCGCGACCCCGTCGATCGGACGAAACGCGGCGATGGTCCAGAGAATCGATACGAGGAAGGGGACGATCTCGATCATCCCCAAGAGCGGCGACTGGGCGGCGAAGAAGGCGAACGACCAGCCGACGTTCAGCGCCAGCTGGACCGCGAAGGCGGCGAGCGCCCGCCGCCGCGCCGCGCCCTCGCCCAGCATCGCCACCCGCCAGAGCGCGAAGCCCATCAAGGCGAACAGGATCGACCAGGCGATCGGAAAGGCGGCGTTGGGCGGCGTGAACCAGGGTTTGGCGAGCCCCTCATACCAGGGCGCGAGGTTCGGGACGGTGGCGATCGAGCCGAGCCGGGCGGCCAAGAAGCTGAGCGCGAGCGCGCCCAGCAGGACGAGCAGCGAGCGCGGAGACAGCGGAGGATGGCGGGGCGCTGCGGGCGTGGTCATCGCGAAAATATAGGGCGGCGGTTCGCGTGCAGGGAGGCGGCCCTTGTTCCGGACGTGATCCGGGACAAGGAACCGATGCGCCTTCCAGACGTCGCTCAGACGGCCGCATCTTTCCTCGACCGGCGTCGGCTCTGGGTCCCGGATCAAGTCCGGGACAAGAGGGAGAGTTGGTCCCCTTTCCCCTCAGGTCGTGACGCCCTCGGCGGTCACCTCGGCCTCGGGGTTCTCCTTGTCCTGCTTCGGCGGCTCTTCGCCATAGATCATCGCCTCGAAGCCGCGCAGACGCTTGTAGACCGACATCAGCTCGACGATCGTGGTCCAGGAATTGACGAGATACTGGAACGAGTTGCTGACCTGATTGAAGGCGCCGGCGATCTGCTGGAAGATGCCGAACGAGATCTTGCCCGCCACGATGGTCGGGGCCAGCGCGACATAGATCAAGATGTTGTCGGTCTGCAGATAGACCATGCGCGCGACGTTAAAATACATGTAGTGGAAATAGAGCGTGAAGTAGTTTGTTCGGACGTTGCTAAACAGCTCCTTCACGGTCGGCGGCTGCGCTCGGTCAGCATGGTCCTCGCCATAGACCAGCTCCTTGCGGTAGGCCGCCTCGACGCGCTGGTTACGGAATTCAAGGCCCGGCAGCTTGATGCCGACAAGCGCCAGCAGACCGGTGCCGAACGCCGCCCAGGCGATCGCGAGGAACACCAGCGGATAGGGAATGGCGCCGACGATCGGCAATTCGGAGACGTGGCTCGACAGGCCCGCCAGCACCGGCAGGAAGGCGATCAGCGTCATCACCGCGTCGATCAGGCTGACGCCGAGCGTCTCCATCTGGGTGGAGAAGCGCATCGTGTCTTCCTGCACGCGCTGCGAGGCGCCTTCGACGTTCCGCGCCTTCGGCCAGTGCGACATGTAGAAGTCGTTCATCGCGGTCCGCCAGCGGAAGATGTAGTGGCTGACGAAGAACCGCATGAGCACGTAGACCACCACCGCGACCAGCGCGATGCTCATGAACTGGTAGATGCCGGTGTAGAATTCCTCGATGCCGACGGGGCGGGTCTTGGCCATCGCGGCCTGGATCATGTCGAAGAACGGCCCGCGCCAGTCGTTGATCGCGACCGATACCTGCACCTGGAAATAGGTGACGAAGATGATCAGGGCCGAGCCGAGGATCGACCAGGCGGCCCAGGGGTGGGGCCGCAGCGTCATCCACGCTCCGGCGAAGATCGCGACGGCGACGGCGTAATAGACGTAGAACCAGAGGAACGGCCCGGTGACGAAGGTTCCGGGCCCGATGATCGGGGCTGCGTCCGGCGCGGGATAGGCGAAGATCGCCCGGCCCCACCCCTCGCCCCCCGCGTACCACGTCCCGATCGCGATCGCGGTCCAGATCGCGACCGAGAGGAAAAACGTCCGGGTCGGGTTGGGGAAGAAGGACTGGAACATCGAACGCGTCCGCCTCGTCTTTCGGAAAATCAGGCGCGAGCGTTAGACCCGGCGGCCCGGCTCCGCAAGTTACGGCCGGGTAAGGCGGAGCGACCTCAGTCCATCTGATAGGTCCAGCCGGACGCCTCGAAGCGGCGCGCCGCGAGGTCGTCGGCCCTGATCATGTGATAGGTCGTGCCGTCGCCCTTGCCGTCGGAGCCCATGCGGCGCGTGCCGCCGTAGAATTCGCCCGCATAGGCGAAGATCTGCCGCCAGTCCGTCTTGCCGGGCGTCGTGATCCTGACGCCGTCCATCTCGGTCTCGACGTCGCCCTGGATCGGGTGCGGCCAGCCGCCGAGCCGGTCGCCGAAATAGCTCGCCTGCGGCGGATTTTCTCCATGGCCCGAGAAGTCGGGCGCGGCGGGCGCATACTCGCCGTCGCCCGACTGGAACCAGTTCCAGATGCGGCTCCATTCCGGCCCGCCCTGGGGAAAGGCGAACTTCCAGTGGTGCGGCACGGAGAAGGCCGAGAACGGAACCAGCGTCTCGGCCATGTCGAGGGTGGCCCACGGCGTATCCTGCCCGAGGCCGTAGCTGCCGCAGAGGTCGACATGGGCCACAAGGCTCTCGGGCGGCGGCCGCCGCTTCAGCGCCTCGCGCGGGACGTCGTGCCAGAACAGCGCCGGGGTCTCGGCGAGGTCTGAGTCCGTGACGTCCTCGAAGACGCTGAGGAGGCCAGTGCGCGGGAGATCGGCGTCGAAGCCGGGTTCGGAGGCCATCGCCGCCAGATCGATCTGGCCGACGAAGGCGAGCGGGAACGGCTCGCCGAAGGCGCGGGCGCGCGCGTCTCCCGCCGTCTTGAGCCGGTCGATCTCTTCGCGCGGAATCCGCCGCTGATGGGGCTCGAGCGGGCCGTCGACCTGCTTCTCCCATTTCGCGGCCGTGTCGCGCGCGAAGTCGAGCGCCCGCCTCGCCCGCTCGGCGGCGTCCGGATAGGGCCCGCGCGTTGGCCAGGCGAAGCCGTCCGGCAGGTCGGGGACGCCGCCCATCTTGCTGGCGGCGACCGGCAGGCCGTCGTCCTGCGCCTGCACGCGCAGGAACAGGATCACGGGCTTGACGGAGCGCGCGATGGCGTCGGCGTAGGTCGGGAGCTTGGCCCGCCAGAGCGAGGCCTTCAGGTGTTCGACGGTCCGATAGGCGGTCATGGAGAACCGTCTAGCAGACCGCCGCCAGCGTCAAAATGACGATCAGGCGCCGCCTTCCAGCAGGCGGCGCGCGATGACGTGCGCCTGGATCTCGGCCGCGCCCTCGAAGATGTTGAGGATGCGGCTGTCGCAGAGCACGCGGCTGATTTGATATTCGAGCGCGAACCCGTTGCCGCCGTGGATCTGCAGCGCGTTGTCGGCCGCGGCCCACGCCACGCGGGCGGCCAGCAGCTTCGCCATGCCGGCCTCGAGGTCGCAGCGGTGATCCTTGTCCTTCTCGCGCGCGGCGAAATAGGTGATCTGGCGCGCGATCTGCACCTCGACCGCCATCATGGCGAGCTTGTCGGCGACGCGCGGGAAATCGGCGAGCGGCTTCTTGAACTGCACGCGCTCCTCGGCGTAGCGCAGGCCGATGTCGAGCGCCGACTGGGCGACGCCGACCGCGCGGGCGGCGGTCTGGATGCGGGCGCTCTCGAAGGTCTTCATGAGCTGCTTGAAGCCCTGGCCCTCGACGCCGCCGAGCAGGTTCTCGGCCGGCACCTCGAAGCCGTCGAAGCCGATCTCGAACTCCTTCATGCCGCGATAGCCGAGCACCTCGATCTCGCCGCCCGACATGCCCTTGGCCGGGAACGGATCCTCGTCGGTGCCGCGGGGCTTCTCGGCCAGCAGCATGGAGAGGCCGCGATGGCCGGGCTCGTTCGGATCGGTGCGCACGAGCAGCGTCATCAGGTCGGCGCGGACCGGATGGGTGATCCAGGTCTTGGCGCCGTTGACCCGATAGGTCTCGCCGTCGCGCACCGCGCGGGTCTTCAAGGACGCGAGGTCCGAGCCGGTGTTGGGTTCGGTGAAGACGGCGGTCGGCAGGATCGAGCCGTCGGCGAGCTTGGGCAGGTACTTCTGCTTCTGCTCCTCGGTGCCGCCGCCGATGATGAGTTCGGCCGCGATCTCCGAGCGGGTGCCGAGCGAGCCGACGCCGATATAGGCGCGCGAAAGCTCTTCGGAGACGACGCACATCGCCTCCTTGCCGAGGCCGAGGCCGCCGTATTCTTCTGGAATCGTCAGGCCGAAGACCCCGAGCTCGGAGAGCTTCTGAACGGTCTCGAGCGGGATGTAGCTGTTGGCGAGATGCCAGGCGTGGGCGTAGGGGATGACCTCGGCTTCCGCGAAACGGCGCATCTCGTCGCGGAACTGGCCGTGGGTCTCGTCGAGGCCTGAGTCGCCGAAGCCGAAGCGGCCGTCGGCCTTGCGCATCAGCTCCACGAGCGCGGCGCGCGCCTCGGGCGTTCCGCCGTCGGCGATGAGGTCGGCCGCCGCCTCGCCCAGGATCTCGGCCGGACGGCCGGGGGCGAGGCCGAGATCGCCCGCGCGGACGATTTCGCCCTGGTTCATCGGCACGCCGCCGATGAGCTGCGCGAGATATTCGGCGGCGCCGACGCGCAGCACCAGCTCCTCGATGTCGCCGTAGCGGCCTTCCTGGGCGAGGCGCTCGGACCAATGGTGCAGCTCGCGCAGCGCCATCCGGTAGGTCGCGAACCATGCGAGGCCGTGGCCCGCGCGCTGCTCGCGGTCGAGCGCGGCCGAATCGATCCGGCCGTCCTTGAGGACTTTCCGGCGGACCGCGTCGGTGGCTTCGCTCAGGAGTTTGTCCAGCGCCGGCAGCACCTGTTCGAGGCGGGCGGCCGGCGTTTCGGCCGCGGAGGCGGCGGCGGGCTGGGCGGTCATGAAGCAGTCTCCGGAGTCGCGCGCACGGCTCCGACTTCACGCGCATAACGCGCAATCGATCAGGCGGGCCGACGAAAAGTTTCGGCCGCATCCTCGTCATCCGGCGGGTTCGCCGCAATGCACCCTTCGGCGGACGCGGGCCGTCCGGTTCCGTTCGCGAGCACGACGCCGACCGCCGCGAGCGCCATGCCGGCGATCTGGATCACGCTCAGCGTCTCGCCGAACATCGCCCAGGCCTGCAGCGCCGCGACCGGCGGCACGAGATAGATCAGCGCCGCGACGCGCGACACCTCGCCGCGTTCGATCATGACGAGCATCAAGGTCACGGCCGCGATCGACAGCACCAGCACCGACCAGGCGAGCGCCCCGAAGGCTTCCGGCGTCGCGTCGAAGCGGAACTCGCCGAAAAGCGCGATGGCCGGAACGGTGACGATCAACGCCCCGACGCATTGCGCCGGCGCGAGCGCCTTCAGGTCCATGCCGGCGAGCGCGCGCTTCTGGTGCAGCGTCGCCGCCGTGACCGCCACCATCGCGAGCACGTTGACCGCGAGCGGAAGCCCGAGCGGAAGCCCGCCCGCGAGCTTCGGCGCGACCACGAGCGCGACGCCCGCGAAGCCGAGGCCGACGCCGCCCCAGCGCGCCGCGCTCAGCCGTTCGCCAACGAGCGGCCCTGCGGCCAGCGCCGTGAACAGCGGCTGGAGCGCGGCGATCAGCGCCGAGATCCCGGCCGGCACGCCGTGGGCGATCGCCCACCACACGCCCCCGAGATAGACGCCGTGCAGCATGACGCCGCTGAGCAACGCATGGCCCCAGAGCCTCAGGGTCGCGGGCCAGCGCGCGCCAAGCAGGAACGCCGCCGGAACGAACAGCGCGAGCGCGCCGAGATAGCGCAGCGCGAGGAACGCCAGCGGGTCGGCGTGCGGGACCGCGTATTTGCCGACGATCCAGCCGGTCGACCAGATCACGACGAACACGACGGCGATGAGGGGAACCTGCATGGGCGGTGCTCGAGACAATCGCCGGAGACGAACTGCGCGGGTTTGCGCCCGCGCGCGCGCCGACGCAAACGCCTTTCCGTGATGGCTCGATCAACGCGGCTCATGGATCGAGCCGCCCGCCGCCCAAAATCCGTGCGAGCGTCCGGACTCCTCCTTGGCCATGATCGCGCTACCTTTTCGCCACATGACGTCTCGGCCCTACGCCCTGTTCCGGAAGCTCATGCCGCTGACCTTCGACGTGCTGCGGCGCTTCGAGGCCCATTACGGCTGGGCGATCGCCGCGCATGTCGCGATGTCGGCGCTGCTCGCGATCTTCCCGTTCCTGATCTTCGTCACCGCGCTCGCGGCCTTCCTCGGCGCGGGCGACGCCTCGGCGTCGATCGTCCACCTCATCTTCGACACCTGGCCCTCGGGCGTCGCGGGGCCGCTCGCCGGCGAGGTCGACAAGGTGCTGAACACGCCGCGCGGCGGGGTGCTCACCGTCGGCGTGCTGCTGACGCTCTGGGTCACGTCTTCGGCCGTGGAGTCGCTGCGGATCGCGCTCGGCCGCGCCTACGACTCGCCGACCTCGAAGCCCATCTGGCTGTCGCGGCTGCAGAGCATGTGGTTCGTGGCGCTCGGCGCCTTCGGCCTGGTGATGGTCGCGGTGTTCATCGTCGCCTGGCCGATCCTGTGGGGCGTCGCGCTCACCTACATCTCCAACTACTTCCCTGAATACGCCGCCCAGTTCGTCTCCTACGAATTCATCAGCGACGTCGCCCGTTACCTGCTGACCATCATCGTGGTGATGGGCGGGCTCACGCTGACCCATCTGTGGCTGCCCGGCGGACGGCGGACGATCGCGCAGGTCATGCCCGGGGTCGCCCTGACGGTCGGGTTCTGGATCCTGACGGCGACCGGCTTCTCGATCTACCTGTCGCATTTCGCCAACTACGCATCGACCTATGCCGGGCTGGCCGGCGTCATGACCGCGATCGTGTTCCTGAACGCGAGCGCCGCGATCTTCATTCTCGGCGCCGAGGTCAACGCGGCGGTGATGGCGCGCAGAAAGATCCGCGCTCAGGCCGGCGCCGAGGACGCGCTCTCGCATCTCGGCGCGGACATGAAGACCGCCTGAGCGCAAACCGGATTTCGCGCACTCGATTTTCCGGGGGCCTGACGCCCGCCCCGCGACGCCCTATGTCGCGGTCGAAGCCGCGACCGAGCGGCGCAACCAAGACTTCCGAGGAGACTGGCTCATGAAGCGCACCGGCAGCGCCGTCTGGAACGGCACCGTCAAGGAAGGATCGGGCAAGATCTCGACCGAAAGCGGCGCGCTTTCGGACCTCAATTATTCCTTCAAGAAGCGCTTCGGCGACGAGAAGGGCACCAACCCCGAAGAGCTGATCGGCGCGGCGCACGCCTCCTGCTTCTCCATGGCGTTCTCGCTGATGCTCGGCGAGGCGGGCTTTCCGCCGGACGAGATCAAGGCGTCGTCCGCGGTCTCGATCGAGCAGCAGGGCGGCGGCTTCACCATCACCACGATCGATCTCTCGGTCACCGCCAAGGTGCCGGGCATCGACGACGCCAAGTTTCAGGAGATCGCCAAGAAGGCCAAGGAAGGCTGCCCGGTCTCCAAGGTACTGAACGCGACGATCAACTTCGAGGCGTCGCTGGCGTAAGTCCGGGGCGATCGTTCGGCGCGCTCGTCCGACGATGCGGCGGGCGCGCCGGGCTGCGTCAAAGCAGGCGGCTTAGAGCACCACCACGCGCGCGCCGACCGGAACGCGGTCGTAGAGGTCGATGACGTCCTCGTTGCGCATGCGGATGCAGCCCGACGACACCCGCTCGCCGATCGTCTCCGGCTCGTTCGAGCCGTGGATGCGGTAGAGCGTGTCGCCGAGATAAAGCGCCCGCGCCCCGAGCGGGTTTTCGGGTCCGCCCGCCATGTGGACCGGAAGGTCCGGCCGGCGCGCCAGCATGTCGGCCGGCGGACGCCAGTCCGGCCATTCGCGCTTGGCGGAGACGCGCTGGACGCCTTTCCACTCGAAGCCCTCGCGGCCGACTCCGACGCCATAACGGATCGCGCGGCCGCTCGCCCCGACAAGCGTCAGCGTGCGCGCCCTGGTGTCGACGATAACGGTGCCGGGCTTCTCGGCGCCCGCATAGGCGACCTCCTGGCGCGGCGTCTCGCGCACCTTCAGGCTGCGCTGCAACGCGACCGGCGTCAGGCGGTCCGCGCCGGGATGCGCGCGCACCCATTCGGGCGCGCGGACATAGACGCCCGAACGCGTGGAGCGTCCCTCGGTGGTCGCGCGGCGGCCGAGATGGCCGTCGCCCACGGGCCCGACATAGACCTCGTCGGGCGCGAGCCGCGGCGAGCGGTGGTGCCGGCCATAGAGGAAGTTCACGTAATCCGAGCCGATCGCCGCGTGGGTCTCGTCGTGGTCGACATGCTGGGGCGGCGCGTCGGCGTCGAGCGTGACGGGAAAGTCCCGCCGGTTGAGCTGATCGATCTGGGACGGCGTCGCGGGCGCGATCTCCGGCTTGCCGTCGCGCCAGCGCTCGGCGCGCGAGGTCCTCTCCTGCGCGAGAACGGGCGCTGCGGCCGAGGCGAGTGCGAGCGCGGCGACTGCGAGCGCGGCGACCTTCATTCCCGGCATCTCCCGAATCTCCCGCAAGGCGTTCACGACGCCAGACGTCCGACACTCTGCCACATATTGGCCTACCGCACAGTTTCGGCGAGGCGCCTGCGGCGCCGTTTCCGCCGAAGCCGTTGCCCGAAGGCCTCGTCGAAAGCCCGCGCCGATTAAGGGTTGTGGCCTCTGTCCCGGTCATGCAGAGTGCGAAGTGCGCGATCGATCACCAAGGTGTGAGCCTGAAGGGGAGACGCTGGCATGAACTTTCCGGTGGGAACTCCGGTCTACACCCCTCCGCCGCCTCCGCCGCGCACAGCAGAACAAAGACGCCTCGACCAGGCGATCGCGGCCGCCGCCGCAGACCGAAGCGCAGCCGGCGGATCCGGCGAGCTCGGGGTCGGCGAGATCCCGCATCCGATCCAGGTCGGCGACACCATGACCGGCGTGTCAACCACCTATGACTCCCCTCTGCCCGGCCTCATCGGGGCCAACCCGCAGGTGAGGGATCCCAACCTCATCTATCCGGACCAGGTGCTGTTCGTTCCGACCAGCGACGGGGAGGTCGTCGAACAGCGCACCGACGTCCAGGAGGCCGAACAGGCCGACGCCGCGGTCGAGTCCTACGAGGAGATACAGCGTGACCCGCAGTCGAGCCCGGGCGACCGCAAGATGGCGGCGATGGAGCTGCCGACGGCGCGCAGCAACGCCTCCGCGCGATGGACCGAGGTGCGCTCGGGCGTCGAGGAAGAGCTCCGCCATGTCGGGGCCGCCTCGACCTTTCCGGTCAACGACAAGGTGCAGGACGCGCTCGCCGACATTCGCGCTCGCGCGCCCGAAAGCGACGGCTTCCAGCGGGAGGTCGACGCCGCTTTCGAGACCGTTTCGGCCGAGTGGCGCGAGAACCGCACGACCGGAGACCAGCTCGAACAGCTCGTGGGCGACGCAAGGCGGCAGGACGAGGCCGTCCGCTCGCTCGAGGAGACGCTCGCCTCGCCGGACCTCGGGCCGGAGCGGCGCCTCTACCAGATGGAGCTCGGCGACGCCCGCTCGGCGGCGTCGCAAAACTGGGGCCTCGTCGAGGACGCGGTCGGTCGCGAGCTGACCCATGCGGGCGGCGCCGGCCTCTTCCCGGACGAGGCGGCGCGGCCGACGCTCGAGGCCCTGCGCGAGCTCTATCCGAACGACGCGCAGTTCCAGGAGCAGGTCACCGACGCGCGCGAGACGCTCGGCGAGGCGTGGCGCGCGGCCGGCACCACCACGCCGGAGCTCGCGGGGCTGGTCGAGAACTACCAGTCGGCCCGCAGCAACCTTCAGTCGCTGGAGGAGTTCGCCGCGAGCGGCGAACCGGGCGCGCGCAACATCGCCCGCGCCGACATTCCTGACGCCCAAAGCCAGCTGAGCACGACGCGCAGCGAACTCTCGCAGGAGATCCAGGGGACGCTGCGCACGCTCGGCGAGGGCAAGCCCTATCCGGAAGAGGCGATGCGCGCGACCTACGACCAGCTGCGCGCGCGCCTGCCGAACGACCCGGATGTCCGCGAGATCGCCGACGAGGCCTGGACGTCGGTCACGGAAGAATGGGCCCAGCAGGGCTGGACGCGCGAAACGCTCGGCGCGGTCATCGGCGAGTATGAGGATTACGCCGGCGCCCAGCGCTCCGTCGAGGCCGCGCAGGACGCCGGCCCCGCGGGCCGCGCCGACGTGCCCGAACTCCAGCGCATCGCAGGCGAGCGCCGCGGCGAGGCGGTGGACGAGGCGCGCGAGCAGATCCAGGCGGCCGCCGACGCCGTGCCGGAAGAGCAGAAGGAAGAGGCCGCCGTCGCGCGCGCCATGCTCCTGTCCAATCACGGGCCGCAGGACGAGGCCTATCAGCAGATCGTCGCCGACGCCGTCGACGAGGTGCTAGTGACGCCGCGGGTCGAGGCCGTCGAGGCGGCCTATGAGGAGGGCGGCGCTTCGGCGGCCGCGGCCGAACTCGCGGCCCAGACCGAGGCCGTCTCGCCCGAGACCGCGTCGCGGGTCGTGGAGGGCTCCTCGTCCACGATCGACCGCATCGCGCAGGACATCGGCGCCGGGACCGCCGACTATGACGGCGGCGTCGAGACCGGCCGGACCTATGCGGATCTCGCCATCGCGACCGACAAGGCCTCGCAGGCCGCGGACGGCCAGGAGGTCGTCGACGGCGTCGCGGAGGCGATCGCGGAGCACGTCCCCGACGAACTCATGGTGGGGTTCGACTATTCCGAGGGCGCGCGGCTCTCGGTGATGGAGGGCGGCGGGGCCGCGCTGTCGCTGTCGCTCGCCAACGCCTTCAAGGCCAAGGGGCAGAACGACAACGCGATGATGATGCTGGGCTCGGTCCAGGGCGGGCTGCGCGAGCTCCAGTATCAGTCCGAGGAGGCGGTCAAGGACTTCCAGGAGGCGACCGCCGTGCCGGTCCAGCTTCAGCGCGACTGGGGCGGGATCATGTCGCCGGAGCAGGCCGAGGCCGCGATGGCGGGCTATGTCGAGCAGAACCCCGAGGTGCTCGAGGACTTCAACCGCACCTATGGGCGGCTTGAGGAGCTGGGCTACGCCGCCGAGCGCACCATGCTGACCCTCGACGACGAGGCGCTCGCGAGCGTCGACGGGATTGAGACCGCCGGCGAGCTCAAGGACCTGCGCGACGAAATCGTCAACGACGACAACGTCACGTTGGTCCGCGCCGAAAGCGAGCCCGCCCGCACCGAGGTGATCGAGCAGGTCATCCGCGAGGAGACCGAACGCATCGTCGCCGAGGAAGAGGCGGCGGGCCAGGTCGGCGAGGGAGAGGACGGAGCCTCCGCGCCCTCGCTGCCCAAACAGGCGCAAGGGTCGCTCAAGGAGCTCGGCAACTCGCTGATGGTGGTGTCCTCCGCCTCGGCGGCCGCCGACGCCGCCGACGTCAGCGCCAATCCGCGCGTGACGCCGCTCGCAGCCGTCGACGACTTCTTCGGCTCCGGCCGCGCCGTGTCGCTCGAGCCCACGAAGGTCACCAACTTCGGCGGCGCCATGAACGGCCTCGGCGCGGCGTTCAATGGACTTGCGGCCTATTCGGCCTTCGACACGCTGGCGAGCGGCGAAGGCGCGCTCGGCGACCGGGTGAAGGCGGTCTACTACAGCACCGGCGTCGCCAAGGAAGCGGCCGAGGGGCTGGCCTTCATGACGTCGCGCGGCTGGCTCGGCCGGGTCTCGGCGAGCCCGGCGGCGCAGCGGCTCGCGACCTCCGTGCTGCCGAGCATCAACAGCAGCGCGTCGGGCCTTGGCCACATCACCCAGCAGCCCGGCTGGATCAAGTTCGGCACTTTCGTGAAGACCGCGGGCGCGCTGATCGACGCCGGCTACGCGATCGACTCGGTGGCGAACGGCGACTATCCGGCCGCCGGCCTCTACACGGCGAGCGCGGCGGGCGGCGGCCTCATGACCCTTTCGGGCGTCGGGGCGATCGGCGCCTGGGGCGGGCCGGTCGGCGCGGGCGTCGTGCTGGTGGCCGGCGGGGCGCTCTATTTCTACAAGGACGCCAAGGAGAAGGCGAAGTTCGAGGAGCCGTCGCGCGAGTATCTCGAGGCCGCGGGTCTCGACCCGGACCTCGCCGAAAAGCTCGCGAACTATTCCGACAGCGACGGCACGCCCGCCGGACCCGGCATCGCGGCGACGATCCGGCAGTTCGGGGTCGACCCCGGCACGATGATCGACACGCTGAACGGCATGTCGACCGAGGAGATCGAGGTGATCACAGAAGCCGCCCATACGGTGACGCCGAACGACCAGGGCGACTTCCAGGTGACGGCCGAGAACGACTACGAGGTCTGGGGGCCGGAGGGGAAGGATCCGCAGTTCGGCGGACACTACCTCTACGACCCCGACAACACGCGCTATCGCGGCGAGTACGGCGCGAGCACGGCCGGCGTCACCTACCTGACCGATCCCAATCCCCGCAGCCTGACCGCGCTGCGCGACATGGCGCGGGCCGCGACCGGCGAGCAGCCGTTCGGCTGACGCTCAAGCCCTCGGATCTCGGGCCGCGGACGCCTGCGGCTCAGATCAGCTGGGCGGCGACGAGAAGGTCGGCGACAGGCTGGAACTCCGTGTCCGGCACCGGCTCGCCGATCGCCGCCTTCTTGAGGATCGCCTCGGCGAGCGGGCCGTCGTCGACGACCGGGATGCCGAGCAGGTTCGCCTCCGACATCAGCACGTTGGCCTGCTTGCCCTCGGCGCGGCACACCACCGCCGGCACCGGCGTCTCGCCGCGCACGAAGCGCAAGCCCACCACCACCTTGCCGGTCCGCCCGATGAGCAGCGTCGCGTTCTTGACGCCGACCTTCACCGACCCCGCCCCGACGAGCTCCTGGCTGCGCTTCCTGCGCTCGCGCCGGATCATGGGGTCGCCCTCCATGTCTTTGAACTCGCGCTTGGCCTCGGTCTTGGTCATGCGCATGTCGCGCAGGAACAGCTGGCGCTGCAGCAGCACGTCGATCGCCCCGACGACGAAGAACACGATGATGGCCGTGATGACGATCGGCTGCAGCAGCTTGACCGACGTGTCGTACACGCAAGGCATGCCGCAGGACGGCGACTGCATCAGCGCCTGAAGGCCGATGGCGAACACCGCCACGAAGGCCCCTGCGAGCGCCACGACCTTGACGATCGACTTCAGGAGCTCGACCACGCTGCGCATCGAGAACACGCGCTGCAGCCCCTTGGCGGGATTGATGTTGTCGAAGTTTGGCCGGATCGGCTCGACCGAGAACACGAAGCCGCGCATCACCACCATGTTGGCGAGGATCGCGGCCCCGGCCACGATCGCGAGCAGAGGCGCGACCACGCTGATCATCATCGCCGAGACCACGCCGAACACGCGCGGGACCAGGGAGGCGAAGTCCTGGACGTAGACCTGCCCGGTCAGCTCCATCAGCTCGCTGACGCGCGACAGAAAACCCGGATAGGCGGCGATGACGTAGAGCGTCGCGGCGAACAGCGCGAAGGCGGCGACGAGATCCTGGCTCTTGTTGACCTGCCCCTTCTTGCGCGCGTCGTCGAGCTTCTTGCGCGAGGCCGGTAACGATTTTTCTTCGCTGGTGTCGTTCATCGCGTCTCGGAGCCCGGCGAGCAGAACGGATGATCACTTTAGCGTTCGGCGTCGACGAGGTCACCCGTCGGATCGCTCCGGCGGTTCCTTGGCCTCTCGAATTCATGTAGGTGTCGAGGCGCGGCAAGGTTCGGGGACATCGCGATGAAGCGCACGGGCGTCGTGCTTGTTCTGTGTTCCGTCGCGGCGCTCGCCGGCTGCAAGACGACGTCGCCGACGGCCGAGGTCGTGGGCACGCCGGAGGAAGCGCGCCTCGTGCAGCTTGCGCGCGACATCGAGGCTCGCGGCGAGCCCGGAACCGCGGTCGCGCTCTATGCGCGCGCCATCGAGGCGTCGGGCGGCTCGGCGGCGGCTTACGTCCGGCTCGGCGACGCGCAGGCGAAGGCCGGCGACCCGGACGGCGCCCGCGCGGCCTATCAGGAGGCGCTTTCGCGCGACCCGAAACACCCGGGCGCCCTGCTCGGCGTCGGGACGGCGGACCTCAACGCCGGCGCGGCTGAAGCCGCGGCGCGGCGGCTCTCGGAGGCCGCGCCGCTCGTCAACACCGCGACCGCCTACAACCGCCTCGGCGCGGCCTATGTGATGGAGGGTCGGGCCCAGGAGGCGGCCGCGGCGTTCCAGAAGGCGCGCGCGCTCGATCCGTCGAACATCGACATCGCGGGCAATCTCGCGCTCGCGCAGGCGCTTGCGGGCCAGACCGAGGCCGCCGTCGCCGGCATGCAGGCGGCCGCCCAGTCGCCCGCCGCGAAGGGCCGCCACCGTCGCAATCTCATCGTGGTCCTGTCGCTCGCCGGCCGTTACGACGAGGCGCAGGCCGTCTCGGTTCCGGACATGAGCGCCAAGCAGAAGATCGATCTTCTGGCGCGCGTCCGCAAGCTGCAGACGATCAGCGACCCGGTGGCGCGGGCGCGGGCGGTCGGACTGGTGGCGAACGCCTGACGCCGGCTCCGTCAGCGTCCGGTCGTCGTCTCGCCGCTGACCGACCCGCCCGAGAACACCTGCGTCCCCGACGAATATTCGCTGTTGAGCCTGCCGCGGCGCTCGTCGTCGCCGGCGCCGTCGATGTAGCGGCGCGCGGCGCGCGCGGAAGGCGCGGCCATCGAGGGTCCCGGCTCGCGGCCGCGCTCGAGATCCTCCTCGCGCTCGGCCATCTGCTGGAGGTTGACCGCGTTGGCGCAGCCCGACGGCAGGTACATGGGGTCCGGCGCGGTGTCGGGCGTGACGCAGGCGTCCGGCAGCAGCGCGGTCTGGCGCGCGCGGCCCGCCTGGTCGTAGCCCTTGCGCACCTTCCCGTCCGCCCCGCCGTCGGCGAGCGTGACGCGGCTGTAGCCCGGCGAATAGGCGTTGGGCGCTTCCGGGGCGCAGGCGGCGAGCGACAGCAGGGCGGCCCCGACGGCTACCGGGCGGAGGATGGCCATGCGGGTCTCCTGTGCCATGACGTGCGGCCTCATCTCGTCAGTCCACCACGAAGCCGTAGGCCCCGTTCTGGGCCGGCTTCTTGCCCGAGGGGCGTCGCGGCACGGCCGCGGCGCCGGTCGGACTGTCGAGCGGGGTCTTGAGCGACTTCTCCGACACCGGCTTCACGAGATAGGGCGTGATCAGGATCACGAGCTCGGTCTCGTTCTTCTGGTAACGGGTCGACTTGAACAGTTCGCCGAGCACCGGCACGTCGCCGAGCACGGGGAAGCGGTCGAGATCCTGCGTCATGTTGCGCTGGAACAGGCCCGCGATGGCGAAGGTCTGGCCGCTCGCGACCTCGACCGTGGTGTCGGCGCGGCGCACCTGGAGGGCCGGCACCTGGATGTTGCGCAGCGTGATCGCGCCGGCGTTCGAGAGGCTCGACACCTCCGGCCGCACCTGCAGCGCGATGCGCCGGTTCGGCAGCAGCGTCGGGGTGAACAGCAGCGAGACGCCGAACTGCTTGTACTGGATGCCGATCTGGTCGTTGGCGACCGGCACAGGCACCGGGATCTCGCCGCCCGCCAGGAAGCTCGCGGTCTGGCCGGTGATGGCGGTGATGTTGGGTTCGGCCAGAACCGTCAGCACGCCGTTGCGCTGAAGCGCCTCGAGCAGCACGTCGATGTTGACGTTCTTGGTGTGGAGCCCGAGCCCGACCCGGTAGGAGCCGTTGGTGAGCCCCCGGCCGCCGCCCGCGCCCGAGCCGTTCATGAGGCCGAAGGAGAACGAGCCGGGATTGGCCATCGCGTCCCAACTGACGCCGTAGGCCAGCAGGTCGTTGCGCGACACTTCGGCGAAGCGCACGCGGATGTTCACCTGCTGGGTGCCCTGGATGACCGTGTTGTTGATCGGCGGCGAGCCCTGCGGCGCGAAGCTCTCGGCGACGGCGGCGGCGTCCATCGCCTCGCCGACGTTGCGCACCGGGCCGGTCGCGACCGGCTTGGCGCCGAACATCTTGATGGTCATGGCGGTGGTCGGCTGGACCGCCCGCGCCGCCTCGTTGGCGGGCCGCGGATCGGCCGTCACCTGGATCTGCATCGACCCGCGCATCGACTGGTCGGGCGAGAGCGCGATCAGGTTGGTGCGGCCGATCTTGGTGGCGTAGAGATAGACGACGCCGGGCGATACGACGCGGACGTCCGCGATCTGGGTGTCGGCGACGAACACCGATTCCGCCGGCTGGTCGAAGCGCAGGATGCGGCCCTGCCCGGCCGGAACGACGATCGGCTGGCCGGCGTTGGCGTCGACCTCGATCTGCTGCGCGGAGAGGCGCGCGCCGAAACTCTCGACGCCCGTCAGTGCGATAGCCAGAAGCATGACGCTTCCAAGACGGCGCAGAACCGCACCTGCCTGTCTCATTCGTCCCCCGACGAAGCCGTCCCGGCGAGGCCCCGAGGGCCGCGCGGCTTCCGAATTTGCTGATCCCTCAAAGGGATTCACGATGAAACGCTAGCACGCCGAACTGTGGCGCGCCTATCACACGCGGTACTTTGCAACCGATCATTCGGCCGCGATCTGGGTCTCGCCGCGCCGCTGCCTCGGCGTCGCGGCCGCGATCGAAGCGAGCGCCTGAACGCTGAACTCCGGCGCCAGCTCCTGATAGGACAGAACCGGCAGGTCGATGTCGTTGCGCGCCAGCAGGTTCCGCACATGGCGGCGCACGTCCATGGAGACCAGGACCGCCGGCGAGACGTCGCCCGCCGACGCCTCGTAGGCCGTGCGGATCTGCCCGATGATTGAGCGCGAGACGTCCTCGGGCAGCGACAGCAGGCTTCCCACCGCGGTCTGCCGCACCGAGGAACGGATCTGGTCCTCGACGGGGCGCGCCAGCACATAGGCCGAGATCACCCGGTTCATCTCGGCGTGCCGGTAGCAGATCTGCCGGGCGAGCGACGTCCGAACATATTCGACCAGCATCACCGGGTCCTGCTCGCGCGGGCCCCATTCGACCACCGCCTCGAGGATCGAACGGAGGTTGCGGATCGGCACGTCCTCCTCGACGAGGCGGCGCAGGATGTCGGAGATCTTCTGGAGCGAAGCGACGCGCTGGGCTTCCTTCACGAGGTCGGAGTAATCCGCCTCCATCCGGCTCAAGAGCTCCCTCGTCTCCTGGATGCCGATGAAATGGGCGGCGTATTTCCGCAGCGTGGCGCCAAGCGCCTCGGCGAGCGCCTCCACCGGGGCCGCGAAGCCGATGCCCGCCTCGGACATCGCCGGGACATGGCGCTGCTCGACCCAGTGGGCGGGCTTGCGCCGGAACAGCGGCGCATGGGTCGCGTAGGGCACGTTCATGAGGTCGAGATGGACCGGCTCGTCGCGTAGCAGGACGTGGCCGACCAGGATCTCGCCGTCCGAGACCGGAACGTCCTCGAGGTCGATGCGGAAGCGGTTGGGCTCGGCGGCGCGGTCGATGCGCAGCTCGACCGCCGGCGGATCGACGCCGAGATCCTGGAACAGATCCTGACGGGCGCGTTCGACGAACTGCTTGAACTGCTGCATCGGGACTGCGACCGACAGCTCCGAGCCGACCCAGGTCGTGACGCGATAGCGCGAGCCGGAAGCGACTTCGGAGAAGGCGACGTCCTCCGGCTCCTCGCGCTCGTTCGGCAACACGTCGTAGACCGGCGGCGCGTCCTTGGCCTGTTTGCGGCGATGGAGAAGCCAGGCGCCGCCCGCAAGCGCCGCCGACAGCGCGAAGAAGACGAGCGTCGGGAAGCCCGGCACCAGGCCGGCCCCGAAGGAGAGCGCGGAGGCGAGACCGAGCGCGCGCGGGTCCGCCACGATCTGGCGGGTGATCTCAGTGCCGAGATCGACATTGTCCTCGGAGGTGACGCGCGTCACCACCGTGCCGGCCGCGACCGACACCAGCAGCGCCGGGATCTGCGCGATCAGGCCGTCGCCGACCGTCAGCAGTGAATAGGCGTGGCCGGCCTCGCTGAACGACATGCCGCGCTGAACCATGCCGATCAGCAGGCCGCCCACGAGGTTGATCAGGACGATCACCAGCCCCGCGATGGCGTCGCCCTTCACGAACTTCATGGCGCCGTCCATCGCGCCGTAGAGCTGGCTTTCGCGCTCCAGCCGCCGCCGCCGGCTCGCAGCCTCCGACTTGTCGATGTCGCCGTTCCGCAGATCGTTGTCGATCGCCATCTGCTTGCCGGGCAGCGCGTCGAGCGAGAACCGGGCCGCGACCTCCGCCACGCGCTCGGCGCCCTTGGTGATGACGACGAACTGAGCGACCGTGATGATCGTGAACACCACGAGGCCGACCACGACGTTGCCCGCGATCACGAACTCGCCGAACGCCTGGACGATCTGGCCGGCGTCCGCCTCGACCAGGATGAGGCGGGTGATCGCGATCGACAGCGCGAGCCGGAACAGCGTGCCGAGCAGAATGACGGACGGCAGCGACGAAAACTCGACCGGGCTCGAGATGTAGAACGCGACCACGAGCACCAGCAGGCTGAACACCATGTTGATGCCGATCAGCACGTCGATCATCCCGGTGGGCAGCGGGATGAAGATCATGACGATCGCGAGCATCATGAAGGCCGCGACGACGACGTCCGACCGCCGCGACGCCATCACCGCGACACGCTGAAGTCCGCCGAGCGCCGTCATGTGGGCTCCTTCTCGCGCGTCTCGACGTCGGCCCGCGGCTCGGGCTCGGCGTTGCGGTCGACCACATAGTCGCGAAAGGCCTGCCGGGCCTCGATCTTGCGCCCGCCCGCCCACAGGGCGCGGCTGCGCAGCAGCGCGAGCGGCGACGACAGGCCGCCCTCGATCTCCGCGACCCGGTCGATCACGGCGAGCGCCCTGTCGCCCGCCCCGGTCGCGATGAAGGCCGCGGCCAGCGTCTTCAGGACGCCGGGATCGTCCGGGGCGATCCGCGCGGCGATCAGCATCAAGGCGAGCCCGCGCCGCTCCTGGCCGTGCTGGCCGTAGATGTAGCCGAGGGAATGAAGCAGTTCGGCGGCTTCACGCGGCAGGACGCTCATCCCACCTCCGCGGCGGCCGTGATGCGGTCCTGGAGATCGCGGTGGCGCTCGGCCTCCTCCTCGATGACGAGGGCCGCGATCTGGCGCGCCTCCTCGTCGACGTCGAGATCGGGAAGCACTTCGGCCAGGACGTGATCGAGGATGTCGAGATAGCGCGCGCTCTGGAAGATCCCGCTGTCGGCGATGCGGGGCATGACGAAATCGGCGATCTCGGCATGCAGCGAGCCGGCTTCGCGGAACCCACGGCCGCGATAGCGCGTGCGCAGGATCGCCTCGAAGGCCTCGACCTGGGCGCGCGTCGCAGGATCGGTCGCGCGGCGCGCCACCTCCTGAAGCGCCACGTCGAGCCTCTGTCCGGAAATTCGTCGTTCAGGCGTCAGCGCCAATGCCGAAATGTCCTCCCGCAGACGCCGGGTTCGGGTCCGAGCTCAGTAGCTCAGGGTCATTTCCTCGCCGGCCTTGGAGACCACGACCTTGTCCTGGCGGACCTCTTTCAGCACCCAACCGTCGCCGAGCGTCGCGCCCGCGTAGCGGCGCTGGCCGTCGGCGGTGACGACATAGGGCGAGGGGCCGAACCAGATCGCCTGCAGCTGGATGCGCGGGCGCGCCTGCGCGGACTTCGCGCCGATCTCGCTCGCGAGCACATACTGCCCGCCATAGGTCTCGTCGAACCAGCGCTGCGCGGCGGCCCAACGGGGCTTCGCGACGTCCTCGATCGCGCCCTTGGCGACGATGCGGTCGCCGACCGCCTCGATCGTCACGCCGTCGACGCCGGCGGACGCGACTCGTTCGCGCAGCGCCGCGACCGGATCGTCCGGCTGCGCGCCGGCGACTGCGGACGCCGCTTCGGGATTGGAGGGGCGGGCGTCGGTCGCGGCGTCGCCGAAGCCGGCCTGGGTCGCCACGATCGAGCCGACGAGCAGCAGCGCCACGCAGGCGACCGCCGCCATCGGCGGCTGCAGCCACGGGGCCGGCTTCTGGAGGCCTGCGAGCCGAATGACGCTCGCGCCGATCCGGATGTCGGCCGGCAGCCTGACGCCGGCGCCCTGGCCTTGGGGAATCTCGAGCCCGTCCTTCAGCCCGACAGGGCCGCCCTGGGCTTCGATGAAGAGCTTTCCGCGCTCGAACTTCAGCGCCGCATGGGTCTCGGCGACGTCGCGGTCCGACAACACGATGTCGGAGTCGGGCGACGAGCCGATCCGGCATGTCGGGGCGTCGAGCGGAAGCACCACCCCGCTGTGCGGCCCGGCCGTGATGTTGAGCAGCGCGACGGCCGAATTCGGGGCCGCGGCGCGATGTGAGGAGGCCACGTCTTGAGCCATATCGCTTCGTCTCCTTGGCGACGCTGGCGGCTCGCCGGCGGATGAGGCTTGGTGCGGCGGTCCGGGGAACGGTCCGCCCTGTCATGATGCGCCGGCAGGGGGCCGGCGCGGCGGTCCGGGGCGTCGAGCCGCCCCGGACGCTTCGCGTGAAACTTAGTTCTGCGGACGCTGCTTGGCGGCGTCGAGCTGGGCTTTCAGCTCCGTGGTCTTTTCGGTGACCTCAGCCGACAGCGAGATCGCCCGGTTGAAAGCCTCTTCCATCTTGGCGATCGCGCCTTCAGCTCCGCCGCTGCCGCCGGCGCCGACGCCTCCCACTCCAACTTCAGGCATCTTCGTCTCCTGTTTGCCGAAACGATTGCTCGGGAGTCCGCCCGCGAAGCAGCGGCCTCCTCCGGTCGCCGGCGCTGGCCAAAAAGCCCGCATTCGCAGACTGGCGCCCGCTCGACGACCTAGTGATCACTTGACAAAGAATATGGCCATTTAATGGCTGATTGTGATTAGATGCCACGAAAGTACGATTAGCCAGATACAGATACAGGATATGACGACATCCAATGAAATAATTTTGTCATCACCTGAAGGGTAACGAAAGCACAAGCGACTTCGGCAGGCTCAACTAAGCCTGCTAAACAAATCATACGCCACGCGAATTCAGTCTTTGTCACATTTGCGCCGCTTTTTATACGGCGTATAACGATCACGACGTTGATCCGATCACGGACCGATCACAGCCGCTAATGCTCGCCATTGTAAGGGAAAATACGTACTCGTCGACCCCCCGGGCGCCAAAGCGCCTCACGGGAGCGGCATCTGCGTGCCTCATCGGCCTTGCGGCCGCCTCGTTCTGCTGGTCGGCCGCGCGAGCCGCGCCGAGCCCCGTCTGGGCTGCCGCCCCTTACCACTACGTCGTCGTCGACCAGGACGTTCGCGGCGTTCTGACCGAGTTCGGCCGCAATGTCGGCGTGCCGGTCGTGCTCACCGACAAGGTCCGCGGCCGCGCCCGCGGCGAGATCAAGGCCGCGACCGCCGGAGAATTTCTTCGAAAGATCTGCGAGGCCCAGGATCTCACCTGGTATTTCGACGGATCGATCCTGCATGTGAGCGCCGACGAGGAGTTCGCGACCCAGGTCATCGACGTCGGGACCGTGGGACCGCAGGCGCTCGAAAAGGAACTGGACCGGCTCGGCGTGCGCGACGAGCGCTTCGCGGTCCGCGCCACGGGCTCGAGCACGCTCGTGGGCGTGTCGGGCCCCCCCGCCTTCCTGGCCGTCGTGCGGGAGACCGCCGAACGCATGAAGCCGCCGCCCCGCGTTTCGGGCGACGATCCGCGCGTTCGGGTGTTCCGCGGCGGCGCCCAGGCGGAAGTCGTGCGCACCCCGCCCTCCACGGACGGCGGCCAGTCGCCGAACGCATCAGCGAAGGAGAATTGACATGGCGATTCCCCCGATCAGCGCCGCTTTGCCCGCAGCGTCAGTCGCCAGCGACGTCGCGAGCGGCGACTTCGCCGGCGCGCTCAACAACGCGCTCGGGCTCGGCGGCGGCGCCGACGCCAAGCTCGAGGAGATGATCACGCAAGGCTCGGTCCAGATCATGGGCCAGATGATGATGCGTCACGCCGGCGAGATCCTGAACGAGGCGATGGCCGACGACGAGGGCTGATCGCCCCGCCGTCGTCCTGAAGCGAGCGGAGACAGACACGTCATGACGCCTTCTATCGCCCCCGTCGGCGCGGCTCCCGTTCCGGCGACGCCCGCGACGGCGCCGTCCGGCATCGACCTCTTCGAATATCTCGCCAGCGTGAACCCCTCGGGCACGCCCGCGGCCCCGAGCCCGGGCCAGCTCGGCGGCGCGATGGTGGAGAACCTGACCGGCTTCCTGGAACGGAGCCAGTCGCTCAGCTCCCGCGCCCAGTCCCTGACGAGCCGCGCGCCCGACGCGCCCGGCGCGACGCTGGTGCATCGCGGATCGGACGCGCAGACGGTGTCGCCGCAAGCCTTCGGCGCCGCCCCGCGGCCCGAGCGGCAGCCGGTGAACGGCGATCAGATGGACAAGGTGATCCAGTCGCTCGGCATGATGTTCGACTACTCGATCGAGACCCAGATGGTGGTGCGCGGCACCACGCAGGTCTCCGGCGCCGCCAACACGCTGCTCCGCGGACAGTGACGGGAGGAGCCTGATGGCGCTCCGATCCGTGCTGAAGACCGGCCGGCTGGCGCTTGCTCTTGCGGGCGCGCTGCTGCTCGCGGCCTGCGACACCGACCTCTACACCAATCTCGACGAGCGCGAGGCGAACCTCATGGTCGCCGCGCTCATCGACCGGGGCATCCCGGCGAGCCGCGTCGTCGAGAAGTCCGGCAAGATGACCATCACGGTCGACAAGGACCGCTTCGCCGAAGCCGTGAAGACGCTGAACGACGCGGGGCTGCCGCGCGAGCGCTTCGCCAATATGGGCGAGGTGTTCAAGCGCGACGGCCTCGTGGCCTCGCCCGTGCAGGAGCGGGCGCAGATGATCTACGCGCTGAGCGAGGAGCTCTCGCGCACGGTCTCCGAGATCGACGGCGTGGTGTCGGCCCGCGTCCATGTCGTGCTGCCCGAGAACGACCCGCTGAAACGCGACGCCGCGCCGTCTTCGGCCTCGGTGTTCATTCGCTACGACCCGTCGATGAAGCTCAACGAGCTCCTGCCGCAGATCAAGACGCTGGTGGCGAACGGCATCGCGGGCCTCAGCTACGACAAGGTCTCGGTCACGCCCGTCGCCGTCCCGACCGCCAAGCTCAACGAGAGCGCCAGCCCGACCCCTTACGTCAGCGTGATGGGGATCTGGGTGCATCAGGAAAGCGCCGGCCGCCTGATGTGGATGCTGCTCGGCCTCGCGGCGATCGCGATCGTCGCGGCCGCGGCGCTTGCGGCGCTGCTCTGGCGCAACCGCAAGCCCACGCTGAAGCTCCAGCCGCTCGTGCCGGCCAAATGAGCGCGGGATCGAACGAGACCGCGGCGGACGTCTGGGGCCGGTTCGTCCGGACGCCCTCGCTCGGCGCGCATCCGGCCTGGATCGCCGGCATGTTCGACGGCGCCTTGCCGCTCGAAGCCGCCGGGCGGCTCGCCGCCCATCCGCGCTTCGCCTCGCGCGTCTCGAGCCTGATGGCGGCGCGCCATGGCTTCGGCGACATCGACGCGCCGGCCGAGCCCGCCGACCAGGCGATCGCATTGTCCGACAGCCAGACCCTCGGCACGATCATCCGGCGCGCGGGCGCCGTCTGCTGGGCCGACCCGATCGCGCGCGAGATCCGCGCCCCGGAGGTCGCGGCGCTGAAGTCGGCGCTCGGGGAAGACGCCTATCAGGCCGCGCTCGCGCATCGCATGGAGGCGTTTTCGCCGGCTGCGCTCGGCGTCACGCAGGACGAGATGCGCGCGCTCGGCCATGCGGCGCTCGCCGCCGCGGCGATCGGCGCCGGCCGCGCCTGTCTCGCCGCCTGGCTCGAGCAACAGCCCAGAGGGGTCGCGGACCGCGTCTCCCTTCGCTTCGACCCGCAGGACGCCCTGCCGGAGCCGCAGGACGCGCATCGCGCCTATGGACCGGGCGTCGTCCGTCTGGTGGCCGGATGAGCGAAGCGCCGGCTTCCGCCCTTCCGAGGACCCCGCCCGGCCCCATCCTGAAGGCGGAGCAGGCGCAGGCCTGGATCGACGGCTTCTCGTTCCGCGACGAGTCCCGGCGCGAAGCCGAGGCGCTCAAGGCCGACACGCAGCGGGCCTATGACGAGAAGCGCGCAGAAGGTTTCGAGACCGGCCGCCGCGAAGGCGCCGGAGCCTCCGCCGAGCTGCTCGCCGCCACGAGCCGCGACGTCGACGCCTATCTCGGCGGGCTCGAAAGCGAGATCGCCAAGCTCGCGCTCTCGATCGTCACGCGCGTGGTGGGCGAACGCCCTCCAGCCGATCTGGTGTCGCGTCTCGCGCGCGAGGCGCTCGCCGGTTTCCGGCGCGACCAGCGCCTGACGCTCACCGTCGCGCCCGACAATTTCGACGAGGTCCGGCGGCGGCTCGGCCTCGACGAGCCGGGTTTCGCCGAGCGCGTGACGCTGTCGACCGATCCGGCGCTCGGGCCCCTCGACTGCCGGGTCGCGAGCCCGTTCGCGACCGTCGACGCCGGGCTCGACGCCCAGCTCGACGCGGTGCGGCGCGCGCTTTCGGGCGGAGACGCCGCATGAGCGCGGCGACCGACGCGCAAAGGAGCGACGTGCAAGGGACCGGCGGCGCCGATCGGCTCTCGGCCATCCTGCCGGGGCTGAAGGGCCGCATGCGGGTCGCCGATCCCCGCCCCGTCCGCGGTCGGGTGAAGCGCATCCTCGGGGTCGTGGTGCACGCCAGCGTGCCCTCGGTCTCGATCGGCGAGCTCTGCCTGCTGCGCGACGTCCGAACGGGGCGCGAGGCGGCCGCCGAAGTGATCGGCTTCCAGGACTCCGAGGCGCTCCTCACGCCGATCGGGGATCTCACCGGCCTCTCGACCGAGGCGGAGGTGATCCCGACCGGCCGGGACCTGAGAATTCCGGTCGGGCCGGGCCTGCTCGGCCGGGTGATCTCGCCGCTCGGCGAGCCGCTCGACGGACGGCCGCTCGATCCGGCGCTGACGCCTGCGCGCCGTCCGGTCCACCGCGAGCCGCCCTCGGCGCTCGACCGCGACCTGATCGACAAGCCGATCCAGCTCGGCGTGCGGGCGATCGACGGACTGACGACGCTCGCCCGCGGGCAGCGCGTCGGCGTGTTCGGCGAACCCGGCGTCGGCAAGTCCTCGCTGCTCGCCAGCATCGTCAACGGCGCCGAGGCCGACGTCATCGTGGTCGGGCTGATTGGCGAACGCGGCCGAGAAGTGCGCGAATTCGCCGAGCGCCAGCTCGACGCCGCGGGCCGCGCCAAGGCGGTGCTCGTGGTCGCGACCTCCGACCGGCCGGCCATGGAGCGCGTCAAGGCCGCCTATGTGGCGACCGCGATCGCCGAGCATTTTCGCGACGAGGGCAAGAGCGTCCTGCTGCTAATGGACAGCGTCACGCGCTTCGCCCGGGCCCAGCGCGAGATCGGGCTCGCCGCCGGCGAACCGCCAACGCGGCGCGGCTTCCCGCCGTCCTTCTTCGCGGCGCTGCCGCGGCTGCTCGAACGCGCCGGCCCCGGGATCGGCGGCGGATCGATCACGGCGCTCTACACGGTGCTGACCGAAGGCGACGGCACGCTCGATCCGGTCGCCGAGGAGACCAAGGCGATCCTCGACGGCCACATCGTGCTCTCGGCCGAACTCGCGCAGCGCAACCATTTTCCGGCGATCGACGTGCTGGCGAGCCGCAGCCGCCTGATGGAGACGGTCGCGACGCCCGAGCACAAGGCGGCGGCCGCCCGCGTCCGCGCGCTGCTCGCCCACTACCGCGACGTCGAGCTGCTCGTGCGGGTCGGCGAATACCGGGTCGGCTCCGACCCGCTCGCCGACGCCGCGATCGCCCGCAAGCCCGCGATCGACGCCTTTCTGGCGCAGACCTTCGGCGAACGGGAAGCCATGGCCGGAACCATCCGCCGGCTGAAGGAGGCCGCCCAGTGAGACGGGACGACGACCTCTCCCGGCTGATCGCGCTGCGCAAGGTCAGGCTCGACCGCGCCGTGGCCGCCGCCGCCGAACGTCAGGCCGCCTGCGAGGCCGCGCGCGCCCGTCTCGACGCGGCGAGCGCCGAGGCCGCCCGCCAGGGCGAACGCCGGATCGCGCGCGAGGACGCGTTGCTCGAACGGCTCGCGATGCGCCCCCTGACGTCCGGCGAGATCGGCCGCGCCCGTGACGCGCTCGCGCATCTGGAGCAGGAGGGCGCCGAGCTCGACCACGCCGAGCAGGAGGCCCGCAGGTCGCTCGCCCACGAGACCGAGCGGCGCGCCGAGGCCGCGCGCGAACGCCTGCGCTTCGAGCGCGAACGCGACAAGCTGCTGACGCTTGCGCGCGAACGGTCCGGAGCCGCGCTCCGCCGGGCGGAGCTGCTGGCCGAACTCGACGCCGACGACGGACGGGGGAGCCGCCCCCGTTGACGATCCCGATCTCCGCGACCGCCCCGGCCGGCGACTGGCTCCCCCATGTCGCCGCGAGCGATCTCGCCGGGCTGAACGCCATTCACCGCCGCCGCGGGCCGATCCGCATCACGTTCCGCGGCGCGCCCGCAAGCCTTTTGGTGGTTCCCTTCGACGCCGCGGCGCAGTTCGACGGGCCGGCGTTCCGCGTGACGATCGGGGGCGCGCATGGGCTCGCGCGGGCGCCGCAGACGCTCCTCGACGACCTGCTGGCGCCGCTCGGCCTGCTCAGGCCGCCCGCGGAGCTCGCGCCGGAAGCCGCGGCGCTTCTCATCGAATTCGCCCTCGCCGACGAGGTCGCCCAGGTTGAGGCCGCTGCCGGCGGTCCTTCGTCGATCGACGCCCGCGTCGACGGCGCGATCGGCCCGGACGCCCATCGGGTTTCGCTGCTGTTCAAGACGCAGGGCAAGGCGCACCGGATCGCGCTCTGGCTCGACCGCGACGGGCTGGCGCGGCTCGGCGCCGCGCTCGACCGCGCCGCCGCTCCGGCCGCCGACGTCGCAGCCGGGATCGCGATGCCGGTCCGGGTCTGCATGGGCTGGGCGGGAGTGAAGTTCTCCGACCTCAAGGGCCTGTCGCGCGGCGACGTGATCCTGGTCGAGAGCGGCCGGGAGATGGCGGGGCCGATCGCGGTCGTGGCCGATCATCTGGCGATGCGTCTCACGGCCTCGTCTGGACGTCTCGCGGCGGCCGCCGTTCCGGTGAAGCTGCGCGGATCGCATTGGGAGTGGTGCATGGAAGGAAATGACGGCGACGGCGCCCGCGCCACGGTGGCGGACGCCGAGATCGACGCGCTCCCCGTGAAGCTCGTGTTCGAGCTGGGGCGTTCGGAAATGCCGCTCGGAGACGTCCGGCGGCTCGCGGCCGGCTCCGTGGTGCCGCTCGCGCGCGCGCTCGACGAGGCGGTCGACATCATGGCCAACGGCAAGCGGATCGGCCGCGGCAGCATCGTGCGGATCGGCGACGCCGTCGGGGTCCGGGTCGAGCGCCTGACCGCGGATGAGTGACTTTCAGCCCAATCTCGTCGCGATCATCCTTCTGGTCTCGACGATCGGGCTCATTCCGCTCGCGGTCGTCACGCTCACGGCGTTTCTCAAGATCTCCGTGGTGCTGTTCCTGATCCGGAACGCGCTCGGGGTCCAGCAATCGCCGCCGAACCTCGTGCTCTACGGCATCGCGCTGATCTTGAGCGTCTACGTCACGACGCCGCTGATCGGCGAGATCTACCAGCGCTTCGAGAACGCGCCGATCGACCTTCAGTCGGTCGACGGGCTGAAAGCTGCGGCCGAACATGTCCGCGAGCCGCTGAAGGCGCATCTGCTGCGCTTCGCGTCGGAGCGGGAGCGCGAGTTCTTCCTGAAGTCCACCGAGGCGGTCTGGTCGGAGGAAGCCCGCCAGGGCCTGCGCAACGACGACCTGGTGGTGCTCATCCCCGCTTTCGTGTCCTCGGAGCTGACGCGCGCCTTCGAGATCGGCTTCCTGCTCTACATCCCGTTTCTGGTGATCGACCTCGTGGTCGCGAACGTCCTGATGGCGATGGGCATGATGATGGTGTCGCCGACGCTCATCTCGATCCCGCTCAAGATCTTCCTGTTCGTCGCCGTGGAGGGCTGGTCGCGGCTGATGCACGGGCTGATCCTCAGCTACGGCGGAGGCTGACGCGATGGGCGGGGATCTCATCGTCTCCCAGCTCAACGGCGCGCTACTGACGACGCTGCTGATGTCGGCGCCGGCGCTCGGCGCCGCGATCGTCGTCGGGCTCGGCGTCGGGCTGGTGCAGGCGCTGACGCAGATCCAGGACCAGACGCTGCCCCAGGCCGTGAAGCTCGTGGTGGTGATGGTGGTGCTGATCCTGGTGGGGCCGCTGCTCGGCAGCCAGATCCTCGAGCTCGCGCGCCAGAGCTTCGACCAGTTCCCGATCGTGACGCGCTGAGCCCGCGGAATGATCGAGGCCACCGACTCTCTTCTGGCCTTCCTCTATCCGATGCTGATCGCGACGGCGCTCGCGACCGCCCGCGCCATCGGCATGGTGATGATCACGCCCGCCTTCACCCGCACCGGCGTCACCGGCCTGCTGCGCTCCTGCATCGCGGTCGCGATCGCAGCCCCCATGGTGCCGCCGACCTTCGACCAGATCAGCCTTCTCCAGGGCCTCTCCACGCTGACGGTCGTCGGCCTGATGGTGAAGGAGGTGGTGATCGGCGCGCTGATCGGCTTCGTGTTCGGCATCCCGTTCTGGGCGGCGGAGACGGCCGGCGACATCGTCGACCTCCAGCGCGGCACCACCGCGGCGCAGCTCGTCGATCCGAACGCGATGTCGGAGTCCAGCATCACCGGCACGCTGTTCTCGATCGTGGCGGTGGCGATCTTCTTCACGAGCGGCGGGCTGGGGATCCTCGCCGACGCGGTCTACCGCAGCTACGAGCTCTGGCCCGCCTCGAGCTTCCGCCCGGTGGTCTCGCAGGCCTCGGGTCTGGCCCTGCTGAAGACGCTCGACGGCCTCATGCGCATCGCGGTGCTGCTGGTCGCGCCCATCATGGTGGCGCTCCTCATCGCCGACGTCATGCTGGGCTACCTTTCGCGGCTCGCGCCGCAGATCCACGTCTTCGACCTCTCGCTCGCGGTCAAAAACCTCCTCTTCGCCTTCCTGATCGTAGTTTACGCGATGTTCCTGGCTCCCTCGCTCATGCGGGAGATCGGGGGGCTGGCCGGCGGATTCGATCTCCTGCGCTCTCTCGCCGAAGGCCGCTGAGCGTCGAAAACACGGCGAAAAGTGATCGATCGGCCACAAAATGGCCCCATAACGGCCCGAGCCTCGGAAACGGCGCGACGCCGCCATCCGCCCGCAAAGCCTCAAGCCGGACGCGAAGGACGGCGCGATGTCGCTGATCGGAAGTGTCTCAGGCCTCCTCGGGTCGCTGACCCATTCGCTCCAGCAGGGCGGCGACCGCAACGCCACGACCGCGCTGCGCAACGCCGGCGAGGAGCAGGAGACCGACCGCATCGCGCGCATGCGCCGCGAGTCCGAGGGATCCGACCGCCAGCAGGGACGCACCGCCGACGCCGCCGCCTTCGACCGTTCGGTCAATCGCGGCGCCGAACAGGGCGCCGGCGTCCGTCCCTCCGCGACCGGGGCGGCGGCCCGCGCGGAAGCGCCCGGCGCCGCGCCGGACCTCGCCGGCCCCATGCGGGACGCCCCGTCGATGCGCGCGGCCGATGGTTTCGGCGGACGCCAGCAGCCCGGCGAAACCGGCGCCGTCGCGCGCGGTCCCGTGGCGGACGCCGGCTCCCCGGCCCGGCTCGACGCAACGCGCACGGCGACCCCGGGCCGCGGACCGGAGATCGGACGCGGACCCGAGACCACGGCGGCCCCCGCGACGCAGACGCCCGCCCGGACGAGCGCCGCGCCCCCCGCCTCCCTGCCGGCCGGCCCGGCCTCGCCGCCCCAGCAGTCCGGCCCCGCCAACACCCTCGCGCAACCGCCCGGGGGACAGGCGCCCGCTGCGCAGCCGCCCGGCGCATTGCAGCCCGCTGCGCAGCTGCCCGCCGCGCTTGTGCAGACCGCGACCCAGGCCGCAGCGGCTGCGACGCAGATCGCGGCGAACGCCGCCCAGCTGAACCCTGCAGCCCCTGCGCCTCCGGGCGCTGCGGCGGCCCAGGCGGCGCCGGGCGCCCAACTCGCCCAGCCGACCGGCGCGACGCCGACGTCCGGCCTGACCTCCCAGCCTGCGATCGCCATCGGCGTCCAGCCGGGCGGACCAGCTTCCGGCCTCCAGCAGCCCGCCGCTCCGCCGAGCGGCCTCAACGTCTCCGGCCCCGCGTCGTTGACGCCGCCTCCGCAGGCGCCCGTCACGATGATCGGCCACGCCTCGATCGTGGCGGCGGCGCAGGCGCAGGGCGACTCCGCCTTCTCCGCGGTCGCCCCCATCGTCGCGGCCTCGGCGCGAAGCGCGGGCGAGAGCGTCGTCTCCCGTCACGTCGCCACGATCGCCCAGACCGAGCGCACCGAGGGTCCGGCCGGGGCCACGAGGGAGTTCCGGGCGCGGGCGCGCGATCTTCCCTTTGGATCCGCGGCCGAGATCTCCAAGGGTTCGCAGCCGACGCTCGAGCGCGCCGCCAGGACGCTGTCGAACGGCGGCGCGGCGGTCGAGCGGATCGAGGGCGTGGCGGGCATGCTCGAGAAGGGCGCGCCCAACGCCGCCAAGATGTTCGCCGACCTCGCCTCCGGACTCGACGCCGGCGCTGCCGACGGCCGCGGCGCGCATGTCGCCCGCGATGTCGCCCAGACCATCGCCAATGGCGAGCGCATGACGCCTGAGCGCATGATCGCGTTCGGGCAGGGCGTCGCCTTCGGCACCGGCGTCGCGCTGCCGATCGCGCTGGTCGACGCCTATCGCGGCCGCGGCGACGGCGAGACCGCGGACCAGATCGCGACCGCGATCCTCCAGGGCTTCGGAAAACTGCTGCGGCGCGTCGGCGACGCGGTCGCGGCGCTTGCGCGCCGGGTCGGGCCGATCGGCTTCGACTGGGCGGCGTGGCGCGCGTCCGGCCTCGAGGGGCAGGACATCGAGAAGAGGTTGCGGGCGCGCCTTTCGGGCTCGCTTGGCCTGCTCGAGGAGATCGACGCCGCGCTCGAGGCGGTCGACGCCGCCGGCCACGACGCGCTCAACGCGCTCGAGCGCCTGCGCCGCTGGAGCGGAACCTCGCCCGGCCTGCGCGACGCGATGAACGCCGCGGCCGCGTCGCCTGAGCTCGTTTTCGCCATCGCCCAGAGCGTCGGAGCCCAGCACGTCGTGGTGCAGATCGTCGTGCCGGGCCATGACCGCGAGCCGCCGGAGCGCGCCGACGCGCCGTTCGACCGGGAGGCCGCGCGCCGGTTCTACGCCGCGCTCGGCTTCGATCCGGACGCCGCCGAAATGCTCGCCCAGGTGACCCTCGTGCGTCACACCGAGGTGCTGATGGGAGGCGGCTGGATGCGCGCGCGCCGGACGCGCGACCGCACGCAGGAGGCAGCCTTCGCCCGGCTCGTCGCCTATCTCGAGGGCCGCGGCGTCCCGGCCAACCGCCACATCGAGACCATCACCTTCGCGGATCTCGATCCCGACGGCGAGCGGCCCGAGACGTTGACGGGCGCGCCGCTGATGCGCCGGCTCGAACTCGATCTCACGGCCCGCCACGTCGATTGACGGCCGTCGGACGCAGCGCCGGTCGCCGGCTAAGAATAAAAGTTACTGATCAACGACAATTTCGTTGATTTTGACGGCGCTTCCAAGCAACATCGCCTCGTTCCTCACTGCGACGGGCCTCAGTATCAGAGTTTAGTTCCCAACGCGGGCGCAATCCGGCGCCGCGCGGCAGGGTTCACGTGCCCGTCATAAACGGCTCATCTGGCCTTAAGCCTCCATAGAGGCGCCGGGAGCCGCAGACCGCTGATGGGAGACGTCGGAATGTCTGTTGAAAGCGTGTTCAGGTCGATCGCCGGGGCCGATTGGGATCGAACCCAGGGGGGCGGCCTGTCGGGCGACGAATTCAAGGCCTTCCTCGGCCAGGAAGCAGGCGCGGACAGCCGCTTCAACAGCGCCGAGTTCAGGGAGGCGTCCTCGCGGCTCGGCCTCTCCAGAGAAGACTCCGACGCCGTCATGGAGGCCTTCGGCAAGGACGGCGAGCTGCCGGCCGACCGCCTGCAGGAGCTGCTCACCCGCTCGGCCGGCTCCGATGGAGCCTTCAATCTCGATGAGCTGAAGGGCGGCCTCGAGAGCCTCGTCGAACGCGCCAAGACCCGCAACGAGGAGGCGGACGAGGCGCCCTTCGCGGAGTTTGGACGCGACGCAGGCGCCGACGAGCAGATCGACGACGGCGAGTTCAAGGCGATGGCCGAGAAGGCCGGCATCAGCGAGGAAGACGCCGGAAAGGCCTTCGAGAAGGCGGCCGGCGCCGACGGCAAGCTGTCGAAGGAAGAGTTCGAGGAGGCGTTCGGCAAGGGCGACGTCTCGGAAGGCCAGTTCAAGAAGGGCGTCGACGAGCTTAACGGCGTCGAGGAGCCGTTCGCGAAGTTCGCCCGCGAGGCCGGCGCCGACGAGCAGATCGACGAGAGCGAGTTGAAGGCCACGGCCGAGAAGGCCGGGATCAGCGAGGAGGACGCCGGCAAGGCGTTCGAGAAGGCCGCCGGCGCCGACGGCAAGCTGTCGAAGGACGAGTTCAAGGAGGCGTTCGGCGACAGCCAGGTCTCTGAGGACGAGTTCAAGCAGGGCGTCGAGGATCTCAACAGCGACGACGAGCCCGCCGCCTCCTTCGAGCGCGACGCCGGCGCCGACGGCGCGATCGACCAGGCCGAGTTCACGGCGCTCGCCGAGCGGGCCGGACTTGACGCCGAACAGGCCGAAAAGGCGTTCGAGAAGATCGCCGGGGCCGACGGCAAGATCTCCCGCGAGGAGTTCGAGGCCGAGGGCGGACTGGGCGCCGGCGAGCTGTCCAAGGACGAGTTCGCGTCCCGCGTCGAAGAGCTGGCGCAGGAAGACGCCGCCGGCTGATGAGGCTTGGCGCGGGTTCGATCGGAGCCCGCCTCGCCTGCGCGGCGGCCGCCGTCTCGACCGGCGGCTGCGCGCTGTCGCCCGGCCAGGAGGGGATCCCGATCGTGCCCATCGTCATGATGGCCGCGGGTCTCGCCTTCCTGGCCTACGGCGTCACGCTGACGCCGGCCTATCGCCGGCGCTTCCAAGACGCGCCTCCGGCGGCCGATCCGGAGTCCGGGTCCGCCGGACGCCAGCCCCCAGACCAGGAGACGCGATGAGGCCGAGCCGACAGGCTGCGGCGCCCGCCTCCTATATCGAGGACTTGCCTGCATGCGCGTCGGTCAGCAGTTCCTGAGCCCGTCTCCCTCGCCCGGCTCCCCGGGGCCGGTCGACGCGCAGGATCTGTTCCTCGCAATGCTGCGGCGCTCGGGCGCCGGGAACCGTGACGGCCAGCAGCGCGAGCACAGCGAGGCGGTCGAGGACAGCGTCGCGGACGGCTACGATTTCCAACAAGGACGAGGTGAAGGCCAAGCTCGAGGAGACCCTGCTCGGCAAGGACGACCAGGACACCCGCTTCCTCGACTACATCCAGGACCTGAAAGCGCAAGGGCTGGGGCATGCGGCCCAGACCGAGATGTCGTCGCTGATCCAGAGCCTGACGCTGCTCGATCCCGAGAAGGGCAAGCTCGCGGCCCAGACCATCCAGAAGGACGCGCTGACCGCCGACCTCAACGAGCTGGTGGGCGACCCGGGCAAGGTGTCGGAGGCCAACAAGGATCTCGCCACCAAGGACCTGTTCGGCCTCCTGAAGGGCATCATCAAGTCCGAGACCTTCGACGTGCCGCGCCGGACCGTCGAGACCATCGACAAGTTCATGAACGAGTTCCTGGCCGGCAAGACGGACTCGAAGAAGGTCGTCGAGGCGATCACGGAAGCCGCCGACGCCGCCAACGCCAATGGCGGCAAGCTGAGCCAGGCCGATCTCGACCGCTTCTCGGCCTACGTGCCGGTGAAGGACCGCGAGGGCCTCTCGGGCCTGCTCGGGACGCTCAGCACCAACGGCGTGCTCGGCTCGCTAGGCGGCGGCGTCTCGCTGTTCTCAGGCGTCTATCAGCTCGTCGGCGAGGGCGGAAAGCTCGCCGACAGCCCGACCGAGCGCCTCGCGGTCGCCAAGGACTTCATCTCCTTCGCCGGCGCCTCGTCGCACTTCATCCGCACCGGCGACGCGATCATGGAGACGCTCGGCAAGGGCGGGCTCGTCCAGACGCTCGGCCTCGACAAGTCGCTGCCGGAGATCTGGGGCAAGCAGGGGCTCTGGGGCGGAGAGATCGAGAAGGTCCAGACCGCGCCCGGCGGCGGGCTGCCGGAAATCCCGGGCGGCGTCGCGGACGAGTTCCGCAGCCAGATGGGGACCGAGATCAACCGCATCTTCGCCGACGCGCAAGGGTCGACGCCCGACGGCCCGCCCAAGAGCGCGCCCGGCGTCAGCGACGACATGTATGACGGCATCGCCAAGATGTTCGACGACGAGGCGGCCAAGGCCGGCGCGGCGTCGGATCCCTCGCGCTCGGCCAAGATCGCGGGCTCGACGGTGAAGGTGCTCGGCGCGCTCGCCGACGGCGCCGCGGGCGTCGCCGACCTCGTTCTGGGCGCGCTCACGATCAAGTCCGGCGTCGAGAGCGGCAGCGCGCTGACCAAGGCGCAGGGCGCGCTGCAGGTGGTGAGCGGCGTGGCGGGCGGGGCCGCGGGCGCGATCGGCATCGCGGGCCTGTTCGGAACGCTCGCGCCGGCGCTCTCGGCCGCGAGCGGCCCGCTATTCCTCGTCGGCGCGGCGCTCGCCGGCATCGGGGCGATCATCGGCTTCTTCGTCGACCACGAGAAGAAGCAGAAGGCGACCGACGCCGAAGGCCAGTGGTTCAAGGATCTCGCGAATGACGGGCTGCTGCAGGACGACTGGGGCGACAAGGTCGAATACGCCCGCTACTCGATCCACCACTATGGCGGCCGCATCGCGCCCGAAGACGTGAGCCTCTACGAGTTTCAGCAGGACGAGTGGGACCATTTCCGCAACACCCCCCAGGAGGACGGATCCTCCTCCAACCGCCTGAACGAGGACCTCCACAAGGAAGTCGCCTGACGGGCCGAGACCCCGGGGCGGCGCGGGTCCGAGAGGCCATCGTCGCTCCGGTCGAGACGAGAGAGACGCGACCATGGCGTTCGAGGAATTTTTGACCGGGCCAACCCCGCCGGCGCCGATCCAGGTCCTTCCGCCGCCGCCGCCGCCACCACCCCCGCCGCCGCCTCCGCCGTCGCCTGAGTCGCAAAGAGCCTTCAACGCCGGCGTCCAGCTCGCCGAGGAGCGCCGCATGATGCGCGGCGGACCCGCCGATCTGGTTCCGGCGGCCCCCGACATCAGGCCGACCGAAGTGCCGCGCGCGGTCGCCCCCGGCGACACGCTGACCGGCATCTCGCGCACTGCGAACGCGCCGGTCGGCGGCACGATCGCCAACAACGCCCAAATCCAGAACCCCGACCTGATCCGGCCGCCGGAAGTCGTGCTGGTCCCGACCAGCGACCCGGCCACGATCAACACCCGCACCCAGGTCGCGACCGCGGAAGCCGCCGACCGCCGGGCCGCGGTGTTCGACCGGACGCCGACCGCCCGCATGCTTTCCGAGGACAGGGCCGCCGTCACCGAGGCGCGGACCAACGCACGGGACGCCTGGACCACCGTCGAGACCGGCGTGGCGGGCGAAATCCGCCAGGCGGGCGAGACCGCGCGGTTCCCGGTCGACGAGACGACGCGGCCGACCGTCGAGGCCATCCGCGCCCGGGTTCCGGAGAGCCCGACCTTCCAGGAGCGCGTCACCTCCGCCAACCAGACCGTCGACCGGGAGTGGCGAGAGACCCGCGCCACCGGCGCGCAACTGCAGGAGCTGACCGATGCGGCGCGCCAGCGCGACGCCGACCTCGCGAGCCTCAAACGGAGCGCCATCGATCCCGCGCTCACGCCGCAGGAGCAGCGGATCGCGCGCGACGACGCGGTCGCGGCCCGCGCCCTGTCCGACGAGGCCTGGGGCGGCGTCCGCGACGCGGCCCAGCGCGAGCTCACGCTGTCGGGCGGCGCAGAGCCCTTCGCGGACCGGACGGCGGCGCCGACGCTCGACGCCATCCGCGCCACCAACCCGAACGATCCGCGCTTCCAGCAGGCGGTGACCGAAGCGGCCGATGGCTCCGAGGCGGCCTGGCGCGCCGACACCACGACCTCGACCGAGCTTTCGGCGCTCGCCACGCAGGCGAGCGACGCCGATCAGGAGCTGACGGCGCTGCAGACCGAGATCACGAACCCCGATCCCTCGGCCCCGACCCGCAGCCCGATCGCGACGCTAAGCGCGCTCAACGCAGCCGAACAGAACGCCGACGGCGCGCGTCAGAACCTCGAGACGGAGCTGACGAGCGGCCTGTTGGATCTCGGCGAGGGCGAGGCCTATCCGGAAGAGACCACGGTCGAGCGCTACGACCTGCTGACGCAGGAGCTGCCTGAAAATCCGACGGTCGAGCGGGCCGTGGCGGACGCCCGCGAGGGCGCGGTCGAGACCTGGCGCGCCCAGGGCGTGACCCGCGACACGCTCGGCGTCGTCGTCTCCGAATACGAGCAGGCGCGCGACGCGCAGGCGGCGCTCGACGCCGCCCGCGCCAGCGCCGACCCGGCCGACGCCGCGCGCATCCCCGAGCTCGAGGCCGCGGCCGCGCGCGAGCTCGGCGAGGCGGACGCCGAGGCCGAGCGCCAGATCCAGGGCGCGCATGACGCGGTCGAGCCCGAGATGGCGGTGACGGCCGGCGTCACGCGCGCCGCCACCATGCAGACGCTCGGCCTTCAGGACGAGACCTTCCAGGCCGGCGTCGACGAGGGGCTGACCGCGGTCGTGATCGACCCGCGCGTCGAGGCGGTGCGCGACGCCTATGGCGCGGGCGGACCGAACGCGGCGGTGGACGCGGCGGCCGAGCTCGAACGGGCCACCAGCCCGGATCTCGGCGTGCCGCCCGAGATCGCGCGGCGCGTCGTGGACGGCTCGCTCCCGACGATCCAGAGCATGGGCCGCGATCTCGGCGACCGCATCAGCTGGACGCAGGGCGGTCCCGGCGGAGACAATCAGTCGATCCAGTCGTCCCCCGCACGGCGCGAGGTCTTCAGCAACATCGCGCTTGCGACGGACCGCGCTTCGCTCGCGGTCACGGGCGGTCCCCAGACGACGCGCTCGGTGGCGCAGGCGATGGTGGACGGCGCGCGCGGCGGCGCCTTCGCGAATGGCGGGGACTACAGGGAGCTCGCAGCCCTTGCGATGGAGGACGGCGCGGGCGCCGGGCTCCAGGTCGCGATGGCGGGCGTGCTTCACGAGCGCGGCGACGCCGACGGCGCGACGAATGTCGTGGAAGGCGTTGCGGAGGGCTTCGAGCGGCTGCGCGAAACCGCCACCGAGCGGCTCGACGAGTTCCGTCAGGTGGCCGACCCGCTTGTGACGGTCCGTCAGGACTTCAACGACCTGATGACGCCCGAGCAGGCCGACGCGGCGACGGAGCGCTATCTCCAGGAGCATCCGGAGTTCGTCGCCGGGTTCGACGCGGCCTATGAGGCGCTTGCGGAGGCCGGCGCCGACATCCAGCGCGCAGCCTTCACGGCGAACGACCCCGCGCTGGCGCCGCTCGCAGGGATCGAAGGCGTGCGCGACCTCCGCGACGCCCGCAACGGCGCGGTCAACGATCCGGGCGTCGCCTCGGTCGTGAACGAGAGCCCGGAGGCGAGGAGCGAAGCGGTCCATCGCACGCTCGTGGCGGAAGCGCGCGCGATCGCGGACCCGAACGCGATCGTCAATCCCGGCAGTCTCGTCAACGCCACGCGCGGCGTCGCCAAGGAGGCGTTCCAGTCGATCATGGGAGCGGCGCTCTCGGATCCGTCGCGGCTCGTCGGCCAACACGGCGCCGGCGGCCTCGCGACAGTCGCGCAGATGACGAATCTGGCGGACCGGGTGCCTTTCCTGAGCAACGGCCCCGTGACGGCGGACGTCCGTCGCACGTCCTACACGGGCGGCTTCCTCAACGCGGGCGGAACGGTCGCAGGCGGCGTCGCGCTCTGGCAGACGATGAACGCCTTCGCGAGCGACAGCGGCAGTTGGCGCGACGCCCTGAGGGGCGGCTTCCTGGCGGCGGGCGTCGGGCATCAGGCGGCGGAGCTCAGCGGCTTTCTCGCCAACCAGCCCGCGGGCCGCGCGGCGCTCCAGAGGCTCGGCTTCAGCATGCCGGGCGTCGACAGCTACGTCGCCTCGCTGCTTCCGCGCACCAATCCGCGGGTTCCGGCCGACACGATCACGGACGCGCTTCCGAAAGGCGTCGCGCGACCGGTCGGAACGCAATTCTACGACCAGCCCGGATGGGTGCGCGCATCGTCGTTCCTTCGCGCTGCGAGCGTCCTCGTCGACGGCGCTCTCCTGGGCGACGCGATCGCGCGGGGAGACAACGCCGAAGCGTTCATCTTCGGCGTGAGCGCGACGGGCGGCGCGGTCGTGCTCGCCGCCGGCGTCGGCTATGGCGGCGCGGCCGCCGGGCCGATCGGCGCGGGGCTCATGCTGGGCGCCGGCATCGCCCTGACGGTAAAGCGCGATTTCGACGCGCAGCGCCGCTACGAAGGCGCGGCGGCCGATTATCTCGAGACCGCAGGGCTTTCGCGCGAACAGGCGGAGGCGCTCGCCGACTATGATCGCTCCGGCCACGTCTCCGCCGGGCCGGCGATCGCGCAGGCGATGGAGGCGGGCGGGCTCGATCCGTCCACCTTCCTTGACACGGCCCGTGACCAAAACCTCGATCCCGAGGGGCTGAGCGATCTCGTTTCGGCCACCCACGAGATGGAGCCTCTGGAGGGTTCGGAAGGCGCGGAGGTCTATTCCGACCGTCTTGCGCCAGACGACCGCGAGCGCGACAGGGTCGGCCCCCGCGGCGTGGTGATCCGAGCGCCCGAGGTCCAGGATCTCGCCGACCTCCGCGAGCATGCCGAAGAGATCTACGGACGCCCGGTCTTCGGCGTCGGATGAATGATGATCGGCGGCCGTTTCCGAAGGCGGCCGCCGACGCCCGCAGGAGAGGAGACCGGGGAGCGAAGCCGCAACCTGCGGCGTCAACCGCATGAAAATCCAAAATCCCCGGTTCCCGACGCGGCTATATCGTCATACGATCACAAAGACGTCACGCGATCGCCCAGGAGGATTTCATGACGCTTTCGGTCCCAGGTTCCGTCCCGCCCGGATCCACGACGCCGGAAGAAGCGCCTCCGACAACCGATCCGGCATGGGACGCCGCGCTCGTCAACGCCCAGGCGGCGCCGCCCCCGACGGAGGACGCCCCGCCGGCTGAAGCCGAGGCCGAGGGGCAGGAGCCCGAGACCGATCCGACCTCGATGAGCGAGAGCGAGATCCGGGACGAATACGACATCCCCGACTTCGCCGGCGACGGCGTCCTCGACATCAAGGTCGAGGGTGACACCACGGTCGCGACCAAGGCGACCGAGGACTTCGTCCAGGGCCTCCGCGACGACCTCGAAAGCGGCAAGATCGAGAAGGGCTCGGACGAGGCCAAGCTCCTCGACCTGATCGACGCGCAAGGGGCGATCGACAACGGCTACGACCTCTACGGCTACGCCGAGGAGATCCAGACCGGGGCCGGCACCTATCGCGAGAGCCAGGATTCCCCGACCCATCTGAACGGCCTCGACGTCAAGGAGATGGTCGACGAGAAGAAGGTCGCCGAAGGCATCTCCGAGCTGATGGGCAAGGAGGGCATCGCAAAGCGCTACGACGACGCGCTGAAGGCGACGATCGACGGCGTTCCGTCAGAAGCCCTCGACGGCATCAAGTCCAAGACCATGGAGGGCCTGTTCAAGGACGGCGAGCCCAACACGGCGTTCGAAGACTACGTCATCGACATGAAGGAGAAGGCGACCGCGGCGGGCGACGAGGAGCTCGCCGACAAGATCGACAAGGAGGTCGGCAACTACTTCGACGCGCTGAACTACTTCGAGCCTGAGAAATTCGCTGATCGGAAACAGCAGTTCGATCAGAACATGATGACGCATCAGCTCGACGAGTATGTGTCCGACCCCGAGTCGATCGACCCCGAAAACCTCGACGCCGGGCTTCGCGCCACCGTCGACGTCTGGCAGTCGGCGATCAACGGCGGGCTGCAGATCGCCGACAAGGGCAGCAAGGCCTACAAGGAGGCCGAGGCGCTCAACGCCTACTTCAAAGACTTCGCCGACATGTCGAAGAACCTCAGCGCGGAGGACAGCGCCAAGGTCAACATGGCGTTGCGCAGCGTTTGGATGGACCTCAAGCCCGTCGGCGGCGGGCCCCTGTCGGAGAGCGACCAGGCCCGTCTCAGGGAGATCTCCGACAAGGTCATCGGCGAGAAGCTCGACAGCCTCTCCACCGACGACCGCAACGCCTTCCGCAAGTTCGTGGACGGGGGCGCCAAGACCGGCACGTTCGGCGCGCTGACCGGGACGATGGGCTTCGTCAGCGCGGGCGTCCAGCTCTCGAACGGCGGCTGGAGCGAGATGACGAGCGACGAGCAGATCGCGGCGGTGCGCGATCTCGTCGGCGGCCTCAGCCAGGCGAACGACTTCTCGAAGTTCGGCTCGAACCTCGTGAACCTCGGCACAAAGTCCGACGCGACCGCCTGGCTCGGCCTGCTCGACGACAACTTCCCGGACATCTGGAAGGGCGAGTCGAAGGTCGACTCCGAGATCGCCAAGGGCGTGACCAAGGAGATCAACACGGCGTCCGACAAGCTGGCGAACAGCGACCTCGGCCTCGACCTCGGCAATCTCAGCGAGGACGACAAGAAGGAGTTCGACAAGGCGCTCGAAAAGCTCGGCGACAAGATGGGCGATGCGCCCGACGCCTCCACGGCCAAGAAGCTCGGCCGCACCTTCGTGCGCTTCATGGGCGGCGCCGGCCTCGACGTCACCGGCGGCGTGATGGACATCGTGACCGGGGTGCGCACGCTGCAGAAGGCGGACACCGAGCTCGAAAAGGCGGGCGCCGGCCTTTCGATCGGCGGCGGCTCAGCCACCACCGCCATGGCGACGATGAACACGATCAAGATGTTCGCGCCGAACGGCTCGAACCTCGCGGCGCGCCTTGGCGGCAATATCGGCGCCCGCGTGGTTCAGGGGCTCGCGATCGGATCCCGCGTGCTTGGGCCGGTGCTCGGCGTCGCGGGCGCGGTGTTCGGCATCGCGGGCGCGCTCATCGCCGAAGCCGTCGCGCATCAGAAGATGCAGAAGCTCACCGACAGCCAGGGCGAGTTCTTCGGACGCCTCGCCGACCAGGGCGTCGCCGCCGGCGACTGGGGCGACAAGCTCGAATACGCCCGCTACGCCAGCTTCATGTATGGCGGCCGCGACGCGCCGGACGACCGGTCGATGTTCGACTTCCAGGCCGAGGAGTGGAAGCACTTCCAGGAGACCGAAGGCGAGCGCGGCAGCTCACTCAACCGGCTCGCCCCCTACCTCCACGTCGACAGCAATCTCAACGAGAAGAACCTGTTCGAGAAGTATCTCGCAGGCCAGACCTCGCGGCCTGGCCCGCGCGGCTACAGCTTCGAGACCGACGACGCCCGGCCGTGGGACGACACCGACATGGAGGCCGGCACCGAAGGACTCGAGGGCGACAAGGGCTACATCTCGACGTCGGACTACTACCGGATCAACGTCGGGCGGGTCTACGACGCCAAGTTCTACGACGACCACCGCAAGGACCTCGACGTGATCGTCGACCGCTGGGACGACTGGAACGGCTCGGACTCGATCGTCAGCGAGAAGGACCTCAACAAGATCGTCGAGGAGACCGACAACGACGACGAGCGCAACGCGGCGCAGTTCCTGTTGAACAACGCCGACTTCCGCCGCGCCGTCGACGGCATCCGCGAGAGCGGGAACCAGGACACCAAGATCAGCTCCAAGGACCTCAACGCGTGGCTCGAAATGGTCACGACGAACGTCTCGGTCTGAGCGAGGCGCCCGCCGTTCCGCGACGGCGGGACTGACGGCGGGCCGGCGACAGCCGCTTAGCGCTTCGCCATCCGCATCTTCCAGCGGCGCTCGATCTTGGCGTTGAGCGCGGCGATGCGGGTCTCGTGGCGCTCCCAGAAGCGGGCGTTGTCGGAGGCCGTATGACGCCCCGGCCGCCAGCCGAGATAGGGGCCGGCCTTGCGCGTCGTGGTCTTCGGCTGGTCGCCGTCGATCTCGCGGATCGCCACCACCTCCGGCGCGACGCCGTCGGCGAGCGGGGATCCGAGCCGGGCGAGATAGGCCTTGGCGCGCAGGCAATAGGTGGCGGACAGCGGCGACATCGTCTCCGCGCCATGGCCCGCGCGGTATTTCATCAGCGCGCGGCAGAGATCGCCATTGGCGAGCTTCCAGGCCTTCGCGAGATAGCGCACCGCGAAGCGCGCATTGGTCTCGGGATCGAACAGCGCCAGCGCCCCGCCGTCATGGCCGAGCATCTCGGCGGTCGCGGGGCGGATCTGCATCAACCCGATCTCGCCCACCGCTCCCACGGCGTCCGGCCGGAACCCGGTCTCGACATGCGCCACCGCCTCGGCGACCTCGGGCGGAAGCCCGCGGGCCGAAGCCTCGCGGCGCACGATGTCGACATAGCTCTGGCGCTCCGAGACCCCGTGGGGCACCTCGAGCGGGCGCGGCGCGTCCTGCGCGTGGGCGGTCGGAAGCCAGGCGAGAAGCGCGAGCGCGAGACCGATCGTTCGTGTCATGTCGCCCTCGCGGCATCGTCGCGAGCGAGACTAGCGGCGAAAGCTGAACGATGCGCTGACGCCGGGCGAACCGCCGGCCGTCATCCCGGCCTTGAGCCGGGATCCGGGAACTCGGTCGGTCCGAGATTTGTCCGACGGGCTCGGCGCGTCTGAATCCCGGCTCTTCGGCCGGGATGACTGTCGAGCGCGCCCCTGCCGCTAGAAGCTCACCTTCGGCGCGCCCTGGTTTTCCGGCGCGGTCTCGAACGTCGCCATCGGCTTGGCCTCCGGATAGAGGAAGCCTGCGATCCACTTGCCCGGAATGGTCCTGAGCTCGGTGTTGTAGGCCTGGACCGCCTGGATGTAGTCGCGCCGCGCCACCGCGATGCGGTTCTCGGTGCCCTCGAGCTGGGACTGGAGCGCGAGGAAGTTCTGGTTCGACTTCAGGTCCGGATAGTTCTCCGAGACCGCGAGCAGCCGGCCGAGCGCGCCCGAAAGCTGGGCCTGGGCCTGCTGGAACTGCTTGACGGCTTCGGGGTCGGAGAGCTTCGAGGCGTCGATGGTCACCTGCGTGGCCTTGGCGCGCGCCTCCACCACCTCGGTCAGCACCTTCTCCTCCTGGCGCGCGAACCCCTTCACGGTCTCGACGAGGTTCGGGATCAGGTCGGCGCGGCGCTGATACTGGTTCTGCACCTCGGACCAGCGCGCCTTGGCCTGCTCCTCCAGCGTCGGAACGTTGTTGACGCCGCAGCCGGCGAGCGAGACCGCAAGCGCGAGAAGCGCCGCAAGGGCGAAGAGCCGGCGGAACGGCGCTGAAAGGGCGATGGCCATGGAGTCCTCCCGGGCGGCTGGCGGCGAAGAGGGTCGATTTGCGCAGGCGAATGTCAAGGGCGGGCGCGTCGATCAGGTCCGGCGGAACGCCAGATAGGTTCCCCGCCGGCCCTCGCGGATCGCCTTGCGCTCGTAACGGGTGCCGGGCCAGCCGGCGAACGGCTCGCGCCAGTCGGCGGGGCGCTCCGCGGTCCAGACGAAGTCGGGCGAGCGCGCGACATGCGCCAGCGTCCAGGACACATAGGTGTCGATGTCGGAGGCGAAGCGGAACAGGGAGCCGGGCTTCACGACCCGGGCGAGGCGGGCGAGGTTGCGGTCGTTGACGAAGCGGCGCTTCCAGTGGCGCGTCTTCGGCCACGGATCGGGATAGAGCAGGTCGACGCCCGTGAGCGAGGCCTCCGGCAGCCGGTCGAGCAGCAGCGTCGCGTCGTCGCCGAAGAGGCGCACGTTCTTGAGGCCAAGCCGCTCGACGCCCGCCACGCCCTTTGCGAGGCCGTCGAAGAACGGCTCGACCCCGATGAAGCCGACGTTCGGGGCCTCGCCGGCGCGATGAAGCAGATGCTCGGCGCCGCCGAAGCCGATCTCGAGCCGGACCTCGCCGACGGGAGAGTCGAACAGGTCCGTGAGGTCGGTCGGGAGCGTTTCAGGGTCGACGGACAGACGCGGCAGCGCGTCGGCCATCGTCTCGGCGCGGCCCTTGCGAAGCTGCTTGCCGTGGCGGCGGCCGAAGAACGAACCGTCGTAGCGGGGGGCTTCGGTCATCGGGGGCGTCTTGTGGAGATGCTGGCGGATCACGGGGTTCCGCCGCCGTCATTCCGGCCGAAAAGCCGGGATCCAGATCCGCGACGGGTCCGCGAACATTTGCGATGTCGACGTTTCCGGATCCCGGGTCAAGCCCGGGATGACCGCCGGCGCGCAGCTCGCCCGGCGGTCAACCGTTCTCGTGTCAGGCCAGCGCCGACTTCAGTTCGTCGACGAGGTCGGTCTTCTCCCAGGAGAAGCCGCCGTCGGCGTCGGGCTCGCGGCCGAAATGGCCGTAGGCCGCGGTGCGGGCGTAGATCGGCTTGTTGAGCGCGAGATGGGTGCGGATGCCGCGCGGAGAGAGGCTCATGACCTCGCCCAGCACCTTCTCGAGCTTGGCCTCGTCGACGCGGCCGGTGCCGTGCAGGTCGACATAGATCGACAGCGGCTCGGAGACGCCGATCGCGTAGGAGAGCTGGATCGTGGCGCGGTCGGCGAGATCGGCCGCGATCACGTTCTTGGCGAGGTAGCGGGCCGCGTAGGCCGCCGAGCGGTCCACTTTGGTCGGGTCCTTGCCCGAGAAGGCGCCGCCGCCGTGCGGGGCCGCGCCGCCGTAGGTGTCGACGATGATCTTGCGGCCGGTGAGGCCGGCGTCGCCGTCAGGGCCGCCGATCACGAACACGCCGGTCGGGTTCACGTGCCAGACGGTCTCGTCGGAGATCCAGCCCTCGGGAAGGGTCTCGCGGATGTACGGCTCGACGATCTCGCGAATGTCCTTCGACGACTGGTTCTCGTCGGTGTGCTGGGTCGAGAGCACGATCGAGGTGACGCCGACCGGCTTGCCGTTGGCGTAGCGCACCGTGACCTGGCTCTTGGCGTCCGGGCCGAGCGTCGGCTGCTCGCCCGAGTGGCGCACTTCGGCGAGGCGCTTCAGGATGCCGTGCGAGTAATGCAGCGGCGCCGGCATGAGGCTCGGCGTCTCCTTGCAGGCGTAGCCGAACATGATGCCCTGGTCGCCCGCGCCCTCGTCCTTGTTGCCGGAGGCGTCGACGCCCTGCGCGATGTGCGCGGACTGGGCGTGCAGATGGCAGGCGATGTCGGCGTTCTTCCAGTGGAAGCCGTCCTGCTCGTAGCCGATGTCCTTGATGGCGGCGCGCGCCGCCTCGATCAGCTGCTCCTTGGTGATGGAGTCAGGACCGCGCACCTCGCCCGCGATCACGACGCGGTTGGTGGTGCAGAGCGTCTCGCAGCCCACGCGGGCTTCCGGATAGGCGCCGAGATAGATGTCGACCACCTCGTCGGAGATGCGGTCGCTCACCTTGTCGGGATGGCCCTCGGAGACGGATTCAGACGTGAAAAGATAGTCGGCGCGGGCCAAAGGACGTTCTCCCCTCGATCGGCCGAACGACGGAAACGTTCGGTCTTACGAACGATGATTGTCATCCCAGAAGGGCGGAGCAGGGTCAAGCGGTTGCGCGCGTTCGCCGCAACCGCGAAGCCGGCGGATCAGTTGGCCGGCTGGTCCGCGAGGGCGGCGACGAGGTCGACGATCTTGCGCCGCACCTTGGGATCGGAGATCCGCACGAAGGATTTGTTGAGCTGGAGGCCTTCGGTCGTGGTCAGGAAGTCGACCACGTAATCCGACCCCTGGGATTCGCCGAAGCCGCCGGCCTTGATCTCGGAGCCGGGAGCGTCCTCGAAGAAATAGGACACTGGCACGCCCATGACGGTCGAGATCTGCTGCATCCGGCTCGCGCCGATGCGGTTGGTGCCTTTTTCGTATTTCTGGATCTGCTGGAAGGTGATCCCGAGCGCTTCGCCCAGTTTTTCTTGGCTCATGCCAATCAAGACACGCCTCATTCGTACCCGAGAACCGACGTGCTTGTCGATCGGGTTGGGCGTTTTCTTAATCATCAAGTTCTCCTCGCAACCTGATCGTGCGGCGTCGCCCCCGCCGAAGATCTCCTCGTCCAGACGCCCGCGCGAACAGGCCGCGGGCGCAACCCGCGCCGCCCTGCGGCATGTGGCGTACATGGTCATTTCGTCTAAGCCTTGTCAAACGCGAGATCGTCTTGCGAAGACAAGACACAGAAAAACGACCGGGAAAGCCAAATGAAGCAAACCATGGGTCGCGACGAACACCGTCGACTCAATCGGAAGAGGCAGCAACGCGTCGACGACGCGGCGTTCGCCGAGTTTCGCCGCGGCGACGATTCTGCCGTGTGAATCGACGATCGACGAGATCCCGCCATTCGCCGAGCGCACCATCGGCAGGCCCTGCTCGATCGTGCGGACCCGCGCCTGGGCGGCGTGCTGATAGGGGCCGGGCGTGCGCCCGAACCAGGCGTCGTTGGTGACGTTCAGCAAGAAGTCGGGCCGCTGGTCGCCCTCCACCTCCTCGGGAAAGATCGCCTCGTAGCAGATCAGCGGCCGGAAGCGCTTGCCGTCCGGCAAAGCGATCACCGCGCGCCGGTCGCCGGTGGCGAAGCCGCCGCGCTGGCGGGTGAGCGCCTCGAGCCCGATCGCCTCGAGCGCGGACTGGAACGGCAAGTATTCGCCGAACGGGACGAGGTGGATCTTGTCATAGGTGCCGCGGATCGAGCCGTCGTCGCCCACGACGTGGATCGAGTTCCAGAAGTCCGCCTCGCCGGACTCGTCGGGCCGGCGTTCGCCCCGCACCGAGCCGGTGACGAGCGCGGCCCCGGGCGCGAGGCTCGAGCCGATCCGGGCGAGCGCGTCGGGCGTGCGGGAGAGCATGAAGGGGAAGGCGGATTCCGGCCACACCACAAGGCGCGCGTCTGAGAAGCCGCGGTGGCGCGGGTCCTTCGCCTCGTCGGTCAGCGCCATATAGGCGTCCATGATGGTGTCGCGGGCGCTGTCCTGGGACTTCATGTCCTGCGGGATTTCGGGCTGAAGCACCCGGACGGTCATCTTCTCGTCGAAGGCCGCAGGCGACCACGCGAGCCGCGCCGCGCCGAAGCCCGCCAGCGCGACGAGCGTCGCGAGCGCTGTGACGAGATATGATTTCGCCGGCTTAGGATCGGCGAGCAGCGCCGGCGCGGCGAAGATCGCGAGCGCCAGATAGGTCAGCCCCTCGACCCCGATGACCGAGGCGAACTGGCCGAACCACGCCTGGTCGGCGAGCGCATAGCCGAAGGAGTTCCAGGGAAAGCCTGTGAAGACATGCCCGCGGGCGAGTTCGCCGAGCCCGAGCGCGGCCGCGAAGGCGAGCGCGCGCCGACAACCCGGCGTCCAGATCAGGCGCGCGAAGGCGAAGGCGGCCGCATGGAAGATCGCAAGAAGCGCCGGCAGGCCGGCGACCGCGAACGGCAGCAGCCAGCCGAACACGTCGGCGTCGACGAGAAACGCCGAACCGATCCACCAGAGGCCTGCGAGGAAATAGCCGAAGCCGAACGCGAAGCCGATCGCGGCCGCCGCGCGCGCGCTGCTCCAGCGGCTTGGTCCCGACGCGCCGTCGATCAGCCAGACGGCGACCGGAAAGGTGACGAACAGCACCGGCCAGGCCGAAAAGGGCGGCATGGCGAGCGCCGACAGCGCGCCGGCCGCGAGCGCGATCGCGGCCGACATGCGGCCTCGCGCGAGCGTCACTCGGGCGGCGAAGGCGGAGACCGACTCGAGAATGCGGCTCATGCCGGGCCCCGGAACGCGCGAGAACGTCAGGCCGCGTCGGCGGCGTCTCCCGGCCTATCCGATTCGCCGGCCTCGCGCTCGGGCCCTGCGGCGATCCCGACTTCGATCACGCGCCTCGGATCGGCCGCGCGGACCGTGAGCCGGTGGCCGCCCGGGCCCTCGATCTCGTCGCCCTCGGCCGGCACGCGGCCGGCGAGCGTCACCACGAGGCCGCCGATCGTGTCGACTTCGTCCTCGAAGGCCGCGACGTCGAAGCTCGGGCCGACGGCCTCGGCCACCTCGTCGAGCGGGGCGCGCGCGTCGGCGATGAAGCCGCCGTCGCCGTCGGCGCGGATCGAGGCCACCGCCTCGTCGTCATGCTCGTCCTCGATGTCGCCGACGATCGTCTCGACCAGATCCTCGATCGTCACGAGACCGTCGACGCCGCCATATTCGTCGACCACGAGCGCGAGATGCTGGTGCATCGACTGCATGCGGGTGAGCAGGTCGGTCGCGGCCATCGAGGGCGGGGCGAAGATCACCGGCCGCACCACGTCGCAATCGGCGATGCGGGCGCCGAGATCGACGGCGGCGGCGTTGAATTCATGAGCCGCGCCCTGCGCCCCTTGGGCGAACAGCGCGAGCGCGTCCTTCACATGGACCATGCCCTTTGGCTCGTCGAGCGAACCGTTGTGCACCGGCAGCCGGGAATGGCCGCCTTCCGCGAAGGTGAGCAGAAGCTGGCCGAGCGTGACCTCCTCGGACACCGCGACGATGTCGGCGCGATGCACCATCACGTCGTCGACGCGGGTGCCGCGCAACGCCAGAACGTTGCGCAGCAGCGCGCGCTCCTGGGCCGAGACCGAAAGGTCGTCGGCGTCGCCCTCGAGCGCCTCGGCGATGTCGTCGCGGGCGGTCGGATGCGTCCCGAGCCCGACGAAGTCCCGGAGCCGTTCGAACCAGTTATCCCTGATTTCAGGTTCGGCGATGAGAGCGGCGCCGGGGCGCAATGGTCGGTCTGTCGAAGACATCTGGTCCGTGCGGATCGGGTCTGGTCAGGTCAGCGCGTCGAGCGCGTAAGGGTCGGGAACGCCGAGGCGCGCGAGCGCGCGGGTCTCGAGCGCCTCCATCTCCTCGGCCTCGTCGTCGTCGAGATGGTCGTGGCCGAAGAGATGCAGCACGCCGTGGACGACGAGATGGGAGACGTGGTCGGAGAGGCTCTTGCCCTCCTCCCGCGCCTCGCGCTCGACGGTCTCGAAGGCGAGGATGACGTCGCCGAGCATCGGCGCGTCTGCCGTCTCGTCGGGCTCGACGGCGGGGAAGGTCAGCACGTTGGTGGGGGTCGGCTTGTCGCGCCATTCGCCGTTCAATTCGGCGACGCGCGCGTCGTCGGACAGCGTCACGGCGAGTTCGGCGTCGGGAAGCGCTTTCAGCTTCGCTTCCGCGAAGGCCGCGACGACCGCGGCCGCGACGACGGCCTCGGCTTGCGGAAGAGCGTCCCAAAGGTCTGTGTCGCGCACGGTCTCGAGCGCGACGGGAGTAGATCGGTCCGGGCTCATGGCTCGTCGTTCAAGGTCTTCTTGGCCGCGCTCAAACTTTCGGGCTCTGGTGCGCGCCCTCATAGGCTCGCACGATACGCGCGACCAACTCGTGACGTACCACGTCCTGCGCTGAAAATCGCGTGACGCCGACGCCTTCGACGTTTTCGAGCAGGCCGATGGCCTCGGCGAGGCCCGACACCTGGCCCGGCGGAAGGTCGATCTGGGTCGGGTCGCCGGTGATGATCATGCGGCTGTTTTCGCCAAGGCGCGTCAGAAACATCTTCATCTGCATGGACGACGTGTTCTGCGCCTCGTCCAGCAGCACCACGGCGTTTGCGAGCGTGCGGCCGCGCATGAAGGCCAGCGGCGCGATCTCGATCATGCCCGAGGTCATGCCGCGCTCGACCTTTTCGGGCGGCATCACGTCATAAAGCGCGTCGTAGAGCGGGCGGAGATAGGGATCGACCTTCTCCTTCATGTCGCCGGGCAGGAAGCCGAGCCGCTCGCCGGCCTCGACGGCCGGACGCGAAAGGATGATGCGGTCGGCCTCGCCGCGCTCGATCAGCGCCGCGGCCCAGGCGACGGCGATGTAGGTCTTGCCGGTGCCGGCGGGGCCCGTCGCGAAGCAGAGCTCGTGCTTGCCGAGCGCGCGGATATAGGCGTCCTGGGCTGCGGTTCGCGCAACGATGGTCTTCTTGCGGGTCGAGACCTGCGCGAAGCCGGGCCGGGCGAGATCGCCCTCGGCGGGCGGAAACAGCGACCCTTGCGAGAGCGTCATGCGGATCGCGCCGTCGACGTCGCCGAGCGCCACCTGCTCGCCGCGGCGGACGCGGTCATAAAGGCTCTCGAGCACCTTCTTGGCCTGTTGGCAGGCGTCCGCCGGGCCGCGGATCGCCACGTGATTGCCCCTGACCGTCGCCTCGACGCCGAGCCGGCGCTCGAGGAAGGCGAGGTTCTGGTCGTGGCTGCCGAACAGGCTCGAGGCGTGCCGGTTGTCCTCGAAGGCGATGGTGACTTCGGCGGGCGACGCCTCGGTCTCCCGGGCGAAGCCCGGCTTGCGCGGCCGGGCCGCGGCGCTTGCGCTCTTCAAGGGGTCGAAGCCCCGCACATTTGTCTCCGCCGTCAAGCGGTGGCCTCCGCGAGCTGTGGAATTGCTCCGCGCGCGCCGCCCGCGGGCGCGGCGAACAGGCTGTTGGCGCCGGCGCCCGTCACGTCGACTTCGACGAGGTCTCCGGGGGCGGCGTCGCAACTCTCGATCTGGACCGGGATGAGGTAGGGCGAGCGCCCGCCCATCTGGCCGGGATGGCGTCCGGCCCGCTCGACCAGCACCTCGAGCCGGCGTCCGACCAGCGAGCGCTGGAACGCGGCCTGCCGCTCGGAGATGCGCGCCTGAAGCCTGGCGAGCCGCTCGCTCATGACCTCGTCGGGCACCTGCCCGGCGCGGCCGGCCGCGGGGGTGCCGGGCCGCGGGCTGTATTTGAACGTGAAGGAGGCCGCGTAGTCGGCCGCCTCGACGATCGCCATCGTGTCCTCGAAGTCTGCGTCGGTCTCGCCGGGGAAGCCCACGATGAAGTCGCCCGAAAGCGCGAGATCGGGCCGAGCCTCGCGGATGCGGCCGATCAGCTCGACATACTCCGCGCCGGTGTGCCGCCGGTTCATGGCCTTGAGGATGCGGTTAGAGCCCGACTGCACCGGCAGGTGCAGATACGGCATCAGCTTGGGCAGGTCGCGATGGGCCGCGATCAGGTCGTCGCCGAAATCGCGCGGGTGGCTCGTGGTGTAGCGCAGCCGCGCGATCCCATCGATCTCCGACAGTCTTTCGAGCAGGCGCGCCAGCGTCCATGGCCGCCCGTCCGGACCTTCGCCGTGATAGGCGTCGACGTTCTGGCCGAGCAGGGTGATCTCGCGCACGCCCGAACCGGCGAGACGCTCCGCCTCGCCGAGCACCTGGGCGACCGAACGCGAGACTTCAGCGCCGCGGGTGTAGGGCACGACGCAGAAGGTGCAGAACTTGTCGCAGCCTTCCTGCACCGTGAGGAACGCGGAGACCGCAGGCGCGCGCGCCGGCCGCATGGCGGGCCTGGCGAGCGCCTCGAACTTCTTCTCGACCGCGAATTCCGTGTCGACCGGCCGCTCGCCGGCGCGGGCCTTGGCGATCAGCTCGGGCAGGTTCTGGTAGCTCTGCGGCCCGACCACGAGGTCGACGATGGGCGAGCGCTTGAGGATCTCGGCGCCTTCGGCCTGCGCGACGCAGCCCGCGACCGCCACGATCGGCCGGCGTCCGGCCTCCTGGGCTGCTTTGCGGATGCGGCCGAGCTCCGAATAGACCTTCTCGGCCGCCTTCTCGCGGATGTGGCAGGTGTTGAGCACGATGACGTCGGCGTCGTCGGCGCTCTGCGTCGTCGAGAAGCCTTCCGCGCCGAGCGCGTCCGCCATGCGGTCCGCGTCGTAGACGTTCATCTGACAGCCGTAGGATTTGACGAAGAGCTTTTGGGTACGGGCTGTCATTCGGCTCTGCGGGTCGGTCCTTCAGGCTGGCGCGGGCGTCATCGCGCCGTTCGACCCCAAAGCCTTAACCTGAAACGCATGACGAGAGAATAGCGCCGGCGCCGCTCGTCACAGGCGTGGGTGAAGTGAGACAGCGCAAGTTTATGGAAAGCGCGGCGCTCGCCCCCTCCCCCGTCCTCCGGACGGTCCCCCTCCCGCGTCTTCGACAGGGGAGGATCCGCGCACGATGCGCCGCGCCCTCTTGATCCTCCTCTGCGCAGCGGAGGAGGGGGACCATCGCGATAGCGATGGGGGAGGAGGCGAACGCCGCCCTCACTTCCCGATGCAGAACGACGAGAACACCCGCCCCAGGACCTCCTCCACCCCGATGCGGCCGGTGATGCGGCCGAGTTCGGCGGCGGCGGTTCGCAGGCGTTCGGCGAGAAGCTCCTCGGGCAGCGCGCTCCACCGTCCCAGCGCCGCGTCGAGCTCGGCCGCGACGGCGCGCAGCGCGTCGCGATGACGGGCGCGGGTGAGGCCAGGGGCCTCGGCCGTCCCGAGCGCCGTCGAGGCCGCTCGCCCCAGCGCTTCAGCGAGTTCGTCGAGCCCCTCGCCGGTCTTTGCGGACACGCGGCGGCGATCGTCGGCCGGTCCGGACGCGAGATCCGCCTTGCCGGCGATCCGCCACAGTTCGCGAGCCTCGATCGCCGGCGGCTCCTGCGGCGCGGCGGCGTCCTCGAGCCAGAGCACGAGATCGGCCGCTTGGCCTTGCGCCTCCGCGCGGCGAACCCCCTCGCGCTCGGCGAGATCCTGCGCGTCCCGAAGTCCGGCGGTGTCCGCCACGACCACCGGGTAGCCGCCGAGATCGAGCCGCGCCTCCAGAACGTCGCGGGTGGTACCGGGCGCTTCCGTGACGATCGCGATCTCGCGCCGCGCGAGCGCGTTCAGAAGCGACGACTTTCCGGCGTTCGGCCGTCCCATCAGCGCGACCCGGAACCCCTCGCGCAGGCGCTCGGCCCGGGTGTCGGCGAGCGCGGCGGCGATCTCCTGCGCGAGCGCCTCGACGTCTTGGCGGGCCGCGGCGCGCGTCTCTTCCGGGACGCCGTCCTCGTCGGAGAAATCGATCCCGGCCTCGACCAGCGCCATCGCGCCGACGAGCCGTTCGCGCCAGCCCTCGACGAGCGCCGACAAGGCCCCCTCGCTCTGCAGGATCGCCTGCCGGCGCTGGGCCTCGGTCTCGGCCTCGAGCAGATCGGCGAGCCCTTCGGCTTCGGCGAGGTCGAGACGCCCGGCCGCGAAGGCTCGGCGGGTGAACTCGCCGGGTTCGGCGGCCCGCAGTCCCGGCAGCGCGAGCAGCGCGTCGAGCGCCGCCGCCACCACCGCTCGGCCGCCATGGAGATGGAGTTCGGCGAGATCCTCGCCGGTGGCCGACGCCGGACCCGGGAACCAGAGCGCGAGTGCGCGGTCGATCAGCCTTTCGTCACGCGGGTCGCGCAACGCCCGAAGCGCGGCGCGGCGCGGTTCGGGCCGCCGTCCCGCGAGCGCGTCGAGCGCCTCGCCGGCGGCCGGACCCGACACGCGGATGACCGCGATCGCCGCGCGCCCCGGCGCGGTCGAGACGGCCGCGATGGTGTCGCGGGAGGGAGAGAGCCGATCGTTCATGCCGAATAGGCTGTGACGGTTTGGAGAGCCTCGCGCCAGCCCCCTCCGCCGCTTCGCAGGGGAGGATCCCCGCACGGATGGCAGCGCCTTCCTTGATCCTCCTCTGCGAAGCGGAAGAGGAGGACCATGGGCGAAGCCCATGGTGGAGGAGGCTGGAGCCGCGTTTTCCGGCGGCCGACAGCTTTACGCCCGGGCACCCCACCCGACCCCGCAGTCGCGGGGCCGCCCTCCCCTCTGCGAGGGAGGGAAAAACGAGCGGGGGAGACGCGCGTTCTTATCGAGGCGCCGTCACATCCCACCCTTACAAAGCCCAAAAAGTCGGGACAGCATTCGGACGACGTCACGTTCTGAAACCGATCCCGGCTCGGCCTCCGGCCGCCCGGGATGACGCTTCGTCGCTCACCGCATCGACTGGCGAACCCGCGGCGCTTCGGGCACGAGGCGCGGGGCCGGCAGCGGGTCCATCCCGCGCGGGCGCTCCTCGACGACCGGCGCCGGTTCGTCGAGCGGGGCGGACTCCCGGCCGAAATCCTCGACCAGCGCGCGGCCCCGCTCGGGCGCCGCCGGCACCTCGGCCATCGGCTCGGCGTCGGGCGCGACCATGCCCTCCGGCTCCTGGAAGTCCACCTTGACGCCCGGAGACACCATGCCGGCGAGTTCGCGCGCGTCCCAGTTGGTCAGGCGCACGCAGCCATGGCTGTTGGTCTTGTCGATCTTGGACGGCTCGGGCGTGCCGTGCAGGCCGTAGGTCGGCTTGTCGAGCCCGATCCAGGTCGCGCCCACCGGGCCGTTGGGTCCCGGCGGCAGGCGAAGGGCCTTGGTGTTGGTCCCCTGCACGAAATTGACCTTCGGCCGGTACCAGTAGTCCGGATTGAGCGCGATCGCCTTCACCGCGTGGTGGCCGGTGGGGGACGGCGTGTCGGACGAGCCGATGGTCGCCGGATAGGCCACGATCAGCCGGTCCTGCGCGTCGTAGCCGCGGAGCTGCTTGCGCGCCTTGTCGGCCACGATGTGCGCGACCTTGGCCTTCAGCGGCTTGCCGACATTGGCCACCACGACGTCGACGCCGGCCTCGGCGAAGGTGACGTCGGGATTGAGGCGACGAAGAAAGGCCTCGTCCATGTGGAAGCGCTCGGCCAGCATCTCGGCGGCGTCGCGGTAGGACAGGCCCGGGAGCGCGGCCTGCTCGGCGTAGTCGTGCGGCATCGTCGGCACGAAGGGCCCGGCGACGTCCTCGGGCGTGATGGTGTAGGAGGCCAGAACCGGCTCGGCCGAGGTCGCTTCCAGCGCGGCCCACATCTCGGCGTCGATGACGCCGGTGACCGCGTGGCCCTTCATCTCCTGAAACGCCTTCACGGCCTTGACGACGTTGTCGCCCGCAAGGCCGTCGATCACGCCCGGCGAGGCGTTATTGCGGTCGAGCAGGACCTGCAGCTTGATCATGCGCGGGTCGGACTGCTGGCCCTTCGGATAGGGGTCCTTGGTGAACACGGCGTCGTTGGCGAGCGTGATCAGCAGGTCGACCGGATAGCCGGCCGGCTGCGGGCTTGCGGCGCGGCGCGGCGCGGGGGCGTGCTGGGCGGGCGCGGCCGGCGCCGCGACCGGGGACTGAGCGGGAACGACGGGCGCCTGGTCGATCGCGCCGGTGTAGTCGACGTCGCGGACGCGGGCGCGGCGGGACTCTCCCGCCTCATGGGTCTCGCGCGACAGCAGGCCGCCGATCAGGTCGAGCGGCTCGGCGGTCGCGGGGCTCGCGCCCCCGATCGCGAACAGGGCCACGGCGATCCTCGAAAGTCGGCTCGTCATGGGCGTCGGTCCTCCGTCAGCGCGAGCCTTTTCGCGCCGGCAGGTCCGACAATCGCCCGACAAGGTAAACAAATTCCCGCCCCGCGCGAGGCGCGCGGCGTGCTCCGCGCCGCGATCCAGCAGGTCGACGGCGCGCGCCCACGTCGAAGTGATCGACGCCCTCGCGCGCCGGGAAGACGAGCGCGACGACGAGCGCGGGCATGATCGCGACGTTCGCCGCGGCGCCGATCTGGATCGGACCGCCGCCCGCCCCATATTGACCGAACGGTTCGGTCAATCGCATTATGCGCCGAAGATCCGTGCTTTGGGTTCGATCGCGCGCCTGCCCGGCGAGACGCCGCCCTCGCTGGCTTCGTTGCCGGCCTGCGCCGGATCGGCGAGATCGGGACGGCCAGTTCGAAGGAGTGACGCGCGGGCTCGCCCGCGCATCGAGACGAGATGCAGACCACGTTGGAAAAATCGTCCTCCGTCGAAGACGCGCTCGACAGCGCGAAGCGCCGGCAGGTGCTCGACGGCGCGCGCCAGGTGTTTCTGGCCCACGGCTTCGACGCCGCCTCGATGGGCGAGATCGCCAAGGCGGCCGGCGTGTCCAAGGGCACGCTCTACGTCTATTTCGAGAGCAAGGAAGAGCTCTTCGCCGAGCTCGTGAAGCGGCAATGCGCGCTCACCGCCGAGCGGCTGTTCGAGCTCGACGCCGACAATCACGACGTCCGCGAGGTGCTGCGGCGGCTCGGCGAGAGCTTCATCCACGCCATGATCGAGCCGAGCCACGTCTCGACCGTGCGCATGGTCATCGGCTCGGCGGAGCGGCGCCCGGAGATCGGCCAGCTCTTTCTCGACGCCGGTCCGCGCGCCGGGATCAAGCGGCTGTCGGTCTGGCTCGCCGCGAAGGTGGCGCATGGCGAGCTCGACATCGACGACGTCGAGGTCGCGGCCGCGCAGTTCCTCACCATGTGCCACTCCAAGGTGATGATGCCGGTCCTGATCGGCGGCGAGGCTCCGCCCCCGCCCGAGCGCCTCGCCTATCTGGTGGAGCGCGCCGTCGAGGTGTTCATGCGGGCCTACGCGCCTGCGGGACCGCAAGGCTGAGCGGCGAAATCGGCGTTTGACCTTGCCGCCGCGAAGGCCGATGTCGCGCCCCATGAACGTTCGCAGCCGCCCGAAACTCCCGAAATGCTGAAGATCTGCCGCGATCTCGTCCTGACGTTCGGCGTCGCGGCGCTCGGGGCCGTGCTGTTCTTCGCGATCGGCATGCCGGCGCCGGCGCTCGTCGGCTCCGTGGTGGTGACGAGCGCCGCCGCGCTCGCAGGCTTCGTGCGTCCGATCCCGCGCAAGCTGCGCGAGGTCGTGTTCGTGGTGCTCGGCGCCTCGATGGGCTCGGCTGTGACGCCCGACACCATCGAGGGCGTGATGAAGTGGCCTGGCAGCATGGTGGCGCTCGGGCTCGCGGTCGCCGCCATGGTGGCGGTCTCCTACCTCACCTTGCGCCGCGGCTTCGGCTTCGACCGCACCACCGCCTTCTACGCCTCCCCGCCCGGCGCGCTGTCGGCGATCCTCGTCATGGCCTCGACGACGGGCGCCGATATGAGCAAGGTCGCGGTGGTGCAGGTGTTCCGCGTGTTCGTGCTGGTGGCGGCGGTGCCTGCGGTCGTGACGATGACGGGCGCGCAGCCGGCCGTCGTCCACAGCCTGCCGCAGGCCGGCGCGCTGATGACCGCCGCGATCCTCGCGCTCGCCGCCGTCGGGGCCACGGTCGCCTATGTCATCCGGCTGCCCGGCGGGCTGATGATCGGGGCCTTCATGGCGAGCGCCGCCGCGCATGCGACCGGGGTCATCGGCGTGAAGCTGCCCGACGTCGTGACGCTGCCCTCCTTCGTCGCGCTCGGCGCGATCGTGGGGACGCGGTTCTCGGGCCTGAAGCCGCGGGACATTCTGGCGCTGCTGAAGCCGACCGTCGCGTCCTTCCTCGCGGTGACGGCGCTCGCGCTCGTCTTCTCCTTCGGCGTCGGCTGGGCGCTCAATCTTCCGGCCGCGCAGGTCTTCGTCGCCTTCGCGCCCGGCGCGCTCGAGGCCATGATGCTGACCGCCTATCTGCTCGGCCTTGATCCGGCCTATGTCGGGGCCCATCACGTCGCGCGCTTCATCGCGCTGTCCTTCGCGGTGCCGATCGTCGCGCGCCTCATCGGCGCGGCGGCGGCGCGGCCCGACAAGTCTCCGCCCGTCGACGAAGACGTGTGAGGCGGAAGAGGAACTGTCCGCCGATCTGAAGCCTGAACCGGAAGCGTCTCACAGGCGGGTTCGCCTGAAGGCCGCTTCGTGCTATGTCCCGGCCACAAACGGCCTGAAGGCCCAGACTTCGACCTGTCTCCAGACCCCATGACCAACCTCGACATCGCCCATAGCAGCCGGCCGGCCCCGACCGTCGCGCCCGTCGCGGAGCCCGCGGCGAAGCCCTCGCTCGTCGGGATGACGCGCGCGCGGCTCGGCGAGGCGCTCGTCGAGGCGGGCGTGCCCGAGCGGCAGGTCAAGATGCGGTCGGCGCAGCTCAACCACTGGCTCCACAATCGCGGCGCGACCTCGTTCGACGCGATGACCAACGTCTCCAAGGATCTCCGCGCGGCACTCAGCCAGCGCTTCACGCTCGAACGCCCCGAGATCCTCACCGAGCAGATCTCCAAGGACGGCACCCGCAAGTGGCTGCTGCGCCTGCCCGCCCAGGGGCCGCGCCAGCGCCCGGCGGACGTCGAGGTGGTGTACATCCCCGAAGAGGGGCGCGGCACGCTCTGCGTCTCGAGCCAGGTCGGCTGCACGCTCACCTGCACGTTCTGCCACACCGGCACGCAGGTGCTGGTGCGCAACCTGACCGCGGCCGAGATCGTCTCGCAGCTCATCGTGGCGCGCGACCGGCTCGGCGACTGGAACGCGGCCGCCCCGGACGGCGCGGTGGTGCCGACCGACGGCGGGCGCTTCGTCACCAACATCGTCTTCATGGGCATGGGCGAGCCGCTCTACAATCTCGACTCCGTGCGCGACGCCATCGAGGTGATGGCGGACGGCGAGGGCCTTGGCATCGGCCGCCGCAAGATCACGGTCTCGACCTCGGGCGTCGTGCCCGAGATGCGGCGCCTCGGCGAGGAGACCGGCGCGCAGCTCGCGATCTCGCTCCACGCGGCGCGCGACGAGCTTCGCGACGTCATCGTGCCGATCAACCGCAAATACGACATCAAGACGCTGCTCGAGGCCTGCCGGACCTATCCGGGCGCCTCGAACGCGCGCCGCATCACGTTCGAATACGTGATGCTGAAGGGCGTGAACGACAGCCCGGCCGAAGCGCGCGAACTCGTGCGGCTGCTCGCGGGGCTCCCCGCCAAGATCAACCTCATTCCTTTCAACCCCTGGCCGGGCTCGCCTTACGAGTGCTCGGACTGGGAGACGATCGAAAAATTCTCCGAGATCGTGTTCCGGGCGGGCTACGCCAGCCCCGTGCGCACGCCGCGCGGCCGCGACATCTCGGCGGCCTGCGGCCAGCTCAAGTCCGAGTCCAAGCGGCTCCGGGCGAAGGAGCGGGAGGCCATGGAGGCCGCTGAGTGATCGGCGTCCCGCGCATGCGCGACCGGACCGCCGCGTGAACGCCGACCGCGTGCTCGCGCGTCTCGCCGCCCGGCTGATCTTCGCGCCGCTCGGCTTCTGCTGCGGCGTCGTCGCGGGCTTCGTGTTGCTCGCGCTTGTCTCCGCCGAGCATTTCGACGCCATGTCGCTGTTTCCCGAGGACGTCATGATCCTCGGCTACGACCTCTCGGTGAACGCGCTTACGGTGATGCTGCTGTTCGCCCCGCTGATGGGCGCGCCCGCGATCGTCGCGGTGCTGATCGCCGAGATGTTCTCGATCCGCTCCTGGATCTATCACGCGGCGGCCGGCGCGGGCGCGGCGCTGATGCCGTGGTCGCTCGCGCCCACGAGCTTCGAGGGTCCGGCCTTCACGGCGCCCGAGATCCTCGCCGCAGGCTTCGTGGGCGGACTGACCCACTGGCTGATCGCCGGGCGCAGGTCGGGGCTCGGAGATCTGGAGACCGCTGCGGCGGACTCTGGAGACAAGCGCGGCTGAGCCGCAGCCCCTCATCCCGGGCTTGACCCGGGATCCAGAACCGACGCCGCAGCAGGATCTGGATCAAACGCCTCGGTTCTGGATCCCGGCTCTGCGGCCGGGATGACGACGAGGATCGCGCGCGAAACCGCAGCCCTTTGAGAACCGACGCGCCGGAACCACAGCCCTTCATCCCGGGCTTGACCCGGGATCCGGAACCGCCCCCGCGGCAGGATCTGGATCGAACGCCTCGGTTCTGGATCCCGGCTCTTCGGCCGGGATGACGGCGAGGATCGCGCGCGAAACCGCAGCCCGTCATCCCGGGCTCGACCCGGGATGACCCCAACGGCTCGCCGTCCATCGCGCAAACAAAAACGGCGCAGCTCGCGCCGCGCCGTTCGAAACACTGGCAGGAAGCAGAAGCTTACTCGGCGGCGGCCGCCGCAGCCTTGCCCTTCGGGGCAGAACCCTTCTGGCTCTTGTCCTGCTTCTCGACGATGCGGGCCGACTTGCCGCGGCGATCGCGCAGGTAATAGAGCTTGGCGCGACGGACCTTGCCGCGGCGCACGACCTTCACGCTGTCGATGAGCGGCGAGAAGAACGGAAACACGCGCTCCACGCCCTCGCCGTAGGAGATCTTGCGGACCGTGAAAGTCTCGTTGAGACCGCCGCCGGACTTGGAGATCACCACGCCCTCATAGGCCTGAACGCGGACGCGCTCGCCTTCCTTGACCTTGACGTTGACCGTCACGGTGTCGCCGGGAGCGAAGTCCGGGATCTCGCGCTTGGAGGTCACGGCCTCCATCTGCTCGCGGTCGAGCTGTTCGATGATGTTCATAGCGTTATGTCTCCGCGTCTCCCGCGAAACGCGGGACGCACGAGAAGTTTCAGGGGAATCTCGTGATCGGCGGGTCTCCTACTCGGTTTCTCGCCGTTTGTCGACGCCTCCTGTAATGGATGCGACATATTTCGCCCAGAGGTCGGGCCTGCGCGCGCGCGTCGCCTGCAGAGAGGCGAGCCTGCGCCAGCGCGCCGTCGCCTTGTGGTCGCCCGAGACGAGCTCCGGCGGCACGCTGCGGCCCTCGAACTCCCGCGGCTTCGTGTAATGCGGGTGCTCGATCAGCGGCGCCTCGAAACTCTCGCTGTCGCCCGACGCCTCGTGGCCCATGACGCCGGGCAGCAGCCGCACGCAGGCGTCGAGCAGCAGCTGCGCCGCCGCCTCCCCGCCCGACAGCACCACGTCGCCGACCGAGACCTCCTCCAGCCCCCTCGCCTCGATCACCCGCTCGTCGACGCCCTCGAAGCGTCCGCAGACGATCACGACGCCCGGGCCGCTCGCGAGTTCGCGGATGCGCGCCTGGGCGAGCGGCGTTCCGCGCGGCGTCATGAGAAGCCGAGGACGGCCGTCGTCGCCGCCTGCATCGAGCGCGGCGGCCAGCACGTCGGCGCGCAGCACCATGCCGGGGCCGCCGCCCGCCGGCGCGTCGTCGACGGTGGCGTGGCGGTCGATCGCGTGCGCGCGGATGTCACGGGCGTCGAGCGACCAGGCGCGGCCGAGCGCCCGGCCGGCGAGCGCGTGGCCGAGGACGCCCGGAAACATCGCCGGGTAGAGTGTGAGGACTGCGGCGCGCCACATGGGTTCGGGGGTCGGCTTTCACGCGAAAGGGAACTTGGCGGGCCTCTATCGCCCGAAGCTTCCGCGTCGTCCACAGCATGGCGGGGCGGCTTTGTCCTCCCTCACGATTTCGACGCTTGTCGCGACGCGCGGGACCGGCTTACTCTCTCCATGTGAGCACGGCAGCAGCGATCGAGATCCGGCCTGCAAGCGCGGCGGACGCCGCATCGATCGCCGACGTTCACGACGCCGCCTGGCGCAACGCCTATCGCGGCCTCATCCCCGGACGAGAGCTCGAGCGTATGATCGAGCGGCGCGGCCCCTCCTGGTGGTCGGGCGCGATCCGCCGCGGCAGCCGGCTCAATCTTTTGATGTTCGGCGGCGAGACGGTCGGCTACGCCTCGTCGGGCCGCAACCGCGCCTCGACGCTCGCGGTCGGCGGCGAAGTCTACGAGCTTTACCTCAAGCCCGAATATCAGGGTCTTGGCCTCGGCCGGCGCCTGTTCAATTCGGCCCGGCAGGACCTTGCGGCCCGCGGCCTCTCGGGCGCCGCCGCCTGGTCGCTCGCCGGCAACGACCCGGCCTGCGGCTTCTACGCCCGCCTCGGCGGCAAGCTCGCGGCCCGCGGCGTGGAGCACTTCGGCGACGTGACGCTCGAGAAGTTCGCCTACGTCTGGCGCTGACCGCGCGTCTCGAACTCGTCCAGTCTGATCCCGTCGCCGTGAGGCGCCCTCGCTTCGCGGTCTGGTCGCTGGCGAGCCGCCATGCTCCGCGCTAGACCTTCGCGCCAACAGCTTTTCGAGGATGCGCCCATGTTCGTCGCGATGAACCGCTTCAAGGTGTTCAAGCCGGAGGCCGAGGCCTTCGAGACCGTCTGGCGCGAGCGCGACCGGCACCTGAACGAGGTCCCGGGCTTCGTGGAGTTCCACCTGCTTAAAGGCCCCCCCGACGACGAGACAGTGCTCTACGCCTCTCACACGATCTGGCGCTCGCGCGGCGACTTCGAGGCCTGGACGAAGTCCGAGGCCTTCCGCAAGGCGCACGCCTCGGCCGGCTCCAACAAGCCGATGTATGCCGGCCACCCGCAGTTCGAAGGTTTCGAGGCGGTGCTGGTCGAGAAGAAGGAGCGCGAGGCGGCCTGAGGACGCTCCCGGACGGTTCGGGCCTGGATCAGCCGCCTGCGCGCTTCGAGACGCCTGCCGAAGGGCAGGCTCCTCGAGCCATGAGGATCGTTGGAGCACGCCAAAACCCAACTGACCGGAACCACAAGCCTTTCTCATGCTGAGGAGCCGTCCGCGAGGACGGCGTCTCGAAGCACGCAGTCGGGTTCAGCCGAGCCTCAGTCGTCCGCGAGCTGAAACCGCTCGAAGCGCCCGAGCTCATCCTCGATCGCCCGCCTCAGCTCGCCGGTCTCCCCGGCGATCCACGTCCATTTCTGGATCAGCAGCTTCTTGGCCTTGCGATCCGTCTTAAGGTCGAGCGCGGCGACGATCCGGTCGCCGGCGAGCACCGGCAGCGCGAAATAGCCCAGCACGCGCTTGTCGGCCGGCGCATAGGCCTCGAAGCGGTGCTCGTAGCCGAACAGCGCCGCGAGGCGCTTGCGCTGGATCACCAGCGGGTCGAAGGGCGACAGGATGTGAACGCGTCCCGGATCGACGTCCGGCGACGGCGCCTCCAGATCCTTGGCGTCCGCCCAGAGCGCCGGCGCCTTCGCGCCCTCCATTTGGATCGGAACGAGCGTCCGGCGCTTCACGCCCGCCTCGATCAGCGGCGCGACGCCGGCCTTGGCCTTGGCGTCGCCGTAGCAGATCGAATCGAGGCTCACGAGGCTCTGGGCGCGCAGACCGCGGGCGAGCAGATACTGCGCCGTCTGCGCGTCGCTCGCCGGCCGCGGGCGGCGCTCCCAGCCGAAATGGCGGGCCGCGATCTCATAGGTCTTCAGCATGCCGTCGCGCCGGCTGATCGCGAGATCGCCGGCGTAGAAGCCGAAGCGCAGCGCGCCCTTGGACGGTTTCCGGCTGCCCCAGGGATGGGTCTTCTCCACCAGCACATCGTCGTCGATGTCGCGGATCGACAGCGCGCCCTCACGGCGGATGCGGGCGAGCAGCGCGGAGTAGGCGCGCGCGTCGGTCTCAGCCGCAAACGCCTTGGCCGGGTTCGCCCGATAGGCCTCCATCGCGCGGATGAAGAAGCGGAAGTCGGCGGTCGGCACATAGGACAGCGCATGCGTCCAATATTCGAACACCGACTTTTCATCCGTCTGCGCGGCCGCAAGGTCCGAGCGCCGGTACGCCGGGATGCGGCTGTAGAGGATGTGGTGGTGGCAGCGCTCGATGACGTTGATCGTGTCGATCTGGACATAGCCGAGATGTTCCACCGCCCGGCGCACGGCCTGCGGTCCCTCGCCGAACGGCGTCGCCTCGTCGAGCCGCTGCGCGCGCAGCCACATCGCGCGGGCGCGCAAGACGTCGATGGTCACGGGCTTGGCCTTCGCCATGGAGAACCTCGCGGGCTGGTTCAGGAGAGGCGTGACGACGCCCGCGGTCTAAGCTAACGCTGCGCCCCGGACAGACGACCCGGAGACCGCCATGATCGAGCCCGCCACCCTTCCCGCCCGCGATGCCATCGGCCGCCGGGTGGCCCGCATGATGCTGGAAGTCGGCGCGATCCATGTGCGGCCCGAAGAGCCGTTCATCTTCACCTCCGGCTGGGCGAGCCCGGTCTACACCGACTGCCGCAAGCTGATCTCCTATCCGCGGCTCCGCCGCCAGCTCATGGACGACGCCGCGGCCACCATCCTGCGCGAGGCCGGCTATGAGAGCCTCGACGCGGTGGCGGGCGGCGAGACCGCGGGCATTCCCTTCGCGGCCTGGATCGCCGACCGGCTGATGCTGCCGATGCTGTATGTGCGCAAGAAGCCCAAGGGGTTCGGGCGCAACGCCCGCATCGAGGGCGCGGTCGAGGACGGCAAGCGCACCATTCTCGTCGAGGATCTCGCGACCGACGGCGGCTCCAAGGTCGCGTTCTGCGAGGCGCTGCGCGAGGCCGGCCAGATCGTCGAGCACGCCTTCGTGGTCTTCCACTACGGCATCTTCCCCGAAAGCCGCGCCACGATGGAGCGGATCGGCGTGAAGCTCACCGAACTCGCGACCTTCTGGGACGTGCTCGCGGTCATGAAGGAGGACGGCAAGGTCGACGCCAGCAAGCTCGCGGACGTCGAGTCGTTCCTGAACAAGCCGGCGGAATGGTCGGCGGCCCATGGCGGCAAGTCGAGTTTTGGAGACAAGTGACGGCGTCGCGCCAATAGGCGCGGCGGCGTCATCCCGGCCAAGCGCAGCGCGAGCCGGGATCGTCGTCCAGATAAGGCGTTCTTCGTTAATGGCGCCGCCGGCCCCCTCCACCGTCCTGCGGACGGTCCCCCTCCCCCGCTAACGCAGGGGAGGATCGGCGCACGAAGCGCCGCGCCTTCTTGATCCTCCTCTGCGAAGCGGAGGAGGGGGACCATCGCGAAAGCGATGGTGGAGGAGGCGCGGCGGCGACGTCTCACTCTCGCGAGCGCTAAGACCGCCCTCTTCCGGAGCACGATCCCGGCTCGCGCTGCGCTTGGCCGGGATGACGCCTCTGCCCTACTCCGCCGCCTCGCGCCGCAGCGGATTCGGCAGCGCCTGCGGGCCTTCGCCGAGCTCCATCTGCTCGAGCCTAAGACCCCGCCGCGAAATCTTGTCGGTCGAGATCGCGATCTGGTCGAGATCGCCCACCACCTGCCCGAAATGGGCCTTCAGCTTCTCCACCCGCTCGCCCACCCGGCGGACGTCGTCGAGCAACCGCCCGACCTCGGCCTGCAGGAGATGCGCCTGCTCGCGCATCGCGGCGTCGCGCGTCAGCCCCTGCACCACCTGAACCGCGAGCATCAGGAGCGACGGCGAGACGATCAGCACCCGGGCGCGATGGGCCCGGGCCACGACATCGTCGAAGCGCTCGGCGAGCTCGGCGTGGATCTGTTCCGACGGCACGAACAGCAGCGCGACGTCCTGGGTCTCGCCCGCCAGAAGATACTTCTGGCTCACGTCCGAGACGTGCTTGCCGAGATCGGCCCGCACCTTCGCTTCCGCCGCCTTCACCGCCTCCGGGTTCTCGGCGACGCGCAGGCGCTCGAAGCCCTCGAGCGGAAACTTGGCGTCGACCGCAAGGCCGCGCGGGTCGCCCGGCAGGCGGATGATCGCGTCCGGCCGCACGCCCGTCGAGAGCTGCGCCTGAAAGGTCACCGCGGACGGGGGAAGCGCGTCCTTGAGGATCGCCTCCATGCGGCCCTGCCCGAAGGCGCCGCGGGCGGGCTTGTTGGCCAAAATGGCTTTCAGGTCCGTGACCTGCCCCGCGAGCGCGCCGATCGAGGCGCCGGCGGCGTCGATCACGGCGAGCCGGGCCTCGAGCTTCTTGAGCTGCTCGGCGGTCGCCTCGCCATTGGCGCTCAGCCCGTCGCCGACCCGCTGGCCGACCGCGTCGAGCCGCTCGGCCACCCCGCGAGCGAGGTCCGACTGGCGCTGGCCGAGCGCGGAGGCGAAGGCCTGCAGCCGTCCCGCGGCTTCCGCCTGAAGCCGTTCGATCGCCGCGAGCCGCTCCTCGGCCTCCCGCGCCTCGCGCCGTCGCGCGGCGCTTGAAGACATCAGCGTCAGCAGCACGAGCAGCAGCGCGCCCACCGCCGAGGCGGCCGCGAAGGCGAGGACCTCGGCGGTCGAAACCGGGTGGCCGGAAAGCGTGAAAAGGACGTCGCTGGTCATGTCGGGGCAAGCATCACAGGGAACAAATTAAGAACATGTTGACGCCCGCGCCGCAAGGCCTTAGTCGCGGGCGTCCTTTCCCATCGAACAGGTCGCGACCTCATGGCCGCCGAAAAACTCGTCTACCTGCCCGACCCGAAGCTGCGCCGCGTCTCCGCGCCGGTCTCGCGCTCGGACGCCGAGCTGAAGGCGCTGGTCCAGACCATGTTCGACACGATGTACGACGCCGCCGGCATCGGGCTCGCGGCGATCCAGATCGGCGTCGAGAAGCGCGTGGTGACGATCGATCTCGCGGGCAAGGACGAGGAGCCGCAGCCGCTGGTGCTGGTCAATCCCGAGATCGTCACCGTGTCGGACGAGCTCTCGGTCTATGACGAGGGCTGCCTGTCGATCCCGGACTATTACGAGGAGGTCGAGCGCCCGGCCAAGGTTCTGGTGCGTTATCTCGACGTCGAGGGCGAGACCCGCGAGCTTGCGGCCGAGGGGCTGATGGCGACCTGCGCGCAGCACGAGATCGACCATCTGAACGGCGTGCTGTTCATCGACCACATCTCGCGCCTGAAGCGCGACCGGGTGGTGAAGAAGTTCGAGAAGGCCCGGGCGATGGGCGAGCTGCCGAGCTTTCCCAAGCGCGGCCGCGGCGGCGAGCCGGACGGCGACGAGGGCTGAGCGGCCATCGAGCGCCCGGCGCGGGAGACGCCGCCGTAGTCCCGGGCTTGACCCGGGACCCAGAACCGAAACGGTCGGCCGGTTTCGGCAAGGCCGGCGTTCATAGATCCCGGCTCTTCGGCCGGGATGACGGCTGAGGTCTCCGCGACTCCAAGGATCAAGCGATGCGCCTCGTCTTCATGGGAACGCCCGACTTCGCGGCCCCCGTCCTCTCCGAACTGGTCGGCCACGGCCATGAGATCGCAGCCGTCTTCACCCGCGCGCCGAAGCCCGCCGGGCGGCGCGGCATGGAGCTGACCAAGACGCCCGTGCACCAGCTCGCCGAAGGCTTCAATTTCCCGGTCTACACGCCGAAGACGTTCCGCGATCCCGAGACCATCGCGGCGTTCCGCGACCTCGAGCCGGAGGCCGCGATCGTGGTCGCCTACGGGCTGATCCTGCCGCCCGAGGCGCTCGCCGTCCCGCCAGCCGGCTGCCTCAACCTCCACGCCTCGCTGCTGCCGCGCTGGCGCGGCGCCGCGCCCATCCAGCGCGCCGTGATGGAGGGCGACGCCGAGACCGGCGTCATGGCGATGCGCATGGAGGAGGGTCTCGACACCGGCCCCGTGGCGATGGCCGAGCGCCTCGCCATCGGCCCGGACGAGACGTCCGGCGAGCTTCACGACCGGCTGAAGACCGTGGGCGCCGACCTGATGGCCCGCGCGGTCGCCGCGCTGGGCAAGGACGCGCTGTCGTTCCGCGAGCAGGCGGCGGACGGCGTCACCTATGCGGCCAAGATCGAGAAGGCCGAGGCGCGGATCGACTGGGCGAGCCCGGGTGCGGAGGTCCATGACCGCATCCGCGGCCTGTCGCCCTTCCCCGGCGCCTGGTTCGATCTTGGCGGAGAGCGCGTGAAGGTCCTGCGCTCGACGCTCGCCGACGGCGCCGGCGCGCCCGGCGAACTGTTGGACGAGCGCCTCACCGTCGCCTGCGGATCGGGCGCGGTGCGGCTTCTCGAGGTCCAGCGCGCCGGCAAGGGGCCGGTCCCGGCGGCGGCCTTCCTCAACGGCGCGCGTCTCGCGCCCGGGACGCTGCTCGGCTGATGCGGACGCCCCAGACCCAAACACGGCGTCTCCGCCCCCTCCCCCTTGTGGGGAGGGTAAGGATGGGGGTGGCCCAGAACAGAGCGACCCCGTCGCGCGCAGAGCGCCGTCGCCCTTTTCGCCTCTTTCGGACCCCCCCCCACCCCCGACCCCTCCCCACAAGGGGGAGTGGGGAAGGAAGGGGCTGATGCCGCGCTACCGGCTCATCATCGAATATGACGGCGGCCCCTTCGTCGGCTGGCAGCGGCAGGCCAACGGCGCGTCGGTGCAAGGCGCGCTCGAAGCCGCCATCGCGGCCTTCGCGCATGAGGCGGTGACCGTGAAGGGCGCCGGCCGCACCGACGCCGGCGTCCACGCCTCGGGCCAGGCGGCGCATGTGGACCTGACGAAACCGATCCGCCCCGACAAGCTGCGCGACGCCGCAAACGCCCATCTGCGCCCCGCGCCGATCGCCGTGCTCGAAGCCGAGGAGGTCGCGGACGATTTCGACGCGCGCTTCTCGGCGATCCGCCGGCACTACGTCTACCGCATCGTCGACCGCCGCCCGCCGCTCGCGCTGATGGCGGGGCGGGCGTGGCGGGTGCCCAAGCGCCTCGACGTCGAGGCGATGGACGCGGCCGGCAAGCGTCTGCTCGGCCGCCACGATTTCACGACCTTCCGCTCCGCCGCCTGCCAGGCGCTGAGCCCGGTGAAGACGCTCGACCGGCTCGACGTCCTGCGCGAGGGCGAGAGCGTGCTGATCTTCACCGACGCGCGCTCGTTCCTGCACAACCAGGTGCGCTCGATAGCGGGCTCGCTCGTCGAGGTCGGGCTCGGCCGCTGGAGCGCGGACGACATGGGCGACGCGCTCGCGCGCGCGGACCGCGCCGCCTGCGGCCCGGTCGCGCCGCCCGACGGCCTCACGCTGGTCCGGGTGGATTATCCGGAGGCGGAGAGCCCGCCCGTCTGACGGGCGCGGCGCGCCTTCAGCGCCTCAGCCGCGCCAGAACCTCGATCTCGATCTTCATCTCGGGCTTCAGCAGGGCGCAGAGAATGGTGGTGTTGGCGGGACGGATCTCGCCGAAGATCTCGCCCGTGACCTTGAAGAGGTCGGCGGCGCCGTCCGCGTCGACGAGATAGTAGCGGGTCTGCACCACGTCCTCGAAGGTCGCGCCGGCTTCTTTGAGCGCCTTCTCGATCGTGGCGAAAGCGTTGCGGGCCTGCGCCTCGACGCCCTCGGGCATCGACATCGAGACATAGTCGTAGCCGGTGGTGCCGGAGACGAAGACGAGGTCGCCGTCGACCACGGCGCGGCTGTAGCCCGCGGACTTCTCGAAGGGCGAGCCGGTGGAGATCAAGCGGCGGGTCATCTTGAGCCTTCTTGCGGAAGAGAGTGGAGAGGTCAGCGTCGGCCTCCTCCACCACCCTGCGGGTGGTCCCCCTCCTCCGCTCACGCAGAGGAGGATCAAGAAAAGGCGAAGCGCGTCGTGCGCGTATCCTCCCCTGCGAAGCGGGGGAGGGGGACCGCTTTAGCGGTGGAGGGGGCCCGCGTTATGGCCGGAACACGATTCCGGATCGGCCCGATGGACCGTCCGGAATGACGTCGCGCGGCTCACGCCCAGGGGCGGTCGGCCGCGAGCTTGTCCTCGAAGGAGGAGATCGTGTCGGCCTTCTGCATGGTGAGGCCGATGTCGTCGAGGCCTTCCAGCAGGCAGCGCTTGCGGAAGGGATCGATGTCGAACCTCACCACGCCGCCGTCCGGGCCGCGGATCTCCTGGGCTTCCAGATCGACGGTGAGGCGCGCGTTCGCGCCGCGCTCGGCGTCGTCCATCAGCTTGGCGTGGTCTTCCGGCGTCACGATCACCGGCAGAATGCCGTTCTTGAAGCAGTTGTTGTAGAAGATGTCCGCGAACGAGGTCGAGATTACGCAGCGGATGCCCTTGTCGAGCAGCGCCCAGGGCGCGTGCTCGCGCGACGAGCCGCAGCCGAAATTGTCGCCCGCCACCAGGATCTGCGCGTCGGCGTAGGCCGGCTTGTTCAGCACGAAGTCCGGGTTCTCGCTGCCGTCGGCGTTGTAGCGAAGCTCGGAGAACAGACCTGCGCCGAGCCCCGTGCGCTTGATCGTCTTGAGATACTGCTTCGGGATGATCATGTCGGTGTCGATGTTGATCAGCGGCAGGGGCGCTGCGACGCCGGTCAGCGTGGTGAAGCTCTGCATTGCTCGTTCTCCTGAAGCCGCACGTCTTGCTACCGCGCGCGTCCGAGGTCAACCTCGCGCCCCGCTCACGACCGCTTCGGACGCCGCGCCGCAGATATGATCTTCTCGATCCACATTCCCAAGACCGCCGGCACCAGCTTCCGCCACGCGCTCGAGGCGCGCTACGGCGACGGGCTCGCTCTCTATTACGGCGTGCTCGACCCGAAGACGACGGACGGCCTGCGCGTGCGGCGCGAGGAGCTCGCCGAGGCCGCCGCGAGGCTGCCCGAGCGCGGTTTCGAGGTGCTGCACGGCCATTTCCACGCCGCCCATGTCGCGCCGCTGGTCGAAAGCCCGTCGCAGGTCTGGACCTGGCTGCGCGACCCCGTCGAGCGGACCTTGTCGCATTATGAATTCTACCGGCAGGAGCCGCTGGAGCTGAAGGCGCTGGCCGACCGGGTGAAGTCCGGCGACGTCGGCCTCGGCGCCTTCGCCCGGACCAAGGAGATCCAGGAGATCCAGAGCCGGTTCCTGAAGGGGCTCGCGCTCTCCGAGCTCGGCTTCGTCGGGATCTCGGAGCATTTCGAGCTCGGGCTCTCGCTGCTCTTCGGCGAGGACGCGCCCCAGCTCAAGCGGCGCTACAACACGACCGACCGGGACGACCCCGTGCCGGACGGAAAGCGCGACAGGATCGCGGCCGCGAACATCCGCGACATGCAACTCTACGCCGAGGCGCTGCGGCTCTTCGTGGCCCGCGTCGCGGCCGGCAAGGCGGCCGCCCCGACGCGTCCGGGCCTCGTCGGCCGCCTGTTGCGGCCGGCCGGCTGAGGCGGCTCAGGCCGACCTGTCGACGCCCGGCGTCGCAGGGGCCGGCTTCGGGCCGCCGCGCGCCACGCCCACCATCGCGGGCCGAAGGATGCGGTCGCCGATCATGTAGCCGTCCTGCATGACCTGGACCACCGTGCCGGTCGGCACGCTTGAGTCCGGCGCCTCGAACACCGCCTCGTGGCGATGCGGATCGAACAGCTGGCCGTGCGGCGCGAGCCGCGTGACGCCGTTCTTCTCGAGCGCCTTCAGAAGCTCGCGCTCGGTGAGCTCGACGCCCTGCAGGAAGGCGGTGAGCGCGGGATCGGCGCCGTCGTCGACGGATTCGTCGTCGGGCTTGCCGGGCGCCGCGGAGTCGATCGCGCGGCGCAGATTGTCGGCGACGGCGAGCAGGTCGCGGGCGAACGCCGTGTTGGCGTAGCGCTTGGCGTCCTGCGTCTCGCGCTCGGTGCGGCGGCGCAGGTTCTCCATCTCGGCGTGGGCGCGCAGCAAACGGTCGCGCAGATCCGCGACCGCGGCTTCGAGCTCGGCGGTCCGGTCCGGCGCGGGGGCCGCGACCTCGGGCTCGACGCCCTGGTCTGCGCGCTGCTCCTCGGTGAGGGCCTCGGCTGCGGTCGCGTCGGTCTCGGCCGTGCGGCTTTCGGTCTTGGGCGTGTTGTCGGCCGACATCGGATCCGGCATGAGCGGCTCTGGTCCATCGCTAAGGGGGCTGGAAACGTGCCGGATATCAGGCGCGGGGGCGCAAAAATCAAGCCGTGACGGACGAGCCGTCACTCGATCCGCACGCTCGACGAGGCGCTCGCGCCGGTCGCGTCCATCACGGTGACGCGGGCGAAGCCGGGACCCGGCGCGCTCCAGAACGCCTCGCGGCGGCGCTCCGGCGGCAGCGGGCGGCCGTCGACGAGCCAGCGGAACGGCGCCACGCCGCCCGCGGCCTTCAGCGACAGGTCGCCGCCCGCAAGCTCCACCCGCGCGCCGTCCGGCGGGAAGGCCACGGCGAGCGGCGCGGCCTCGCGGACGCCCGCCACGGGAAGCGGCGCGCCAGCGGGACGGAAACGCTTCAGCGGTTCGGGAAGATCGGCGAAGGCGAGCAGAGCCGATTGAGGCGCCGGCGGCAGCGGCGCGACGCCCTCGCCGATGCGCGCGAAGGCGTCGAACAGGATCGGGGCCGCGGCGTCGCGGCCGACGAGCCCCGCGCTCGAGGCGCCGTCCGGCCGCCCGGCCCAGACCGCCACCACGCGGCGGCCGTCGAAGCCGACCGCCCAGGCGTCGCGATAGCCGTAGGAGGTGCCGGTCTTGAAGGCGAGCCGCCCGCCGAGCGCGGCCTCGGGCGGCGGGCTCTTCAAGAGCGCCTGCGCGACGGCTGCGGCGGCCACGGGATCGCAGAGCCTGCGGCCGGGAGACGCCGGGTCGGCGAGATCGGCGGGGTCGATCGCGAGCGGAATGGTCGCGCCGCCGCGCGCAAGGCCGGCATAGAGCGTGGCGAGATCGACGAGCCGGATCCCGACGCCGCCGAGCGCGACCGCGAGCCCCGGGGTTTCGCCCGCGGGAAGCGCCAGCGGCCCGCCCGCAGCGCGAAGCCGCGCGGAAAACCGCGCCGGGCCGACCGCGTCGAGCAGCGCGACCGCCGGGATGTTGAGCGAGAGCGCGAGCGCCTGGCTCGCGCTGACGGTGCCGTGGAAGCCCTCGTCGAAATTGCGCGGCGCGTAGTCGCCGAAGCGCGACGGCCGGTCCTCGATCAGCGTCGCGGGGGCCGCGACGCCGTTCTCGAAGGCGAGCGCGTAGATGAAGGGTTTGAGCGCCGAGCCCGGCGAGCGGATGGCGCGGGTCTGGTCGAGCGCGCCGGCGCGGGTGGCGTCGAAATAATCCGCCGAGCCGACCGAGGCCTCGATCGCGCCCGTCCTGTGGTCCACGGCCACGATCGCGACCGAGAGGCCCGGCCCGAGCGAGCGCGCCCGGTCGCGCGCAAGCTCCTCCAGGGCGCGCTGGAGATCGCGCCGGACGGTGAGGCGCGCGACCCCGCCGGCGCCCACGCGCCGCGCCGCGGCCTCCGCCGCGTGGGCCGCAAGGTTCGGGAAGTCGCGCCGGGCGTCGGGGACCGGTTCGTCGCGGGCGTAGGTCGCTTCCGCCGTCGTGATCGCGCCTGCGGCCGCGAGCCTGTCGAGCACGCGATCCCGCGCGCGCTTGGCCGCCGCGGCGTCGCGGTCGGGCCTGCGGGTTTCGGGCGACTGCGGGATCGCGACCAGCAGCGCGGCCTCGGCGATCGAGAGCCGCGCCGGCTCCTTGCCGAAGAAGGCGAGGCTCGCGGCCCGCACGCCCTCGAGATTGCCGCCATAGGGGGCGAGCCGGAAATAAAGGTCGAGCACCCCCTCCTTGCCGACCCGCCGTTCGAGCGCGAGCGCGGCGCCGGCCTCGCGCCACTTGCGGGTCAGCGTCCTCGAGCGATCCGGATTGAGCAGGCGCGCGACCTGCATGGTGAGCGTCGAACCGCCCGACACCACGCCGCCATGGCGCGCCGCCTGAAGCGCCGCGCGAACCGCCGCCACCGGATCGACCCCCGGATGGGCGAAAAACCGTTTGTCCTCATAGGCGGTAAGGAATTTCAGGAAGCGCGGATCGACCTCGCTGCGCGCCACCGCCAGCCGCCACGCCCCGTCGGCCGCCGCGAAGGGGCGCAGAAGCCGCCCGTCGCGGTCGTTGACGAGGGTCGAGAGGAGGCTTGCGCGGCCGGGCTCGGGCGCGGGGTACGAGGCGAGCGAGATCGCGGCCGCGGAGCCGGCGACGAGAGCTGCGACAGCCGCGCAGCCGGCGATGCGGATCAAGAGGCGGGACATCTCAGCCTCCCTCCCCTGGGACAGGGGAGGGTAAGGGTGGGGTGGGGTGGGCCCCAGAATGGAACGGCGCCGCGCTACGCCCAGCCACCCCACCCGTCACGCCGCTTCGCGGCGCGCCTCCCTCCCCTCTGGGAGGGAGGGAGAAAAGCGGTTGATCCGGCCGCCATGGTCTGAAAAGGCGGCGGCGCCGGCCCCCTCCACCGCTTCGCGGTCCCCCTTCCCCGTCCTGCGGACAGGGGAGGATCCGCGCACGAACGCCTGCGCCTCCTTGATCCTCCTCTGCGAAGCGGAGGAGGGGGGCCACCCGAAGGGTGGCGGTGGAGGCCAGCGGCGCCCTTTCCGGAAGACGATCCCGGATCGGCCGACGGGCCGTCCGGGATGACGCGCTGGCCAAGGCCCGGCTCATTTGGCCGCCGTCACCTCGACGACGCCCGCGCCCGTGCGGGCGAAGCGATCGGCGCGGTACATGTCCTCCACCGTCGCCGCCGGCTGGGCGTAGCGCCCGGGCGCGACGGCCCTCACCACATAGGCCGCCGAGTAGGTGGAGGAGGCCTCAGCGCCCCGGTCGAAGGCCGCGATGAAGCGGTCGTCGCGGAACTCGGAATGGACCGCCTCCGGCTCCTCGCCCAACATCGAGAGCGCCGGGAGCTTGGCCGAGCTGACGAGCTCCGGATTGTCGATCTCGAAGCCGGCAGGCAGGCGATCGACGACGAGGACGCGGCCCGGGCGGGGCTCCGGTTCGGTGACGGTCACCACCACCACGAGCCGCGTGTTCTGCGCGACCGAGGACGCGTCGACCTCGACGCCCGCGGTCGTGTAGTAGCGCCGCTCGAGATGGAAGCCGGCCTCGGCCGCAGGCTCGGGCGTCAGCGGCGCTCCGCGGACGGTCACCACGGCCTCGAGCGGCGTCTGTCCGGCGTTCGCCACCGTCACCGGCTTCGCGCCGAGCGCCGCGCCCGAATAGGTCTCGTCGAGCGCGCCCTTCTTCGCCGCCCCGTCGACGGTGAGCGCGAGGTCGGCGCTCTGGCCCTTCAGCGCGCGGGCGGCGAGCAGCAGCCAGGCGTTCTCCTGCGTCGTCAGATACGGCCGGTCGCGCCGCGCCTGCCCGATGCGCCGGAGCGCCGCGGGCGTCACGGCGGCGTCGATCCGGTTCTCGGCGCCGAGCGCCACGATCGCGGCCTGGTCGCGCAGGACCGAGCCGAAATCGGAGCGGGCGGCGTCGTCGGGCGCCGCGATCTCGGCGGCCGCGAAGGCCTTCGAGGCCCGCGCGAAATCGCCGGTCTGGGCGAGCGCCGCCCCGATCTCGGCGCGCGCGAGCGGGCTCGCGAACTCCTCGATCTTGACGTCGGCGAGGTAGCGCAGGTCGCCGAGCAGCGCGCGGCCGTTCTTGGCGAGCACATAGTGGGCGTAGGCGAGGTCGCTCTCGGTCTGGTCCTGACGCAGGCCGATGGCGTTGCGCAGGTTGTCGAGCGCGGAGGCGAAGGCCCGATCGGGCACCGCGAAGCCCGCGCCGCGGGCGCGGCCGAAAACGTCGGCCACGTAAGAATCGAGCCAGAGGTCGCCCCCCTCGGCCGACCAGAGGCCGAAGGAGCCGTTGGAGTCCTGACGCGCGAGGATGCGGGCGATCATCTCGCCGGCCTGTCGCTTCACCTCGTCGGGCGAGACGCCGGCGACCTGCGACGACATGCCGAGCTCCGAGCCGTAGACCAGCGCGAGCAGGCGGCTCGAGAGCTGTTCGGAGCAGGCGTAGGGGTAACCGTCGAGCGCGAGCTTGAAGGTGGCGGCGTCGAGCGCGCCGGGCTTGCCGACCGAAAGCGCGACCGAGCCGGTGCCCGGAACGATGTCGGCCAGCATGTCGCGCGACACGGTCACGCCCGCGCCCTTGGCGAGCGCGATGACGTTTCGGCGCACGACCGGCGAGGTCTGCGGCTTCGTCTCGAGCGCGAGCGCCTGGACGTAGGCGCGCCCGTCCGGCCCCTTCACCGAGACTTCGACGCGGCCGGCGCCCACGCCCTTGGCGGCGAGCGGAACCTCGACGGCGGCGCGCGCCTTCTGGGCGAGCTTCACCGTCTTCGCGCCGCCCTCGATCGCGAGCGGCCCGGAGACCGCGACTTGGACCTGATGGTCGCCGGCCGGGCCCGAGACGTTGTCGAGGTCGAGCCGCAGACGCGAGCGGTCGCCGTCTGCGAGGAAGCGCGGCAGCGCGGCCGTCACGACGACCGGATCGGCGACCACGACGTCCCGAGCCGCGTGGCCGAGCTTCTGGCCCGACCATGCGACGGCCATCAGTTTCACGGTTCCGTTGAAGGCCGGGATCTCGAACGGCGCGGAGACAAGCCCGTCGGGGCCGACCTTCACGATGCCCGAGAACAGCGCGAGCGGGGCCTGGGTCGGGGTGTCCTGCAGGCCGCCCGAGCCCGCGCCGTCGCCGCCCGAGCGGATCTTGCCCTTGGCGGCCGTCATGCCGTCGATGAGCTGGCCGTAGAGGTCGCGGATCTCGGAGGCGAGCTTGCGCTGGCCGAAGACCTCCGTGTCCGGGGCCGGCGGCTTGTAGCCCGTGAGGTTGAGGATGCCGACGTCGACGGCGGCGATCGTCACATAGGCCTGCTCGCCCTGCGCGACGTTCGAGAGTTTCAGGCCGACGTCGAGCGTGCGGCGCGGCTCGATCCGCTCGGGAACGTCGATCGCGACCCCGACGGTCTTTTCAGCCGCGTCGATCTGGGCGTGCGCGACGCCGACCGCGCGGCCGGGCATGCGGCTCGCCTTGGCGTCGAGCGGGCGGTGGACGAACGCCACCACATAGGCGCCCGGCCGCCATGCGTCGGAGACCTTGAAGCTCGCGGTCGCGCCGTCGGCTGCGACGTCGACGATCTTCTGGTCGATCACGCCCGAGGCCACGACGAGCACGGTGGCGCGGCCTGCGAAGCGCGAGCCGAGCCGCACCGTCGCGGTCTCGCCCGGCCGGTAGGTCGGGCGGTCGAGCGCGACGTCGAGCAGGTCCGGCGTGTCGGCGGAAGCGGCTGCGAAATAGCCGGCGTCGAACGCGACGCTGGCGGCCGGCCCCTTGGGATCGGCGCTCGCGACCTCGAGCCGGTAGCGGCCATAGTCGACCTTGGCCTCGACCTTGCCCGGCGCGTCGGCCGCGACGTCCAGCTTGCCGTCGGCGACCCGGCGTGTGCGGGTGACGGTCTCGAAATTCCAGCGCCCGTCGGTCGCGTACCACTGGTAGCTGGTCTCAAGCCGCACGAGCTGCCAGCTTAGGCCTTGCGCGGCGGCGGGCTTGCCGTCCGCGCCCGCGAGCCGAACGTCGAACTTCGCCACCTCGCCGTTTCCGAGCGCGCCCTTGAAAGCGGGGCGAACGCCGATGCGCGCGCCGGTGGCCGCCACGGGAAGCGTCAGAGTGCGCTCGAGCGTGCGGCCGGAGGGTTCGGCGAGACGCAGCGCGACCGTCGCCTCGAGCGGGCGCGTCGCGTCGGGAAGCTCCGGCTGGGCGACGCGGACGTCGGCGTGGCCCTTGGCGTCGGTGCGGCCGAGCCCGTCGAGCGGGGTGCGGACCGGGGCGACAGTCTCGTCCGAGAGGCCGAACTGATAGCCCTCGAAGCCCGCCAGGCCGCCGTCGCGCGCCTTCACCGTGACCTCGCCCTCGATCGCGAGGTCGCCGGCCGGCGCGCCGTAGAGCCAGCGTCCGTCGACCGAGACCGTGGCGCCCGACGCCCCGAGCTCGGCGGCCTTCGAGGCCACCGTCATGTCGAGCTTTTCTGGCACGTAGTCGGCGACGAGGAAGCTGGTCTCGCCGATGGGCTGGCCCTTGGCGTCGGCGAGCGCCTCGACGCGCCACGTGCCGCCCATCGCCTGATCGACCAGCGCCACGTCGAGCGTGCGCCCGCCGCCGCCGGCGTCGACAGTGACGACCCGCCGGTCCTCGACGCCGTCGGGGCGCTTCACCACCAGCGTCAGCGGCAGGCCCTCGACGCCCGCGCCCTTGTCGTCCCGCAAGAGCGCGGTGAGATGCACGGTCTCCTTCGAGCGGTAGACGCCGCGCTCGGCGAAGAGCTGGGCGTCGAGCGGGCCGGGCGCCGCGCGGCCGCCAACGCCGCGGTCGGAGAGGTCGAAGCCGGGCTTGGTGAGGTCGAGGAAGCCGTAGTCGGCGCCCGCGGAGGCCGCGATCATCGCCGGGGCCTGGCCGCCGGTCCCGCGCGCAAGGCCCGGCTCGAAGGTGACGAAACCGTCGGCGTCGGTCGCCTTGGTCGCCAGCACCTCGTTGTTGCGGGCGATGAGCCTGAGCTCGACGCCCTTCAACGGCGCCGCGGAGGCGAGCGAGCGCGCAAACGCCTTGACGCCGTCGGTTCCCGAGACGGCCGTGAGGCCGAGATCCGAGACCACGAACCACTGGGTGGCGCGCGAGTCCCACGGCTCAGCCTCGGTCTCGCCCTTCGGCCGCGCCGACATGACGTAGACGCCGGGCTTCAGGTCCGGCACGGCCTCCTGCACGGGGAAGGCGGTGACGACGTCGGCGTTCTGGCGACGCTCGACCGCGAGTTCGCCGGAAAAGATCATCGCGCCCTGGTCGTCGCGGAGCTTGTCGAGCTCCTCGCCGTCGAGCTGCTTCTGGAAGTCGCCGGAGGTGACCGCCTGGGCGAGGCTGCGGTCGTTGATGCGGTAGACGTCGACGAGCGCGGCGTCGGCGTTGACGGTGACGACCGGCACGCCCTGCTGGCCGGTCGAGGGCAGCACGTAGTTGCGCCCCGTGAACCGCGCCGCGGGCTTGCGGTCGCGGACGTAGATCCGGAAGTCCTTGTTGGCGGGAAGCGTCTCGTCGACGTTCGACGGCAGGCCGGCGCGGATCGTGAGGTCGTAGGTCTCGCCGTGCTTCAGGCCGTCGACGCAGATCTGCTGCGCTTCCGCCGTCACGGCCGGCTGGTCCACGCCCTTCAGCGCGACGAAGGGCGAGAAGTCGACGCGGCCCTTGGCGAGATCTTCCGAGAACTGGACGCAAGCGCGCGGCGCCGCCGCGTCGGCGTCGATCGAATAATCGAGCGCGCGAAAACCGTGCTCGGCCCGCAGCGTCGCGTAGGTCGCGCGGGCGTCGGCGTTGTCGGCGAGCGCAAGGCTCGCCTTCAGCGCGTCGATCGCCGGGCGCCAGTCCTCGCTGGTCGCGAGCGCGTTGGAGAGCACGGCGAGCGCGCGGGCCTTAGTCTTGGCGTCGGGCGAGACCTGATAGGCCTGCCACGCGGCGCCGACCGCTTGGCTCCGAAGGGTTTCCTTCTCCGAATAGTCGTCGGTCTCGACCTTGGTGAGCGCGACCGAGAGGTTGCGCCAGGCCTGCTCGTTCCTCGGATCCTTGCCGGCCGCGAGCGCGAAGGTCACAGAAGCCTCCCGCCAGCTCGAGGAGCGGATTTGGGCGACGCCCTGCTTGACGAGCTCGGCGACCGGCCGCGAGTCCCCGCCGGCCTCCCGCTTCAGCTTGGCCTCGAGCTTGAGGCCGCTCTCGGAGGCCGTCCGATTCTGGAAGCCTGCCGCCGTCTGCGCCGAAAGGCCCGGAGCTGCAAGAAGCGACGCCGCGAGCGCCAACGCTCCGACCGCGTGAGAAAACCGAAGACGCGCCATCGCCATTTCCCCCGCGCCCGATCTGCGCCGGGCGCTCGACGATAGCTCCGCGGCGTCCTGGGCGGAACGAGTTTCTTGCGCGTTCACGGCTTCGCAAGGCCCGCCATGCGAACCTCCCTCGAGGCATGTCTCAACGAGGCGGAAACGGGATGGCGATGACCGAGGCTTCGGCGCGCGCGACGGGCGTCGGCGCACGCCCCGCGCTGTTCGCCGACGCGGGCTGGCCGCTCGTCGTCTTCATCTGGGCGGTCTACGCCGCGGCGACGGCGTTCTCCGCGTTTCCGACCGTCGTCGAGCAGCTCTCGACCGACGACGCCATGCGGCTCGTCGAGGTGCGGGACCTCCTCGCAGGCCAGGGATGGCTCGACCTCGTCCAGCATCGCCTTAACCCGCCGGACGGCGTGACCATGCACTGGTCGCGGGTGATCGACCTGCCGATCGCGGCGCTGCTCGCAGGCTTGCGGCTCGTCGTATCCGAGGATCTCGCGACGCGGCTGACGATCACGATCTGGCCGCTCATCCTGTTTCTGCCGGCGCTGCTCGCCGCGGCCTCGGCCTGCCGGACCCTCGCCGGGCCCGCCGCCGGCGCCATCGGCGCATTCATGATGGTGATGTCGCCGGGCGTCGCCTCGCGCTTCCAGCCCGCCTCGATCGACCATCACGGCGCGCAGATCGCGCTCGCGCTGCTGCTGCTCGCCTGCGCCATGCGGCTCGACAGGTCGGTCCGGGCAGGCGTCGCCGGGGGCCTCGCCGCCGCGCTGATGATGGCGATCGGCATGGAGACCGCTCCCCATGTCGCGGCCGCCGCCGCGCTCGTGGCGCTGCGCTGGGCGGCGTCCGACGACGCCGACGAGCGCGCCGGGCGCGGCGTCGCCGCCTTCGGGCTCAGCTTCGCGGCCGGAACCTTCGGCGTCGCGGTCCTGACGCTCTCTCCCGAAAGCTGGCTCGCGCCGGTCTGCGACGCGCTCGGCGTCGGGCATATCGCTGTCGCCACGCTCGGCGGGCTCGGCCTGGCGGCGGCCGTGCGCTACGCGGGACCGGGCCGGATCGCCCGCTTCGCGGCGCTCGGCCAGGTCGGGGTCGCGGTCGCGGTCGGCCTGCTGATCGCCTCGCCCAACTGCCTCAACTCGCCCTACGGCGCCCTGCCCGAGCAGCTCAAGACCGGCTGGCTCGACAAGGTGCAGGAGGCGCAGAACATCGCCGCCTCCTCGATCGCCGAGCCGACCGCCACCCTCGCCATCGGCCTGCCGCTGTTCGCGCTGGTGGCCGTCGCGATCTGGGCCGTGATCGCGGCCCCGCGCGAGAACCGCTGGCCGGTCGCCATCGCGGCCGCGATGTGCGCGGCCTCGGTCGCCGTCACCTGCTGGCAGATCCGCGGCGCGAGCCTCGCCTTCGCGCTCGGCGGCGTGCTGCTTCCGCTCGCCGTGCTCGCGATCGGCCGGACCGGCGGGCGGCTCAGGACGGTTCTCGCGCTCGTCGCCTTCAGCCCCGCGACGCTTGCGCTCGCAGGGCTCGGCGTCGCCGACATCGCGGGCCTTCCCGCGATCCGCGACGGCGGCGCGATGGGCGGCATGTGCCGGTCCGCCGACTACCGGGCGCTCGCGGCCAAGGCGCCGCAGGGTCTCGCCCTCAACACGATCGACGTGGGCCCGGCGCTTCTCGCCCACACCGGCCTGTCGGTCGTCGGCGCGCCCTATCACCGCAATGTCGACGGGCTGACGGCGGCGCTCGACGCCTTCGGCGGCAGCGAGGAGACCGCCCGCTCGGTCGCCCTGTCGCGCGGCGCCGCCTTTGTGGTGGTCTGCGCGACCGACGGCGGCGTGACCCCTTACGCCGAGGAGAACCCCGGCGGCTTCTCGGCGAAGCTGCTGTCTGGACCCGCGCCCGCCTGGCTCGAGCCGATCGATCTCGGCCCGGACGCCAAGCTCAAGGCGTGGCGAGTCCTCCGCGGGCGCTGAGCGCTCTTCGCCAAGGCTCTTGCGCGCTCTCCGCGGGCCGCTAGTTTCGCCGCCATGGCCTCCGACGCGTCCAGCAAGTCGAACCGAACCGCCGAGACGCAGGCCCGCGAGGCCGAGCGCAGGAAACGGCTCGCCGCCGCGCTGCGCGACAATCTGAAACGCCGCAAGGCTCCGGGAGCGGAGCCGCCCGCCGCCGCCGACGAACCGAAGACCTGATCACCAGCCTGCGGGCGTCCGCCCGTCCCAACCGCCGCGAGGACCGCCATGCCGCGTCGCGTCGATGTCTATTTCTCCGTCATGTCCCCCTGGGCCCATCTGGGCAACGTCCCGTTTCTCGCAGTCGTGCGGAGACACGGGCTCGAGGTCGCGTGGCGGCCTGTCCCGCTCGGAGAGCTGTTCGCCGAGACCGGCGGCCTGCCGCTCGCGAAGCGCACGATCGAGCGGCGCCGCTATCGCGACGTCGAGCTCTCCCGCTGGTCGCAAAAGCGCGGCCGGCCTGTGAAGCTGCGGCCCGCCCATTGGCCGTTCTCGCCCGCGCTCGCCGACCGCGCGGTCATCGCGGTCGCCGCCTCGGGCGAGGATCCGGCGGATTTCGTCGTCCGCGCCGGGCGGGGCGTCTGGGAGGAAGACCGCGACCTCGCCGCCCGCGAAACGCTCGCCGAACTGCTTCTGGCCTGCGGCCACAACGCCGAACGCGTGCTGGCGCGCGCCGAAAGCGAGGAGACGGCGGCCGCCTATCAGGCGAATTTCGCCGCGGCCCGGGCGGCGAGCGTCTTCGGATCGCCCACCTATGTTCTCGACGGCGAGGTCTTCTGGGGGCAGGACCGCATCGACCTGCTGGACGACGCGCTGGCGAGCGGCCGGCGACCCTACACGGCGTCGGAGTGAGGCCTCGGCCGCAGCGTCACGCCGGCCGGGCGGCGCGGGAGCTTGCGTAAAACTCCCTGAAGGAAATCAGCCTCTGGCTGGTTTCATCCCACAGCGTCAGGGGAACGCACTTCAGGCTCTCCCACAGCGTCAGGCGGCCGATGTCGCGGAGCTCGGGAAACTCCCGGAGCACTTCCGGCAAGCGGTAGAACGGGATTCGGCTCGACAGATGGTGGACGTGGTGGATGCCGATGTTCGCCGTCAGCCAGCTGAGCGGCGCGGGCATGTGATAGTAGGAGCTGCCGTAGAGGGCCGCTTCCGAGGCGTTCCATTCGTCGTTCTTGCTCCAGTGCGTCCGGTCGAACTGGTGCTGGACGAAGAACAGCCACACGCCGATCGTGGCGGCGAGAACGACGATCGGCAGCTGGATCATGAAGAACGTCGCGGGCCCGACCGCCCACGCCAGCAGCGCCGCAAGGACGAGGATCGCGGCGTTGGTGGTCATCGTGCTCACCCAGAGCGCCCGGCCGCTGCGCATGAAGCCGACCGGCAGGCGGCCCTGAAGCAGGAAGACGTAGCTCGGTCCGATCCCGAACATCACGAGGGGGTTGCGGTAGAGCCGATAGGCGAGCCGCTTCAGGCCCGGTAGCGCGCGATATTCGTCGACCGTCAGCGTGTCGATGTCGCCGACCCCACGGCGGTCGAGGTTGCCCGACGTCGCGTGATGGATCGCGTGGCTTCGCCGCCAGTGCTCGTAGTCCGTCATGGTGAGCACGCCGACGACGCGGCCGACCCAGTCATTGGCTTTGCGCGTCGCGAAGAACGATCCGTGCCCGCAATCATGCTGGACCATGAACAGACGAAGGAGAAGCCCGGCCGCGGGAGGGATCAGCAGCGCGTAGAGCCAGCCGAGCTCATAGCTCAGCGCGATCGCCATGGCGGCCCACGTCGCCGCGAACAGGACGACCGTCAGGCCGAACTCGAACGCGCTGCGGAGCGTGTCCGGCGTCTGGAACGCGCGCAGGGATCGCCTCAGTCCGTCCGCGTCGACGCGTGTTATCTCGATGTCGGCCGCAGCCATGCCGCACTCGCTTTCGGGGCGCCAAGACGATCGGCGCGGAACCGTTTCATTCAGATTGCACGCCGCTTCCGGCGCAGCTTGGCGGGCAGGCGAGCCTTTCGGCGCCAGCGTGACTCGCGCGGCCAGCCCTATCACACTCTCGACCGGCGAATAGGATCGTTTCGTCGAAGCGGCAGGCGGCGCGACTATACCTTTTGCTTGCGCGGCAACGGCGCCGCAGGGCGCCGGGCGCGGCGCCTCTCTTGCCTGAACGGAGACGCCGTCCGACGCCGCTTCAGCAATTTGTGATCGACCCAGATCGCTTCTGGGGCGGAAGACGATCGCGTCGTAAGGGAAAGCGTCGGGACCAGTTAGTCGGGGAAAATGCTGATGGCGGCCGCAGGCCAAAGCGAACTTGTTCAGGTGGTGGCGTTGCTGGGAGCCGGCGTCGTCGCCGTGCCCATCTTCAAGCGGCTCGGCCTTGGCTCGGTGCTCGGCTATTTCGCCGCCGGCCTCGTGATCGGGCCGTTCGGCCTGAAGCTGTTTTCCGATCCCGCCACCATCCTGCACATCGCCGAATTCGGCGTGATCATGCTGCTGTTCGTGATCGGGCTCGAAATGCAGCCCTCCCGGCTGTGGGGGCTGCGGCGCGAGATCTTTGGGCTCGGCGCGGGGCAGGTCGCCGCGAGCGGCGCGCTGCTGACGCTCGCGGGCTATCTCTCGGGCCTCGACCTGAGCGTCGCCTTCGTCGCCGGAATGGGCTTCGTGCTGTCCTCGACCGCGGTCGTCATGCAGATGCTGGACGAGCGCGGCGAGACCTCGACGGCGCAGGGGCAGAAGGCCGTCTCGATCCTTCTGCTCGAAGACCTCGCCATCGTGCCCCTGCTTGCGATCGTCGCCTTCATCGCGCCGGCGGGAGCCGCCGAGACCTCATCGGACCGCGTGCTCGAGATCGGGATCGCGATCGGCGCGATCGCGGGGCTCGTGCTCGCCGGCCGTTATCTGCTCAACCCGATGTTCAAGATCCTCGCCAAAGCCCAGGCCCGCGAGGTGATGACGGCGGCGGCGCTGCTCGTCGTGCTCGGATCGGCGCTGCTGATGGCGCTCGGCGGCCTCTCGATGGCGATGGGCGCGTTTTTGGCCGGCGTGCTGCTGTCGGAATCCACTTTCCGCCATCAGCTCGAGACCGACATCGAGCCGTTCCGCGGCATCCTGCTCGGCCTGTTCTTCCTCGCCGTCGGCATGTCGCTCGACCTGTCGGCGATCGCCGCGCACTGGCCGACGATCCTGGGCTTTACGGCGCTGTTCATCGCGGTGAAGTCGACGGCGATCTTCGGCGTCGCCCGCGCGCTCGGCTCTTCGAACCGCGAGGGGATCGACCGCGTCGCGCTGTTCGCGCAGGGCGGCGAATTCGCCTTCGTGCTCTACTCGGCCGCCGCCGCGGTCGGGATCATGGACGCGCCCACCAACGCGATCTTCACCGCGGTCGTGATCCTGTCGATGGCGCTGACCCCGCTCACCGCCCTCGCGCTGAAGCGCCTGATGCCGCCGGCCAAGCAGTCGCTCGACGGCGTCGACGCGGCCGAGGGGCTCACCGGCCAAGTGCTCGTCATCGGCTTCGGCCGCTTCGCGCAGGTGGCGAGCCAGTCGCTGCTCGCGCGCGGCTTCGACATCTCGATCATCGAGACCGACGTCGAGATGATCGAGGCGGCGGCGACCTTCGGCTACAAGGTCTATTACGGCGACGGAACGCGGCTCGACACGCTCCACGCCTCGGGCGCCGGCGAGGCGGGCGCGATCCTCGTCTGCGTCGACAAGCAGGAGACGTCGGAGAAGATCGTCGAGCTCATCAAGGCCGAGTTCCCGATGGCCAAGCTCCTGGTGCGGGCCTTCGACCGCGGCCACGCGATCGACCTGATCCGGACCGGCGTCGACTACCAGATCCGCGAGACCTTCGAGTCGGCCATGACGTTCGGCGAGGCGGCCCTGGTCGCGCTCGGCGTGCCGGAGGACGAAGCCGCGGAGATCACCGAGGACGTCCGCCGCCGCGACGTCGAGCGCCTCGACCTGCAGGTCGCGGGCGACATCCATTCCGGGCTCGACCTCCTGAAGGGCAACGCCCCCGTGCCGACGCCGCTCACCAAGCCGCGCAAGGAAGGCAAGATCATCGACCAGAAGCCCGCCGGCGCGGAGGCTCCGGCCCCCGCGGTCTGAGCTTCGGCGCAGCGGCCTTCGGGCGGCTCCAGCGTCCCGGGTCGGTCGGCCGGCTCTCGTCTCCATCTGCGAGCGGGAGCCGGCGAAGACCATCGTCGCGGAAATCCGAGAGCGGCGAATTTCGCGTTGCAGCGCAGCATTCCATCTGCATAGATGGCCTTACTCGCTCGGACCCGGTGCAAGCCCGGGTGGCTCTTCCGGCCGCCGATCCGCCGGACCACGCAATCGACCCCATGAGCTTTAACGCCCCCGCGCTCCGCGGCGGCGAGCGCTCGCGTCTTGCGGAAACCTCCATGTCTCAAACGTCTCCCGCAGCCGGCCGGCTGTCGCGCGTTCGCGCCGACGTCCTGTCCGGCCTCGTGGTCGCCATCGCGCTGATCCCGGAGGCGATCGGCTTCTCGGTCATCGCCGGCGTCGATCCCAAGGTCGGCCTCTACGCCTCGGTCGTGATCGCGATCGTCATCTCCATCGTGGGCGGCCGGCCCGCGATGATTTCGGCCGCCACCGCCGCCACGGCGGTCGTCATGACGCCGCTCGTGAAGGAGCACGGCGTCGAATATCTGTTCGCCGCCACCATCCTGATGGGCGTGTTCCAGATCATCGCGGGGCTGCTGAAGCTCGGCCGGCTGATGCGCTCCGTGTCGCAGTCGGTGATGACCGGCTTCGTCAACGCGCTCGCGATCCTGATCTTTCTCGCCCAGCTTCCCGAGCTCGTTCACGTCACGTCCGCGACCTATGCGCTGATCGCGCTCGGCCTCGCCATCATCTACGCGCTGCCGCGGCTCACCACCGCGATCCCGTCGCCGCTCGTCGCCATCGTGGTCCTGACGGGGCTGACCGGATGGCTCGGCCTCGACGTCCGCACCGTCACCCATTTCGGCGAGTTGCCGTCGACGCTTCCGGGCTTCGGACTTCCGCAGGTTCCCCTCACCTTCGAGACGCTTCGGATCATCGCGCCCTTCGCGCTGACGCTTGCGGCCGTAGGGCTGCTGGAGTCGCTGCTGACCGCACAGATCGTCGACGACATGACGGACACGCCCTCATCGAAAAACCGAGAATGCCTCGGCCAGGGCGCGGCCAACATGGCCTCGGCCGTCTTCGGCGGCATGGGCGGCTGCGCGATGATCGGCCAGTCGGTGATCAACGTCTCGTTCGGCGCGCGCGGGCGGCTCTCGACCTTCACAGCCGGGGCCTTCCTGCTGATCCTCCTCGTCCTGCTTCAGGACCTGCTCAAGCTCGTTCCGGTGGCGGCCCTCACCGCCGTCATGATCATGGTGTCGCTCAACACCTTCCAGTGGGGCTCGCTGAAGCGGCTCGCCACCAATCCCTGGCCGTCCTCGGTCGTGATGCTGGCGACCGTCGCGACCGTGGTGGCGACCCACGATCTCGCCAAAGGCGTGATCGTGGGCGTGCTGCTGTCGGGCGTGTTCTTCGCCGGGAAGGTCTCGCGCCTCAACCGCGTGACCTCGTCACTGTCGGACGACGGAAGGACGCGGACCTACCGCGTCGCCGGCCAGGTGTTCTTCGCATCCGCCGGCGCCTTCGCGGACGAAATCGATCTTCTCGAGGACGTCGACCGACTCGTAATCGAAGTCTCGGCGGCGCATTTCTGGGATATCTCGGCAGTCGCCGCGCTCGACCGCGTCGTGATCAAGGCGCGCAGCCGAGGCCTCGAGGTCTCGGTCGTCGGCCTCAACGAGGCGAGCGCCACCATGGTCGAGCGGTTCGGCGAGCATGACAAGGAGAGCGCGGCGCCGCGGCCGGCCCACTGACGCGGTCCGGCGCGACGACCTTCAGTGCAGCGTGCGGCGCGCGAAGGGGCTTTCGAGCGCGAACGCCGGGATCGCGACGTCGAAGGGCTGACCCGCGTCCGTCATCATGTGGTAGTCGCCGACCATGATGCCGGAGGGCGTCGGCAGCGGCGCGCCGCTCGTATAGGTGAAGGACTGGCCCGGCCCCAGCGTCGGCTGCTCGCCGACGACGCCCGGCCCCCGCACCTCCTCGGTGCGGCCGCGCCCGTCAGTGATGCGCCAGTGCCGCGCGATCAGACGCACGGTCTCGGCGCCCTCGTTCACGATCTCGACCGTGTAGGCGAAGACGTAGCGGTCCTCGGCGGGCTCGGAGTCCGCCGGCAGGAAGCGCGGCGTCACCGTCACCCGGATCGCCCGCGTGATCGCGGTCCAGCAGTGCTCTTCGGCCTGGGGTGCGGCGGGCGTCTCGGACATGGTCCGCAGAGCTTAAGCGCCTGAAACAGCAAGGCGTCAAGCCGACGAAGCCGCGGCGATACTCGCAGATGTGATCGACGCCGGGCGCAACTGGCGTGTGGCGCGCCAAAATCGGCTTGATCGGCGTCGAGCGCTCGCATTTACTTGATGAGGGCCAGCAAACGACAAAAACGACGACCGGCCCGAGGAAACGCAAACGCGCCCACGAAAAGAAGGCGCGTAAACACGCCGCTGCGCTCAACAAAAGGGCCCGCGCGCGACCAAGGGGAGACTTCCGTGAACAGCAGCGAAGACCCGCCGCTCCCGGCGGCAGAAGCGTCGAATTCCGGCCGGCGTAAGTTTCTCGCAGGCGCCGCCGTGGCGGCTGCGGGCCTGTCGACGCCGAGCGTCGTCCGCGCCCAGGCGGCGGTGCGGCTGAAGTTTCAGTCCACCTGGCCCAACAAGGACATCTTCCACGAGTTCGCTTCGGACTTCGTGAAGCGCGTCAACGAGATGGGCGCCGGCCGCATCCAGATCGAACTGCTGCAGGCGGGCGCCGTGGTGCCGGCCTTCCAGCTGCTCGACGCGGTCTCGACCGGCGTGCTCGACGGAGGCCACGGCGTCGCGGCCTACTGGTACGGCAAGAACAAGTCGTTCTCGCTGTTCGGCACCGCCCCGCCCTTCGGCTGGAACGCCAACCAGCTCCTGTCCTGGGTGCGCTACGGCGGCGGCCAGGAGCTCTATGACGAGCTGACCCAGCAGGTGCTGAAGCTCAACATCCGCGGGTTCCTGTCGGGGCCGATGCCCACGCAGCCCTTCGGCTGGTTCAAGAAAGAGCTCGACGGCCCGGAGGCCTTCAAGGGCCAGAAGTACCGCACCGTGGGGCTCGGGGCCGACCTCGCCAAGGAGATGGGCGCGGCCGTCACGATCCTGCCGGCCGGCGAGATCGTGCCCGCGATCGACCGCGGCCTGATCGACGGGGCGGAGTTCAACAACCCGTCGTCCGACAAGGTGCTGGGCTTCCCGGACGTGTCGAAGGTCTACATGGTCCAGAGCTACCACCAGGCGCTGGAGTGTTTCGAGATCCTCTTCAACAAGAGGAAGTTCGAGGGGCTTCCGGCCGAGGTGCAGGCGATCGTCAAATACGCCGCGGAGGCGGCCTCGGCCGACATGTCGTGGAAGGCGCAGGATCGCTACTCGAAGGATCTCGAGGCCATCAAGGCGGCGGGCGTCAAGGTGATCCCGACGCCGAAGTCCATTCTCGAGGCGCAGCTGAAGGCCTGGGACAAGGTGATCGCCAACACCCAGGACCCCTTCTTCCAGAAGGTCATCGAGAGCCAGAAAACCTTCGCCAAGCGCGTCGTCGGCATGACGCGCGAGATGGAGGCCCCGCGCGACCTCGCCTACGAGCACTTCTTCGCTCAGGCGTAAGCGACAAGAGGGCGGCCGCCGTCTGACGGCCGCCCCTTCATCCAGCCTGTCATGTCCGGCGCAGCGGGGCATTCACGACCTGGACGCAAGGCGCAGCGCCCTGCGGACACGTCGTGGACGCCCGCAAGGCGCGGGCATGACGGCTGAGGTTCCAGCGTCCGCGTCGGGGAAAGCGCATGCAAAGCTGGCTTCTGGCCGTCGACCGCTTCAACGCGGCGATCGGCAAGTTCTTCGCGTGGTCGATCGTCGTCCTGACCTTCATCATCACCTACGAGGTCGCGTCCCGACGCATCTGGGGGCAGCCGACCACCTGGGCGTTCGACGCGAGCTACATGCTCTACGGACTCCTGTTCATGTCGGCGGGGGCCTACACGCTCTCGCGCAACGGGCATGTGCGCGGCGATTTCCTCTACCGGCAGTGGAGCCCGCGCGTGCAGGCGGGGCTCGATCTCGCCCTCTACATCCTGTTCTTCTTCCCCGGCATCCTGGCGATGGTTTACGCCGGCTTCTGGTTCTTCGAGCTCTCCTACGAGACGCAGGAGACCAGCTCCTTCTCGCCCGACGGCCTGCTGCTGTGGCCGTTCAAGATGATCATCCCGATCACCGGCGTGCTGATGGCGCTGCAGGGCGTCGTCGAGGTGCTGCGCTGCTGGATCTGCTTGCGGACCGGCGAATGGCCCCAGCGGCAGAGCGACGTCGAGGAGACCGAGAACCTCATTCTCGCCGAGGCCGAGGCCAACCGCGTCAAGGTCGATCCCTCCAAGCTCAACGTCGACGAGGCCAAGCTGTGAGCGCGTATATCTCCGATCCCGCCATGGGCGTGATCATGCTCGCGCTGTTCGTCGCGCTGCTGATGCTGGGCTTCCCGATCGCCTTCACGCTGATGGCGCTCGGGGTCGGCTTCGGCTTCTACGCGATGGGCGACACGGTGTTCCAGCTGTTCGTCCAGCGCACCTATTCGGTCATGTCCTCCGACGTGCTGATCTCGGTGCCGCTGTTCCTGTTCATGGGCTACCTCGTCGAGCGCGCCAACATCCTCGACCGGCTGTTCCGCTCGATCCAGCTCGCGGCCGGCGGCCTTCCCGGCTCGCTCGCGATCGCGACGCTCGCGACCTGCGCGCTGTTTGCGACCGCGACCGGCATCGTCGGCGCGGTGGTGACCCTGATGGGGCTGCTCGCCTTCCCCGCGATGCTGCGCGCGGGCTACGACACCAAGCTTTCGGCCGGCGTCGTCTGCGCGGGCGGGTGCCTCGGTATCCTGATCCCGCCGAGCGTCATGCTCATCCTCTACGGCGCGACCGCGGGCGTCTCGGTGGTCAAGCTCTACGCCGCCGCCTTCTTCCCCGGGCTGATGCTGGCCGGCCTCTACATCGTCTACGTGGTCATCCGCGTGCTGCTGAACCCCTCGCTCGCCCCGAAACTGCCGCCCGAAAAGCGCGCCGACAGCTATCTCGCGGTGATGTGGGCGCTCCTGACTTCGTTCATGCCGCTCGCGCTGCTGATCTCGGGCGTGCTCGGCGCGATCATCGGCGGTTTCGCGACGCCCTCGGAAGCCGCCGCCATCGGCGCCATGGGCGCGATGGTGCTCGCGGTCGCCTATCGCCAGCTCACCTTCAAGAAGCTGCAGGAGTCCGTTTACCTGACGGCCCGAGCCTCCGCGATGGTGTGCTGGCTGTTCGTCGGCTCCTTCGTGTTCTCGGCCGTGTTCGCCTATCTCGGCGGACAGTCGGTGGTCGAGAATTTTATCATTGGGCTCGATCTCACGCCGATCCAGTTCCTGATCCTGACGCAGGTGATCATCTTCATTCTGGGCTGGCCGCTGGAATGGACCGAGATCATCGTGATCTTCCTGCCGATCTTCCTGCCGCTGCTCAGCCACTACAACATCGACCCGCTGTTCTTCGGGATCCTGGTCGCGCTGAACGTTCAGACGTCGTTCCTGTCGCCGCCGGTCGCGATGGCGCCCTTCTACCTCAAGGGCGTCGCGCCCAAGCACGTGACGATCAACGAGATCTTCGCCGGCGTGATGCCGTTCCTCGCCATCGTGCTGTTCTCGATGGTGCTCTACTACACGTTCCCGGCAATCGGCCTCTGGCTCCCGAACTACCTCTATGGAGGCGGAGCGGGCTAACCCGGTGGAGGGATCCTTCGCCGGGAACCCAATATCGAGATACGACGTTTGACCTCTTGCATAATGGTGCAATGCAGCGTTGGATTATGCGTTGCGGCAAGAGGCGTGAGACGATGGCGTTTGTGGTCCAGTGGACCCCGATCGGTCCTGAAATGTCGGTCAGTCTGTCGACCTCCGAGGAGGTCGCGGAGTTGATGCGCGAACTCGAGGCGCCCGGCCGGGCGCTCGACATCCGCATCGTCGAGGAGGGCGAGCCTTCAGCGGCGGGCGCGCCGAAACCGACGGCGTCGCGCTAGAGCACAATCGCTTCGGAAAAACGCTTCGTCATGCCTCGGCTTGTCCGGGCATGACGCGACGGCAGGCGCGCGGACGTCAGCCGATCTGGACTTCGCCCGTGCCGTCCGGCGCCTCGCGGTCGATCTCCGCCACCTCCTCGACCGAAAACCCGTAGCGCGACGAGCAGAAGTCGCAGGTCACCTCGATCGAGCCGTCGTCGGCGCGCATGTCGCGGCGGTCCTCGGCGGTAAAACTCTTCAGCATTCCGAGCACCCGCTCGCGCGAGCAGCGGCAGGCCTCGCGCACGCCACGGCTCTCGAACACGCGGATCTCGCGCTCGTTGAACAGGCGAATGAGCAGTCGCTCGGGCTCGAGCGTCGGGTCGGTGAGTTCGTGGTCCTCGACGGTGCCGACGAGCGACTGCGCCTCGACCCAGGCGTCGTCCTCCTCCTGATCCGCCGGCTCGACGCCGTCCGGCGCGTCGCCCGGATCGAGATCGGCGACCCGCATGCGCTCCGGCGCCTCGGGCAGGAACTGCACGAGCATGCCGCCGGCCCGCCAGGCATGGGCGTCGCCAGGCTTCAGGCTCTCGGCGACCGCGAGACGCACCTTGGTCGGGATCTGCTCGGACTGCCGGAAGTAGGCGTGGGCCGCGTCCTCGAGCGTGCCGCCGTCGAGCGCGACGACGCCCTGGTAGCGCGACATCTCCGGCCCCTGGTCGATCGTCAGCGCCATGTGGCCATGGCCGAGCAGCGCGCCCGCGCCGCGCACGTCGTAGAGCCGCTCCTTGTCGAAACGCGCGCAGGCCCGCACGCGATCGGGCGCCTCGAAGTCGACCACCAGCATGCCCACCGGCCCGTCGGAGCGGGTCTGGAGCTGGAAGCGCCCTTCGATCTTAAGCGCGGAGCCGAGCAGAATCGTCAGCGCCACGGCCTCGCCGAGGAGCTTTGAGACCTGCGGCGGATAGGCGTGGCGCTCGATCACAGCGTCGATCGAGGGGCCGAGCCGGACCACGCGCCCTCGGACGTCCAGCGCCTCGATCTGGAACGGCAGGATGCGGTCGTCGCCGTCCTCGCGGAGGCTCATGGAAGCTTGCTCTGTCATGATCGCAGCTATGTAGGCGAGGAGGGCGAGAAGCGGAAGACGTCGCGGCGACAGGCTGGATTGTTCAGGCGCGACGGCGGCCGGCTCCTTCTCCCGCTTGCGGGAGAAGGTGAGGATGAGGGCGAGCGGCGAAATCTCAGAATGGGTGCGTCCGCTTGGGAAGCGCTTCTCCAAGACGCGGAAGCGCTATCGTCCCTCACCCTTACCCTCTCCCGCAAGCGGGAGAGGGGCGGAGACGGCGGTGAACTCGAAACCCGCTTCATGTTCCCACGGGCCGCCGAGGTAGCGCCAGAGATCGAGACCCGGGCTCTTGAACGCGCTCGGCGAAAAGTCCGGCGACAGGTTGGACAGCAGAGCCTTGGCCTCGGCGGCCAAGACCTTGTTCTGGACGGTGACGTGGAGGCGGCTCTTCCCTCGGTCCTGCGGCGTCAGCCAATCGCGCCAGTCCTGCGCGAGGTCGCGACGGAGCGCGTCCGCGGCCGGCGAGGCCAGTCGAAACGCGACGCCGCGCCCGATGAGGTAGGGCGCCTCGACCTTGACTTCTGGGGGCGGCGTTCCTTCGGCGAGGCGCGAGAGCCGAAAGACGATCGCCGAAAGCGCGTCGCCCGGCAGCTTGTGAAACAGCGTGACGTGAGCGGCGAGGAAATTCCGCTCAGGCGGGAAGTACATCGCGCGCAGGGCGTCGAAGCGGGCCTGACGGTCGGCGTCGAGGCGCAAAGTGAGGATGAGCGGGGCAGGATCGGTCATAAGCGCCGAGACGATCAGTGCGTGCTTCGAGACGCCGCCCCCGGCGGCTCCTCAGCATGAGAACCGTCGAGGAGAGCACAAGAGGAGCCGCCAACCGTCCCCATGCTGAGGAGGCCCGCAAGGGCCGTCTCGAAGCACGCAGTCGGGGATCCAATGCACGTTGTTGCGTCTCGTCCCGGCTCACGTCCGGGACGAGAGCACGGCGCCTTACGCCACCGCCCCAAAGCACCAGGCCAGCACGCCCTTCTGGGCGTGGAGCCGGTTCTCCGCCTCGTCGAACACCGCCGACTGGGGACCGTCCATCACCGCGTCGGTGACTTCCTCGCCGCGATGGGCGGGGAGGCAGTGCATGAAGATCGCGTCTTTTCCGGCGCGGGCCATCATGCGCTCGTCGACCCGGTAGGGAGTGAGCAGGTTGTGGCGGCGCTCCCAGTCGGCGTCGCCCATCGAGACCCAGCTGTCGGTGATGACCGCGTCCGCGCCCTCGACCGCCTCTTCGGGCGAGCGCCCGACGATCACGTCCGCGCCCTGGTCCTTGGCCCAGGCCACGAGGTCGGCGCGCGGCTGCAGCTCTTCGGGCGTCGCGATCGCGAGCTGGAAGTCGAAGCGCGCGGCGGCGTGCATCCAGGAGGCCAGCACGTTGTTGAAGTCGCCCGTCCAGGCGATGCGGCGGCCCTTGATCGGCCCCTTGCGCTCCTCGAAAGTGAGGAGGTCGGCCATCACTTGGCAGGGATGGGAGCGCTTGGTGAGGCCGTTGATGACCGGCACGGTGGCGTAGGTCGCGAGCTCCACGAGCTGATCGTGGTTCAGCATCCGGATCATGATCGCGTCGACGAAGCGGGAGAGCACCCGCGCGGTGTCGGCGATCGCCTCGCGCTCGCCAAGCTCGATCTCCTTGCCGGTCACCATCACGGGCTCGCCGCCGAGCTCGCGGATGCCGACGTCGAACGACATGCGGGTGCGAAGGCTCGGCTGCTCGAACACCATGGCCACGACCTTGCCGGCGAGCGGCTTGTCGCCCTCGGCCGCGGGCGTGCGCCGGCGGGCCTTGATGTCGCGGCCCGCGTCGAGCATCGAGCGGAGCGACCCTTGCGAGAAATCCGACAGGTCGAGGAAGTGGCGCAGTCCGCCGGCGGTCATTCTGCGGCGCTCCGCTGTTCAAGCTTGGAGAGACCCGCCTCGAGCCGGGACACGGCCTCGTCGAGTTCGGCCTCGGTCACGATCAGCGGCGGGATCAGCCGCACGACGTTGTCGCCGGCTCCGACCGTCAGGAGCTTGGCGTCGCGCAGCGCGCCCGCGACCTCGGTGTTGGGCACGCGGCATTTGAGGCCCGTGAGCAGGCCCTCGCCGCGCACGTCCGCCAGCAGATCCGGATGGCTGTCCACGACGCCCGCAAGCTTCTGCTTCAGCAAAAGCCCCATGCGGCTGACGTTTTCGAGGAAGCCCGGCTCCAGCACGACGTCGAGAACGGCGTTGCCCACCGCCATGGCGAGCGGATTGCCGCCGAAGGTCGAGCCGTGAACGCCGGCCGTCATGCCGTCGGCGGCCTCGCGGGTGGCGAGGCACGCGCCCAGCGGAAAGCCGCCGCCGATGCCCTTGGCGAGCGCCATCACGTCGGGGGTGACGCCCGAATGCTCATGCGCGAACAGTTTTCCGGTGCGCCCGACGCCGGTCTGGACTTCGTCGACCACCAGCAGCAGATCGTTGTCGTCGCAGATCTGGCGGAGCGCCCGCATGGTCGCGGGCGGGACCGCGCGCACGCCGCCTTCGCCCTGCAGCGGCTCGACCAGCACGCCCGCGGTCTCCGGCCCGATCGCGGCCTTCACGGCCTCAAGATCGCCGAACGGAACCTGGTCGAAGCCGTCGACCTTGGGTCCGAAACCCTCAATGTATTTCTGCTGCCCGCCCGCGGCGATGGTCGCCAGCGTCCGGCCGTGGAACGCGCCCTCGAAGGTGATGAGGCGATAACGCTCGGGCTGGCCGTTGTGCGCGAAATGCTTGCGCGCGAGCTTGATCGACGCCTCGAGCGCCTCCGCGCCCGAATTGCAGAAGAACACGACGTCGGCGAAGGAGGCCTCGCACAGTCGCTGCGCCAGCCGCTCTCCGCCCGGGATCCGGTAGAGGTTCGAGACGTGCCAGACGGCCTCGGCCTGAGTCTTCAGCGCCTCGACGAGATGCGGATGCGCATGGCCAAGCGCGTTGACCGCGACGCCGGAGCCGAAATCGAGATAGCGGTCGCCGTTCTCGGCGATCAGCCAGCAGCCCTCGCCTCGCTCGAAGGCGAGCGGCGCACGGGCGAAGACGGGCATGAGCGCGGACTGGTCGGACACGGGCGTCACCTCGACGGGCGGTCCTCGCCGCCCCCTTTTCGACAGGGGCCGCGGCGCCAGGCCGCGGCCGAAAAAAGAAAAGAGCCGCTCCAGCCGGGGCGGCCCTTCCTGCGCGCGGATAATCGTGAAGCCAAGGGCCGCTGTCAATCGTCCAGCGCCTTCAGGTCCTTGAGGCTTGACGCTCAAGTCCCGATCAGGGACGCCGCCGACGCGGCCCGGACCAACCACCTGGGGAAAACCCCAGTGTTGCATTCCGGACTCTTTACGCTGAGTCGGGCCCTATCATAGTTTACCGAGCGTTAAGCACGACGGGTCGTGCAGAGGTTCGTAACCCAACGAATCAGGCGGCGAAGCGTCCGGACGCCCGAAAGGCGCGCTCGGCGAGGGACGTCGGATTCCGCGGGTGGACTTCGACCGAGCGGAGGATCCCATGCAGTGGACCGATGAGCGCGTCGAACTGTTGAAGAAGCGCTGGGCCGAAGGCCTGAGCGCCAGTCAGATCGCGGCCGAGCTCGGCGGCGTCACCCGCAACGCGGTCATCGGAAAGGTGCACCGGCTCGGCCTGTCGGGCCGCGCCAAGGCCCCGACATCGACCGTCTCGCGGATGCGCCCGAAGCCCGCGCCGGCCGCGAACCAGCCGCGCCGGCCCGTCTCGGCCCCGGGTCAGGTCCATCGCCCGACCTACGCCACTCAGGGCGGCGCAGCGCTCGCCATGTCGGCGGCCCCCGCGCCGCGCCCGACTCCGGCTCCCCGCATCGTGCCGATCGAGGTCGTCGAGACCGAGTTCGTGTGCGAACGCGTCACCATCATGGAGCTGCGCGAGAACATGTGCCGCTGGCCGCTCGGCGACCCGAGCCAGCCCGAGTTCCGCTTCTGCGGCGGACGCTCGACCCCGGGCACGGCCTATTGCCCGCACCACGCCGGCATCGCCTATCAGCCGGTCAACGACCGCCGCAACCGCCGGGTCTCGGTCCCGACGCACTGAGATTGCCGCGACTTTCGAGCCGGCGCGCCCGATCGGGCGCGCCGGCTTTTTCATGTCCGGACTTCAGGCCTCCGGCTTCACCCGCCAGGCCCGCTCGAACGGCAACCGCCACGCGTGGGGCGCCACCAGCTGGTGGATCGACTTCGGCCCCCACGAGCCAGGCTCGTAGAGCCTGACAGGCGGCGGCGTCTCGAGCAGCGGCGTCGAGACCTCCCAGAGCCGCTCGATGCCCTCGGCGGTGGTGAACAGCGTGTGGTCGCCGCGCATGGCGTCGAGGATCAGCCGCTCATAGGCCTCCAGCACGTCGCCCACGAGCCCGGTGTCGCTCATCGCGAACTGGAGCGAGAGCTTGTCGAGCTTCATCCCCGGACCCGGCCGCTTGCCGTAGAACGACAGCGACACCTTCGAGGCGTCGGCGAGGTCGAAGGTGAGGTGGTCGGGCCCCTGCGCGCCGACGCCGGATCCGGCCGGAAACATGCTCTTGGGCGGCTCGCGGAACGCGATCGAGATGATGCGGCTTCCTTCGGCGAGGCGCTTTCCGGTGCGCAGGAAGAACGGCACGCCGGCCCAGCGCCAGTTGTCGATCTGGCATTTGAGCGCCACGAAGGTCTCGACGTCGGACTCCGGATCGACGCCCTCCTCCTGGCGATAGCCGCTGTACTGGCCGCGCACGACGTTGGCCGGATCGAGCGGCGCCATCGAGCGGAAGACCTTGTTCTTCTCCTCCGAGATCGGCTTCGGCTCGAGCGAGGTCGGCGCCTCCATGGCCATGAAGCCGAGGATCTGGAACAGGTGCGTCACCACCATGTCGCGGAACGCGCCGGTCTGCTCGTAGAAGCCGGCGCGGCTCCCGAGACCGAGCGTCTCGGGCACGTCGATCTGGACGTGGTCGATGAAATTGCGGTTCCAGATCGGCTCGAACAGGCCGTTGGCGAAGCGGAACGCCAGGATGTTCTGCGCCGGCTCCTTGCCGAGGAAATGGTCGATCCGGAAGATCTGGCCTTCGGAGAACACGCGGTGGAGCTGCGCGTTGAGGTCGATCGCGCTCGCGAGATCGGTCCCGAACGGCTTCTCCATGATGATGCGGGCGCCCTCGACCAGCCCGGCGTCCTTCAGCATCGAGACCGCCGACAGCGCGGCTTTCGGAGGAACGCTGAGATAGTGCAGCAAGCGCGCGTCCGCGCCGAGCGCCTCGCCCGCGCGGCCGACCGCGGCCTTGAGCGCCTCGGGACCGGCCGAGATCGGCACGTAGTCGATCAGCTCTGCGAAGGCGCTCCAGTCCGCCTCGCCGACCTTGCGGGTCGCGAACTGGTCGAGCGAGCCCTTGGCGATCCCGAGAAAACCGTCGCGGTCGAGCTCGTCGAGCGAGACGCCGACGATCCGCGCGCCCGGCAGAAATCCGGCCTTGGCGAGATGGAACAGTCCGGGGATCAGCTTGCGGCGGGCGAGGTCGCCGGTCGCGCCGAACAGCGCCACGACTTGCGGGTGCTTCGGCCCGACGCCTGGAGGAATTTTCCTGGACATGCCCGCGCCCCCATGTCGGGGCGCCGTCCCGTGAGACGCCCGCGGAACATAAGGCTAGGGCGGCGTCGCAGGTTTTGCGGCGCCGCCCGCTGTCGCAGGCCTTGGGGAGAAGCTCAGTCGTTCACCACCAGCTGGCGGTTGAGGTAGAGCGAGAGCAGCGTGCACACCGCGCCCGACAGCAGGTAGAGGCCGACGAAAGCGAGGCCGAACTTCGACGAGACGCTGAGCGCCACGAGCGGCGCGAAGCCCGCTCCGATCAGCCAGGCGAGGTCGGAGGTCAGCGCCGCGCCGGTGTAGCGGTACTTCGAAGCGAAGTTCGAGGTAAGCGCGCCCGACGACTGGCCGAGCGCGAGGCCGAGCAGCGTGAAGCCGATCAGGATGAAGGCGACGTCGCCGGCGTAGCCCGCGCCGAGAAGCGCCGGGATCATGAAGCTGAAGATCGCGATCAGCGTCGCGGCGACGCCGATCAGCGTGCGCCGGCCGATCTTGTCGGCGATCACGCCCGACGCGACGATCGCCGCCGCGCCGAAGCAGGCGCCCAGAATCTCGATCGGCAGGAACTCCTTGGCGGTCACGCCCTGGAAGAGGGTGACCCAGGAGAGCGAGAAGATCGTCACGAGGTGGAACAGCGCGAAGCTCGCGAGCGGCGCGAAGGCGCCCAGGATCACGTTCTTCCACTGGAAGCGCAGCAGCTCGAACACGTTTACGGGCGCGAGCTGGCGCGTCTCGAACTGCTGCTCATAGGCGTCGGAGAGCACGAGGCGAAGCCGCGCGAACAGCGCCACCACGTTGATCGCGAAGGCGGTGAAGAACGGATAGCGCCAGCCCCAGTCGAGGAAGTCCTCGACCGAGAGGACGCTCACGAAGAAGGCGAACAGGCCCGCCGCCATGATGAAGCCGAACGGCGCGCCGAGCTGCGGCATCATCGCGTACCAGCCGCGCTTGCCGGCCGGGGCGTTGAGCGAGAGCAGCGAGGCGAGGCCGTCCCATGCGCCGGCGAGCGCGAGGCCCTGGCCGATGCGGCAGATCGCCAGGATGACCACGGCCGCGACGCCGATCTGGCCATGCGCGGGCAGGAAGCTGATCGAAGCGGTCGACGAGCCGAGCAGGAACAGCGCGATCGTCATCTTCACGCCGCGGCCGTGCTCGCGGCCGATCCACATGAACAGCACCGAGCCGAAGGGACGCGCCACGAAGCCGAGCGAGAAGATCGCGAAGGAGTAGAGCGTCGCGTCGAGCGGGTTCGAATTGGGGAACAGCAGCGCCGGGAACACCAGCACCGAGGCGATGCCGTAGACGAAGAAGTCGAAGAACTCCGAGGTGCGCCCGATGACCACCGCAAGCGCGATCTCGCCGGGCGAGATCTTGTGATCGGCGTGGGCGCCTTCAGCGCCGGCCGGCAGGGCGACGTCGTGGCTCATCTCGTCACATGCTCCTTCGCGAGCGGAACGGTCCCTCTTGCGGGACCGCCCGCATCGGACACAATGCCTCCGCAACCGCCGCGGTTCAAATCCGATTGCTTTCGCGCGCGGATGTCTAATGCGGTGGACGCATCGCCGCCGATAGGACAAACCGTCCAATGTCGGTCGAAGGTCGAAAAGGCCTAGTCCGGCGTCGACGCCCCAAAGCCCGTTCGAACCATGGGTCCGCCCGTGCGCGCATTCAAGCTCCTTGCCCTCCTGCCGCTCTCGCTGCTGCTCGCCGGCTGCGAAATGGTGGTGATGAATCCATCCGGCGACATCGCCGTCCGACAGCGCGACCTGATCCTGGTCTCGACCGCGCTGATGCTGCTGATCATCATTCCGGTGATCGCGCTGACGCTGCTGTTCGCCTGGCGCTACCGCGCCTCGAACAAGGAAGCGAAATACGATCCCGACTGGCACCACTCGACCTCGCTCGAGGTGGTGATCTGGGCGGCGCCGCTCGTCATCATCATCGCGCTCGGCGCGATCACCTGGGTGTCGACGCATCTGCTCGACCCCTACCGCCCGCTCGAGCGGCTCGACGCCAATCGCGCCATTCCGGAGAACGTGAAGCCGCTCGAGGTCCAGGCGGTCGCGCTCGACTGGAAGTGGCTGTTCTTCTATCCCGAATACGGCGTCGCGACCGTCAACGAACTCGCGGCTCCGGTCGACCGGCCGATCACCTTCAAGCTCACCTCCTCGACGGTGATGAACTCGTTCTACGTGCCCGCGCTTGCCGGCATGATCTACGCGATGCCCGGCATGGAGACGAAGCTCCACGCGGTCATCAACAAGGCGGGCGACTACGAGGGCTTCTCGGCGAACTACAGCGGCGCCGGCTTCTCCAACATGCGCTTCCGCTTCCACGGCCTCGACGACGCCGGCTTCGACGCCTGGATCGCAAAGGCCAAGGAGGCCAACGCCACGCTCGACCGCGCCGGCTACACCGAGCTCGAGCAGCCGAGCATCGCCGACCCGGTGAAGCGCTGGTCGGCGGTCGAGGACGGCCTCTACGACGCCGTCCTCAACCGTTGCGTCGACCGCGCCAAGATGTGCGTCAAGGACATGATGGCGGCCGACAAGCGCGGCGGCGGCGGACGCGAGGGCGTCAACAACGTCATCGCCTTCGAGCAGACCCGCCCCGACGGCACGACCGCAAAGAAGCGCTTCGTCTCGGCCGTCTCCTGCACCACCGACGCGCCGCGCGACGGCCTCACCGTCGAAGCGCCGCTGCCGGCCCCGCTCGGCCGCCGCGCCGACGCCTCCTCGACCACGGCCGTCGCCTTCGCGCGCGCCGAAGACACTTCCGAGCGGCCCTCCGCCCGCAGCCCCGAGTGACGCCATGACGCCCGCACCGACCTCAGAAAGCGTGCTGTTCGGCAAGCTGACCTTCGCCGCGCTTCCGTTCCACGAGCCGATCCTGATCGCGACCTTCGCCGCGGTGGCGATCGGCGGCGTCGGCGTCCTCGGCGCCATGACCTACTACCGCGTCTGGGGCGTGCTCTGGCGCGACTGGCTGACCTCGATCGACCACAAGAAGATCGGGATCATGTATGTGGTCCTCGGCCTCATCATGCTGCTGCGCGGCTTCGCCGACGCCGTCATGATGCGCATTCAGCAGGCGATCGCGCACGGCGGCGCCGAAGGCTACCTGCCGCCGCACCACTACGACCAGATCTTCACCGCCCATGGCGTGATCATGATCTTCTTCGTGGCGATGCCGCTCGTCACCGGCCTCATGAACTACGTGGTGCCGCTGCAGATCGGCGCGCGCGACGTCGCCTTCCCCTTCCTGAACAACTTCTCGTTCTGGATGACGGCGGGCGGCGCGATCCTCGTGATGGCCTCGCTCTTCATCGGCGAGTTCGCGGCGACCGGCTGGCTCGCCTATCCGCCTCTGTCGGGGATCCACGCCTCGCCAGGCGTCGGCGTCGACTACTACATCTGGGCGCTGCAGATCGCGGGCGTCGGGACGCTGCTCTCGGGCGTGAACCTCGTCGCCACCATCGTGAAGATGCGCGCGCCCGGCATGACCATGATGCGCATGCCGGTGTTCACCTGGACCGCGCTCTGCACCAACGTGCTGATTGTCGCCGCCTTCCCGGTGCTCACCGCAGTCCTGGCGCTGCTCAGCCTCGACCGCTACGTCGGCACCGCGTTCTTCACGAACGACTTCGGCGGCAGCGCCATGATGTACGTGAACCTGATCTGGATCTGGGGCCACCCGGAGGTCTACATCCTGATCCTGCCGGCCTTCGGCATCTTCTCCGAGGTCGTGTCCACCTATTGCGGCAAGCGCCTCTTCGGCTACGCCTCGATGGTCTACGCCACCGTCGTCATCACGATCCTGTCCTACCTCGTGTGGCTCCACCACTTCTTCACGATGGGGTCGGGCGCGAGCGTGAACTCGTTCTTCGGCATCACGACGATGATCATCTCGATCCCGACGGGCGCGAAGATCTTCAACTGGCTGTTCACGATGTATCGCGGCCGCATCCGCTTCGACGTTCCGATGCTGTGGACCATCTCGTTCATGGTGACGTTCGTCATCGGCGGCATGACCGGCGTGCTGCTCGCCGTGCCCCCGGCCGACTTCGTGCTGCACAACTCGCTGTTCCTGATCGCGCACTTCCACAACGTGATCATCGGCGGCGTGCTGTTCGGCCTGTTCGCCGGCATCACCTACTGGTTCCCCAAGGCCTTCGGCTTCAAGCTCGATCCGTTCTGGGGCAAGGTCTCGTTCTGGTGCTGGACGATCGGCTTCTACATCGCCTTCATGCCGCTCTACGTGCTCGGCCTGATGGGCGTGACCCGCCGCATGTCGAAGTTCGAGGATCCCTCGCTCCAGATCTGGTTCGTGATCGCGGCGCTCGGCGCGGCGCTCATCGCGGCCGGCATCGCGGCCTTCCTCTGGCAGCTCTTCGTCAGCTTCCAGAAGCGCGAGAGCCTGCTGGACGTCACCGGCGATCCCTGGGACGGCCGCACGCTCGAGTGGTCGACCTCCTCGCCGCCGCCCGCCTACAACTTCGCGTTCACGCCGGTCGTCCATGACCTCGACGCCTGGCACGACATGAAGAAGCGCGGCTACGTGCGGCCGACCGAGGGCTTCATCCCGATCCACATGCCGAAGAACACCTGGGCGGGCATCGTCCTCGCCGGGATCAGCGTCGTGTGCGGCTTCGCCCTCGTGTGGCACATCTGGTGGCTCGTCGCCGCGAGCTTCGCGCTCCTGCTCGCGACCGTCATCCTGCACACCTTCAACTACGCCCGGGACTTCCACATCCCGGCCTCGGAGGTGATCGAGACCGAACGCGCCCGCACCCGCCTCCTCGCCAGCGCCAAGGCCTGACCCGATGACCGCGACCACCTTCGAAGCCGCCCACAAGGACGCGGCGCTTGAGAAGCCGGACGACGGCCGGGTCTTCTTCCTGAAGACCGAGCACCACCCCGAGAACGGGACGCTGCTCGGCTTCTGGATCTATCTGATGAGCGATTGCCTCATCTTCGCGGTCCTGTTCGCCTGCTACGGCGTGCTGGGCCGCAACTACGCCGCCGGCCCTTCGGGCAAGGACCTGTTCGACCTCGGGCTGGTGGCGCTCAACACCACCTTCCTGCTGTTCTCGTCGATCACCTACGGCTTCGCCATGCTGGAGATGGCGAAGAACCGGGTCGGCACCACGCTGTTCTGGCTCGGCGTCACGGGCGTGTTCGGCGCGGCCTTCCTGGGCGTCGAGCTCTATGAGTTCCACCACCTGATCCACGAGGGCGCGACGCCGCAGCGCTCGGCCTTCCTGTCGAGCTTCTTCGCGCTCGTCGGCACGCACGGCCTGCACGTCACCTTCGGCATGATCTGGCTCGTGACGCTGATGTTCCAGGTCGCGCAGCGCGGCCTGATCCCCGAGAACCGCCGCCGCCTGCTGTGCCTGTCGATGTTCTGGCACTTCCTCGACGTCGTCTGGATCGGCGTCTTCACCTTCGTCTATCTGATGGGGACGCTGTGATGGCGACGCACGCCGAGACCCCCGCGCACGACGCCCACGGCCATGGTCACGGCCACGACGACCACCACCATGAGGGCGGCGGCCATCACGGCACGATGCGGGACTATGTGACGGGCTTCATCCTGTCCGCGATCCTGACCGCGATCCCGTTCTGGCTGATCATGGGCGACGTGTTCCGCTCGCCCACCACCGCCGCGGTCGTGGTCCTGCTGTTCGCGGTCGCGCAGATCTTCGTGCACATGATCTACTTCCTGCACATGAGCCCGAAATCCGAAGGCGGCTGGACCATGCTCGCCATGATCTTCACCGTGGTTCTGGTGGTGATCACGCTCGCGGGCTCGTTCTGGGTGATGTTCCACCTGCACGCCAACATGACGCCGGGTCTCCATGAGATGAACGGCACGACCCCGCTCGTTCAGCCCGAGAACGGCGCGAGATGAGCTCCCCGGCGCTCGCGGCCGTTTCGCCGTCCGGCGACGACGCGAGCGCCGGCCGGCGGCCGCGATCGGCGGCCGCGCTCGCCGCGATCGGCCTCGCGGCGCTTGTCATCTTCGGCGGGTTCGTTTCGCTGGGCGTCTGGCAGCTCGAGCGCCGCGTCTGGAAACTCGACCTGATCGAGCGCGTCGACGCCCGCATCCATGCAGCGCCCGTCGCCGCCCCGGGTCCGGCGGAATGGCCCGAGACCTCCGCCGACCGCGACGCGTATCGCCGCGTGATCGCCGCGGGCGCGTTCATTCCCGGCAAGACCGCGCTGACCCAGGCCGTGACCGAACAGGGCGCGGGCTTCTGGGTTCTGGCCCCCCTCAAGACCACGCAGGGCTTCACCGTGCTGGTGAATCGCGGCTTCGTGCCCGCGGACAAGCGCGGCGAGGCCGAGGCGATGACGCCCGCCGGGCCTGTCGCGGTGACTGGGCTCCTGCGCGTCTCCGAACCCGGCGGCGGCTTCCTGCGGGCCAACGACCCCGGCGCCGAGCGCTGGACATCGCGCGACGTGGCGGCGATCGCCGCCGCGCGCGGGCTCGAAGGCGTGGCCCCTTACTTCATCGACGCCGACGCGACGCAAAATCCCGGCGGACTGCCCGTCGGCGGCCTCACCGTGGTCTCGTTCCGCAACAGCCACCTCGTCTACGCCCTTACCTGGTTCGCTCTCGCCGCGATGGTCGCGGGCGGGGCCGCGATCCTGTTCGCCCATGAACGCGCGCTTCGACGCCGCTGACGCGCCCGGCGCCGCACGCGCCGACGACGCCGCGATCCGCAAGAACATGCTGCAGCTCGTCGAGCTGCGCTGGATCGCGGTGGTGGGCCAAGTCGCGACCATCGCGCTGGTCGAGTTCGGCATGGACATCCGCCTGCCGCTCGTCGCCATGGGACTGGTGGCCGCGAGCCTCGTCGCGCTCAACCTCCTGACCCTGTCGCGCCTTCGCTGGCGCGCGCGCGCCACCAACGCCGAGCTCTTCGGCCAGCTCGCCTTCGACGCGCTCGCGCTCACCGCCCAGCTTTATCTGAGCGGCGGGGCCACCAATCCGTTCGCGTTCCTGTTCCTGCTGCACGCGATGCTGGGCGCGGTTCTGCTCGAGGCCTGGTCGGTCTGGGCGATCGTCGCGATCACCGTCACGGCTTTCGCCTTCCTCACCCGCTATCACCTGCCGCTCATCCTGCCCCAAGGCGGCGTGGAGGAGCTGTTCCGCCTGCATGTGCAGGGCATGGTGGCGTGCTTCGCGCTCAACGCGGCGCTGCTCGTCGTTTTCGTCGCGCGCATCGGGCGGAACCTGAAGCAGCGCGACGCGCGCCTCGCGGCGCTGCGCCAGCGCGAGGCGGAGGAGGACCACATCGTTCGCATGGGGCTGCTGGCCTCCGGCGCCGCCCATGAGCTCGGAACGCCGCTCGCGACCCTCGACGTCATCCTGAGCGACTGGCGGCGCATGCCCTCCTTCGCCAAGGAGCCTGAAATCCTGGACGAAATCGCCGACATGCAGGCCGAGGTGCGTCGCTGCAAGTCGATCGTCTCCGGCATCCTGCTGTCGGCCGGCGAGGCGCGCGGCGAGGCTCCGGAGGCCACGACCGTGCGCGCCTTCCTGGCCGAAGTGCTCGACGACCGCCGCTCCGCCCATCCCGGCACGCTGATCGAGTTCGTCGAGCGCATCGAGGAGGACGTTCCGATCCTCGCCGATCCCGCGCTCAAGCAGGTCATCGCCGTCGTCATCGACAACGCTGCGGAAGCCTCGCCCGAAAAGGTCACGGTGACGGCGGTGCGCGAGGACGACCTGCTGGCGCTGCGCGTGCTCGACCGGGGCCCGGGATTTTCGTCGCAGGTGATCGCGAACCTCGGAAAGCCTTATAACTCGACCAAGGGTAAACCTGGCGGGGGGCTCGGACTGTTTCTCGTCGTCAACGTGATGCGCAAGCTCGGCGGCGCGGTCGCGGCGGCCAACCGGGAGGCCGGCGGCGCGATCGTGACGCTGACCCTGCCGCTCGCGACGCTTGCGATCGAACCGGAAGACGCCGATGCCGCCTGAACGCCTGCTGGTGATCGTCGACGATGACGAGAAATTCGCCAAGACGCTGAAGCGCTCCTTCGAACGCCGGGACTACGAGGCGTTGACCGCCGGAAGCCTCGAAGAGCTCAAGGTCCTGATCGCGACGCGCACGCCCGGCTACGCCGTGGTGGACCTGCGCCTCTCGGGCGGCGCGTCCGGCCTCGCCTGCGTGCAGGCGCTGCACGCGCATGATCCCGACATGCTCATCGTGGTGCTGACCGGCTTCGCCTCGATCGCGACGGCCGTGGAGGCGATCAAGCTCGGGGCCTGCCACTACCTGGTCAAGCCCTCCAACACCGACGACATCGAGGCGGCGTTCAGCCGGGCCGCGGGCGACGTCGACGCCCCGCTTGTGGTGCGGCCGACCTCGATCAAGAACCTCGAATGGGAACGCATCCACGAGACGTTGATGGAGACAGGCTTCAACATCTCCGAGACCGCTCGGCGGCTCGGGCTGCACCGGCGGACGCTGGCGAGGAAGCTCGAGAAGCAGCGGGTGAAGTGAAGGGCTAAGACGGAGTGCGTGCTTCGAGACGCCTTGGCTGTTCGCCAAGGCTCCTCAGCATGAGGACCGTTTGGACGCTGAAACATCCCTCATGCTGAGGAGCGGCCCGAGGGCCGCGTCTCGAAGCACGCAGTTCGTTTCAGCCTTCGCTCACCCCACCCGCGCGAGGCCCACGCCCCCCGGGGCCGTGCGCCAGCCGAGGTCAGGCAGCGTGACGATGCGCGCGCCCTTGAGGTCCGTCGCGGTCTGGATGAAGCCGCGCTCTTCCATGTAAGCGAGCAGCCGCCGGGCCCGACCGGAAGAGCGCGTGCCGTAGGCGCGGGCGATGTCGTCGTCCGACGGGCACGGGGATTCGCCCAGCGCGGCCTTGGCGATCAGCAGGAAGACGCCGCGCATGTCTTCGGGGAGCGAGGCGGCGATGAGCGTCGCCTGGCTCCAGTCGTCCTCGGTCGCCGAGCCTTGCTCGACGCCGGCCTTTGCGAGCGCCAGCGCCTTGCGGAAGCGCGGCAGGTCCGGAGCCTCGCCGGGTAGCCGCGCGATGCGGCAGCGGACGAGAAAATCCTGATAGAGCATCGCGACCGGCTGAAACCCGGCGTCGGGCTCCTGCATCATCTCGGCGATGATCTTTGCGATCGTCTCGTCGCGCTCGGCGCCGGCGAAGAGATCGGACGGCGCCGGCGGCTCGGCGTCGCGGCGGGCCTGATCGATCTGCGCCATGACGTCCGGCGCGGCCGGACGCGGCGCCACGCGCGCCGGGCGCTGCTCGTCGGCGCCGGCGCGGAATATGAGGCCGGCGGCGTCCTCGACCGCGGTTCCGGGGAGCGGCGTCAGCTTCGGGCCTCCGCCGCGCGCAACCGTCTTCACCGCGCCGATCTTCACCGGTTCGGGCTTGCGGCCGATCGCCGGCCCGAGCGAGACGAAGCGCCCGCGCTCGAGATTGCGGAAGGTCTCGGCCTGCCGGCGCTCCATGCCGAGAAGATCGGCGGCGCGCGCCATGTCGATGTCGAGAAAGGTGCGGCCCATCAGGAAGTTCGAGGCCTCGGCCGCGACGTTCTTGGCGAGCTTTGCGAGGCGCTGCGTGGCGATGACGCCCGCGAGCCCGCGCTTGCGGCCGCGGCACATGAGGTTGGTCATGGCGGCGAGCGACTGGCGGCGCGCCTCCTCGTCGGCGTCGCCCGAGGCGGCCGGCGCGAACAGCTGCGCCTCGTCGACCACCACTAGCATCGGGTACCAGAGGTCGCGGTCGGCCTCGAACAGCCCGTTGAGGAACAGCGCCGCGGCCCGCATCTGACGATCGACCTCGAGCCCCTCGAGGTTGAAGATCACCGACACCCGATGGCGCCGCACCCGGTCCGCGATCTGGACGAGCTCCTTCTCGCAGGCGGCCGCGTCGATCACGACATGGCCGAAGACATCCGCGAGCGTCACGAAGTCGCCCTCGGGATCGATGACGCATTGCTGCACCCAGGGCGCGCTCTGCTCGAGCAGGCGCCGCAGCAGATGCGATTTTCCCGAGCCCGAATTGCCCTGCACCAACAGGCGCGTCGCGAGCAGCTCCTCGAGGTCGAAGGCCGCCGGCTGGCCGTTCGCCTTCTGGCCGATGTCGATCGCGATGGTCATGCCGTTCCCAAAACGCGCCGGCCCGCCCGCACGACAGGCCGCGAAAGACCCTGTCTGATCAGGGCTCGAGAGTCCAAGCGCAGCCGCAGCTTGTCCCCAAGAAGCGCCTCATCGGTCGCCATGCCGCGGCGGCGATGACGAAAGAGTGACATTTTTCTGAAACTTCGCGCCATTCGCCCGGCCCGCGCCTTGCTTTCGAACTCCTCGGGCCAATGATCGAAAGACCAGCGCGCAGATTGCGCTGAGAAATCACGCACATCCCTGCACGCGCGTGCCCGCCACGCGCCTCCGTGGAGGACCGGGAATGAACGCGTCGACGCTGACCATCCGCAAGAAGCTCGAAGATCTCACCGGCGACGAGGACGGCCATTCGCTCTCCAAATCGCTGAACGCGTTGTCGATCGTCGCGATCGGCATCGGCTGCATCATCGGCGCAGGCATCTTCGTGCTGACCGGCACCGCGGCGGCGAAATACGCCGGCCCCGGCATCATGCTGTCCTTCGCGCTCGGCGGCGTCGCCTGCGCGTTCGTCGGCCTCTGCTATGCGGAGCTCTCGGCGCTGATCCCGGTCTCGGGATCGAGCTACACCTACACCTACGCCACGCTCGGCGAGTTCTTCGCCTGGATCATCGGCTGGGACCTCGTGCTCGAATACGCCATGGGCGCGGCGACCGTCTCGGTCGGCTGGTCGGGCTACATGGTGTCGATCCTGCGCGACCTCGGCGTCTTCCTCCCGCCTCAGCTGACCAACTCGCTCGGCGCCACGGTGAAGCTCGCCGACGGTTCGGAGGCGACCGGCATCTTCAACCTGCCGGCCGCGCTCATCGTGATGACGCTCACCTTCCTGCTGGCGCGCGGCACGAAGGAGTCAGCGCGGCTCAACAACATCATGGTGGTGGTGAAGCTCGCGGTCGTGGTCGGCTTCATCGTGATCGGCGCGTTCTACGTCGACACCTCGCACTGGGCCCCGTTCATCCCGGAAAACAAGGGCGAGTTCGGCGAGTATGGCTGGTCGGGCGTGCTGCGCGGCGCGGGCGTCGTGTTCTTCGCCTATATCGGCTTCGACGCGGTCTCCACCGCGGCCTCGGAAGCCAAGAAGCCCCAAACCGACATGCCGATCGGCATCCTCGGCTCGCTCGCCATCTGCACCGTGCTCTACATCCTCGTGGCCGCGGTGCTGACGGGTCTGGTGCCTTACGCCGACCTCAACGTGCCGGACCCGATCGCCAAGGGCGCGGACGCTGTCGGCATGGGCTGGTTCTCATGGCCGATCAAGATCGGGGCGATCGCGGGCCTCACCACCGTGATGCTGGTGCTGCTCTACGGCCAGAGCCGCATCTTCTTCACGATGTCAAAGGACGGCCTGCTGCCGCCGGTGTTCTCGAAAATCCACGAGAAATACGACACGCCCTATGTCAGCCAGTACATGATCGGCGGCTGCGTGGCGCTGATCGGCGGCCTTCTGCCGATCGGGCTTCTGGGCGAGATGGTGTCGATCGGCACGCTGTTCGCGTTCATCCTCGTCTGCGGCGCGGTGATCTATCTCCGCCGCAGCGAGTCCGACGCGCACCGCCCCTTCAAGGTTCCAGGCGTTCCCGTGATCCCGATCCTCGGCATCCTGTTCTGCCTCGCGCTGATGGCGGGGCTGCCGCTCGACACCTGGATCCGGCTCATCGTCTGGATGGCGATCGGCTTCGTGATCTACTTCGCCTACAGCCGCCACCATTCGACGGTGCAGAAGCAGGCGGGGACGGCGTGAGGTTCTTCGCCGGAACATAAGAAAAGGCCGGGATCGCTCCCGGCCTTTGCTTTGATGCGAGGCTTCCTGAACCTCAGTCGTGGATGCCTCGCTTCGCCGGGCATGACGGCTCAGGCGGCCGCCTTCATCGCGTCGGCCTTGTTGATCAGCGCCTCGGCCATGCGGATCGACGCGATGTCGATCAGGCGGCCGTCGAGCGAGACCGCGCCCTTGCCGGCCTTGGCGGCCTCTTCCATCGCCACGAGGATGCGGCGGGCCTTGGTGACTTCGGCTTCCGACGGCGTGAACACGTCGTTGGCGAGCTCGATCTGCGAGGGATGGATCGCCCACTTGCCCTCGTAACCCGCGGAGGCGCAGCGACGCGCCGCCGAGAGGTAGCCGTCCGGATCGGAGAAGTCGCCGAACGGGCCGTCGACCGGGCGCAGGCCATAGGCGCGGCAGGCCACCAGCATGCGCTGCTGGGCGAACAGCCACGGGTCCTGCCAATGGGTCTCGCGGTTTCCGGCCTCGTCCTTGTCGGTGAGCACGGAGTAGTCCGGGTTCACGCCGCCGATGACGGTCGAGCGGGTCCGGCAGGAGGCGGCGTAGTCCGCGACGCCGAACGACATGGCCTCGAGCCGCTTCGACGAGGTCGCGATCGCCTCGACGTTCGCCATGCCGAGCGCGGTTTCGATCAGAACCTCGAAGCCGATCTTCTTCTCGCGCTTGATCGACTGCTCGACCTGCGTGGTCAGCATGTCGACCGCGTAGACGTCGGCCGCGACGCCGACCTTCGGGATCAGGATCATGTCGAGGCGCGGGCACTTCTCGACGATGTCGATGACGTCCCGGTACATGTAGTGGGTGTCGAGACCATTGATGCGGATCATCATGGTCTTGGTTCCCCAGTCGATGTCGTTCAGCGCCTGGATGATGTTTTTCCGCGCCTGCTCCTTGTCGTCCGGAGCGACCGCGTCCTCGAGGTCGAGGAAGATCACGTCGGCGGCGGACTTGGCCGACTTCTCCATGAAGGTCGGGTTGGAGCCCGGCACGGCGAGTTCCGAGCGGTGCAGGCGCGGAGTGGCCTGCTGGATCAGGGTGAAGCTCATTGGTCGTCCTCCTCAGTCGTTCGGTTCTTGATTGGTTCAGCCAATCGGGCGCTTAAGGACGGCCTTTAGGGCGGCGTCCCGCGGCGCGCAATTCGGCCTTAGAAGGTCATCGCGTCACCCCGTCGCGCCGAAGCCGACCGAGATGCAGTTGATGGAAAGCAGCAGCGCCGACTTGATCTCGTCGCGCTTGAACTCGTCGGTCTCGCCCCGGTAGAGGCGCAGCAGTTCGACCTGCTCGCGGCTCACCTGGTTGATGACCGGCAGGCGCTCGGCGAGGCGCTCGCGGAACGCGGGGTAGCGGAACGCGATCTCGCCGCCGCCGGAGACGCGCAGGCACATCTCGCAGGTGAGCGCGTATTCGGCTTCGATGAGGCCGAAGACCTCGTCACGGGTCTTCTGGTCGGGCGCGAGCTTCGAATATTCACGGGCGATCGAGAGATCGACCATCCGCAGCGTCTTCTCGACCTCATCGAGGATGAGCCGGAAGGGCTTCGATTTCTCGAACATGCGCTTCAGCAGCTCTTCGCCCTGCTCGCCCCGCACCTCGATGAAGTTCTTCAGCCCCGAGCCGATGCCATACCAGCCGGTGATGATGTGCCGGTTCTGCGCCCAGGCGAAAACCCAAGGAATGGCGCGCAGGTCCGAAAGCGAGCGCGCGCCGAAGCGGCGGGCGGGACGCGAGCCGATGTTGAGGAGCGCCAGCTCGTCGAGCGGGCTCGCGTTCTGGAAATATTCGACGAAGCCGTCGTGATTGATGAGCTGCGTGTAGATCGCGCGCGAGGCGCCCGAGAGCGCCTCCATTGCGTCGTCGAACTCCGCCTTCCAGGGCTGGACGTCGCGCATCGACAGGAGCGCGTGCTCGAGCACGGAAGCCGCGGTCAGCTCCATCTGGTAGGCGGCGGTGCCGCGGTTGGAATATTTGAACGAGACGACCTCGCCCTGGTCGGTGACGCGGTACTGGCGGTTGATCGAGCCCTGCGGCAGCGCCTCGATGGCGCGGGCGGTCGGCGCGCCGCCGCGCGACACCGAGCCGCCGCGGCCGTGGAAAAAGGCGATCGGCACGCTGGCCTGCTCGCCGACCTCGGTGAGCTTGGCCTGCGCCTTGTAAAGCTCCCAGTTGGACGCGAAGTAGCCGCCGTCCTTGTTGCTGTCCGAATAGCCGACCATCACCTCCTGGAAACCGCCCTGCCAGCGCACCGAGCGGCGAACCAGCGGGATCGCCAGCAGCTCTTTCATGATGGCGGGGGCGGCGCGCAAATCTTCGATGGTTTCGAACAGCGGCACGATCGGTAGCTGGCAAATCTCCACGCCCGGGCTGTCCAGATAGATCCGGGCTTCCTTGGCCAGCAGATAGACGCCGAGGATGTCGTTCACCGAGCGCGTCATCGACAGGATAAAGCAGCCGACCGCCTCGCGGTCGATGCCGGCCCGCATCTCGCCGACGAGCGCGAAGGTCGCGAGCGTCTCCCTGCTCTCTTCGGAGAGCTTCGGCAGGTCACGGAGCTTGGTGCGCGGCTTCGACAGCTCGGCGGTCAGCCAGGCGCGCCATTCGGAGCTTTCGAGATCCGGCGCCTCGTCCGGCTCGCCGCCTTCGATCGAGGCCCAGATCTCCTTCAGCGCGTTGGTGGTGCGCGTCGAGTTCTCGCGGATGTCGAGGTGGCAGGTGGAGAAGCGGAACAGCTCGACCATGCGCCGCACGGGACGCACCTGATTGACCGCGAGCGAGCGGCAGTCGCCCTCGATCAGCCCGTGCTCCAGGGTCTTGAGATCGCCGATGATCTGGTCGGCGTCGGCGTACCAGGCGCCGGGCAGGATGATCGGCTCCTCCTTGTTGCGCTCGATCGTGGCGTCGAGCTTGCGCAGGACGCAGGTGAGGAACTGGCGGAAGTGTTCGCCCGGGTTCCGCGCCGCGATCGCCTCGCCGTCGCCCGACTGGTCGAGCAGCGCCTTCAACTCCTTGCGAAACGCGACCGGCGTCGGCAGCACGCGCTCGGTGATCGACAGGTGCTTGCCGAGATCCGAGATGCGGGTGCGGAAGCGGCGCATCGAGGCGCGCGCGTTGCGCTTGAGCGTGGTGCGGGTGACGTCATGGGTGACGAAGGGGTTGCCGTCGCGGTCGCCGCCGACCCAGCAGCCGAACTGGAAGAAGGGCGGCGCCTCGAAATTGTCGTCCGGATAATGCTCGGCGAGCGAGGTCTCGAGCGAGGTCAGCACCTCGGGCAGCATCTCGAACAGGCTCTCGTCGAAGAAGTGCAGCGCCCACGAGACTTCGCGCACCACCGTCGCCTTTTCGAGCTGCAGCTCGCCGGTGAGGAAGATGAGTTCGATCTGGTCGCTGAGGTCGTTCACCAGCGCGTTGCGCTCGCGCTCGGTCCAGCGCGGCAGCTCGAGCTCGAGCAGCAGCAGATAGATCTTGCGGAGCTTCTCCAGCACCGTGACGCGCTTCGACTCCGTCGGATGCGCCGTGATGGTCGGGCGGATGCGCAGGCCCTTCAGCATCGTCTGCACTTCGGCGGCCTTGACGCCCGCGGCCGCGGCCTGCGCCAGAACCTTCGAGAAGGTGCCGTTGACCTCGGCCCGGCCGTGATTGCGCTCCGCATGGCGGCGGCGGCGCATCGCGGTGTTCTCTTCGACGATCGACAGCAGCCGGAACCAGATCCCCTGAAGCTGAAGCGCGCGGCTCATCAGCTCGGGCGTCAGCTTGGCGATGTCCGCCTCGCCTTTGAGCACCCGCTCGAGCTGCGGCTCGTGGCGGCGGCAGATCTGCAGCAGGGCGTGGAACAGGATTTCGGTCGCGGCGGTCGGCTCGGTGCCGGTGATCACCGGCGGCTCGAACGGGGCGGCCTCTTCGACCGGCGGCGCTGCTTCGGCGAGCATCGTCATCGCTTCACTCCACGGCTTTTCGGGCGGGCCGCCGACGCGGGCGCCCGGGGGGCGGGACGTTCGATGACCCGGCGCGGCGGTGGTCCGGAGGCCGCCGCGCCGATCGGACGGGCGGGCGGCCTCAGGCGGCCTTGCGGGTCTTCCCGAGCACTTCAGCAACCGTCGTGCCAAACGAGCCCGGGTCGGGGGCGACGGTCAGGCCGTATGACCGCATGATCTCGGCCTTCTCGGCGGCGCTGTCGCCGGTCGCCGAGATGATCGCCCCGGCATGGCCCATGCGCCTGCCCTTCGGCGCCGTCAAGCCCGCCACGAAACCGATCACGGGCTTCGAGAAGTTCTCCTTGATCCAGGCCGAAGCCTCGGCTTCCTGCGGGCCGCCGATCTCGCCGATCATCAGAACCGCATGGGTGTCGGGATCCTCTTCGAAGAGCGCGAGATGGTCGAGGAACGACGAGCCGTTGATCGGATCGCCGCCGATGCCGACCGAGGTCGAGATGCCGATGCCGAGCGCCTTCATCTGGGAGGCGGCCTCGTAGCCGAGCGTGCCGGAGCGCGAGATCACGCCGACATTGCCCTGCTTGTAGATATGGCCCGGCATGATTCCGAGCATCGACTTGCCCGGCGAGATGATGCCGGCGCAGTTCGGGCCCACCACCATGGTGCGCTGGCTCTTCGGGTACCGGTAGAGGTAGCGCTTCACGCGCATCATGTCCTGCGCCGGGATGCCGTCGGTGATCGAGCAGACGAGCTTTAGGCCCGCATCCGCCGCCTCCATCAGCGCGTCGGCCGCGAAGGGCGGCGCCACGAAGGTGATCGAGGTCGTGGCTCCGGTCTCCTGCACGGCTTCCTTGACCGTGTTGAAGACGGGCAGGCCGAGATGCGTCCGCCCGCCCTTTCCGGGCGTCACGCCGCCGACGACGTTCGAGCCGTACTCGATCATCTCCTTGGCGTGGAACGTGCCCTTATCGCCGGTGACGCCCTGCACGATGATCGGGGTCTTTTCGTCGATGAGAATGCTCATGGTCGTGTCCTCCCCTGTTCCTCAGGCCGCGTTCTTCTTGACGCCCTGGCAGGCGGCGACGGCCTTGCTCGCGGCCTCCGACAGCGTGTCGGCGGTGATGAGGTCGAGCCCGCTCTCGCTCAGGATCTTCTTGCCGGCCTCGACGTTGGTGCCGGCGAGCCGAACGATCAGCGGCACCTTCATGTCGACTTCCTTCGCCGCCTGAACGACGCCCTGGGCCACCCAGTCGCAACGGTTGATGCCCGCGAAGATGTTGACCAGGATCGCCTTCACGTTCTTGTCCGACAGGACGAGGCTGAAGGCGGTCGCGACGCGCTCGGGAGAAGCGCCGCCGCCGACGTCGAGGAAGTTCGCGGGGCTGCCGCCGGCGTGCTTGATCATGTCCATGGTGGCCATCGCGAGACCTGCGCCGTTCACGATGCAGCCGATCTCGCCCTCGAGCCCGATGTAGTTGAGGCTGTGCTCGGCGGCTTGAGCCTCTCGCGGATCGGACTGCGAGGGATCGTGCATGTCGGCGACGTTGCGGCGCCGGAACAGCGCGTTGTCGTCGAACGACATCTTGGCGTCGAGCGCCAGCACCCGGTCGTCCTTGGTGACGACCAGCGGGTTGATCTCGAGCATCTGGCAGTCGGTGTCGCGGAACGCCCGGTAGGCGTTCATGATCGTCTTCACCGCGGCCGAGACCTGCTTGATGTTGAGGCCGAGCCTGAAGGCGATCTCGCGGGCTTCGAACTGCTGGAGGCCGACCGCGGGCTCCACCACCACCTGGATCAGCGCCTCGGGATTCTTCTCGGCGATCTCCTCGATCTCCATCCCGCCCTCGGTCGAGGCGATGACGCGCACGCGCTCGGCCTTCCGGTCGAGCACGTAGCCGAGATAGAGCTCGCGATCGAAGGGATCGGCGACCTCGATATAGACCCGCTGGACGGGCTTGCCCTCGGGGCCCGTCTGCTTGGTCACGAGCTTCTTGCCGAGCATGCCCTTGGCGGCGTCGCGCACCTCGTTATAAGTGCGGCAGAGCTTGATGCCGCCGGCCTTGCCGCGGGCGCCGGCATGGATCTGGGCCTTGACCGCCCAGTAGGATCCGCCGAGCTCCGTGGCCGCATAGACCGCCTGGTCGGGACTGAACGCCACGGCGCCCTTCGCGACGGCCACTCCGAACCCCGAAAGCAACTCTTTCGCCTGGTACTCGTGAACGTCCATCTCGGCCTCCTCTGGTATTCAGTATGTCTGAATCTCTTGTCTTGCTCCGAAAGCAATTCTTATACGCCGGCGATCGTCCGGTCAGTCCCGACTTTCGTAAAACGCCTGATGAATCAGACTGATCGGACGATCGATCCAGTCGATCAGCCGAGCTTGTCCTTGACCACGCCATAGATCAGCTTGGTCTCGCTCCGCGCCTCGGAAAGCAGCTCCTCGAGCTCCGCCAGCCGCTCCTCGGCGAAGTCGCGGTCCTTGATCGACTTGGCGTTGACGCGCACGTTGAGCGCCGCGCTCATCAGCCCGGCATAGGCCGACTGCACCGCGACGCCGGCGTCCGACACCACGTTGAGATTGCCCTTATGGGCGACGACCTTCGACAGTTTGACGACCTCGGCGCAAAGCCGCGCGCATTCGAGCGGCACGTCGGTCGCCTCCTTCAGCGCCGCCTGGATCTTGGCGGTGCGGGCGGCCTTCTCGTCGTCGGTCTCGCCCTTCGGCAGGCCATAGGCCCCCATCACGGCGTCGAAGGCCTTCACGTCGTCGCCGATCGCGGTGGTGAGCTCGGCCCGAAGACGCTCGGACTCCGCCAGCACCTCCTTCAGCTCGGCTTCGACCTCGACATATTTCGGCTTGCCGATGGTGAGGTTGCAGACCATCGAGACGAGCGCGGCGCCCATCGCGCCGGAGATCGCGGCCGCGCCCCCGCCGCCGGGCGTCGAGCGCTCGGAGGCGAGGTCGTCGAGGAAAGCGCCGATGCTTTGCGTCTCGGCCATCACGCCATCTCTTTCGCGAGCGCGTAGATCTCGTCGGCGTCGAACGACTGGTCGGCGGCCTCGAACAGCTTGCCGATCAGCGTGCGGTGGAGCTTGAGCTTCAGACCGCCGAGGCCGAGCGCGCCGATCGCGAGCTTGCCGTGGCGCTCCTTGGCCTTGTCCATGGCGTCGATGCCGCCGATGCCGAGCGGGGGCTGGGCGTTGTAGTCGACCAGGATCTCGATCGACTTCTCGTTCTTCCAGACGTCTTCGGCGAGCAGCTCGAGGCCGATGGCGCCGGCCGAGAACACGAGGTTCGCGCCAGCGACCGCCTTGGCGCGGTCTTCGCCGGACTTGGCTTCGATCGCCTCCACCTTCACGCCGAAGCGCTTCTCGATGTTGTCGGCGGCCTTCTGGGCCTTGTCCAAAGCGCGGCCCACGACAGCGACGGTCGCGCCCTCCTTGCCGAGCATCGCGGCGGAGCGCATGCCGACCGGACCGGTGCCGGCCAGGATCACGGCGCGCTTGCCCTGAACCGAGCCGCCGGCGGCTTTGACCGCGAGCGCGACGCCGGCGGCGGCGGTCGTGTTCGAGCCGTTGGAGTCGAGCATGGTGGAGACGCGGAACGGGCCGAAGAAGCGCTTCTGGACGGCGTCGTAGACCGCCTCGCCGGCCGCCATGTCGCCGCCGCCGACGAAGATCGCGGTCGACTGCTTCTCCTTGCCGCCGCGGGTGTAGATCGTGCCGTCCACATAGGCGCCGACGTTGTCGGGCGTCACGCCGCCGTAACCGGTGATGTGGTCGGCGCCGCCGTCATAGCCCACCACCACGTCGAAGACGCTCGGGGTCGGGTCGGTGTCGAACTGGAAGAGCAGCTTCTTGGTCATCGCCTGTCCTTGGGGCCCTTGCGGCCTCGCTTGTGCGGGCCGCTACGGCCCTCGGGGCCCGTCTTCGGAGCCCGCTGGTGTTCCTAAATCTCCGGCCGGCGGGATGTCAGCCGGCCGTGTTCGCGTCCTGCTCGCCGGCGGATTGCGCGGCTGCGGAGGCGGCAAGCGCGCCCGCGACATACGGGCGATCCGCGTCGGACTGCGGGGCCGCGGCGTCGTCGCCCCGGCCCGCGTTCTCGATGAACGCGTTCTTCAGCGCCGCGAGGTCGGCCTCGCGGCGGCGTCCGCGCTCAGCCTCCGTCATTCGACGACGTTGGACGGCTTGCCCGCCACGAAGTTCTCGACGTTGTCGATGAGCTGGTCGGCGAGGATCTGCATCGCCTCCTTGGAGGCCCAGGCGACATGCGGCGTCACGATCAGGTTCGGCAGGTCGGCGTCGCACAGGATGTTGCCGTCCTTCGGAGGCTCCTGCGCCACGACGTCGAAGCCTGCGCCGCCGATCTCGCCGCTCTTCAGCGCCTCGAGCAGCGCCGCCTCGTCGACGAGGCCGCCGCGCGCCGTGTTGATGAGAAGCGCATGCTTCTTCATCTTCTTGAACTGCTCGGCCCCGAACATGTTCTTGGTGTCGGGCGTCAGCGGCACATGGATGGTGATGGCGTCCGACTGGGTCAGCACGGTCTCGAAATCGACCAGCCCCTCCTGCGGGAAGACGTCATAGGGCAGGATCTTCATGCCGAGCGCTTCCGCGCGCTTGCCGATCGACTTGCCGAGCGCGCCGTAGCCCACGATGCCGAGCGTCGAGCCGGCGATGTCGTAGATCGGATAGTCGAAGTAGCAGAACTGCGAGGACTTGTTCCAATCGCCGCGCTTCACCGAGTTGGCGTAGGGCACGATCGCGCGGCGCAGCGAGAACAGCAGGCCGATGACGTGCTCCGGCACGGTGTTGAAGGCGTAGCCGCGGATGTTGGAGATCGTGATCCCCTGCTCCTTGGCCTGCTTCTTGTCGACGATGTCGGTGCCGGTCGCCGCGACCGCGATCAGCTTGAGCTTCGGAAGCTGCTTCAGCGTCTCGGCGCGCATCGGCACCTTGTTGATCAGCGCGATGTCGGCGTCCTTGAGACGCTCCACAATGTCCTCTGACGTCCAGGTCGAGTCATATTCGACGTAGTCGTGCTCGAAATTCGGACGGCGGACGTTGGCGTCGACGCTCTCGCGGTCGAGAAAGACGATCTTGCGGCTCACGGCGTTTCCCCGGTGTTGGGCCGCGGGTTGGCTCCCGCGGCCAGGTCGTGATGGCGGACATTATGGCGCGCGCGCAGCCCGTGGCACACTGGCGTGCCACGGGCTGCTGAACTTTCGCGCGATCAGGCCGCCTTGGGGGCCGGCTCAGCCTTGGCGAGCGGGTTGTCGCGCAGATATTCCTGCGCGGCGCCGACGCCCGAGCCCGCTTGGATCTTCACGCCGTTGTCGAGCATCGACATCTCGGCGCCCGAGAGCGCGCCGAGCAGCATAAGCTCGTTCAGGTCGCCGATATGGCCGATGCGGAACACCTTGCCGGCGACCTTCGAGAGGCCCGCGCCGAGCGCGAGGTTATAGCGGTTGTACGCGTGGCTGATGATCTTGGCGGCGTCGATCCCTTCCGGAGCCAGGATCGCCGACACCGTGTCGGAGTGCCAACGGGGCGACTTCGCGCAGAGCTTGAGGCCCCAGGCGTCGACGGCCGCGCGGGTCGCCGAGGCGAGCACGTGGTGGCGGTGGAAGATGTTCTCCAGACCCTCGTCCTCGATGCACTGAAGCGCCTCGCGCAGGCCGTGCAGCAGGGGCGTGGCGGGCGTGTAAGGGAAGTAGCCCGAGGGGTTGGTGTTGATGTGGTCCTGGAAGTCGAAATAGACCTTGTTGAGGCCCGCGTTCTTGCGCACGCCCAGCGCCTTCTGGCTGACGCAGACGAAGCCGAGGCCGGCCGGGAGCATCAGGCCCTTCTGGGAGCCCGACACCGCGCAGTCGACCTTCCATTCGTCGAAGCGGAAGTCGATCGAGCCGAGGCCCGAGACCGAGTCCACGAACAGCAGCGCCGGGTGGCCGGCGGCGTCCATCGCCTTGCGGATCGCGCCGATGTTGGAGGTGACGCCCGTCGCGGTCTCGTTGTGCACGACCATGACGGCCTTGATCCGGTGCTCCTTGTCCGCGACCAGAGCCTCCTCGATCTTCTCCTCATGGGCGCCCGTGCCCCATTCCTCTTCCTGGACGACGACGTCGAGGCCGAGGCGCTGGGCCATGTCGGTCCAGAGGTGGGAGAACTGGCCGAAGCGCGCGGTCAGCACGCGGTCGCCGGGGGCGAGCGTGTTGGTGAGCGCCGCTTCCCAGCCGCCGGTGCCGGAGGACGGGAAGATGAAGACCTGGCCGTCCTTGGTCTTGAAGACCTTCTTCAGGCCCTCGTAGAGCGGCTTGGTCAGCTCCGGGAAGATCGGAGAACGGTGGTCCTCCTGGCTGACCACCATGGCGCGGAGAACCCGCTCCGGAACGTTGGTCGGACCGGGGACGAAGAGAAAATTGCGACCGGGGCGTCTCGCCATGGTTTCCTCCTTTGGAGCCTTCTTGGCCGGCAAGATAGCCGGTGCGTTAAGTTTGACTATGCGACAGCTAGTCACGGATTTTGAAAAACTGAAACCTTCAGACATTCTGTCTCAAGGTTTCAGGCCGGTTGTTCTCCCGCCCGATCTGATCGCCTACTTGTCTATAATCGCTTGATAGAACGCGTCTATCTAACTGATCTTGCAAGGACGTTCGGCGCGCAGTCGGCGTCTGGCGCACCATGAGCCTTTTGGCGCGCGAGTTTCGACCGATACTTTTGGATAGGTCCAGGCTGAGAGCGTGCTCAGCGGCGCAGGACGGGCGGCGTCAGCGGGCCGTGGAGACCCGCTCGAACGGGCGCACGACGCCCATCAGCGCGCCGTAGGGCGCAAGCAGAAGCCCGGCGCCGACAGCCTTCACGACGAAGTCGAACACCGCGAGGCTCAGCCACAGCGGAACGACCGCGAGGCCAAGCAGAGGCGTGGCGCCCGACATCGCCGGATCGCCCCAGAAAGCCAGAGAAAAGAACAGGAACGTGTCGAGCAGGGAACCGAGCAGGCTCGCGACCAACGGCGCGCGCCACCACGTTCCGCGGCGCAGCTTCGCGAACACCGAGACGTCGAGCAGTTGCCCGAGCAGGAAGGCGGTTCCGGACGCGAGCGCGATGCGCGGGGTCGCGAGCATCAGCGAGAGGACGACCGCGATCGCGAAGCCCGCATAGACCGCGCGACGCGCGGCCGCAGGCCCGAAGCGGCGATTGGTGAGATCGGTGACCAGGAACGCGACCGGATAGGCGAACGCGCCCCAGGTCAGCTTGTCCTCGAGGCCCGAAATGGTCACGGGATGCTGGACAAGAACGTTCGACGCCGCGACGAACAGGGTCATCGCGGCGACGGGCAGGATCAGATCCTTGAGCGATGCGGCCGGGGGCGCGGCCCCGCGATCCGCGTCGGCGTCGATCAGGACGCCGCCTGCTGCTCGGAGCCGGTCTCGGCGCCAGCCTTGGCGATCTTGCGCTTCAGCTCGCGCGCGCCCTGGCTGAGGTCGGTCTCGGAGGCCTTCGTAAGGAAGGCGTCGAGGCCGCCGCGATGCTCGACCGAACGCAGGGCGTTGGCCGACACGCGCAGGCGCACCGACTGGCCGAGCGCTTCGGAGATCAGCGAGACCCGCACGAGGTTCGGGCGGAAGGTCCGCTTGGTCTTGTGGTTCGAATGGCTGACCTTGTGGCCGACGAGGACGGCCTTGCCGGTCAATTCGCAACGCCGCGACATGGGGCGTACTCCTGAAAGTCGTTTCGCCGTCCGAAGACGGCGTCTGGCGTCCGTTCCGGCCGGAACCGGACGGGCGCGCGCCCGCGGACGGTGAATGAGAAGGCGGCGCTATAGATGAGCGCGGCCGCGCGGTCAAGGAAGCTTGCGGACGCCGGCCGCCGAAACTGCTGTTCGCGGCGGCTTCCGCGCGCCTTGGGAGAGCCTCACAATGGACCGAATCAGCGGTACGCTGCCGTCAAAGATCAGCGGCCGGCCGATCCTGGCGCCGCATCGTCAGTCGAAGAGCACCATGCAGTTCGCTTTCCCGGCCGCAAGGCCCCGCCATCGGCGCGTCGCCGCGACGCTCGCTTTCATGGCGGCGCTCGGCCCCGCTTTCGCCCTCCCCGCCGCGGCCGAAACCCGCGTGCGCGCCCGCTACGCCGTCTCGGTCGCGGGGTTCGACATCGGAACCGCCACGATGCAGACCGGCATCGGCACGTCGACCTACGACATCAATCTCAGCGTGCGCATGAGCGGGCTCGTCAAGTTCATCACCGGCGGCAAGGCGGCGGCGACCTCTCGCGGCTCCTACGGCGAGGCGCGGGTCGTTCCGGCCGCCTACGCCATCAACACCCGCGCCAAGGACAAGGGCCAGGTCATCCGCTTCGCCCTCGCCGGCGGCTCGGTGCGCCAGCTCTCGGTCGAGCCGCCGCCGAAGCCGAACAGCAACGTCATTCCGGTGACGGAGGCCGACAAGCGCAACATCGTGGATCCGCTGAGCGCCGTCATGATGCCGGTGTCGGGCGGCGGAGACCCGCTCTCGGAGAAGGCGTGCGACCGCACGCTGCCGGTGTTCGACGGCCGCCAGCGCTACGACGTCGCGCTGCGCTACGACCGGATGGAGACGGCCAAGCCCGACACCTCCGAAAACGCCGACCCCAACGCCAAGGGCAACTACGAGGGCAAGCTCGTGGTCTGCCGCGCGAGCTACAAGGCGATCGCCGGCCACCGTCCCGACAAGGACAACGTGAAGTTCATGGAGAACAACAAGGAGATGGAGGTCTGGATGGCGCCCGTGGCCGGCACGCGCGCGCTGATGCCCTGGAAGATCTCCGTCCGCACCCAATACGGGCTCGCGGTGATCACCGCGACCTCCTTCGTGGTCGACGAGGGCAAGGTCGGACAAGGCAAGGCCGGCGGCGGCAAGGGCGTCGATCTCTAGAGATGACGGGCGGCGGGGCTGATCAGACGAAGACCCGCCGGATCCGCAAATGGGCGATGACCCCGAGCGTCTGGCAGGCGCTGGCGCTCCTCGCCTGCGCGGCGCTCGCGGCCTGCGGCGAGGCCAGCCCGTGGACGGCGCTCGTCGTCGCGCCGCGCAAGGACGTGGCCGGACAGCCGGAATCCGTGGGACTGTTCCGATCGCTCGAAGACTGCCGCGCCGCGGCGGTCGCCAAGCTCGCCGAGCGCGGCTGGAGCGGCGACGGCTCCTACCATTGCGGATACCGATGCGAGCCGCATCGGGACGCCTTCGTCTGCGAGAGCATGCAGCGCTAGCGTCAGGAATGCTAGTCGAGGCGTTCCGGCCCCGGCTGGGCGCACGAGCGAGGTCCGCCGCCACGTCGGAGACCCTTAACGAAGCGTTTCGGCTAAACCCTTGGAACGAATCAGGAATCGACCCCGGGTCGTCGATTCGCCCCGTGTTCGTTCCGCGGCCGTTCGCGAAATCGCGGCTTATGTCGCATCGCCTCGCGCCGGACCGCCGGTTAAGGAACGGTGCATGACCGACGTCGCCGAGCTTGCGCCGGCCCCCGCCTCCGAAATTCTCGCCCCCATGCGCGGCCGGGGCGTGACGGCGGTTCTCGGCCCCACCAACACCGGCAAGACCCATCTCGCCATCGAGCGCATGGCGGCGCACGGCTCTGGCCTCATCGGCCTGCCGCTGCGCCTGCTGGCGCGCGAGGTCTATGGTCGGCTGGTCGAGAAGGTCGGGGCCGAGAAGGTCGCGCTCGTCACCGGCGAGGAGAAGATCAAGCCGCAGGGCGCGCGCTTCTGGGTCGCGACCGTCGAAGCGATGCCACGCGACCTCGACGTCGATTTCGTCGCGATCGACGAGATCCAGCTCGCCGCCGATCTCGACCGCGGTCACGTGTTCACCGACCGCCTTCTAAACTTGCGCGGACGCTACGAGACGCTCGCGCTCGGCGCAGCCACCATGCGCCCGCTCGTCGAGCAGCTTTTGCCCGGCGCGAACGTCGTCACGCGGCCGCGGCTCTCCAACCTCGTCTTCGCCGGCGAGAAGAAGCTGTCTCGCCTGCCGCGCCGGACCGCGATCGTGGCGTTCTCCTCCGAGGAGGTCTACGCCATCGCCGAGCTTATCCGCCGGCAGCGCGGCGGGGCCGCGGTGGTGCTCGGCGCTCTGAGCCCGCGCACTCGAAACGCCCAGGTCGCGATGTATCAGGCGGGCGACGTCGACTACCTGATCGCGACCGACGCCATCGGCATGGGACTCAATCTCGACGTCGACCATGTGGCCTTCGCGGGCGACCGGAAGTTCGACGGCCACCAGTTCCGCCGCCTCAATCCGTCCGAGATGGCGCAGATCGCCGGCCGGGCCGGGCGACATTTGAGGGACGGCAGCTTCGGCACCACCGGACGCTGCCCGCCCTTCGAGCCGGAACTCGTCGAGCGGCTCGAAGGCCACAAGTTCGAGAGCGTCAGGGTGGCGCAGTGGCGCAATCGGGCGCTCGACTTCTCGAGCGTCGAGCGGCTGATCGACAGCCTATCGCGGCCGCCCGCGGAGGCCGGCCTCACCCGCGCGCCGGACGCCGACGACCTCAAGGCGCTCATGAGCCTCGCGCGCCAGCCCGAGATCCGGGACGCCGCACGCGGCGCGCGCGCCGTGTCGCTGCTCTGGGACGTCTGCCTCGTTCCGGACTACCGCAAGATCGCGCCGACGCAGCACACGGAACTTCTCGCCGACCTCTATGGTTTTCTGGTCCGTTTGGGTAAGGTTCCGACCGACTGGTTCGCGCGGCAAGTCGCCGTCACGGATCGGACGGACGGCGACATCGACACATTGTCAGCCCGGATCGCGCATGTCAGGACGTGGACATTCGTCGCGAACCGGCCCGACTGGCTGGACAACCCGGAACATTGGCAAGGGGTGACCCGCGCCGTCGAGGACAGGCTCTCCGACGCGCTTCACGACAGGCTCGCCCAGCGTTTCGTCGACCGGCGCACGAGCGTGCTCATGCGCCGCCTCAGGGAAAATGAAAGAATGGAAGCGGAAATCGACAAGGACGGCGGCGTCAAGGTCGAGGGGCACCATGTCGGGCGCCTCGCCGGCTTCCAGTTCGCGCCGGAGATTTCCGGCGATGGGCCGGACGGCAAGGCGCTGCGCGCCGCCGCCGCCAAGGCGCTGAGCGGCGAGATCGAGACGCGCGCGAACCGCTTCGCCAACTCCTCCGACGGCGACATCGTGCTGGCGGCCGACGGCGCCGTGCGATGGCAGGGCGAGCTCGTGGGCCGCATTGCGAAGGGCGACAAGACGCTTGCGCCGAAGATCCGCGTCTTCGCCGACGACCAGCTGACGGGGACCGCGCGCGAGCAGGTCGACAAGCGTCTCGACCAGTGGCTGCGCGCTCATGTGACGAAGCTGCTCGGGCCGCTCGCCGCGCTTGAGACCGCCGAAGACGTCACCGGGGTCGCGCGCGGAGTCGCGTACCAGCTTGTGGAGGAGCTCGGCGTGCTCGACCGGGCGCGCGTCGCGGAAGAGGTGAAGGGCCTCGACCAGACCGCCCGCGCGGCGCTGCGCAAGCACGGGGTCCGGTTCGGCGCGCATCACATCTATCTGCCGCTGCTGATGAAGCCCGCGCCGCGCGCGCTCGCGGCCCAGCTCTGGGCGCTGACCCACGACCTCGACACGGACTCCAATGTCGGGGACGTGGCGCATCTCGCCGCCGCGGGCCGCACGTCGATGCCGGCCGACCCGCAGATCGACAAGGGCGTGTATCGCGCGCTCGGCTACCGGGTCTGCGGAGCGCGGGCGATCCGCGTCGACATTCTCGAGCGCCTCGCCGACCTCATCCGCCCCGCGATCGCCTGGAAGCCCGGCCAGCCCGGAACCCCTCCCCCCGGCGCGACCGACGGCTACGGATTTACGGTGACGGTCGCCATGACGTCGCTCGCCGGCTGCTCGGGCGAGGACTTCGCCGCGATCCTGCGCGCGCTCGGCTACCGCATGGAGCGCAAGCCCAAGCCGGCGGCTCCGGAGCCTGCGGCGGCGGCCGCGCCAGCCGCCGAGTCGACTGCGGAAGCAGCCGCGGGCGAGATCGCCGAGACGGTCGAGACCTCCGTTCCGGATTCCGGAACGATCGACGCCTCCAGCGAAGCCGTCGATGCGGCTCCTGCCGAGGAACCGGCCGCTGAGGCGGTGGAGTCTGAGACTGCGTCAGCGGAAGAACCCGCCGCGGAGTCGGCGCCCGTGGCCGACGCCCCGGTGTTCGACGCAGCGGAAGACGCGCCCGCCCTGCTCGATCCCGCCGCGTCGGACGACATCGCGATCGAGACCGCCGCCGAAGCCGTCGAGGAGGCGGCTCCCGGCGCCGAGCCGACTGCAGAAGCCGCTGAAGCCGTCGCCGAAGCCAGCGTCGAGGCCGCCGAGGAGGCCGCTCCGGACGCCACGGCCACGCCCGCGGCCGACGCCGCGGCGGTCGAGCCCGAATTCATCGAGGTCTGGCGTCCCGGCGGCTTCGGCCGTCGCGAGCAGCGTCCCGGTCGCGACAACCGCCGCGGTCCCGGCAGGCCCGGCGAGCCGCGGCCCGAGGGCGAGGCGCGCCCCGGTGGACGGCCGGGCGGCGATCGCCGGCATTCCGGCCCCCGCGCCGGCGGAGACCGCGGCCCCCGTCAGGGCGAACAGAGGACTGGCGACCAGAAAGCTGGCGAGCAGCGTTCCGGCGAGCCCCGCCAGGGCGATCAGCGCGGCGAGCGGAAGTTCGGCGGCCGTCCAGGCGGGACGGGTCGTCCCGGCGGCGAGGGACGCCCGGGCGGCGGCGACCGCCGCGGTCCGCGGCCAGAACGCGGCGACCGCGGCAAGCGCGGGTTCGACGGCCCGATGCAGGCCGGGCCTAAGCGGCCCGAGCGGGCGCTCGATCCAGACTCGCCCTTCGCCAAGCTCGCGGCGCTGAAGGCTCAGCTTGAAGGCAAGGGGCCGGGCAAGGGCAAGGGGCCCGACGGCGACGCCTGAGCGGGGCAGTCGAAGAACTGGCCACGACTCAGGGGCTTCGCCTGCCTCGCCGCCCACGACCTCGGCGCGCGTCGACGTCTGGATGTGGCGCGCGCGGGTGGTCAAGACGCGCAGCCTCGCCGCGAAGCTTGCGCAGTCCGGACATGTGCGCCTCAACGGGCGGCGGATCGACGCAGCCGGCCGCGCCGTGCGGGTCGGCGACGTCCTGACGATCGCGCTCGATCGATCCGTTCTCGTCCTGGAGATCGTCGATCTTGGCGAGCGGCGCGGCCCTGCGGTCGAAGCCCAAATGCTCTACCGCAATCCCGATGCGCGCGATTGATCCTGCGTCGCACAATACATTGCGCGCGTTTTATTTCTGCAGTTTTGACATTTCCGCGCCTTATTCATCGCGCCTGAGCAGTTGATTCGCACACATTTCGGCCACGACCTTCTCAATGAGTTTTAATCGGACCTTCAACGCGCCTTAATGAGAAGTTGTTAAACTGCGGACACTGAGCAGTTTGGTTTCCGTGTGGCACAACTACGTTCAGTCGCAGATCTGTGATCGCTCATTACGCAGCGGTGCTCATTTTTTAGTTTGTCACGAGCGCGTGAGTTCGGTTGTCAGCCGATCATTTTCGGCAAACTCTCATCATGCCTTGTGCAGTGCGGGAACACTTCACGACCATCCAAACCCTCTCAAGGAGCCGCAAATGGCCGACATCATCCACGCCGCGTCGCGTTTTCAGGGCGAAGTCTTCAGCCGCGACAGCGCTCTCTACGAGCGTCTTGCCCGCGAAGGACAGAGCCCCCACGCCCTCGTCATCGCCTGCGCCGACAGCCGCGTCGCGCCCGAGCACCTCACTCAGGCGCGCCCCGGCGAGATCTTCGTGACGCGCAACGCCGGCAACATCGTGCCGCCCTTCGCCCAGATGAACGGCGGCGTCTCCTCCGCCATCGAATACGCCGTGGTCGCGCTCGGCGTGACCGACATCGTGGTCTGCGGCCACTCCTGCTGCGGGGCCATGAAGGCGCTGCGCAACCCCGCCAGCCTCGAGCCGATGCCGAACGTCGCCGCCTGGCTGAAGCACGGCACCGCCGCCCAACGCATCGTCTGCGAGGCTTATCCGGCCGACATGGACGAGGACGAGGCCGTCAAGGCGCTCGCGCTCGAGAACGTGCGCGTGCAGATCGACCACCTGCGCACCCACCCGTCGGTCGCCGCCAAGCTCGCCCGCGGCGAGCTGCGCCTCCACGGCTGGTATTTCGAGATCGAGACGGGACGGATCCTCGCGCTCGACGGAGACGCCAACGAGTTCCTGCCGATCATGGGCGACGACGCGCCCGTGGCGGTCGCGCCGGCGCCTCGCGCCTCGACCCTCTCCGTCGCGGCCGAATAAGGAGAAGCTCCCATGAAAATCGGACCTGTCTCCGCCGGCTTGCCGGCCACCCTTTCGCGCGACCTTCTGAGCCGGGATCTGCCGGCCTCCATCGTGGTCTTCATGGTCGCGATTCCGCTTTGTCTCGGCATCGCGCTCGCGTCGGGCGTCCCGGCCGAGCTCGGCATCATCTCGGGCGTCGTCGGTGGCGTTCTCGTCGGCCTGATCGGCGGCGCGCCGCTGCAGGTGTCCGGCCCGGCCGCCGGTCTCGCCGTCATCATCTTCGAGATCGTGCGCGAGCACGGGATCGCGGCGCTCGGGCCCATCGTGCTCGCCGCCGGCGCGATCCAGGTCGTGGCCGGCATGCTCGGCCTCGGCGCGTGGTTCAAGGCGATCTCGCCCGCCGTGGTGCACGGCATGCTCGCCGGCATCGGCGTGCTGATCGTCGTCGTCCAGCTCCACGTGCTGATCGACGCCGCGCCGCTCCCCAACGCGCTGCAGAGCCTCATCGCGATTCCGCAGGCCTTCGGCGACGTCGTGAGCCTGTCGACGCCGCAGGGCGCGACCGCGCTCGCGGTCGGCCTCGCCACCATCGCGGTGATGCTCGGTTGGGAGAAGTTCCGGCCGGCCAAGCTGAAGGTGCTGCCCGGCGCGCTCGTCGGCGTCGTGGCGGGTTCGGCCATCGCCGAACTGCTGGCGCTGCCGATCAAGCACGTCGCGGTCCCCGAGGACGTGTTCGCCAACGTCTTCGCGCTGCCGGGCCTGTTCGAGTTCGGCCAGCTGGCGAGCCCGAGCGTGCTTCTGGCAGCCCTTGTGATCGCCGTGATCGCGAGCGCCGAAACGATGCTGTCGGTCGCCGCTGTCGACAAGATGCACGACGGGCCGCGCGCGAAGTACAATCGCGAGCTCGGCGCGCAGGGCGTCGGCAACGCCGTCTGCGGGCTCTTCGGCGCGTTGCCGATGACGGGCGTGATCGTGCGCTCCTCGGCCAATGTGCAGGCGGGCGCCAGATCGCGCTGGTCCGCGATCCTGCACGGGCTGTGGCTGCTCGCCTTCGTCGCGGCGCTGCCGCAGGCGCTTGAGCTGGTGCCGACGGCGGCGCTCGCGGGCATTCTGATCGTCACCGGCTGGCGACTGATCCAGTTGGAGCACGCCCGCGGCCTGTTTCAGCGCCACGGCGCGCTGCCGGCGGCGGTGTGGGCCGCGACGCTGATCCTTGTCGTGGCGGTCGATCTCCTGACCGGCGTCCTCGTCGGCCTGGCGCTCGCGATGGTCGAGATCGTGCCGCATCTCAGGAAGCGCTATCTCGTCGTCCATACCGGCGAGGAGAAAGACGGCTCGGTCTCGGTCCGCCTCGCGGGCTCGGCCACCTTCCTGCAGCTGCCGCAGCTCGAGAAGGCGCTGGCGGACGTGCCGGCGGGCACCGACGTGAAGCTCGAGACCCGCCGACTCGACTACATCGACCACACCACGCGCGAGATGCTGACCGAATGGGCGGACCGCCGGTCGAACGGCGGCGGCGCGCGCGTCCACCTCGAACGACCCTCCGCGCGCCACGAGGAACGGCTCGCGGCGGCGCTCGCTCAGCCTGAAAGGTAACCCCTCGTTGCGCCGGGACCCTTGCGCGGTCCCGGCGCCTTCGCTACGTCGAGCGTCTTGAGTACGGGAGACGCCGATGACCTACGTGGTCACCGATAACTGCATCCGCTGCAAATACATGGACTGCGTCGAGGTCTGCCCCGTCGACTGCTTCTATGAAGGCGAGAACATGCTCGTCATTCACCCCGACGAATGCATCGACTGCGGGGTGTGCGAGCCGGAATGCCCGGCCGAGGCGATCAAGCCGGACACCGAGCCTGGGCTCGAATCTTGGGTTAAGCTTAACGGCGATTACGCCCGCACGTGGCCCAACATCACCATCAAGCGCGACCCCCCGGACGACGCCAAGGAGTTCGACGGCAAGACCGGCAAGCTGGAGACGTATTTCTCTCCGGAGCCCGGCGAAGGCGACTGACGCGGCCTCTGGGCTGCGCCGCCGGGCATGCGCCGTCAACCGCGCTCTGATTGATTTTTAAGACCGTTCGTGTTACATACGACACAACGGTCGAACACGACGCCGCACCGTCCGTCCTGTGACGGAATCTTTCGGCACTCATTCTGGAACAAGCGATTTTCCGCAGCCGACGGCGTCGGACGGGAAGCCTCTTGCGCTGTCGAAAGACTTGAACGCCCGCTCGCCGCGGGCGCTCGCCTTGCGCGCCTTCCGACCGGAGCGCCGGCCCTTTTGGCCGGATCAAGTCGATGCTCCGGACGCTTCTGTCCGGCGCGGCAAGGAGTGCGGACCGGCATGACCACCAAGAAAACGTCGCAGGGCAAGCAGGGCTTCAAGACCGGAGAGCACGTGGTCTACCCGTCGCACGGCGTCGGCCGCATCGTCGCGATCGAGGAGCAGGTGATCGCCGGGCATACGCTCGAGCTGTTCGTCATCAACTTCGAGAAGGACAAGATGACCCTGCGCGTTCCCGTGGCGAAGATTTCTTCGGCCGGCATGCGCAAGCTTTCCGAGCCGGACCTCGTCGCCAAGGCGCTCGAGACGCTGACCGGCCGCGCGCGCGTGAAGAAGACCATGTGGAGCCGCCGCGCCCAGGAATACGAAGCGAAGATCAACTCCGGCGACCTCATCTCGATCGCCGAGGTGGTCCGCGACCTGTTCCGCGCCGACACCCAGCCGGAGCAGTCCTACAGCGAGCGCCAGCTCTATGAGTCGGCCCTCGACCGCATGATGCGTGAGGTCGCGGCCGTCCAGAAGCTGTCGGACATCGAGGCCCAGAAGCTCATCGAGGCCCAGCTCGCCAAGGGCCCGCGTCGCGGCAAGGCCGAAGAGGCCGAGGCCGAGGCGGACTCCGAGGGCGAGGCCCAGGACGAGGCGGCCTGACAAGACCCCTCTTTCTTCGAACGACGAAGCCCGGCGCCTGCGCCGGGCTTTTTCGTTTCAGCTCCCGGCGCGCGATCGACACAGCTTGCGCCTTGCCGCCACCGCATCGTGGCGACGAGCGCCGATCGGTCGGGCCGTCGCTCGCATATCTGTCAGCCGACCTCGCCGTCATCCGCGCCGAAGAGGCGGAATGGGGCGTCTGACTCCCAGCTGATGGGCGGTCGACGAAACCAGCCGCCGGACCGGCGTTGCGTTCGGCGATCTCCGACTGCGCGGCGTCTTGACCTTGACGTTCGAAAATGACGGTCGACGTGTGGGTCGCATCCCGACGCCGACAAGGCCTTGAAACGCTTGATCACGAAACCGTGATCGCGATTCTCCATTTTTCGTCCGTCCTTTTTGGCTCCCCGCGCGTTGGAGATGGGTGAACGTCGTCCACCGGCGGCGTCCGAGGGGAGTTGCAAAATGTCCCAAATGGCCGGCGTCCGCCGTCGTTTCGTTCGCGCCGCGATGGAGGCGCCGTTTCTGGAACGGGACGAAGAGCATCAGCTCGCCGTGCAATGGAAGGACGACAAGGACGAGCAGGCGCTGCACCGACTGGCCGCCGCTCATATGCGGCTGGTGATCGCGATCGCGGCCCGCTTCCGTCACTACGGCCTGCCGATGCCCGACCTCATCCAGGAGGGACATGTCGGACTGCTGGAGGCCGCCGCCCGCTTCGAGCCGGAACGCGAGGTGCGCTTCTCCACCTACGCCACCTGGTGGATCCGCGCCGCGATCCAGGACCACATCCTGCGCAACTGGTCGATCGTGCGCGGCGGCACCAGCTCCGCCCAGAAGGCGCTGTTCTTCAATCTGCGCCGCCTGCGCGCCCGCCTGTCCAAGAACGGCGAGCCCATGGCCCCCGGCGTCCTGCACGGCAAGATCGCCGAGGCCGTCGGCGTTTCGGTGAACGACGTGGCGCTGATGGATTCGCGCCTGTCCGGTCCCGACATGTCGCTCAACGCCCCGATGATCGACAGCGACCCGAACTCCTCCTCCGAACGCGTGGATTTTCTCGTCGACGGCGCGCCGCTGCCCGACGAGACGGTCGGCGACTCGATCGACACCGAGCGTCGCGTGCGCTGGCTCCGCGCCGCGCTCAGCGTGCTGAATGAGCGGGAACTGAAGATCGTGCGCGCCCGCCGCCTCGCCGAAAGCGCCGTGACGCTCGAGGCGCTCGGCGAAAAGCTCGGGATCTCCAAGGAACGCGTCCGCCAGATCGAGAACCGCGCGCTGGAAAAGCTCCGCCGCGCGCTGGTCGAGCGCCATCCGCAGGAAGCGATGGGCGTCGCCGCGCACTGACGGACCGGCGGCCCGACGCCGCACAGGTTTAAAAGCCCCGGTCGCCGCAAGCGGCCGGGGCTTTTTCATGCGCGCGTCCGGTCCTTCGGAAAAGCGGAGGCTTCTCCACCGTCGTCCCCGAAGACCCGGGATGGCGGCTGAACCGCCCGTCTCGCGATCGTCAGGCGACGAAACGGCGCCAGGCTTCAGGGATTGGCGGGCGGCGCTGGCGAGGTGGAGGCGCTGCGCCAGGCCGAAAAGGCCTCCTGGAACGCCTGCGAGCCCGGCGTGCCCTTCTCAAGCGTCAGCACGGCGCGGCGGCCGTTGTCGTAGAGGATCGGGATGTCGATCCAACCGCGGTCGCGCAGCAACTGCTCGTTCACCGAGCGCTCGGTGTCCATGTTCGACAGGCCGATCAGAAAGAAGCCGCTCGTCACCCGCACCGACAGGCCGGAAACCGCCGCGCCGCGGGCCGCCTCGTCGGCCTTCATCAGCACGCCCGGCACGTTGGAGATGCCCGCGTTCGGGAAGTCTTCCGGCAGGGTGAACTGGATCTCGATCGTGTGGCTCGCCGGCAGCGTCGCGTCGGCGTTGCGGCGGATCGTCAGCGTCGCGCGCAGCTTGCGGCCCGGGATGTCGATGTCGCCGCGCAGCGCGGTCTCGAGCGCCTGGTCAGGGCCGCCGCTCACCGATTCGGTGCGCCACGTCACCGTGCCCTGCGAGGCCTCGCCGGACTGCTGGTTGGGCCCTTCCTCGTAAAGAACCGCGCGCTGGGCGACCAGCGGACCGGCCTGGCCGGCGTCTTCCTGCGCCGGCTGGGCGGGCGTCGCCGGCTGGGCCGCGGGCGCGGCCTCGCTCGGCGGCGGCGCGGTCGGCTCGGGGGCGCGGGCGACGTCCTGCTCGGGCTGGGCCGCGGGCGCGGACGGCTCCGCCTGCGGGGCGGGCGTCTCGGCGCCGTCCTGCGTCAGGCGGTCGGAGGCCTTCTCATCGCTCGTCGCGGCGGGCGGCTCGGACGTCTGCGGACGCTCGGCCGTCTGCTGCGTGGACGGGGTTCCGCCCCCGAACAGCGCCGCGATCTGGCCGCGGGCGGCGAACAGCCCGGCGCCGACCGCGATGACGGCGAGCGCCGCGATCGCGACCATCGGCCCGGAGCGCTTCGTCCCCTGCTGGTCGCGCGCGGCGGCGCCGGACTGGATGATGGGGCGCCCGTCGGCGCGCACGGAGGGGCGCGACTGGGCCGGACGGTCGGCGGCGGCATCCGGCGCGGGCTTTTCGCGGCGTGGTTCGGGCTTCGGCGCGGTGGAGGCGGAGGGCCGCGCCTCCGCCGCGTTGGCGGGCGGCGGCGGAGCGGAGGGGCGAGGCGGCGGAGCCGGGGCGCGCGGCGCGGCGGGAGCCGCGGCGGCGGACGCAGGCGCGCCGGCCCCCGTCTCGATCCGCCGGATCGCCTCTTCGAGCTGCGACTGCTCGCGACCGATGTCGTCTTCCGACAGCGGCGGCTCGATCGCCCTTAGCTGACGCGTGATGGCCGCCCGCGCGCGTTCATAGACGGCGCGGCGCGCTTCGGGCGTGTTGTTCTCGAGTCCCGCGACGGCGCGCGAGAGGACTGGGAAATAGTCGGCCATAGATCACGACATAAGCCAGCGCCCGCTCTGCGTCGAGGGCGAGAAAGCCACGGGGGTCAGGGTATTCCCGAAGGTTTTTCTTCAGTCCTCGAAGGGATCGGCGACGAGGATGGTGTCTTCCCTTTCCGGCGAAGTGGAGACGAGCGTGATCGGACAGCCGATCAGCTCCTCGACCCGGCGGACATATTTGACCGCCTGCGCCGGCAGCGCGCCCCAGGAACGGGCGCCCGCGGTGGTGCCCGACCAGCCTTCGATCGTCTCGTAGATCGGGCGGATCCTCGACTGCGCGCCCTGGCTCGCGGGCAGCCGGTTGATGGTCTGGCCGTCGAGCTCGTAGCCCACGCAGACCTTGATCTCGGACAGCCCGTCGAGCACGTCGAGCTTCGTCAGCGCGATGCCGTCGATGCCGGAGATGCGCGCCGTCTGGCGCAACGCCACAGCGTCGAGCCAACCGCAACGGCGCGGGCGGCCCGTCACGGTGCCGAACTCGTGACCGCGCTCGCCCAGGCGCCGGCCGATCTCGTCGGTGAGCTCGGTCGGGAACGGCCCCTCGCCGACGCGGGTGGTGTAGGCCTTGGCGATGCCGAGCACGTAGCCGACCGCGCGCGGGCCGAGGCCCGAGCCCGTCGCCGCCTGGCCCGCGGTGGTGTTGGACGAGGTCACGAACGGATAGGTGCCGTGGTCGACGTCGAGCAGCGCGCCCTGCGCGCCTTCGAACAGGATGCGCTGGCCGGCGCGCACGCGCTCGTCGAGGATCTCCCACACCGCCTCGACGTAGGGCAGCACCTTGGGAGCGGCGCTCGCGAGTTCTTCGTAGATCGACTCGCGGGTGAGCTCCTCAAGGCCGAAACCGCGGCGCAGCGCATTGTGGTGGCTGAGCAGCCGGTCGATCTTCGGGCCGAGCGTCGGCAGATTGGCGAGGTCGCGCAGGCGGATGGCGCGGCGGCCGACCTTGTCCTCATAGGCCGGGCCGATGCCGCGCTTGGTGGTGCCGATGCGGGTGCCCTCGTTGGAGCCCTCGCGCAGCGCGTCGAGCTCGCGATGGACCGACAGGATCAGCGTGGCGTTGTCCGCCACCTTGAGGTTCTCGGGCGTGATGGCGACGCCCTGGCCCTTCAGCTTCTCGATCTCGCTCGCCAGCGCGTGCGGGTCCACCACCACGCCGTTGCCGATGATCGAGAGCTTGTCGGGCCGCACCACGCCCGAAGGCAGCAGCGAGAGCTTGTAGACGTTCTCGCCGATGACGAGCGTGTGGCCGGCGTTGTGGCCGCCCTGGAAGCGCACGACGACGTCGGCTTTCTCCGACAGCCAGTCGACGATCTTGCCCTTGCCCTCATCGCCCCACTGGGCGCCGACGACCACGACGTTGGCCATGCGACCTCACCTTTCACGCAGCCCCTTCAGGGCGCGGACAATAAAAAACCCCGGCGGGAAGCGCCGGGGTCTTCCCGCGGCTTGCTAAAGGATCGGCGGGTGAGTGGCAAGGCTTCGACGGCGAGACTGCATGCGAAGACTTGCGTCGGCCGTTTCGCCGTTGCGGCGGCGGCCGCCAATCCCGATCTCTGCGGTCCGAACGGTCCCCCCGAGGTTCCCAGATGTCTCAAGACGCCGCGCCGCTTCCAGCCCTCTCGCTCGAGCTTGCGGAGCTCGCCGTCTCCGACCTCGCGCGCTCGGCCGGGTTCTATGAGCGGGCGGTCGGCCTCCGGCGTCTTCGCGAGACCGCGGACATGGTGGAGCTCGGCGGCGAAGGCGGGCGCCCGATTCTGCGGCTGACGGAAAGCCGCGACGCCCGGCCGAAGCCCGCGGACGCCGCCGGCCTTTTCCACGTCGCCTTCCTGCTGCCCGACCGCGCGGCGCTCGCCACCGCCTTCGCGCGCCTCGCCAACGCCGGCCTTCTCACCGGCGCCTCCGACCATCTCGTCAGCGAGGCGATCTATCTCGACGACCCCGACGGCCTCGGGATCGAGATCTATCGCGACCGCCCGAAGTCCGAATGGCCCTACGCCGACGGCCGGCTGAAGATGGCGACCGAGCCGATCGACCAGCGCGGCCTCGTGGCGGAGCTTGCGCGCGACGCAGCCCTCGACGCGCCGGCGCCGGCGGCGACGACCGTGGGGCATCTGCATTTCCAGGTCGGCGATCTCGACGAGGCGCGCGCCTTCTGGGTCGACGCGGTCGGTCTCGAGCTCATGACCACCTATCCGGGCGCGCTGTTCATGAGCGCCGGCGGCTATCACCATCATGTGGCCGCCAATGTCTGGCGGTCGCGGGGACGCAAGCCCGCTCCCGAGGATTGCGCCAGGCTCGCCTCCTTCGAGGTCACGATCCCGGCCGGGACGCTCGCCACGACGGCGACGAGGCTCGACGCAGCGGGAGTCGCGTTCGAAAGGCGCAGCGAGACGTTGCTCGCCCGCGAGCCGTCCGGCGCGATCGCCGTCATGCGCGAACCGGCGCGATGACTTCAGCACCAGGCAACAAATTTTCCAGAAACCGCGTTCAATCCGGCCCTAACCGTCACAACGGCCTTGGAAAATTGGACTGACTCCAAAATTGTAGACGGATTTATCGTTTGCAAAACTCGCCGTGAGGAAATAAATGGCTCTCATCGATTTTGCTGGCTGGTTGCAGCGTCGACAACAGACGCTGAAGATCTCTTTCAAATTCGGTTGAACGACGCGGGCGTTCCGCGCCGAAAATTATCGCCTTGAAAGGGCTCATCATGCCGGTCGGCACGGTCAAGTTTTTCAACGTCCAGAAGGGTTACGGCTTCATCGCCCCGGAAACCGGCGGCGGGGACGTGTTCGTCCACATTTCCGCGGTCGAGCGCTCTGGGCTGCACACCCTCGTCGAGGGTCAGAAGGTCTCGTTCGAGGTCGTGCAGGACAAGCGTTCCGGAAAGAGCGCGGCCGAGAACCTTCAGGCCGAGTGATCGGCCTCACACATCTCGCGCATCAAGGCCGGGGCGATCCCGGCCTTTTTGTTTTTGCGCCGCCCGTTAGCGGCGCTGACGCCATGTCTTTCATTGATTTCAAAAAATAGGAGATTTCATTGCTGGTTCATGTCCGCGACAACAATATCGACCAGGCTCTCAAGGCGCTGAAGCGCAAGATGCAGAAGGAAGGCGTGTTCCGTGAAATGCGGGAGCGCCGCGCATACGAAAAGCCGTCCGAGCGACGCAATCGCGAAAAGGCCCAGGCGATCCGTCGGGCCCGGAAGCTCGCCAGGAAGGCGGCCCAGCGGGAAGGCCTGCTGCCCATGCCCAAGCCCAAGGTGAAAGCGGCCGGGCGCCGCTGATCCGGACGGACGAACCGACGGACGCCAGAGATGGTGGGGTCGAGGTCATGGCGACGGATCGCGACATGACCGACCCCGTCTCCCTGTCGGCCCCGATCCCGGTGCTGCGGATGTTCGACGTCGACCGGACCCGCGCGTTCTATCTCGACTTCCTCGGATTCGCGCTCGATTGGGAGCATCGGTTCGAGCCGGACCTGCCGCTCTACATGCAGGTCTCGCGCTCGGGCGCGACGCTCCACCTCAGCGAGCATCACGGCGACGGCTCTCCGGGCGCGGTCGTGTTCGTTCCGATCGTCGGGATCGAGGCGTTTCGCGACGCCCTGCTCGCGAAGGGCTACGCCTACGCCCGTCCCGGCGTCGAAACCGCGCCCTGGGGCCGCGAAATGACGATCGCCGACCCATCAGGCAACCGCCTTCGCTTCTGTGAGCGACGCAAAGCCTAGGCTGTCTCGCGCTTGTCACGTCCTTAAAATCGGTCTAGCGCTTGGCGACTTCTCAACAGACTTGGAGCGTCGTGATGGTTGCGCGTGATGGGCGTCCGACCTGCTTTATTCACATCGGACCTCCCAAGACCGGCAGCAGCACGATCTCCCATTTCGTGGAAGGCAACGCCGAGGCGTTCGCCGAACAGGGCCTCTACGTTCCCAAGATGCCCGCGCTGAAGGGCCGGCCGATGAACGGCCACGGCATCTTCGCCAATGTCGACGAACTCGACGCGCGCGGCGAGCTGAAGCCCGCAGCCAAGCTGTGGCCGGAACTCGAAGAGATCGCGTCGCAGGGCCGTCAGAACATCGTGCTGACGAGCGAATCCTTCGCGCATGCGTTCCGCGACGGCGTGGTCCTCGACCGGATCCTCGCGTTCTTCGAGCGGCACGGCTACGCGGTCGTGATCATCGCCTATCTGCGCGACCAGCCGTCCTCGCTGAACTCGTCCTACGTCCAGAGCCAGAAGCGGCTCGTGAAGCGGATGACGTTCGAGGAGTTCGTCGACGAGGCGGCGCGCACCGGCAAGGTCGATCCGTGGCGCTATCTCGAGCACATCATCGACAATCCGCGGCTCACGCTTGACGCGGGCTGTTTCGAAACCGCGGTCAAGTCGGGCCTCGAGAAGGACATCTCCCGGCGCCTCGGCCTGCCCGACGAGTTCGAGCTCGCCTATCCCGAGGTTCGCAACCGCAACGCCGGCGCCAAGGCGGTGTTCGCGGCGCAGATGATCCTGCAGCAGATCGGCGACATCCGCGCTTCGAAACTTGCCGCCTACAAGAAGATCAACCGCCGCTTCAAGAGCCACTTCGAGGAGCGCGGCTGGACCGAGGCTCCTTATGTGGGCCTCGACCAGGATCTCTACGGCCGCATTCGAGACTACTACAGCGAAGGCAACGAACGGTTCGCGCAGCGCTTCTTCGGCGCGTCCTGGAAGGAGCTGTCGCCCGACCGCGACTACGCCAGGAAGGTGTTCGATCCGGCGACGGCCTCCGAGGAGGAGCTGGCGGAGATCGAGGAGGTCGTGACGGACATGGTCCGCATGATCCAGCGCCTCAACCGCAAGCAGCAGGCGGCCGCCGCGACCGCCGCCACCGCCGAGACCGACGCCGGCGCGCAGGCCATCGAAGACGCGCCCGATCCTCTCGAGGAGAAGACGCTCCGTGAGATGAAGCGAAAGCGCAACGCCCGCGCGGCGAAGGCCATGCAGATCATCGCCGAAGGCGAGCAGGCGGCGGAAGGGAAAGGCGACGCAAAGTCCGGCGGCGGCAAGGGACAGGGCGCCGGCAAGAAGGCCGGCCAGGGCGGCGCCGGCAAGAAGGCCGGCGGGGCCGGCAAGAAAGCCGGCCAAGGCGGGGCCGGAAAGGCCGGAGCGGGCAAAGGCGGCGCCGGGAAGGGCGCGGGCAAGGGCCAGAACAAAGGTCAGGGGCAGGCCGGGAAGACCGGCAAAGGCCAGGGCGGAAAGAGCGGCGGCGCCAAGACGCTGAACATGAAGGCGGGCGCAGGCGCCAAGGCTGGGGGCGCGGGCGCCAAAGCTGGGGGCGTCAAGGCCGGCTTGGCCAAGGCCAAGGGAGCCGACGCCGAAGGCGCCGGGAAAGCCAAAAAGGCCGGCGGCGACACCAAGGCTTCCGACCGGCCGCAGAACAAGGCTGCGGCGAAACAGGCCGGCGCCGGCGCCGCGAAGCGGTCGGCCGGCGGTCCGGGCAAAGCCAAGGGCGGGCCCGGAAAAACCCAAGCCGGACTTGGCAAGGGACCTGGCAGAGGACTTGGCAAGGGACTTGGCAAAGGGCCCGGCAAGGGCAAGAAAGCTCAAGCGGGCGAGTGACGCCTGCGGGCGCTTTCAGCGCCCATGGAAAGCGCCCCGGCGATTGCGAAAACGCCCGCGCGGAGACATCCGGCGCGGGCGTTCTTGTTCTTGTGCGCCGGACCCGCAAGCGGGTCCGGGCGATCACATCGCGTGGGCTTCGATCGCCGCGACGTTCTTGCGGACCGCGTCCTGAACCTTCTCGAAGGCCCGGACCTCGATCTGCCGCACGCGCTCGCGGGAGACGTTGAACTCGCCCGAGAGCTCCTCAAGCGTCAGCGGCTCGTCGGCGAGGCGACGCGCCTCGAAGATGCGCCGCTCGCGGTCGTTCAGCACCTGGAGCGCCTGGCCGAGCGCCGAGCGCCGGTTGTCGAGCTCCTGGCTGTCGGCCATGCGGGTCTCCTGGCTCTCGCTGTCGTCGACGAGCCAGTCCTGCCATTCCGAAGAGCCCTCGTCTTCGCGCAGCGGCGCGTTGAGCGAGGCGTCGCCGCCCAGGCGACGGTTCATGTCCACGACGTCGGTCTCGGTGACGCCGAGCTTTGTCGCGATCTGCTTCACCTGGTCGGGGCGCAGATCGCCTTCCTCGAAGGCCGAGATCTGGCTCTTGGCCTTGCGCAGGTTGAAGAACAGCTTCTTCTGGTTCGCGGTGGTGCCCATCTTCACGAGGCTCCACGAGCGCAGGATGTATTCCTGGATCGACGCGCGGATCCACCACATGGCGTAGGTCGCGAGACGGAAGCCCTTCTCGGGCTCGAAGCGCTTGACCGCCTGCATGAGGCCGACATTGCCTTCGCTCACGACTTCGCCAATCGGCAGGCCGTAGCCGCGATAGCCCATGGCGATCTTGGCCACGAGACGAAGGTGGGATGTGACCAGTCGATGCGCCGCGTCGCGGTCGCCATGCTCGCGCCAGCGCTTGGCGAGCATGTACTCTTCCTGCGGCTCGAGCATCGGGAATTTGCGGATTTCGTCGAGGTAGCGGCTAAGGCCGCCGTCGCTGACGAGAATTGGAAGTGCGGCTGACGCCATGATTCGCGCCTCCTTCGGCAAGGCCCCCGGCTTTCTGCGGCAGGCCCGGTTCGCGACCGCGGTAAGCCGATCGCTTGTGTGCACTATAACGCAATTCGCGGAATGCGCGCTCAGCGTTACGTGAGCGGCTGCCTTGCATCTCTGCATGATGGCTCACATGACGCCCCGCTAGCGTCATGCACGAAAGCTAACATCTTTTCCTGCGTTACGTTCCAAGCGCCTCAATCAATCCCGCGAGATCGGCGGGCGGCTCGCTTTCAAACATGAGCGTCTCGCCCGTGACCGGATGCGCGAAACCGAGCGTCGCCGCGTGCAGCGCCTGCCGGTTCAGCGCCTCGAGCGCGGCGCGCGCCGCGTCGGAAAGTCGCGAGGCCTTGGTGCGGTGGCCGGCGCCGTAGACCGCGTCGCCCAGCAGCGGGCTGCCGATCGAGGCGAGATGGACGCGGATCTGGTGGGTGCGCCCGGTCTCGAGCCGGCACTCGATGAGCCCCGCGCCCGCCTCCGGGTAGCGCTCCAGCATCTCCCAGTGGGTGATGGCCTCGCGGCCGTCCTGGCGGATCGCGATCTTCTCGCGGTTCTTCACGCTGCGTCCGAGCGGCGCGTCGATCGTCCCGCGCGGCCGGTCCGGCGGGCTCCAAGCGAGCGCGAGATAGGCGCGGACGAGCGGCCCGGTGCGGCCGTGGTCGGCGAACTGGGCGCTGAGCGACTTGTGCGCGGCGTCTGTCTTGGCCACCACCATCAGGCCGCTGGTGTCCTTGTCGAGCCGGTGCACGATGCCCGGCCGCGCCACCCCGCCGACGCCCGACAGGCTCTTGCCGCAATGGGCGATGAGCGCGTTGACGAGCGTGCCGTCGGCGTGGCCCGCCGCCGGATGGACCACGAGCCCCGCGGGCTTGTCGATGACGATGAGCTGCTCGTCCTCGAACACGACCTCGAGCGGAATGTCCTGCCCGACCGGCTCGGCGGGTTCGGGCGGCGGCACGTCGACGAAGATCTCGCCCGCGTTGATTTTGGCCGAGGGGTCTTCTAGCGTCCGGCCCGCCGCGCTGACCGCGCCCTGGCGCATCAGCGCCTGGATGCGGGCGCGCGACAGATCCGGCAGGCGGCTCGCGAGAAAGCGGTCGATCCGCTCTCCGACGTCCGCCTGTTCCGCCACCACGACGCGGCGGTCGACCGGCTCGTCCAGTTCGAGGAATTCGTCAGCCATGACGGCGCAGCCCCGTTCCCAATCGCCGTCGCTCGACGAGATCGCGGACGACGACGATCCCCGCATCCAGCAGGTCTATCGCCGTCTGCGCGTGCTCACGCTTATCGGCGCCCTCACCATGGGCGTGGGCTTCATGGCCGTGATGTCGGTGATCGCCTATCGGCTCGTCAAGTCCAGCCCCGGCGCGCAGGGGCCGGTCGCCGGCCATCTGTCGATCACGCCGGGCGCGAAAGTGCTGTCGACGGCGGCCGGCGACGGCAAGCTGCTGGTCACGGTCGAGGACGGCGGCCGCATCGTGATCCACGTGCTCGACGCCGCGACGCTGAAGGAGACAGGCCGTCTCGACGTCGCCCCGGGAGGTCCGGCGGCCGCGCCGATGCGATGAAAGCGACGCGCAGACAGCGCGAGACGGTATTTCGCTAGCTCGTTTAATGTATTCGCCTGTAGATTACTAGGAAAATTCCCCTATTATACGTAAAACTACGCATTGCTGATGGATGTTGTCGGCGGATAGCAGATCCGTGACAACATTCATCAGGGCCGCCTCGTGATCCGTCTGCTTCTCGCCGGCATGGCGCTTGTCTCCACCTTGGGCAGCGCCGCTGTTGCTCAAAGCTACCAGGCGTCGCGCGACTTCACTCGCGACAACCCGACCGGCGTCTGGCTGTTCGGCTATGGGACGGCGAGCTCCCGCAGCAGCCTCAAGCCGCTGCCGTTCCAGGAGAATTATCCGGAAGACGGTTTCGACGCGTTCTACACGCGCTACACCGTCAAGCGGGACGGGCCATTTCCCCCGCTCCATCGGGTCGGCGTCGGTCTCGGGCGCAACAGCGTGACGGTTGCTGGCGAAGACTCCGGCGTGCTTGCGCCCAACATGCTCGCCATGCTGTCGAGCCGAAGAGCCGGATCCTCCCCTGACACTTACGACACGATCGTCAGGTTCAAGGCTCCGGAGAGCGGCGTCTACGCCTTCGAAGGCTATTACGCGCTGATCGACGATCAGGCGGATCAAGGTTTCACGCCGCTGATCTATCTCGGCGGGCAGAACCTGTCGCGGGAGGCCTTCGGAAAGACCGGCTTCGTTCTGGCCGGGGAACCGGCGGATCCGGCCGCCCGGAAACTCGGCGCGACGAAAAACTTCAAGTTCAGCCTGAAGATGAAGAAGAACGCTCAGGTGTTCTTCAGCGTCCGGCATGCGACCCGGTACATCTACGCGAATGCGCGAGGCGTCGGTTTCGACGTGCGCGTGACGCCCCAATAGCCGCCGACGCCCTGAAACCGACGGCGCGCGTCCGAACCGCCGCGCCGGCCCCGCGCAGTCGCTCCGGAACCGACCCTTCCATGATCAAGCACCTGATCGGCGCCGCCGTCGCGGCCCTCGTCTCCTCCTCGGCCTTCGCGCAGGAGCCGAGCGACATCGCCAGCCGCGATTTCTCGTACGTCAACCCGAACACGATCTGGAAATACGGCACGGGCGTCGTGACCGACCGCCTCAGCCTGGTCCCGTTCGAGGGGCTCAAGGACAATTGCGAGGGCGCCGAAGCGTTCGACTGCTTCAGCGACGCCTTCGGCGCGCTCGGCGTGAACAGCCGCACCAAGGTCTCGGCGACGGCGACCTATGTGCTTCCGCTCAAGGATCTCATCCTCGTGCCAAAGGACGCCGCCAAGGACGTCATCGTGTCGTTCCGCGCGCCGCGGGCCGGAACCTACGTGTTCACGGGCTACTACCGGCTGCTCGGCGCGGCCCCGACGGGCGTCTCGCCGCGGATCTTCGTCGGCGGCAAGGAAGTGACCGCGGAGGCGTTCGGCGAGACCGCGCCCGTCCTGTCGGGCCCCGGCGGCGACCTGACGGTGAAGAAGGCGGGCCAGACGAAGACCTTCACCTTCACGCGCACGCTCAAGGCCTTCGACTTCGTCTCCTTCGGGCTGAACCCGAACGGCGACCCTGCGGGCGACGCCACCGGCTTCGACGTTTCGGCGACGACGCAGTAAGGGCCTGACGGCGCGCGCTCGCCGCGCGCCGGCCGCAGGCGACGCCCGGGGGACGGGCGAGCGTCTCCGTTGGGGGCGCCGCCTCGCCTATGCCCGGACGAGGCACCGCGCCGACGGGCGCATGGCCTCGCGACGTTCCGGCGTTTCGCCCGACCGCCTGAGCCGCTGGCTCGCGCGCGCCGCGCCGTCCCCACCGATATCGGCGCAGACGATGCGTGAGGAAGCGCTCGCGTCGCCCTCTCTGGCGACGTCCCGCCGCGCCGGAGATGGCGGGGAAAACCCAAACTTATCCGTCGTCGCTAACCAGCCGGCAAGGCTGACGCCCTACACTCGGCGAACTTATTGACCGAACGGTTCGGTCAGACCTTGCCGAGCGCATGGCGACGCTGTAAATGCTCATTGACCGAACGGTTCGGTCAATGACGTTTGCGACGTCGGGACGATCGAACCAAGGGTGGACTGCGACGCCGGCCTGAAGCCGGCGCGGGGGCCAGGAGCCTTGATGTGGCGATAGCTCGGACATCGCAGGCGACGGAAGAGACGCCGCGCCCGCGGCTGATTTCCTCCTCGCCGGACACGACCGCGGAGGTCGCGCCGGATCGGCATGAGGCGGAGACGTCCGAGGCCGAGCCGCAGTCGCGCGCCGCCCCCGAAACCCCCGCCGCGGCGCCTGGCGCCCCCGTCCAGACCCCTGACGCCGCCCCGGCGACCGACGCCGTGAAGCCCAAGCGCGGCCGCGCCAAAAAGCTCGTGCTGTCGGCTGTCCTTCTCGCCGCGCTCGCGGTCGCCGGCTCCTACGGCTACGACTGGTGGATCGACGGTCGTTTCCTGGTCGAGACCGACGACGCCTATGTGGGCGCCGACATGGCGACCATGGCCCCCAAGGTCTCCGGCTACGTGGCTTCGGTCGCGGTGACCCAGAACCAGCGCGTGAAGGCCGGCGACCCGCTCGTGACCCTCGACGCCGCCGACTACCGCCTCGCCCTTCAGGCGGCGGACGGCAAGATCGCGACCCAGCGGGCGACCGTCGCGCGCATCGACCGGCAGGTCGCGGCCTCAGAAGCGCAGATCCTTCAGGCGCGCGCGCAGGTCGACAGCGCGGCCGCCGACCGCGCGCGCGCAGCGGCCGATTTCGAGCGCGCCCAGACGCTCGCCAAGTCCACCTATGGCAGCCGGCAGGCGCTCGACCAGGCGACCGCCGACAAGGCCCGCACGGCCGCCTCGGTCGAGGCCGCGACCGCCGGCGTCACCGCCGCCGAAGCCAACCGCGACGTCCTCGCCGCGCAGAAGGCCGAGGCCGAGCATCTGCTCGACGAGCTCGGGACCGCGCGCGCCCAGCGCCAGCGCGACCTCGACGCGACCGTGATCCGCGCGCCCTTCGACGGGGTCGTGGGCAACAAGGCCGTGCAGGAGGGCGACTACGTCACCCCGGGCAAGCGCGTGATGGCGGTGGTGCCGCTCGACCGCGTCTATGTCGACGCCAACTTCAAGGAGACCCAGCTCGGCGAGATCGAACCCGGATCGAAGGTCCGGCTCTCGGTCGACGCCTATCCGGAGCACGACGTGACGGGCGTCGTGGACAGCCTCGCGCCGGCCTCCGGCGCGCAGTTCTCGCTGCTGCCGCCCGAAAACGCGACCGGCAACTTCACCAAGATCGTCCAGCGCGTGCCCGTGCGCATCCGCGTCGCGCCCGAGGACGTCGCCCGCGGCCGCCTCCGGCCGGGCCTCTCGGTGATCGCCTCGGTCGACACCCGAACCGCGCCGACGGACAGCTCGCAGACGAGCGCCGCCGACGCCCCCTCCAGCGCCGCGCCCTCCCCCGGGCGGCGCTGATCGACCCCCGCGTCCGATTTTCCGAAGATGAGCGGCGGCGCCATGAGCGACCGATCGACCGCCGATCTGGCCCGTGTCCCCCCAGGGCCGGCGGCCGGCTCTTCCTCCGGATCTTCGGGCGCGGGGAACCCTCCGGTCGAACCGCAGGTCACCGCCCGCAGGCTGATCGCGTTCTTCGCGCTCGTCTTCGGGATGTTCATGGCGATCCTGGACATCCAGATCGTCTCGTCCTCGCTCGCCGAGATTCAGGCCGGCCTCTCCGCCAGCCCTGACGAGATCTCCTGGGTCCAGACCAGCTATCTCATCGCCGAAGTCATCATGATCCCGCTCTCCGGGTTCCTGGCGCGCGCGATGTCGACCCGGGTGCTGTTCTCGATCTCGGCCTTGGGCTTCACGCTCGCCTCCGCGCTCTGCGCCACCGCCACGACGCTCCCCGAGATGATCACCTACCGGGCGCTGCAGGGCTTCATCGGCGGCGGCATGATCCCGACGGCGTTCGCGGCCGCCTACACCATCTTCCCGCGCCGCCTGCAGCCCGCGATCATGGCGGTGGTCGGCCTGACCGTGACGCTCGCCCCGACCATCGGCCCGACGGTCGGCGGGTACCTGACCGAGCTCATGTCGTGGCACTGGCTGTTCCTGATCAACATCGTGCCGGGCGCGGCCGCGACGCTGCTCGCCTGGACGCTGGTGGACTTCGACGAGCCCGACTACGCGCTCCTGAAGAAGCTCGACTATGTCGCGCTCGCCGCCATGGCGATGTTTCTCGGCAGCCTCGAATACGTGCTCGAGGAAGGCGCCAAGGACGACTGGTTCCAGGACGCGACCATCCGCACGCTGAGCGTCACGGCGGTCGTCGGCGGGGTTCTGTTCTTCTGGCGCAGCTTCACGGCCGAGACGCCGCTGGTGGACCTGCGGGTCTATCGCGACCGCAACTTCGCGGTCGGCTCGATCCTCACCTTCATCATGGGCATCGGCCTTTATGGCATGACCTATCTCTACCCGGTCTTCCTCGGCCGGGTGCGGGGCTACGACAGCCTTCAGATCGGCGAGACCGTGTTCGTGTCCGGCCTCTTCATGTTCCTCACCGCGCCGGTGGTCGGGATCCTGTCGCGCCGCGTCGATCCCCGCTATCTCATCGCCATGGGGTTCTGCGGCTTCGCGCTCTCCTGCGCGGACCTCACCTGGATCACGCGCGACTGGGCTTTCTGGGAGCTGTTCGTGCCGCAGGCGCTGCGCGGCTGCTCGCTCATGCTCTGCATGGTGCCGATCAACGTGGTGTCGCTCGCCACCATGCCGCCGCCGATGCTGAAGAACGCCTCGGGGCTCTTCAACCTGATGCGCAACCTCGGCGGCGCCTTCGGGCTCGCCTTCATCAACACCTTCCTCAACGAGCGGCAAGACCTCCACATGCTGCGGCTGCGCGAGCACGTGGTGTGGGGCCGGCAGGTCGCCGAGGAGCGGCTTTCCTCCATGACGCAGAGCTTCTCGGGCCGCCTCGGCTCCGACGCGGAGCTCGCCGCGATCAAGCAGCTCGCCAATCAGGTGCGCAGCCAGGGGCTGGTGATGTCCTTCATCGACCTGTTCTGGGCGCTCTCGATCCTGTTCGTCGCGATCGTGATCCTCGTGCCGCTCGTGAAGCGCCCGCAGCTCGGCGCCGCCGCGCCGGCGGGTCATTGAGGCGGGACGGAGCGGCACGAGCGTCATCCCGGGCTTGACCCGGGATCCAGAACCGAGGCCGCGGCAGGAACTGGAGAAAACGCATCGGTTCTGGATCCCGGCTCTCCGGCCGGGATGACGGCGGAGGATCAACAGGCCCACGCGCCTTAGCCGCCTACGGGTTCCTACGGATCTGGACGAACGGCCCCGAAGCGCGCCTCATTGTTGCAGCGCACTCGGGGGAGTTTCGTCGATGAAGCCGATCGGATCCGTCTTCGCCGCCGCGGTTCTGGCCGCGGTCCTCTGGCAGCCCGCCGCGGCGCAGGACGCCGAGGCGCTCGCGGTCGCCCGCGAGCTCGTGGCCGAGACCACGATGGACGGCATGGTGGGCGACATCGTCGCCCGCACCTGGCCCGCCATGGAGCCCGAAATCCGCCGGCAGCTGCCGGACGCGAGCGCGGAGGCGATGAAGGGCTTTCGCGCCGACTATGTGCGCATCGTCACCGAGCGCACCGGCGAATTGATGGCCGAGACGCCCGCGGTCTACGCCCGGCACTACACGGCCGAGGAGCTCCGCCAGCTCGTCGCATTCTACCGCAGCCCGGTGGGCCGCAAGTCGCTCGCCGTGATGCCGGCGATCGTCGGCGACATGGTCAAGATCGCGACCGCCCGGATGCCGATGGTGACCGCGGAGATCAACGAGGCGTTCCGCACGAAGATGCGCAAGAAGGGCGTCGAGATCCCGATCTGAGGCGGCGCTGCAGCGACCGCCGCCGTCATCCCGGCCTTGAGCCGGGATCCATGAACGCGACGCGTCCCGCTTTGTCGCAGGCGTCGCGGTTCTGGACGCCGGCTCTTCGGCCGGCATGACGGCGTTGCGTCGCTTCCGCCCTTACATGTGAATGGCGCGGCCTTCCACGGCGAGCGCGGCTTCCTTGACGGCTTCCGACAGCGTCGGATGCGCGTGGCAGGTGCGGGCGATGTCCTCGCTGGACGAGGAGAACTCCATCGCGACCGCGACTTCGCCGATCAGCGTGCCGGCGTCCGGACCCACGATGTGGACGCCCAGCACCTTGTCGGTCTTGGCGTCCGCAAGGATTTTCACGAAGCCGTCCGTGGTGCCGTTCGCCTTGGCGCGGCCGTTCGCCGTGAAGGGGAACTTGCCGGCCTTGTACTCGACGCCGTCCTTCTTGAGCTCCTCCTCGGTGCGGCCGACCGAGGCGACTTCCGGATAGGTGTAGACGACGTTCGGGATGACCTCGTAGTTCACATGACCGGATTTGCCGGCGAGCGTCTCCGCGATCGCCACGCCCTCGTCCTCGGCCTTGTGGGCGAGCATCGGGCCGACGATGACGTCGCCGATGGCGTAGATCCCGTCGACAGTGGTCTTGAAGTGGCCGTCTGTCTTCACCCGGCCGCGCTCGTCGAGCTCGACGCCGGCCTCCTTGAGGCCGAGGCCTTCGGTGAAGGGCGTGCGGCCGATCGCGACCAGCACGACGTCCGCCTCGATCTCCTCCGCCGCGCCGCCCGCCGCCGGCTCGATCTTGACCTTCAGGCGCTCGCCCGCCTTTTCGGCGCCGGTGACCTTGGAGCCGAGCTTGAACTCCATGCCCTGCTTGGCGAGGATCCGCTGGAACTGTTTTCCGAGCTCGACGTCCATGCCCGGAAGGATGCGGTCGAGGAACTCGACCACCAGGACTTCCGAGCCGAGCCGGCGCCACACCGAGCCGAGCTCGAGCCCGATCACGCCGCCGCCGACGACGACCAGCTTCTTCGGCAGGGTTTTCAGCGCGATCGCGCCGGTGGACGAGACGATCTTGGCCTCGTCGATCTCGAGGCCCTTGAGCTTGGCGACGTCGGAGCCCGTGGCGATCACGATCGCCTTGGTCTCGAGCGTCGTCTTCTCGCCGCTCTCGGGGCTGACCTCGACCTTGCCGGCGCCGAGAATCTTGCCCGTCCCGTGGAAGGCGTCGATCTTGTTCTTCTTGAGCAGGAACTCGACGCCCTTGGTGTTGCCGGCGACGCCCTCGTCCTTGAAGGCCATCATCTGCGAGAGGTCGAGTTCAGGCGCGGGCACCTTGATGCCCATCTTGGCGAAGGCGTGGCCCGCCTCCTCGAACAGCTCCGAGGCGTGCAGCAAGGCCTTGGAGGGGATGCAGCCGACATTGAGGCAGGTGCCGCCATGGGTGGCGCGCTTTTCCACGACCGCCACCTTCAGGCCGAGCTGCGCCGCGCGGATCGCGCAGACGTAGCCGCCGGGTCCGGTGCCGATGACGACGAGATCGTAGGCCATGGGTCTCTTTCGGTTCTTTCTGTCGAGGAATATGCGGCGCGGCTCTTCGGGTCCGCGCCTCATATAGGGTTCAGGGCGTCGGCTTCGCGCCCCCGGGAGGGGCGGAGGCGGGACCGTCGGAGGCAGGCGCGATCGCGCCCGCGTCCCAGCGCGCGAGCACGTCCTTGAGCGCGGCCGAAAGCTTCGGTGGCTGCTCGTTCAGGCCCTCGATCGGCTTCTCCAGAGAGCCTGCATAGTCCGCATAGGTGCGGAGCTCGAAGACGCGCGCGGTCTCGGCGTCGACCTCGCGGCGCGCGCCATAGCGGATCAGGGTCTCGAGCGCCTTCGGCTTGTCGCCGCGCACCGCCTCGAGCGTCAGGGTCTCGCCGGTCTCGGGCGCGAAGGCTTCGGGCGTCGCGACGCCTTCGATGAGCACGGCGCGCAGCGCCGCCTCGTCGTCGCGCTGGATCGCCGCATGGGCCCGGCCGGCGGCCTCGCGCTGCTCCGGCGACATCGCCGCGACGCGGCGCTGCTGCAACGTGCGGCCGTCGCCGTCCTCCAGCACGCCGAAATCGGTGACGAGCGCGAGCGCTTGGCCGCTCTCGTCCTCGCCCCAATAGGTCGCGTAGAAGCCGTCGCCCCAGCCGCTGGAGAACACCGCGACGTTGGCGTCCTCGTCCTTCATGGGCAGGTGCATCGCGTAGTCGTCATTGTTGGCCGCGAGCTCGTCGGCGAGCACGCAGTCGTAATAGTTGTCGCACTTGGTCTCGCGGCCGCGCCAGCGCATCGCCCGCACCGCCTCGTGGTCCATGAAGGAGCCGAGGCCCGCGTCGACGCCATAGCCGAAGATCTCGCCGTCCTTGAGCTTTCGTGCGTCCTGGCCGGGCGTGGTGGCGATCCGCCATCTCGCGATCTTGCCGGGCGCAAGCCGCAGCATCGCGAGCGCGACGCGCTCCTGCGCGAAGAACAGCGTGACCGGATAGCTGCCCGGCGCGACTGTGCGCCCGAACGGCGGATGATCGGGATTGACCAGGGGATCGGCCGCGATGATCCGGCCGGTCGGCGCGACGAGGTCGCCGATGGCCTTGGGCGCGATCATCCGCTCTTTCAGCGCCTCGGCGTCGAGGTCGACGACCGAGAGGTTGGCGGCCTGCGGGCCCTCTGCTGCGACCGCGGCCGCTGTCCCCGCGATGAGGGCGAGCGCGCCGAGCCAAAGTCGGACTGCCAGAAAAACGCTCAGGACGCTGCGATGCATGTTCGCCCCCGATCCCTCGAACCTTGTTCGCCCCTAAGCGCCGCCGGCCTGACGGAAATCGCGCCGCAACGCCTTGGCCTGGATCGCGAAGGTCCAGCGGTTGAGCACGAAGATCGCGATCGACAGGCCGACGAGCCAGGGCAGGATCTGGACGATCCCGTCGAGCGAGCGGCCGAAGTCCTTCAGGTCCACCACCATGACGGCCGCGACCACCACGAGGCCGAGGATCGCCATCACGGTCTGGCGGTCGAGCGTCTTCTTGCGCGCCGCCAGCGCGGCCGCCACGTCCGGCGCGTCGACTTCTGCGTCGGAGCGGGTCAGGCCGAGCCCCCCTGTTCGATGCGCCAGGTGGTGACAACGTCGGGATTGATCACGACCTCGCCCGTCGCTTTCAGCTTGTACTCGCCGGGATGGGCGTGGCCGAACCAGCCGGTCGCGGGCGGCATCACGAGGGTCTCGCCCTTTGAGCCGCCCTCGCACTCGATCGTGATGCCGGCTTGCGGATCCGCCGAGACGATCCGGCCGTGATACTGGCCGCTTCGCTCGCCGTCGCGACCGACGAAGGCGATCCCCACAAGCGCGTATTTGCCGACGAGCCAGTCGGCGGCCGCCTGGTCCCACGGCTCGGGGAACTCGGCCCCGGGCGACGGGACGAAGCGCGGCGGGCCCTCCATCGAGGCGCTCCCCTGCTTAGAGGTCCATCACCAGCCGGGCCGGATCCTCGAGGCTCTCCTTGACGCGGACGAGGAAGGTCACGGCCTCCTTGCCGTCGACGATGCGGTGGTCGTAGCTGAGCGCGAGATACATCATCGGCCGCACCTCGATCTTGCCGCCGATCGCCATCGGCCGCTCCTGGATCTTGTGCATGCCGAGAATGCCGGACTGCGGCGCGTTGAGGATCGGGGTCGACATCAGCGACCCGTAGATGCCGCCGTTCGTGATCGTGAAGGTGCCGCCCTGCATCTCCTCGATGCCGAGCTTGCCGTCGCGGGCGCGCTTGCCGAAGTCGGCGATCGTCTTCTCGACGCCCGCAAGGCCGAGCGTGTCGGCGTCGCGCACCACGGGCACGACGAGGCCGCGGTCAGTGCCGACCGCGATGCCGACATGGTAGTAGTTCTTGAAGATGAGATCGGTGCCGTCGATCTCGGCGTTGACGCTCGGCAGGTCTTTCAGCGCCTGGACCACGGCCTTCACGAAGAAGCCCATGAAGCCGAGCTTCACGCCGTGCTTCTTCTCGAAGGTGTCCTTGTACTTCGACCGAAGCGCCATGACTTCCGTCATGTCGACCTCGTTGAAGGTCGTCAGCATCGCGGCGGTGTTCTGGGCGTCCTTGAGGCGGCGCGCGATGGTCTGGCGCAGCTTCGTCATCCGCACGCGCTCTTCGCGGCTGGCGTCGTCGGCCGGCGACGGCGCGCGGACCTGAGCGGGCGCGCTCGGCGCGGGAGCCGACGGCGCCTTGGCTTGCGCGCTGCCCTGGGCCGAAAGCATGTCGCCCTTGGTCACGCGGCCGTCCTTGCCGGTGCCCTCGACCTTGGCCGGGTCGACGCCGGTCTCTTCGGCGAGGCGGCGGACCGACGGCGCGAGGCCGGCGTCGGCCGGCGCGGATCCGCCGTTCGCCTTCGGCTTGGTCTCGTTCGCGGTGTCGGCGACGGGCTTGGCCGCCTCCTTCGAGCCGGCGGCGGGCTTGGCGTCGTCCTTCTTGGCCGGAGCCGCGCCGGCTCCGCCCTCCTCGATCGAGCCGAGCAGCGCGTCGACGCCGACCGTGTCGCCTTCGTTGGCCTCGATCTGGCCGAGCACGCCGGCGGCCGGCGCCGGAACCTCGAGCGTGACCTTGTCGGTCTCGAGCTCGACCACCGGCTCGTCGGCCTTCACGGCCTCGCCGGGCTTCTTGAACCAGCGGCCGATGGTGGCCTCGGTGACGGATTCGCCGAGCGTCGGAACGCGGATCTCAGTGGCCATCAGCTCGCCCCCTTCGCGCGAAGGGGCCTCCCCTGTTCTTGAAGCGTCGCACCGGCGGCGCAGTCGGGTGCGTCGCCCGGCGGACGACGATCGGATTTTCCGGCCACGTCATAGACGATTTCATTCGAGGCCGGTCAGAAACTTCACGTGACGTCAGCTATGCCGCCGACGCAGCGCGCCAAGGGGCGCGCCGCCGGAACCTGCCCGCCGACGCCAAACGCCCGGCGTCAGCCGAGCGCCTCGTCGAGGAACGCCTGAAGCTGCGCGAGGTGCTTCGACATCAGGCCCGAGGCCGTCGCGGCCGAGGCCGGGCGGCCGGCGTAGCGCGGACGCCGGTTCTCGGCCCCGATGTTGTTCAGCACCCACTCGATGTAGCTCTCGACGAAGAACCAGGAGCCCATGTTGCGGGGCTCCTCCTGGCACCAGACGACCTCGGCGTGCCTGAAGCGCCCGAGCTCGCTGACCGCGGCCTTCACCGGGAACGGATAGATCTGCTCGACGCGCAGCAGGTAGACGTCGTCGATCCCGCGCTTCTCGCGCTCCTCGAGCAGGTCGTAATAGACCTTGCCCGAGCACATCACGACGCGGCGGATCTCGGCGTCCGGCTTCAGCTTGACGACCGAGTTCGGATCGAGCTCGGCGTCGTCCCAGAGCAGGCGGTGGAACGAGGTTCCCTCGTCCATCATCGAGAGCGACGAGGTCGCGCGCTTGTGGCGGAGCAGCGACTTCGGCGTCATCAGGATCAGCGGCTTGCGGAAGTCGCGGACGAGCTGGCGGCGCAGGATGTGGAAGTAGTTCGCCGGCGTGGTGCAGTTGGCGACCTGCATGTTGTCCTCGGCGCACATCTGCAGATAGCGCTCGAGACGGGCCGATGAATGCTCCGGACCCTGGCCCTCATAGCCGTGGGGCAGCAGCATCACGAGGCCCGACATACGCAGCCACTTGCGCTCGCCCGACGACAGGAACTGGTCGACGATGACCTGCGCGCCGTTGGCGAAGTCGCCGAACTGGGCCTCCCACAGAGTGAGGGCGTTCGGCTCGGCGAGCGTGTAGCCGTATTCGAAGCCCAGCACGGCCTCTTCCGAGAGCATCGAGTTGATGACCTCGAAGCGCGCCTGATCCTCCGAGAGATTGGAGAGCGGCGTGAAGCGGCCCTCGTTCTCCTGGTCGGTCAGCACCGAATGGCGCTGGGAGAAGGTGCCGCGCTCGACGTCCTGGCCGGAGAGGCGCACCGGTCTGCCGTCGGTCAGCAGCGACGCGAAGGCGAGCGCCTCGCCCATCGCCCAGTCGATGCCCTCGCCGTCCTCGACCATCTTGCGACGGTTGTCGAGCAGGCGCTTCACCGTGCGGTGGACCGCGAAGTCGTCCGGCGCGGAGGCGATCTTGCGACCGAGCTCCTTCAGGCGCTCGATCGGAACGCCGGTCTTCCCGCGGCGCGGATCGTCATAGTCGCGCGTCGCCTTCAGGCCCGACCAGCGGCCGTCGAGCCAGTCGGCCTTGTTGGGCTTGTAGGCCTGGCCGGACTCGTACTCCGTCTCCATCCGGTCGCGGAACGCCTGGCGCATCTCGTCGACTTCGCCCGGCTTGATGACGCCGCCGTCCAGCAGGCGCTTGGCGTAGCTCTCGAGCGCGGTCGGATGGCTGCGGATGATCTTGTACATCCGCGGCTGGGTGAAGGCCGGCTCGTCGCCTTCGTTGTGGCCGAAGCGCCGGTAGCAGAACATGTCGATGACGACCGGCTTGTGGAACTTCTGCCGGAACTCGGTCGCGATCTTGGCCGCGAAGGTGACGGCCTCGGGGTCGTCGCCGTTCACGTGGAAGATCGGCGCCTCGATCATCTTGGCGACGTCGGACGGATAGGGCGAGGAGCGCGCCATGCGCGGCGCGGTCGTGAAGCCGATCTGGTTGTTGATGATGAAGTGGATCGAGCCGCCGGTCTTGTGGCCGCGCAGGCCCGAGAGGCCGAAGCACTCGGCCACCACGCCCTGGCCCGCGAAGGCCGCGTCGCCATGGATCAGCAGCGGCATCACCTTCACGCGGTCGACGTCGGTGTGCTGGTCCTGCTTGGCGCGCACCTTTCCGAGCACCACCGGATCGACGATCTCGAGGTGGCTGGGGTTGGCGGTCAGCGAGAGATGCACGGTGTTGCCGTCGAACTCGCGGTCCGACGAGGCGCCGAGGTGGTACTTGACGTCGCCCGAGCCCTCGACCTCGTCCGGGGTCCAGGAGCCGCCCTTGAACTCGTGGAAGATCGCGCGGTGCGGCTTGCCGAGCACCTGGGCGAGGATGTTCAGGCGCCCGCGATGGGCCATGCCGAACACGATCTCGCGCACGCCGAGCGCGCCGCCGCGCTTGATGATCTGCTCGAGCGCCGGGACGATGGACTCGCTGCCGTCGAGGCCGAAGCGCTTGGTGCCGGTGTATTTGACGTCGAGGAACTTCTCGAAACCCTCGGCTTCCACCAGCTTGTTGAGAATGGCCTTCTTGCCCTCGTTGGTAAAGGCGACGCCCTTGTCCGGCCCCTCGATGCGCTCCTGGATCCAGGCCTTCTCGGCCGGATCGGAGATGTGCATGAACTCGACGCCGAGCGTGCCGCAATAGGTGCGGCGCAGGATCGCGAGCATCTCGCGGACGGTCGCGTACTCCATGCCGAGCACGTGGTCGATGAAGATCTTTCGGTCCAGATCGGCTTCCGAGAAGCCGTAGGACGCAGGGTCGAGCTCCTCGCGCTCGGGGCGCTTGTCGAGCTTCAACGGGTCGAGGTCGGCGGCGAGATGGCCGCGGATCCGGTAGGCCCGGATCATCATCAGCGCGCGGGTCGAGTCGCGGGTCGCGGCCTGGATCTCGGCCTCGGAGACCGGCGCGCCCTTGGCCGCGGCCTTCGCCTTGACCTTGTCGCCGACCACGACCTCGATCCGGCCCCAGTCGCCGTCGAGCGCGGAGACGAGTTCGCCGTTCGCCGGGATCGGCCAGTTCGGCTTCTCCCAGGACGGGCCTTCGGCGGCGATCTCGACCGCGGCGGCTTCGTCGCCGAGCTCGTCGAAGAACGCCTTCCAGGCCGGATCGACCGAGGAGGGATCCTTCAGGTAGCGCGCCTGCAGATCCTCGACGTAGGCGGCGTTCCCGCCCCAGAGAAAGGATGTGCGCGAGAAACCTTCGTTCGCCGCCTGGCGTGACATGGGAAAAAGCCTTGAGATCGGATCGGTTGCTGGCGTTTCGCGCTGCAATATAGGCGCGGCGCGCTCGGATTAGAACGACGGAAATGCGAAATCAGCGTGGCGCCAAAGTCAGATTGGCTGAAAGCCTGCGTCAATTCGGCTGAATTTAGTCGATTCGAACGCAAAAGGGGACCGGCCTCGCGGCCGATCCCCTTCAAGCACCGACGCTGAGAAGAGCCTCAGCCCTTCAGCAATTCCACGAGCGTCTTGCCGAGGCGCGCGGGCGAAGGCGAGACGCGGATGCCGGCCTTCTCCATGGCTTCGATCTTGTCCTCGGCGCCGCCCTTGCCGCCCGAGATGATCGCGCCGGCATGGCCCATGCGGCGTCCGGGAGGGGCCGTGCGGCCCGCGATGAAGCCGACCGTCGGCTTCTTGCGGCCGCGCTTGGCCTCGTCGGCGAGGAACTGCGCCGCGTCCTCCTCGGCCGAGCCGCCGATCTCGCCGATCATCACGATCGACTCGGTGCGCTCGTCGGCGAGGAACAGCTCGAGCATCGAGATGAACTCGGTGCCCTTGACCGGGTCGCCGCCGATGCCGACCGCGGTGGTCTGGCCAAGGCCCTCCTGCGTGGTCTGGAACACCGCCTCATAGGTCAGCGTGCCGGAGCGCGAGACGACGCCGACATTGCCTCGGCTGAAGATGTTGCCCGGCATGATGCCGATCTTGCACTCGCCGGCGGTGACGACGCCCGGGCAGTTCGGGCCGATGAGGCGCGACTTCGAGCCTTCGAGAGCGCGCTTCACCCGCACCATGTCGAGGACCGGAACGCCCTCGGTGATGCAGACGATCAGCGGGATCTCGGCCGCGATCGCCTCGCAGATCGCGTCGGCCGCGCCTGGCGGCGGAACGTAGACCACGGAGGCGTCGGCGCCGGTGGCCTCGCGGGCTTCAGCCACGGTGTCGAACACCGGCAGGTCGAGATGGGTCTGGCCGCCTTTGCCCGGGGCCACGCCGCCGACCATCTTGGTGCCGTAAGCCACCGCCTGGGTCGAATGGAAGGTGCCGTTCTTGCCGGTGAAGCCCTGGCAAATGACCTTGGTGTTCGCGTCGATCAGGATGGACATCGGCTCAGTTCCCCTTCACGGCCGCGACGATTTTCTGGGCAGCGTCGTCGAGGTCGTCGGCCGGCAGCACGTTCAGGCCGCTCTCGGCGATGATCTTCTTGCCTTCTTCGACGTTGGTGCCCTCAAGCCGCACCACCAGCGGCACAGAGAGGCCGACCGCCTTCACGGCCGCGATCACGCCATTGGCGATCACGTCGCACTTCATGATGCCGCCGAAGATGTTGACCAGAATGCCCTTCACCTGCGGGTCGGCGGTGATGATCTTGAACGCCGCCGTGACCTTCTCTTCCGAAGCGCCGCCGCCGACGTCGAGGAAGTTCGCCGGCTCTTCGCCGTAGAGCTTGATGATGTCGAGGGTCGCCATCGCGAGGCCCGCGCCGTTCACCATGCAGCCGATCGTGCCGTCGAGCGCGATGTAGGCGAGGTCATACTTGGACGCCTCGATCTCCTTCTCGTCCTCTTCGGTGAGGTCGCGGAGCTCGGCGAGTTCGGGGTGGCGATAGAGGGCGTTGGAGTCGAACGAGACCTTGGCGTCCAGCACCCGGATCTTGTCGTCCTTGGTGACGATCAGCGGGTTGATCTCGAGCATCGACATGTCGAGGCCGACAAAGGCCGCGTAGAGCTGGTCGACGAGCTTGGCGGCCTGCTTGGCGAGGTCGCCCTTGAGCTCGAGCGCCTGCGCGATCGAACGCCCGTGATGCGGCATGACGCCGGTGGCGGGGTCGACGGTGAAAGTGTGGATCTTCTCGGGCGTGTCGTGCGCCACGTCCTCGATGTTCATGCCGCCTTCGGTCGAGACCACGAAGGCCACATGGCCGCTCTCGCGGTCGACCAGCGCCGAGAGATAGAACTCCTTGGCGATGTCGGAGCCTTCCTCGACGTAGAGGCGGTTGACCTGCTTGCCGGCGGCGCCGGTCTGCACGGTCACCAGCGTCTTGCCGAACATCTGGCCAATGAATTCCTTGGCCTCCTCGCGCGACTTCGCGAGGCGCACGCCGCCCTTCTCGCCGGCGTCGGCTTCCTTGAACTTGCCCTTGCCGCGGCCGCCCGCATGGATCTGGGACTTCACCACCCAGACCGGGCCGGGGAGGCCGGCGAGCGCCTGATCGGCGTCGGCGGCCGAGAGGATCGGGAAGCCGACAGGCACCGGCGCGCCGAATTTACCCAAGAGGGCCTTCGCCTGGTATTCGTGAATGTTCATCTCGCTTCCCTCATGGGCGTCCCGAAACACCGGCGGCCGGCCGCGGACGTGATGGATGAAGAACTTTGGTCGAACGGGGCCCTAGCGTCCGGCGAAGAGCCGGTCAACGCCGACCGCAATGAGACTTGCGACGAAGTAGAAGACCGGAAGGCCCAATCCGGCCACGACGAGCAGCATGAACGTCGAGGCGGCGAACTCGCCATAGGCGGCCGGAGAAGCGGCCCCGAAGGCTCCGATCAGAAGCGCCGCGCCCGCGCACGTTGTCGCGAGCGCGCCTGAGCCGAGCGCGATCCAGTCGACCGCGCGCCGCGCGGGACCGTTGTCGCCGCGCGGCGCCTCGGGCCAGTGCGCGAGGCCGTTCAGGACGTCGAGCAGGTCGCCGATCGCCACGACGCCTCCCGTGGATCGAGAGAGGAGGCGCGGCGCGCGCCCATTCGGAGACGCGCCGCAGCCTTCGCGCGTTTTTACTTGCCGAGGTTCGGGGCGATCGACTTGCAGACCTCGATCAGGCCCTTCACGGCGCCGACCGACTTTTCGAACTCGGCCTTCTCCGCGCCGTTCAATTCGATCTCGACGATCTTCTCGACGCCGCCGGCGCCGATGACCACCGGCACGCCGACATAAATGTCGCTCTGACCGTACTGGCCGGTGAGATGCGCGGCGCAGGGCAGCACGCGCTTCTTGTCCTTGAGGTAGCTCTCGGCCATCGCGATCGCCGAGGCCGCAGGCGCATAGAACGCCGAACCGGTCTTGAGCAGCGCCACGATCTCGGCGCCGCCGTCGCGGGTGCGCTGGACGATCTTGTCGAGCTTCTCCTGGGTGGTCCAACCCATCTTCACGAGATCCGGCAGCGGGATGCCGGCGACGGTGGAGTAGCGGGTGAGCGGCACCATGGTGTCGCCGTGGCCGCCCAGCACGAAGGCGGTGACGTCCTCGACCGAGACGCCGAACTCTTCGGCCAGGAAGTAGCGGAAGCGCGACGAGTCCAGCACGCCCGCCATGCCCACGACCTTCTCGGCCGGCAGGCCCGAGGCCTGCTGCAGCGCCCACACCATGGCGTCGAGCGGGTTGGTGATGCAGATCACGAAGGCGTCCGGGGCGTATTTCGCGATGCCGGCGCCGACCTGCTCCATCACCTTCAGGTTCGTGCCGATGAGGTCGTCGCGGCTCATGCCGGGCTTGCGCGGCACGCCGGCGGTGACGATCACCACGTCGGCGCCGGAAAGATCCTCGTAGGACGAGGTGCCCTTGAGCTTGGCGTCGAAGCCGTCGACCGGCGAGGACTCGGCGAGGTCGAGCGACTTGCCCTGCGGCACGCCGTCGACGATGTCGAACATCACCACGTCGCCGAGCTCCTTCAGGCCGACGAGATGGGCGAGCGTGCCGCCGATCTGGCCAGCGCCCACGAGTCCGATCTTGCTGCGCGCCATTGGTCCTCTTCCTTCAAATTCTAAGGCTGAGCGGGGCCTTGTCGCGGCCCGGGACGAGAGGCGTTTCGACTAGCCCGATCGAAGACGCCGTTCAAGACATGGAGGCCGCGAATCGCGGTTTCGGTCCGTTGCGCCGCACAAATGGGTTGATCTCAGGTCTCGACCAGTCCCGTGGTTTGGCCGCTCGCGGCGCTCGAGCCCTGGCCGTGGGGGCGCGACAGCCACTCGTCGGAGCCCATTTCGGCCAGCCGCGAGGCGGTGCGCACGAAGCCGAAGGCCTCGTAGCCTTCAGACCCCGTCCAGATGCCGTCCCGCCCGGTCTCTGCGGATGCCGCGAGCTTGACGTTGCGCTCGTAGAGCGCGTCGATCAGCGTCATGAAGCGGCGAGCCTCGTTGCGGCGGGTCTCGTCGAGCTTCGGCACGCGGTCGAGCACCAGCGTGTGGTAGCGCCGCGCGATGGCGAGGAAGTCGCCGGGCCCCAGCGGCTTCGCGCAAAGATCGTCGAAGCTCGCCCGCGCGACGCCGTTGGCGGCGAGCGGAATCGCGATCTTGCGGCCTGCGACCTCGATCGTCTCGGGCGAGCCCTTTTCGCCTGCGAGCGCGAGGAAGATCTCGCCGAGCGCGGTCTCGGCCGCGGCGTCCGGCGGCGTCAGCCAGACCTTTCGGTCGCCGAGCTTCTCGCGCCGGAAATCCGTGCGCGCGTCGAGCCGGAACACGTCGAGGCGCTGCTCCAGCATCTTGATGAAGGGCAGGAACAGCGAGCGGTTGAGGCCGTCCTTGTAGAGGTTTTCGGGCGGCACGTTCGAGGTCGCCACCACCACCACGTCGCGCTCGAACAGACGCTCGAACAGACGGCCGAGGATCATGGCGTCGGCGATGTCGGTGACGTGGAACTCGTCGAAGCAGAGCAGCGAGGCCTGTTTGGCGATGGCGTCGCCGACGCCCGGGATGACGTCGCCCGAGCCCTTGCCGGACTTCGCCTCCTGCCGCGCCGCATGGATGCGGGCGTGGACGTCCTGCATGAAGTCGTGGAAATGCGCGCGGCGCTTGGCCTCGACCGGGGCGCTTGCGAAGAACAGGTCCATCAGCCGCGTCTTGCCGCGCCCGACCTCGCCCCAGACGTAGAGGCCCTTCGGCGCGGGCGCGTTGGACCGGCCGAACAGCCAGCCGAGCGGACCGCGGCGGTCGCCGACGCGCTCGCGCAGGGTCTTCTCGAGGGCGTCGAGGCGGGCGGCGAGCCTCGCCTGACCGGGATCGGGATCGAGCGCGCCCGAGCGGACGAGCGCCTCGTAGCGCTTGAGCGTGGCGTCTGTCATCGGCGCTCGCTAGGGATCCCGCGGGGGAGGAGCGGGCCGGCGCCTGATGCGGAAAAGGGCTTTCCGCTGCGCCGCGAATGCGCTTAGCAGAGCCTCCCGCGGCGCGTCAAAGACGGGCGGCCATGCGCGGAGCGCGCGTCACGGCTGCGTCATCGCAAGCCCGGCGCGGGAACGGCGGGCGGGGACGGCGCGTTTCCCGGCGTCGAACAGCGGAGATCGAAGCCGATGAAGATCCTCATTGCGAGCCTTGCGCTCGCCGCCGCAGGTCTATGGGCGTCGGCCCCGCAGGCGAAGGCCGAGTCGACCTATTGGCAGGACCGCTGGGAAGGCCGCGGCTACTACGACCCGCAAGCCTATCCGCGCCATCGCCGCGACCATGTCGACATCCGCGTCCGGAAGCGCGCCCGCGCGGAGGCCTATGGCTCCGAGCCCTTCGCCAAGCGCAGCTACAACGGGCCGGTCTATCAGAGCCAGGAAGAGGTCCAGCAGTCGGTCTACGACTTCTCCACCGGCGGCTTCGGCAACATCAAGTCCTATCGCTGACGCCAAGGGTTCGCCGCAGACGCGTTGCGGGCGGCAAGGCGACGGGCGATGCTGTCCCGATGATCCTTCGCGCGCTCACGCTGCTCGCATTCCTGGCCGTGTTCGCGGTCCAGCCGAACTGCTGCGCGCACGCCTCGCCGGCCGCCGCCGACCCCGCTGCGACTCACCAAGGTCATGAATACGGGCGCGAGGAGGCCGACTCCGGACGCGACGCGCACGCCATGCATGGCGACGCCGCTCAGCCTCCGGCGGGCGACGCCGTCCACCCCCCGGCGACCGCGGCCTGCGTCATGTCGCTTGGCCTCTCGGCCGCGACCGAGACCATGGCGGCTCCGGAGATCACGGGGCTTTCGACCGAGGCGAGGTCGGCCCTGACCGCAGAAGGCGTCTTTCACGGCCCCTCAGCGCCGCCGCCAAAGACCGCGTGACGCCAGGCGCCGACCGGCGCCGCCTCGCCCACTCGATCTTTGATTTTCAAACGGAACACCCGAATGCGTCACGTCACGCGCGGCCTTGCGGCCGCATGCCTTCTCGCGCTCGCAAGCGCGGCCTCCGCCCAGCAGGCCGGCCACGACCACGGAGCGATGGATCACTCGGCCCATGGCGGGGCCGACGCCTCGCCTTCGACCAAGGCCTTCGAGGAGGCGGCCTCCGCCATGCACGGCTCGATGCGCCAGACCTACACCGGAGACGCCGACCGGGACTTTCTCGCCGGCATGATCCCGCACCACCAGGGCGCGATCGACATGGCCCGGGTCGTCCTGCGCTACGGCAAGGATCCGGCGGTCCGGAAACTGGCGCAGGAGATCGTCGCCGCGCAGGAGCGCGAGATCGCCGACATGCGGCGTATGCTCGAGGCCCATGGCGGGGCCCCCACGGCGAAATGAGCCTGCGGAGCCTGCGGCGGACGCTTGCCGCAGGCTCCGCGTTCCTAAAGAGGATCCGATGGCCGAGTTCTGCACGGTGACGACCACGACGGACGATCGCGCGGCGGCCGAACGCATCGCGCGCGCCGCGGTGGAGCGGCGGCTCGGCGCCTGCGCCCGGATCTATCCGGCGACAAGCCTCTATCGGTGGAAGGGCGCGATCGAGACCGCGGAGGAGACCGTGCTCGAGATCAAGACCACGGCGGCCCGGCGCGACGGCCTCGAGGCGCTGATCCTCGAGCTCCACCCCTACGAGCTGCCCGAGATCGTGGTCCACCCGATCGTGGACGGATCGGAGGCTTATCTGGCCTGGCTGTCCGAGGAGACCGGCGCGGGCTCGGGGTGAGCGCTGAGCGGCTTCGGCACGCGGGTTCCCCAGGCGATGTGGGCCCAGCCGCGCTCGTGGAAATAATAGAGGATGATCTTGGTCACGACCTCGGCCGAGGCGATCGAGCCGGCGGCCTTGAGCGACCCGGTGAAGATGTAGCCGAGCAGCAGCGTGTCGAGCGAGCCGAGCACGCGCCAGCTGATCGTCTTGGCGAGCGAACGCGCCGGTGACGCGCTCGCCGTGGTGATGAGTTCTGTCACGTCGGAAAACTCCCGGTCGCGGAGACGCGTCGGCCTATGGCCCGGACATGGCCGCCATGTCCACCCGGCGCGTCAGAGGCCGCTGGTTTGCGCCGCGGATTAAAGCTTTGCTCAGACTCTTCGCGTTTTCTTGAGACCGCCCGAGGCTCTCGCGTTGTTTCCGGTTCTGCTGTTGCGGAAAAGACGCAAGCGCCCCGCCGCTCATGTTGCGTATCGAGTGGAGTTTCGCCTTGTCAGGACGACCGTCGGCGGCTTCGCTCCGCGCCCTCGCCGTGATGGCGATCGCCTCGATCGGCCTTGCGGGCTGCGCCCAGAAGGTGACGGTCACCAAGGTGCGGCTGAGCGAGCGCGAATGCCTCGCCCGCGCGATGTATTTCGAATCGAACCGCTCAAGCGACGCCGGCATGCTGGCGGTCGGCACGGTCGTGATGAACCGCCACAAGTCCGGCAAATACGGCGCGACGGTGTGCGAGGTCGTGGGCGCGCCGCGCCAGTTCGCCCCTGGAGTGCTGACCCGGCCGATGCTCGACAAGGGCGCGCCGCGCGCCCGCCGCATGGCCGACGTCGTGCTCGCGGGCAAGCGCCATCCGGGCGTCCAGAACGCGCAGTTCTTCCACACGGCCGGTTACAAGTTCCCCTACAACAACATGCGTTACGTGCTGGTCGCGGGCGGCAACGCCTTCTACGACAAGACCAAGCCGCCGAAGACCTGGTACGGCGGCGAAGGCCGCTGGGGCCCGCCGCCCGCGCCCGACGAACGCGTCGACGGCGTGATGGTGGCCAAGGTCGACATCATCCACGACGAGCCGCAGCCCGAGGTGCGCACGGTCGCGGCCGCGCCGCGCAGGGCCGAGGTCCAGGTCGCCGACGCCCGTCCGGCCCGCGCCGAGGGCGGAGCTTATGGCGGCGTGCCGACCTATGAGCCGCTTCCGGGGCAGCGCTCGGCCCGCGTCCGCGAAACGCAGGTCGCGGCCCTCGAGCGCCCGATCCCGGCGCGCCCGGTCGCCCGCGCGCAGATCCAGGAAGACAACGGCCTGCGCGAGGAAGATCGCTGGCGCGACCAGGAGCTCGCCGAGGACGCCGGCCGCCAGCCCGCCTCCGACGTCGACTGGCGCGAGCGCCGCGACTCGGGCGTCGAGAGCGCGCCGCTGCCCGTCATCGAGACGCGCCCCGACCCGGCCCCGCGCCGCCAGACCCGCGTCGCCTCGCGCGACGACTACGGCTATGGCGCGCCCGCGCCGCAGGCCGAGGCTTACGAGCCGCGCCCGGCGCCCGCCCGCCGTCAGGTCTCGGCCCGCCAGCAGCCGGTCGCGGCCGATCCCGCGGCCATGGGCTGGCACGCCGGCCCGCAGCCCGTGCGCATGGGCGAGGGTTATGACGCAGCGCCCGCGCCGCAGGGCGGCTCGCAAGGCGAGATGGACGGCTACCAACCGCTGTCGCGCGTCGGCGAGGAGGCGATGTCGGCCCCGCCGGTCCGCCGCGCTCCGGCCCGCTCCGCCCAACGCTCCTATGGCGGGGCGACGCTGGAGCAGGACCGCTACGGCTATCGGTGAGGTCGGACCTCGACAGGGCTTCAGCTGGCTGAACCGAACTGCGTGCTTCGAGACGCCCGCGAAGAGCGGGCTCCTCAGCATGAGGATCGTCTTTGCAGCCTCACCCTTCCTCATGCTGAGGAGCCGTCCGTCAGGACGGCGTCTCGAAGCACGCAGTTGGTTCAGCAGTCGCCATCGTTGGACGAGACGCTCAGTCGCCCACGAGCGCCTTCAGCGCCCGCGCCGAGATCGACTGCTTGGCGGCGGTCGCATAGCCCTTCCACGGGTCGGCGGCCGCGATCCTTTCCGCGTCCGTGATCTGGAAGGCGTCGGCGCGGTCGAGGCGCCGCAGCTCCTCCCACGTGACCGGACAGGCGACCGGCGCGCCGTCGCGCGCCCTCAGGCTGTAGGGCGCGATCGCGCTCGCGGCTCGGCCGTTGCGAAAGTGGTCGATGAAGATCTTCCCGCGGCGCTTGGCCTTGGTCATCGTCGCGACGAAGCGCTTCGGCTCGGCCTCCGCGAAGCGTTCGGCGAGCGCCTTGGCGAAGGCCGAGACCTCGTCCCAGCCGCGCTTGCGGGCGAGCGGCGCGACGACGTGCACGCCCTTGCCGCCGGTGAGCAGCGCGAAGCTTTCCAGCTCCAGCGCGAGAAGCGCCTCCCGCAGCTCGAACGCCGCCTCCTTCACCTCCGCAAAGCCGACCGTCTCGTCCGGATCGAGGTCGAACACCACACGGTCGGGCTTGTCGGGACGATCAAGCCGCGCGCCGTTGATGTGGATTTCGAGCGCGGAGACCTGAGCGGTCGACGCCAGCCCCTCGGCGTCGGCGACGAAGAGCGCCTCGAAGGGCTCGCCCTTGCCGTCCTCGATCATTCGGCGGCCGACGGCTTCCGGGAGCCCCGAATGCGAGTGCTTCTGGAAGAAGCGCTCGCCCGCGATCCCTTCCGGACAGCGCACCAGGCTGAGCGCCCTGCCCTCCGCGAAGGGCAGCATCCTGGGCGCGACCGTCTCCAGATAGGCCGCGACGTCCGCCTTCGTGACGCCCGGATAGAGCTCCCGTTCGGGATGGGTGAGGCGCACATGCGGGGCAGGCGCCGCCTCGCTGCGCTTCGACGACCCCGAAGCGGCCTTGGCGGCCGCGGCCCGCTCCCTTTTCGCCGCGCGCGCCGGCTTGTCCTCCCGAAGTCCGAGGAAACGCCCGTGGCGCACCTGTCCGTCGCGGGTGAAGCCCGCGAAGGCGACTTCGGCGACGAGATCGGGCTCGAGCCAGCGCGCGTTACGGCCGATCGCGCCAGGCGGCGGCTTGATCGGGGGAGCCTCGCGCCAACGCGGCGAAAAAGCCTTCGTCAACCGTTCGAAATCGGCGTCGGAGAACCCCGAGCCGACCCGGCCGGCGTAGACGAGGCGTCGTCCCTCCGTCAGCCCGACCAGCAGCGAGGCGAAGGGCCGGTCCTTTTCCGACGGAGACACCCCGAGGATCGCGAACTCCTGGCGATGGCCGGCCTTGATCTTCAGCCAGCCCTTGCCCCGGCCCGACCGGTACGTCCCGGACCGGCGCTTGGCCACCACGCCCTCGTAGCCGGCTTTTGACAGCGCCTCGAGGCCGCCTGCGCCGTCCTCGAAGTCGTCGGCGTAATGGACAGGGCCCTTCGAGAAGCGCAGCCGCTGCTTCAGCCGCGCCTTGCGCTCGGTCAGCGGCAACCGGCGGATGTCCTCGCCGCCGTCGAACAGCAGGTCGAAGGCGAAGAGGCTCAGGGACCGCGAGCGGCCGTCTTCGAGCGCGCCTTGGAGCGCCCCGAAGTCGCTGACGCCGTTCTCGTCGAGCGCGACGATCTCGCCGTCGATCAGGCAGCCGTCGAGCTTGAGCTTCCTGGCCGCCTCGGCGATCGCGGGAAAGCGGGAGGTCCAGTCGAGACCGCTGCGGGTGTAGATCGCGACCTCGTCGCCCGCGGCGGCGACTTGCGCGCGGTAGCCGTCGAACTTCACCTCGAACAGCCAGTCGTCGCCGTCCGGCGTCGTCTCGACCAGCGTCGCCAGCATCGGCTCGACGAAACCCGGCGCGCCTGACTTCCGCGCGGAGCGCTCCGCGGGCGCCGCGCCCTTGGCGATCTGGTTCATCGTGCGGCCGCTCGCGACGCTTTTCACATGCGTCTTCAACACGTCGCCGCGGCGGGAGACGTGCTCGTCCTTCTCCTTGATCAGAAGCCAGTTCTCGCGGCTCTCGTCCTTTCTGGGCTTCATCCGCACGAGCGCCCAACGACCGACCAACCGCTCGCCGTGGATATGGAAAGCGAGCTTGCCGTCCTTCAGCCCCTGGCGCGGATCGCCCACCGGCTCCCACGAGCCATGGTCCCAGAGCATCACCGTCCCGGCGCCGTACCCTTCCGGAATGACGCCCTCGAACGTCGCGTAGTCGACCGGGTGATCCTCGGTGCGCACCGCGAGGCGCTTTTCGGACGTGTCGCGGCTCGGGCCGCGCGTCACGGCCCAGCTCAGCAGCACCCCGTCAAGCTCGAGCCGAAGATCGTAATGGAGACGCGTGGCGTCGTGCTTCTGGATGGCGTAGCGCCATCCCGCCTCGGTCTCGGCGTCGCCGCTCGGCTCCGGCGTCGCGTCGAAGCGGCGCTTGGCTCGGTACGAGTCGAGCGCGGAGGCGCGCGCCATCAGCCCGCCTTGCGTTTCGACGTCTTGGAACCTGAAGCCGTCTTCGCTGGGCCGCCCTTCGGCTCGTCGCCGCCGCGCACGCTGCGCTTCAGGGCCTCGACGAGGTCGATGACCTTCGCGCCGCGGCCGTCGTCGAGCTCGTCCTCCTCGATGTCGACCGGCGGCTTCTTCTTCCGCTTGGCGTCGATCAGCGCCTTCACGGCGTCGGTGTAGCTGTCGGAGAACGCCTCGGGCTTGAACGGCTTGGCCTTGCGGCCGATCAGCTCCTTAGCGAGGTCGAGAAGCTCCTCGTCCGGCTCCTCGTCGGCGACGTCGGCGAACAGCGGCGCGGCTTCGCGCACCTCGTCGGCGAAGCGCAGCGTCTCCAGCAGCAGCCCGTCGCCGCAAGGCTTCAGCGCGCCGACATATTCGCGGCCCCGCATCACGAACTGGCCAAGGCCGACCTTCTTGGTCGCGCGCAGAGCGTCGCGCAGAACTGCGTAGGCCTCCTCCGCGAGGTCGCCGTCGGCCGCGGCGTAATAGGGCCGGTCGAACCAGATCGGATCGATTTCGTGGTGATCGACGAACTGGATCAGGTCGAGCGTCTTCTTCGCCTCGATCTTGAGGGCGTCGAGCTCCTCGTCCTCCAGCAGCACGTAGCGGCCGGACGAAATCTCGTAGCCTTTGACGATGTCGTGCGCCTCGACCGGTCCGACGCCCGGCACGACCTTCTCGTAGCGGATGCGCTTGCCGGTCGGCTCGTGCACCTGGTGAAACGAGAGCCGCGCGCCCGACTTCGTCGCCGGATAGAGCTTGACGGGCACCGACACGAGCGCGAGGCGCAGTTGCCCGGTCCAGACCGGGCGGCGCGACGAGCCGGAGCTCTCGTGCCCGGCGGCGGACGATTTCGAAGACGATCCGCCCGTCGAGCGGGAAGACGATTTCGTCCCGCCTTTCGACGACCGCTTGGCGGAAGATGTGTTGGCGCTCTTCGCGACCGCTTTTCTCGCCATGACGCCGGACTCGCATTGGTTGAGACACGACAGAAACATCGCGCCCGCCCCTTGAGTTCCGAGTCGTTTCCGCGACTTCGACTCAGCGGTCCGCCAGCCAGCGTCTCGCCTCGCGGTCGTCGCAGAGCCGCATGGCCTTGACGCCGCGCCCGCCGCAGGAGCTGCAGACGAGCCGCGTGGAGACGTCGTCGTCGGACAGCCTCGCCTCCGCGCTCGTCGAGCCGAACACGGACTTGCGGCCGCAGCGGCGGCACTGGACGCACAAGGGGCGCCGGATCAGCGCCCCGATGTCCATGGCCGCTGGCTCGGCCATGCCGGGTCAGGCCGCCTTCTTGAACTCGGCCTTGCCCTGCGCGTCGAGGGCCGCGAAGTCCTCGTCGGAGAGCTCGATGCCGGCGGCCGCGACGTTCTCCTTGAGATGGGCGACGCTGGACGTGCCGGGGATCGGCAGCATCACGGGGCTGCGCTTCAGCACCCAGGCGAGCGCGACCTGGCCCGGCGTCGCGCCGATCTTCTTCGCGATCTCGCTCAGCACCGAGCCGTCCTTGGCGAGCGCGCCGGCCGCGAGCGGGAACCACGGGATGAAGCCGATGCCGCGCGCCGCGCAGAAGTCGAGCACGTCCTCGCTGGTGCGGTCCACGAGGTTGTAGCGGTTCTGCACCGTCGCGACCTTGAAGTACTTCTGCGCGAGCGAGATGTCGGCGACCGAGACCTCGCTCAGCCCGACATGCTGGATCAGCCCCTCGCTCTGCATGTCGCGGATCGCCTCGAACTGCTCCTTGCGCGGCACCCGCGGGTCGATGCGGTGAAGCTGCCAGAGGCCGATCTTCTTCACGCCGAGCCGGCGCATGCTCATCAGCACGCACTGGCGCAGATATTCGGGACGGCCGAGCGGCAGCCAGACGTTCGGGCCGTGGCGCACGAGGCCGCCCTTGGTCGCGACCAGCATGTCCTTGGGATAGGGCTTGAGCGCCTCGCGGATCATCGTCTCGCTGACGAAGGGGCCGTAGGAGTCGGCGGTGTCGATGAAGTTGACGCCTAGCTCCGGCAGCCGCTTCAGCGTCGCGGCCGCGGCCTTCGGATCCTTGGGCCGGCCCCAGATCCCCTCGCCGGTGATGCGCATCGCGCCGTAGCCGAGACGGTTGATCGCGCGCTTGCCGATCGAGAACTGACCGGACGCCGCAGCGTTCGCTTCGCTCATCGTCTTCTGTCTCCCGCCCTGAAACGCCGCTGTATCCGCGCCGTTCCAAGCTCCATCGCCGATCCGCGGAGCGGCCGTCAAGCGCCCTGCGAAGAGGCGCTCAGCCCCGCCGTCCGAGCGCGCGGCGGTAGAGCGTCGAGCGGCTGACGCCGAGCCGCCGCGCCGCCGCCGCGACGTTGCCGCCGCAGTCGTCGATAGCGGCCAGCATCGCGCCTCGGGCCATGGCGCCGAGCTCGCCTTCCGGCGCGGACAAGGGCGCGGCGACCGCGCGCGGCGGCAGGCCGACGCTCGCCGGCAGGAGCTCTGGGCCGATGGCTTCGCCGGGGTCCGACAGCGCGACCAGCGCCTTCAGCACGCCGGCGAGTTCGCGGTGGTTGCCCGGCCAGTCATGCGCGACGAGGGCTGCGAGCGTCGCGGGCTCGAGCGTGCGGCCCTCGCGCGGCAGCCGCTCCCAGATCGCCCGCACGACCCCCGGCCGGTCGGCGAGCTCGCGAAAGGGCGGCAGCGCGAAGGTGAACTGGGCGAGGCGGAAATAGAGGTCGGCGCGGAACGTCTCGCAGGCCGCGAGCGCGGTCAGGTCTCGGTGGGTGGCGCAGACGAGGCGGATGTCGATCGCGGTGGGCTTGCCGCCGCCGAGCGGCGTGACCGCCCGGTCCTGCACCACGCGCAGCAGCCGCGCCTGCAGGCCGATCGGCATGTCGCCGATCTCGTCGAGGAACAGCACCCCGCCGTCGGCCTCGCGCAGCACGCCTTTCGAACCGGAGCGCCGTGCGCCTGTAAAAGCGCCGTGCTCGTAGCCGAACAGCTCGGCCTCGATCAGTCCCTCGGGCAGCGCCGCGCAGTTCACCGCCACGAACGGCTTCTGGGCGCGTGAGCTCTGCGCGTGAAGCGCCCGGGCGAACATCTCCTTGCCCGAGCCGGTCTCGCCCTGGATCAGGATCGGCACGTCGCCGTCGAGCAGCCGCACGGCGCGCTTCAGCGACTCCTTGGTCACGGCGTCGAACACCGGCTCGTCGGAGGCCGGGCGGACCGCGGGACCCGCGGTCGGGGTTTCGGCGAGCGCCGGCGCGCGAACCGGGACAGGTCGCGGCTCGTTGCGGGCGAGGCGCGCATGCAGCACGCTTCCCGACCGCGTGCGCAGCCGCGCGGTTTCGGAGGGCGAGAGCTTCCCGCCGTCGAACAGGTCGCCGAAGGAGCGCGCGCCGAGCGCGTTCCAGTCGAGCTCCAGCAGCTTCAGCGCATGTCGGTTGGCGGCGACGAGCCTCGCGCCCTCGAACACCAGCACGCCCTCCTGCGCCGCGCCGAGCAGCGCCGGATCGGAATGCAGCCGCACCACGTCGCGGCCCTCGAAGCCCTCGGCGAACATGCGGTGCTCGATCTGGTCGACGCCGAGCCGGATCAGCGACAGCGCATGAAGCTGCGGGATCGAGGCGTGTCCCGAAATGTCGAGCGCCCCGATCATCGAGCCGCGCGGATCGAAGATCGGCGCGGCCGCGCAGGTGAGGATGCGGTGGCTGTCGAAGAAGTGCTCCGAACCGCGCACCTCGATCGGCCGCCGCTCGACGAGCGCCGCGCCGATCGCGTTGGTGCCGGCGGCGGCTTCCGCCCAGGGCACGCCCTGCTGCAGCGAGACGCCCGCGGCCTTGCCGGCGAAGTCGCGGTCGCCGAAAGCGTCGAGCACGAGGCCGGAGGCGTCGGTCAGGATCGCGAGGCTCGCGGTGTCGCGCGCTTCCGCCGCGAGCGCCTCGAGCTCCGGACGCGACAGGCGGATCAGCTCGTCGTTGCGCTCGTGAAGCTCGCGCAGCGCGCCGCGGCCGACCGGCTCCGCGCGCGGCTCCTTGTGGGAGTCGAAGCCGCGCTCGGCGCAGCGCAGCCACGAGCGGAAGATCGCGGGCGACAGCCCGTGCGGTTGCGCGCCGCGGTCGAAGAAATCGCGGCGGGCTTCGGCGAGTTCGGCGCGTTCGGCCGGCTCCATCTGCGTCCCAATCCCGGAGGCGTCGCAACTTGCGACAGGTGTCGCAGCGCGCTTCGTGTCTCTCGGCGACATCCTTTCACCAGGATCGCCCAAGAGTCCACTGGCGCAGTTTGGAGCCTTGATTAGGCTGCTGCCCCATTCCAGCGCAGGCAACGACTTGCCGCGCTGCAGCATAGCCCGCGCAGTCATCTTCGAGCCTTTGGCACGAAGGCTGCGACAGCGCGGCCAGGAGAATGAGCCCGGGCCTGAAATCACCGGGACGTCATTGGGAGGACTTCGCATGAACGCCCCAGAACGCATGGCCACCTTTGCGCGCTCGCCCTTCAAGGAGCGCTACGACAACTTCATCGGCGGCAAGTTCGTCGCGCCCGTCGGCGGCCGCTATTTCGACAACACCTCACCGATCACCGGCCAGAAGGTGTGCGAGATCGCCCGCTCGCAGAAGGAAGACGTCGACCTCGCGCTCGACGCCGCGCACGCCGCCCGTGAAAAATGGGGCGCCACCGCCCCGGCGCAGCGCGCCGCGCTGCTGCTCAAGATCGCGGACGTGATGGAGCAGAACCTCGAGCTCATCGCGACCGCCGAGACCTGGGACAACGGCAAGCCGATCCGCGAGACGCTTGCGGCCGACATCCCGCTCGCGATCGACCACTGGCGCTACTTCGCCGGCTGTCTCCGCGCCCAGGAAGGCGCGCTGTCGGAGATCGACGAAGACACGGTCGCCTACCACTTCCACGAGCCGCTCGGCGTCGTCGGCCAGATCATCCCGTGGAACTTCCCCGTCCTGATGGCGGTCTGGAAGCTCGCGCCTGCGCTCGCCGCCGGCAACTGCGTGGTGCTGAAGCCCGCCGAGCAGACCCCGGCCTCGATCATGGTGCTGATGGAGCTGATCGGCGACATCCTGCCGGCCGGCGTGCTCAACGTCGTGAACGGCTTCGGCCTCGAGGCCGGCAAGCCGCTCGCCTCGTCGAACCGCATCGCCAAGATCGCGTTCACGGGCGAGACGACCACCGGTCGCCTCATCATGCAGTACGCGTCCCAGAACCTGATCCCGGTCACGCTCGAGCTCGGCGGCAAGTCGCCGAACATCTTCTTCTCGGACGTGGTGGCCCAGGACGACGACTTCTTCGACAAGGCCGTCGAGGGCTTCGTGATGTTCGCGCTCAACCAGGGCGAAGTCTGCACCTGCCCGAGCCGCGCGCTCATCCAGGAGTCGATCTACGACAAGTTCATCGAGAAGGCGATCGGCCGCGTCAACGCGATCAAGCTCGGCTCGCCGCTCGATCCGCAGACAATGGTGGGCGCGCAGGCGTCCTCCGAGCAGCTCGAGAAGATCCTGAGCTACATCGATATCGGCAAGCAGGAGGGCGCGGAAGTGCTCGCCGGCGGCTCGAAGAACGAGCTCGATGGCGATCTGGCCGGCGGCTACTACATCAAGCCGACCGTCTTCAAGGGCCACAACAAGATGCGGATCTTCCAGGAGGAGATCTTCGGCCCGGTGCTCTCGGTCACGACCTTCAAGGACGACGCCGAGGCGCTCTCGATCGCCAACGACACGCTCTACGGCCTCGGCGCCGGCGTGTGGACCCGCGACGGCACCCGCGCCTACCGCTTCGGCCGCGCCATCCAGGCCGGCCGCGTGTGGACCAACTGCTACCATGCCTACCCGGCCCATGCGGCCTTCGGCGGCTACAAGCAGTCGGGCATCGGTCGCGAGACCCACAAGATGATGCTCGACCACTATCAGCAGACCAAGAACATGCTGGTCAGCTACTCGGCCAAGAAGCTCGGGTTCTTCTGAGCCTCTTAGCCTCACTGGACACATCCCCGACTGGGCGGCCCTCGGGCCGCCCATTTTTTTGCGCCGGGGTCAGTCGCCCTCGGCCGCGCCCGCGCCTGAGGGCGGCGCGCTCTTCTCCGTCAGTCCGGCGACGTTGCAATTGAAGCTGACGCTTCCCCCCGCCCAGAAGGCCGAGACCCTCGGCGTCGCGCCGTGGGAGAGATAGACCGGCCCCTTGAAGCTTGCGGCGAACAGGCGGCCGTCCTCCGGATAGGAGATCGTCATCACGTCGAGAAAGAACGGCCCGTCGCCCTTGTCGGAGCCGAACTCGACCTGCGAGAAGATCGCGGTTCGCGACGTCACGAAGACGCGGCACGACACCGAGTTCACCTTGAGGATCCGGTCGGCCGGGATCGCGGGATAGGTCGCCGTGCAGGCGATGCCGCTGCTGCACTGCCGGAAGACGTTCTCCTGGTAGAACTTCGACGACAACGTCTGGGCTTGCGCCGTCCCAGAGAGCGCGCCGGCGGCGAGACCGAAGGCGATGACGCGGAATGCGATGCGCATGGGCAGGTCTCCTTCGGGGACGGTTTCGCCCATGGTGATCGTCCGGGAAGCCGGCGCCAAGCGTCTCAACGCTTGCATGGAAATCGGCCCGCCGACGCTGCGGCAGCGTCAAAGCGCGAGTCAGATCAACGACTTACTAAGCTATTGTTTTTAAAAGCGTAATCTGACATTATCCGCAGATGGACGGGACCCCACGCTATCTGCCGAATGTCGCCAAGGCGCTTGAGGTCGCGCTTTGGATCGCTACCGATCAGCCGAAGATCGACATCTACCATCTGGTGAAGGCGTCTTATTTCGCTGACAAGCACCACTTGGCGGAGCATGGCCGCCCGATAATGGGCGATGCGTATCAGGCGGCTTGGTTCGGGCCTTTGCCTCAGGTCATTTATAATCTGGTCCGGCATGAGCCGATGGAACTGCTTGCGCTCGGTAATCACGGGCCGCTGCCGATTCGACTCGACGACGATAAATGCGTTCTTGCCGAGCGAAGCGCGAACCTTTCAGCGCTGTCGGAAAGCGACGTCGTTTCTTTGCGTCATGGGGTCGACCACGTGAAAGCGCGGTCGTTCAGGGATCTCTACCGAGAGACCCACGCTGACCCCGCATATCGCAACGCTAAGGGCGGGTTGATCGACTATCGCGACTTTCTCGACGAGGCAGATCCAGATCGCGAGGCCAAGGCCGCCTATATAGCTGAAGCCGCGCCGCACGCTGTGTTCTGATATGGAGCTTCGGCCCGGCGACGTCGTCCGGATCTGGGATCGCTCGACGACACCCGAGAAGGTGAAACGGCATATCTGCGTTTGCCCCGAAGCGCAGTTGTTTCTACGCATCAACTCGAAAGCTTACTGGCCGCCCTATCACGTGCTCTATGCTGACGAGTGCGACTTCCTAGACCACGACAGTTATGTGGAGCTGCAGCAACTTTGGCATCATGTGCGCTCCGAGGTCCGGAGCGTCGAGATTATCGGCAGGCTTACGTCGAGGCAGACGGATGCGCTCTGCGAGTCCGCCGCCGCCGCTCCGACGCTGAACGCAAACCAAAGAGATCTCATCCGGGACAGGCTGGCTCCGACCGACGGCGCGTGACATGGCCCGTCGCCGTTGCGCCCCCGGGGCGCACGGGCTAGACCCCAGAGATTCGCGCGCGGCGTCCCCCCGCGGCTCCCCCCGCAACTCCCTGAGGACATCGATGGACCGCATCCGCATCGTCGGCGGCGCCAAGCTCGAGGGCCGCATCCCGATCTCCGGCGCGAAGAACGCCGCGCTGCCGCTGATGATCGCGAGCCTTCTGACGCCCTACACGCTCACCCTCGACAACCTCCCCCGCCTCGCCGACGTGGTGCTGCTGAAGCGCATCCTCGGCAATCACGGGGTCGAGGTCACCGTCGCGGGCAAACGCGCGTCCCAGGACGAGTTCGAGGGCGACAGCGTGCGCCTCACGGCCGGCGAGATCGTGGACACCACCGCGCCTTACGATCTCGTCTCCCGCATGCGCGCGAGCTTCTGGGTCATCGGCCCGCTCCTCGCCCGCATGGGCGAGGCCAAGGTGTCGCTCCCGGGCGGCTGCGCGATCGGCACGAGGCCGGTCGACTTCTTCCTCGACGCCTTGAAGGCGCTCGGGGCCACGATCGACATCGAGGCCGGCTACGTGCTCTCGAAGGCCCCTTCGGGCGGGCTCAAGGGCGGACGCATCACCTTCCCGAAAGTCTCGGTCGGCGCGACCCATGTGGCGCTGATGGCCGCGAGCCTCGCCAAGGGCGAGACCGTGATCGAGAACGCCGCCCGCGAGCCCGAGATCGTCGATCTCGCCGACTGCCTGATCAAGATGGGCGCGAAGATCGAGGGCGCGGGCTCGTCCACGATCCACATTCAGGGCGTCCCCTCGCTCTCGGGCGCGCGCCATTCCGTCCTGCCGGACAGGATCGAGACCGGCACCTACGCCATGGCGGTGGCGATGACCGGCGGCGACATCACGCTCGAAGGCGCGCGCCGCGACCTGCTGGGCTCCGCGTTCGACGTGCTTGAGGAGGCCGGGGTCACGGTCGAGGTCACCAATGACGGCGTGCGGGTGGGCCGCAACGGCGCGGGCCTCAGGCCGATGAACGTGACAACCGAGCCGTTCCCGGGCTTCCCGACCGATCTTCAGGCGCAGCTGATGGCGCTCGCCTGCCGGGCCGAGGGCTCCTCGAAGATCACCGAGACGATCTTCGAGAACCGCTTCATGCACGTTCAGGAGCTCGCGCGCTTCGGCGCGAAGATCCACATCGACGGCCGCACCGCGACCATCGAGGGCGTCGACACGCTGAAGGGCGCGCCCGTGATGGCGACGGACCTGCGCGCCTCGGTGTCGCTGGTGATCGCAGGCCTCGTCGCCGAGGGCGAGACGATCGTGAACCGCGTCTATCACCTCGATCGCGGCTTCGAGCGGCTCGAAGCCAAGCTCTCGCGCTGCGGCGCGACCATCGAACGCCTGACGGGCTGAGGACGCGCGATGGCGGTCCTCTTCGAGGGCGAGCTCTTCGCCGACTACCACCAGATCTACGTCGCGGACTCCAAGCTCGACTTCGTCGCCGACTATCCGACGCAGTGGACCGACGAGATCCTGGCGCAGGGCGTCAATCCCGGCCCCGGCGTCGTCATCGTCTGCACCGCCCGCGACATGAACACGGCGTTTCGCGTCGAGCTCCACGAGTCCGAGCCGGCGATCGACCTCGACGCCGCCGACCATGCGGCGGAGTGCGGCATCGTCACCGCGGGCGAGATCATCGTCGGCGGCTGCACCTCCCACGAGGGCCAGGACTCGCCGATCGCCGTGCCCGCGGGGCCCTTGCGCGCCCTCGTCGTCGCGAGCGGCTTCGGAACGATCAGCGAGGACCGGTTCGACGGCGACGACCTCTACGTGGTCCACCTCTGGCCCGGCGAGAGCGCTGGCGTCGTGGTCCGCAAGCAGTGGAAATGGCTCTGACCGGTCGACGCGATTGCGTCGCGGATGCGCCCCGGCTACCTCTCAACCGACCTCGCCGAACCTGATCCACGCTCAAGCCGCATCGAGTTCCATGCCCGACCCTTCCGCCGACGCGCCCCTGCGTCTCGTCGCCCTCGACGCCGAGGATCTCGAGGTGCTGTCGGCGCATCTTCAGGACTTCGTCGTGCGGGTGGGCGACCTCGTCTTCCTTCCGCGCGACAAGCGCTTCGCATTCGTGGGCAACCGGATCGACCGCAGGGTCGACGGCGAGACCCGCCGCCGCCGCGCCGCCGGCCATTTCGACCGCGTGCTGAAGGTTTCGGCCAGGGGCGTCGACCGCTCCGCGCCCGAGACCGTGCTGAACCTTCTGGCGATCGCGTTTTCGCCGTCCGAGGAGCCGTCGGGCGTCGTCGAGCTGCTGTTCTCGGGCGGCTCCTCGCTGCGCCTCGAGGTGGAGTGCATCGAGGCGCAGGCCGCCGACCTCGGCCCCGTCTGGGCCGCCAAGGCCTCGCCCGCGCATGAAGGAGAGGCCTGATCCATGGCCGTGAGGCTCTCGTCCAAGGACGCCGATTTCGAAGCCCGCTTCGCGGATCTGCTCGCGCAGAAGCGCGAGGTCTCCGAGGACGTCGACCAGGCGGTCGCCGCCATCCTCGACGACGTGCGAAAGCACGGCGACGCGGCGGTGATCGACTATTCGAAGCGCTTCGACCGCATCGACCTCGACAAGGTCGGCATGAAGGTCACGGCCGCGGAGATCGCGGCGGCCCGCGCCGAGTGCGATCCCGCGACGCTCGACGCGCTGACGCTCGCCCGCGACCGCATCGAGGCCCATCACGCCAAGCAGATGCCGTCGGACGAGACCTATATCGACCCGATCGGCGTCGAGCTCGGCCATCGCTGGACCCCGCTCGATTCGGTCGGCCTCTATGTGCCGGGCGGCACCGCGGCCTATCCGTCCTCGGTGCTGATGAACGCCGTTCCCGCCAAGGTCGCGGGCGTCGCGCGGCTTGCGATGGTGGTGCCCTCGCCTGACGGCAAGCTCGCGCCGCTGGTGCTCGCGGCCGCCGAACTCGCGGGCGTCGACGAGGTGTTCCGCATCGGCGGCGCGCAGGCCGTCGGGGCGCTGGCCTACGGCACCGAAACCGTCGCGCCCGTCGCCAAGATCGTCGGCCCCGGCAACGCTTATGTGGCGGCCGCCAAGCGGCGCGTGTTCGGGACGGTCGGCATCGACATGATCGCCGGCCCCTCGGAAGTGCTGGTGGTGGCGGACGGATCCGCGAACCCCGACTGGATCGCCGCCGATCTTCTCGCGCAGGCCGAGCACGACGCCTCGGCGCAGTCGATCCTCATCACCGACGACGAGGCGCTCGCCGCCGCCGTCGAGCGCGCCGTCGAGGGCCAGCTGAAGACGCTGCCGCGCGAAGAGATCGCGGGCGCGAGCTGGCGCGACCACGGCGCGGTGATCGTGGTCGCGGCGATCGACGACGCCGTGCCGCTCGCCAACCGCATCGCGGCCGAGCACCTCGAAATCATCGCGGAGGACGGCGACCGCCTTTCCCGCGAGATCCGCCACGCCGGCGCGATCTTCCTCGGCGGCCACACGCCGGAGGCCATCGGCGACTATGTGGGCGGTTCGAACCACGTGCTGCCGACGGCGCGCACCGCGCGGTTCGCCTCGGGGCTCGGCGTGCTGGACTTCGTGAAGCGCACCTCCATCCTGCGTTGCGGGCCGGAGCAGCTTCGGCTGATCGGCCCGGCCGCGATCGCGCTCGGCGAGGCGGAGGGGCTCCAGGCCCACGCCCGCTCCGTCGCGATCCGCATGAACCCCGGCGGCTGAAGGAGCCTGCGATGACGGACGGAGCGAACAACCACCGCCTCGTCGCCGTCACGCTCGACGGCGGCTCGATCGGCGCGGCCGCCTCGCCCGACGCCGAGCACGAGCGCCGGGTCGCGATCTACGACCTCATCGAGGACAACAGCTTCGCGCCGGAGGGCGGCCATCAGGGGCCCTTCACGCTGCACATCTCGCTCGTCGACCAGAAGCTCTCGCTGAAGGTCGCGCCGGAAGGCGGCGAGGAGGCGATGACGCATCTCCTGTCGCTGTCGCCCTTCCGGAAGATCCTCAAGGACTACTTCTTCGTCTGCGAGAGCTACCGCGAGGCGATCCGCTCCGCGAGCCCCGGCCAGATCGAGGCGATCGACATGGGCCGGCGCGGGCTGCACGACGAGGGCGCGGACGTGCTGGTCGAGCGCCTCAGGGGCAAGATCGCGATCGACAAGCAGACCGCGCGGCGTCTCTTCACACTGATCGCAGCCCTGAGCTGGAAGGGCTGAGGCGGGCCATGGCGGACGACAGCCCGCCGGGACAGTCCCGACCTCAATCGGTGCTCTTCATGTGCGGGCAGAACGTCATCCGGTCGGTGATGGCCGAGATGCTGGCCCGGCACTATTTCGGCCGTTCGCTCTACGTCGCCTCGGCGGGCGTGAGGCCTGGCGAAAACGATCCGTTCGTATCGGCCGCGCTCGACGAGATCGGCCTCACGATCGGCAAGCACCGGCCGCATTCGCTGGAAGACCTCGAGGACCTCAACTTCGACCTGATCGTCACGCTTGCGCCGGAGGCCCACCACGCGGCGCTCGACCTCACCGCGCGCTACGCCGTCGAGGTCGAATACTGGCCGACGGTCGACCCCACGATGTTCGCCGGCGGATCGCGCGACCAGACGCTCGAAGCCTACCGCAACGTCCGCGACACGCTCGACGACCGCATCCGCGACCGCTTCCGCTTCGCGGCCAAGGCGCGGGTCTGAGACGTCGAAGCGACGTCCGGCGCTTGGCGTTCGCGGCCCCGGCGCCTATCTCAGGCTGTCGCCGCGCGCCGGCCGCTGTTGTGGCGGCGGGCCGTTTCGGCTATCAGGCCTCAATTCTCCGTCCATCGCACGAGCCCGCTCCGTCGAGCCGCGCGCGCCGACCGACGGCCTTTCAACCGGTCATCTGGGGCGACCGGACAGCGACACGACACATCGAGACCACATGTCCAAAGAAGAACTGCTCGAATTCCCGGGCACCGTCATCGAATTGCTGCCGAACGCGACCTTCCGCGTGAAGCTCGAGAACGACCACGAGATCATCGCCCATACGGCGGGCCGCATGCGCAAGAACCGCATCCGCGTTCTGGCCGGCGACAAGATCCTCGTCGAGATGACGCCCTACGACCTGACCAAGGGCCGCATCACCTACCGGTTCAAGTGAGCGGTCGCTGACGCGACGCGCCGTACGGGACGCCCATGGCCAAGGACCGCCCGAAGCTCGTCCTCGCCTCCGCGAGTCCGCGCCGCCTCGCCCTGCTCGAGCAGATGGGCGTGACGCCCGACCAGCTTCTGCCGACATCGCTCGACGAGACCCCGCGCCGCAACGAACGGCCGCGCACGCTCGCGCTGCGGCTCGCCGAGGAGAAGGCGCAGGCCGCCCACCGGATGATCGGCCAGGATCCGGCGCTCAAGGGCGCGCTGATCCTCGCGGCCGACACCGTGGTCTCGGTCGGTCGCCGCATCCTGCCCAAGGCCGAGACGGTGGAGGAGGCGACGGGCTGCCTCGAGCTGCTGTCGGGCCGCGCCCACAGGGTCTCGACGGCGCTGTGTCTCACCACCGTCAAGGGCTCGTTCCGCAGCCGCGTGGTCGAGACCCGTCTGCGCTTCAAGCGTCTGTCGGATCTCGAGATCGAGGCCTATGTCGCGGCCGGCGAATGGCGCGGCAAGGCCGGCGGCTACGCGATCCAGGGCCTGGCCGGCTGCTTCGTGGCCAAGCTTTCGGGCTCCTACGGCGCGGTGGTGGGCCTGCCGCTCTACGAGACCGCCAATCTTCTGGTCGGCGAAGGCTATCCGATCCACAAGGATTGGCTCGCGCGGAGCTGAAGCGATGAGCGAGCCGCCCCGCCCGACCGACTCGCGACCGGCCAAGCCCCCAAGGCCCTGCCCGATCTGCCGCAAGATGTCGCTCGCGCCCTATCACCCGTTTTGCTCGAAGCGCTGCGCCGACGTCGACCTGTCGCGATGGTTCGCGGGCGTCTACGCAGCGCCTGCGGCCGAGCAGGACGACGACGAGACCGAGACGCCGCCGCGGGCCCTCGACGAGGGCGATCGTTAAGGCTTGATGATTTCAAGTCGGACCGCTGCGTCATGCCCGAGCTTTGCTCGGGTATCCACGACTTCGGCGTAGAGCTGGACGATCCAGAAAGTCGTGGATGCCCGGCTGCCGCCGGGCATGACGACGGTGAGCCGGATCGACCTCAGAAAAGCCTAGCGCTCGAGCTTCGACGCCTCGCCGCGCGGCGCGCGGCCGGAGAGGTCGGGACGGAGCTTGGGCGCGAACAGCGGCCCCTCGACGCGCACAGGCAGCGTCCAGCCGCCCTCGGACGGCTTCACGAAGCCCTGGAGCGCGACCGTGCGCTCGATCAGCGACGCCTCGCCCGCCAGCGCGAAGGAGGCGCGCGGCCCCTCGACGGTGACCGGATCGGCCTTGGCCACGCCGTTGGCGACCGTCATCCGCGCCTCGGCGCGCGAGAACGCGATTTCGCCCGTCAGGCCGGCGAGCGCGAGCGTGCGGCTGCGGCTCACGCGCTCCAGCGCGCCATCGGCGAGACGCGCCTCGATGCGGCCGGCGAGCGCCGCCGCGAGCTCCACCGGCGAGGCCCCGCGGCCCTCCAGCGAGATCTCGGCCGTCATGCGGCCGGCGATCGGCTTGCGGCCGAACACAGCCTCCAGCGCGTCGCCGAGCGCGACGTCGCTCGCCGCGCCCTCGACGCGCATCACAGCGCCGTCCCCGTCCGGTTCGAGCGACAGCCGGCCGCCGACCGCGCCGCCATAGGCCGAGGCCTCGCCGATCGAGAGATCAAGGCCGCCATTCGCCACCACGGCCGTCACCGCAGGCTGCTCCAGCCTGAGGCCGCCGAGCCTCAACGCGTCGGCCGAGAGCCTGAGATCGAGCGTCCAGCCCCGCAGGCTGCCGAAATTGAGCGAGGCGACGCTCCAGCGGCCGTCGTCGGCGAGCGCGTCGGGGGCGACGAGGTCGAAATAGGGGCCGAGATCCACCGATCCCGCGTCGAGCGTCGCCTCGACCGCGAGCCCGCCCGCGCCCGAGGTCAGCCGCCCCGCCCCGAGAAAGGTCTCGCCGCCGAGATCAAGCTCGGCGTTGGAGATCTGGAGCCCGGCGCCGTCGAGCTGGCCCTGGCCGGCGAACGACACCTCCGCCCCCAACGCGCGGTCGAGCCGGGGGCCGAAGCCGAACCAGCGCAAGGTCGAGGAGAGGGCGTCGGCCCGGAAGCTCACGTCGCCCGTCAGCCGGACGCCCGCGCCGTCGTCGACCGCCTCGCCGTCGAACAGCACGCGCGCGCCGCCGCCCTCGAACCGGCCGCGGAACGGCGAGCTGTCGCGCCGCGCGAACGCGCCGACGTCGGCGAGCTGAATCATGCCCTCGACCTGCCGGTCGGCGAAGCGGCCGTAGCCCGACAGCGCGAGCGGCCCGCCGTCGCGCGGCAGCGCGAGCCCGGCCTCGATCTTGTCTACCACCCGGCCGCGCCATTCGAGGCGGCCGTCCGCGAGACGGATGGCGGGCGGCGTCGCGGCGGTCCGCGCCCTCAGCGCGGTCGCGACATTGGCGAAGGGCGCGCGGTCGAGCGCGATCTGCGGCTGGTCGAACGTCACTTCCGCGAGTTCGATCCGGCCCAGCAGCAGAGCCGAGAGGCTGATGCGCCCGACGAGCCCGCGGGCGGCCGCGAACGGCGCCTCGCCGGGGCGCGCGAGGCTCACCCCGTCGACCCGCACCCGCGGCGACGGGAACAGCTCGACCGCGGTCGCGCCGTTGACGCGGACCTCGAGTCCGGTGGCGTGCTGGAGTTCGGCGATCAGCCGGTCTCCCGCTCCGTCGAGCGGCGCGCGAGAGACGGCGAACGAGGCGGCCGCGGCCGCGATCGCCACGGCCCCGGCCAGACCAAGGGCGGCGCGACGCATGTTGCGGGCTCCTCCGCGAGCGATTCTCGAACCGCTCGACGTGCTGGCAGGCCGCCGCTTATATCGCAGCGCACCGCACTGGCCAACTTTGAGGCGCCGAACGCCGTTACCGACCTCGCCGCCGCGCCTATAACGAGCCCGAAGCCCACTCGCCTCAACGGATTTCGCCCATGACCGAAGCGCCCGCCAGCCCGCTCTGGGCCCCGTCTCCCGAACGCGCGGCGGCGAGCAACACGGCGCGCTTCGCAAGGGAAGCCGCGCGTCGGTCGGGCCGGACGCTCGACGATTTCCCCGCGCTGCACGCCTGGTCGATCGAGGACCGCGAAGGGTTCTGGGACCTCGTCTGGGATTTCTGCGGGATCATCGGCGAGAAGGGCGAGGGCGTGCTTGAGAACGGCGACGCCATGCCCGGCGCGCGGTTCTTCCCCAATGCGAGCCTCAACTACGCCGAGAACCTGCTGCGACGTCGCGGGAGCGATGACGCGCTTGTGTTCCGCGGCGAAGACAAGGCCGAAGCGCGGCTCTCCTTCGACGAACTCCGCGCGCTGGTCTCGCGCATCAGCCAGGCTCTGGAAGCGGCGGGCGTGGGCGAGGGCGACCGCGTCGCCGCCATGATGCCGAACCGGCCCGAGACCATCGCGTTCCTGCTCGCGGTCGCCTCGCTCGGCGCGATCTGGTCGTCCTGCTCGCCGGACTTCGGCGAGCGCGGCGTGCTGGACCGCTTCGGCCAGATCGAGCCGAAGGTGTTCGTGACGGTCGACGGCTATTGGTACGCCGGCAAACGAATTGAAATCGCCAGCAAGCTCAAGCCGATCGTCGACCAGCTGCCGACGGTCGCGAAGACGGTCGTGGTCCCCTATCTCGGCGCCGCCGACGAGGTGGCCGGCGGCCTCAAGAACGCGGTCTCGCTCGACGGCTTCCTGGAGGGCTTCGAGGCCAAGGAGCCGACGTTCAAGCCGATGCCGTTCTCGGCGCCGCTCTACATCCTGTTCTCGTCCGGAACGACCGGCGTGCCGAAATGCATCGTGCATTCGGCCGGCGGCAGCCTGCTCCAGCTCGTGAAGGAGCATGTGCTGCACGCCGACGTGCGGGAAGGCGACCGCGTCTTCTACTTCACCACCTGCGGCTGGATGATGTGGAACTGGCTGGTCGCAGGCCTCGCCGCCGGCGCGACGCTGCTGCTGTTCGACGGCTCGCCGTTCCATCCGAGCCCCAACGTGCTGTTCGACTTCGCCGACGCGGAGGGCATGACGTTCTTCGGCACCTCGGCCAAGTGGATCGACGGCGTGAAGAAGCAGGCTCTTCGGCCCCGCGACACCCACAGCCTCGAGACCGTGCGCGCCATGGCCTCGACCGGCTCGCCGCTCGCCGACGCGAGCTTCGACTGGGTCTATGAGGCGGTGAAGACCGACATCCAGCTCGCCTCGATCTCGGGCGGCACCGACATCTGCTCCTGCTTCGTGCTCGGCAACCCGATGCAAGCCGTCTGGCGCGGCGAGATCCAGGGGCCGGGGCTGGGCTTGGCCGTCGCGACGCTGGACGACGACGGCGAGCCGATGGCGCGCGGCAAGGGCGAGCTCTCCTGCGTGAAGGCCTTTCCCGCGATGCCGATCGGTTTCTGGAACGATCCGGACGGCGAAAAATACCACGCGGCCTATTTCGACCGGTTTCCGAACGTCTGGGTCCATGGCGACTTCGCCGAGTGGACCGAGCATGGCGGCATGATCATCCACGGCCGCTCGGACGCGACGCTCAATCCCGGCGGGGTGCGCATCGGAACGGCGGAGATCTACGCCCAGGTCGAGAAGATGGAGGAGATCCTCGAGGCGCTCTGCATCGGCCAGGATTTCGACGGCGACGTCCGCGTGGTGCTGTTCGTGCGGCTCAAGGAGGGCGTCGTTCTCGACGACGATCTCATCAAGCGCGCCAAGACCAAGATCCGCGAAGGCGCCTCGCCGCGGCATGTGCCGGCCAAAATCGTGGCGGTGAGCGACATTCCCCGCACCAAGTCCGGCAAGATCGTCGAGCTCGCGGTGCGCGAGGTGGTGCATGGCCGCCCGGTGAAGAACAAGGAGGCGCTCGCCAACCCCGAGGCGCTCGACCTGTTCGCCGACCTCGAGGCGTTGAAGGGCTGAGACCGCCGTCATCGCGAACTTGGGCGCGGGAGCCTCACCCGGTCATCCCGGGCCTGACCCGGGATCCAGAATCGACGCCGGCGCACGAGTTTGCTGGCGGTCGTGTTCATGGATCCCGGCTCTTCGGCCGGGATGACGGCGGCGGCTCCTCCGCAAGGCTTGGGAGAAACGCATGCCTGTCTTCGTCGCGCTCATCCGGGCGATCAATGTCGGCGGAGCGGGCAGGCTCCCGATGGCGGAGTTGCGCGCCGCCTGCGAGGCCGCAGGGCTCCAACGCGTCGCGACCTATGTGGCGAGCGGAAATCTCGTGTTCGAAACCGGCCTCTCCGAGCAGGAGGCCAAGGCGCTGCTCGTCGAGCTTCTGCGCGAGCGTTTCGGGCTGACGCAGAACCACGTGATCCTGCGAACCCATGGGGACCTCGCTGAGGCGATCGCCCAGAACCCCTATCCCGAGGCGGCGTCGGCGCGGCCGAACCTGCTGCATGTGGCGTTTCTGGAGGACGAGCCCCGCGCCGGCGCAGCTGACGCGCTCGCCGGCTGGGAGGGACCCGAGCGCGGGCGGCTCGACGGGCGGCGCGCCTATCTCGATTATGAGGGCGGGGCCGGCCGCTCGAAGCTGACGCCGGCCGTGCTCAACAAGATGTTCGGCTGCCGCCACACGAGCCGCAACTGGAACACGGTGCGGAAGCTCGCGGAGATGGCGGCGCCGTCGGGGTGATCGGATGACGCGCGAACAGGCCGAAGCTTTGATGAAAGGCCTTCTGGCGCTCGGCGATGCGATGGACGCAGTCGGCGTCGCCCTCGACGCGCTCGGCGACACTGAGGAACGAGCCGCGCTCCGCAGGCCGCTCGGCGGAATGATGGCGGACCTCTACATCGAACTGCAGCATCCGATCATCGAGCAGTTTCCGGATCTCGACCCGGACAAAAGCTGAGAGATCCGGACGCTCGGAAGGCGCCGCCTGACGTTGAGGACCCGCGCCTGCCCCCTCCACCACCCTTCGGGTGGTCCCCCTCCCCGCTTCGCGGAAGAGGATTAAGAAGCTGCGCCGCTCGTGCGCGGATCCTCCCCTGCGCAGCGGGGGAGGGGGACCGTGCGGAGCACGGTGGAGGGGGCGAGCGCCGCCCCTACTCCAGCCTCGCCCCCGACAACCTCACCAGCTCCTTCCAATACGGGTTCTGGTCCGCGATCACGCTTGTGAAGGCTTCCGGCGAGGCGTCGACCAGCGGCGTGAAGCCGCCGGGCTCCAGCTTCCCGCGCACGCCGGCGTCGGCCATCGCGTCCCTCGCCGCGGCGAAGATCGCGTCTCGCGCCTCCTCCGGAAGGCCCTTCGGTCCGGCGAGCGCGTACCAGGTCTGGATGTCGACCTCGCCGAGGCCGATGTCGGAGAACTCCTTCATGGAAGGGACGTCCGGAAACGCCGCGATGCGCTCGAGCGAGCCCACGCCGAGCGGAACCACCCGGCCGTCGCGCACCAGCGGGGCGAGCGCCGGGGTCACGTCGAACATGATGTCGATGACGCCGCCGAGCAGATCGACGATCGCAGGGCCGCCGCCCTTGTAGGGCACGTGCAGGATCGAGGCGCCGGTGCGCGCCTTCACGAGCTCGATCCCGAGATGGCTGATCGTGCCGACGCCCGACGATCCCATCCGCGTCTCGTCGGGATGGGCGCTCGACCACGCGATCATGTCGCGGAACGAGCCCCAGCGCTTCGCGCCCGCCGCCTCCTTGTTGGCGACGCACAGGATCGTGCCGGTGGCCAACCGGGTGATGGGGGTCAGGTCGGCGTCGGGATCGTAGGGCAGCCGCTCGTAGAGGTATTTGTTCGCGATCATCTGGGTGACGTTGAGGAGGCCGAGCGTCTCCCCGTCGGGCGCGGCGCGGGCGAGCGCGCCGGTCCCGATCGAGCCGCCGGCTCCGCCGCGGTTCTCCACCACCATGGTCTTGGCCAATCTCGGCTCCAGCGCCCCGGCGATCAGCCGTCCCAGAATGTCCACCGCCCCGCCGGGCGGATAGGGCACGATCAGCGTCCCCGTGGCGGCCCGGGCCGGCGAGGCGGCGAGCGCGGCCGCGGTCAGCGCCAGAAGCGTCCGGCGGTCGATCGCCGTCATGGCGTCCGCCTGTTCAGCTTCAGGAACTCGCGGCCGACCTTCACGAGGTCGAAGCTCTTCCAGCCGCCCTGCCCGTCCGGCAGTTCGTAGCGCACGATGTCGGCGGTGGCGTAGGCGCGCGAGAGCCGCGAGGGCAGGAACGAGCCGGTGCCCACCATGTCGACCGGGACCGAGAGATTGCCGAACACCCGGCATTTCAGCGTGTCGAAGCCCGAGGAGGCGACGATTCTCGGCTCCTTGAACCCGGCGTCGTCCAGCGCCTTGCGGAAGGCGATGACGGCCGCCGCGGTGACGCCTGTGCCGAACAGGAACTTGTCGCGCACCTCGTCCGAGGTCATGCCGTCGAGCTCCTCGAGGTCGAAGCCGGCGAGCGCGAGCTTGGCCACCTCGCCCGGCGTGTGACGGTGGGTCCACTTCATGAGGGTTTTGACGCTCTCGTCCCAGTCGAGCCCCTCGAGATGACGGCCGCCATGGGTGTCGATGCGGAAGGCGAGGCGCTTGCCCGAGGCTGCCGAGCCGTCCTCGCCATAGAACCAGCGGCAGACCGCGAGGGCGTCGCTGACCTCGCGGCCGTCATAGTCGACCAGCACCGTGTAGCTCGCCTCGTCGGGAAACTGGGCGACGTAAAGCTTCGTCGCCTCCAGCGTCGCGCTTTCCGCCGCGGGGTCTCGGTCCTCGGCGAGCATCCGCGCCTTGGCGTAGCCGATCAGCGAATGCGGCATGGTGCCGATGCCGCGCGGGGTCTCGAACAGCGGCGCGGCGAGATCGGTGGACGTGCCCACGAACCCCTTCGCGCCCATCAGCTTGGCGATCCTCGAGCCGACCGACGCGCCATAGGAGGCGGACAGATGCATGTCGTCGCCGCTGGTGTGCCGCGCCTCCATGGCCATGAACTCGGTCTCGGGCAGGGCCCGGCACATCGCGAAGGCGTTGTAGGCGGAGACGCAGGAGAAGCCGACGCGTTGCAGCAGCAAGGTCTCGATCGGCGAGAGCGCGACGAGCGAGCCGGCGACGTAGAGCATCGGCTTTCCCGAGGCGAGCAGCGCGCCCTCAGGCGCGGGCCGCGTGATCTCGAGCGGGATGGCGGCGGCGGCCGGATAGGCCTCCTGAAGAAACGCGATCGCCCGGTCGAGGGCGACGACGGCGTCGGAGCGCAAGAACACCGCATAGGTGACGCGCGCGTCGCCGAGGCCTGCGACGATGTCCGCGGTTTTCAGGAAGTAGGCGTCGGCGCGCTCGGCGACGTAGGGCGCGGCGGCGGCTGTCATCGATGCGGGCGCTCCGGATCATCGGGAAGGGTAGCCGCATTTTCGGGCGCGAAACGCTTCAGGCAATGGCCGTTCAGCATCCCTCCCCTGAGACAGGGGAGGGTAAGGGTGGGGCGGGTCTCAGGGAAGGCGCGACGGATCCCGACTGCGTGCTTCGAGACGCGCCTTCGGCGCTCCTCAGCATGAGGTCGGTTGAGCAATACAAACAGTCCTCATGCTGAGGAGCCCGCCTGAAAGGCGGGCGTCTCGAAGCACGCAGTTCATTTCCGCTCGGCCGCCCTCACCCGAGCGTCACCGCGGTGCCGGACGCCGTCACCATCAGCATGGAGCCCTCCTTGCCGACGGTTTCGTAGTCGAGATCAACGCCGATCACCGCGTTGGCGCCGCGGGCGCGGGCCTCCTCGACCATCTCCTCGATCGCGATGTCGCGGGCGCGCTTCAGCTCTTTCTCATAGGACCCCGCTCGGCCGCCCACGACGTCGCGGATCGCCGCGAACATGTCGCGGAAGATGTTGGCCCCGAGGATCGCCTCGCCGGAGACGAGCCCCTGATACTCGACGATGCGGCGGCCCTCGACGGTGGTGGTTGTGGTCACCAGCATGCGTGTCTCCCTGACGGATCGGCGTCGCGCGGGACATAGGTCTGCGGCGCCCGTCCGTCGCCCCGCGAAGAAGCGCTTTCACGCAGGAATTTTCCGCGGCGTCATGATGCCTGCCCGGCGTGATGGGCGCGTCATCGCATTCCGCGGCCTGTCCAGGGTCGCGACGTTTTCCACGCGATCCAGGACGCTCCCCATGCCCAGCCAACGATTTTGGCCCGCTTTTTTCTGCGCGCTCGCGACGACGGCGGTCGGCGCGCCGGCTCGGGCCGCGGAGTTCACCGTCTTCGCCTCGCCGATGCTGGGCTACGTCATCGACGCCAACGCCACGTGCTATCTCAGCAATGTCGGCAAGCGCACGGTGAGGGTGAAGGGCCAGCGCATCCTCGACTCTTCGGGAGCCGTGCTGACCCCGGACGCGACCACCTGCGGAAGCCCGGAGGGCTTCGACCTCGCCCCCGGCGCGACCTGCTACCTCGGGCGCAACACCACCGTGTCTCCGCTCGCCTGCGGAGCGTTCGTCAGCAACAGCACGTTCATGCGCGGCACGCTCGAATGGCGAAAGGCGCCGACGGACGCATCATACGCGGTCGGCCGGATCGAGCTGACGGCCAAGACAAGCTCCGCGCCGGTCGACTGACCTCGCCGCCGGGCCCGCCGCTCAGGTGGGGCGATGCGCCTCGGCGATCGCCGGCGGCAGCGGGGCGAGCTTGCGGTCGAGCGCCTCGGCGAGGAACGCGCCGACGCAGGCGTGGCCCTCGTCGTTCATATGCAGGCGATCCTTCGAGATCATCGCCGCGCCGCCGGCCTTGGCGACCGCGCGCATGGCGTCGAAGCGGCGCGCCACCGGCACGCCGGTTTCGGCCGAGATCTTGGTGATGGCCTCGAGATAGGGGCTGTAGGCGGCCTCGTCCTGGGGAACGTATTGCGGGTCGAGCAGCGCGACGTCGACGCCGGCCGCGGCGATGTCCGCGAGGCCCTCGCGGGCGGTGTTGGTGAAGGTCGCGAGGTCGATCTTGCGATAGACGTCGTTGGTGCCGATCTGCCAGATCACGAGGTCGGGCTTGGCGGCCGCGACTTCCTTGGCCATGCGGGCCTCGGCGCCGAGCGAGGTCTCGCCGCCCACGCCCTTGGCCACCACGTCGACCTCGACGCCCGGCAGACGCCGCTCGAGCTCGGCCTCGAGGCGCTTGGTGTAGCTGCGGGCCGGTTGGGTGGCGCCGACGCCCGCGGTCGAGGACGAGCCGACGACCAGGATCCTGAACGGATCGCCGTCCTTCAGATGCCTGGCGGCGCGGTCGAGCTTGCCCTGAAGCGAGAGAAACTGGTCAGCCACCTTGCAGGGGGCGACGAGAGGCTCGGTCGAGGCCGAACCCGCGACGGCGGCGAGCAGAACGAACGACAGGCCAAGACGGGCGATCGACACGGCGGACGTCATCAGGCGGGTTCTCCACCAACAGAGACATCGGGAAAAGGCGTTGCGCCTCAATGCGAAAGGGTCCCCCGATCCCTGAAGTGGCGTTTAGCACGCCAAGCCCGGCGGAGTCAGGTCCGCAAGACTACGTATGATCACATGATCATTAGGAGGCGAGCGACGAACAGGCGCGACGCCTGCCGGTCCCTCTCCCGCTCGCGGGAGAAGGAAGCGGAAAGCTCCGTGCGCTTTCCTCAGTGCCGGAAATGCCTCACGCCCGTGAACACCATCGCGAGACCGGCTGCGTCGGCGCGGGCGATCACCTCGTCGTCGCGCATCGAGCCGCCCGGCTGGATCACCGCGGTCGCGCCCGCCTCGATCGCGGCGTCGAGGCCGTCGGCGAAGGGGAAGAAGGCGTCGGAGGCGACCACCGACCCCCGGGTCAGCGGTTCCGAAAGACCTGCGGCCTCCGCCGCGTCGCCCGCCTTGCGGGCGGCGATGCGGGCCGAGTCCACGCGGCTCATCTGGCCTGCGCCGACGCCGACCGTCGCGCCGTTCCTGGCGTAGACGATCGCGTTCGATTTCACGTGCTTGGCCACGCGGAACGCGAATCGCAAATCGGCGAGCTCCTGCTCGGTCGGCGCCCGCTTGGTGACGACCGTGAGCTCGCGGTCGTCCACCACCGCGTCATCGCGTGACTGCACCAGGAAACCACCCGCCACCGTCTTGATCGAAAGGCCTTTTGCGCGCGGATCCGGCAGGTCGCCGGCGACGAGGAGGCGGAGGTTTTTCTTCGCCGCCACGATCGCGCGGGCGTCCTCGTCGGCGTCCGGCGCGATGATCACCTCGGTGAAGATCTCGACGATCTTCCTCGCGGCCTCCGCGTCGAGCCGCCGGTTCAGCGCCACGATGCCGCCGAAGGCCGAGACCGGATCGCAGGCCAGCGCCTTCTCATAGGCCTCGGCGAGGCTCGCGCCCTCCGCCACGCCGCAGGGGTTGGCGTGCTTGACGATCACGCAGGCGGCGGTGCGCTTGGGATCGAACTCGCCCACCAGCTCATAGGCCGCGTCGGTGTCGTTGATGTTGTTGTAGGACAGCTCCTTGCCCTGGAGCTGGGTCGCGGTCGCGACGCCGGGCCGGAGTTCGGCCGAGCGGTAGAAGGCCGCCTGCTGGTGCGGGTTCTCGCCGTAGCGCAGCCCTTGCGCCAGCGTCCCGCCGAGCGCGCGGAACGCGGGCGTCGTCTCGCCGGCGACGCCCGAAAGCCAGGTCCCGATCGCCGCGTCGTAGGCGGCCGTGCGCGAAAACGCCTTGGCGGCGAGGCGGCGGCGGAGCGCCGCGGTGGTCGCGCCGCCATGCGCCTCCATCTCGGAAATGACCGCGCCGTAATCGGCGGGCTCCACCACTACGGTGACGAAGGCGTGGTTCTTGGAGGCGCCGCGGATCATCGCCGGGCCGCCGACGTCGATGTTCTCCACCATGTCGTCGAACTCGGCCTTGCGGGCGAGCGCGGCCTCGAACGGGTAGAGGTTCACGACCAGAAGATCGATCGGCGCGATGGCGTGGTCGGCCATCGAGGCCTCGTGGCCGGCGTCGCCGCGGATCGCGAGCAGCCCGCCATGAACCTTCGGGTGCAGCGTCTTCACCCGCCCGTCCATCATCTCGGGGAACCCGGTGAGGTCCGAGACGTCCTGAACCTCCAGGCCCGCATCCGCGATCGCCTTGGCGGTGCCGCCGGTCGAGACCAGCGCGACGCCGAGATCGGACAAGGCGCGCGCGAAGTCGATCAGGCCGGTCTTGTCGGAGACCGACAGGAGGGCGCGGGCGATGGGACGTTCGGACATTTGTGGCTCCGGGGGGCGGCGTCGGGGGAGCCGGTAGCACTTTGGCGCGGGGGATTGAAGCCGTAGCGGGTCCGGTTCCCCCTCCCCCTTGCGGGGAGGGGTGGTTCCGAAGAAGGCGAAGAGCGCGATGCAGCTCTAAGCCGACAGCCAGCGCTCCATCCTGAACCACCCCCACCCTCACCCTCCCCACAAGGGGGAGGGAACGGGAAGGCCGCGCCTCATTCCGGCGCCGCTGTCCTTAAAGCGGCAGCGCGTCGAACTCTTCGGCCACAGGCATCCGGCGCTTCGGCGCGGGCTCGCCCGGCAACCGCTCCAGCGTCCAGGCGATCGAGGGCGCGCCGCGGGCCGTCGCGTGGATCACCGCCTGCTCGGAGCGCCGCGCGCCATGGGCGGAGGCGAGATAGACGCTCTCCTCGAGCGTGACCGAAAAGCACGGAGAGGCCAGCGTCCAGCCGACGCCGCTCGGAAGCTGAAGCACCACGCCCTGGCCGTCCTGCCGCTGGCTGGCGCGCACCGACGGATGCAGGTGAAACCGCACCGCGACCTTCGGATCGCCCTCGATCGTCCGCCCCTCGACGGCGCGGAACAGGTCGACGCCCGACAGCGTGCGGCCGTCCGGCGACAGCGTCAGCGCCCGCTCGTGGACAAGGCCGAAGCGCTCGACATAGCCGTCATGGCTCGCCGTCACGGTCACGCCGCGGTCGTCGGTCGCGCGGCGCGCCTCCACCTTGGACGGTCCGTGGGTGATGCGCGCGCCGATGAAGTGCCGCAGACCGTCGGGCGCGAAGCGGCACGAGGAGGCCTCGCCCACCGTCGCGGTCGAATGGGCGGCGGTCGCGCGCGCGGCGTCCTCCCAGTCCTTGCGGCCGAAGCGCGGCGCGCCGCAATTGACGACGATGCGCTCGGCCCCGCTCGAAAACTCGAACGAGAGACAGCCCGCATGGGCCTCCGACGACAGCGCGAAGGGCGGCGGCGCGCCGGCGTCGATCAGCGCGAGCGCCTCGCCCGCCGCGACGCGCTGGTAGCCGGAGTGCGGCGCGTCGTCGACCGGCAGCCCGCGGGCGTCGTCGTAAGCCAGGATTGTCGCCACGAGATCGGTCGGCGTCGGGCCGGCGCCGTTGAACTGCGCGAAGTCGCCGTCGCCGTGGCGGAAGAAGCGCAGCATCGGCGTCATGCGGTCGATCGCGGTGAGAAGCTGCTGCGGCGGCTGGGCGTTGCGCGCGGCGAAGGCCTGCCGCAGCGGCAGGAAATCCAGCAGCAGGTCGATGAGCGTCGCAGGGTTGCGGGAGGCGTGGCCGCCATCGGCGAGGATCTGGCGGTCGATCTCCTCGCCGAGCGACCGGGAGGCCGATTTGAGCAGCCGCGCCTCGCCCGCAAGGCACAGGCCCGCATAAGCGAGCGCCGCCTCGCATTGCAACCGCGGCGCCCCGTCGGAGGCGGAGGAGGCGATCGAGCCGAGCTGCCGCGCCTGGCGCGCGAGGCTCTTCAGGAAGCGCCGGTAGAAGGCCCGGTCCGCCCCGTCGAGGATCAGCGGCGAGTGGCAGAACCACGAGATCAGCCGCCGCGCCTGCGTGGCGGGGGCGGCGGCCGCGGCGTCTCGTCCTGCGCGGGTCGTCATCCACTCGTCGACGAGCGAGCGGGCGTTGGCGCGCGCGAGCGCGGTGTCGGCGGCGCGCAGGTGCCGCAGCCAGCCGAAGCCGTGGAGGGCCGAAGCCCATTCGCGCGTCGGCGGCTCGATCAGGAAGGGCGAACCGCCCCCGACCTCGACGAGCCTGCCGGCGAACGCGAAGGTCCCGGCATAGATCTCGCCGGCGCGGGTCGGGTCGGTGGTGCGAAGGTCCTGCGGGGCGATCAGCAGCTTTTCAGGCGTGCGCCCGGCGCTCGCCAGCGGCGCGCGCGTGAGCGCCGCAAGACGGCGCCGCCCCGCGCGCGCGCCCTCCGCGGCCACATACCCGGCGAGGCGGAGATTTTCGCCGAGCCCGGCCAGCCGACTGCTCCCATGATCTGCGCGGCCGCCCCCGGCGACCGTCGCGAATCATCGCATACCAGCGCGGTCATGTCGCGATTCGTCGACGCGGACGGCGCGTCAGCCCACGCGCAGCCGGGCCGCGAAGAAGCCGTCGAGACCGGACATCCGGGCGTCCGCGCCGACGAGGTGGCAGGGCAGCGTGCGCACGAAACCCTCCGCGGTGATCGCCTCGGACAGGCCCGGCAGCTCCGCCTCGGCGACCGGCTCGACCGACACGCGCGCATCGCGGGCGAGCAGCGCGGCGATCTGGTTCTCGCCCTCCTCCGGCTCGAGCGAGCAGGTTCCGTAGACGAGCACCCCTCCGGGCTTCACCAGCTTCACGGCGGCGTCGAGGAGCTGCGCCTGAAGCTTGGCGAGCGAGGCGACCTCGTGCTCGCGCTTCATCCAGGCGACGTCGGGATGGCGGCGGATGGTGCCGGTCGCGCTGCAGGGCGCGTCGAGCAGGACGGCGTCGGCGGGCTCGAGCGCGATCGAGGCGGCGTCGCCGACCCGTGCGGAGGCCGAGAGCTTGAGACGCGCGAGGTTCTGGTTGAGGCGGGTCAGGCGTTCGGCCGACTTGTCGACCGCGACCACCTCGGCGCCCGCCGCGGCGAGCTGGGCCGTCTTGCCGCCCGGCGCGGCGCAGAGGTCGATCGCGGTCTTGTCGGTCAGGTCGCCGAAGAGGCGCGCAGGGATCGCGGCGGCGGCGTCCTGCACCCACCACTGGCCGTCTCCGAAGCCCTCGAGATCCGGGATCGCGCCATGGGCGGCGAGCCGCACGCTCCCGGTCGGAAGAACGACGCCGCCGAGCCGCTCGGCCCATCGCTCGGGCTCGGACCGCACCGTCAGGTCGAGCGCGGGCTCGCAGACCAAGGCCTCGGCGATGCGCGCGACGGCGTCGGCGCCGTAAGCGCGCTCCCATCGGGCCTTCAGCCAGGGCGGGAGGTCGCCCCCCGGCTGCGGCTCGGGCGCGCCCTCGGAGGCGATCCGGCGAAGCACGGCGTTGGCGAGACCGGCGAAATGGCGCGCCTCGGGATCGGCGCGCACGGACGCGACGCCGAGGTCGACCGCCGTGTGGGCGGGAACGTCGAGATAGAGCGCCTGGGCGGCCGCGGTGGCGAGGATCGCCTCGAGCGATCCGCATTTCTTCGGAAGTCCGCGCTCGAGCTTTTCGGCGATGAGCCCGCGCAGCGTTCCGAAGCGCCGCAGCGTCACCCCGGCGATCGCGCGGGCGAGCGCGCGGTCACGCGGGTCGAGGGCGCGAAAGCCCGACGGATCATGCTCGGCGTCGAGCGCGGCGTCGAGCGCGCGCGTTCGGGTCAGCGCGGCGTCGACGAGCTTGGCGGCGGCGCGGCGCGGGGCGAGGCCCGGCGGGTCCGGCTGCGGCTGACGCGACGACGGGCTCGGCCGCCGGACGGGCCCCCGCCCGCGGATCGGAGGGGGGGTCAGGCCCAAGGTCCTTCGCGACGGTCTCCGGACCTGCCCCAGGGGTCGGACGAGCGGTCCTGGCTTTTGGCCGGACGGCCGCCCCAGGGACCCGAGGACTGCTGGCCGTTCGCCGCGCCGCCCCACGGGCCCGCCGCAGGCGGAGTGTTGGCCTCGTAGCGCCGGGGCTCGGGCGCCTGCTGCGTCCAGCCGGCCGAACCCATGGAGCGGGAAAGCTCCATCAGAGCCGCGATGCGGTTTCCGGTGTCCGGATGGGTGGAGAACAGATTGTCCATGCGCGCGCCCGAGAGCGGATTGATGATGAACATATGCGCGGTCGCCGGGTTGCGCTCGGCCGCGTAGTTCTCGGTGTGCGCGGCCTCGCCCGCGATCTTCTGCAGCGCGCTCGCGAGCCAGTCGGGCCGGCCGCAGATCTCCGCGCCGATCTTGTCCGCCTCGTATTCGCGCGCGCGGCTGATCGCCATCTGCACGATCATGGCGGCGATCGGCGCCAGGATCGCCATCGCGATCGTGCCGACCACGCCGAAGGGGGAGCCGCCGTTCTCCCGGTTGCCGCCGCCGAAGAACATGCCGAAATTCGCCAGCATCGAGATCGCGCCGGCGATCGTCGCGGTGATCGTCATGATCAGCGTGTCGTGGTTCTTCACATGCGCGAGCTCATGGGCCATCACGCCCGCCACCTCCTCGCGGGTCAGCGAGTTGAGCAGGCCCGTGGTGGCCGCGACTGCGGCGTTTTCGGGGTTCCGGCCGGTCGCGAAGGCGTTCGGCTGGTCCTCGTGCATGATGTAGACCTTGGGCATCGGCATGCCGGCGCGCTGCGCGAGCTCGCGGACCATGCCGTAGAATTCGGGGGCGGAGCGTTCGTCCACCTCCTCGGCGCCGTGCATCGACAGCACCATGTTGCCCGAGTTCCAGTAGCTGAACGCGTTCATGCCCAGGGCGACGACGAAGGCGATCATCATGCCGCCCTTGCCGCCGATCAGGAAGCCGACGCCCATGAACAGCGCGGTGAGGCCTGCGAGCAGGACCGCCGTGCGGAAGTAGGAACTCATCGGGCTTCGGTCTCCAAAACATCGCGGGTCGCGCGGGGGCCGCGCCGCACCTATATGTGCAGCCTTCCCCGGCGCCGCCAGCCGGACCATTCACGATCCGATCATCCGGACCCTGCGATGACCGACGACGAGACCCCGAAAAACCCGCCCGAGGGCCCCGCGGCCCGCGCGCTCGCCGAAGCCGCCGAGCGGCGCAAGCTCCAGGCCGAGCGCGAGGTCGAGCTCGCGAAGATCCGCGAGCTCGACGGCCGCAAGGGCCCCGACCCCGTCCGCTACGGCGACTGGGAGGCCAAGGGGCTGGCGAGCGATTTCTGAGGACGGCGCCACCGGCCAGCCGCCGAAGCCTCGGCGCGCGTCCGTAACGGGACGGCTCGTCGGGCGCGCGATCGTCGGCGCGACGCTGGTGCTCGGCGTCTTCGCCGCGATCGTCTGGTCCGATCCCGACGCCTACTGGCCGCTCGACCTCGACCAGCCGCCGGGGCTTTTCACGCAGTGGCGCATCCGCCTGCTCGCCGACGAGCCGCTCGCCTGCCAGCGCACGCTGGCGCGCGCCGACATCGCCGCAAGCCTCGCGCCGGAACGCCCGCAGAGAAACGGCTGCGGCTATGACGACGCCGTGGTCCTGTCCGGCGGGGCGCTCGCCGAGACGCCGGCGATGCGCTGCGCGACGGCCGCCGCCTACGCCTTGTGGCTGCGTCATGTCGTGCAGCCCGCCGCCGAACGGCGCCTCGGCGCGCGTGTCGCGCGGGTGCGCACCTTCGGCGCGTTCTCGTGCCGCGACATCGCCGGGAGGCCCGGCCGCCGCTCCCAGCACGCGACCGCCAACGCGATCGACGTCTCGGGCTTCGAGCTCGCAGACGGACGCACGGTGACGCTCTCGCGCGACTGGAACAAAGGCGAGCCCGGCAGGTTCCTGCGCGAGGTCCGCGACGGGGCCTGCGGCCTGTTCGCCGGCGTGCTGTCGCCGGACTGGAACGCGGCCCACGCCGACCATTTCCACCTCGATCTCGGCCGCGCGCAGATCTGCCGCTAGACCGGCCGCAGCCAGCCGGAGTAGCGCACGAGGCGCCCGCCGAACGGCAGGTCGATCGCGACGTCGAAGCCATAGGCGCCGTCATCACGCGCGAAGCCGCGGGCGTTCGACCGTGGTGCCAGCGCGCGCGGAGCCCGCACGCCGAAGATCCGCCAGCCCGTGACCTCCATGGCGAAGCCGCGCTCGTTCGCGGCGAGCGCGATGTCGAAGGAGAACGGGCCAAAGCGCTCGATCAGCGTCCCCGGCCCGGCGCCGGCGCGGACGCGGCTTACGAAGCGCGCGTCGCCGAACGCCCGCGTCCAGATCTCGCCCTCGCCCGCCCGCTCGATGCGCACCTGCGCCTCGACGCCCGCGGCGGATCCGGGGAAACCAAACAGCCGCGCGACGATCCGCGCGAGCGCGCCCGAAGCGCCCTCGACGTCGACCGCCCCGCGAAGTTCGACGTGGGGCTCCGGCGCATGAACCGTCCGGACGCATTCGGGAAGCCGCCCGAAATCGTCTCCGAGCGCGCGGGCGAAAACCGGCGCGCCTGTCACAGGCGCTTCGTCTCGGGCGGCGCGGCCTCGTCGAGAAAGCGGGCGCGATCGGCCGCGGACGGCATGAAGCAGGCGTCGCTCTTGCCGAACATCCGGTACCGGTTCTTGGCGACGCGGTCATAGGCGAAGTCGCGCAACGGCTTCGGCGCGAGCTTCAGCGCGCAGGCCCAGCCATGGCCGGGCAACCCTGACAGCACGCCGATCGCGGCGTCGGACTTGAAGAGCGCGCGGCCGCCGAGGATGACGACGTTGGTCTCGGGATCGTCGGCCGCGATCCCGATGCGCACCGCGACCGCCCGGCCATAGGGCGACTGCAACGTCGCGAAGCTGAACCGCCGGGCTTCGTCGCGCGCGAGCACGAACCGCACCCAACGCGAACAGAACAGGCAGACCCCGTCGAACAGGATCAGGCCTTCGGGCAGGTCCGGCGCGGGTCTCGGAATCCAGCGATCCATGCGGCGGATATGGGCGGCGTCGGTTCGCGCGCCAGAGCGGACCCCTGGGACCAAAGCGACTGACCTCATGGGCGGTCGCGCCGGAACAGAGGTTATGTCGAGGAGCAGGGCGCGCGCGACATCAATACTAATGATCATTCGAATATATTGCGCGACAAAGATTTTCTCATCGAAAGATGTCGATTATTTATTTGCTTATTCGAAAAATTAAATGCAGCATATTTGATAAATATTGATGTCATCGACTGAAAATATTTATCGGGAGACGCGGATGTCGTTACGGTTTTGCTTGGCGGCCGCAGCTTTGCTGGCCGCGCCCAGCGCGGCTTTCGCCGTCAACACGGGCGGGGCCGAGTTCACGGCCGTCATCGCAGCGTCGGGCAAGATCAAGGGGGGATCGGGCGTGGGAAGCGTCATCCGCGTGGCGACCGGCGTCTACCAGATGACGTTTCCGCGCTTCGTCGATACTTGCGCAGCCTTCGTTTCGCTGAACGACGCGCCCGGCTTCGTGTTCGCTTCGACGCTGACCGAGAACACCGCCTTGATCCAGGCCAAGACCTTCGACGCGAAGGGCAAGCCGAAGTCGCTCGCCTTCTCCGTGCTGATCAAGTGCCAGGATTGAGAGGCCGCGCCATGACCAAGTCCAGAACCATCGCGCTCGCCCTCGCGCTCGTCGCGGCGTTCTCGCCGCTCTCCGCCCTCGCGGCGGACGGTTTCAACACGCCGCCCGCCGGCTACCGGGCGCCGCAGGCGGCTCCCGGCGATCTCGGCTCGGCGATCATGTCGGCCGTGGTCGATCCGGACGGGACCCTCGTCCGGGGAGAAGGCGCGGTCAGCGCCCAGCGCTTTTTCGAAGGCGCCTTCGGCGTCGAGTTCGGCCGCGACGTCACGGCCTGCGCGTTCGTCGTCTCGATCGGTGGGTCGGACGCGCAGGGAACTCCGGAGCCCGGACTGATCAGCGCCGTGGGACGCCTCGGCGAAGCGCGGCAGATTTTCGTCTCGACCAAGGATGCGAAGGCTCGATCGGTCGACCGTCCGTTTCACCTCATCGTCTATTGCGGCCGCTGACGGGCGCGCTTCAGGGCACGACCACCACGGTCGTGCCCACACCGACCTCGCGGTAGAGCTCCGCGATGTCCTCGTTGCGCATGCGGATGCAGCCGTAGGACGCGTAGGTGCCGATGGAGTTCGGCCGGTTGGTGCCATGGATGGCGTATTGGCCGCGGCCGAGCTTCATGGCGCGGGTTCCCATCGGGTTCGCCTTGGTCCCGCCGGCGATGAAGTTCGGCAGATGCGGATGGTCGCGCTTCACCGCGGCGGGCGGCGACCAGTCCGGCTCGACATATTTGCCGACGATCTCGGTCCGCCCGACCCAGCGTTTGCCGGTCTTGCCGACCGCGACCCGGTAGCGGACGACGCCGCCGCCCCAGCGCTTGACCAGGTAAAGCGCGCGCTCGGAATTGCTGATGACGATGGTTCCGGCCGAATATTTGGACGGGTCGAAACCTTGCGCCTGCCGCGCCTCGCCGGCTGACATCCCTGCGATCAGAGCGAAAGCGGCGAGCCCCGCCCGCACGGCGGAAGCGACCAAATTCCGAGACATACGCGACACCCTCGGCCACACACGCCCGAAGACAGCCGGACGTCATGTCGAGACATAAATCACGCCGCTCTAACAGGCGATGAAATCAGTCGCCGCAAAAGCCGTATATTCAGCTTTACCTTAATGCGCCAAGCAACGCTTGCGTCAGGGGACGACCACCACCTTGGTTCCCTTTTCGACCCGGTCGAACAGGTCGATGACGTCGGCGTTCATCATGCGGATGCAGCCGTAGGACGCGTAAGTTCCGATCGAGCTCGGCCGGTTGGTGCCGTGGATCGCGATCTCGTCGCGATCGAGCAATATGGCGCGCGGCCCCATCGGGTTCTTCGGGCTGCCGCCGGGGATGACCTTGGGCAGGAACGGCTTGTCGCGCAGCACGTCGGCGGGCGGCGACCAGGCCGGCTTGACGTACTTGCCCCGCACGTAAGCCGTGCCGAACCAGTCCTTGCCGGCCTTGCCGAGCGCCACGCGGTAGCGCAGCGCCTTGCCGCCGCGCTGGACGAGATAAAGCGCGCGCTCCTTATGGCTGATGACGATCGTGCCGGCCCATTGGTCGGTCTTGAACGACACGGGCGTGCGCGCCGCGGCCTCGGCCGCCGGAAACGCAAGACCAAGCATCAGGGCGGCCGCGGCCGCCAAACACTTCGAACCCAACTCGCGACGCCTCTCGGTCTACGCCCTGGCGTTATTCTAGCGCGACTTGCGGCGGGACAATGGAGGACATGGCGGCAGACTTAACGAGCGCCGGCCGCCGTGCTGCGGCGCGTGTTGCGGCGACGCTCGGCTCGGCGCTACGCTCGATCTCCGGTTGCAAGCGGGGGCCGCGATGGCGCGCAACATCCTGATCTTCTCGGACGGGACCGGGCAGGCGGGCGGCCTGACGCCCGACCAGGAGGTCAGCAACGTCTACAAGCTTTACCGCGCGACACGCTCCGACAGCGACTCGAGCGTCGACGCGCGCAAGCAGATCGCCTTCTACGACGCTGGCCTCGGAACCGCCCCGGAGAACCTCGGCGTTCTGGGCCGCGCGTGGCGCCGGGCCAAGAACCTCGTGGCGCAAGCGCTCGGCCTCGGGATCGATCAGAACATCGCCGACTGCTACGCGGCGATCATCCGCTACTGGACGCCGGGCGACCGCATCTTCCTCGTCGGCTTCAGCCGCGGCGCCTTCACGGCGCGGTGCGTGGGCGGACTGCTCGCCCATTGCGGCGTGCCGACCACGGCGCCCGGCCCCGACGGCCTGAAACGCGACCCGAAGTCCGCGAACGCCCTCGCGATGCGCGCGGTGAAGATCTACCAGCACGGCTCCGTCGAAGCGCATCCGGAGGCGGACGATCCTGCGCTCCGTGATCCCAGGCGCGCCGAGCGGCTGCGGCTCGCGGCGGAGTTTCGCCGGGAGCACGGCTCCGGCTCGCCCGAACCGGGCGGCGACAGCAATGCGGTTCCCTACTTCATCGGCGTGTTCGACACGGTCGGGACGATCGCCAATCTCGGGCCGCTCTGGCTCGTGATCGCGCCCGCGGCCCTCGCCGTCGGAGCGCTCGGCCTCTGCTGGTCGGGAATCGGCCCGCGGCTTCTGACCGGCGCCCCGGCGGTCTTTTTCGCGCTCGCCGCGGGGCTCGGCGCGAGGCTCGTCTATGAAAGTCGCTACGGCTCCGAAAACGGCTGGTTGCGCCAGGCGATGGCGCGGCTTCCGGCGCTCAAACCCTTCAGGTTCTATGACACGCAGCTGAACGCGCGCGTTCCTTTCGCCCGCCACGCCATGTCGATCGACGAGAACCGCGACGATTTCCGCGTCGTGATGTGGGACGAGGACGACGACACCGCGATCATGGCCGAGAACGGCGCGCGGCGGATGCGCCAGCGCTGGTTCGCGGGCGTCCATTCGGACATCGGCGGCAGCTATCCGGAGGCGGAGTCACGGCTCTCAGACATCGCGCTCGAGTGGATGGCCAAGGAGATGAAGGGGCTTCCCGATCCGCCGCAATTCTCCGCCGGGCGCCTCAACCTTTCGCCTTCGCCGCTCGGCATGCAGCACGACGAATTGAAGGCCCATCCCGGCCTGCTGCCCGGCGCGCGGCTCGGGATCGAAAGGCGCGGCGCGCTAGACGAGAGCGTGCTGCTCCGCCTCTCGGCTCCGGCGGCGCTGCATTACGACGTGACGAAGCCCTACCGGCCGGAGGGGCTCAGGACCCATCCGCAGGCCGCAGAGTTTTACCGCGACGCGCCGACAAGCGCAGGCTTCGCTCCGGAGATGATTTGAGGGTCGGCGACTTAGAGTCGGAAACCGGAGCGCCGGCCCCCCTCCACCGCCTGCGGCGGTCCCCCTCCCCCGCTTCGCAGGGGAGGATCCGCGCGCAAAGGGCGCCGCTCTTTTTGATCCTCCTCCGCTGTGCGGAGGAGGGGGACCATCGCGTGAGCGATGGAGGAGGAGGCGAGCGCCGACGTCCAAAACGCGCTGAGCCCGAAGCGAACTCCGCGCCGCGCGATCGGCGCTTTACGCCGCCTGGTCCTTCTTCCGGTTCTGGCGGTTCTCGACGAGGTCGTCGACCACCGCGGGATCGGCGAGCGTCGAGGTGTCGCCGAGCGCGGACGGCTCGTCCTCGGCGATCTTGCGCAGGATCCGGCGCATGATCTTGCCCGAGCGCGTCTTCGGCAGGCCGGGCGAGAACTGGATCAGGTCCGGCGAGGCGATCGGGCCGATGTCCTTGCGGACCCACTGGACGAGCTCCTTCTTGAGCTCCTCGGTGCCCTCGACCCCTTCCATGAGGGTGACGTAGGCGTAGATGCCCTGCCCCTTCATGTCATGCGGATAGCCGACGACCGCGGCCTCCGACACCTTCTCGTGCGCGACGAGCGAGCTCTCGACCTCGGCCGTGCCCATGCGGTGGCCCGAGACGTTGATCACGTCGTCGACGCGGCCGGTGATCCAGTAGTAGCCGTCTTCGTCGCGGCGGCAGCCGTCGCCGGTGAAGTAGTTGTTCTTGTAGGTCGAGAAGTAGGTTTCCTCGAAGCGCTTGTGGTCGCCATAGACCGTGCGCATCTGCCCGGGCCAGCTGTCCGTGATCACGAGGTTGCCGTCGCCCGCGCCCTCGATGACGTTGCCTTCTGCGTCGAGAAGCTCGGGCTTCACGCCAAAGAACGGCAGCGTCGCGGAGCCCGGCTTGAGGTCGGTCGCGCCGGGCAGCGGGGTGATCAGGATGCCGCCGGTCTCGGTCTGCCACCAGGTGTCGACGATCGGGCAGCGGCTGTCGCCGACGACGCGGTAGTACCACTCCCAGGCTTCCGGATTGATCGGCTCGCCGACCGAGCCGAGGAGACGGAGCGACGCGCGCGAGGTCGACTTCACCTTCTCCTCGCCGCCGCCCATCAGCGAGCGGATGGCGGTCGGGGCGGTGTAGAAGATGTTGACCTTGTGCTTGTCGACGACTTCCCAGAACCGCGAGGTCGTCGGGTAGTTGGGCACGCCCTCGAACATCAGCGTGGTCGCGCCGTTCGCGAGAGGGCCATAGACGATGTAGGAGTGGCCCGTCACCCAGCCGACGTCGGCGGTGCACCAGTACACGTCGCCCTTGTGGTAGTCGAAGATCGCCTCGTGGGTGAACGAGGCGTAGACCAGATAGCCGCCGGTGGTGTGCAGCACGCCCTTGGGCTTTCCGGTCGAGCCGGATGTGTACAGGATGAACAGCGGATCCTCCGCGTTCATCTCCTCGGGCTCGCACTCGGCCGACTGCTTTTCGACCGCCTCTTCGTAGCGGACGTCGCGGCCCTCGGTCATCGGCACGTCGGCGCCGGTGCGGGTCACGACGAACACGGTCTCGACGCCGCCGACTTTGTCGATCGCAGCGTCCGTGTTCTTCTTCAGCGGCACCTTCTTGCCGCCGCGCAGGCCCTCGTCGGCCGTGATCACGACCTTGGATTCGCAGCCCTCGATGCGGCCCGCAAGGCTGTCGGGCGAGAAGCCGCCGAACACGATGGAGTGAACCGCCCCGATGCGCGCGCAGGCGAGCATCGCGTAAGCGGCTTCCGGGATCATCGGCAGGTAGATGGTGACGCGGTCGCCCTTCTTGACGCCGCGCTCCTTCAGCGCGTTGGCGAAGCGGCACACATGTTCGTGCAGCTCGCGATAGGTGATCGCCTTCGAATCCTTCGGGTCGTCGCCTTCCCACAGGATCGCGGTCTGGTCGCCGCGATCCTTCACATGGCGGTCGACGCAGTTGGCCGCGACGTTGAGCGTGCCGTCCTCGTACCATTTGATCGAGACGTCGTCGGGCGCGTAGGAGACGTTCTTCACCTTGGAGAACGGCTTGATCCAGTCGACGCGCTTGGCCGTGTCGCCCCAGAATCCCTCAGGATCCTCGATCGAGCGCTTGTAGTCGGCGTCGTATTTCGCCTTGTCGTAATGGGCGCGCTTCTTCCAGTCCTCGGGGACGGGATACACTTTGTCGGACATGGCTATCGCTCCCGGGCGTTCGTTTCCCGTCCCGTCGCGCGGGACGACTTTGACCTGAACCTAGGGCGGAACGGCGTGAGGTCTCAAGCACCCGAACCTCGTACTTTGCGCGGAGCGGGGCGGAGGGGCTGCGGGCGTGCTATGGTGCGGGGAGGAGAAGGATTTGTCCGATGACCCGCATCGTCCGCGTTGAAGAGATCGACGGCCAGCTGGTGCTTCGCGTGCCCGAAGACGTAGCGAAGCAGTTGAAGCTTTCAGCCGGCGACGACGTCAATCTGACGGTCGAAGCCATAGAGGATGACGTTCGGCGACAGCTGGAAATCGGCCGCGAGATCATCAAGCGGAACCACGCAGTGCTCGCGGCGCTGGCGAAATGAGCCTTGCGCCCGAGCCCCTATGGCTCGCGCTTCGATCGATCACGATCCTGCACGACGACGTCATCGAAGAGCATGGCGGCCTGCCAGGTGTGCGCGACCAAGGCGCGCTCGAGTCGGCGGTCGCACGACCGCGCAACAAATGGAACTACGGCGAAGACGACGTGATGCGGCTCGCGGCGGCGTATGGATACGGTTTGGCCCGCAACCACGCATTCTCCGACGGCAACAAGCGCATCGCCTACGTGGCGGCGGAGTTATTCCTCGCCTTGAACGGCTTTCGCCTCGTCGCGTCTGACGATGACAAGATCGCCACCTTCCTCGCCCTTGCGGCCGGCGAGCTCTCCGAGGACGCGCTCGCTGGCTGGCTCAGGTCCCGCGCGCAGCCGGCATGAGCCGCCATACGGCGCTGTTCTTGATCTCGGCGTCTTCGAGCTCGCGCGTCACCGGCACGGCGTAGTCGGCGAGCTTTTCCAGCCGGTCCTTCGGCAGGTAGCTGCGGCCGGGATCGCCGACCAGAACGGGCACGCCGTCGGCGAGAAATCCGTCGAGCCAGGCGAGCAGGCGCGCCGCGAGGTCGCGCTCGTAGAACAGGTCGCCGACCGTCACGAGGTCGACGTCAGGGCGCGGACCGCCGATCAGGTCCTCGCCCGTCGCCTCGACCGGAACGCCGTTCGCCGCGGCGTTGATCACGATGGCGGCCAGCGCGAAGCGGTCGAGATCCGCGGCCAGAACCGAGGCGGCTCCAGCCTTCATGGCGGCGATCGCCACGATGCCTGAGCCCGAGCCCATGTCGAGCGCGCGGCGTCCGCGGCAGATTTCCGGATGGTCGAGCAGATGCCGCGCCAGCGCCTGCCCGCCGGCCCAGGCGAAAGCCCAGAACGGCGGCGGCAGGCCGACTTCGGCGAGCTCCTCCTCGGTCTTCGACCAGAGCGGCACCGCCTCGTCGGCGACCCGGATCACGATCTCGGGCGCGAGCGGCACGGGCCGCGCCCGGGTCTCGGCGAGGACGAAGGCGGCGGGGTCGCGAATGGGCAAGCGGGCCGTCAGCCCTTGAAGCCGCCCATGCGGCAGACCTCGGCCCATTCGTCGTCCGTCACCGGCTGAACCGACAGGCGCGAATTGGAGGTCAGCGCCATCTTGGCGAGCTTCTCGTTCGCCTTGGCCTCGGCGAGCGTCACGGATTTCGGCATGTCGGCGACGGCGCGAAGGTCGACGCATTCCCAGGTCGGGTTGTCGGCGGTCGAATCGACATGGGCGAGCTTCGCCACCTCGACGATCCCGACGATCTCCTTGCCTTCGTTGGAATGGTAGAAGAAGCCGCGCTCGCCGATCTTCATCGCGCGCATGTTGTTGCGCGCCTGGTAGTTGCGCACGCCCGTCCATTCCGTGCCGTCCTTTCCGGCCGCCTTCTGCTGCTCCCAGGACCAGGAGTCGGGTTCGGACTTGAACAGCCAGTAGGCCATCGGGCGCTCCGCAAGAGTTCGCGAGACAGGAGGAGGATCGAAGAAGTCTATTCGGCCCGCAGGGGCCGCGCGAGCAGGCGCTCGATGGCGTCCGCGACCGAGAGCCGCCCCGCCACCACCTCGGCGACCGCGGAAGAGATCGGCAGCTCGACGCCGGTCCGGCCCGCGAGCGCCGCCAGCGCCCCGGCGGTCGCCGCGCCCTCGGCGAGCTTTTCGGGCGCAGGCTCGCCCCGGCCGATCGAGAGGCCGAGCGAAAAGTTGCGGGATTTCGGCGATGTCGCTGTCAGCACGAGGTCGCCGAGGCCCGACAGGCCCGACAGCGTCTCGGGCCGCGCGCCGATCGCGCCCCCAAGCCGGGCGAGCTCGGCGAAGCCGCGGGCGATGAGCGCCGCGACCGCGCTCGCGCCGAGGCCGCGGCCCTCCACCACGCCGGCGGCGATCGCCAGCACGTTCTTGGCCGCGCCGCCGAGCGCGGTCCCTGCGACGTCGGTCGAGCGATAGGGGCGGAACGAGCGCGTCGCGAGGGCCTCGGCGACCTGTCCCGCCACCGCCTCGTCGGCGCAGGCGAGCGTGACGGCGGTGGGCAGGCCGCGCGCGACGTCGTCGGCGAAGCTCGGGCCCGACAGCAGCGCGTTCGGACGGCCGGTCAGCGTCTCGTCCAGCACCTGATGCGGAAGCTTCAGCGAACCGCGCTCGACGCCCTTGCAGGCCGCGACCGCGACCGCGCCGGGTTTCAGATGCGGGGCGGCGCGGCCCGAGACCTCACGCAGCGTCTGGGTCGGCGTCACGAACAGCACGATGTCGGCGAGCCTTAGCGCCGCAAGATCGGCGGTCGCCCGCACCCCGTCGTGGAGCTTGATCCCCGGCAGCCGACGCTCGTTCTCCCGCGCCCGCTCCATCTCGGCCATGACGGCGGCGTCTCGGCCGATCAACGGAACATCCGCGCCGCTCGCCTCGGCGGCGACGTTCGCGAGCGCCGCGCCCCAGGCGCCGGCGCCCAAAACCGCGATCACGCTTTCGCTCCCGGCGCGGCCGCCGTCATGTCGAGCGGCCAGCGCGGGCGCGGCGCGAAATCCAACCCGTCGGACAGCCCCAACGCCAGCCTCTCCGCACCCGCCCAGGCGATCATCGCGCCGTTGTCGCCGCAGAGATTCAACGGCGGGGCGACGAGCCTCACGCCCATCTCGACGGCGAGCCGGGTGAGCCCCTGCCGGATCGCGCCGTTGGCCGCGACCCCGCCCGCCACCACGAGCGTGGACGGCCTGCCATGCCGTTCCCCGAAGACGCGGAAGGCCGCGCGCGCACGGTTCGCCACGACGTCGGTCACCGCGGCCTGAAAGCTTGCGCAGAGGTCGTCGACGTCCTGGTCGGAAAGCGGCGCGATCTGCTCGGCCTCGAGCCGCACCGCGGTCTTAAGGCCCGACAGCGAGAAATTGGGCTCGGCCCGTCCGAACATCGGCCGTGGGAACGCGAACCGCGCCGGATCGCCTGTCTCGGCGCGCTTTTCGACCTGCGGGCCGCCCGGATAGCCGAGGCCCAGCATCTTCGCGACCTTGTCGAACGCCTCGCCCAACGCGTCGTCCACCGTCGAGCCGAGCCGCTCGTAGCGCCCGACGCCGAGCACCGCGAGCAACTGGGTGTGGCCGCCGGAGGCGAGCAGCAGCAGATAGGGGAACGCGATCCCGTCGGTGAGCCGGGCGGTCAGCGCGTGCGCCTCGAGATGGTTCACGGCGCTGAACGGCTTGCCGGCGACGAGCGCCAGCGCCTTGGCGGCCGTCAGCCCGACGATCACCCCGCCCACGAGCCCCGGGCCGGCGGCGGCCGCCACGCCGTCGAGCTCGCCGAGGCCGAGCCGCGCGTCGGCGAGCGCCTTCTCCACCACGCCGTCGAGCGCCTCGACATGGGCGCGGGCCGCGATCTCGGGCACCACGCCGCCGAAGGCCGCATGCTCCTCGACCTGCGCGCGCACGACGTTGGACAGGATCACGCCCGGCCCGTCGGACACGCGCCGGACGACCGCGGCCGCGGTTTCGTCGCAGGTTGTCTCGACGCCGAGAACGAGCATGGGGCGGGCGGATCTCCGGTTGCCGGGCGAGGAGGAATAGCCGCGCCCGAGCCGGGCGTCGACCACGGCGTGGCTTCGAGCCGTGATCACGTCCGAATGCACGACGTCGGTGATCGTTCGGGGGATCGCGCCGACGGGACCGAGGCGATATGGATGTCGGTAAAAGCCGACATACAAAACATACAAGCAGACAAGAACGAGCAGCCCAATGCCCGCCCCCCTCCTTCGCATCGGCACCCGCGGCAGTCCGCTCGCGCTCTGGCAGGCCAACACGGTGCGCGACGGGCTCGTGGCGGCGCTGGGCGGGGATCCGGACACGGTCGAGATCGTGGTGATCAAGACCACGGGCGACGTCATCCAGGACCGCCCCTTGAGCGAGGCCGGCGGCAAGGGCCTGTTCGTGAAGGAGATCGACGAGGCGCTGCTTGGCGGCCGCGTCGACCTCGCGGTCCATTCCGCCAAGGATCTGCCGACCGACCTCGCCGAGGGCACCGGGCTTGCGGCCGTGCTGCCGCGCGCCGACGTCCGCGACGCGCTGATCGGGGGTTCGGCCGCGACCCTCGACGCGCTGCCGCAGGGCGCGGTCGTCGGCACCGCGTCGCTGCGGCGCGGAGCGCTGGTGCGGCGGCGGCGGCCGGACCTCAAGGTGGTCCCGTTCCGCGGCAACGTGCAGACGCGGCTCGACAAGCTTTCGGCCGGCATGGTCGACGCGACGCTGCTCGCGCTCGCCGGCCTCAGCCGGCTCGGCCTCGCCGCCCACGCGACCGAGATCCTCCCCGAGGACGATTTTCCGCCGGCGCTCGGCCAGGGCGCGGTCGCGGTCACGGCGCGCGTCGGCGACGAGCGCACCCGCGAAGCGCTCGGCGGGCTCGACTGCGTCGCGACCGCGGCGGCGCTCGCCTGCGAGCGGGCGTTCCTGAAGATCCTCGACGGCTCCTGCCGCACGCCGATCGCGGGGCTCGCCCGCGTCGAGGGCGACGCTCTCGCGTTCCGCGGGCTGGTGCTGTCGGAAGACGGCGCGCGGACCGTCGAGGGCGAGATCCGCGGCGGCGCGACGGACGCCGAGCGTCTCGGCGCCGAGGCCGGCCGCGACGTCCGCGCGAGGACGCCCGCCGATCTCCTGGCCGCCTTCGGATGAAGATCCTCGTGCTCCGTCCCGAGCGCGCCGCGCAGCGCACGGCGGAGGCGCTGGCGCGGCTCGGGCACGAGGCGATCCTCGCGCCGGTGCTCACGATCGAGGACCTGCCCTCGCCCATCCCGGACGGACCGTTCGACGCTGTGCTGGCGACGAGCGCCAACGGCCTGCGGAAGCTGAAGAACCGGCGGGAGATCGCCTCGCTGACGGATCTTCCGCTGATCGCCGTGGGCGACCGCACCGCCGAGGCCGGCCGCGAGGCCGGGTTCGCTACGGTTCACGTCGCCGAGGGCGACGGGCGCGCGCTGGTGGCGGAGGCCGCGGCCCGCTTCCCGACGCCGGCGCGTTTTCTTCACGCCGCAGGGGCCGACCGGGCCTTCGACATCGCGGGCGCGCTTGCAGGACACGGCCACGAGACCATCGTGGTCGAGCTCTACCGGGCGACCGCGGCGACAAAGCTGCCGGAGGCGGCCACGGCGGCGCTCCGCGACGGGACGGCGGGCGCAGTGCTCCATCATTCGGGACGCATCGCCGCGACCTTGGCGGCGCTCGCCGAGGCCGAGGGGCTCGGCGAGGCGCTGCGCGCGCTGCCTCACGCCGCCCTCGCGCCGCGCATCGCCGCGATTCTCGGAGAGGCCGGCTGCGGCCGCGTCGAGGTCGCCGCGCGGCCCGACGAGGCGGCGCTTCTCGAAGCGCTTCAAGCCATCTTGAATCGATGACGGGACGACGGCTCGCCATCGCCGCCCCGGCGGTCTAATTAGGTCTCGGCGGTCGCGTTCGCGGCCGCACCCCTTTGACGTGAAGCGAGGTCGAGATGGCGGACCCGAAAGGACCCGAGACCGGACAGGGCGCGAAGGCCGGCCACAGCGCCCGCCCCCGCGCGCAGACCCTCGACCTTTCAGCGAACGACGTTTCCGCCAAGAGCGAAACGGCCAAGAGCGAGACTGCGAAGCCCGATCAGGCCAAGGCTGAGCCGGCGACAGCTGAGCCCGCCAAGGCCGCGGCTCCCGCGAGCCCGACGCCTGCAGCGGGGGTGGCTCCCAAGATCGACGCGGCGAAGACCGAAGCGCCGAGGCCGGGCGCCGCTTCGTCCGAGCAGCCGAAGCCTCAGCCTTCGGGCGCGGCTGCGACGTCCGCCTCGGCGGCGCCGAAACCGGACCCCAAGAGCGACGCCAAGCCGACGGCCGCGGCCGCCCCGAAGCCCGACGACAAGCCGGGTTCGGCCCCGGCGCCCTCTCCAAAACCCGCCCAGAGCGTCCCGCCCGCCTCCGCCTCTCCCCGCCCGGAAAGCGACGGCGTGGGCGTGTTCGGCGTCGCGGCCGCGGCGATCGGCGGGGCGGCGATCGCGGTGCTGGTGATCGCGCTGTTCGGCAAGGATTTCATGGGGCTCGGCGGCGGCGACGCGGCGCGGATGGGGGCGGCGGAGGCCAAGCTCGACGCGGTCGGCCGCGACGTCGCGGCGCTCCGCGCGCAGCTGTCGAAGACCGCGCAGTCGACCGACACCAGCGCGATCGATGCGCGCCTGGCCGACGTGTCCAAGGCCATCGAGGCCTCGAACGGCCGCGTCGGCGGCGTCGAGGGCGAGTTGAAGGCGCTCTCGGCCAAGGTCTCCGAACCGCCGCCGGCCGATCCCGCGATCGCGGCTCTGGCGGGCCGGGTCGAGGGGCTGGAGCTTCGCCTGCAGGCCTCCCCGACCGCCGACGCGCTCGCGAGCGTGGCCGCGCGCATCGAGGGGGTGGAGGCCCGGCTCGGCGAGCTTCCGACCAAACAGGCGGTGGCGGAGGTGAACGCCAACGTCTCGGCCATGGGGGCCAAGGTCGAGGCCGCGACCGGCCCGCTCGCCGCCCGCGTCGACGCCGTCGCGACGGCGCTCAAAGAGCGGCCCGAGGGCGATCCCGCGGCGCGGCTCGTGGTGGCGCTCGGCGCGCTCGACGCCGCGATGGAGGCCGGCCGACCCTTCGTCAACGAATTCGAGGCCGTGAAGGCCGCGACAGGCTCCAACGCCGAGCTCGACGCCCTCGCGCCCTACGCCGCCAAGGGCATGCCGACGCGGTCCGCGCTCGGCGCGGAGCTGTCGGCGGCGATCGGCAAGCTGGCGCCCATCAAGTCCGAGACCACCGGTTCGGTGTTCGAGCGCTTCGTCGCCAACGCCGGCGGCGTGGTGAAGATCACCCCGCAGAAGGCGGGCTCGGGCTCCGATCCCGAGGCGATCCGCGCCCAGGTCGCGGCCGCCGGCGCGGCCGGCGACATCGAGGGCGCGCTCGCGGCCCGCGGCAGGCTCGACGAGGCCGCCCGCGCCGCGACCGACGACTGGGCGAACCGCGCGAGCGCGCTCGTCTCCGCCGAGGCCGCGATCGGCTCGGCCCGCACGGCGGCGCTCGCCCGCCTCACCGCGAACGACTGAGGACAGACCCAAGATGGTGCGCGTTCTGCTCTATCTCGTCCTCGTGGGGATCTTCGCCTGCGCGGCGGTCTGGATCGCCGACCGGCCCGGCGACCTCGTGATCAACTGGCAGGGCTACCGGATCGAGACCTCGGTCTCGTTCGCGGCGGTCGTCATCGCGGCGGTCGCGATCACGACCGTGATCCTGTGGAACGTGATGCGCTGGATCCTCGCGGGTCCGGAAGCCTTCGCGCTGTTCCGGCGCAATCGCCGGCGCGCGAAGGGCTATGAGGCGATCGCCCGCGGCGTGGTGGCGGTCGGCACCGGCGACGCCAAGCGCGCAGGCCGCGAGGCGAGCGAAGCCCGCAAGCTACTCGGCCGCGAGCCGCTGACGCTGGTGCTCGCCGCGCAGGCCGCCCAGCTTTCGGGCGACGGCCCGGGCGCCGAGGCCGCGTTCCGCGCGATGACGGAGCGGACCGAGACCAGGTCGCTCGGCCTGCGCGGTCTCTTCGTCGAGGCCGAGCGCCGCGGCGACCGCGCCGCCGCCAAGGCGCTCGCCGAGGAGGCCGCGAGGCTGACGCCCGACACCTGGGCCGGCCAGGCGCTGTTCGACTATCAGTGCGCCGAGCACGACTGGGCCGGGGCGCTGCAGACGCTCGACCGCCTCTCGGCCAACCGCCTGATCGACAAGGCCGACACGCGCCGCCGTCGCGCGGTGCTGCTGACCGCGCAGGCCATGGAGGACGGCGGCGACCCGCAGGGCGCGGTCAAGCGCGCCCGCGAGGCCCATTCGCTCGCGCCCGACTTCCCGCCGTCCGCCGCGCTCGCCGCGCGGCTCCTCGCCGAGCAGGGCGACGCCAAGAAGGCGATGAAGATCGTCGAGACGACCTGGGCCAAGACCACCCATCCCGATCTCGCCGAGGTCTATGTCCATGTCCGCCCCGGCGATTCGGCGCGCGACAAGCTGAAGCGCGGCCGCTCGCTCTCCGAACGCTCGGGCGAGGATCCGGAAGGGCTGATCGCGCTCGCCCGCGCCGCCATCGCGGCGCGCGAGCTCGGCGAGGCCCGCGCCGCGATCGGCAAGCTGCTCGGCGCGCGGCCGACGGCGCGCGCCTGCCTCCTGATGGCCGAGCTCGAGGAGATCGAGCATGGCGAGCAGGGCCGCGCCCGCGAATGGCTCGGCCGGGCGCTGCGCGCGCCGCGCGACCCCGCCTGGGTCGCCGACGGCGTTTCGAGCGAGGCCTGGGCGCCGGTGTCGCCGGTCACCGGAAAGCTCGACGCCTTCGTCTGGAAGATCCCGGTCGAGGAGAGCCGTCCGCGGCTCGCCGCCGAGGCGTGGCTCGACCAGGGCCCGGTGGAGCCGCTGCGCGCGCTCGAGCCGCTCGAGCCCGTCGCGCCGCCGTCGAACGCGATCGCGCCCGTCCCCGTCGCGCCTGTCCCCGTCGCGCCCTTGCCGCGCGAGATGCCGACGCTGAGCGAGCCGGCGGCCGAGGCGAAGACGCCGGAGCCGGCCAAGAGCCAGCCCGCAAAGCCGGCGCTCGCCAAGACCGATGTGGCCAAGACGGAAGCCGTCAAGGCCGAGCCGGCGAAAGCCGCGCCGGTCGAGACCGTGAAGGCGGATCCGTCGCCCGTCGAGAAAACGCCGGCGAAGCCCGAGTCCGGCCGCAAGCCCGTCGCGCGGCCGACGGCGGCGGTGTTCCCGCTGTCGCGCGCGCCCGACGATCCAGGTCCGCAAGGCGGCGGCGAGCCGGCCGATACGGTTACGGGCGGGCAAAGCTTCCCGGCGCAACGCCCGAACTATTGAGGCGTAGGGCTAGAGCGCGGCGATTTTAGAATGAGGCGCCAGGTCGTGGATGCCCGGCGGCGGCCGGGCAAGACGGCTTGCGCGCGCAAGACCGCGTCGCACTTTCAGAGCCCCCTTACGCGAGAGGCGAGCGGACCCGCTCCGGCCGCACGCCCACGCCGATGAGCCGCGCGGGAAGGCCCTGCAGGATCGGGAAGCGGTCGAGCAGGCGGAGCGGAAGCGGCGGCGTCAGCTTCGTGCGGCTCGCGAGCGTCGGGGCGACGACGTTGTTCTGCATCATGAGCTGCATCGCCTGCGTGACCCGCACGGCCGGCATCCGTCGCGCCTGCACGCGCGCGAGCGCCGCCTCGTCGACGGGCCCTCGGCGCAGCGCTTCGGCCAGCAGATTGGCGGTCGCGATCGCGTCCTGGATCGCGACGTTCACGCCGACGCCGCCGATCGGCGACATCGCATGGGCGGCGTCGCCGATGACGAGCAGGCCCGGGGCGTGCCAGCGGTCGAGACGATCGACCGCGACCGACAGCAGGCTGGTCTGATCGAAGCTCTCGATCTCCTGCGCCCGCTCCGGGGGGAACGGCCCGAGCCGACCGATCCGCGCGCGAAAGGCCTCGATTCCCTCGGCCTTCACCGCCTCGCCCCCGCCCTTCGGGATAACGAGCGCGCATTGCCAGTAGTCGCCGCGGTTGATCGCGATGAAGAGGCCCTCGGAGCTGAACCGCCCTGCGGTCGCCGCGCCGTCGCCGGGCGCGCGCGAAACGCGGAACCACATCACGTCCATCGGCGCGCCGAGCGTCTCGACCTCGAATCCCGCGGCCTTCCGGATGGTCGAATGCCGTCCGTCCGCCCCGACCACGAGATCCGCCTCGACACGGAGCGGACCTTCGGGCGTCTGGGCTTCGACGCCCGTGACGCGGCCGGCGTCGTCTCTCAGAAGCTCGGTGGCCTGCGCTCTCCGGAACAGCGTGAAATTCGGCAGGCGCGCGGCCTCGCCGGCGAGGAAGTCGAGAAAGTCCCACTGCGGCATGAGCGCGATGAAGCGCTTCTTCGTCTTCAGGCGGCGGAAGTCGGCCACCTGGAAGATCTGGTCCTCGACGATCGCCGAGAAGGTCTCGACCTCCTGATGCGGCAGCTCGAGGAAACGCTCCAGGAGGCCGAGATCGGAGAGCGCGTCCATAGTCGAGGGGTGGATGGTGTCGCCGCGGAAATCGCGCAGGAAATCCGCGTGCTTCTCGAGCGCCATCACCTCGACGCCGGCTCGCGCCAGGAGCAGCGAGAGCATCAGGCCCGCGGGCCCGCCGCCGACCACGCAGCAGCGAGTCCGGACCTCCATGGTCGGTTCTCCGGGCCGCTAGAGAGCGCGGCCGGCGCGCGCGCCGCGCTCTTCGAAGCCAAAGGCCGAGCGGAGGTCGCTTGCGACGAGCTCCTGCGCCGAGCGGGCGTGGCGCACGATCGCGCCCATGCCGAAGAAGCCGTGGCTGACGCCCTCGAAGTCGACCGCGTTCACCGCGACGCCCGAGGACCGCAGCTTGTCGGCGAGCTCGTGGCCTTCCGAGCGCAGCGGATCGATCTCGGCGGTGAGCAGGGTGATCGGGGGCAGGCCGGACAGATCGGCGTGGCCGACGAGATCGAGGCGCGGGTCCTCTTTCTGGTCGACGCCCAGAAGCGCATGGCCGAGATACCAGCCGATCATCGCCTTGTTGACGGGCCGCGCGAATTCGTTCGTCCGGAACGAGGGGGTGGTCAGATCGACGCCAGCGAGCGGATAGATGAGCGTGAGATGGACCGGCGGCGTCATCTCCCGGTCCCGCGCCGCGATCGCGACGTTGATCGCGAGGTTGCCGCCCGCGCTTTCGCCCGCGACCGCGATCTGGCCGGGCGAGGCGCCGAGCTCCTCGGCTTTCTCGAGCGCCCAACGATAGGCCGCGACCGCGTCGTCATGGGCGGCGGGAAACTTGTGTTCGGGCGCGCGGCGGGTCTCGACCGCAAGCACCAGCGCGCCTGTCCGCGAGGCGATCGCGCGGGCGCTGGCGTCATAGTCGTCGAGGTCCGACAGCACCCAGCCGCCGCCGGGATAATAGACGACGAGGGGCAGAGGACCGGAGGCGACGCCGGCGGGCGTATAGAGCCGGGCCGCAAGTTCGCCGTCGGCGCCCGGATAGCGCAGCTCGCGCGTGCGCACCTCCTCGTCGGGATCCGAAATCCCGTATCTCGCCATCAGCGAGGAGACGGCGTCGGCGGGCGAGGGCTGGCTGCGGGCCTCCTCGGGGGTGAGATCCTCGATCGGCTCGGCGCCGAGCGCCTTCAGCTCGTCGATCACCCGCGCCATGTCGAGTTCGGCGCGGGCCGTCGGGTCGCCGGCGACCACGCCGAGAAGGCGCGTCACGCGTTCGCCGAAGGTCGCTTCGGGCAGGGGTACCTCGTCGATCGTCGACATGCGGGGCCTCCTCCTATCGGGCGGGCCGGACGCCGGTCTTCTTACGCACACGCGCCGCGTCTTCGGCCGGGTGATCATTGGACAAGGTGGCCCGAGTTGAGGCCGGTGGGAAGCCCCCTGTAGCCGCATTGATGAGGCCCGCTCGTCTCCCTCCCCCGCAGAGGGGAGGGAGACGAGCGGCGGAGGGACTCGGCGCGCTCAATGCGCGGTCGCGTCGCCCACCCGGCCGTGCACGAGGTCGTGCACGAAGCCGAGCTTCTGGATCACAGGCTCGGCGAGCACGAAGGGATAGGGGTCCGGCGCGCCCATCGAGCGGTTGAGCGAATTCAGCGCCGAGGACAAAGCGAGCCAGGAATCGGCGATCTGCGCCATCGGGGTGTCGGCCCCATAGGCGTCGAAATTGACCTTGGCGGTCAGCACGTCCTCGCGGTCGACCTTGGGATTGACGCGGAAGCCCCACGCGCCCGCGGTGTCGAGCGTGTCGGTGATGTGGAGGTAGTGCGCCCAGGTCTCGGCGAAGTCCTCCCAGGCGTGGGAGGCGGCGTAATGCGAGACGAACTCGTTCTGCCAGCCGGGTTTCGGGCCATTGGCGTAATGGGTCTTGAGCGCCTCGCCATAGTCCTGGGAATCGTCCCCGAAGGTCTGGCGGCACTGGTCGAGCGCGCCGCCGTCGCGCACCAGGCGGTCCCAGTACCAGTGACCGACCTCGTGACGGAAATGGCCGAGCAATGTGCGGTAGGGCTCGCCCATCGAGGTGCGGCGCTTTTCGCGTTCGGCGTCGTCGGCCTCGACCAGCGCGATGGTGATGAGGCCGTCGTCATGGCCGGTCATCACATGGTCGCCGGTGGCGGGGCTGTCGCTCAGGAACTGGAAGCCGAGGCCTTCGGGGTGCTCGTCGCGGGTCTGGAGCGGCAGGCCGAGCTTGATCAGCGTGTAAAACAGGCGGCGCTTGGCCACCTCCATCTTGCGCCAGAGCTCGACATTGGCGGCGTCGGAGGTGTCCGGCACCACGAGATTGTGCCGGCAGCAGAGGCACATCTGCTCGCCGCCCGAGGCCGGCGTCAGCCAGTTGCAGACCCCGAAGGCGTAGTTCGAGCAATAGAGCCAGGAGGCCCCGTCCGACCGCTCGCCGACCGAGCGCCAGGCGCCGTCGTCGGACTTCTCGAGCGCGAGCATCGTGTTGGAGGTCGGCTCGTAGCCGAGCGCATGGTTGCAGCGCTCGCAGACGACGTTCTCGAAGAACACCACCTGGCTGCAATGCGGGCAGGCGAACAGTTTCATTTGAGCGGTTTCCCCGTAAGGCGCCCAGCGCCGTTTCGACCCGCTGAATGCTCCAGCCCGCCTTTCGTTCCACGTCCGGCGCCTGTCTTTTCGCCAATCTCGGCGCTTGTCGCCCCGCCGCCACGGCGTAAGCTCACCGCGCCCTCGATCAAAGAAGGTTTCCCCAGAGCCAGATGTCGATCCTCGCCGCGCTTCGCCACGTCACGCACTACAAGTACGACCGCCCGGTCTTCCTCGGACCCCAGATCGTCCGCCTGCGGCCGGCGCCGCATTCGCGCACGAAGGTCCCGTCCTTCTCGCTGAAGGTCTCGCCGGCGGAGCACTTCATCAACTGGCAGCAGGATCCGTTCGGCAACTACCTCGCCCGCTTCGTGTTTCCCGAGCCGGTGCGCGAGTTCAAGATCGAGGTCGACCTCCTCGCCGACATGACGGTCTACAACCCGTTCGACTTCTTCGTGGAGGAGAGCGCGTCGGAGTGGCCCTTCGCCTATGAGGCGGAGCTGAAGTCGGACCTTGCGCCCTATCTCGAGGTCGAAGCCTTCGGGCCGGACTTCGACGCCTTCTTCGAGGCGATCGACCGCTCCGAGAAGGGCACGGTCAACTTCCTCGTCGGCCTCAACCGCCACGTCGCCAATCTCGTGCGCTACACGATCCGGATGGAGCCGGGCGTGCAGACGCCGCAGGAGACGCTGTCGATCGGCTCCGGCTCCTGCCGCGACTCGTCCTGGCTTATGGTGCAGACCATGCGGCGCCTCGGCTTCGCGGCGCGGTTCGTCTCCGGCTACCTGATCCAGCTCAAGCCCGACCTCGTCGCGATCGACGGGCCGGCGGGCACCGACCACGACTTCTGCGACCTCCACGCCTGGGCGGAGGTCTATCTTCCCGGCGCGGGCTGGATCGGCCTCGACCCGACATCGGGCCTGCTCACCGGCGAAAGCCATGTGCCGCTCGCGGCGACCCCGCACTACCGCTCCGCGGCCCCGATCTCGGGAGCCGCGAGCTTCGCCGAGGTCGACTTCGCGTTCGACATGGGCGTCTCCCGCATCGCCGAGCGGCCGCGGGTCTCCTTTCCGTTCTCGGACGAAAGCTGGGACGCGCTCGACGCGCTGGGCGAAAAAGTCGACGAGGAGCTCCGCGCCAATGACGTCCGCCTCACCATGGGCGGCGAGCCGACCTTCGTGTCGATCGACGACTTCCAGTCACCCGAATGGAACGCCGACGCGGTCGGGCCGGCGAAGCGCGCGCTCGCCGACGACATGATCCGGCGCCTGCGCGACCGCTTCGCGCCCGGCGGCTTCCTGCATTACGGGCAGGGCAAGTGGTACCCGGGCGAGACGCTGCCGCGCTGGACCTTCTCGCTCTACTGGCGCAAGGACGGCCGCCCGATCTGGAAGAACCCGGACCTGATCGCGCGGGAAAAATGCTCCGCCAAGGCCGACATCGCGGCCGCCGAAGCGATCACCAAGGACATCGCGGCCCGGCTCGGCGTGCCGGCCGAGAACGCGTCCGCCGCCTATGAGGATCCGTCCTACTGGCTCGCCCGCGAGGCGCAGCTCCCCGAAAACGTCGATCCCAGCAACCCCAAACTCGCGGACGCCGAAGAGCGGGCGCGCATCGCCAAGGTGTTCGACCGCGGCCTCAACGCTCCGACCGGCTTCGTGCTGCCGGTCCAGGCCTGGCAGGCGCAGGGAATCCGCTGGATCTCCGAGCGCTGGTCGACGCGCCGCGGCAAGCTGTTCCTGACGCCCGGCGACAGCGCGCTCGGCTACCGCCTGCCGCTCGGCTCCCTGCCCTATCTCAGCTCCTCGCAGTTCCCGTTCTTCGCGCCGATCGATCCCGTGCGCGAATACGAGCCGCTCCCTACCCCCGAGGCGATCGCGCTCGCCCACCGCCAGCGCAGCGTCGCGGGGCCGACCGCCTCGCCGATCGCGGGCGCGGCGACCGCGGCCGGGGACGCCGCCTCGCTCGGCGTCGAGATCGCGGGCTTCGTCCGCACCGCGATCTCGATCGAGCCGCGCGACGGCAAGCTCGCGGTGTTCATCCCGCCGATGGAGTCGATCGAGGCCTATCTCGACCTGTTGACCGCGATCGAGGACGCGGCCGAGACGCTCGGCGTCCCGATCCACATCGAGGGCTATGCGCCCCCGCATGATCCGCGCATCAACGTGATCCGCGTCGCGCCCGATCCCGGCGTGATCGAGGTCAACGTCCATCCGGCCGCCTCCTGGGCGGAGGCCGTCGACATCACCTCGGGCGTCTATGAGGACGCGCGCCAGTCGCGGCTCGGCGCCGACAAGTTCATGGTCGACGGCAAGCATGTGGGCACCGGCGGCGGCAACCACGTGGTCGTGGGCGGCGCGACGCCGCTCGACTCGCCGTTCCTGCGCCGGCCCGACCTGCTGAAGTCGCTGATCCTGCACTGGCAGCGGCACCCGTCGCTGTCTTATCTCTTCTCCGGCATGTTCATCGGGCCGACCAGCCAGGCGCCGCGCGTCGACGAGGCGCGCCACGACGGGCTCTACGAGCTCGAGATCGCGATGGCGAACGTGCCCTCGCCGTCCGACGGCTGGTCGACGCCCGCATGGCTCGTCGACCGGCTGTTCCGCAACCTGCTGATCGACGTCACGGGCAACACCCACCGCTCGGAAATCTGCATCGACAAGCTCTATTCGCCGGACGGGCCCACGGGCCGGCTCGGCCTCGTCGAGTTCCGCGGCTTCGAGATGCCGCCGGATCCGCGCATGAGCCTCGCGCAGCAGCTCCTCATCCGCGCGCTGATCGCGAAGTTCTGGAAGGAGCCCGCGACGGGCGGCTTCGTGCGCTGGGGCACGCGGCTGCACGACCGCTTCATGCTGCCGGCCTTCGTGTGGGCCGACTTCCTCGACGTGCTCGCCGATCTCGGGCGCTCGGGCTATCCGCTGCGGCCCGAATGGTTCGAGGCGCAGTCGGAGTTCCGCTTCCCGTTCTGCGGCCGGATCGAGCGCGAGGGCGTGACGCTCGAGCTTCGGCAGGCGCTCGAGCCCTGGCACGTCATGGGCGAGACCGGCGCGATCGGCGGCACGGTGCGCTTCGTGGACTCCTCCGTCGAACGCCTTCAGGTGAAGCTGACGAACGGCGATCCGTCCCGCCATGTCGTGGTCTGCAACGGCCGCGCGGTCCCGCTGACGCCGACGGACGTCGGCGGCGAGATGGTGGCGGGCGTGCGCTTCAAGGCGTGGCAGCCGGCGTCGGGCCTGCATCCGACGATCCCGGTGCATGCGCCGCTCACCTTCGACATCTACGATCGCTGGTCCAAGCGCTCGCTCGGCGGCTGCGTCTATCATGTCGCGCATCCGGGCGGGCGCAATTACGAGACGTTTCCGGTCAACGCCAACGAGGCGGAAGCGCGACGCCTCGCGCGCTTCGAGGACATCGGCCACACGCCCGGCGCCTTCGAGCCGATCCGCGAGACGCCCGACCCGAGCCTGCCGTTCACGCTGGACCTCAGGCGGCCGGCAGGACTGGGATAGGGCGCGCGACTCCCTCCCCTGTCCCAGGGGAGGGAAACTTCCACCGTCTCTTTTTTACTGCGGAGAAACATTAGAGCGGCGCCGCGGCGTCTCGCCCATCGTCAAACCGCGCGAAACGGCGCAATGATGCGCGCGAGCGGAACGCGCGCTTCGGGGGAGCGCATCGGGCGGTGAGCATTCTGTCGATCGACGGCAAGGCGGCCAAAGAAGCGGCCAAGGAGGCCGCCAAGGGAACGGCCAGGACCGAGGCCCCGCGCGCCGGGCTTCTCGACGGCTATCGCCCGCCCGAAGGCGTCATCGACGAGATGCTCGGGCCGGACGGCCAGGTGCGCCCGCATTATCGCGAGCTGGTTTCGGCGCTCGGCGGCCTCGGCGAACCCGAACGCGCGCGCCGCTTCGGCAGCGCCGCGCAATATCTGCGCGAGGCCGGCGTCTACTATCGCGTCTATGGCGGACAGGAGCCCGGCGAGCAGACTCGCTCCTGGCCCCTCGCCTTCCCGCCGCTCATCATCGAGCGGCGCGAATGGGCCGACCTCGTCGCGGGGCTCACCCAGCGCGCGGTCTTCCTCGAAAAGCTGATCGCGGACCTCTATGGCGAGCGCCGCCTCGTGCGCGACGGCGTGCTGCCGCCCGCCGTGCTCGGCCGCAATCCGGAGTTTTTGCGCCCGATCGCCGACCAGGGCCGGTCGGGACGTCCGCTGATCCGCTTCATCGCGGTCGATATCGGCCGCGGGCCTGACGGGCGCTGGTGGGTGCTGGGCGACCGCACCCAGGCGCCCTCGGGCGCGGGCTTCGCGCTCGAGAACCGGGTCGCGACCTCGCGCGCCTTCCCGGACCTCATCCGCGACCTCAAGGTCCAGCGGCTCGCGGGTTTCTTCCAGCAGTTTCGCGAGACGCTGAACGCGCTCGACGACGGCAAGGGCGCGCGCGTCGGCGTGCTGACGCCCGGCCCCCACAACGAGACCTATTTCGAGCACGCCTATCTCGCCCGCTATCTCGGCTTCCTGCTGCTCGAGGGCGGGGACCTCGCGGTCCATGGCGGGCAGGTGGTGGTGCGCACGGTCGACGGGGCCAAGCCCATCCACGTGCTGTGGCGTCGCCTCGACGGCGACTTCGCCGACCCGCTCGAGCTCCACGCCGGATCGCGCATCGGCACGGCGGGCCTCGCCCGCGCGGTGCGCGAAGGCTCGGTCGAGATGGTCAACGCGCTGGGTTCGGGCCTGCTCGAGACCCGCGCCCTGCTCGCCTTCCAGCCCGCGCTCGCCCGCGCGCTGCTCGGCGAGGAGCTGAAGCTGCCGACGGTCGCCACCTGGTGGTGCGGGCAGGAGGCCGAGCGCGCCTATGTCTCCGAACATCGCGACGAGCTGTCGCTCGCGCGCGCCTTCCCGCAGTCGCCCAACGCCGAGGAGCGCCGCCGCCCGCTTGATCTCGGCATCCGCGCCTCGGCCTCGGCGCGGCTGATCGAGGATCTCGACGGCGACGGCGTCGACGTCGTCGGCCAGGAGATCGTCGCGCTCTCGACCGCGCCGGTGTTCGTCGACGGCAAGCTCACGCCGCGCCCGGTGACGGTGCGGGTCTATCTCGCCCGCGACGCGTCCGGCTGGCGGGTGATGCCGGGCGGCTTCGCGCGCGTCTCCACCTCGACCGATCCGCTCGCCGTCGCGATGCAGTCGGGCGGGCATTCGGTCGACGTCTGGGTGCCGTCGGAGAAGAACGAGAAGCCCGTCACGCTGCTCTTCAGCGAGCAGCGCAATTTCTCGCGGCGCCTGCCGAGCGCGCCGCCCTCGCGCGCGGCCGACAACCTGTTCTGGCTCGGCCGCTACGTCGAACGCGCCGAATGCGCGACGCGGCTCGTGCGCCTCTACGCCTCGCGGCTCGCCGAAGGCGAACGGCGCGGAACGCTCGAGGCCGAGATCGGCGAACTCCTGACCGGCCTCGACGTCGAGGCCGCGGTCGCCGATCCGGCGACGACGCTGCTGAAGGCCTCGCGCATGGCCTTCGCCACCGCCTCGCGCATCCGCGACCGGTTCTCGCCGGACGGCTGGCGGGCGCTGCGCGAGGTCGTGGACCTGATCGAGAGCCACATCCGCCTGCGCGAGCCCGGCGACCTCGTCGACGTCGCGAGCCAGGCGCTGACGCGGCTTTCGGGCTTCGCCGGCCTCGTGCACGAGAACATGTACCACTTCACCGGCTGGCGCTTCCTGCAGGCCGGGCGGCTGCTCGAGCGGGGGCAGGTCTCGGCGCAGGTCGCGGCCGCCTTCGCCAAGATCCCGGAGGGCGGGCTCGAGGCGCTGCTCGAATTCGCCGACAGCCGCATCACCTATCGCCGGCGCTATTCGGTGCATCTGTCGCGCGAGACTGTGATCGACCTCACGGTGCTCGACCCTTTCAATCCGCGCTCGGTCGCGTTCCAGGTCAACGGGCTGAAGAGCGTTCTGGACGAGCTGCCGGGCATCCGCCGCGGCGAGACGCTCGCGACGGTGTCGCGCCGCATCGCGCGCCTTCAGGTGCGGCTCGCGACCGGAGACGCGTCCGAGGTCAACGAGGCCTTCCTGCTGCGCGTCGCGACCGATCTCGGCGACATCTCGGATCTTCTCGGCCAGCGCTATTTCGGCGCCGCCCCGCTCGCCTCCGGCGAAGGCGCGGAGGCCGAATGATCTACGACCTCTCGCTCGTCATCGCCTATGACTACGCCGAGCCTGTGAACGACGCGCGCCATATCCTGCGCGTGCGCCCGCGGCTGGAGCCCGGCCAGCGCCCGGGCCCGGTCAAGCTCGTCGTCGAGCCGCGCCCCGACGAACAGATCCGCGACCGGGACTTCTTCGGCAACGCGCTCGACCACCTCCTCATTTTGCCGGCTCACGAGGCGCTTGAGGTGCGGATGTCGACCCAGGTCGAGGTGGAGCGGCCGCGCCCCGATCTCGGCCGCACCCCTGCGCTCGGAGAACTGACGGCGCTCGCCCGGGCCTCGCGGGACGTCAGCGGCGCCGGGCCGATGCATTTCCTCGGCGACAGCCGCCGGGTGCGGATCTCCGCGCCCTTCGCCGACTATGCGCGCGACGCGATGGCGGACGGGCGTCCCGCCGGCGAGGCGGTGTTCGAGCTCGCGGCGCAGATCAAGGACGAGTTCGACTACGCCCCCGGCGCGACCAAGGTGGACACGCCGGTGGAGGAGGCCTTCGCCAAGCGCGAGGGCGTCTGCCAGGACTTCGCCCATGTCATGATCGCGGGCCTGCGCGCCGTCGGCGTGCCGGCCGCCTATGTCAGCGGTTTCCTGCGCACCGTGCCGCCGCCGGGCAAGCCGCGGCTCGAAGGCGCCGACGCGATGCACGCCTGGGTCACGGCCTGGCTCGGGCCGCAGGTCGGCTGGGTCGGCTTCGACCCGACCAACGCCATGCTCGCGATCGACGACCACATCACGGTCGCGGTCGGCCGCGACTACGCCGACGTCGCGCCGATCGACGGCACGGTGATGACCGCGGGGTCGCAGACCACGAGCCATTCGGTCGACGTGAAGCCGGTCGAGCACGCGACGGCGTGAGCCGTCGCTATCTTACTGTTGTCGCGAGCGAGCCACCGCGCGTCATCCCGGCCGGAGAGCCGGGATCCAGAACCGGCACGGCTGGTCCAGACTCCCGCCGCGGCGTCGGTTCTGGATCCCGGGTCAAGCCCGGGATGACGGCTGAGCTGGAGCCGGCCGCAGCGCCCGCCTCCTGACGACCCGCCCGAACCTCCGCCCGTCATCCCGGCCGAAGAGCCGGGAACCAGAACCGGAACAACTGGTCCAGACTCCCGACGCGGCGTCGGTTCTGGATCCCGGGTCAAGCCCGGGATGACGGCTGAGCTGGAGCCGGCCGCAGCGCCCGCCTCCTGACGACCCGCCCGAACCACCCGCCCGAACCTCCGCCCGTCATCCCGGCCGGAGAGCCGGGATCCAGAGCCGGAACGGCCGGGTCCTGACTCCCGCCACGGCGTCGGTTCTGGATCCCGGGTCAGGCCCGGGATGACGGCTGAGTATGAGCCGGCCGCAGCGCCCGCCGCCCGACGACCCGCCCGAACCTCCGCGCGTCATCCCGGCCGAAGAGCCGGGATCCAGAACCGGGACGGCTGGTCCAGACTCCCGCCGCGGCGTCGGTTCTGGATCCCGGGTCAGGCCCGGGATGACGGCTGAGCGGAGCCAAAGCGTCCCCAAAAGCCCGGCTTCACGCGCCCTGCGGGATCCTGGCCACGACCTTGAGCTCGAAGTCGAAGCCCGCGAGCCAGGTCACGCCGACCGCGGTCCAGTTCGGCGGCCGTTTGCCGATCACCGTTTCGCGGACCTTGACGACCGTTTCCAGCTGGGCCTCCGGATCGATGTGGTAGGTGGTGAGGTCGACGATGTCGTCGAAGCTCGCGCCTTCGGCCTTCAGCGTCGCGATCAGCGTGTCGAAGGCGAGCCGCACCTGCTTTTCGAAGTCGGGCTCGGGCGTTCCGTCGTCGCGGGCTCCCACCTGCCCGGAGACGAACAGCAGGTCGCCGGCCCGGGTCGCGCCCGAATATCGGAACTTCTCGTAAAGCGCCTGCATGCCGGCGGGGGGCGTGGCGTCTTGCGTGCTCATCTGATTTCTCTCCATGACGTCGTCGCGGCCGACCTCGGCCGCGCATAGCTACGTTTCGTATGTCGGCGATGTCGGAACATACGTCGCGTATGTCAATGGCGCGGGAGAACGGTTTCTGCGCTTCCGCGTTCACGGCCCCGCGACTTCCCCATGGGATCGCGGATCGATAGTTTGCCGCCGGACGGAGGAGAAACGTTCCCCGGTGGGGCGTCCGGTCTTCAAAACCGGGAGGGGCCGCGGATGCGGTCTTTGGTGGGTTCGACTCCCACTCTCTTCCACCAGTCACCGATCCATCCGCGCTTCACAGGAACGGCGGCCGCCCGCCGCGACGTCCGGCCGCTCGCGCATGGCCGGACAATTGCAAACGAGCGCATGGAGAAAGCCGCCATTGCGGCTTAACAAGGCGGACGCGGCGCCAACGGCGCCTTGTCTATCGATTCTGTCGTTTTGGAAGGCGCCATGGCTTCGGAAGACGCTCACCAGCGAAGCATCGTGATCGTCGGAGGCGGGCTCAGCGGATCGCTGCTCGCGCTGCGCGCCATCGAGGATCCGAACAACCGGGTGACGGTGATCGAGAAGGCCGCAGCGCTTGGGCGGGGCGTCGCCTACGGGGCCTGCGACCCCGGCCACATGCTCAACGTGCCGCTGTTCCGCATGGAGCTCGGCCTCGCGCCGACCTTCGAAAGCTGGCTGCGCGAGAACCGGCCGGAAGAAATCAACACCCATGACGGCGGCGAGCGCGACAGCTTCGTCACCCGCCGCTCCTTCGGCGACTACGTGTCGTCGATCGCCGAGGCCGAGACGGTTTCGGGGCGGCTGAAGCGCGTGCGCGGCGACGTCGTCGAGATCGGCCGCGACGACGGACCTTACGTGCTGATGCAGGACGGCCGCGTGATCCGCGGCACCCATGTGGTGCTGGCGACCGGCAACCTGCCGCCCAAGACGCCCCGATTCAGAGACGAGGGCGTGCTCGACTCGCCGGTCTTCATTCCCGACCCTTGGGACCTGCACCGCGACCGCCTGCCGGCGAGCACGGACCCGATCCTCCTGATCGGGACCGGCCTCACAATGGTCGACGTCGCGCTGCGGCTGACGCGCAACGGGCATACCGGCCCGATCATCGCACTGTCTCGCCACGGGCTCCTGCCGGGCCGACATGTCCATGGCGGGCAATGGCCGAACGCCTTCGAGGCCGGCCCGCTGCCGCCCCGCCAGGCTTTTCGGAAGCTGAGGCGCGAGGCAGCCGAAGCGGCGCAGAAGGGCGTGCCGTGGCAGCGCGTGATCGACGCGATCCGGCCGAGCCTCGCGAGCGTCTGGATGTCGTGGAGTCAGACCGACCGCCAGCGCTTCCTGCGCCACTGCCGCACCATCTGGGACGTGCGCCGCCATCGCATGGCGAACGCCGTCGCGGTCCAGATCGACGCGCTGCTCGGGGCCAATCTCGAGATCCGCGCCGGCCGCATCGAGGGGCTGAGGCGCTCCCCCGCCGGCGCGCTCGTGACCGTGCGCCCGCGCGGGAGCCGCGATCTCGTGGAGCTTGAGGTCGCCACCATCATCAACTGCACGGGCCCGCGCTCGTCCTTCGACGACCTCAACGCCCCGGCCTTCATGAAGCTGAAGGAGCGCGGCCTGCTGACGCCCGACGAGCTCGGGCTCGGGGTCAAGACGGTCGGCTGCGCGCTCGTCGACAAATACTCAACCCCCTCCGACTGGCTGTTCGCCATGGGCCCGCTCACCCGGCCGGAATGGTGGGAGATCACGGCCGTCCCGGAGATCTCGGCGCAGAGCCACTTCCTCGCCGACGGCCTCGGGCGGGCGGGACAGCGGTCGCTGCTGCGCGACTTCGTCGATCTCGGCTCCGGCATCTGAGAAGCGGCTTTCGCCGCAAATGCGGCGAAGGACCGCGCGTCGCGCCGGCCGCGCCATGAAAACCAAGGCCGCGCCGGCCGAAATCCGCCGGACCGGCGGGGACGCGGCGCGCGGCTTCCTCGACGGGCCGCCGCCGGGATCGCCGATCCGTCTCGGCGACATGGCGAGCGCCTGAGAACTCAGGCCTCCGGCGGCTTGGAGATCGCGGCGGTTCGGTGGCGGCCGGCGGCGCGAGGAGCGGTTTATGACCGCCGTATTCCAACTTTGGTCGGACCAAACGTACGGGCGTTAACGAATTGATAACGGTTCGTGGCTTGTTTACGGTCCGTTAATGGCCGTCGTCTGATCGGGGGAGCGGGCGGCCAGCATGAAGACGGGGGTTCCCGATATGAACGCTTGGCGCTTCACGCGCGTATCGGCCGTGGCCGCGGTCTCGCTTGCGGCGGCGGCCTGCTCGCAGCAGCCCAGGCTGGCGGCGACGTCAGCCATCCAGCCGGTGAGCTTCACCGCGCAGGACCGCGAATGCATGGCGCGGGCAATGTATTTCGAATCCCACCGCGGCGCCGACGAGGGCATGGTCGCGGTCGGCACCGTGGTGGCCAACCGCAAGGACAGCGGCCGCTGGGGCTCCACGGTCTGCGAGGTCGTCGGCCAGAAGCGCCAGTTCGCGCCGGGCGTCATGACCCGCACCATGGACGGCGAGGCCGCCGAGCGCGCCCGCCGCAACGCCGAGAAGGTGCTCTCGGGCCAGCGCCATCCGGCGCTCAAGACCGCGATGTTCTTCCACACCGCCGGCTACAAGTTCCGCTATCCGAACATGCACTACGTGCTGGTCGCGGGCGGCAACGCCTTCTACGAGAAGCGCGAGGTCGTGACCGCCGAGGACGCGCGCCAGAACGCGAAGTCCAAGGCCCTCGCCCTCGCCTACGCCCGCATCGATCCGACCGGCGCCTCGAAGTCGATCATGGTCGCCTCCAACGACGCCTCCCGTCCGGCCCCGCAGCCGGTCGTCGTCGCGACGGCCCCCGTGGTCCAGCCGACGGTCGCGCCCGCCGCGCCGCAGCTCGCAGCCGTGGCCCCTGCGCCCAAGGCCGCCCCGGCGCCGCAGCTCGCGGCGGCTCCCGCCGCGCCGAAGGCCGTCGTCGCCGCCATCGCGCCCGCCAAGCCTGTCCGCGCCAAGCCGGCCGAAACGCCACTCGCCTTCGCGTCTGCGGACGAGCAGCCGGCGGCCGCCAAGGCCCTCATGCCGACCAAGCGCGTGCTTCAGCCGTCGAAGCTGACGCCTGCGCTCGCCTCGGCCGCGCCGGTCGCGGCCCCGAAGGCGGAGCCTGCGCCCGAGAAGGCCGAGACCGTCGCCGCGGAGCGGTCGCGCTCCTACGCCTACAACGGCGAAGTCGCCGCCGCCTTCGCGGCCTTCGACATGCGCTAGCGGTCAATACGTAGTCGCACGAATGTCGTGCGCCTGCCGATTGGGTTAAGTCTTCGTTCGCCGGGGTCGGGGGGCCTCTGGCGCACTCTTCGAAAAAGGCGTCGCCTTCCGGGCGGCGCCTTTTTCTCGTTCCGGCGCCCGGAAACCTCCCCGAAGCCCATCTGGTCCGACCGCACTAAGTAGTTGCCCGACTGCACCGGCCGCACGTCATCCGCTATTCCTCGCAACCGCCGGGCGCGGCCGAGAAAGACCGCGCCGCCTTTCGGGAGCGCTCGTCATGCGGTTCGCCTGCGCCTGCCTTCTCGCGTCAGCCAGCCTCCTGCTCCCCTCCGCCGCCGGGGCGGCGGTCGTGTGGCAGGGCCTCGCCACGGTCACCGCCGCGACGCCGTCCTGTCGGTCGGACGTCTCCGAGCGCCGCAGCATCGCGGTCGGGACGGTCTTCCGCACGGTGCTGCGACCCAAGAACCTGTCGGACAACGGTCCCGACACGCGCGTCGCCTTCGTCCATGACGGGCAGGCGCATTTCGCGATCATCCTGCCGGGCGGCTCGGCGAGCGGAACCTACGCCTCCTTCGGCGTGACCCATTCGGGCCTGCTGAAGGCCAACGACGCCGCGCCCTACGCCAAGATGGCCATGACGCCGAAGTCGCCGAGCGCGACCACGCCGTTCGTGACCTTCGCGGGCAAGGTCGAGAATTTCATGTTCATTTCGGGATGCACGATCTCGTTCAGCGCCGCCTACGGCCTGCGCCCGTGAGGAGCCACGTCATGCTGAGACCGTTCCTTTTCGCGCTGCCTTTCGCCGCCCTGGCCGCCTCCGGCGCGGAGGCCGAGACCGTGTTCGTCGGCGACTCGCTCGTGCTGTCGACCACGACGACCTGCGGAACCTCGATCGCGGCGGGCGAGACCGCCCGCCTCACCTACCGGCCCGCAGGGGCGAAGCTCGGCAACGGCGGCGACAGCTATCTGGCCTATGTGGCCAATCGTTCGAGCTTCACGATGACGATCGCCGGCGCCGTGTTCGGATCCGGCCAAAACTACGCCGGCCAGAACGTGAGCTCCTATCTCGGCGTCGCCACCATCGTGGGCGGCGTCGTCGGCTGGCAGCAGAGCCCCGCGAAGATCGGGCCCGACACCGAAACGATCGAACTCACGGCGACGCTCGCCAACTACCTGACCATCAAGGGCTGCACCGTCACGATCCGCAGCAACCTGATCCAGGTGAAGTGACCGGCCTGGCCGGCGGAGGGGCGCGCCTCAACCGGGGGGCGCGGCTTCCGCCGGCCGCGGCTTTCTGGCCGCCACCGCCACGCCCGCCAGCACCAGCGCGAAGCCGATCGCGTGGAACACGTAGGGCCGCTCGCCCAGGAACAGGATCGCCATCACGGCGCCGAACACCGGCATCAGGTGGAAGAACGGCCCGGCCCGATTGGCGCCGATGAGCTCGACCCCGCGGATGAAGCAGATGTAGGCGAGCGTCGAGGGGAACACGATCACGTAGCCGAGCGTCGCGAGCGTCACGGCGTCGAAATGCATGACCCGGCCCTGGGAGATCTCCCACAGGAACGCCGGCGTCAGCATCAGCACCCCGAGCCCGACCGTGAAGGTCAGGAACGACAGCCAGTGCATCGCGGGCTTCAGCCGCAGGATCGCGGAATAGAGCGCGTAGATCGCCATCGCGCTCAACATCCAGATGTCGCCGACGTTGAACCTGAGATGCGCGATCGCCGCGGGGTCGCCGCGCGTCAGGATCACCGCGACCCCGACGAGCGAGGTCGCGACGCCGAGCGCCTGCCCGCCGGTCGGCCGCTCCTGGAACAGCGCGAAGCTCCACAGCGCGATGATCAGCGGGCCGGTGGACTGGATCAGCAGGCCGTTGAGAGCTTCGGTGTGCTGCAGGCCCCAATAGGCCATCGTGTTGTAGAAGGCGACGCCGGTCAGCGCCATCAGCGCGAGCCGCCCGGGATGGGCGCGGATCGTCGGCCAGTCGCGCTTGAGATGCGGCCAGGCGAAGCCGATCAGCAGCGCGAAGGATCCAGCCCAGCGCACCCAGGACAGCCCGACCGGCGGAACCTTTCCGGCCGCGAACCTTCCAAGCACGATGTTTCCGGCCCAGAACAGCGAGGTCAGGGAGAGCAGGAGATAGGGCCTGTCGACCACCGACCGGCCCCATCGCGCGAACAGGCTCGGCATCATCGACCCTGGGACTGGCGGTTGCGGCGCCGGAAAAACCGGGCGCCGCGGAGCGCGAAGACGCGCGCGGCGGGACCCGCGCCTATGGAGGGCCTCGACCGGCGCGTCAACGCCCGCCGGCGCAAAACCTGTCGGTCGCTGGCGCACGGGCGCCCTGCGGCCGCGCGGGACGTTAGGGATAACGTCGTCCGACGAAGGACATGCGACGAAGGCGCCGCAGCATAGCGAGGCGGCGGTGATATGATCCGCGATGGTTCGGCGCGCAGGGGGGCGCTCCGATCGCCTCATTTTCTATTGACGGTCCGTCCGGACCGCCGACCACCGATCGCCGGGCCTTCCCCTCCGCCGGCAGAGCCCCGGAGCCGTCGCGTTCGCGCCGCGGCTCCTCGAGGAGCATGCCGCATGACCAACGAAACCTTCGAGCTGTTCGACCTCTGGAGGCGCCAGGCGGCGTTCGCCGGCGGATTCGCCTCGCTCGCGCCTGCGGCCGGCTTCGTGATGGCGACTCGGCTCGCCCGCCTCGCGGTCGAGGGCAGCGCGCCGAGCGCCGGCGGCCTGCGCGAGGCCGAGCGGATGGTCTCGGAGAAGATGGTGGCCGCCGTCGAAGGCGGGGCCGCCGCCGCGCGCGTCCTCACGGGCCTCGTCACGGCCGCGAGTCCGCTCGCCGCCGCGGGCGTGATGATGTCCGCCGGCGAGGCTGCGATGAAGCCCGCTGCGCGTCGCGTGAAGGCGAACGCGCGGCGTCTCGCGCGTCCGTGAACGCCGCTCCGCGCCCTCATCCGAAGGGCGCGCCCACACCGTCATAAATGGTATCCTGATGGGCTCCTGAAGCCTTGCACGGGCGCCTGCGGGCTTCCTGTCACGCGCTTGACAGCTTGCGACAAAGCTCTGATAGACGGACCTAGCCCCCAAGCAACTTGGTCCCGCCCGGCCTCGCCGGGCTTCTCCCGGAGTCCGGGCGCATGAATGGTTTCGAGCAGGCGGCCTGTCACAATCGAGCGATCGCGATGGGATCGCGACGCGGCCCCGCTCGTCCGATCCGCCTGACCGGGACGCGTTCGAGCTCATGACGAAACAGCCTGGTCTCGCAATCGTCGGTCGGTCCTGTCGGCTGCCCGGCGCCAACGACGTCGACGCTTTCTGGCGCTTGCTGGCCGAAGGCCGTTGCGCCGTCACGCAAATCGGCGAAGAGCGCTGGTCTCACGCGCGCTACCTGCATCCCCGAAAGGGCGAGGCGGGCAAGAGCTACACGTTCGCGGCCGGCGTTCTCGACGACATCTGGAGCTTCGATCCGGCGGCCTTCGGCGTGTCGCCGCGCGAGGCCGAGCAGATGGATCCGCAGCAGCGCCTGGCGCTGAAGCTCGTCTGGGAAGCGCTTGAAGACGCAGGAATTCCGCCCTCTTCGATCGCCGGCAGCGAGACCGGCGTCTATGTCGGCGCGTCCGCGCTCGACTACGGCAACCGCATCATTTTCGATCCGTCGTCGGCCGACGCCTATTTCGCGACCGGAAACACGCTCTCGATCGTATCAAATCGTATTTCGTACATTTACGATCTGCACGGTCCGAGCTTCACCGTCGACACCGCCTGTTCGTCGTCGCTCGTCGCCCTCAACGAGGCCGTCGCGGCGCTCCGCGCGGGGCGCATCGAGCGCGCCGTGGTGGTGGGCGTTTCGATCCTCGCCAGCCCCTTCCCGTTCATCTCGTTCGCGCAGGCCACGATGCTGTCGCCGCGCGGCCGCTGCCACGCCTTCGACGCCTCCGGCGACGGCTATGTGCGCGCCGAGGGCGGCGTCGCGATGGTGCTTGAGCGCGCCGACGTCGCGCGCGCCGCGCGCCGTCCGATGCGCCTGATGATCGCGGGTTCCGGCGTGAACTCCGACGGCCGCACCGTCGGCATGTCGCTGCCCTCTGCCGAGGCCCAGCTCGGCCTGCTCGAGCGCGTCTATGTCGAGGCCGGCGTCGATCCCGACAGCCTCGCCTTCATCGAGGCGCACGGAACGGGCACGCGCGTCGGCGATCCGGCCGAGGCCAACGCCATCGGCGCGGCGATCAAGAAGCGCACCATCGGCAAGCTGCCGATCGGCTCGGTGAAGACCAATGTCGGCCATCTCGAGCCGGCCTCGGGCCTCGTCGGCCTGCTGAAGGTCGACCTCGCGCTCGAGAACGATTTGCTCCCGGCGAGCCTGCACGTCACCGAGCTCAACCCGGACATTCCCTTCGACGAGCTGAAGCTGCACGTCGCGACGCAGGCGGTTCCGCTCGCCCGCGGAAGCGCGCCGCGCTTCGCCGGCGTCAACTCCTTCGGCTTCGGCGGCACCAACGCCCATGTCATCGTCAGCGACCCGAGCCCCGAGGACCGCGCCGGCCGCGCCGCGCCGCGCGTCGTCGAGGCCGACGGCCGCACGCCCGTGCTCGCGCTCTCGGCGCGCTCGCGCGAGGCGCTGACGGCGCTCGCCGCCTCCTACTCCAAGACGCTTGAGGGCCGCGACGCCGCTTCGGCCCGCCACGTGGCGTCGAGCGTCGCGCAGACGCGCGACCTGCTCTCGCGCCGCCTCGTTCTCGAGAGCGACGATGCGACCACCTGGGCCGAGACGCTGAAGGCGATCGCCGAAGGCGGCGAGGCCAAGGGCGCGGCGATCGAGCAGTCGGTCGGCCGCGAGGCTCCGGTCGCCTTCGCGTTCGCCGGCAACGGCTCGCAGTGGCCCGGCATGGGCAAGAAGCTCTATGAGACCAACCCGACGTTCCGGGACAAGGTCGACGAGATCGACGGTCACTTCAAGAAGATCGCCAGCTTCTCGATCGTCGAGGCGATGTTCGCCGACGACGTCGCCGACAAGCTGAAGCGCGCCGAATACGCCCAGCCGATCCTGTTCTCGGTGCAGGTCGGCATGGTGGCGGCGCTCCAGGCCGCGGGCGTGACGCCCGACATGGTGCTCGGCCATTCGGTCGGCGAAGTCGCGGCCGCGCACGCTTCCGGCGCGCTCTCGCTCGCCCAGGCCGTCGAGGTCATCCATTCCCGCTCGGTCCACCAGGAGATCGCCTGGAAGGCCGGCGTGATGGCGGCCGTTCTGATGCCCGCCGACGAGGTCCAGAGCCTGCTCGACGAGGGCGGGTTCAAGGGCGTCGAGATCGCGGCCGTCAATTCGGAGCGCTCCATCACCGTCTCGGGCCCCGAGGACGAGATCAAGGCGCTGTCGAAGTTCGCCCGCACCAAGCGCGTGCCGGTCCGCGTGCTCGACATCGACTATCCGTTCCACACCGGACTCATCGACGGCGTGCGCGAGCCGCTCGCCAAGGACCTCAAGGGCATGAAGGCCCGCGCCGCCGAGCGCCCCTTCGTGTCGAGCGTCCACGGCGCGGTGACCGACGGCGCCAAGCTCGACGCCGACTACTGGTGGGCGAACGTGCGCCAGCCGGTGCTGTTCTCGGCCGCCGTCGAGGCGGCGCTTCAGGCCGGCGCCCGCGTCTTCGTCGAGATCGGCCCGCGCACCGTGCTGCAGACCTATCTCGCCGACGGGCTCAACACCGCCGAGATGACCGGTGGCGTGGTGGCCTGCGACGACCACAGCGCGGCCGAGCATGACCCGATCCGCCGGGCGCTCGCGCGCGTCGTCGCCAAGGGCGGCCGCGTCGACCGCGAGGCGGCGTTCGGCCGGCTCAGCGGCCCGGCGCTGCGTCTGCCGACCTATCCGTGGCAGGAGACCTCGTTCGCGGTCGGCGTCACGGGCGAGGCCCAGTCGTTCTATCGCGGCTACGACGCCCATCCTCTTATCGGGTCGAGGCTTCGCGCCGATTCCGACGAGTGGACCCTCCATCTCGACCCGGACCTCTCGCCGCTGATCGCCGACCACAAGGTCGGCGGGCGAGTCGTCGTGCCGGGCGCGGCGCTCGCCGAAATGGCGCTCGCGGCCGGCCGGGCCTGGCTCGGCCAGGAGCAGGTCGAGCTCGCGGACTTCGAGATCCCGCACGCGCTGACCCTCGACCCCGAGCACATCACCGAGGTGAAGACCCGGCTTTCGCCCGAAAGCCGCACCGTCGAGATCATGAGCCGTCCGCGCCTGCGCGACGACGGCTGGGTGGTGCACGCGCTCGGCCGCATCTCGCCGATGCCGACCGCCGACATCCACATGCCGGCCGCCCCTGAAGGCGAGCCCGAGCTCTACGCCGGCGCCGGCCTCTACGAGCAGGCGCTGACCTACGGCCTCGACTTCGGCCCGGCGTTCCAGAACGTCGAGAGCGTGAAGCGCTACGGCTACGAGCGCCTCTCGGTGCAGCTCAAGCCATACGCCGACCGCGTCGGCCAGATGGACGCGCGCTTCGGCCTTCATCCGGCGCATTTCGACGCCTGCTTCCACTCGCTGCTGACGCTGTTCGGCGCGCATGGCGTGCGGCCGGACGTCACCTATCTGCCGATGCGCTTCGGCCAACTGCGGCTCTACAAGCCGGGCGTTCCGCTCGCCGGCGCCGAGGTGGTGATCCGCCGTCTCTCGCCGCGTTCGATCGACGCCGTCTTCACCTTCCTCGACGAGGCGGGCGAGGTCGTCGCGATCCTCTCCGACGCGCGCTTCCGCGCCGTGACGCTCGCGCGCCGCACGCCGCTCGATCGTCTGGCCTATCACGTCGCCCCGGCGCTGATCGCGCCGGCCGGGGACGCCTCCGAGCCGGTCGCGGCTTCGGCGCTCGCCGCGCTCGCTTCGTCGCTCGGGCTCGTGGGCTCGGACGAGGACGAGCGTCCCGAGGACGACCTGCTGCTCGAGGCCTTCGCGATCGCGGCGGCCCATGAGGCGGTGTCGGCCCTCTTCGGACGCAAGCGCGAGGGCGCGATCGCCGCGCTCGTGAAGAAGGGCAAGCTCGCCGAGGCTTCGGTCGCGCTCGCCAACCGCCTTCTCGGCCTGCTGGAGGAGCGCGGCCACGCCTCGCTGAACGGCGAGACCTGGACGGTCGTGGCCAAGACCGGTCTGCCGGCTGCGGTCGAGATCCTGCGCGCCGTGCTCGCCGACCATCCCGACCGCGGCGCGGAAGTGGTGCTCGCCACCCGCGCGGCCTCGCTGCTGCCCAAGATCCTGAAGGACGGCCCGCGCGAGAAGCCCTACGGCTCCTCGACCGTCGGCCACGCCGGCGGCGGCGCGCCGCTGGTCTCGTTCGGCGCCAAGGCGCTCGCCAAGCTCGTGGCCGAGCACGTCGCCAAGGCCCCGGCCGACCGGCCGATCCGCATCCTCGAGATCGCGGCCGGCTCCGGCGCGCTCACCCGCGCGCTCGCGCCGCTCGCCGAGAATCCGCGCGTGACGCTCGCCGTCACCGATCCGGACGCGACCGTCGCCGAACGTCTGCGCTTCGCCTTCGCGAGCCTGCCGAACGTCACGGTCGAGGCGTTCGACCCGGCCAACGAGGCGAGCGCCGGACACAGCGCCGACCTCATCGTCGGCGCGCTCGCCTGGGGCGCCTCCACCGCGAGCCCGGAGGCGATCCGGCGTCTCGCCGCCCATCTCGACGACGGCGGCCTACTGGCGCTCGCAGCGCTCGAGCCGACGCCGTTCCTCGACGTCGTGTTCGGCCTGCAGACCGGCTGGTTCTCGCGCTCGGCCTCGGACGACTTCCCGATCGGCGACGCCCGTTCGGCCGAAGACTGGCGCGCCGACCTCGCGGACGCCCGCCTCGTCGACGCGACCGTGGCGTCACTCGCCGACGCCCGTTCGCCCACCAACCTCATCCTCGCGGCCAAGCGCCGGAGCTCCGGCGCCGCAGAGCTGACGGCCGCCGGAAAGGCGCGCGCCACGGTGTTGGTCTCCGAGGCCTCCGGGCCTCTCGCTGGCGCCATCGCCCGCGCGCTCGAAGCTCAGGGCCGCACCGTCGACCCGCGGCCCTTCGGCGGCGCGTCGAACGGTTCGGCGGTCTGGGGCGAAACGCCCGATCTCGGCCTCGCCGCCGCGCCGAAGAACGCGAGCGAGCCCGTCGCCGACGTCATCGTGGTGCTGGACGGCTCCGAGGTCGACGGCTCCGCGGCCGTCACCGAACGCTCGGGCCGCCTCCTCGGCCTCACCCGCGCGGCTCAGGCCGCCGGCGCCCGCCTCTGGGTCGTGGCCGAGGGCTCGCTTGCGGGCGCGCTCGGCCAGCCCCGCGACCGGCTCGACAACGCCGCGATCGGCGGCTACCTGCGGGTCGTCCGCAACGAGTTCCGCGGCACCGACATCCGCCTCGTGGACGTCGCGCTCGACGCCAAGGCCGCGGGTCTTGCGGTCGCGGCCGAGATCGCCGAGCCGCGCGCGGACACCGAAATCGCCATCGGCCCCGAGGGCGTCAGCGCGCCGCGCCTGCGCCCCGGCCTGCCGAAGCTCCCCGTCAAAGCCGCGACGGGCGGCCATCGCGTCGCCGCGCTGGAAGCGGGTCGCGAGGGCGGCCTCGACGACCTCGGCTGGCGCGCCGCCCCCGAGCGCGCGCCGGGCGAAGGCGAGATCGCGGTCGAGGTCTCGGCCACGGGCCTCAACTTCCGCGACGTGATGTGGGCGCTCGGGCTCCTGCCCGAAGAGGCGCTCGAAGACGGCTTTTCGGGTCCGGGCCTCGGCATCGAGTGCGCGGGCGTGGTGACGGCCGTCGGCCCGGGCGTGAAGCGCCTCAAGGTCGGCGACCGCGTCTCGGCCTTCGCGTCGGGCTCCTTCGCCTCGCGCGTCGTGACCTCGGAGCTCGCGGCCGCGAAGCTGCCGGACGGCATCTCGTTCGAGGAAGGCGCGACCATCCCGGTCTGCTTCCTCACCTCCTACTACGCGCTCGTCGAGCTCGCCCGCATCAAGCGCGGCGAGTGGGTGCTGATCCATGGCGGCGCCGGCGGCGTCGGCTTGGCCGCGCTCCAGATCGCGCTGTGGAAGGGCGCCAAGGTCATCGCGACCGCGGGCTCCGACGAGAAGCGCGACCTGCTGCGCGGGCTCGGCGCGACCCACGTGCTGTCGAGCCGCAGCCTCGACTTCGTGGACGAGGCCAAGCGGCTCACGGGCGGCGTCGGCGTCGACGTGGTTCTGAACTCGCTGTTCGGCGAAGCGATGGAGCGCTCGCTCCAGACGCTGCGTCCGTTCGGCCGGTTCCTCGAGCTCGGCAAGCGCGACTACTACGCCAATTCGCGCCTCGGCCTGCGGCCGTTCCGCCGCAACATCAGCTATTTCGGCATCGACGCCGACCAGCTGTTCATCTATCGCCGCGACCTCGGCGAGAAGCTGTTCACCGACGTGCTGAAGCTGTTCGGCAAGGGCGTGTTCGCGCCGCTGCCCTACCGCGTGTTCGAGGCCGACGAGATCCGCGACGCCTTCCGGCTGATGCAGCAGTCCGGCCACATCGGCAAGATCGTGGTCCGCCCGCTCGACCCCGCGAAGCTCCCGGCCGAGGAGCCCACGGGCTGGAAGCCGGCGGAGGGCGTGCATGTCATGATCGGCGGCCTCGGCGGCTTCGGCATGGCCACCGCCGAATGGCTCGTCGGCCGCGGCGCCAAGAAGCTCGCGCTGCTCGGCCGCTCCGGCGACAAGGCTCAAGGAGCCAAGGACGGCGTGAAGCGCCTCCGCGACGCCGGCGCCGAGGTGAAGGTCTTCGCCTGCGACGCTTCCGACGAGGCGGCGCTCAAGAAGGCTCTCGACGAGACCCGTAAGGAGCTCGGACCCATCGGCGGCATGTGGAACGTCGCCATGGTGCTGCGCGACTCGCTGCTCGCCAATCTCGACGCCGAGAACTTCACCGAGGCGCTCAAGCCCAAGATTGACGCCGCGGCGGCGATGGAGAAGCTGACCGCCAACGACCCCGTCGGCGACTTCGTGGTCTATTCCTCGGCCACCACCGTCATCGGCAATCCGGGCCAGTCGAACTACGTGGCGGCCAACTCCTGGCTCGAGGCGCTCATGCGCAAGCGTCGCGCGGCCGGAAAGCCCGGCCTCGCGATCGCCTGGGGCGCCCTCGGCGACGTCGGCTATCTCGCCCGCACCGGCGAGGTGAAGGAGAAGATCCAGAAGCGTCTCGGCTATGCGACGCTCTCTGGCGCGGAGGCTCTCGAAGGCCTCGGCCGCGTGCTCGCCCAGGGCGACATGCGGCTCGAGACCGGCGTCGTGACAATCGCCCCGATCGACTGGGGCCAGGCGCGCCGCGACCTCGCTTATCTCAGCAGCCCGACCTTCACGCAGGTGCTGGCCGACGCCGAGATGGGTCCGCAGGACAGCGGCGAGCAGGTCGACCTTGCGGCGCTCGTGCGCGGCAAGGACGCCCGCGAGGCGCGCGACATCGTGGCCGAGGCGCTGACCAGCGAGGTGGCCCGCATCCTGAAGCTTCCGGCCAAGGAGATCTCGCCGCAGCGTCCGCTCGCCGAGCTCGGCATGGACAGCCTCATGGGCCTCGAGCTGCGCATGTCGGTCGAGCGCCGCTTCGACATCGACCTGCCGCTCGTCGCCATCGGCGACTCGACGACGCTGCTCACGATCGCCCAGACGATCGTGTCCCGCATCCATGAGCCGGACGCGGGCGAGGCTGCGGCCGTCAACTCCGACCTTGCGGCCCGCCACATCGGCGACGACGTCGACCACGCCGAACTCGCCGAGTTCAGCGAGGCGGTCGAGGCCCGCAGGCTTTCGATGGGACGCGCGAACGCATGAGCTCACGGCGTGGCATCGGAGCGCTGTCGCGCTCCGCGAAGGACGGAATCCTGGGCGCGATCCGCGCCCAGCCGAAGGTGGAAGCCGAACGGCCCGCGGGCCCGTCGCCGACCGTCGTGACGCGGCGCGCCAAGCGCGGCGACCGCTTCGCCGACCTTCAGGAGCTGAAGGACGTCAAGACCCAGCAGGCGGTCGCGGACCTGATCGGCGTCCAGAACCCGTTCTTTCGCATGCATGACGGCTGCGCGGGCGCGACCACGCATATCGACGGCAAGACCGCGATCAACTTCGCGTCCTACAACTATCTCGGCCTCAACGGGCACCCGGAAGTCCGCGACGCCGCCAAGGCCGCGATCGACCATTACGGCGTGTCCTGCTCGGCGAGCCGGCTGGTGGCGGGCGAGCGCCCGATCCACCGCGAGCTCGAGCACAAGATCGCGGGCTTCTACGGCGTCGACGACGCGGTCGTGTTCGTGTCGGGCCACGCCACCAACGTCGCGGCGATCGGCCACCTGATGCGCTCCGGCGACCTCATCGTCTATGACGCGCTCGCCCATAACTCGATCGTCGTGGGCGCGACGCTGTCGGGCGCCGACCGGCGCATGTTCGCCCACAACGACCTCGACGCGCTGGAAGAAATCCTCGTGCGCCAGAGCCACTCCTACGAGCGGGTTCTGGTCGCGGTCGAGGGTCTCTATTCGATGGACGGCGACTTCCCGGACCTCCAGCGGCTTGTGAAGATGCGCGACCGCTACGGCTTCTGGCTGATGGTCGACGAGGCGCATTCGCTCGGCGTGCTGGGCGCGACCGGCGGCGGCATCGCGGAAGAATGCGGCGTCGACCCGAAGGACGTCGACATCTGGATGGGCACGTTGTCGAAGACCATGTCGGGCTGCGGCGGCTACATCGCCGGCTCCCACAGCCTCGTCGAGTACCTGAAGTTCTCCGCCCCGGGCTTCGTCTATTCGGTCGGCATGCCGCCGGCGGTCGCCGCCGCCGCCATCGCCTGCCTCGACATCCTCAAGCGCGAGCCCGACCGCGTCGCGAAGCTGCGCGCCAATGGCGAGCGCTTCGTCGAGAAGGCCAAGGAGGCCGGCCTCGACGTCGGCGACGCCAGCGGCACCGCGATCGTGCCGGTGATGGTGGGCGACAGCCTCCGCGCCGTCCACCTCGCAAACCGCCTCCTGGAGCGCGGCGTCAACGCGCTGCCGATCGTCCATCCGGCGGTGCCCGAACGTTCGGCGCGGCTTCGGTTCTTCATCACCTCCGACCATTCCTTCGAGCAGATCGACGAGGCGGTGGCGCTGACGGCGGAAGAGCATCACGGTCTCGCCAAGGCCGGCTTCGGCATCAAAATGGCGGCTGCGCTCGCCAAGGCGACGCGGCCGGGCTGATCCCTTGTCCTCCGCGCGCGCCACGGCCGGCGCCATCCAGATCAAGCCGGTCGCCACGCGTGAAGACGTCACGCTGTTCTGGCGCGCGAGCCTCGTGGCGCAGGGCCACGATCCGGCCTTCACGCCGCCGCTGCTGAAAGAGACCGTCGACGTCCTCACCCCCGGCGCGACGCCGTTCGCGCGGGCGAACGAGGGCCAGTCTTTCGTCGCCCTGCGAGGCGGCGAACCCGTGGGCCGCATCTATGCGGTCAAGCACCACGCGCATCTCGAAAAACACAAAGACGGCGCAGGCCATTTCGGCTTCATCGAAGCCATAGACGACGACGCCGTCTGGGACGCGCTGTTCGAGGCCGCGGCCGCTTTCCTGCGCGAGAAGGGCCTCACCAAGATCGGCGGGCCCTACAGCGCCTCGGTCAATCACGAATGCGGGCTGCAGGTGGAAGGGTTCGGCGCGCGCTCGACCACCCACACCAACTACGCCCCGCCATACTACGCCGCGCAGCTCACGCGTCTCGGCTTCCGGCCCGTGAAGGACATCATGGGCTATGAGGGGGATCTGGCGACCAGCCGCCTCCCGCAGCGGGTCGCCAAGGCCCGCGCGAAGTGGAGCGACAGCCCCAACCTCGTGCTGAAGCCCGCCGTCGGCCCCGACGCGCTCGCCGCCGTCAACGACGTCTACAACGACGCCTGGTCGCACAATTGGGGCTCGGTGCCGACCATGCTGGAGGAGGCCAAGTTCCTCGCCGAGATGGCCGCCGACATCATGCCGAAGGACTGGGCGACGCTCGCCTACTGGTTCGACCGGCCGATCGGGGTGCTGTGCATGGCGCCGGACCTCAACGAGGCGATCCGCGACCTCAAGGGCCGGCTCGTTCCCTTCGGCTGGGCGAAGCTGCTCTGGCGCCTCAAGGTCTCAGGGGTCAGCCGAACCCGCGTGCCGATCATCGGCGTGCGCCACGCCTATCGCGGCACGCGCGTCGGCGCGATGGCGGCCTCGGCGCTGCTCGCCGACGCGGTGCTGAAGGCGCGCGCGGCCGGCATGAAGCGACTGGAAGTGAGCTGGATGCTCGAGGAGAACCGCCCGATCCTCAATCTCGTGCGCGGCATGCCGGCGACCCGTACGAAGGTGTGGCGGCTCTACGAGAAGGCGCTTTAGCCGCGGCGGCTCGACGTCATGCCCGGCGGCAGCCGGGTATCCACGACTTGCTGGGAACGTGGAGCGCTACGTTAAAGTCGTGGATACCCGAGCAAAGCTCGGGCATGACGACCGAGATGTTCCACGTGGAAATGGGCGCTAGCCGTCCTTGCCGTCGTCAGCGGGCTTCGCGGCTTCGAGCGCGCCTTCGGGCGGCTCGACCACCACGCGCCCGCCCGCGACGTCGACCACCGGAACAACCGCCTTGGTGAACGGCAGCAGCGCGGTGCGGCGTTCGCCCGCGAGGCGGATCTCGATCAGGTCGTCCGCGCCGTAGTTCGGCACGGCCGTCACCTCGCCGACGAGCGTTCCGTCGGCGCGCTCGGCCCGCAGGCCGATCAGGTCGGCGTGGTAGAAGTCGTCCTCGTCGTCGGTCGCGGGCAGTTTCTCGCGAGCGACCGACAACGTCTTGCCCGTCAGCGCCTGGACGGCCTCGCGGGTGGAGACGCCCTCGAAGCGCGCCACCACCATGTCGTCTTTGAGGACGCGCAGCGACGCGACCTTGAGCGTCGCCGGCCCCTCGCCGACGGTGAGCGGGCCGTAGGCCTCAAGCGACAGCGGGTCTTGCGTAAACGTCTTCACCCGCGCCTCGCCGCGCACGCCATGCGGCGCGCCGATCACGGCGATCTGGACGAGGCGGGGAGACACCATGGAGTGGGCCTAGCGTCATCCCGGACGGCGCGACGCGCCAAGCCGGGATCGTCGTCAGAATAAGGCTCGTCATGGTCCGGCTTGACCGGACCATCCACGTCAAACGACGAACTCGACGCCGAAGATGGGTCCTCGGGTCAAGCCCGAGGACGACGGCGGCGGTTCTTGCAGCTCGACGGCGAGACGATCCCGGCTCGGGCTTCGCCCGTCCGGGATGACGTCCTTTAAAGCCGGATTACTCGGCGGCTTCGGCGGCCTTGGCGGCGGCTTCGGCGCGCTCCTGGGCCTTCTTGCCGGGCTCGGCCTTCTTCGGGTTGTTGCGCGCTTCGCGCTTCAGCAGGCCCGCGGCGTCGAGGAAGCGATGGACGCGGTCGGTCGGGGTCGCGCCCTTGGCGAGCCACTCCTTGGCCTTCTCGAGGTCGAGCACGACGCGATCGGCCGCTTCCTTGTCGAGCAGCGGGTTGAACGAGCCGATGCGCTCGATGAAGCGGCCGTCACGCGGGTAGCGCGAGTCGGCGACGACGATGCGGTAGAACGGGCGCTTCTTGGCGCCGCCGCGGGCGAGGCGAATCTTCAGGGCCATTTCAGTCTTCCTTCTTCAATTCTCGTCATCCCGGACGGCCTTGGCCGATCCGGGATCGTTTTCAGGATCTACGTCGCTTCCGGAGAACGTCTCCCGGCTCTGCGCTCGCGCTTCGGCCGGGATGACGCCTCAGTTCCTCACTTCTTCTTCCCAAGCCCCGGGAAGCCGCCCAATCCGGGAAGCTTCGGGCCGGCGCCCAGGCCCGGGAAGGTCGGCGGAATGCCGCCGCCGCCCGGAAAACCGGGGGGAAGGCCTTGCGGCATCTTCCCCTGCTTCAATTCCTCCATCGCCTCCGGCGGGATCTGCGGCGCAGCCCCGCCGAAGCCGAGCGCGGCGCCGAGACCGGCGAGGGGCCCGCGGCCGGACTTCCCGGCCTTGCCCATCATCTTCATCATGTCGGCCATCTGCCGATGCATCTTGAGGAGCTTGTTGACGTCCTCGACCTTGGAGCCCGAGCCCGCGGCGATGCGCTTCTTGCGGGAGGCCTTCAGGATGTCGGGGTTGCGCCGCTCGTCCTTGGTCATCGAGTCGATGATCGCGGCCTGCCGCTTGAACACGCTCTCGTCGATGTTGGCGCCGGCCATCTGCTTCTTGAGATTGGCGACGCCCGGCATCATCGACATCACGCCCGACATGCCGCCGAGCTTCTGCATCTGGCTCAGCTGGCCCTTCAGGTCGTTCAGGTCGAACTGACCCTTGCGCATCCGCTCGGCGGCCTTCTGGGCCTGCTCGGCGTCAATCGAGGCCGCCGCCTTCTCGACGAGCGCGACGACGTCGCCCTGGCCGAGGATGCGGTTCGCCACGCGGCGGGGATCGAACTCGTCGACCTGGTCGAAGCGCTCGCCGACGCCCACGAGCTTGATGGGCTTGCCGGTGACGGCGCGCATCGAGAGCGCGGCGCCGCCGCGGCCGTCGCCGTCGAGGCGGGTGAGAACGAGGCCGGTGATGCCGAGCGCGGCGTCGAAGGCGCGGGCGGTCGTCACCGCGTCCTGGCCGGTCAGCGCGTCGGCGACCAGCAGCACCTCATGCGGGTTGACGGCCTTCTTGACCTCGACGACCTCGGCCATGAGGGCGTCGTCGAGCGTGGTGCGGCCGGCTGTGTCGAGCAGCACCACGTCGTAGCCGCCGAGCCGGCCCGCCTCCATGGCGCGCTTGGCGATCTGCACCGCGGTCTGGCCGGCGACGATCGGGAGCGTGGCGACCTCGGTCTGCTTGCCGAGGGTGGCCAACTGCTCCATCGCGGCGGGACGGCGCGTGTCGAGCGAGGCCATCAGGACCTTGCGCTTCTCCCGCGTCGTCAGGCGCTTGGCGATCTTGGCCGTCGAGGTCGTCTTGCCCGAGCCCTGCAGGCCGACCATCAGGATCGGCACGGGGGCGGCGGCCGCAAGGCTGATCCCTTGCGCGTCCGAGCCCAGCATGGCGACGAGCTCGTCATGGACGATCTTGACGACCATCTGGCCGGGCGTGACCGACTTCACGACCTCGACGCCGACGGCGCGTTCCTTGACCTTGTCGACGAAGCTCCGCGCGACCTCGAGCGCGACGTCGGCCTCGAGCAGCGCGCGGCGGACCTCGCGCATCGCCTCGGCGACGTCGCCCTCGGTGAGGGCGCCGCGCCGGGTGAGCCGGTCGAGAATGCCGCCGAGGCGGTCCTGCAGAGCGTCGAACATCAGGTCGTTTGTCCTGTTCGACGAGGTTCGCCCCAACGCAAAACGCGCCCGCGGGCGCGACGCGCTGGCGGACGTTGACCCTGCGAACTCAAGGGATCGGAGGGCTTTGCGGGAGGACTGGCCTCGTCAGATGGGACGAGCCCTACAGGGAAAGGCCGGGAAAATCAATGCTCGGCGCGCGAGGCGCCGGATCCGCCGCCCGTCATCCCGGCCGAAGAGCCGGGATCCAGAACCGAAACGTCGCCGCGAAAGGCTCGACCGGCGTCGGTTCTGGATCCCGGGTCAGGCCCGGGATGACGGGTTCGGGCTCACGCGCCCTCTCGAACGGCGGCCCTCGCCGTCCGCGCCTGCGCCTGCTTCGTCGCAGCGGCGAACGCCGGATCCGCAGCCGGTCATCCCGGCCGAAGAGCCGGGATCCAGAACCGAGACGTCGCCGCGAACGGCTCGACCGGCGTCGGTTCTGGATCCCGGGTCAGGCCCGGGATGACGGGTTCGGGGTCATGCGCCCTCTCGAACGGCGGCCCTCGCCGTCCGCGCCTGCCCCCGCTTCGTCGCAGCGGCGATCGCCGGATCCGCCGCCCGTCATCCCGGCCGGAGAGCCGGGATCCAGAACCGAAACGTCGCCGCGAAAGGCTCGACCGGCGTCGGTTCTGGATCCCGGGTCAGGCCCGGGATGACGGGTTCGGGCTCACGCGCCTTCTCGAACGGCGGCCTCACGTCCCGCGCGGCTTCGCTCGCGTCGTGGGCGCCGCGTTCGCCGGATCCTCGGGCCATGGATGCCTCGGATAGCGCCCGCGCATCTCGGCGCGCACGTCGCGCCAGGAGCCGGCCCAGAAGCCCGGCAGGTCGCGCGTCACCTGGATGGGCCGGCGCGCCGGCGAGGTCAGCCGCAGCGTCAGCGGCAGGCGGCCGCCCGCGATGGACGGATGGCGCGCAAGACCGAACAGCTCCTGCACCCGGATCTCGATCGCGGGCGCGTCCTCGCCCGCATAGTCGATCGGGACGGTGGAGCCGGTCGGCGCTTCAAAGTGGCTCGGCGCCTCGGCGTCGAGACGGCGACGGAGATCGTAAGGCACGAGCGCCGACAGCGCGTTTCCGAGGTCGTCGGCTCCGACGTCGCGGAGCGCCGTCGCGTCGCCGATGAACGGCGCCAGCCACTCGGCGGCGTTCGCCGACAGCGCTTCATCGGAAAGGTCCGGCCAGCCGCCGTCGGGCTCGGCGTTCGCGAGGAACCCGACGCGGGCCCGCAGCGCCCGCGCGGCGTCGCTCCAGGGCAGGCGGTCGATCCCGCGCCGGGCGAGGCCCTCCGCCAGCGCCGCCGCGGTCTCGGGCGACGGCTTCACCGTCAGCGGCCGCTCGCCGAGCGTGATCGCGCCGAGCTTGCGCCGCGCCCGTCCACGGACGGCGGCCACGGCCTCGTCGAACTCGACCTCCTCGCGCGACTGGACGCCGTCGCCGGCGGCCTCCACCGCCTCCGCCTCGGTCAGCGCCGCCGCGAGGAGGATGCGCCCCTGCTGCGCGACGCCGGTGAGATCAAGCACGGCGAGGAACGGCTCGCGCGCGAGCGCTTCCGTTTCATCGAGCGCCGCGCCGCGGCCGTTGGCGAGCAGGAACTGCCCCGGACGCCCGCCGCGCGCCTTGGCGATCCGGTCCGGAAAGCCTTTCGCCGCCACCAGGCCTGCGCGAGAGACGTCGATCGCGCCGGGCTTTCCGCCGGCGGCGCGAAGCCATGTTTCGGAGAGGCGCCGCGCGTCCTCGGCTCTTGGGCCGCGTTCGCGCAAGAAGCGGTCGAGCCGGCGGCCGAGGTCGGGACCATCGCCCCCGAGGCCGCGCTCGACGGCGAGCAGCGCCACGGCGGCCGCGAGCGGTCCGTCGCCCTCCGGAACGGCGTCGAGCAGCATGCCGGCGAGCCGCGGCGGCAGGGCGATCGAGCGGATTTTCTCGCCGCGCTCCGTCAGCCGTCCGTCGGCGTCGAGCGCGCCGAGCGAGGCGAGCGAGGCGCGCGCCTCGGCGAGAGCCGACGCCGGCGGCGGATCGAGAAAAGCGAGCGTCGCGGGGTCCGAGACGCCCCAGGCCGCGAGGTCGAGCAGGAAGGAGCCGAGGTCGGAGGCCAGGATCTCGGGCTCGGCGAAAGGAGGCAGGCTGGCGGTCGCGGCCTCTTCCCAGAGGCGGTAGCAGACGCCGGGCTCGGTGCGCCCCGCGCGGCCGCGGCGCTGATCGACGGCGGCGCGGGAGGCGCGGGCGGTCTCGAGCCGCGTGATCCCGAGCGACGCCTCGTGGCGGGGCACGCGCGCGAGCCCGCAGTCGACGACGATGCGCACGCCCTGGATCGTGAGCGAGGTCTCGGCGATCGAGGTCGCGAGCACGACCTTGCGGGCGCCGGGCTCGGCCGGCGCGACGGCGCGGTCCTGCTGGCGCGGATCGAGCCCGCCATGAAGCTCGACGACCTCGACGGATCCGGCGAGCCCCTCCAGCCGCTCGGCCGTGCGGCGGATCTCGGCGCGGCCCGGCAGGAAGGCGAGAACGCTTCCCGTCTCCTCGGCGAGCGCGCGGCGGATCGCCGAGGCCGTCGCGTCCTCGACCCTTGCGCGCGGATCGCGGGGAAGGTGGCGGGTCTCGACCGGAAAGGCGCGGCCCTGGCTTTCGATCACCTGAGCCGACGGTCCGAGCAGCCGCGCGACGCGCGCGCCGTCGAGGGTCGCGGACATCACAAGCACGCGAAGATCCTCGCGCAGTCCGGATTGCGCGTCGAGCGCGAGCGCGAGGCCGAGATCGGCGTCCAACGAGCGCTCGTGGAACTCGTCGAACAGCACCGCGGCGACCCCCGCAAGCTCCGGGTCGTCGACGATCATGCGGGCGAAGACGCCGTCGGTGACGACCTCGATCCGGGTCCTCGCCGAAACCTTCGAGCCGAGCCGGACCCGAAGGCCGACCGTCTCCCCGACTGACTCCCCAAGGGTTTGCGCCATGCGCGCCGCCGCCCCGCGGGCCGCGAGCCGGCGCGGCTCCAGCACGAGGATCTTGCCGTCGCCCCGCCAGGGAGCGGAAAGCAGCGCGAGCGGAACCCGCGTCGTCTTGCCCGCGCCGGGCGGCGCGACGACCACCGCCGAGGGCCCCGCGGCGAGCGCCGCCATCAGGCCCGGGAGCGCCTCGTCGACCGGCAGGGCCGCCGCGGCCTCAACCATTGCACCATCCGGCGGTTGCCCGCGGCCGCAGGCCTCCGCTAGAGAGACTGCGACACCTCAGGGAAGAGCTCAAATGCGTATCGAACACATCGCGATCGGCAACAATCCGCCGGCCGACGTCAACGTCATCATCGAGGTGCCGATCGGCGGCGAGCCCATCAAGTACGAGATGGACAAGGAAGCCGGCACGCTCGTCGTCGACCGCTTCCTCTACACCTCGATGCGCTACCCGGGGAACTACGGCTTCGTGCCCCACACGCTCTCCGACGACGGCGACCCGATCGACGTGCTGGTGGCCAACACCCGCGCCATCGTGCCGGGCGCGATCATCAACTGCCGCCCGGTCGGCGTCTTCAAGATGGAGGACGAGAAGGGGCAGGACGAGAAGATCATCGCGGTGCCCTCGCCGAAGCTGACGCGCCGCTATGAGGGAATCACCAACTACACCCAGCTGCCCGATATTCTGCTCAGCCAGATCAGCCACTTCTTCGAGCACTACAAGGACCTCGAGGGCGACAAGTGGGTGAAGGCGCTCGGCTGGGGCGACGCCGAGGAGGCGCAGCGCATGATCGTCGAGGCGATCGACCGCGCCAAGGCCGCTAAGAAGGGCTGAGGCTGGCGAAGGGCTGATCTCGTCGGAGAGCGGCGCGCCGGCCCCCTCCTCCACCCTGCGGGTGGTCCCCCTCCTCCGCTGACGCAGGGGAGGATCCGCGCGCAGCGCGAGAGGTCTTAGTTTGATCCTCCCCTGCGAAGCGGGGAGGACCATGCGGAGCATGGCGGAGGGAGCGGCAGCCGCCCTCTCCGCGCGAAATTACTTCCCCGTGGCGAAATAGGCCTGCAGGCGGGCGCGGATGCGCTCGGAGAGCTGGACCGCCGCCCGGTCTTCGGCGTCACGCTCCGCGCGCACGTTCGCGAAACGCTGAAGGCCGCTCGAATAGGTCGCGGTCGCGACCGTATGGCCCGTGGCGATCGGATCGAGCGTCCCGGCGCGGGTCAGGTCGTAGTCGGCGGTGAGCGAGATGGTCCGGGTCTGCGGAATGTCGGCGAGCGGGTCGACGACCGCAGACTGGCCGTATTCCTTGAGCCGGATGGTGAGCCGGTAGGCCGTCGGACCCGCCGCGCCGCCGCCCCGCAGGGCGAAGATCAGCTCGTTGCGGAGCTTTCCGCCGACCCGGCCCTCGAGCGGCTTCACGTCGACCGCGGCGAGCTCGGTCGCGACGTCGCCGCCGCCCGAGAAGGTCTTCGAGGTCACCGCAGGCGCGGTTCCGCCGCCATAGACCGGGCGGAAGCAGCCGGCGAGGCCGAGGGCGAGAACGCCCACGACGGCGAGCCGGGCGAACGCAGTCCCATTACGCGACCACATTGACGATCCTCCGGGGCACCACGATGACCTTGCGGATGGGCTTGTCGCCGACCGCCTTCGCGACCGATTCGAGCGCCCGCACCATAGCTTCGATGTCCGCGGCGCTCGCGTCGACAGGCGCGACGAGCTCATCCCGCTTCTTTCCGTTGACCTGCACCGGCAGCGTGACTGTGTCGGACGCCAAAAGCGCGGGATCGGCCGCCGGCCACGCCGTCTCGGCCACCAGCGTCTCGTGGCCGAGCGCGCCCCAGGCCTCTTCGGCCAGATGCGGCGTGAAGGGCGCGACGATCTGGACGAGAATCTCGGCCGCCTCGCGCAGCGCGAAAGCCATGCCTTCGTCCGGCGTCTCCGCCGACTGGAGCGCCTGGCTCAGCGCGTTCGACAGCTCGTTGATGGCCGCTATGCAGATGTTGAAGTGGAAGCGCTCGACGCCGTCGCCGACGCGCGAGAGCGCGCCATGGGCGGCGCGGCGGAGCGCGGTGGCGGCTTCGCTCAATTCGGCCGGAGCCGCCGCGCCGACAAGCGCGCCCTTGGCCGCGGCTTCATTCGCGAGCCGCCAGATGCGCTGCACGCGCTTCGAGGCGCCGTCGACGCCGGCCTCGGTCCAGATCACGTCGCGGTCGGGCGGGCTGTCCGACAGCACGAACCAGCGCGCGGTGTCGGCCCCGTAGGTCTCGATGATGTCGTTGGGGTCGACGACGTTCTTCTTCGACTTCGACATCTTCTCGATCGAGCCGATCTCGACCGGCTCGCCGTTCGAGAGCTTCGTCGCCGAGCGGACGCCGTCGGCCTCGCTCAGCCGGATGTCGGCCGGCGCGACCCAGGCTCCGGACGCGTCCTTGTAGGTCTCGTGGACCACCATCCCTTGCGTGAAGAGACCGGCGAACGGCTCCTCGACGCCGACATGGCCGGTGGCCTGCATTGCGCGGGTGAAGAAGCGCGCATAGAGCAGGTGCAGGATCGCGTGCTCGACGCCGCCGATATACTGGTCGACCGGCAGGAAGCGGTTGGCGACCTCTGGCTCCGTCGGCGTCGTCGCGTGCGGCGAGGTGAAGCGCGCGAAGTACCAGGACGAGTCCACGAAGGTGTCCATCGTGTCGGTCTCGCGCCGGGCGGGGGCGCCGCAGCTCGGACAGGGCACGTTGCGCCAGGCGTCGTCGCGGTCGAGCGGATTGCCGGGCCGGTCGAACGAGACCTCTTCGGGTAGCCGCACGGGCAGCTGGTCGATCGGGACCGGGACCACGCCGCAGGCGTCGCAATGGATGATCGGGATGGGGCAGCCCCAGTAGCGCTGGCGGCTGACGCCCCAGTCGCGCAGGCGCCAGTTCACCTTGCGCTGCGCCACCGGCGTCGCGTCGAGCGTCTCGGCCTCGAGGCGGCGGGCGACCTCCTCCTTGGCGTCGTCGACCGACATTCCGTCGAGGAACTGCGAGTTCACGAGGACGCCGTCGCCGTCATAGGCGCTCGTCTCGATCAGCGAGGCGGGATCTGCGCCTTCGGGCGCCACCACCGGGGTGATGGGCAGGCCGTATTTCGACGCGAAATCGTAGTCGCGCTGGTCATGCGCCGGGCAGCCGAAGATCGCGCCCGTGCCGTAGTCCATGAGCACGAAGTTCGCGACATAGACCGGGACTTCCCACGCCGGATCGAACGGGTGGCGAACCTTGAGGCCGGTGTCGTAGCCCTTCTTTTCCGCCGTCTCCAGCACGGCGACGCTCGTGCCGGCGCGGCGGCATTCGTCGGAGAAGGCCTTCAGCTCGGGATCGACCTCGGCGAGCGCGAGCGCCGTCGGGTGGTCGGGCGAAAGCGCCAGAAAGCTCGCGCCGAACAGCGTGTCGGGACGGGTGGTGTAGACCTCGATCTCGGTCGCGGGGCTTCCGCCGTGGCCGGCGTCGCGCGCCACCTCCCAGCGGACCAGCAGCCCTTCGGAGCGGCCGATCCAGTTCTTCTGCATGGTCCGGACTTTTTCGGGCCAGCGCGGCAGATCGTCGAGCGCGCCGAGCAGACTGTCCGAAAAGTCGGTGATCTTCAAGAACCACTGGGTCAGCTCGCGCTGCTCGACGAGCGCGCCCGAGCGCCAGCCGCGGCCGTCGATGACCTGCTCGTTGGCCAGCACCGTGTTGTCGACCGGATCCCAGTTCACCTTCGACTTGCGCCGATAGGCGAGGCCGGCCTTCAGGAAGTCGAGGAACAGGGCCTGCTGCTGCGCGTAATATTCAGGATCGCAGGTCGCGATCTCGCGGGACCAGTCGAGCGACAGGCCGATCGACTTCAGCTGGTCGCGCATGGTGGCGATGTTGTCGTAGGTCCAGGCCTTCGGGTGGACCTTGCGCTCCATCGCGGCGTTCTCGGCCGGCAGCCCGAACGCGTCCCAGCCCATCGGGTGGAGCACCGAAAAACCCTTGGCGCGCTTGTAGCGCGCGACCACGTCGCCCATCGCGTAGTTGCGGACATGGCCCATGTGGATGCGCCCCGACGGATAGGGGAACATCTCGAGCACGTAATAGCTCGGGCGGCCGTCGTCGGCGCCCGTCTCGAACAACCGCTTCTCGTTCCATGCGGCCTGCCACTTCGGCTCGGCCTCGCGCGCGTTGTAGCGCTCCGTCGTCATCAGCTTTTTACGCCAGTCTTGTCGTGGAGGTGGGACGCGAACGCCCGCCCGAAGGCGCGCGGACCTTGGCGCGAAACGAAGCGGGCGGTCAACAGAATGCGGGGCCGCCCGGACGTCCGAGGCGCGCCGTTGCCCGGCGGGCACGGCTGGCGGGGATATGCAGTCGAGATTATATGGATATTCATGAGCGGGAGGCGCGTCCGTGATCGTCGCGATCTTGTCTCACGAGCCGGACGGCGACGAGCTCGTCGACCGGATTGAGGTCGCGGCGCGGCCCCTGTACTTTTCAGCCGTGAGCGTGTTCGAAGCCACGTTCGGCCTCGTCCGCAAGAAAACGCCTTTGGGCCGGCGCGCCGACGCCGCGACCATCGCCGAAGCGCACGCGATCGTCCGCGATTTTCTCGACAGGATCGGGGCGGAAGAAACCTCGGTCGACGGCGCCGCCGCCATCGAGGCGGCCGCCCGCTTCGGCAAGATCGCGGGCCATCCCGCGCAGTTGAACATGGGCGACTGCTTCGCCTACGCCTGCGCCCGCGCCAAGCACGCGCTCTTGCTCTACAAGAGCGACGCTTCGCCCGCACCGACATCGCTTCGGCCTGAAAGGCCCCTTGTGACCGACGTCTCCGAAAACCTCTCCGCCGCGCTCCACCAGATCCGCCGCGCCGAGCGCGCCGCAGGCCGCCCCGAAGGCGCGACGACGCTCGTCGCGGTGTCGAAAACGTTCGACGCGGTCGACGTCGAGCCGGCGCTTGCGGCCGGCCACCGCGTCTTCGGCGAGAACCGGGTGCAGGAGGCGCAGGGCAAGTGGCCGGCGCTGCGCGCGCTTCATCCCGGCGTCGAGCTTCATCTCATCGGCCCGCTCCAGTCCAACAAGGCCGCCGACGCTGTCGCGCTGTTCGACGTGATCCACACCGTCGACCGGCCGAAGATCGCCCGCGCGCTTCACGCCGAGATGGAGCGGCAGCACCGCCGGCCGGCGGTGTTCGTGCAGGTGAATGTCGGCGAGGAGGAGCAGAAGGCCGGCTGCGCGCCTGCCGAGACGGACGCGCTCGTCGCCCTCGCCCGCGACGAGCTCGGCATGGAGGTGGCCGGACTCATGTGCATCCCGCCCTTCGACGAGCCGCCCGCGCCCTATTTCGCGCTGCTGCAGAAGCTTGCGCGGCGCAACGGACTCGAGGGGCTGTCGATGGGCATGAGCGCCGATTACGCCGAAGCGATCGCGTTCGGCGCGACCCATGTGCGCGTCGGCTCCGCGATTTTCGGAACGCGACCGAAGCCGGAGTGACGGGCCGCCCAGGTCCCCGCCTCGAGCCGGGACCCGGGAGCGCCGCAGGATCCAAGTCCGGGACGATCGCGACGCGCGTCCGTCCCCGCTCTCCCGTCGGGCGGGAGAGGCGGGGCGGCGGCAGTCATTGCTCGGAGAGACAGGCCGGACCGGGCCCGAAAGGTTCGATCCGGAAGGGGGGTCGCCGGGGTCGGAAACGCCCCCCTCCCGGCCGAACGGATGCCGGTACGCATAAACCAGATCCGGCTGACGGGATCATCGCAAACGGCTTGCCAACCCTAATGGCGCCGAAACCATACGAGATATAGCGCCCTGACTGGGTCGAGCGCCCATATATTGTGGCGTCGACGCGGCGCTCTCGCAAACGGCGTCGCATTTTGCGAAAACCCTCGCAGCTTGCGAGAGACAGCCGTCCCGATACGGATCACCCGTCGTTCAGGCGGGCTCCGCGGCTCCGAGGGGCTTGGCGCGGGCGGCGATGCGGCGCTTGAGCTCCACGCGCTCGCGGTCCGAGACCCCGAGAAGGTCGGCGGCGCGCCAGACGATGTTGTCCTCGAGCTCGTGGGCGGCGCCGTCCGCGAACACGATCTCCCACATCATCTCGACCACGCCCGCGCGCCCTTGCGCGTCGAGCGAGCGCTTCAGCACGCTCGTGAAGCCATAGAGGTCGACGGCGTCGGCCTCGCGGCGACGGCCGGCCTCGATGAGCTCGGCGGTCTCGTGTTCGTCGAGCGCGAAGCGCGCCTTCAGGACGTCGTGCAGGGCGATTTTCTCGCTCTCGCTCGCGACGCCGTCGGCGGAGACGAGGTTGACGAGAAGCGCCGCGGCCGCGACCCGGTGATCGTCGAGCGCGAACTCGTCGTGCTCGGACGCGCCGGTGAGGTCGGAGAGGAGACGGCGAAGCTGATCGAGCATGGCTGGCGGTTCCGGAGGGCCGGCCTCCTAAACGCGCGCGGAGGCGCTTGGTTGCGCGAGCCCCAGGCCTAAGTTGTCGCAGCTGAAGAGGAATCTGGTGCCGCAAGAGGGACTCGAACCCCCGACCCCGTCATTACGAATGACGTGCTCTACCAGCTGAGCTATTGCGGCGCCGGCGCACGCTGTAGCGAAACCGCCGCCCGGACGCAAGAAGAGGAGACGGATCGGAAGATCTCTCGCCGCGAATTTTGCGGCCGCCGCCCGCTCAAGGCCGTCCCGGCTCCTCCGGAGCGCGCGCGTCGATCGCGAGCGCATGGACCGGGCCCTGGAGCTCGGCCGCCAGCAGCGCGTTGACCTGCCGGTGGCGGTCGACGCGGCTCATTCCCGAAAACGCGCCCGAAACGATGCGGACGCGGAAATGCGTCTCGCCCTCGGGGCGCGCGCCGGCGTGGCCGGCGTGGAGATGGCTCTCGTCCATCACTTCGAGCCGCTCGGGCTTCAGCGCTTCGGTCAGGGTCGCTTCGATGCGGGCGCGGACGCTCATCGGGATCTCCGGCTGTCGGGGCGTCGCGGACATGACGACGCCCGGGCGCGACGTCAAGACCGGCCTGCGCAAGCCCGTTCGGGCCGCCCGAATCCTTGTTCGGCATGCCAGGCGCGGCCATAATGAGCGTCGTGATGAAGCTCGATAGCCCATGGTTCGACCGGATCCGGGTTTCGCGTCCTTCCGAAGAGAAGCGCGCGGAGCCCGAGGTCGCGCAGTGCGACCATCCCGGCTGCCGTGCGGCCGGGCCCCACCGCGCGCCGAAGGGCCGCGGCCGCGAGAACGAGTACTGGCGGTTCTGCCTCGAGCATGTGCGCGCCTACAACCAGTCCTACAATTTCTTCCAGGGGATGTCGGACGACGACCTCAGGGCCTATGAGCGCGAGGCCCATGTCGGCCATCGCCCCACATGGCAGATGGGCCGGGGCGGCGCGTCGGCGGAGACGCGCAACCGCGCCGACCGCTCGCGCGGACGCAACCGCGGCTGGGCGAGCGGGTTCGAATTCGACGACGCCTTCCACATGTTCGACGAGGAGGGCGGCCCGCGCAGCCGTCCCGAACCCAAGCGCGAGCTGAAGAAGGTCGAGCTGAAGTCGCTCGAGGCCATGAACCTCTCCGCCGGCGCGAGCCCGGACGAGATCAAGGCGCGCTACAAGGAGCTCGTGAAGCGCCTCCACCCGGACGCCAATGGCGGCGACCGGAGCACGGAGGAGAAATTGCGCGAGATCATCCAAGCCTATAACTATCTGCGATCCGCCGGCCTTTGCTGACTGACGCACAACCGCGCGCTTCGACTGCGCGCCGCCGGGCCCCGCCGCGCGGGCCCTTTCGCCCGGCTTCGGAGGTCCAATGACTCTGCTCGACGCTCCCTCCGCCGAAGCGGCGCTCCCCGACATGAAGGTGTCGGCCCGCCAGGTCTTCGGGATCGACAGCGATCTCGAGATTCCGGCCTTCGGCGAGGCCCGCGGCGCGGTCCCGGACCTCGATCCCGACTACCTGTTCGACCACGACACCACGCTCGCGATCCTCGCCGGCTTCTCGCGCAATCGCCGCGTGATGGTCACCGGCTATCACGGCACCGGCAAGTCGACCCACATCGAGCAGGTGGCCGCGCGCCTCAACTGGCCCTGCATCCGCGTCAATCTCGACAGCCATGTCAGCCGCATCGACCTGATCGGCAAGGACGCGATCGTTTTGAAGGACGGCCAGCAGGTCACCGAATTCCGCGACGGCATCCTGCCCTGGGCGCTGCAGAACAACGTCGCGCTGGTGTTCGACGAATACGACGCCGGCCGCCCCGACGTGATGTTCGTGATCCAGCGCGTGCTGGAGCAGTCCGGCAAGCTCACGCTGCTCGACCAGCGCAAGGTCATCCGCCCGCATCCGGCGTTCCGCCTGTTCGCCACCGCCAACACGGTCGGCCTCGGCGACACCTCGGGCCTCTATCACGGCACCCAGCAGATCAATCAGGGCCAGATGGACCGCTGGTCGATCGTCACGACGCTGAACTATCTGGCGCACGACAAGGAAGTCGACATCGTGCTTGCGAAGTCGCCGCACCATCGCGACCAGCCGAACGGCCGCGACACGGTGTCCAAGATGGTGCGGCTCGCCGACCTCACGCGCCAGGCCTTCATCAACGGCGACCTGTCGACGGTGATGAGCCCGCGCACGGTGATCACCTGGGCCGAGAACGCCGACATCTTCGGCGACCTCGGCTTCGCGTTCCGCCTCACCTTCCTCAACAAGTGCGACGAACTCGAGCGCGGCCTCGTGGCCGAGTTCTACCAGCGCTGCTTCGGCAAGGAGCTGCCGGAAAGCGCGGTCAACGTCGTGATGAGCTGACGCCCGACCCCGGTGAGCATCTCCAACCGAAAGCCCGGCGAAAAGCTCGCGGCCCCGTCCGAACCGCTCAAGCGGTCGATCGGCGCGTGCCTGCGCGCCATCGCGGGCGATCCTGAAGTCGAGGTGACGTTCGCCTCCGAGCGTCCGGCGCTCATGGGCAACAAGGCGCGCCTGCCGGAGCCGCCGCGGCGGCTCGAGGGGCAGGACGTCGCGGTGCTGCGCGGCTACGCCGACAGCATGGCGCTGCGCCTGGCCTGCCACGACCAGACGACCCACGCCAAGCTCGCGCCGCAGGGCGCAGAGGCCCGCGCGGTGTTCGACGCCGTCGAGCAGGCGCGCGTCGAGGCGATCGGCTCGCGGCGGATGGAAGGCGCGGCCGACAATCTGACCGCGATGCTCGAGGACCGCTATCTGCGCGGGCCTTACGCCGAGATCACCGACCGCGCCGACGCGCCGCTGCAGGACGCCGTCGCGCTGATGGTCCGCGAGCGGCTAACCGGCCGCAAACCGCCGGAGGCCGCGCGCAAGATCGTGGAGCTCTGGCGCCCCGTCATCGAGGAGAAGGCCGGCGTCGATCTCTCGCGCCTCGACAAGCTGCTCGAGGACCAGAACGCCTACGCCCGCGCGATCCGCGACATGCTGTCCTCGCTCGACATGGGCGAGGAGCTCGCCTCCGAGCGCGAGCAGGGCGAGCAGGAGGGCGACGCCGACGGCGAGGAGCCGCCTCCCCAGGACGGCGAGGCCGCCGACGCCCCGCAGGACGCCGCCGACGGCGCGGACGAGGCCGAGACGGAAGCCTCCGCCGAGCAAGACGACGACGCCGAGCAGATGGAGGCGGCCGACGCGCCCCCGACCGACTCGCCCGACGACGACGAGCTCGGCGAGGCCGACGAGGCGACCGAGCCGTGGCGGCCGAAGGACGATCCGCGCAAGGATCGCGAGAAGCTCGAATATTCGGCCTTCACCACGAAATTCGACGAGGAGGCGCTCGCCGAGGATCTCTGCGATCCCGAAGAGCTCGCGCGGCTGCGCACCTATCTCGACAAGCAGCTCTCCGCGCTTCAGGGCGTGGTCGGGCGCCTCGCCAACCGGCTGCAGCGGCGCCTGCTCGCCCAGCAGAGCCGCGCCTGGGACTTCGATCTCGAAGAAGGCGTGCTCGACCCCTCGCGCCTCTCGCGCGTCATCACCGATCCGATGAGCGCGCTCTCCTTCATGCGCGAGCGCGACACCGACTTCCGCGACACGGTCGTCACCCTGCTGCTCGACAATTCCGGTTCGATGCGCGGGCGCCCGATCACGGTGGCTGCGACCTGCGCCGACATTCTGGCGCGCACGCTCGAGCGCTGCGGCGTGAAGGTCGAGATCCTCGGCTTCACCACCCGGGCCTGGAAGGGCGGACAGTCGCGCGAGCAATGGCTTGCGAGCGGCAAGCCGATGGCTCCGGGACGCCTCAACGACCTGCGCCACATCATCTACAAGGCGGCCGACGCGCCCTGGCGGCGCACGCGCAAGAACCTCGGCCTGATGATGCGAGAGGGGCTGCTGAAGGAGAACATCGACGGCGAGGCGCTCGAATGGGCGCACAAGCGCCTGCTCGGCCGGCCCGAACAGCGCAAGATCCTGATGGTGATCTCCGACGGCGCGCCGGTCGACGACTCCACGCTCTCGGTCAATCCCGGCAACTTCCTCGAAAAGCACCTGCGCCGGATGATCCATGAGATCGAGAACCGGTCTCCGGTCGAGCTGATCGCGATCGGCATCGGCCACGACGTCACGCGCTATTACAAGCGCGCCGTCACCATCGTGGACGCCGAGGAGCTCGGCGGCGTTATGACCGAGAAGCTCGCCGAGCTCTTCGACGAGGCCGCGCCCGCGCCGCGGCAGACGGACAGGCGGCGGCTCCATTGAGGCTGCTGGCCGTCGCCGCCCTCATCCTCGCGATCGGCGGCGCGGCCCAGGCCCAGAGCGCCGTCGAGGTGACGGCGACGCCGATCCCCGAATTCGATTTCCGCACCAAGGTCGGCGGCGCTTTCGGCTCGCTGGTCTATCTCGGCGGCGTGCAACTGAAATCCTCCGATCCCGACTTCGGCGGGTTGTCGGGCCTGAGGCTCTCGGCCGACGGCTCCCGTTTCACGGCGATCAGCGACCGCGGCAACTGGTTCACGGGCGCGATTGACTATGAGGGCTCGCGGCCGACCGGCGTCTCGAACGTCGAGATCGCTCCGACGCCGGGGCGCGACGGCAAACCCTTGCCGGACAGGCGCGGCTTCGACACCGAGGCGCTCGAGATCGAAGGTAGGACCGCCTGGGTCACGGCCGAGCGCGTCCACTGGCTGACGCGCTACGAGCTCGGCCCGGACGGGCGGCCGGAAGGGGCCGGAAAGGCGGTGGCGCTGCCGCCGGCCTCCGCCAAGGCGCCGTCGAACTCCGGCTACGAGGCGATGGCGCGGCTGGCTTCCGGCGAGATCGCGCTGATCGGAGAGAAGTTTCTCGACGACGACGGCGACAACCGCGGCTTCGTGGTCGGCGGCAAGAAGCCGTTCGAATTCTCGGTCGTGCGCTCGCTCGACTTCTCGCCCACCGACCTCGTCCGCCTGCCGGGCGGCGACCTCGTGCTGCTCGAGCGGCGCTACAAGCCGCCGTTCTCGCTCTCGATCCGGCTGCGGCGGCTGTCCGCCAAGGACATCGAACCCGGCGCGACGCTCGACGGCCCCGTGCTCATGGAGGCGAGCCTCGTTCAGCGCATCGACAATTTCGAGGCGCTCGGCGTTCACCGCTCGCCGGACGGGCGGACCGTGTTGACGCTTGTCTCCGACGACAATTTCTCGCCGCTGCAGAAGACCCTGCTGCTGCAGTTCGCGCTGCCTGACTGACGCGTCTGAAGGTCGGGCGAATTTCGTCCAGTTGATCGCCGATCGGATGAAGTCGCAGTGCCATATGCAAGAACTGCCTTCATCAATTTCATCCAAATTGTCACATATCCGGAACTATCCGCGCGCTCACGCGTTGTTTTGATGTTACAATTCGCGCCTCGTTTTCAGCGACCATGCGGGGACTCATGACTGGTGAAACGCACGGCGTCGGCCAACCGCCAAACGCGGCCGCGCCCTCGAAGTTTTTCTCATCGGATTCTGCAAGAGGCGTCAGCCGGCCTTGTAGGCTCGACCATGAGGTCGAACGACTTCGCGACGGCGTCCGGCCTGCATAACGCGTCGGGCCCGGCCGGGATTTCGCCTTGGGCGTGTTCGGCCCACATCTCGCTATCGCACCACTGAACCGCCGATCCGCGCAACGTCGCGGCGGCTCCAAACGCGCTTGCAGAAAGCCAAGCGTAAAACTCGCGCAAAATACTTTTGTGCAAAATTTGACCGGGGGCCAGAGTGTCGGAAAAGGATTTGCTGATCGCGATCGGGCAAGCGCTCTACGGGGTGTCGTTCTCATCCAACATGGCGCACGACACCCGATACTCGTCGCGCTCGATCCAACGATGGACTTCCGGACAACATCCGGTTCCCCAAGACATGTGGGTGGAGCTGGATCGGATCGCCGAATTCCGGCTCTTTCAGCTTGAAGGCCTGCGCGAGTTGCTGGCGCTCGAATGCGAAGCCGTGCGCGCCGACCGGCTCAAACGAAAAACATCCACGATGCACTGAGGGCGCGCGCGCCTCCCCCCGCTCCCATCCGGGAGCGACGCATGCGCTTGAGGTCGACGTCGGCTGCAAGCGGGGCAGGCAGGAGAGGCGTCGGCCGCCCCGCCCTCACTGCATCGGCTGCGGATCGGGCATGTCGCGCACGTTCATGATGCGACCGCCGCCAAGGTCGATGTCGCCGGGCTTCATGTCTCCAACGCACTCGCCGGCGTATTTCGCGCTGATCGTGGTCTGCTGGCTCGTGACGCCCTTCGGCGCGGCCGCCTGAACGCCGCGGGTGGCGTTCGATCCGCCCATCTGGACGTCGGACTTCATCGTGTAGGCGCTGTTGAAGTCGCCGGTGACGATGGTGCGCGACGTGGTCGTCATGTCGCCGACCCGGCAGTCGCTCTCCAGGATGATCGCGTCGCCGTCTTTCTTCTGCTCCTGGCGCGAGCACATCTGGCTCGCCATGCCGCCGAACTTGTTGTTCAGCATCTTGTCGGTGTCGGCGTCGAGGCACATGCGGATGACCTGCGGGGGCATCGCGGCGGTGTCGACCTGGATCGACATCTCCCACTGGCCGGGCTTGCGCGGCGGCAGGTCGAAGCCGGCCGAAAAGGCGGGCGTCGCGGCCGCAGCGAGGGCGGCGATCAGGACCGTGCGGAACATGGGCGTTTTCCTTGAAGGTCTTCTGTTTGCGCCCTCAAGATCACGTGAGGACGGCGCCCGCAAGACCTTATCGGTCTCTTAGGCGGTCGCCCTTCGGACGATCTCGGCGATCTTCTCGCGCACGCCCGCTTCGCCGTCCGCCGGTTTCTTCGTCCGCTTGAACGGAGCGCTGGTCGTGTGGGCTATCGCGCTCAGCCTTCCTCGACGGATCCACGGACGAGCGCCGCGATCCCCTCGCGATAGGTCGGGTAGCCGAGCGCGACGTCGAGCTCCCGTCGCAGCCTCGTGTTCGCGACCCGCTTGTTCGACGAGTAGAAGCTGCGCGCCATCGGCGAGAGCTCGGCGGTCTCGAACGGGATGTCGGGGGGCGTGGGCAGCCCCATCGACTCGGCGGCGTAAGCCACCACGTCCTGCGGGGCCGCCGGCTCGTCGTCGGTCACGTTGATCACCGGGCCGACGTCCGGCCGCTCCATTCCCGCCGCGACCGCGGCCGCGATGTCGTCGACATGGATGCGGTTGAACACCTGCCCGGGCTTCACGAGCCTCCGCGCGGTTCCGGCGCGCAGGTTCTCGACCGCGCTGCGGCCCGGGCCGTAGATGCCGGCGAGTCGGAAGATCTGCGCCGAAACGCCCTTGCGCCGGCCGAAGGCCAGCCAGTCGGACTCGGCCTCGACGCGGCGCAGTCCGCGCTCGTTCTCGGGCGCGGGGGGCGTGTCCTCCGAGACCCATCCGCCGCCCGCGTCGCCATAGACGCCGATGGTCGAGAGATAGCCGATCCATTCGAGAGTCTCGGCCGCCTCCAGCGCTGAACCTGCGCCGCGCAGCGTCGGGTCGCCGGCCTCTCCGGGCGCGGCCGAGACCAGCACATGGGTCGCCGTCGCGATCGCGGCGGCGAGCGCCGGAGACGTCTGCGTCCCGTCGAACACATGCGCCATGAGCCCGTCGGCGACGAGCGCCGCCGCGCCGTCGGCGGAGCGGCTCGTGGCGTCGATCGTCGCGAAGCGGGAGCCGAACAGCCCGACGAAGCGCCGCGCCGAATATCCGCAGCCGAAGATCACCAGGCGCCGTGCGTTCGCTTCCGTCATGCCGCCTCGAGGCTCAAGCCGCGGCTCCACTCGCGCCGCGCCGCCTCGTCGGTCTCGTGCGGCAGCCTCGTCTCGGCAAGGCGCGCAAGCGTCGCAGGCGCAAGCCGCGACAGCGCCCAGACCGCGGCCCCGCGCACCAGCGGCGAAGCGTCGTCGACGAGCGCCTCGGCGGCTTCGGCGGCCTCCGCCGTTCCTGCGTTGCCGAGCGCGATCGCGACATTGCGGATGAATCGGTCGCGGCCGATGCGCTTCACCGCCGACTTCGAGAACAGTTTTCGGAACGCCGCGTCGTCGAGCTTGGCGAGTTCCGCAAGCTCCGGGGCCTTGAGCGCGTCGCGGGCGGAGAGCCGCATCTCATGGGCGGCGCTTGCGAACTTGTTCCAGGGGCAGGCCGCCAGGCAATCGTCGCAGCCATAGATCCGGTTGCCGATCGCCGCGCGGAACTCCTCGGGAATCGGGTCCGCGAGCTCGATCGTGAGGTAGGAGACGCAGCGCCGCGCGTCGAGCCGGTACGGAGCCGGGAAGGCGTTGGTCGGGCAGGCGTCGAGGCAGGCCCGGCAGGAGCCGCAGAGGTCCTGCGCGGCGGCGTCGGGCGGCAGCTCCGCGGTCGTGAATATCGCGCCGAGGAACAGCCACGACCCGAACTCGCGCGAGACGAGATTGGTGTGCTTGCCCTGCCAGCCGAGCCCGGCGGCGGCGGCCAGCGGCTTCTCCATCACGGGCGCAGTGTCGACGAACACCTTTGCGGGCGCGCCGATCGAGGCGAAGGCGCCCGCCACCTGCTTCAGCCGGCCCTTGATGACCTCGTGATAGTCGTCGCCCTGCGCATAGACCGAGATCGCCGCACGCTCGGGCCGTTCGAGGATTTTTCGGGGGTCGTCATCGGGCCCGTAGTTGAGCGCGAGCATCACGACCGAGCGGGCCTCGGGCCAGAGCGCCGCGGGATCGCCGCGCCAAGCAGCGCGCTCGGCGAGCCACGCCATCGTTCCGTGGTGGCCGTCGTCGAGCGCCTGCGCGAGCCGCCCGGCGGCCTGCGGGATCGCGTCCGGCGTCGTCACCGCGACCGCGTCGAAGCCGAGCGCCTTCGCCCGGCGGGCGATCTCGGCCTTGAGCGCGGCGGCGTCCATCGCAGGCTTGGGTCGGCTCCTAGCCGACCTTCTCGGCGACGCGCGCCTTGCCGAACTGGCCGGTGCGACGGAAGCGCCAGAGATAGCTCGGCACGATCGCCGACGCAGAGGCCGGCTCGATCCCGAGGCCGGCGAGCGTGCGGCCGGCGTCGCGCGCGTCCTCGGAGACGACGTTGTCGGTCTCGAGCATCGCCACCTGGTCGACGGTGAGCGGCGCGTTCGGAAGCAGCTGCAGAATCTTGGCCTGAGCCTTGGCGAGTCCGAACGGCAGGTTGACCAGCAGGCGGTCCCGATTGGTCTCGTCGAGCACATATTCGAGGATCTGGCGGAAGGTCATGACGTCGGGGCCGCCGAGCTCGTAGACGCCGCCCTTGGTCTTTCCGGAGACCGCGAGCGCGACCGCGCGGGCGACGTCGCCGACGAAGACCGGCTGGAACCGCGTCTTGCCGCCGCCGATCAGCGGCAGCGCCGGCGACATGCGCGCCATCGCCGCGAACTTGTTGAAGAACTGGTCCTCGGGGCCGAACACGATCGAGGGGCGCAGGATCGTCGCGTCGGGATAGACGGCCTGCGCCGCCTCCTCGCCCGCAGCCTTGGTCTTGCCGTAGAGCGCCTTGCTCTGCCGGTCCGCGCCGATCGCCGACATCTGGACGAAGCGGGTCGCGCCGGCGGCCTTGGCGGCCTCGGCGACGATTCGCGGGCCTTCCGCCTGCACGGCCTCGAAGCGCTGCTTGCCGCTCTCCGCGAGAATGCCGACGAGGTTGACGACGACGTCGGACCCCTTGGCCGCCTGCGCCACCGATGCGGGGAAGCGCAGATTGGCCTGGGTCGCGACGATCTGTCCGACGCCGCCGAGCGGCTGGAGATGGCCGGCGAGATCGGGCCGGCGCACGGCGACGCGCACCCGCCAGCCGTCGCGCGCCAATGCGCGCACGACGTGGCGTCCGATGAAGCCGGAGCCGCCAAACACGGTCACCAGCTTGTCGCCCACCGGGCGGGGGCTGTCGGTAGCCATGGCGTGGTTTCTCCTGCCTTTCGCGGTCGCGAAACGGAGAGGTAAGCCACCGGCCGCGACAGGTAAAGCGAGCCAAGACGACGACACGCCATTGACGGCCGCCCAAGCGCTGCTTTATGACCCGCCTCAGGCCCAGGTGGCGGAACTGGTAGACGCGCACGGTTCAGGTCCGTGTGGGTAACACCGTGGAGGTTCGAGTCCTCTCCTGGGCACCATCTTTCCCGAAGTCCGGTCGGACGGAACGGGGTCCGCGCGCTAGTGGGGGAAGCGGCAGAACGCGCCGACAGCGCGCGCCTGGCCGCTGGCCCATCCACTGTCACGAGACCCCATGACGATCCGCCTCCATCGCGGCGACCTTCCCGACGGCTACGAGCCCGGCGCCGCGGTCGCGATCGACACCGAGACGCTCGGCCTCAACCCGAATCGCGATCGTCTCTGCCTCGTGCAGATCTCGACCGGAGACGGTTCGGCCGACCTCGTCCAGATCGCGCCCGGCCAGGGCCGCGCCCCCAATCTCGAAAAAGTGCTGCGCGACCGATCGGTCCAGAAGCTGTTCCACTTCGCGCGCTTCGACGTCGCCGCGCTCTACAAGGCCTTCGGCGTCATGACCGAGCCGGTCTACTGCACCAAGATCGCCTCGCGCCTCACCCGCACCTACACCGACCGTCACGGGCTCAAGGACATCTGCCGCGAGCTTCTCGGCGTCGAGATCTCGAAGCAGCAGCAGTCCTCCGACTGGGGCTCGGACCAATTGAGCGACGCGCAACTCGCTTATGCGGCCAGCGACGTCTTGTATCTGCACGCCCTGAGGGACAAGTTTGACGCGCTGCTGGCGCGCGAGGGCCGCTCGGCCTTCGCGGACGCCTGCTTCGCCTTCGTGCCGGTGCGCTCCGCCCTCGACCTCGCGGGCTGGGAGCACGATGATATCTTCGCCCACAGCTGACGGCGGGTCCCACGACGCCGTGCTTTCGCGAAACCAAGACGTTGGGACGCCTGGGAGGGCGCCGATGAGACTGACGCTTGCCGCTTTCGCCGCGCTGCTCGTCGCCGGCCCCGCCCTCGCCCAGCAGCCGCCGCAGAGCGGTTCGGTGACGAGCGCGTTTTCGGGCTTCTCCGCGAAGTCCAACGAGCCCGTCAACGTCGAGTCCGACAATCTCGAGGTGAAGGACCAGGAGCAGGCGGCCGTGTTCACCGGCAGCGTCGTGCTCACCCAGGGCGCCTCGATCGTGAAGGCGCGCAAGCTCACCATCTTCTATTACAAGAAGGGCGAAGGTCCGAAGACGGCCCAGAAGGGTCCGCAGCAGGGCGAGACCGCCGGAGCCAAGGCCGCGCCCGAAGCCGGCCGCGACATCCGCCGCATGGAGGCCGAGGGCGACGTCGTCGTCACCCAGCGCAACCAGCGGGCCACCGGCGCGCGCGGCACCTTCGACGTCGAGTCGAACAAGGTCGAGCTTTCGGGCGGCGTCGTGGTCAGCCAGGACGACAACGTCATCCGCGGCGAACGGCTTCGGGTCGACCTGACCACGCAGGTCTCGCGCCTCGAGGGCGGCGGCGGCTCCGGCCGCGTGCAGGGCGTGTTCAAGCCGCGCCAGTGACGGGGCCTTTCGGGCCTTCGAGGAGATCATGATCGTGAGGGGCATTCCGATCGGCTTCGCCGGCGCGGTCCGCGCGCCGGAAGGCGGCGGCTCGGCGAACGGCCGCGACCACCATCACCACGAGCACGCCGACTTCGCCCTCTCGCATGCGCGCGACGACGGCGCGCTGGTGGCGCGCAACCTCGCCAAGAGCTACGGCGCACGGCAGGTGGTCGAGGACGTCAGCCTGTCGGTCAAGCGCGGCGAGGCCGTCGGCCTGCTCGGGCCGAACGGCGCCGGCAAGACCACCGTGTTCTACATGATCACCGGCCTCGTCCCGGCCGATCGCGGCCGCATCGAGCTTGCGGGCGAGGACGTGACGCGCCTGCCGATGCACAAGCGCGCGCGGCTGGGCGTCGGCTACCTGCCGCAGGAAGCCTCGATTTTCCGGGGCCTCACCGTCGAGGACAACATCAAGGCGGTGCTGGAGGTGGTCGAGCCCGACCGCAAGAAGCGAGCCCACGACCTCGAGGCGCTGCTCGAGGAGTTCGGCATCGCGCGGCTTCGCAAGTCGCCCGCCATCGCGCTCTCGGGCGGCGAGCGGCGGCGCTGCGAGATCGCGCGGGCGCTCGCAAGCCGTCCGGCGTTCATGCTTCTGGACGAGCCCTTCGCGGGCATCGACCCGATCGCGGTCGGCGACATCCAGTCGCTCGTTCGGCATCTGACCGACCGCGGCATCGGCGTTCTGATCACCGACCACAACGTGCGCGAGACGCTCGGCCTCATCGACCGGGCCTACATCATCCACGCCGGCGGCGTGCTGATGGAGGGCGAACCCGACGACGTCGTGTCCCATCCCGACGTCAGGCGGCTTTACCTCGGCGAGGAATTCCGGCTTTAACAGACGCCGGACCGTTTCTTATGCAAGAATCGGCCCAATGGTCCCCGCCCGCCCCCCGGCGGTCGCGGGTCCGCCGCGTTCGCCGGAGTTCTCGCCGCCCATGGCCTGCGCACGATGGCCCTGACCCCGAAGCTCGTCCTTCGCCAGTCGCAGTCGCTGGTGATGACGCCGCAGCTGATGCAGGCCATCAAGCTGCTGCAGCTGTCGAGCCTCGACCTCGCCGCCTATGTCGACAAGGAGCTCGAGCAGAACCCGCTGCTCGAACGCCACGAGCAGGCCCCTGAGGCTCCCGTGCGCGGCGAGGAGGCCCCTGAGCCCGCCGCCTGGGAAGACCCTGCGCCGGGCTCCCGCGCGGAGATCGAGTCGCGGCTCGGCACCGATTTCGGAAACGTATTTCCCGACGACGCCCCGCAGGCGGCCGAGCGCGCGCCCGCGGCCGAACGGCCCGAACCCGGCGACTGGTCGGGCATGGGCGCGGGAAGCGCGTCTGCGGGCGAAGGCGCGGACCTCGAAGCCTATGTGGCGGAGCGGCCGACGCTCGGCGACCATCTCGAGCGCCAGCTCATGCTCGCGGTCGGCGACCCGACCGACCGGGCGATCGGCCAGCACCTCGTCGACCTGATCGACGCCGCCGGCTATCTGCGCGAGCCGCTGGACGACATCGCGGAGCGCCTCGGCGCCCCGCTCGACCGCGTCGAGCGGGTTCTCGGCGTGATCCAGACCTTCGAGCCGACCGGGATCGGCGCCCGGTCTCTGTCCGAATGCCTCGCGATCCAGCTGCGCGAGCTGAATCGCTTCGATCCCGCGATGCAGGCGCTGGTCGACAATCTCGAACTCGTCGCGCGGCGGGATCTTGCGAGCCTTCGCAAGCTCTGCGGCGTCGACGCCGAGGATCTCGCCGACATGCTCGACGAGATCCGCCGCCTCGATCCCAAGCCCGGCCACGCCTTCGGCTCCGAGGTGGTGCAGGCGGTCGCGCCGGACGTGACGGTGCGCGCCGCGCCCGACGGCTCCTGGATCGTCGAGCTCGTCGCCGACAGCCTGCCGCGCGTGCTCGTGAACCAGACCTACTACGCCAAGGTCGCGCGCTCGGCGAAGAGCGACACCGAGAAGACCTTCCTCACCGAGTGCCTCCAGACCGCCAACTGGCTGACCCGCAGCCTCGAGCAGCGGGCGCGCACGATCCTGAAGGTCGCCACCGAAATCGTGCGCCAGCAGGACGGGTTCCTCGCCTATGGCGTGGCGCATCTGAAGCCGCTGAACCTGCGGATGATCGCCGACGCGATCGGCATGCACGAATCGACGGTCTCGCGCGTGACCGCCAACAAATACGTCGCGACGCCCCGCGGCGTGTTCGAGCTCAAATACTTTTTCACGGCCGCGATCGCATCGGCCGACGGCGGCGACGCCCACTCGGCGGAGGCCGTGCGCCACCGCATCCGCGCGATGATCGACGCCGAGAGCCCCGACGACATCCTGTCCGACGACACCATCGTGAAGCGCCTCCACGACAGCGGCGTCGAGATCGCCCGCCGCACCGTCGCCAAATACCGCGAGGGCCTGCGAATCCCCTCCTCGGTGCAGCGCCGGCGGGAGAAGCAATCGGCCCATCGGCCGGCCTGAGGGGCGGGGGCGGGACCGCCCGCCCGACCCCGTTCCGTTGACTTCGGATACGCGCGACCCTACCACTCACCTCAATCCCTTCGAGGAACCGCGCCCCCCGATCCGTCGCGCGGCCGGTCTTTCCGAAACCAACTGCGGAGCGGACTTCATGGGCTTGCGCGTATCCGGCAAGAACCTCGACATCGGCGAAGCGCTTCGCGGACAGGTCGACGACCGGATCTCGGACGCCATGGCCAAATATTTCGGCGGCGGCTTTTCCGGACATGTCACCGTGTCGAAGGACGGCGCGGGCTTCCGCACCGAATGCTCGATCCATCTCGACAGCGGCATCGTGCTTCAGGCGGCGGGCGCGGCGGGCGACGCCTACGCCAGCTTCGATCAGGCGGCCGTGCGCATCGAGACCCGTCTCAAGCGTTACAAGAACAAGCTTCGCGACCATCATCACGGCGAAGGCGACGGCGACCCGCTGGCCTATTCGGTCATCGAGACGCCCGGCGACGACGAGGTCGAGGAGCCGGGCGGCTGGAGCCCGGCGATCGTGGCGGAGTCGACCAAGCCGCTGCGCACGATGACTGTGGGTTTCGCGGTGATGGAGCTCGACCTGACCGGGGCTCCCGTGGTGGTGTTCCGCCACGCGAGCCACGGCCGCGTGAACATCGTGTACAGGCGTTCGGACGGAAATGTCGGCTGGATAGACCCGCCCTCGCAGAGCGGCCAGAACGGCCACTGAGAACGAAACGCAGGGCCTTCGGGCCCTGACTTCGTACCAACGGCCGTTCGCCCCTCGGCGCGCGCTCACGAAGGTCTGAAAGACTGATGCCTCTCAGCGATCTGGTGGCTCCGAACGCCATTCTGCCGGCGCTCAAGGTCAATTCGAAGAAGCAGGCGATCCAGGAGCTCGCGGCCCGCGCCGCCGAGCTCACGGGCCTCGCCGAGCGCGACGTGTTCGACACGCTGCTGCAGCGTGAGCGGCTCGGCTCCACGGGCGTGGGCTCGGGGATCGCGATCCCGCACGGCAAGATGCCGAAGTTCGACCACCTGTTCGGATTGTTCGCGCGGCTCGACCGGCCGATCGATTTCGACGCGCTCGACGGCGAGCCGGTGGATCTCGTGTTCCTGCTGCTCGCGCCGGAAACGGCGGGCGCGGACCACCTCAAGGCGCTCGCGCGCGTCGCGCGCGTACTGCGCGATCCCCTGACGGCGCAGAAGCTGCGGACCTCGAGAGATGCGAGCGCGCTCTACGCGGTGCTCGCGCAACAGGCCGCGTCGACCGCGGCCTGACGCCGACGCCTCAAATTTCGGCGCCCAGGTTCAGGCACCCAAGCCGCGTGCAGGACGCGGCCCGGGACGTGTCCTTCAGTGGACGCTGACGGTGACGAGTTCGTGCTCGCGCGCGCTCTCGATCAGGGCCTCGCGGGTGTCCGCCACCACGATCGGGGAGCCGTCGGCGCCGAGCAGCGCGTAGAGCTCTAGCCCGGGCTCAAGCTCCGGCGCCTGCGGAAACAGGGCGTTGAGCTCATCCGACAGGATCGGCTTCACATAAGCGATGTGACCGTCGCCGATCGCCGCGAACTCGGCGGCGCTGAGGATCCGCCGCGTCGCACCTTCCAGATTTTCGCGCACCATGACTTACTCCTTCTCCGCCAGACGGCGGCTGTCGTCCCGCGCCTTTATTGCGATACGCCGAACCGACGACTTCGGTTCCGGCCGGACGAGATCGACGACCAGCAGGCCCATCGCAAGATCCGCGCCGAGAACCTCCATGCCCTCCGCGAGCACGAAGGCGCGCGTGAACTGGCGCGCCGCGATGCCGCGATGGAGGAAGATCCGGTCGTCGGATTGCTCGGCCTGCGGCCGGCCGCGGATGACGAGCTCGTTCTTTTCGAGCGTGACCTCGATCTGGTCGGGGGCGAACCCCGCGACCGCGAGCGTGATCCTGAGGCGTTCGGGCTCCCCGTCGACCGGCGCGAGCCGCTCGATGTTGTAGGGGGGATAGCCGTCGGCGCTCTTGGCCACGCGGTCGAGCGCACGCTCGAGGCCGTCGAAGCCCAGCAGGAACGGGCTCTGCAAACTTGTCAGACGCGACATCGTTCAAAGTCCTCGCCTTGAAGCGACTTTGACGGAGCCTCGTAAACAAAGCGCTCCGCTTGGGAGGCCGGACTCTCCGGCCGAGGCTTAAGATGGTCTGCGCCCACGCGTCCTTCAAGCGACACGGCGCATGGCAGTTGAGCGCTTGCGCCTTGCCAAATGGGCAAGCTTTGACTAGAAGGCGCACCGAACCGGCGGGCCAGCCGACAGCCGGGCTCGTTCACGACATTTCGAACAGGCGGAACGCGGGCCGCGCGCGATGCGCGGCGACGTTTCCGGGACGAAGACCGATGAAGATCCGCAACTCGCTGAAGTCGCTGCGCAACCGTCACCGCGACAACCGCATCGTGCGCCGCAAGGGCCGCGTCTACATCATCAACAAGACGCAGAAGCGCTACAAGGCCCGCCAGGGCTGAGCCGCGCGGGCCCCGGCCCACGTTCTGCAAGCCTGACCTGACGTCGCCGCCGGCGCTCCCCGCTCCGGCGGTTTTGTCATGCGCGCATTTGATCTCGGCGACCGCGGCGCTAAGCTCGCGTCCATGATCCGCGCCGTCTCCGCCGCCCTCGCGCTTCTCATGGCCTCCGCCGCCGCGGCGCAGACGCCGCCTGCGCCGCCGTCCGCCGACGTGACCGGCCCCTCCGCACCGGCGAAGTCGCTCGAGGATCCGGACACCCGCCGCAAGGCCGCCGACGATCTCCTTGGCCGCCTCGCCAAGACCGAGGACGCAACGTCGGCCAAACGCATCGCCGCCGCCGTGCAGGCGCTGTGGCTGCGCTCGGGCAGCGACACGGTCGACCTTCTGACGTCACGCGCGGGCGAAGCCCAGCGCGCCCAGAAGCTCGACGTCGCGATCAAGCTGATGGACGAGGTCGTGAGCCTGAGGCCCGATTTCGTCGAGGGCTGGAACCGGCGCGCGACGCTGCGCTACGTCGCCAAGGACTACGACGAGGCGATGGCCGACATCCACGAGGTGCTGATCCGCGAACCGCGCCATTTCGGCGCCTGGATCGGGCTCGGCCGCATCCTGTCAGACGCCGGCTTCGACGCAAAGGCGCTCGCGGCCTACCGCAAGGCGCTGGAGATCTACCCGGCGGTCGAGAACCTCAAGAAGCAGGTCGACGAGCTCGCGCTGAAGGTCGAAGGCCAGCCCATTTGATCCGCCTGGCCCTCGGCGCCTTCGCCGTGGCGGGACTGGTGCTCGGCGTCGCGGCGCTGGCCTCCGCCGCGCAGAAGCCCGCGGCTGCGCCCACGCGGACCGGCGGCGCCTATGTCGAGGTCCGCGGCGGCCGGCTCCACGTGGTGACGCTCGGGCCGCAGGGGAGCGGACCGCCGATTCTTCTGCTTCACGGCGCGAGCGGAAACCTGCGCGACATGGAGCTTTCGATCGGCCGGCGGCTCGCCCGCCGCCATCGGGTGATTCTCGTCGACCGCCCCGGCCATGGCGGCAGCGACAGGCTGGGCGGCCGCGCCATGGCCTCGCCCGCGCTTCAGGCCGACGCGATCGTCGAGGCGCTCGACCGTCTCGGCGTGGCGCGCGTGGTGGCGGTCGGCCATTCCTGGTCCGGCGCGCTCGCCACAAATCTCGCGCTCGATCATCCGACCCGCGTGGCGGGCCTCGTGACGCTGTCCGGCGCGACCCACCCCTATCCGGGCGGCGCCGCCTGGTACAACGAGATCGTGGCGACGCCGCTGATCGGCGACCTGTTCAACGCGACGCTCGTCGGGCCGGTCGGCCGCGGCAAGTTCGCCGAGGGCGTCGCCTCGACGTTCCGCCCCAAGACCCCGCCGCCCCGCTACATCGAGCGGACCGACGCGATGCTCCTGCTGCGCCCGGCCGAGTTCAAGGCGAACGCCGAGGATCTCGTCGACCTGAAGGCGTACTTGAAGCGCCAGGCCCCGCGCTACGGCGAGATCCGGGTTCCGACCACGATCGTCACGGCCGACAAGGACGACATCGTCTCGCCGGAGCTCCACTCGCGGGCCCTGCACCACCAGGTCCGCGGCTCGCGGCTCGTGGTTCTGAAGGACGCCGGCCACATGCCGCACTGGACCGCGACCGCCCGCGTCGTCGTCGAGATCGAGGCGGTGGCCCGGAAGGCGCGCTGAACGGCGCCCTCCCCAGCGCGCCCCGGCCGCGCTAAGACGCCGATCTTCGCGCGAAGCCCTCGCGCGCCGCCGGACGCGACGCCTTGAACCCCACTTTCGTCACCGTCGCCGCCGTCGCGGTCTTCGCCGCGACCTATCTCGTGATGGCGATCGGCCGCGCCCCGGGCCTGCGGATGGACCGGGCGGGCGCGGCTCTCGCCGGCGCGGCCTTCATGGCCGCGCTCGGCGTCCTCGACGCCGACGAGATCTTCGCGGCGATCGACCACCACACCATCGCGCTGCTGCTCGGCATGATGATCGTGGCGGCCAATCTCAAGCTCGCCGGCGCCTTCGACCTCGCGGGCGAGGCGCTGGCGCGGCGGGCCGCGCGGCCGTTGCCGCTGCTCGTCGCCGTCACGGTCTCGACCGGCGTCCTGTCGGCCTTTCTCGTCAACGACACGATCTGCCTCGTGATGACGCCGCTCGTCGTCACGCTCGCGCTGAAGCTCAGGCGGGATCCGGTTCCCTACGCGATCGCCGTCGCGACCGCCTCCAACGTCGGCAGCGTCGCGACGATCACGGGCAATCCGCAGAACATGATCATCGGCTCGCTGTCGAAGATCCCTTACGTCGACTTCGCCGCGACGCTCGCCCCCGTGGCTGCGATCGGCCTCGCGCTGGTGGTCGCCTTCGTGGCGCTCGCGTTCCGGCGCGAATTCTTCGGAAGCGCAGACACCCTCCCCTCCCCTTTGCGGGGAGGGGTTGGGGGTGGGGCTGGCTCCAGAAAAGGCTCCGTGGCTGACGTCGCTCTAAGCGCAAGCTTGGAGCTTCATTCTGGACCACCCTCACCCTCACCCTCCCCGCAAGGGGGAGGTGCTGGAAGCGTCCCGCTTGGCCGCAGACGCGCCCGCGTCCACAAGCCGCTCGTCGCAAAGACGCTCATCGTCACGGCCGCCATGATCGCGGCCTTCTTCGCGGGCGCGCCGGTCGCGGGCGCGGCGATCGTCGGCGCGGGCGTTCTCCTCGTCACGCGGCGCCTGAAGCCCGCGCGGATCTGGCGCGAGATCGACTTCCCGCTGCTCGTGATGTTCTGCGGCCTGTTCGTCGTCACCGCGGCGCTCCGCAAGATCGCGATGACGCCCGACGTCCTCGCCGTCGTCGACGGGCTTCCACTGGACGCCCCGGCGCCGCTCACGCTCGTCTCGGCCGCGCTGTCCAACATCGTCAGCAACGTGCCGGCGGTGCTGGTGCTCCAGCCGATCGTGGAGCGGCTCACCGACCCTGAGCGCGCCTGGCTCGTCGTCGCGATGTCGTCGACGCTCGCCGGCAACCTCACGCTGGTCGGGTCGGTCGCGAACCTGATCGTGGCCGAGCGCGCGCGGGCGCTCGGCGTCCATGTGGGGTTCTGGCCCTACCTCAAGGTCGGCGCGCCGCTCACCCTCGCCACGCTCGCGGTCGGCCTCGCCTTCGTCTGAGCCGCAGGGCTCACCGCGCGGCCATGGAGGCAACGGGATCCGGCCCGAAGAGCGACGCGCTCCCGGCCATGAGGTCGGGCGCGTAGGAGTCGGGCTCAGCCATCGCGCCGATCGACTCGACCGGCCCCTTGTCGTTCGAGCGGATCTTCACCTCGTCGACCCGGAACTCGCTGCCGGGCACGTTGCGGAACGACGCCAGGACGATCGACCCGGACGAATAGGTCGCGTCCTCGAAGGCGCAGACCTGCACGTCGTTCATGAAGACCCTGTGGCTGGAGCCGTTGGTCACGACCTTCAGCAGGTTGACCTTGTTGACGTTGACCTTGGCCTTGCGGATGCACACCGACGCGCCGGAGCCGCCGGTCCCGTCGAACTTGAAGTCGACCATCTTGGCGACGATCAGCTGGCCGGGCTTGTCCTCCGGATCGGTGGTGCAGGCGCCGGCGTCGTTGGTCGGGCATTTGTTGTAGGAGACGAAGTAGCCCGAGATGGCGTTGGTCGCGCGGTTGACCTTCGCCTTGAAGAACAGGCCGCTGCTCGCGAACCGGTCGACCTGCGGGTCGACGCGTCGCATGGCGGCCTCGACCGTGAACGAGCCGCTGCAGTTGGCGACCTCGGTCGCGGCCGCGCCCGGACCGGTGATGTCGAGCATGTAGGAGCCGCGCCGCACCTTCCAGTCCTGCAGCACGGGCGCCCAGTCGCCGGCGTCGTCGGCGCGCTCGAACAGCCATTCGCGCTTCGTGTTGGGCTTGCCACGCAGCCAGTCGCGCGCGCCCAGAACGTCGATCCGCGGCAGTTGCGGCGAGATCCCGATCGCGGCGCCGCCGCCCTGGTCGCGCTGGTGCAGCGTCTTGCCGCTGCATTCGAGCGCCGAGACGATGTCGTCGACGCTCGCCTCCGGCTGGGCGTCGCGCATCAGCGCGAAGGCGCCTGCGACATGGGGCGCCGCCATCGAGGTGCCGCTCAGCACCGCGAAGGCCTTCGGCGGGACCGCGGCCTCGATCTGGTCGCCCGGCGCCAGCAGCTTGACCAGCGGAGAATGATTGGAGGTGAACGCGATCACGTCCTTCTTGGTCGAGCTCCCGACCGCGATCGCGCTCGAGATGCAGGCCGGGAAGCCGATCCTGCCGGTCAGGCCGCCATTGCCGGACGAGATCACGGTGGCGATGCCGGCGCTGCGCAGATTGTCGATCGCGGTCTTGAGCGCGGGGCTCACGGCGTCGCAGCTCGCGGCGTGGGCGCCGTCGCTGACGCTCATGTTGACGACGTCGATGGTGAAGCGGTTGCGCAGCCTGAAGACGCGCTCCAGCGCCTTGATCTGGTCGGTCGTGTAGCTCGAGATGCAGGGGCTCGGGCCGCCGCCGCAGTCGGTGAAGCGGGAGAACATCTGGATCGGAATGAGGCTCGCGCCGCGCGCGACCCCGTCGAAGCGCGAACCGTCGCCGACCGCGATCGACGCCACATGGGTGCCGTGCTCGCAGCCGTCCGGCACGCTCGTGCAGGCGCGGCCCGAATTCTCGCCGGTGTCCTCAGGGTCGCCGCCGGGGCAGATCGAGGTCGCGGTCTCGGCCGGCTCGTTGGTTGAGTAGCAGGCCTGCGAGACGATCTTGCCCTCGAGCATCGGGTGCTTCAGCGCCACGCCGGTGTCGAGCACCGCGACCGTGCGCCCGAGCGCGTCGATGAACTTCTCGAACAGGTCGGTGGTGTGGATAATCTTGGTGCTGTCCTTCAGCGCCGGCGGAACGGGCCGGTCGTGCTGGACGCTGGCGACCTCCGGATCGGCGAGCAGGCGCTCCAGCTGGGCGGGCGTCGCCCAGGTCGAGAGATAGGGGATGTGATCGAAGCGCACGGCGCCGGCCGACGCCGCGGCCCCGAGCGCTCGGCCTGAGACGCGGTCCTGCGTCTCGCGGAGCCGCTTGCGCTGCGTCGCGATCTCGGGCTCGGACATCGCCGCCTCGAAGCGCATCGGCGTCCGGAGCCCGACGATCACCCGCACGAGGCCCTTGCGCCGCGCAAGCGACGTCAGCGCCTCCGCCGGCCCTCCGGACGACATCGCGCCGGGCGCGCCCGGAAACACCGCGGGCGGGCGTTCCTCGGCGGCGGCGGCCCCCGAAATCGCCATGGCGAAGACGAGCGAAGACGCGACGCCCGCCGCGCGCACGAATTGATCGATCGACATCTTTTTCGACAGCCCCCACTGCTTGGCCCAAGCAGTATCACCGGACGCGGAGAAGCTCGAACACGCCTTTGGGAGCGGTTTTCGGCGGCCCTACGGCCGGGCCCGCGCGATTGCGGCGCGTGCGGCGCCGAATGCCGCTGGACAGTGCGTGGGCCAGCCCCTATAAGCGGCCCGCTTCGGGCGGCCCCATGCGGCCGGCCCGCGCGCCCGGGTAGCTCAGTTGGTAGAGCAGCGGACTGAAAATCCGCGTGTCGGTGGTTCGAATCCGCCCCCGGGCACCATCGTCTCTTTTATCCCCAGATCCCGGCAGGTCCGCCGCGCATCGCGCGTGGCGCGGATTTCGCTTGGCGAGGCTGGTCACGCGCCCGCCAACGCCCCACCATCGCTCGGGGCCGACCGCCAGCAGGGGATGATCCGATGCGCCGCCCTTCGCCCGAAACCTTTGCTTTCGGCCTGACTGCCACTTTGGCCCTGCCGCTCGCCGCGCTCTTCGCGGCCTCCTCCGCGCTTGCCGAAGACTGCGACTGCTCGCGCCGGGTGGGGCTCTGCCAGGCCGCCGCCGCCTATGACGGCTCGAAGATCTCGTTCACGTCGCAGACCGAGCAGTGCTCGCGCATCTCGTTCACGATGGCGGAGCACTCGGCCGCCATCACGATCCAGCGCGGCGAGGGCGAGGCGAGGTTCGCCGCGCCAGGCGCTAGGCGCGACGCGGCGGTGTCGATCGACGGCTGCTACGTCTGCGACGTCCGCTCGACGCGGCGCTGACGGGGTCAGGACCGGCTCACCCGCCGCAGCGTGAGGTTGATCCGCCCGCCCTGCGGCAGCAGCGACGAGGTGCCGGAAAGGATCCGGTCGACGCCGTGGAAGGCGAGCCGCGCCGCGCCCGCGAGCGCCATCGCGTCGCCGGAGGCGAGGCGGAACGAGCGGGTCGGGTCGGAGCGCTTCACGCCGCCGATCCGGAACAGCGCCGTGTCGCCGAGCGAGAGCGAGACGACGGGCGCCTCGAGATCGTCTTCGTCGCGGTCCTGGTGCAGGCCCATGCGCGCGCCGGGCGCGTACCAGTTGAGGAGGCAGGCTTCGGGCGGACGCGCATAGCCGCCGATCTCCTCCCAGGCGCGCAGGAGCGTCTCGGGGATCGCGGGCCACGGACGGCCGGTCACGGGATGCGCAGGCTGATAGCGGTAGCCGCCGTCCTTGTCCGACACCCAGCCGAGCGGGCCGAAATTGGTCATGCGCACCGTAAACGGCTTTCCGGTGCGCGGCATTTCGGGCGTGAACAGCGGCGCCGCCTCGAGCGCCGCCCGAAGCTCGGCGAGGAGCGCGGCCTGGCGCTCGCCCGAGAGATAGCCGGGAGCCAGAAACGCTCCCTCGCCCAGATCGAGACGGTCCGCGCTCAGTTCGGCCGCCGGGCGAGGACGACGCCGTCGAGCATCGTCATGTCCATGTCGGGCGCGTCGAACGGCGCGGCGAGGCCGGTGGTCGAGGGCCCGACGAGTTCGGGCGCGACGACGCGCGACTTCGACACGTGGACGTCGCTCCAGCCGTTTGCGCGGAAGGCGCGCTCATAGTCCTTCGGGCGGCGCCGGTTCGGCTGGCCGGGGAAGAAGAACAGCCGGTAGAGGCTTTCGGGATAGCGGTAGATGTTGTTGGGGTCGTGCTCTCGGATCCAGCGCGAATGGGTCTGGAAGTCGACGATGTGGGCCGACTGGCAGCCGGGCCGGGCGACCTCGGTGCAGTCCGCGATGGTCTTCTCGATGTCGTCGTAATGCTCGAAGGCCGCGCAGCTCACGATGAGGTCGAAGCTGCGCCCGCCGGCGAGCCGCACGACGTCGAAGTCGCGGCCGGTCGCGTAGGTGAAGAGGTCCGAGCCGGGCGAGCGGACGATCTGCCGCGCGCGTTCGATGTCCTCCGGCCGGGCGTCGCCCTGGGGCAGGCAATCGAGCACGAGCTCGTGGAAGTCGGCGGTCTCGCGCGCGGCCAGCTGGAAGATGTCGACGGCGCGATAGGAGCGCGCGCCGTGGGCGAGGAACAGCACGCCCGCGCCGCGCGACGAGCCGGGGCAGAGCTCCAGCACGTCCTTGCCCCTCAGGTCGAAGTCGTCCGGCAGGAAGCGCCGCCAGCTGTCGAAGACGTCGTGCACATAGTCGATGCGGCCGCCGAGATCGTCGGACGCGACGGTGTTGGGGGTCGAATAGCCGGTCAGCTTGTCCTTCGACCAGGCGAGCGCCATGAACCCAAGTCCCAGGGCGTACATCGCCGTGTTGCGTAGATCGTGCGTCACGTCGGCCTCCTCCTCCGGTTGGTTTCGGGATGCGTTGGTCGGCCGAAAATTAGGATTTTAGGCAAGTTTGCAAAGCGGAAACGGCCCGAGGGGTAAACCAACCGGTAACGGATTTGGACAAAGGCCGACCTATCGTCGCGACGGCCTGGGGAGCGCGTTTCCGGATATCTCTTGAGCCTGACGGTGTTCGATCGATAAATAAGCGTCCCGTCTTCGCCCCGGAGATCAAAGCCCGTGTCGACAGAAGAGAAGATGTCCGGCTGGTTCGCGCTGAAGGCCGGAGCGATCGGGACCATCGCGGTCGGTATCGCGGGATATTTCGGCCATGCCGCGATCCAGATCGCGAGCGCGCCGCGCGACACCGTCGCCTACGACTTCATCCAGTCGGCCACCGGCCTCCTGAAGCGGGAGGAGGCGAAACCCGCGCCCGAGACCAGCCCGGAGCCGAGCGCCGAGCCGACGCGGCTGGCCGCAGCGCCCCGCGAGACGCCCGCGGCGCCGGCCTCCATGCAGGCCGAGCCGTCGCCGCCTCCGCTCGCCGAGCCCAAGAATGCTCCCATGGCCGCCGAGACCGCTCCTCAGGCCTCAGGGCCCTCGACCGCCGTCGCCCGTCCCGACCCGGCGCTCGACAAGGCGGCGCGCGGCGCCCGCGAGACCGCCGAGATGGCCGCCAGTCTCACCGCCAGGACCATGGCGACGCGCGGCGCGAAGCTCGTGGGCGTGCGCCACGACGAGACGGCTTCGCTCTGCGGCGGCCGCTACGGCGTCGAGGTCTATCCGGTGTCGCGCGCGGTGGTGCTGAAGCCCGACCAGAGCGCGACGTTCATCCGTCTCGGCGTCGGCCAGTCGCGCGACCTCGCGCCCGGCTGCCGGGTGGCGCTTAAGGCCACCAAGGAGACCGGCGTCGCTGAAGCCGATCTCGAGCAAACTGACGGTACGTGATGCGAAGGTCAGTCCGCGACGCGCACTGCGGGACTGGTCGCGAAGAAGGTCGTTTCTCGTTGAATCGGGTCGCGAAAGCCGGTCTCGCGTCGACATAAGGCGACGACGGCGAACCAAACGTCGTTCGGATGGCAGGACGCCTTCTCCGCCATAAGCCGATCGAACGAATGGCCGGCGGCCTCTTCGCATAAGTCGCCTACGGTCCGAATGCGTTCGGGTATCGTCCGGCGCGCAAATTTGAAGACTTCGCGACCGACCGTGAACAGAGCGAAGGCCACGATCCCGGCGACGATCGCGTAGCCCCCGCTCATCACCTGGCCAAAAAGCACTGTGACGCCGAGCGTTGGGACTCCAACTTGCATCCAGGAGATCCAAGGCGACCGGTTCGCTTCCGCAATCGAAGGTCGATCTCCGCCGGGCGCGCAGAGCTTCGGCAGTTCCAATTCCGAGCGTTCGCCCAGAGCCTTCCATCTGGCGCGGATTGCAGCCCGCGTTCCGCAATCTGAAAAGAACACGGATATCGGAGACTGCGGCGTCAGCCGTTCCGCCACGCCGAGATCCACCGCCGCGCGGCGAAGCCGGTGGAACGTGATTTGGCTAAAACAGGCCGTAGATCGGTCCGCGCTCGCCGACAGCTTGCCAGCGATGAGATCTGAGTATTCGCCGACTGTCTCGACGCTCCGCGCTTCGTCGTCCGAAACCCGGATAGCGAAGAAAGCCTCGGCCTCGGTCACAAGAAGAACGTCGTCGCCATCTCCTTCGAGATTGAGTGTGTCGAGGCGTCGCATTGGCTTTCGGGTCAAACGGAGCTGCTCACGAAGATTGCCGGTGCGCGCCTGCGGCTGTCAAAGAGCAGGCTCGTCTTCATGCGCGGATGGTGAACGGCGGATCCTCTCTCACGCCGGCGTCATCACCTGACTTGCGGCTGGAATTTGGCGTCCTTATATACCCGCCGAACCGCGGAAACCGCGGAGAATTCAAGGGACCGAAGGGTTGCGTGACGGGCAGTGAAGCCTTTGCGCATGGCCGCTTCGGGGCCATCCGGTCCGCTTCATCGACTTAAGGGTATGGGCTAATGGGAAAAGTCATCGGGATCGACCTCGGAACCACCAACTCCTGCGTCGCCGTCATGGACGGCTCGACGCCCAAGGTCATCGAAAACTCTGAAGGCGCGCGCACGACGCCGTCGATCGTCGCCTTCGCGGACGGCGGCGAGCGCCTCGTCGGCCAGCCGGCCAAGCGCCAGGCGGTGACCAATCCCGACAAGACCTTCTTCGCGGTGAAGCGCCTCATCGGCCGCCGCTTCGACGACCCGATGGTCGAGAAGGACAAGAAGCTCGTCCCGTACAAGATCGTGAAGGGCGACAACGGCGACGCCTGGCTCGAGGCCGACGGCAAGACCTATTCGCCGAGCCAGATCTCCGCCTTCACGCTGCAGAAGATGAAGGAGACGGCCGAGGCCCATCTCGGCCAGAAGGTCGACCAGGCGGTCATCACCGTCCCGGCCTACTTCAACGACAGCCAGCGCCAGGCCACCAAGGACGCGGGCAAGATCGCGGGCCTCGAGGTCCTGCGCATCATCAACGAGCCGACCGCGGCCGCGCTCGCCTACGGCCTCGACAAGAAGTCCTCGGGCGTCATCGCGGTCTACGACCTCGGCGGCGGCACGTTCGACGTGTCGATCCTCGAGATCGGCGACGGCGTGTTCGAGGTGAAGTCGACCAACGGCGACACGTTCCTCGGCGGCGAAGACTTCGACATGCGCCTCGTCAGCTACTTCGCCGACGAGTTCAAGCGCGACCAGGGCATTGATCTGCGCAACGACAAGCTCGCGCTGCAGCGCCTGAAGGAAGCGGCCGAGAAGGCCAAGATCGAGCTGTCCTCCGCGACCCAGACCGACATCAACCTGCCCTACATCACGGCCGACGCCTCCGGTCCGAAGCATCTCACGCTCAAGCTCACCCGGGCGAAGTTCGAGAGCCTCGTCGACGACCTGATCCAGCGCACCATCGAGCCCTGCAAGGCGGCCCTGAAGGACGCCGGCGTCTCGGCCGGCCAGATCGACGAGGTCGTGCTCGTCGGCGGCATGACGCGCATGCCGAAGGTCACCGAGGCCGTGAAGCAGTTCTTCGGCAAGGAGCCGCACAAGGGCGTCAACCCGGACGAGGTCGTGGCGATCGGCGCGGCGATCCAGGCCGGCGTGCTGCAGGGCGACGTCAAGGACGTGCTGCTGCTCGACGTGACCCCGCTCTCGCTCGGCATCGAGACGCTCGGCGGCGTGTTCACGCGCCTCATCGACCGCAACACCACGATCCCGACCAAGAAGAGCCAGACCTTCTCGACCGCCGAGGACAGCCAGAACGCGGTGACCATCCGCGTGTTCCAGGGCGAGCGCGAAATGGCGGCCGACAACAAGATGCTCGGCCAGTTCGACCTCGTCGGCATTCCGGCCGCGCCGCGCGGCGTGCCGCAGATCGAGGTGACGTTCGACATCGACGCCAACGGCATCGTCAACGTGACGGCCAAGGACAAGGCGACCAACAAGGAGCAGCAGATCCGGATCCAGGCGTCCGGCGGCCTCTCCGACGCCGACATCGAGAAGATGGTGAAGGACGCCGAGGCCAACGCCGAGGCCGACAAGAAGCGCCGCGCGCTGGTCGACGCCAAGAACCACGGCGAGGCGCTGATCCACACCTCCGAGAAGTCGCTCGCCGATCTCGGCGACAAGGCCCCGGCGGGCGACAAGGCCGCCATCGAGGCCGCTGTCGTCGAGCTCAAGGAGGCGCTCTCCGGCGAGGACGTCGAGGCCATCCAGGCCAAGACCAACGCGCTGGCCCAGGCCTCGATGAAGCTCGGCGAGGCGATGTACAGCCAGGGCGCCGGAGCCGGCGAAGGCCCCACGGGCCAGAACGACGCCGGCGCGGCTCAGGGCGAGGCCCAGAAGGACGACGTCGTCGACGCCGACTTCGAGGAAGTCGACGACAAGAAGAAGTCGGCCTGACGCAGCCGCGTCACAGACCACGCCCCCGCGACGCAGTAGAATGGCGATGCGGGGGCGTTTCGTTCCCGGACGAGACGTTCGGGCTTGGCGCCCGAAGACAATCTTTGATCGGCTATGTCCCGCACCTGCTTCTACGAAACCCTTGAAGTCGAGCGCACCGTCTCGGACGGCGAGCTCAAGGCCGCCTATCGGAAGGCTGCGATGCGGTGGCATCCGGACCGCAACCCGGGCGACGCCGGCGCCGAGGCGCGCTTCAAGGAGCTGAACGCCGCCTACGACACGCTCAAGGATCCGCAGAAGCGCGCGGCCTATGACCGCTTCGGCCACGCCGCCTTCGAGAACGGCGGCATGGGCGGCGGGCGCGGCCCCGGCGGCGGGCCCGACATGTCGGACTTCATGTCCGACATCTTCGAGAGCTTCTTCGGCGACGGGCGCGGGCGCGGCGGACAGCGCCAGTCCGGCGGCCGCGAGCGCGGCGCGGACCTGCGCTACAACATGGAGATCACGCTCGAGGACGCGTTTTCGGGCAAGACCGCCCAGATCCGCATCCCGACCAGCATCATGTGCGAGGCCTGCTCGGGCGCCGGCGCCAAGGCCGGCTCCAAGCCCCGCCAGTGCCCGACCTGCGGCGGCGCCGGCAAGGTGCGCTCGTCCCAGGGCTTCTTCCTGATGGAGCGCACCTGCCCGGCTTGCCACGGCCGCGGCGAGATCATCGACGATCCCTGCACGGACTGTTCGGGGGCCGGACGCGTCACCCGCGAGCGCACGCTCGAGGTCGCGATCCCGGCCGGCGTCGAGGACGGCACCCGCATCCGCCTCGCCGGCGAGGGCGAAGCGGGCCTGCGCGGTGGGCCGACGGGCGACCTCTACATCTTCCTGTCGATCGCCCCCCACCCGCTGTTCCAGCGCGACGGCGCCGACCTCTACTGCCGCGCCCCGATCCCGATGACGACCGCCGCGCTCGGCGGCTCGTTCGAGGCGCCGACGATCGACGGCGGCCGGACGCGCGTGAAGATCCCCGAGGGCGCACAGACCGGCATGCAGTTCCGCCTCAAGGGCAAGGGCATGCCGATCCTGCGCACCAAGGACTTCGGCGACATGTACATCCAGGCGACGGTGGAGATCCCCCAGCGCCTCACCGCGCGCCAGCGGCAGCTGCTCGAGGAGTTCGCGCAGGAGTCGTCGGAGGCCAACCATCCCGAGACCAGCGGATTCTTCAGCCGCGTGAAAGAGTTCTTCGGCGGCGTCTGAGGACGTTCGGCCGCACGAAGTGTTGCCGCGCGGTCATCGCCATGACGCAAGCGCCGCGCTAGATGTCATAGCCCCGCCGGTTGGATTTCTCTGAACCGCCCATGCTCGAGCACGCACGACGCAACGTCCGGCGGACCCCCGGTCAGGCCAAGCGCATCGACTTCACGGACGAGGCGCGTTTTCTAAAATCCTGGTTCGACAAGCCGCTGGTCACGGGCGCCGTCAGCCCCTCGGGCAAGGCGCTGGCGCGCATGATGGCGCGCTATGTCGACCCGGCCGAGCCCGGTTACGTGCTCGAGATCGGCCCCGGCACCGGGCCCGTCACCGAGGCGCTGCTCGAGCGCGGCGTCGCGCCCGAGCGCCTCGTGCTGATCGAGTTCAACGACGGGTTCGCGGACTTGCTGGAGAAGCGCTTTCCCGGCGTCACGGTCCATCGCGGCGACGCCTATGCGGTCGCAAAGACGCTTGCGGGCAAGCTCGACCAGCCGCTGACCGCCACCGTCTGCAGCCTGCCGCTGCTGACCAAGCCCGTGCGCCAGCGCGTGAGCCTGCTCGACCAGTGTTTCGGGATGTCGAGGCCGGGGGCCCCGTTCATCCAGTTCACCTACGGCCTCACGCCGCCGATCCCGCGCGAGGCCATCGGCGAGACGACGACCGCGGGCTCGCCGCGCGTGTGGATGAACCTGCCCCCGGCCCGCGTCTGGATCTACCGCCGCCCGGCCTGAGGGCGCTGCCCGCCGGACCCGACGCTTCAGCGCGAGACGCCGTCTCAGCGCGCATGCGTGAACCACCGTCCGTCATCCCGGCCGAAGAGCCGGGATCCAGAGCCGACGCCCTGCGCGAGCCTGTCGAACCGGATCGGTTCTGGATCCCGGGTCAGGCCCGGGATGACCCGGAGAGGATCGCGCGCCCGCTCCGGAGAGGCGGCCTCAGCGCGGCGCGTTCTCGGCGTAGCCCGCGCGAACCTCAGCCGTCATCCCGGCCGAGGAGCCGGGATCCAGAACCGACGTCCTGCGCAAACCTGTCGAACCGGATCGGTTCTGGATCCCGGGTCAGGCCCGGGATGACCGTGGGCGGGCCCCGCGCCCGCTCCGAAGAGGCCGCCGCCTCAGCGAGGCGCGCTCTCGGCGCAGCGCACGCGAACCTCAGCCGTCATCCCGGCCGAAGAGCCGGGATCGAGAACCGACGTCCTGCGCAAACCTGTCGAACCGGATCGGTTCTGGATCCCGGGTCAAGCCCGGGACGACCCGGAGAGGATCGCGCGCCCGCTCCGGAGAGGCGGCCTCAGCGCGGCGCGCGTTTCGCCAGGATGCGCTGGAGCGTGCGGCGGTGCATGTTGAGGCGCCGCGCGGTCTCCGAGACGTTCCGTCCGCAGAGCTCGTAGACCCGCTGGATGTGCTCCCAGCGCACCCGGTCGGCCGACATCGGATTCTCGGGCGGCTCGGGCTTGTGGTCGCCGGCGATCAGCGCGTTGTGTATCTCGTCGGCGTCGGCGGGTTTGGCGAGATAGTCGACCGCGCCGAGCTTCACGGCCGTCACCGCGGTCGCGATGTTGCCGTAGCCCGTCAGCACGATCCCGCGCGCGTCGGGCCGGCGGCCCTTCAGCGCCTGGATGACGTCGAGGCCCGACCCGTCGCCGAGCCGCATGTCGACCACGGCGAAGGCCGGCGGAGAGCGGTCGACCGCTTCAAGCCCCTCGCGAACGCTCTCGGCCACGGTGACCGCGTAGCCGCGGGCCTCCATGGCGCGACCGAGGCGCTGCACGAAGGCCCGGTCGTCGTCCACGATAAGAAGGGTCATGTCCCCGGTCGGCGCGGGGGCTTCGATCCCCGGCGTGGCGTCGGCGTTCAACTGCATCCTCGTCTCTGACGTCCCCGCGCGGCGAATACACGAACGGCGCCGCGACCAATCGAAGCACTATACCGGAGCCCGCGGCCGATCAATGGCCGAAGGCGCCGACGAGGCTCGACGCCTTCGCGGGGCTGCCGAAAGGGTTAAGGCGCGGGCGGAATTGGGAAAGCCCGTGAAGCGTCAGCGAGGGGCCAGCACCATGGTCATCTGACGGCCCTCGAGCGACGGCGAGCTCTCCTCCTTGGCGATCTCGGTGACCTCTTCGCGCACCTTCATGAGGAGCCTCAGCCCGAGATCCTGATGGGCCATCTCACGGCCGCGGAACCTCAGCGTCACCTTGACCTTGTCGCCTTCGTCGAAGAACCGGCGCATCGCCTTCATCTTCACGTCGTAGTCGTGATCATCGATGTTCGGACGCATCTTGATCTCTTTGACTTCGACGATCTTCTGGTTCTTACGCGCCTCGGCGGCCTTCTTCTGGTTCTGGTACTTGTATTTGCCGTAGTCGAGCAGCTTGCAGACCGGCGGGACCGAGTTCGGCGCGATCTCGACAAGGTCGAGGCCTGCGTCCTCGGCCGCCTGCAGCGCGTCGTTGATCTTGGTCGGACCGAGATTCTGCCCATCAGCATTGATGAGCTGGACTTCCAGGACGCGGATCTCCTTGTTGACCCGGGGTCCATCTTTCTGGACCGGGGCGACAGGCCTCATAGGACGACGAATGGCTGCTCTCTCCTCTAGACGACTTTGGGGCGACGGCCGGCGTCAACGCAAAAAACCCCGTGAGCGAACACGAGGCGCACATCGCGTCGACGGTGTGAACCGGCGGCGTCGGTCCCAAAGATCGTGACAAAGCCGTGAGAAGTCAATCTCCGGCGTGCGTTTTGCGGCACCTGCGGCGGCGCTTCGCCTCGCCATCGCCTGTCCGGCGCCCCATGACTGGGGCGGAAAACACCAGGAAAGACCGCCGTCTCGTGAGCCTTCCTCCCTCTCCGCATCTTTATGTCGACGCCGACGCATGCCCCGTGAAGGACGAGGTCTATCGCGTCGCCGAGCGTCATGGACTGGCCGTCACGCTTGTCGCGAACCGGTTCATGGCGACGCCGCGCGGCGGCCAGGTGCGGCTGCAGCTGGTGCCGGAGGGGCCCGACGCCGCCGACGACTGGATCGCCGAGCATATCGGCGCGCACGACGTCGTGGTGACGGCCGACATTCCGCTCGCCGCCCGCGCGCTCGCCAAGGGAGCGGCGGCGATCGGGACGACGGGCCGCCCCTTCACGGAGAACTCGATCGGCGCCGCGCTTGCGAGCCGCGAGCTGATGTCCCACCTGCGCGAGACCGGCGAGATCACCGGAGGCCCGCGGGCCTTCGGGCCGAAGGACCGGTCGCGCTTCCTTCAGGAGCTCGAACACGCCGTCACGCGCGCCAAGCGCGCGCTCGCCGCCGCCCCGGAGCCCCGCCCATGACCCGCCGCAAGTTCCTCGGACTCGTCGCGCTACCGAGCCTTGCGGGCCTCGGCGGGTCGGCCTGGTGGAGCTGGTCGAAGGATCGCAATCCCTATTACGGCGGCCCGGTCTCCGACCACTTCGACGGCGTGCGCTTCTTCAATCCCGATCATCGCTGGTCGAAAAGCTTCGACGACATGATGCGCGGCGTCTGGTTCTCCAAGAAAGCCGAATGGCCGAAGAGCCGCCCCGGGACGCTCGACCGCCCGCCGCAGCGGGTCGAGGGCGCGGCGCTGCGGGTCTCGGCCGTCGGCCACGCCACCCACCTGATCCAGGCCGCGGGGCTCAACATCCTTACCGACCCGGTCTGGTCGGAGCGCTGTTCGCCGGTCTCCTTCGCCGGTCCGAAGCGCGTGACGGCGCCCGGGATCGCGTTCGACGAGCTGCCGAAGATCGACGTCGTGCTGCTTAGCCACAACCACTACGACCACATGGACGTCGACACGCTCTCGCGGCTCGCGGCCCGCGACGCGCCCCGCGTCGTCGTCCCGCTCGGCAACGACGCCATCCTGAAGGCCCACGACGCGGCGATCCGCGCCGAAGCCCATGACTGGGGCGCGCGCGTCGAGCTCGCGCCGGGCGTCTCGGCGACGCTTGCGCCGGCCTATCACTGGTCGGCCCGCGGGGTGACGGACCGGCGCAAGGCGCTCTGGTGCGCCTACGCGCTCGATCTCGGGCCGGCGGGGCGGGTCTATTTCGCCGGCGACACCGCGCTCGCCAAGGGCGCGACCTTCCGCGCCGCGCGCGCCGAGCACGGGCCGTTCCGGCTCGCGATCCTGCCGATCGGCGCCTACGAGCCGCGCTGGTTCATGCGCGACCAGCACATGAACGCAGAGGAAGCCGTCATCGCGCTCGAACTGCTCGGCGTGGAAGCCGCGATCGGCTGCCACTGGGGCGTGTTCCAGCTCACCGCCGAGGCGATCGACGCCCCCGCCGAGCAGCTCGCCGCGACGCTTGCGGCGAAACGCATGGCGCCGGAGCGGTTTCGCGCCCTGAAGCCCGGCGAGGTCTGGGAAAGCCAGCCGACGGCCTGACGGACCGTTCACCACCTGCGCGCCCGCCGATTGCGCCTCGCCCATGGGCGTCGCAGCATGCCGCGGCATGGTCGCAGACGAAAACAGGAACAGGCGGCCGCGCCGAGGCTAAGGCGTCGCGGCGATCGCACTGGGCGTCGTGCTCGGCCCGCCGATCGGCGGTCTGGCGCTGGGATTGATGGTCGGCCTCTCCGCCATCGGGCCGGACAATCCGTTGCCGAGCGCGCTCGCGTCCGGCCTCTCGGGCGGAATGACGTTCGCCGCCTTCGCGCACATCCCGGGACTGGTCCCGGAGCTTCTGGCCAGCCTCGGAATGATCGTCGCGACGCGGCGCGTCGCCAGCCTTCTGGGCCGGCTCGCCGTCGCGGCCTTCCTCGGCGCCGCGACCACGGGTCTGTTCCTGATCCCGCTCATCCACGCGAACGCGCCCAGAGGGACGCCGATCGCGGAGGCCGTCGTCTACGCGGCCCCCGCGATGCTGGCTGGCGCGATCGCGGCCCTCATCCTGACGGCGCTGGTCGAACGCATCCGGCCTCGCGCCGAAGGGCCTTACAGCCCCTCGAACAGCGCGGTCGAGAGATAGCGCTCGGCGAAGCTCGGGATGATGACCACGATGGTCTTGCCGGCGGCTTCTGGACGGGCCGCGACCTCGAGCGCCGCCGCCACCGCAGCCCCCGACGAGATGCCGACCGGGATGCCCTCGAGGCGCGCGACGAGACGCGCGGTCTCGAACGCGGTCTGGTTGCCGACGGTGACGACGTCGTCGATCACCTCGCGGTCGAGCACGCCCGGCACGAAGCCGGCGCCGATGCCCTGGATCTTATGCGGGCCGGGCTGGCCGCCCGACAGCACGGGAGAATCCTCCGGCTCCACCGCGACGATCTTCACCGAGGCCTTCTTGGCTTTCAGCACCTGGCCGACGCCCGTGATGGTGCCGCCGGTGCCGACGCCCGAGATCACGTAGTCGACCGCCCCTTGCGTGTCGTTCCAGATCTCCTCCGCGGTGGTGCGGCGGTGGATGTCCGGGTTCGCCGGGTTCTCGAACTGCTGCGGGATGACGGCGTTCGGGATCTCCTTCACGAGCTCCTGCGCGCGCGCCACGGCGCCCTTCATGCCCTTCGGGCCTTCGGTGAGCACGAGCTCGGCGCCGAGCAGCGCCAGCATCTTGCGGCGCTCCATCGACATGGTCTCGGGCATCACCAGGATGAGGCGATAGCCGCGCGCCGCCGCCACGAAGGCGAGCGCGATGCCGGTGTTGCCCGAGGTCGGCTCGACCAGGACGCTGTCGGGCTTCAGCACGCCGTCGCGCTCGAGCGCGTCGATCATGGCGACGCCGATGCGGTCCTTCACCGACGAGATCGGGTTGAAGAATTCGAGCTTGGCCAGGATGCTGGCCTTCACGCCCTTGTGGGCCGCCAGCCGGTCGAGCCGCACCAGCGGGGTGTCGCCGATCGTGTCGGTGATCGAGTCGTAGACCTTGCCGCGGCCCGGCGCGCGGGCGGCGTCCTCGGACGGCTTGAGTGCGGGCTGGCTCATGGCGAAGCTCCTTGCGCTCCGGTCGTCGCGCGACGCCGGGCGATCGTTCGGTTTTCCGGCCCCGAGGCTAACAAACCCACAGGGGACTGTCGATAAATTCAATGTAATACGTGGTCAGATCGTAAAATCGTAGGTCGGCCGCGCGTCCCCGAACACGGAGCGGCGCTCGGCCTCGCCGCAGAGATCGTCGACGGAGATATCGTCGAGGCGCTCGAGAAACGCCTCCGAGGCCGATCGGATCATCGGCGTCACCACGTCGGAGACGAGCGGGGAGACCTGCCGGTCCGACCGCTCCCTGAGATCGTCCCGGCCGTCGTCGCCCTCGCCGAGGGCGGCGCGGACGATGTCGGCGATCGAGATGCGGCGGCGCTCTCGGGCGAGCTCGTAGCCGCCGCGCGGACCGCGCACGCCCCTGAGAATGTTGGCGCGCACCAGCACCTGCAGCAGCGTCTCCAGATGGCGCGGCGGCAGGCCGTGGCGGGCGGCCAGCGTCTTCGCCGCGATCGGCGTCGGCCGGGCGTGGTAGGCGATGTCGACGACGGCCGCCACAGCGAGAAGGCTGCGGCGAGGAAGCAGGTTCATCTCCGGATCATCCCGCGATCGCGGTCCTCAACATTACGTCCCCGTCGATCCGAACCCGCCTGCCCCTCTGCGACTGGGATCGAGCGTCGTGACTTCGACGATCTCGGCGCGCGCGACCGCCGCCATGACGAGCTGGGCGATGCGCGCGCCGCGCTCGACGACGAAGGGTTCGTCGCCGAGATTGACGAGAACGACCTTGACCTCGCCGCGATAGTCGGCGTCGACGGTTCCCGGCGAGTTGAGCACGGTGACGCCATGACGGAGCGCAAGCCCTGAACGAGGCCGGACCTGGGCCTCGTAGCCATAAGGGAACTGGAGCGACAACCCGGTCGGGACAAGGGCGCGCCCGCCCGGCGCGATCATGATCGGGTGATCTTCGGGAACGGCGGCCCGGAGATCCATTCCGGCGGCGCCGTCGGACTCGTAGGACGGGACGGCGAGGCCCTCGGCGTGCGGAAGCCGGAGAACGTTGAGCGGCACGACGGACGGACCGCTCATGAGCGCGTCTCCAGCATGTCGGCGAAGCGCGCGGCGAGCGCCTCGGCGACCGCCTCCTTGTCCATCGGCTCCCAGGATTCGACGCCCGCGGAGGTCACGAGATGGACGGCGTTCCGAACGCCGCCCATGACGCCGCTTTCCGGCGACACGTCGTTGGCGACGATGACGTCGCAGCCCTTGCGCGCGAGCTTGGCCTTGGCGTGCTCGATCACGTTCTCGGTCTCGGCCGCAAAGCCCACCAGCAGCTTCGGCCGCAGCGGCCCCTTCGCCACGCTCGCGAGGATGTCGGGGTTCTCGACGAGCGCGAGCGCCGGCGGACCGCCCGCGCCCTTCTTGATCTTCTGGGCCGCGCCCTCGACCCGCCAGTCGGCGACGGCTGCGGCGAAGACGCCGAGATCGACCGGCGGGCCGTCCGACAAGGCCGCCTCCACCGCCGCCAGCATCTCGCGCGCGCTCTCGACCTTCACGACGCTGACCCCCTTGGGATCGGCGATCGCCACCGGTCCGGAGACGAGCGTCACCTGCGCCCCCGCGCGCGCCGCCGCGGCCGCGATCGCGTGGCCCTGGCGGCCCGACGAGCGGTTGGCCAGCACCCGCACTGGGTCGATCGGCTCGTGGGTCGGGCCCGAGGTGACGAGGACGCGCCTGCCCGCGAGGAGGCCGGAGGCCGCCGCCGCGCCAAGCGCCGCCTCGACCGCCGCCACGATCTCGAGCGGCTCGCTCATGCGCCCGAGGCCGCTTTCGCCGCGCTCGGCCATCAGCCCTTCGCCCGGCCCCACGAAGGCGACACCGTCGGCCGTGAGGCGCTCGACGTTGCGGCGGGTCGCGGGCGCGGCCCACATGGTCGGGTTCATGGCGGGCGCCGCGAGGACGGGCGCGGTCGTGGCGAGCAGCGCCGTGGAGGCGAGGTCGTTGGCGAGCCCGTTGGCCATCTTGGCGAGGAGATCTGCGGTCGCCGGCGCCACCACCACGAGGTCGGCGTCGCGGGCGAGCCGGATGTGGCCGACGTCGTGCTCGTCGGTGAGGTCGAACAGCTCCTCGAAGCAGCGCTCTCCGGTGAGCGTCGCGACCGAGAGCGGCGTCACGAACTCGGCCGCGGCCTTGGTGAGGATCGCGCGAACGGAATGGCCGCGCTCCTTCAGGCGCCGGATCAGGTCCAGCGACTTGTAGGCCGCGATGCCGCCGCCGATGACGAGAAGGATACGCTTTTGGGTCATGCGGCCGGGTGATCCCAGGGGTTGATCAACGCGACGCCGACTTGATCGAAGTCCCGCGTGTTCCGCGTCGCCACGGCGCAGCCCCGACTGGCCGCGATCGCCAGGATCTGAAAGTCGAACGCGTGGAAGTGCCGGCCTTTCCTGCGCCGCTCCGCGAGCAGCGGGCCGAACCGCTCCGCCGCTGGCACGTCGAACGAGAAAATCCGGTCGCTGAAGAAGGTCGAAAACAGACGTCTTGCGCCCGTCTCCAATTCGGCGCGCCTCCGACCCGAGGGCATCTTGTGCACGCCCACGGCGATCTCGGCCACGGAGATCGACGTGGTGGCCAGGTCAGCGAGATTTCGCGCTCTCATCCACTCGAAGACCGCCGATGACCGCTCGCCCGGCGGCCTCATGATCTCAGACAGAACGTTCGTGTCGAGGATGATCATCGAGATCGTGTTCAGGGCCGCTGAAATCGGGCGGCTCCCTCATGGGTTCGCGCGGAGGAATATCGAGATTGACGCCCCCGAGCGGGTCGAAGATCGAAGCGATCGCGTCGGCGAGATTTCCGGGAAGAGGCTCGTCGGAAACCTTTTCGACGGACGCGTCCAACACCCGCCGCGCCTCGTCCTCCATCGACCTGCCGAGACTGGCGGCGCGGATCCGAAGCGCGGTCTTGGTCGAATCCTTGAGATTGCGGATCGTCAGGCTGGCCATCCGGCGCGCTCCCCTGCAGAGGCCCGAATGTAAGCAGCGATTGCAACGCAATCAAATTGGCTCACCTGAACAGATAGACGATCACGCCGACGGCGATCGCGATCAGCGCGATGTTGCTGAGCAGGCTCGCGCTGCGCACGCCCTTCACGATCGCCTGGATGCTGTCGTCGGAATAGCTGAGTCCGCCATGGACGACCTCCTCCAGGTCGACCGAGATGCGTTCGAGCCGCAGCAGCAGCTCCGGCGCAGCCGCGATCCCGCGCATGAGCTGGCGCAGCTCCGCGCCCGCCTCCTCGGCGATCCCGAGCGGCCCGAGGTTCCGCTCGATCCATTCGCGCACCACGGGCTCCGCCGTGCGCCACATGTCGAGGCGGGTGTCGAGCGAGCGCGCGACGCCTTCGACCACCACCATGGTCTTCTGCAGCATCAGCAGCTCGGGCCGGGTCTGCATCTGGAAGATCTCGGTGACCTCGAACAGCAGCGTCAGCAGCCGCGCCATCGAGATCTGGTCGGCGGTGCGGCTGTGGATCGGCTCGCCGATGGCGCGCAGGGCGCGCGCGAACTCCTCCACCGACTGGTCCTGCGGCACGTAGCCCGCCTCGAAATGCACCGCGGCGATGCGGTCGTAGTCGCGCACGATGAAGCCGTGGAGGATCTCGGCGAGAAAGCGCCGCTCCTTCTTGCCGAGCCGGCCCGTGATGCCGAAGTCGACCGCGACGATCGCGCCGGAGGCGTCGACGAAGAGGTTTCCGGGATGCATGTCGGCGTGGAAGAAGCCGTCGCGCATCGCGTGGCGCAGGAAGGTCTGCATCAGGTGGCGGCCGAGCGCCGGCAGGTCGTGGCCCGCGGCTTCGAGCCCCGCCCGGTCGGAGAGCTTCACCCCGTCCACCCAGTCGATCGTCAGCACGGCGCGGGCGGTGCGGTCCCAGTCGACCGCGGGCACGCGGAAGCCGGGATCGGCGCGGGTGTTGTCGGCGATCTCGGAGAGCGCCGCGGCCTCGAGCCGAAGGTCCATCTCGATCGAGACCGAGCGGGCGAGCGTCTCGACCACCATCACGGGCTTCAGGCGCCTGGCCTTCGGCACGCTGCGCTCGATCGCGCGGGCGATGGCGAAGAACGCACGAAGGTCGCTCGCGAAGCGCCGCGCGACGCCCGGACGCGTCACCTTCACCGCGACCGTGCGCCGCGTCCCGTCGGGGTCCACGACGACGGCCTTGTGCACCTGCGCGATGGACGCTGCGGCGAGCGCCGGGCCGAATTCGACGAAGAGCGACGACACCGGCGCCCCGAGCGCCTCGGCGACAGCCGCCTCGGCGATCTCCTGCGGAAACGGCTCGACCCGGTCGTGCAGGCGCTCGAGGTCCTTCGCCACCCTCATGCCCACGACGTCGGGCCGCGTGGCGAGGAACTGGCCGAGCTTGACGTAGGACGGCCCGAGCCGCTGCAGCGCGCGGGCTAGCCCCTCGGCTCCGTCGCCCGCCGAGCGCTTCTCGATCAGCCGGCCGAGCGTGATGAGCGTGCGCGCGAAGGCCGGCAGCTCGATGCCGTCGGCGAGGCGCAGCGCGCCCTCGCGCGCCATGACGAAGCCGGCGCGCGCGAGCCGCAGAAGGTTCGGGAGCGCCCTCAGCATGGGAGGATCTTCGAGTCGGAAGCGCCACGGCCTTGTCCCGGCCTTGAGCCGGGACCCAGAACCGATGTGCCGGAAACATGGCCCGCGACCGCCCCGCCTGACCTCGAAAGCTCGACGGTTCTGGGTCCCGGCTCAAGGCCGGGACAAGAGGGCGTCGGCTCGAGCGCCCCAACATCGCTCCGGCGAGTCACTCTCAAATCCGGAAACCCACATGCAGCGCCGCGACGCCGCCGGTCATGGGCGTCGCGCTCACTTCGTCGAAGCCGGCGTCGCGCATCATGGCCGCGAAGGTCTCGGCGTCGGGGAACTTGCGGATCGACTCGACGAGATAGCGATAGGGCTCCCCGTCGCCGGCCACCATCTGGCCGATGCGCGGGATGAGGTTGAACGAGAAGGCGTCGTAGACGCGGTCGAGGCCTGGCACGTCGACCTTCGAGAACTCGAGCACAAGCGCCTTGCCGCCGGTCTTCAGCACCCGGCGCATCTCGGAGAGCGCCTTCGGGATGCGCGGCACGTTGCGGATGCCGAAGGCGATCGTCACGGCGTCGAAGGAGCGGTCGGGGAACGGCAGATCCTCGGCGTTGCCCTGCACGAACTCCATGCGATGGGCGAGCTTTCGCTCGGCCGCGCGCTCGCGTCCGACCGCGAGCATCGCGCCGTTGATGTCGAGCTCTGTGACGCTCACCCCCTCGCCGCCGCGCTTCAGCGCGCGGAACGCGATGTCGCCGGTGCCGCCCGCGACGTCCAGCAGCTTGAAGGTCCGGGCGCCGCGCGGCAGGCCGAGCGAGGTCACCATCGCGGATTTCCAGGCGCGGTGCAGGCCGCCGGACATCAGGTCGTTCATGAGGTCGTAGCGCGAGGCGACCTTGTGGAAGACATCGTCGACCAGCCCCTGCTTTTCGCCGGGCTTCACGTCGGCGAAGCCGAAATGTCCCTCGTTGTCGAAGCGGGTCTCGTCAGGGAAAGCCATGGCGTCCATACGGTTTTCGCGAAGCGGGCGGACCCTAGCCCGCCGCCCCCTGCGACGCTAGGGTCCGCCGCCGCCGTCCGGCCTCAAGGTGAAGCGAGCCGATGCCCGAACTGCCCGAAGTCGAGACCGTCCGCCGCGGGCTCGCGCCCGTGATGGAGGGGCGCGTGATCGAGGAGGTCGAGGCGCGGCGGCCCGACCTGCGCTTTCCCTTCCCCGAGCGCTTCGCCGAACGCCTGAGGGGCCGCACCGTCGTCTCGCTCGGGCGTCGGGCGAAGTACCTCGTCGCGGATCTCGACGACGGCGAGACGCTCGTGATGCATCTCGGCATGTCGGGTTCGTTCCGGATCGACCTCGGCGCGGACGAGGCGGCGCCCGGCGCCTTCCATCATCCGCGCTCGAAGTCCGCGACCCACGACCACGTCGCCTTCCGCCTCTCGGGCGGCGCCTCGATCACTTACAACGATCCCCGCCGCTTCGGCTTCATGGCGCTGATCCCGCGCGCAGGTCTCGAGGCCCATCCGCTGTTCCGGCATGTCGGGGTCGAGCCGCTCGGAAACCAGCTCGACGCAGGGCTGCTGGCGCGCTTGTTCGCCGGCAAACAAACGTCGTTGAAGGCGGCGCTGCTCGACCAGCGGCTGATCGCGGGCCTCGGCAACATCTATGTGTGCGAGGCGCTGCATCGCTCGAAGCTCTCGCCGATCCGCGCCGCGGGCACGATCGCGAAGAAGGACGGCGGGCCGACCGAGCGGGCGAAGCTATTGGCGCCCGCCATCCGCGCGACGCTGGAGGAGGCGATCGCGGCCGGCGGCTCGACGCTTCGGGATTTCTCCCATGCCGACGGGGCGCTCGGCTATTTCCAGCACTCGTTCCGCGTCTATGACCGCGAGGACGAGCCCTGCCCCACGCCCGGCTGCCGCGGCGTGGTGAAGCGCATCGTGCAGACGGGACGCTCGACCTTCTTCTGCCCGGAATGCCAGAAGTAGGCGAACGGCGTCATCCCGGACGGCCGAGGGCGGAGCCGGGATCGTTCTCCCAACTGTTCGCTCGAACCTCAGTCGTCATCCCCCGGCTTGTCAGGGGGATCCAGGCTCGATCGCAGGGCGCGGAGCTACGGAAGGCTGGATGCCCCGGACAGGCCGGGGCATGACGAGGTTCTGAGGCCCCACCCGGCGCGTGATCCCGGCCCTTCGCTCCGCTGCGGCCGGGACGGCGCTCTAGGCCTTTTCCGCATACGCCTTCATCAGCGGCTCGAAATCCTCCATCGGCGGGAAGCCCGGATAGCTCTTTTCAGCTCCCGTCTGCGCGAATGGCAGTCTCTCCGCGGTCCACGTCTCCACGAACGGCGCGAAGCGTTCGGGTTCCTCGAGCATCGTCGGCCGGACATTGGTGAACCACTCGAACCCCTCCATGCGCGAGAACAGCCAGCTCATGCAGGACGGGCAGAAATAGTGCCTGATCTCGCGCTTCAGCCCGCCGAGCGCGGGCTCGCCCGAGACCACCTCGAAGGCGTCGGTGGGGAAGGCGGCGCTCAGCGAAAAGGCGCTGGAGCTCATCTTCTGGCAGCCCGCGCAGTGGCACGCCATGGCGATCATCGGCGGCGCGCCGATCCGCAGCCGCACCTCGCCGCAGCGGCACGAGCCTTCGATCGGCAGCTTCCAGTCGGTCATCGGCGTCTCCTGAAGCGCTTGAGATCCGGCGCTTTGAAATCCGGCCCCGCCGCGTCACTTATGCCGGCGAACCGCCCTGTCACCCCATCCTGCACCCCTCCTCGCGAGACCCGATGACCGACGCCGCCTTCGAAACCCTTCTCGTCGAGACCCGCGGGGCCGTGGGCCTCGTCACGCTGAACCGCCCGAAGGCGCTCAACGCCTTGAACGCCGCGCTGATCGAGGAGCTCGGCCGCGCGCTCGAGGCGTTCGAGGCGGACGAGGCCGTCGGCGCGGTGGTGATCACGGGATCCGAAAAGGCCTTCGCGGCCGGCGCCGACATTCGCGAGATGGCGCAAATGAGCTTCGCCGACGTCTATCTCGCCGATCTCGGCGGGGCCTGGGCGCGGGTCGTCGCGTGCCGCAAGCCCCGCATCGCCGCGGTCTCGGGCTATGCGCTCGGCGGCGGCGCCGAGCTCGCCCAGATGTGCGACATCGTCATCGCGTCGACGACCGCGAAGTTCGGCCAGCCGGAGATCACGCTCGGCATCATTCCGGGCTTCGGCGGCACCCAGCGCCTGGCGCGGGCCGTCGGCAAGGCCAAGGCCATGGACCTCATCCTCACCGGGCGGATGATGGACGTCGAGGAAGCCGAGCGCTGCGGCCTCGTCTCGCGCGTCGTCGCGCCGGAGCGGCTTCTGGACGAGGCGATCGAGGCGGCGGAGAAGATCGCGGGTTTCTCGCGCGTCGCCGTGCTGGCGGCCAAGGAGGCGGTCGACGTCGCGCAGGAGGCGGGGCTCACCGAGGGCATGCGCTTCGAGCGGCGGACCTTCCAGTCGCTGTTTGCGACCGACGACCAGTCGGAGGGCATGGCGGCCTTCCTCGAGAAGCGGAAGCCGTCGTTCCGGAACAGGTAGGGGAGCGGCGTCATCCCGGACGGCCGTCAGGCCGAGCCGGGACCGCTCTCAAGGCGTCGCGCTTTGAGCCGCCATCGTCATCCCCCGGCTTGTCCGGGGGATCCACGCCAGATCAGCGAGCGCACAGCGTGGCGGATGAGTGGATGCCCCGGACGAACCGGGGCATGACGAGGTTCACGCGGTCTTTTCGGAAGACGATCCCGGCTCTCCGCTCGCGCTTCGGCCGGGACGACGGCCCGGCGTCTCAAATCTTCCGGAGCCGCACTTCCTCGATGCGGTGGCTGCGGCCCTTGCGCAGGATGAGATCGGCGCGCGGGCGCGTCGGGCGGATGTTTTCGCGCAGGTTCGGCAGGTTGATGTCGTTCCACAGCGTCTCGGCGGTGGCGAGCGCCTCCTCCTCCGACACCTCGGCGTATTTGCGGAAATAGGACTGCGGGTCGCGGAACGCGGTGTTGCGAAGCCGCATGAAGCGCTCGACGTACCAGCGGTGCAGCAGCGGCTCGTCGGCGTCGAGATAGATGCCGAAGTCGATGAAGTCCGAGACATGCGGCATGACGCGCCCGTTCTTCGGCCGCTCGCCGATCTGGAGCACGTTGAGGCCTTCGAGGATCACGATGTCGGCCTGCTCGATGGTCTCGCGCTCGTTCGGCAGCACGTCATAGACGAGGTGGCTGTAGACCGGCGCGGTGACATGGGCCTTGCCGGCCTTGATGTCGGAGACGAAGCGCAGCAGCGCCTGCACGTCGTAGCTCTCGGGAAACCCCTTGCGCTGCATCAGCCCTTCGCGCTTCAGGATCGCGTTCGGCAGCAGGAAGCCGTCGGTGGTGACGAGCTGCACCTTCGGCATGTCGGGCCAGCGGGCGAGCAGCGCGCGCAGCACGCGGGCGGTGGTCGACTTGCCGACCGCGACCGAGCCCGCCACCGCGACGACGTAAGGCACGCGCGTCTCCGAATGGCCGAGGAAGCGCTGGGTCGCGCGGAACAGCTGCTGGCGGGCCGCGACGTAGAAGGCCAGGAGACGCGCGATCGGCAGGTAGATCTGCTCGACCTCGGAAATGTCGATCGGGTCGTTGAGCGAGGCGAGACGCGCGAGGTCGGCGTCGTCAAGCGTCATCGGCGTGTCGGCGCGCAGCGCCGCCCACTCCTTGCGCGAAAAGGTGGTGTAGGGCGAGAGGCTCGGAAGCTTCGGCCGGTCGTCCATCACTTCGCCTTTCGGGAGGCCTTTTCGGCGAGGCCCGACTGCTCGGTGCGCTTCTCGAGCACCGACATGACGTCCGACAGCGGCACCCCGCGCGACCTCAGCGCGACGAGCAGATGGTAGAGCACGTCCGCGGCCTCGGCCGCGAGCTCGACCTTGGTGCCGCCCGCGCAGGCGAGCGCCGCCTCGACGCCCTCCTCGCCCAGTTTCTTGGCGCAGCGCGTCGGGCCGCCCTCGATGAGGGAGCGGGTGTAGGATTCGTCGGCCTGCGCGGACGATCGCGCGGCCACGATGGCGTCCAGCGTGTCGAGCGTGAAGGTCATGGCGGCGGGAAAATCATCGCGTTGCCTCGATACCGTTCGCCGCATCCATTGCACGGCGGCGCCGACGCGCCAAGCGTCGCGCGACATGTGGCGCACTCGTCTTAATGACGAGAGAATGACGCGAAAGAGCCCGGATCAGGCGCCCGGATCGAGCCGCACCGCGACGCCTGCGGCGGCCATGCGGGCCTTGGCCTCGCCGATGGTGAACTCGCCGAAATGGAAGATCGAGGCCGCCAGCACCGCGCTCGCGCCGCCGATGATCACGCCTTCGACCATGTGCTCGGGCGCGCCGACGCCGCCCGAGGCGACGACCGGCACCGGCACCGCGTCGACGACCGCGCGGGTGAGCGCGAGGTCGTAGCCGTCCTTGGCGCCGTCGCGGTCCATCGAGGTCAGCAGGATCTCGCCCGCCCCGAGGCTCGCGACTTCCGCCGCATACTCGACGGCGTCGATCCCGGTGGGCCGGCGCCCGCCATGGGTGAACACCTCCCAGCGGTCGGCTTCGCCTGGCCCCGACACCTTCTTGGCGTCGACCGCGACCACGATGGCCTGCGCCCCGAATTTCTCCGCCGCGCGCGCCACCACCGAGCGGTCGTTCACCGCCGCCGACATGATCGAGACCTTGTCGGCGCCGGCGAGCATCAGCGCGCGCACGTCCTCGACCGAGCGCACGCCGCCGCCGACGGTGACCGGCATGAAGCAGTTTTCCGCCGTGCGGGCCACGACGTCCAGGAGGATCGCCCGCTCCTCGTGGCTTGCGGTGATGTCGAGGAAGCAGAGCTCGTCGGCGCCGGCCGCGTCATAGGCGATGGCTGCCTCGACCGGATCGCCCGCGTCGCGCAGATTCACGAACTGCACGCCCTTCACGACGCGGCCGTCCTTGACGTCGAGGCAGGGGATGACGCGGGTCTTCAGCATCAGGCCTCCTTCCTTCCCGCCACCGCGATCGCCTCGCGCGGATCGAGCCGCCCGTCATAGAGCGCGCGGCCCGTGATGGCGCCCGCGATCGCGGCGTTTTCGGGTGACACGAGCCGCTTCACGTCCTCGATGTCGGCGAGGCCGCCGGAGGCGATCACCGGGATCGAGACAGCCTCGGCGAGCTCCCGGGTCGATTCGAGATTGAGGCCCGACAGCAGGCCGTCGCGCGAGATGTCGGTGTAGATGATGGCGCAGACCCCGGCGTCCTCGAAGCGGCGGGCGAGGTCGAGAGCGGTCATGTCGGAGACCTCGGCCCAGCCCTGGACCGCCACGAGCCCGTCCTTGGCGTCGATGCCGACGGCGACCTTGCCGGGATGTTCCTTGGCCGCCGCCTTCACGAAGTCCGGGTCGCGCACGGCCGCCGTGCCGAGGATGACGCGCGAGAGGCCGCGGGAGAGCCACGCCTCGACCTGACCCATCGAGCGGATGCCGCCGCCGAGCTGGACGGGCACGTCGACGCGCTTGAGCACGCCTTCCACCGCTTCTGCGTTGCGGCTCTCGCCCGCGAAGGCGCCGTCGAGATCGACCACGTGGATCCACTCGAAGCCGGCCTCGGCGAAGCTCGCGGCCTGCGCGGCTGGATCGGCGCCGTAGACGGTGGCGCTGTCCATCAGGCCCTGGCGAAGGCGCACGACCTCGCCGCCCTTCAGGTCGATCGCGGGATAGAGGATCACGGGCGCCACCGCACGAAATTGGCGAGAAGCTCCAGCCCCAGGCGCTGGCTCTTCTCGGGATGGAACTGGACGCCCGCGACGTTGCCGCGCGCCACGAGCGCCGTGACCTCGCCGCCATAGTCGGCCGAGGCCACGACGTCGGACTGGTCGTCGGCGCTCAGGTGAAAGGCGTGCAGGAAATAGGCGTGGAGGCCGTGCGGCCCAAGGTCGAGGCCGGCGGTCAGCACGTGCGGGCGGTGGGCGCGCAGCGTGTTCCAGCCCATATGGGGAACCTTCAGCCCCGCTTCGCCGGGCTGGATGCGCACGACCCGTCCCGGGATCCAGTCGAGCCCCGGGGTCGGTTCGTATTCCTCGCCCTGCGTGGCGAGAAGCTGCATGCCGATGCAGATGCCCAGAAACGCCGCGCCGCGGCGCTTCACCGCCTCGTCGAGCGCCTCGCCGAGGCCCGAGGCCGCGCCGAGCGCCGCCCGGCAGTCGGGAAAGGCGCCGTCGCCCGGCAGCACGACATGATCGGCGCCCGCGACGACCTGCGGATCGGACGTCACGACGACGCCCTGCCCGCCGGCCTTCACCAGTGCCTTCTCGACCGAGCGGAGATTGCCCGCCCCGTAGTCGACGACCGCGATCGTCACCTCTGGGCGCCCGGCGAGGGGAAGAGCCCGAGCACGCCGGCGGGCGCGGGACGGAAGGGCGCGGCGGAGACCGCGGCGCGCGGCGCCTCGAGCGCCTCCCGGGCGTCCTCGATCCAGTCGACGAAGAACAGCGCTTCGGCCTCCTCGCGCGACCGCGCCAGGGCGGAGCCTGCGAGCGCGTAGCCGCGCCGCTCGAGCGCGCGAGCGCGGATCCAGGCGGCCTCGAAGCCGACCGCGACGCTCGGCAGAGCGATGAGCGCCGTGGCGGCCCCGTCCTTCAGGTCGAGCAGCGCGATCAGCAGCGCCGCCCCGAGCACGGCCGCGACCCAGACGCCGAGCGCATGCCAGCAGCGCCGCCAGGCGAGCCAGAACGGCGCGAACAGGAAGGCGGCCTTGGAGAAGCCCTCCCGGACGGTGACGAAGCCTTCCGCGTCCTCGAGCGTCGCGCGGGCGCCGCCCGGGGGCTCGTAGATCAGCCAGTTGCGCATGAGTTCTTCAGTCCTGTCAGTCGCCGATGCGCTCTTTGGTCGAGGGCAGGCGGTCGCCGGCCCGCGGGTCGAGCGCGAACGCCGCCTTCAGGCAGCGCGCCAGCCCCTTGAAGCAGCTTTCGGCGATGTGGTGCGAATTGGCCCCGTAGAGCGTCTCGACATGCAGCGTCACGGCGGCGTGGGTCGAAAACCCCTGGAAGAACTCGCGCACCAGCTCGGTGTCGAACTCGCCGACCTTCGGCGTCGGGAACGCCGTGCGCCAGACGAGGAACGGCCGGCCCGAGACGTCGATCGCGACGCGGGTGAGGGTCTCGTCCATCGGCATGTAGGCGTCGGCGTAGCGGGTCAGGCCCTTCATGTCGCCGAGCGCCTTGCGGCAGGCCTGGCCGAGCGCGATGCCGACGTCTTCGGTGACGTGGTGGAAGTCGACATGGGTGTCGCCCTTGGCCGTGACGGCCAGGTCGATCATCGCGTGGCGCGAGAGCAGTTCGAGCATGTGGTCGAGGAAGCCGACGCCGGTCGAGATCTTCGACGCGCCGGTCCCGTCGAGGTCCACGGACAGCATGATGTCGGTCTCGGCGGTCTTACGGACCACTTCGGCTTTTCGCATGAACCGTCTCCGCGGCCGACGTCCGTCGTGCGCATGTCATGGAATTTGCGGGTCACTAGCACGCAGACCGCGAGAAGGCCAACGCGTCGCCCTGTCCCCGCCGCATGGCTCATGCGCGGCCGGACGGGGAGCCGGCGCCGCCCGAACCCGGCTCTGGAACAAGGTCGCGTCCTGCGGACTTGTTACGCATCAACGCCGCACCAGGAATACGGACATGGCCAAGACCCCTGCCGCTCAAGGCGCCAAGAAAACCCCCTCGCGCGCCAAGGCCCGCCGCAAGGCGGCGCTCGCGACGCCCACGAGCCTGCCGACCAACGCCGTCACCGACATCGCGGGCGCGATGAACGCGCTGCTCGCCGACACCTTCGCGCTTTACCTTAAGACGAAGAATTTTCACTGGCACATGAGCGGACCGCACTTCCGCGACTATCACCTGCTGCTCGACGAGCAGGCCGACCAGATCCTCGCCACCACCGACGACATGGCCGAGCGCGTCCGCAAGATCGGCGGCACGACGCTGCGCTCGATCGGGCACATCGCGCGGCTCCAGCGTGTCGCCGACAACGACGCGGACTTCGTGACGCCGCACTCGATGCTGGCGGAGCTCCGGCAGGACACGCTCGACTACGTCGTGCGGCTGCGCGAGGTCCACGACCTCTGCGACGACCATGACGACGTCGCGACCGAGAGCCTGATCGAGAACTGGATCGACGAGGCCGAACGGCGCGCCTGGTTCCTGTTCGAGGCCTCGCGCGGGACCTGAACGCCGGCGGGTTTAGACGGACCCGCCGCCGTCATGCCCGCGCCTTCGCGCGGGTATCCACGACTTGGAGCCGACGCGCTCGACAAGCGAAGTCGTGGATACCCGGCTTCGCCGGGCATGACGGCGCGCTCGTCAGAGATCTCGCGCATGGCCGGCCCGCCAGTTGCGAACGGGTCGCGAATGCTTACCTGAGGCTCCGGAATTTCGACCCGGAGCCTCCATGTCCGACATCATTCTCCACGGCACCACGATCCTGCTGGTCAAGAAGGGCGGCCTCGTCGTCATCGGCGGCGACGGCCAGGTGAGCCTCGGCCAGACCGTGATGAAGGCGACCGCCAAGAAGGTGCGGCGCATCGCCAAGGGCGAGGTGATCGCGGGCTTCGCCGGCGCCACCGCCGACGCCTTCACGCTGTTCGAGCGGCTCGAGGCCAAGCTCGAGCAGCATCCCGGCCAGCTGCTGCGCGCCGCCGTCGAGCTCGCCAAGGACTGGCGCACCGACCGTTACCTGCGGCGCCTCGAAGCCATGATGCTGGTGGCCGACAAAAAGTCCGCGCTCGTCATCACCGGCACCGGCGACGTGCTGGAGCCCGAGGACGGGGTGGCGGCGATCGGCTCGGGCGGCAACTACGCGCTCTCGGCCGCCCGCGCGCTCGTCGACATGGACCTCGACGCCGAGGCGATCGTGCGCAAGTCGATGAAGATCGCGGCCGACATCTGCGTCTACACGAATGAGAACCTCACCGTCGAAAGCATGGAGACGGAGGGGTGATCCGAAATGTCTTGCGTGCTTCGAGACGCTTGGCTGTCGCCAAGCTCCTCAGCATGAGGACCGTTGCGTAGCTGAGTCCTTCCTCATGGCTCGAGGAGCGGCCGCAAGGCCGCGTCTCGAAGCACGCACTCCGTTTCCGCATCAGCCGGCGCTTCGGGCCGGCGCATTGGGCCGCTGGGCGGCGCCGCCGACACGAGAAAACAATGACCGACCTCTCCCCCCGCGAAATCGTCTCCGAGCTCGACCGGCACATCGTCGGACAGCGCGACGCCAAGCGCGCGGTCGCCATCGCGCTCCGGAACCGCTGGAGGCGCCTGCAGCTCACCGGCCACCTGCGCGAGGAGGTTCTGCCGAAGAACATCCTGATGATCGGGCCGACGGGCGTCGGCAAGACCGAGATCTCGCGCCGCCTCGCCAAGCTCGCCAACGCGCCGTTCCTGAAAGTGGAGGCGACCAAGTTCACCGAGGTCGGCTATGTGGGCCGCGACGTCGAGCAGATCGTCCGCGACCTGCTCGAAGCCGCGATTGGCCTCGTGCGGACCGCCAAGCGCAAGGACGTGCAGGCCAAAGCCCATATGGCGGCCGAGGAGCGCGTGCTGACGGCGCTCGTCGGCGCCACCGCCAGCCCCGCCACCCGCGAGAGCTTCCGCAAGAAGCTGCGCGACGGCGACATGGACGAGAAGGAGATCGAGATCGAGGTCGCGGCCTCCGGCCCGCCCATGATGGAGATCCCGGGCATGCCCGGCCAGGTCGGGATGATCTCGCTCGGCGACATGTTCAAGGGGATGGGCGGGCAGAAGAAGACCCGGCGCGTCACCGTGAAGGACAGCTACGAAGGCCTCATCGCCGAGGAGAGCGACAAGCTGCTCGACCAGGAGAGCCTCGTCACGGAAGCGATTAAGACGGTCGAGAACGCCGGCATAGTGTTCCTCGACGAGATCGACAAGATCTGCGCCCGCGAGGGCCGGGCGGGCGACGTCTCCCGAGAGGGCGTGCAGCGCGATCTGCTGCCGTTGATCGAGGGCACCACCGTCGCGACCAAGCACGGGCCGGTGAAGACCGACCACATCCTGTTCATCGCGTCCGGCGCATTCCATGTGGCCAAGCCCTCCGACTTGCTGCCGGAGCTTCAGGGCCGGTTGCCCATTCGCGTCGAGCTCAGCGCGCTCACCCGCGAGGACTTCGTGCGCATCCTCACCGACACTGAGGCCAGCCTCGTCAAGCAGTACGTGGCGCTGATGGCGACGGAAGGCGTGACGCTCGAGATCACCGAGGACGGCGTCGCGGCGCTCGCCGACGTCGCGGTCGAGGTGAACTCCACCGTCGAGAACATCGGCGCGCGTCGCCTGCAGACCGTGATGGAGCGCGTGCTCGACGAGATCAGTTTTTCCGCGACCGACCGCAACGGCGAGACCGTCGTCGTGAACGGCGACTACGTGCGCAAGTTCGTCGGCGATCTCGCCAAGAACGCGGATCTGAGCCGCTTCATTCTGTGACGGGCGCTCCTCCCTCCTCTGTCCCAAGGGGGAGGGAGGCAGGGTGCTCGCCGCGCTTTCCGGCGATCCGACGGCCCGTCCCGATGACGCAGGCGTCAACGGCCCGCGCCGCCTTTCTCCTTGCGCGCAGAACCCTCACGGGCGAGACCACCTTGCCGTGACCAGCCCGTGACGGCGGCGATCAACCGAGAGGCGCGAATGGCGAGGGACCCGTTCAGCAGCCCGGACGCGCTCGAGCGGCATTTTCGCGAGCGCGGCTTCATCGACCAGTATGGCGGCGCGCCGTCGGCCACCCGCGATCACTACAGCCGGGTGCTGGTCCCGGGCGGCGAGCCGAATTTTCTGCTGAGCGCCCACGTCATGTCGGGCAGGAACAGCGGCGACCTCCAGGTCGGCCATCAGGCGATCTTCCACGAGAGCCAGGGCGCCGAGGTCATGGTCGAGCTCATCCATGTGGTCAACGAGCTGTTCGCGGCGGCGGGTCGGGGCGATCCCACCGGCTTCCTCGCCGAGGCGCTTCAGGGCGGCGAGGACCGCGAGCAGGATTTCGGCGACGTGCGGCTTCTGGTGTGCTTCCCCGAGCGCGAGCCCGACCAGGACTTCGAGAACATCTATGTTCAGGCCTCCCGCCAGCTGCGGGCGGGCGAGTGGGACGCCTGGATCGGCGAGAACCCTCTGCGCGCGGCCGTGACGGCCGACGAGGACAGCGCCGCCGCGGCGCAGGCGGCCTGCCGCGCCATTCTCGAGGCCCGCGGACATCCGCTCGCCGGCGGCGATCTCAAAGTCTCGATGTCGAGCGCCATGGGCGAGGACCGCCTCGACGTGCTCCGCAGCCGCGACGGCGCGAGCCTGTGGCTCACGACGACGCCCTCGGGGGCCCGCCGCCTCTCGATCGTCCATGGCGACGGCCGCCGCGAGGATTTTTAGGACGCCGGACCGTCGTCCCGGCGCAAGCGCAGCCGTAAGGTCGGGATCGTTCTCCGGAAATACGGAAAAGCCACCGTCGTCATCCCCCGGCTTGTCCGGGGGATCCACGCACGACCACTGGACGCTACGGCTTGCAAACGGTGGATGCCCCGGACAAGCCGGGGCATGACGAGGTTCTGAACCTCATCCCGATCACGATCCCGGACCGGCCTCGCCGCCCGGACGACGCCTCTCCCGGCCCCTGCAAAAAAATCTTCGATCCGTTTTGAACCTCCGCCCCGGCTCCCGCGACTGACAGTCATCGGGGCCGCGATCGGCGCGGCTCCTCCGGAAGATCCAAGGGGACCGCCATGACCGTCATCGCCTCCAAGGCCCGCAAGGCCGCCGCCGCCCTCCTCGCCGCAGCCGTCATGGCCTCGGCCGTCGCGCCCGCCGCGCAAGCCAGGTCCGTCCGCAACGCGGCCTTCATCGCGGGCGGCGTCGCCGGCGGCCTCCTGCTCGGCGCGCTCGCCGCCGGCTCCGCCGACGCCTATGAGCGCGGCGTCTCCTACGAGCGCGACTGCTGGCTCGAGAAGCGCAAGCGCTACGACGCCTACGGCGATGCCTATTTCGTCAAGGTTCGGGTCTGCGACTGACCCTGGTCCCCGCCAACGTCGCGACCCGCCGGGGGCGGGGGCCTCCTCCCGGGCCCCCGCTCCCGCCTTTTTTCACAGCCGTCCGGACTTGCGGATCCGCACATAGAGCGCGCCGGTCCCGCCATGGGTCGGGCCGGCGGTCTCGAACCCCACCACCACGCCGCGCGCCGCTGGCGAGGACAGCCACATCGGGACCGCCCGCCGCAGCACGCCGCGCTCGGCGTAGGCGTCCGCGCCCGGCGCGCCCTTGCCGGTGATCACCAGCACCAGCTTGTGGCCGCGCGCCTGCGCGCCCTGGAGAAAGGTGACCAGACGGCGCTGCGCCTCCTCCTGCCTCAGCCCGTGAAGGTCGATCCGCGCGTCGATCTCGACGACGCCGCGCACCAGCCGCCTGCGGAACCGCGCCTCGAGCGGCGCAAGCGGGGTGAGGGTGGGCGCGGGCGCGGTCTTCGCCGAGAGCGCCGCGGGGGACGTCTCGGCCGCGGGCGCGGGCGCAGGTTCGCTCGAGGCGGAGACCGCCGGCGCGGCCGGAAGCGCGAGACGGCGGCCCGGAAGCGGCGCGACCGTCTCCGCGACCTTGGCCCACAGCGCGAGCTCGGCTTCGCTCGGCGTCCGGCGACGGCGGGTCACCGCCCGCCGTCCTCGCGCGGCAGCAGCACGGTGAAGCCGGTCTGCTGCTTCATGCCGCCCGCGACCGCGCCAGCGTCGTCGCCCGTCCCGACGAAATAGTCGCCGCGCGCGGCCCCGAGGATCGCCGAGCCGGTGTCCTGCGCCACCGCCAGAAGCCGGATCTGGCCGCCGTCCGGGAACCGGCCGTCGAGCCAGAACGGCAGGCCGTAAGACCAGATCCCGCGGTCGACCGCGATCGAGCGGCCGGGCTCGAGCGGCACGTTCTGCGCGCCGAGCGGGCCGTCGGCGTGCGTCAGCTTCTCGTCCTTGCGGAAGAAAATGTAGGACTGGTTCTCGCGCATCAGCGCGGCGCCCTCGCGCGGGTTCTGCGCGAGCCAGGCGCGGATCGCCGCCATGCTGGTCGAGCCCTTCGCGAGCAGGCCGCGGTCGAGCATCAGCCGGCCGATCCCGGTGAACTTGCGCCCGTTGCGCCCGTCGAAGGCGAGCCGCATCGCGCTGCCGTCGGAAAAGCGCACGCGGGTCGAGCCCTGGATGTGCACGAAGAAGGCGTCGACCGGCTCGGCCCAGACGAGCTCGAGCCCGCGGCCCGCGAGCGCGCCGTCCTCGATGGCCTTGCGGTCGTAATAGGGCTCGAAGCCGGCCCCGACCTTGCGCGCCCCGCCCATGCCGGCGGCAACCCCCGGCAGGCTCTCGCCGTCCGGGATCGTCACGAGATCGCGCGGGCGGGCCATCAGCGGCGTGTCGAAGCGGTCCGTGCGGACGCGCGAGCCCTCGATCTCCGGCTCGTAATAGCCCGTCAGCATGCCGGTCCCGACGCGGAACGGCCGGAACGCGCGCTCGAAGAAGGCCTTGGCCTGCGCGCCGTCGGGCCGGCCGAGCCCGACCGCTTCGGCGCAGACGCGCGTCAGCGCCTCGCCCGGGGGCTGGGCGGCCCTCGAGGGCGGCCGGTTCTCGAGAATGGCGCGGCAGGAGGCGGCGAAGGGCGTGAAGGCGGCGGCGTGGTCGTCCGCCGCCCAGCCGGCGAGCTCGGAGAAGGCGACGGGCTCGAGATTGTCCGGCGCGGCCATGGCTCCGCCTGCGCAGCCGATCGCCGTCGACAGGACCACGATCGCGGCCCCCCGACCGCCCATCGTCACGCCCTCGTCAGATCGCTTCGGTCGAGACGAGCCGCCAGTTCGGGTCGCGCGAGGGCACTTCGCGGGCGAAGGTCCAGACGTCGACGAGATCGGCGATCTCGGTCGGGCTGCCGTCGATGACCTGGCCGGACCGGTCGCGGGTCGCGCTGATGAGCTTCGAGACGAAGCGCACCGTGACCTGCGCGGTGCGGCCGACGACTTCGGCGCCGGTGATCTCGGACTTCTCGATCGAGACGAAGTTCGACTCGACCGTCTCGCCGCGGCCCTCCCGCTCGCCGATGGCGGTCGAGAAGCTGTCGAACACCTCCTTGGCGAGCAGCGGCTTCAGCGTCTTGCGGTCGCCGGCGGCGAAGGCGGTCACGATCATTTCATAAGCGGCCTTGGCGCCGCCGACGAATTCGCGCGCATCGAAGCCGCCGTCGGCCCGGGCGATCTCGTCGAGCCCGCTCGCGAGCGGCGAGCCCGCCTCCGCGACGCCCGCCCAGCGGTCGCCCGCCGGCTCGGCGGGCTCGGCGGGCTGGCCGACCGGCTCGGCCGGGCGCTGCGGCAGCGGGGTGACGTTGTCCTTGGGCTGCTCGGGCTGCGGGCGGCCCACATAGGTGTCCTGGCGCGGACGCTCGTTTCCGGTGCGCGTGCCGAGCACGGAGCGCAACCGCAGGAAGATGAACACCGCCAGCACGATGATGATGATCGTGTAGATATCGAAGCCGTCGTTCATCTCGTCTCGCAGTCGTCGTGGCGGTCGGCGCTTCCCGAAACGTGAAGCGCGGCCGTCGAGCCCAAGCCTTATATGTGAGCAGATCGGCCCGCGATTCCAGTCGCGTTCCGGTCGCGCTCCGCAGGCGCTTGAACTCCACGGGGTCGAGGGCCCACATAAGCTATCGTCGCGCGCTGCGCATCAAGGGACGGTTTCACGGACACGTCATGCCCCGACTTCTCGGTCTCATCCTTCTGCTGCCGGTGATGGAGCTCATCGCCTTCGCGCTGGTCGCCTCCGCGATCGGGCTCGGCAAGGCGGTGCTGCTGCAGGTCGCGATCTCTTTGATCGGCGTCGCGATGCTGGGTTCGCTCGTCACCGAGGCCAAAGCCAAGGCCCGCCAGAACGGCGGCCTGATGTCGTTCGCGCTCGACGCGAACCACGGCCTGCGCGGCCTCGCCGGCCTGCTGTTCGCAGTGCCGGGCTTCATCACCGACGCGATCGGCGTGATGGCGCTGATCCCGGAAGTGCGCCGGCGCCTGCGCGGCTTCCTCGGCGGCGCCGACAAGGCGACGGCCGAGCCGGTGCGCGCCAGCCGCCAGGCGTCGCCCGATATGCTGGACCTCGACGCCCAGGAGTGGCGCGAGATCCGGCCCGCGGCCGATCCCCGCAAGGCCTGATCCTTCGAACGACGGGCAGGCCTGCGGCTTGCCCGCTCCGCGGACGGCGTGTTACCTCGCGCCGCCCGTCGCGGATCGGTTTTCTCCCCGCGGCACGTGACGAAAACCCCCGAGGGGACGACCGATGGCCAGCAACAACGGCGCGCCCGGCGCCGAAAACAACGCGCCCGCGATCAACGTGCTGGCGCAATACGCCAAGGATCTCTCCTTCGAGAACCCGAACGCGCCGCGCTCGCTCGCGCCGCGCCAGACCTCGCCGCAGATCGAGATCAACGTGAACGTCAACGCCCGCAAGGTCGGCGACACGGATTTCGAGGTCGAGCTCGCGATTCAGGGCCAGGCCAAGGACGGCGAGACGCTGATCTTCCGCGTCGACCTCTCCTATGGCGGCGTGTTCCGCATCGTGAACATCCCGGAGGACCAGCTCCATCCGGTGGTGATGATCGAGTGCCCGCGCCTGCTGTTCCCGTTCGCGCGCCAGATCGTGGCCGACTCGGTCCGCAACGGCGGCTTCCCGCCGCTGATGATCGACCCGGTGGACTTCGCAGCCCTCTACCGCGCCCGCGCCGAAGAGGCCGCGGCCGCCCAGGGCAACGCGTAAGCTTTCCTGATCGGACGGACCTGCGTGCTTCGAGACGGCCGGCGAAAGCCGGCCTCCTCGAGCCATGAGGACCGTTTGGTTTCCTCGACGATCCTCATGGCTCGAGGAGCGCCGAAGGCGCGTCTCGAAGCACGCACTGGCCTGTCAGCCCGGCTGGACCACGTTCGCGCTAAGAGGCGGTCGTCCAGAGCGACGCGTAAGATTCCCTGATCGAACGGACCTGCGTGCTTCGAGACGCCGGCCAAATGGCCGGCTCCTCAGCATGAGGACCGTTTTTGGTCTCCTCAACCAACCTCATGCTGAGGAGGCCGGCTTTCGCCGGCCGTCTCGAAGCACGCACTGGCGTGTCAGCCCGGCTGGACCGCGTCCGGCTCGGCCAGAAACTCCCGCCACAGCACCGTTCCGCCGAGCCCCGCCACGAAGGCGAGATGGGCCTCGACCTCGGCGTCGGTGAGCCGCGGCGGAAGCGGCGTCGGGCGCTGGGCCACCGCAGAGCCGGCCTTCCCGCCCCGGCCGGAGAGTTGCGACAGGCCGAGAGAGGCCTGCCGGCCGCCGAGCAGCTCGAGATAGACCTCGGCCAGGATCTCCGAATCGAGCAGCGCGCCGTGCTTGGTGCGCTTGGAGTTGTCGATGCCGTAGCGCGCGCAGAGCGCGTCGAGCGAGGCCGCGCCGCCCGGGTTCTTGCGGCGCGCGAGCATCAGCGTGTCGACCACCCGCGACCGGCTGATCTTGGGCTTTCCGAGCTTGGCGAATTCGGCGTCGAGAAAGCCGACGTCGAAGGCCGCGTTGTGGATGACGAGCGCGTCCTCGTCGATGAAGGTCAGGAACTCGTCGGCGATCTCGGCGAAGCGCGGCTTGTCCGACAGGAACTCGCTCGAGAGCCCGTGCACCCGAAACGCCTCCTCGGGCATCGAGCGCTCGGGATTGATGTAGACGTGGTAGCTCGTGCCCGTCGGGATGCGGTTCAGGAGCTCGACGCAGCCGATCTCGACCACGCGGTCGCCGGTCGCCGGATCAAGGCCGGTGGTTTCGGTGTCGAGCACGATCTCGCGCAAGAAAAACTCTCCTCAGATCCCGGCGAAGCGCGCGATCGCCCCGCGCACCTGCTCGCGCGCAGCCTCGATCCCGCGCGACGTGTCGATCACGAGGTCCGCCCGCGCGCGCTTTTCGGCGTCGGGCGTCTGGCGGGCGAGGATCTTCTCGAAGGTCTCTTCGGTCATTCCCGGCCGTTCCAGAACCCTGCGCCGCTGCTCCTGCGCGCCCGCCGAGACCACCGCCACGGCGTCGACCTCGGCGTCGCGGCCGGTCTCGAACAGCAGCGGAATGTCGAGAACGGCGATTTTCGCGCCCGAGGCTCGCGCCTCGTCGAGGAACCGGCGTTCGGCCTCGCGCACGAGAGGATGGACGATCGACTCCAGCCGCGCGAGACTTTCGGGGTCGCCGATCACCCTTCTCCCCAGCTCCTTGCGGTCGACCGTCCCGTCGCGGGTCGTTCCCGGAAACGCGGCCTCGACCAGAGGGGCGGCCGCGCCCGAATAGAGCCGATGCACGGTCGCGTCGGCGTCGTGGACGGCCGCGCCCTCCTCGGCGAAGAGCTTCGCGGTCGTCGACTTGCCCATGCCGATCGAGCCGGTGAGGCCGAGGACGATCATGACTCTGTGGTCGCGTCCTTCGCGGCCTTCCTGCCGAGGAGCGCCGCGCCGAGCTCGCCGATCGCGATCGCCGCGAAGCCGCCGAGGAACAGCTCCCAGCGATAGGCCGCGAGCGTTTCGGTGAAGAACAGGAAGCTCACGAGCCAGGCGGTGGTGGCGGTCGAGCCTGCGAGCGTCAGAAGCTTGAGCGCCAAGAGCGCGGCGACGGTTCCCATCGTCTTCTCCCTGTCGTCAGCGCTGTCCGGCGATGTCCGCCTCGACCAGCGCCCTCAATTCCGGCGTCACCTTCGGCCGCACGCCGAACCACCGTTCAAAGCCCGGAACCGCCTGGTGCAACAGCATTCCGAGGCCGTCGACCGCACGGTTTCCGTTCGCCCGCGCCTGCGCCAGCAGTTCGGTCTCGAGCGGAACATAGACGAGGTCGTTGACGACCGCGTGGCCCGGCAGCTCGCCGAGATGGACGTCGAGCCGGTCCTTGCCCGTCATGCCGAGCGAGGTGGCGTTCACCACGAGGTCGGCGGAGGGAAGCCAGCGCCACAGCTCGTCATAGCCGACGGCGCGGCCCGCCTCGCCGGCGAGCGCCGCCACCGCCGCCGCGCGCGCCGCGGTGCGGTTGGCCACCACGACCGCGCCGAAACCGCGCCGGCCAAGCGACCGCGCCACCGCGCGCGCCGCGCCTCCGGCGCCCAGAATCACCGAGACGCTCTTGCGTTCGTCCCAGCCCGGAGCGCCGTCGTCGAGATTGGCCAGAAAGCCGAGCCCGTCGGTGTTGGCGCCGTGGAGCCTGCCGCCGTCGAGCCAGACGGTGTTGACCGCGCCGAGCGCCGCCGCCTCGCCGTCCGCCGCCTCGACCAAAGAAAAGGCCGCCTCTTTGTGAGGAATGGTGACGTTGCCGCCGACGAAACCGTCCGCCCCGCATCCGCGCAGAAAGGCCTCTAAATCCTCCGGCGCGACTTCGGCGTGCTCGTAGGATCCGTTGATTCCGTAAGCCTTCAGCCAGTGCCCGTGGATCATCGGCGAGCGCGAATGCCGCACCGGCCAGCCCGTCACGAAGGCGCGCTTCACGAGGCGAGCGCCCCGATGTCGCGCAATGCGGCGGTCACGAGAAGCAACGGCAGGCCGAGGATGGTGCTGAAGTCGCCCTCCACCTCCTCGAAGAGGTGCACGCCGGCGCCTTCGTACTGGTAGCCGCCGACGCTCGACAGCGCGGCCTCGCCGGTCACGTCGAGATAGATCTCGACGAACTCGTCGGACAGCTCGCGCATGGTGAGGTTGGCCTTGGAGATCCCGCTCCAGAGCACCGCCCCGTCCCGCACCAGCGCTGCCCCGGAGGCGAGCGTGTGGGTGCGGCCCGAGAGCTTGAGAAGCTGGGCTCGCCCCGATTCTCGGTCCTTCGGCTTGGTGAAGCGCTCGCCGTCGAGCGCGAGCGTCTGGTCGGCGCCGAGCACCAGGCGCCCGGGCATGCGCGACGAGACGTCGATCGCCTTGGCGGCCGCAAGCGAGCCGGCGACGCTCGCGGGGCTGAGGCCGTCGCCCGAAAGCGAGGCCTCGACGGCGCGCTCGTCGATCTCCGCGCCTCGGATCTCGGTCGGGATGTGCGCGCTTTCCAGAAGCTGCGCCCGGATCTCGCTTTTCGAAGCCAGCACCAAGAGAGCCGCGTCGCGCCAGAGCGCGCTCACGGAGCGACCTCGGCGAGGGCTTCCTGAATCCGCTTCGCGCGGTGCTCGCCGAGCATCGCGATCACGGACGCCGCCGTCTCCTCGATCGAGCGGCGGGACACGTCGATCATCGGCCAGCCGTTGCGCGAGCAGAGACGGCGCGAAGCCACGATCTCGGACGCCACCGCGTCGCGGTCCACATAGGCCGCTTCCTGCAGCCGCCCCGTCATATTGCCTTCAAGCCCGAGCACCCTGTTGTGACGCACCGCCACGATCCGATCGGGCGTCGCGACCAGCCCGACGACGAGCGGGCCCTTCAGCCCCTCGAGGCCGGCCGGCGGCGGCACGTCCGGAACGAGCGGAATATTGGCGGTCTTTACGCCGCGGTTTGCGAGATAGATCGAGGTCGGCGTCTTCGACGTGCGGCTGACGCCGAGCAGCACCACGTCGGCGCCTTCGAGGTCGTCGGCGTTCTGCCCGTCGTCATGAGCCATCGTGTAGTTCAGCGCGTCGATGCGCTTGAAATAGTCGTCGTTGAGGTCGTGCTGCGCGCCGGCCTTGGCCGCGCTCTCTTCGCCCAGATGCGAGCGCAGCAGCTGGAAGACCGGCGCCAGCACGGCAAGGCACGGACATCCGAGCTCCCGGCAGCGGGTCTCGAGCGCCGACGTCAGCTGCTCGTCGACGAGCGTGTAGAGCACGACGCCCGGCTCCTCCGCGATCTCGTTCAGCACCCGTTCGAGCTGCCGGGCCGAGCGCACGAGCGGATAGACGTGCTCGACGCTCGCCACGCTCTTGAATTGCGAGACGGCCGCGCGGGCGACCGCGACCAGCGTTTCGCCGGTCGCGTCGGAGACCAGATGGAAGTGGAACGAGGAGCGTGGTGCGGACATCTCGGAGGGCGCGCCGGGCCCGCCGCGAGGTCGGAAAAGGAGTCGACGACGCGGTGGACTGCTGTGGACGAATTCGCGCCTCGGGGGGAGACGGAGCCGCACTCTCGCTGAGCCGGCGATTTTCATCAACAGCGACGCGGTCCGGGAGAGCGCCCGTTAGGGTTCTGTTAACTTCCGTGAACGCTTCGTTAACGGCGCTGAGATCTGAGATCGTTAACGAATGGTTAACGGAGCCGGCGCCTGTGGACCGCTTGTGGAGCGTCTGGAACGCCTGTAATCCGCCCCCCTAGAAAAAGAAGCAGAAGAGTCTTCTCTGAGATTCTTAAGAAGGACGATCGGGTGAGCGAAGCTGTGGCCAAAGGCGTTAACGGTGCCGAGCCGACGCCTCTCCTGATCCGGGCGCTGTCGGGCGAAACGCTTCCCGTCCCTCCGATCTGGCTGATGCGGCAGGCTGGCCGCTACCTTCCCGAATATCGCGAGCTGCGCGCCAAAGCGGGCGGCTTCCTCGATCTCTGCTATGCGCCAGAGATGGCGACCGAGGTCACGCTCCAGCCGATCCGCCGCTTCGATCTCGACGCAGCCATCCTGTTCTCCGACATCCTCGTCGTGCCGCATGCGCTTGGCCAGGAGGTCCGCTTCGTCGAAGGCGAAGGCCCGCGGCTCGACCCGGTGACGGGGCTCGCCGAGTTCGGCCGGCTGAAGGACGCCATCGACCTCGACATGCTCGCGCCCGTCTACGAGACCGTGTCGCGGGTGAGGAAGGAGCTTTCGAGAGAGAAGGCGCTGATCGGCTTCTGCGGCGCGCCCTACACGGTCGCGACCTACATGGTCGGCGGGCGCGGCGGCGAGGAGCAGGCGCCTGCGCGGCTTCTGGCCTATCGCGAGCCGGACGTGTTCGCCGAGCTGATCGAGCGTCTCGTCACGGCCTCGGCCGCCCATCTCGTCGCGCAGCTCAAGGCGGGCGCCGACGCGGTTCAGATCTTCGACAGCTGGGCGGGCGATCTGCCTCCGGGCGAATTCGCCCGCTGGTCGACGCGGCCGATCGCCGAGCTCTGCGAGCGGGTGAGGGCGGAAGTTCCGGGCGCGAAGATCATCGCCTTCGCCCGCGGCGCCGGGGCCAAGCTCGCGGATTTCGCAGGCGTGGTGCCGGCCGACGGCTTCGGCGTCGCGACGTCGGAGGACCTCCGGGTCGCGCGATCCGCCGTCTACGCCTCCAGGGCGCTCCAGGGGGCCGTGGACCCGATCGCGCTGGTGGCGGGCGGGGCGGCGCTCGACAGGGCCGTGGACGACGCCCTGGCGGCGCTGGGAGGCCATCCGATGATCCTGAACCTCGGCCATGGAGTGCGGCAGGAAACGCCGCCGGAGCACGTGGCGCAGCTCGTGAAGCGGGCGCGGGGCAAGGGCTGACGCGACAGTCGCCATTCCGGACGGCCGTCGGGCCGAGCCGTGGCGGCGCTTGGAACAAGGCTCGTCATGCCCCGGCTTCCCGGGGCGTCCGCGGTTCGGCGAGCGCGGTGGTCTGTGATCCGGACTGGGTCCCCCGGACAATCCGGGGGATGACGGCCGCGATTTGGTTGAGAACGATCCCGGCTCTCCGCTTCGCTGCGGCCGGGACGACGGCGAGGGCCGATGGACGTCTATCTCTGGATCAAGGCCCTGCACGTCGTCGCGGTCATCGCCTGGATGGCCGCGATGCTCTATCTGCCGCGGCTCTTCGTCTATCATTCCGTGACGCCGGTCGGCTCCGCCCAGTCCGAGACCTTCAAGGTGATGGAGCGGCGCCTGCTCAAGGCGATCTCCAACCCCGCGATGGCGGTGACCTGGCTCGCGGGGATCGTCCTCATCTGGCAGGGCGGCTGGATGTCGTCCGGCTGGCTACACGGCAAGCTCGCGCTCGTGATCGCGATGTCGGCCGTGCACGGAAAGCTCGTGAAACACGTGCGCGAATTCGCCGAGGACCGGAACACGAAATCGCAGCGCTACTTCCGCATTCTCAACGAAGTCCCGACCGTGCTGATGATCGGGATCGTGATCCTGGTGATCGTCAAGCCGTTCTGAAGCGGGAACATCGGCGTGAAAGACGGCTCTCGAGGCTTGTGAAGCCGGGGCTGAGCCGGTATGTACGTCACAGCCTCGGAGTCGGACCGCGTCCGTAGCTCAGGCGAAAAGCCGTCGCGGCCCTCGCGATCGCTTCCGCGGCCCCCCTCCCAGACGCATCGCCGGTCTCGGCGCCCGTCACGACACGCCGTCGCGCCTCATGGACCGACGACCTGTCCTCCCAAACCGAACGTCCCTTCCGAATTCGCCCCGTCCTAGCGCGGGGACTCCCTTCAAAGGCCCAAGATGCCCGAAGTCAGGCTCTTCGATCTCAAGGCGAAATCGCCGACCGAAATCCTCGCCCAGGCCGAGGAGCTCGAGGTCGAGAACGCCTCAACGCTCCGAAAGCAGGAGCTTTTGTTCGCAATTCTCAAGCAGCTCGCGGCGCGCGAAGTCGACATCATCGGCGGCGGCGTGGTCGAGGTGCTGCAGGACGGCTTCGGCTTCCTGCGTTCGCCGGACGCCAACTATCTGCCCGGCCCCGACGACATCTACATCTCGCCCTCGCAGATCCGCCGCTTCTCGCTCCGCACCGGCGACACGGTCGAGGGCCAGATCCGCGGCCCGAAGGAAGGCGAGCGCTATTTCGCGCTGCTCAAGGTCAACACGATCAACTTCGAGGACCCCGAGAAGGCGCGCCACAAGGTCCATTTCGACAACCTGACGCCGCTCTATCCAGACGAGCGCCTGCGGATGGAGATCGAAAACCCGACCAAGAAGGACATGTCGACCCGCGTGATCGACATCGTGGCGCCGCTCGGCAAGGGCCAGCGCGCCCTGATCGTCGCCCCTCCCAGGACGGGCAAGACGGTCATGATGCAGAACATCGCGACCGCGATCGCCGCCAATCACCCCGAATGCTTCCTGATCGTGCTGCTCATCGACGAGCGCCCGGAAGAAGTCACCGACATGCAGCGCTCGGTGAAGGGCGAGGTCATCTCCTCGACCTTCGACGAGCCGGCCCAGCGCCACGTGCAGGTCGCCGAGATGGTGATCGAGAAGGCCAAGCGCCTCGTCGAGCACGGCCGCGACGTCGTGATCCTGCTCGATTCGATCACCCGCCTCGGGCGCGCCTACAACACCGTGGTGCCGTCGTCGGGCAAGGTGCTCACGGGCGGCGTCGACGCCAACGCCCTGCAGCGCCCGAAGCGGTTCTTCGGCGCCGCGCGCAACATCGAGGAAGGCGGCTCGCTCACCATCATCGCCTCGGCGCTGATCGACACCGGGTCGCGCATGGACGAGGTGATCTTCGAGGAGTTCAAGGGCACCGGCAACTCCGAGCTCATCCTCGACCGCAAGGTCTCCGACAAGCGCACCTTCCCGGCCATGGACATCACGCGCTCGGGCACGCGCAAGGAAGAGCTCATCGTTCCGCCGGACGTGCTCAAGAAGATGTATGTGCTCCGCCGCATCCTCAACCCGATGGGCACGGTCGACGCGATGGAGTTCCTGCTCGACAAGCTGCGCTCGACCAAGACCAACGCGGACTTCTTCGACTCGATGAACACCTGAGGACATGCGGTCTTCCCGGACGGCCGCAGGGCCGATCCGGGAGCGTGTTCAGGAACCGGCGTTCGAACCTCGATCGTCATCCCCCGGCTGGTCCGGGGGATCCACATCGGCGCGCGGCGCCGTCCGACCGATGGACGCCCCGGACAAGACGGGGCGCGTGACGCGGCGGAAACGAACCGGCTTCAGAACGTCGCGTCGCTCTGCAGGATGACGCGCGCCCCCTCCGGCCTAAAATCACCCGCGATGCTCGGTCGCTTCACACGGCTCTCCGCCCTCGCCCTCCTGCCGGTCGCCATGCTCTGGCTTCTGGCCGCGACGGCGTTCGCGCAGGATCTCAGCCTCCCGCGCTTCACCAATTACGTGGTCGACGAGGCGAACATCCTTCCGCCTGACGCCGAAGCCGCGCTCGTCGCCAAGCTCAAGGCGTTTCAGGACAAGACCGGCCACCAGTTCGCGGTCGCGACCGTGCCGTCGCTGCAGGGGACGAGCGTCGAGGACTTCGGCAACCGCCTGTTCCGCGACTGGGGCCTCGGCGACAAGCAGCGCAACGACGGCGCCCTCCTTCTCATCGCGCCGAACGAGCGCAAGGTCCGCATTGAGGTCGGCTACGGGCTCGAGGGCGACCTCACCGACGCGGTCTCGCGCCTTATCATCGAGAACGCCATCCTTCCCCGCTTCCGCGCCGGCGACTTTCCAGGCGGGATCGCGCGCGGCGCCGACGACGTGATGGCGGTGTTTTCGGGCCAGGCCGAGGAGTTCAAGGCGCGCGCGAACGCCGCCGACGAGTCTGCGCCCACGTGGCTCGACCTTTTGGCCACGGTCTTCGTGCTCACGATCTTCGCCATCGTGCTGTGGAGCTTCTATCGGGCGATGACCAATCCGCGGTCGCGCGGACGGTCCGGTCCTTGGATCACCGGCGGGACCGCGGGCGGCCTCGGGAGCGGCGGCTGGTCGGGCGGCGGAGGAGGCGGAGGCTTCGGCGGCGGGGGCGGCGGATCGTCGGGCGGCGGCGGAGCCTCGGGCGGATGGTGAGCCTGCGCGAACGCTTCGCCGCGCCTCCCGCGCCGCTTCTGTCGGAGCAGGATCGCGCCCGCATCGCCGAGGCCGTCCGCGCGGCGGAGGCCGGCACGGCGGCCGAGATCGTCGTCGTGATCGAGACCAGCCCCTGCGAGGAGGCCGACGCCACCGTCGCGCTCGTGGTCGCGGGCTTCCTCGCGATTTTTTCGGCCGGCCCGCTGTCGCTGCTCGATCCGTCGATCCACGTGCTGGCCTTGGCCCAGGCCGCGATCTTCGCGGGCCTTGCGGGCCTTGCGTCGTCCTCGCGCGTCCGCCGGGCGTTGCGGATCGACCGGCTGCCGTCGGCCGCCGCGCATGACGCGGCCGAACGCGCCTTCGCGGAACTCGGGCTTGGCCGCACGCATGAGCGCACCGGCGTGCTGATCCATGTCGCGGTCGCCGACCGCAACGTCGAGGTCATCGCCGACGAGGGCGTGCACGAGGCGGCCGCTCCCCAGACCTGGCGCGAGACCGTGGAGGACGTGACTTCGGCCGCGGGCTCCGGCCGGCTGGTCGACGGGATCGTGGCCGCGGTCGAGCGCTGCGGCCGCGCGCTCGCCGACGTCCTGCCGCCGCGCGCAGGGCTCGGCGACGAGCTGCCGAACGACCCGGTGGTGCGCTGACCGATTTCTAGCGCGCCAACGGTGTCGTTGAGGCGGCCGAACCTCCCGGGTCGTCCCGGGCTTGACCCGGGACCCAGAACCGACGTCGTCAGGCCGGCTGGGCGAGCCGCATCGGTTCTGGATCCCGGCTCTGCGGCCGGGATGACGGCGAAGATCTTGGCGGGAGCGCGCCAACGCCCGCTTTCCGTCCCCCCGACGCCCGAACCTCCCCGCCGTCCCTGGCTCTCGCCCGACGCCGCGTCAGTCCTTCCAGCTTCGGCGCGACCTCATGAGGTCGAGCGCCCGGTCGTAATATTTGGCCTTCTCGGTCTCGCTGAGGACCCGATAGCCGTCCTTCTGGAGCTGCGACGCATGCAGGCCGTTCGACCAGAACCGGTCGTCCTCCTCAGCTTTGAAAAGCTTTCGCGCCAGCTCCCAGACCGTCGCATCCGACCGTTGCACCTGCGTGTCCCCCGCGAATCGCGATTTTGGGAACATCGGCGGCGAAACAGGTCTGCGGTCCTATTAACCAGGCTAAGTCCGGAACGATTTCCACGAGAAAATTTTCGCCGAGGGCCGCCCGTCCGGTCTCGGACGATGCGGCCTCGAAGAAATTCGGCGGAGAGGGATGCGGTTCGTTACGCCGCCCACGCGGAGCGTCGGCCTCGCAGCGTCTGCAAGGCGCGTTCGAGCAGCTCCGTGATCTCGCCGAGATCGGCGCCCTCGCAGGCGAGCCCCTCGGCCCAAAGCGCCAGACCCTGGTCGATCCACTGCATCTCCTCGAGCGCGTTCGAAGTCTCGAGCGAGGCGGGGGGTTGGAAGGCGATGCTCAGCATGATCGACCCAAGCGTTGCGGGTTGGCCGTTGATGTTTCCTGGTTACGCAGAACGCTTGCAGGCCCGGCCTGCAGTTCGGCCGGGCCGGGAGGCTTCAAGCGCCCCGGCCCGGCTGTTTCTCGTCAGAGTACGAAGTCGCCCGCGTCGAGTTTGTGATGGCCTTCGAGGCGGATGCTCATATCCGTCTCGCCGTCGCCGTCCGCGTCGATGCGCACGAGGGTGTCGCCGCCCTTAAACGAGTAGCGGATCTCGCCGTCGCCATCGCCGGAGAAGTCGCCCTTTCCGATGAAGTCGAACGCCTGGTCGTTCGGCTCGTTGGGATTGGCGTCGACGCCCTTCAAATTGATCCGGTCGCCGTCCTCAAAATCGACGATGACGTCGGCCTTCTTGCCGATGCCCGAATCATGGACGTCGCCGAACTTGAAGATGTCGTCGCCGGAGCCGCCCGAGAGCACGTCGGCGCCGCGGCCGCCAAGGATGATGTCCTTGCCGGCGCCGCCGCTGAGTTCGTTGTCGCCGCGATTGCCGACCAGGCGGTTGTTGAGGTCGTTGCCGACCCCGTCGATGTCGCGGCCGCCGAGCAGAGTGAGGCGCTCGACATTGTCGCCGAGCTCGTAGGAGATCCGGCTCTCGACCGTGTCGCGGCCGCCATTGGCGCCCTCGATCACCACGTCGCCGGCGTCGTCGACCGTATAGAGGTCGTCGCCGCCGCCGCCCTTCATCACGTCCGCGCCCGAACCGCCGTCGAGGCTGTCCGAACCGCCGCCGCCGATGAGCACGTCCGAGCCGTCGCCGCCGAGAAGCCGGTCCTGGCCCCCGCCGCCGTTCAGCCGGTCGTCGCCTTCGTCGCCCGCGAGGGTGTCGGCGCCCGACTTGCCGGTGATGTCGTCGTCGCCGGCGCCGCCATGGATGGTGTTGTCCCTGGAGTCGCCGACCAACTTGTCGTCGCCGGCCAGCACGACGTCGAGCAGATCCTCGAGGTCGGTGGCTTCGCCAGCCGTCTTGAGCACCGCGCCCACGAGGCCGGTGACGTAGGTGACGACCGCCTCGAGATCGACGCCGGTGAGGTCGCCGAGGGCGTCGAGGTCGAGCTCCGTCTCGCCGAGGCCGAGCAGGCCGTTGTCGAACACGTCGTCGAGCACGTCTTCCAGATGTCCGAGATCCGCGCCGCCGAGCAGGTCCTGCAGCTCGCCGAGGTCGAGGTCCCCGCCGTTGAGGACCTCCTGAAGCTTGAGAGGATCGATGACCTTGTTGTCGAGCAGGCTGTCGAGAAGCTTGGAGTCTCCGCCGCCCAATGCGGCTTCGAGCGTCTTGCCCAGGTCCTTGATCAGGTCGCCCGGAGAGAGGTCCTTGACGACGTCTCCGAGATCGCCGCCAAGCAGATCGTCAAGAAGGTCGACGACGCCATCCAGCAGTCCATCAAGCGAAAGACTTTGACGTTCCATAAGCCATTCCTTTCAGCGACAAGTCAGCATCGGACCGTCACAGCAATATGCGAGCATTCATCGGTCCGCGTAACAAACCTATCAGCTGATTTATGAATGAAACGAAAAGCTGTACCATCAACGATAATTACAACTATATGGATTTAGTCATTTATATGTGGGCGTTTCTATTTTGCACGAGGTATTTTATTCTGATCGTCTATGTGTCGAAAGTCGTATACTGCTAAGCTGTCCTGTCCGCCGCGCCCGTCACTATGGAAAGATGTCGGCAAGGTCAGGCGCTCGATAGGAACGCGTTCTTCTCTAGATTGTCCGCGCGTCCTTCGGCTCTGGCCCGGCGACGTATTTCTTCGACGGCAGACAGTCGCTTTCCGAGTTACGCCGCCCCCTCATCTAAAACTTGCTTGCGTGATGATCTCGCCGAAGAACTCGCCTTCGGCCGGCGGAGGCGTCTTTCTGTGATCCGAAGGGCCGTCCAGCATCCCCTTACGGATAAACAGAAGTGTTCTGTATTCTTGCCACTGCCTCAGCTCCTGGCACATTCGATCGAGGTCCGACTCACTCGATTGAATATCAAGACCGCTCTTCTTAAGTCGGAATATCAATGCGATCTGATTGCTTACAGCTTCGCTGGCGTCGATCACCTTCGCATCTGCGAAAACAATTTCGTCGTTTAGTGAATTCCTCATGATGAGGATCCTCAGACGCGGTGATGCGCCTTCAAATAGCCATATGAGCGTTCGATCACGAAATCAACTATAAGCCGCAGAAAATTTTCACTACACGCGAGAATCAGTTGTGCTCGATTCAATCGCCTAAGTATTCGTCGACTAAAGTCGTTCCCGTTGGTCTCTTGGCTATGTAAAAATGCATATGCCTGGGCCGAAACGTTAACCTTTTGAAAACCATTCCGGGCGCCGGACCGCAGCGGTCGCAAAGGCGTGAGTCGCTCTCTCCCACGGCGTCCGTCCCGCCGCGATCGCCGCCGTTTCTGTGCGAAGACTGAACATCGCGCCCAATCATCACGCGCGCGATCTTCTCGCCGTCTTCGAGCGTTTTCGCCACATCGCAAGACGTCAAAATACATTGCGCAGGAAACAGACTTATGATTATCGTCACAGCATAAGCGCAACCTCCGGTCGCGTCATGACGCCTGTCGAGCCTCTGTCGTCAGAAGAAGCCGCCGCCCTGGGCGCGATCCTGAGCTCCCAGGTCGAAAGCCTGGCCGACAGCGCCCTCTATCCGGATCTCGTGGCTCGCGGCTATGCGCGCGCGGACGTCGACGGGCTGGTCCTCACGCTCGCCGGTCACCGGATGTATCTCGCAAGTCTGGCCGCCCGCTTCGGAGACTGATCAGGGTCGATCGCCGGCCTGTCTCTCTGGCGCGCCCTGCGCTTTCCGCTCGCGGCGGCGAGCGATCACGGAACCGTCATCAGTCGGTTGTGAACGATGGATAACGGTTTCGTGTTCGCCGGGCCGGGAGGGCCGGGGACGTCGCGAAAACCCTCCTTCGGAACTCACCGGATGCGAAACGGTCTGCTGGCCGCGGCCTCGGGCGCCGCGCTGCTGTTCGGGCTCGGCGTCGGAGCCGCTCAGTCCGCCGAAACGGCGAAGAACGTGATCCTCTTCATCGGTGACGGCATGGGCGTCTCCGAGGTGACGGCGGCGCGCTACTATCAGGGCGTCAAGAACAAGCTGAACTTCGACAAGCTCACGCACACCGGCTTCCAGACCACCTGGTCGCTGAAGCCGGGCGACGGCCCGACCTACCTGCCGGACTACGCGCCGGATTCGGCCGCCACCGGCACCATGTGGGCCACCGGCAAGAAGACCATCGACGAGCGCATCTCGCAGGGACCGAGCACGGCCGAAAACGTGCCCGGCAAGAACTACAAGACGATCCTCGAGGTGTTCCAGGCCAAGGGCAAGCGCGTCGGCAACGTCTCGACCGCCGAGATCACCGACGCCACCCCGGCGGTGCTCGCCTCCAAGATGAGCCTGCGCGGCTGCCAGGCGCCGGCCAACATGACCCTCTGCCCGACCGAGACGAAGGCCAAGGGCGGCCTCGGCTCGATCTCCGAGCAGATGGTCGACCACCAGATGGACGTCGTGTTCGGCGGCGGCAAAGCCCGCTTCGACGCGACCGGCGGCAAGATCGCGGGCGGCTCCGACGACGGCAAGACGGTCGAGGAGTCGGCGACCCGCCAGGGCCAGAAGCTCATCTACACCAAGAACGATCTCGACGCGCTGAAGTCCTCCGACATGCCGGTGCTCGGCCTGTTCGCGAGCGGCAACATGACCACCGAATGGACCGGCCCGCAGGCCATCCAGGGCGCCGGCGTCGAGAAGCACAAGTGCGACACCGACAACCGCCCGAAGGTCCAGCCCAAGCTCGAGCTCATGACCGAGAAGGCGATCGAGCTTCTGAGCGGCGGCAAGCGCGGCTTCTTCCTGCAGGTCGAGGGCGCCTCGATCGACAAGCAGGACCACGCCGCCAACGCCTGCGGCCAGATCGGCGAGACGGTGGCGTTCGATAAGGCCATCGGCGTCGCGCTCAAGTTCCAGGAAGAAAATCCTGACACGCTGATCATCGTCACCGCCGACCACTCGCACACGAGCCAGATCGTGGCCGAGGACTCGACCGGGACCGGGGACCCGACCGGCTATTCCGACAACCTGATCACCAAGGACGGTCAGGTGATGCGGATCACCTACGGCACCGCGGGCGGTCCCGGCCCGGTCGCCACGCCCCCGAGCCAGCAGCACACCGGCGCGGTCGTGCCGATCTGGGCCAAGGGCCCGGGCGCCGAGAAGATCCTCGGCACCACCGACCACACCGACCTGTTCGACATCCTGCAGGGCAAGTAAGCCCCGCCTCGCATGACCGGCGGCCGGGCCTCGCGCCCGGCCGCCGACCTACCAGACGAACCATCCGATCAGCGCGGCCGAAGCGACAGCCCAGACCGCGAGGACGATGACGAGGCCCGCTTTGCTGCGCGGCCGGCGCTCCAGCCCCGCGGCGCGCCCGCGATACTCGGCCATGAGATCGACCGGGATCAGCCGGATCGCGAGCATGACGCCGAGCGGAACGATCAGCAGATCGTCGAGATAGCCGAGCACCGGAATGAAGTCCGGGATCAGGTCGATGGGCGAGAGCGCATAGGCCACGACCGCGAGCGTCACGATCTTGGCCGCGAGCGGCGTGCGCGGGTCGCGGCCGGCGATCCACAGCGCGGCGATGTCCTGCTTGATCGCGCGCGCCCACCGCTTCGCCCGGTCGAGCAGCCGGCCCATCGCGGTCTCCCCGTCAAGCGGGCCCCGACGGCGCGCCGACGCCTCACCTGCCTTGGGACCGGCCGCGAGGCAAGGGCCGGGACGGATCAGCGGACGCCGGCCTGCTCCGTCAGGCGCGCGATCGTCGCCGCGGCTTCGGCGACCAGCGCCTCGACGTCGACCCGCGTGAGCCGCCCGCCCTCCTTGTGGACCACGCCGTCGATCATCACGAAGTCGACGTCCGCGGGCTGGGCCGCGTGGGTCAGCAGGAAGTCGACCGTTCCGGCCGGAGAGGTCGTCAGCCCGTCGGCCCGGACCGCGATGACGTCGGCGCGCTTGCCGGGCTTGAGCGAGCCGACCGCGTCGCCAAGGCCGAGCCCCCGCGCGCCGCCGATGGTCGCCCATTCGAGCACGCGGCGGTCGGGCAGAGCGGACTGCTTCTCGGCCATGCCGGCCGCGAGATCCGCGGTGAGGCGCATCACGTCGAACATGTCGGCGCGGCCGGCCAGCACCATGTTGTCGACCGACAGCCCCATCTCGACGCCCGAGGCCGCCATGGCGGGGATCGCGGGCAGGCCGTAGCCGACCTCGAGCTCGGTCCAGGGGCTGATCGAGAGCGGCGAGCCGGCCTCCTTCATCAGCGCGAAGTCTTCCGGGCGCGCATGCGTCGCATGGACGATCTGGACGTCCGGCCCGAGCAGGCCGTCGCGATGCATGACCGCGATCGCGCCCTCGGCGGCCGACGCGCGGTTCGACGCCACATGGGCGGTGATCGGCAGCTTCAGCTCGCGGGCCGCGCGCCATTCGCCGCGCCAGACATCGTCGGCCGAGCGGTCGGGCCCGCGCGCGCACATGCCGAGTAAGACGAGTCCGCCGGCGCCGCCATGCCGTTCGGCGAAGCGCTTCAACGCCGCGACGTCGATCGTCGTGTCGGGCGAAAGCGCCTGCGGATAGCCATAGGCGAAGCGGCCGCGCACGCCCGACGCCCGCTGGGCGGCGAGCTCGGCTTCGGCGAAATCGGGCGTCGCCGTGTTGTGCGCCCAGTTCTGCGCCGTGGTGATGCCGCTGTTGACGGCCTCGGCGAGCGCGAGCCGCACCGAAAGCGCGCTCGCTTGCGGCGTCCAGACCTTGGCGAGCGCCCCCATGGTCTTGGCGAAGGGCCCGAGCCGGCTCGACGGCAGCCCGCGGGCGATCGTGTTCCACATGTGCCAGTGGGTGTCGACGAAGCCCGGCATGACGACCCGGCCGCGCATGTCGCGCCGCGGAACGCCGGGCGCCGCGATCGACGCCGCGACGGCCGCGATCGCGCCGTCGCGGATGTGGACGTCGCCTGTCGCGAGATCGCCGAGCCCCGGGTCCATCGTGACCACATGGGCGCCCGCCAGAACCACTTCGCCGCCCGCTTGCGCGTTGGTCCGCCGCGCGCCGAGCGCCAGCGCTCCGCCGGCCGCGGCGGTCGCCAGAAAGCCCCGGCGGGTGTGCGCCATGCGGTCCCTCATCCGAGCATCTGGCCGGAGCGGCCGGCGTTGACGTTGATGGCGCGGCGGTCGAGATCGGTCATGGAGGCGCTCCGGTTCCGGGGTCAGGCGTTCTGGCGCGGCAGCATGCGGTCGAGCAGCCCGTCGCGGCGCACCGCGACGTGGTAGGCCGCGCCGGCGACATGGGCGAGGATCAGCGCGTAGACCGCCCATTGCACGTTCACATGGACGAAGTTCATCGCGTCCTTCAGCGCCTCGCTCTCGGGCAGGCCCGGCAGGTTGACGAAGAAGAACGGCACCGGCTTGCCCGAGCCCGACATCAGGTAGCCGCTGATCGGCATGGCGAGCAGCGCGGCGTAGAGCGCCCAGTGGGTCGCCCTGGCGAGTCCCGCGAACGGGCCCGGCTGCGGCGCAGGCGCCGGACGACGCGCGCGCCAGACCGAGCGCGTGACCATCAGGACGAGCAGCAACACGCCGACCGACTTGTGGAAGAACATCCAGTAGCCCGCGTCCTCCTTGGGCGCGGCTTCGGCGAGCCAGGCGAGCGGCAGCACGGCGAGCATCGCGAGCGCGACCAGCCAGTGCAGCGCCTGCGAGACGCCGTCATAGCGGGCGGGATCCGAGCTGCGCCCGGGGATCGCGGCGGCGTCGGTGATGCTGGCCATGGGAAAAAGCTCCTCGGTCGAAAATCTTTGCTGCGCTGCAACGTGGCGCGGCTCGCCTGATCGGGAAGGCGGCGGCCAGGGCGTTCACGCAGTTGCGAAATCGGGTGACGGCGGCGTGAGCGGACAGTTTCAGGCGGACGGCGGCGTGAAGGCTTCCGTCACGGCGGTCGTTCGCGCCGTCGCGGGCTCCGCTCCGCCGCCGATCGCCAGGATCCGGCCCCGAGCGCGACCGCGGCGAGGCCGTGCCGGGGCGTGGCCATGTCGGCCATGCGCTCCCATGCGTCGCGCTTCGGGTCGTAACGCCAGGCCAAGCCGATGACGCCGCCGGGGCCGGCCTCGTGAAGACGCTCGCCGCCGAAGACGTAGAGCAGGCCGTCGAGGACGGCCCCCGCCAGTCCGCCGGCCGGCTCCGGCATCGGCGCGCGCGGCTCCCAGCGGTCGGCGGTGGGATCGTAAACGTCGAGCCGGGCCATGTTGCCGCCCGCCATCGTGCGTCCGCCCGCGACATAGATCCGTCCGTCGATCACGGCGCCGGTCGCGCTGTTGCGCGCGCCGGGGATCGGCGCGGCGTCCGACCAGCGCCCGCTCGCGACGTCGAGAACCTGGTGGAGGTCGACGTCGCGCTGCTCCGGCCACAGCCGGGCGTCGGCGGAACGGGACGTCCGGCCCGAAATCACATGAATGCGCCCCTCATGGACGACCGCGACCCCTTCGGACTGCGCGATCGGCAGGCTTGGGCCGGGCGTCCAGGCGCCGTCCTGCTCGACGAAGACGTCGCGCCGCTGGCGCCAGTGCCCCCAGGCGCCGTCGCCTTCATGGGTCTCGCTTTCGTGGGTCGCGCCGCCGATGGCGAAGACCTGGCCTTCATGCGCGACGAGCAGCGGATGATGGCGCGGCTCGGGCAGAGGCGGCCCCTCGCGCCAGCGGTCCGTGGTCGGATCGTAGAGCCCGACCTTGGCGATCGCGCGCGACTTGCCGTCCACGCCGACCTGCATGCCGCCCGCGATCATCGCCTCCGGTCCGCGCGCGGCGGCGTAGACCTCCTGCACGCGCCAGGGCGCGGGCGCGCGGAGCTCCCAGCGCCCTCCGCCGGCGCTTCTCGCCGCGCCCTGAAACGCGAACGGCAGCGCGAGCCCCGCGGCGAGCGCGGCGCGGCGGGAAAGGTCGGGACCCGCGCGCCTCACGCGGCCGCCTTTGCGGAGCCCGCCGCGTCGAGCCGGGCGACGTCGGAGGGAGACAGCGTCAGCGTTGCGGCCCGCGCGAAGCTTTCGACCGGGGCGCGGCTGGTCGCGCTCGCGATCGGGGCGGTGACGCCGCGGCTCGTGATCAGCCAGGCGAGCGCGACCTCGGCGGGTTTCGCGCCGGTCTTCTCCGCGACGTCGTCGAGCGCGGTCAGGATCGCGAGCCCTCGGTCGTCGAGATATTTGCCGACCCCGCCGCCGCGCTTGCTCTGCGAGAGATCCGCCTTCGAGCGGTACTTGCCGGTCAGGAAGCCCGAGGCGAGGCTGTAATAGGTGACGACGCCGATCTCCTCGGCGACGCAAAGGTCGCGCAACGGCCCCACGAACGCGCCGCGATCGTAGAGATTGTACTCTGGCTGCAGCACGTCATAGCGAGGCAGGCCCGTCACGGAGGCGACCGAGAGCGACTTCGAGAGCCGATCCGCGTCGAGGTTCGACGCGCCGATCGCGCCGATCTTCCCGGCCTTCAGCAGCTTGTCATAGGCGCCGAGCGTCTCGTCGAACGCCGTCCCGTCGTCGGGCCAGTGCGAGAAGTAGAGGTCGATGCGCTCGACCCCGAGGCGGCGCAGCGACTCCTCGACCGCCGACAGGATCCAGCGCTCCGAGAGGCCCTTGCGCTCGGGCGAGCCCATCTCGGAGCCGACCTTGGTGAAGATCTTCACCTTCTCCCGCATGCCGGGGCGGCTCTTCAGCCAGCGCCCGATGATCGCCTCGGATTCGCCGCCCGAATTGCCCGGCGCCCAGGCCGAATAGACGTCCGCCGTGTCGATCGCGTCGAAGCCGTGATCGACGAAGGCGTCGAGCACGTCGACGCTCGTCGCCTCGTCGATGGTCCAGCCGAAGACGTTGCCGCCGAACACGATCGGCGAGATCTCGAGGCCGGTGCGCCCGAGCCGTTTCTTGTCCATGGTCCTCGTCTCCATTCGCGCCGGGGCTTCAGCTGTCCGCGACCGAGATTTCCTTGAGCAGGACGCGGCCTTCCATCGCCGGCCGGGACAGCGTCGCGGGCACGATCCCGTCGAGCTTCTTGGAATAGTCCTGCCCGAGATGGGCCTCGTGCGAGGCGACGTCCGTCCAACGCTCGAACAGGACGAAGACGTTCCTGGCGCGCATGTCTTCGTGCAGATCGAAGGCCAGGTTGCCGGGCGCGGCGCGCGCCTGGGGCATGACCTCTGCGAAGGCCTTCAGAAAGGTCTCGCGCTCTTGCGGCTTCACATGCGGCACGACCGCGACGTTGCGGCTCGAGCCGGGGTTCGCGACGGGCTTGGGCGCGGCGCCCCGGAGCGGCGCGGTCTCGGTGAGGAAACGCTCGGTCGGCGCGCCCGCCGCCGCGGTCCCGGCCTTGGCCACGACCGCTTTCAGATGCGGCAGCGTCATATGGGTCTCGAACGCGGCGCGGTCCTTCCAGCGCTCGAACAGATAGATGGCGTCGCCGCCGGCTTCCGACTGGAAGGCGTCGAACGAGACGTTGCCGGGCTCCTTGCGGGAGCCGCGGACGTTCTCCTTCATCACCGCCAGGAACCCGTCCATCTCCTGCGGCTTCACCGGGATCGCGGCGAAGATCTGCATTTCGCCGGTCGTCGTCGTCGGCGCGTCCGCGCGCGCCGGGGCGCCGAACTGGATTACGATCGTCGCCGCCAGCGCCGCGCCAGCAAGAAATGCCCGTCTTGTCCGCATGTCCGCTCTCCATGTCGTTACCGCGGCTCGGAAAAATGGCCGCGGCCGGTCCCGCGACCGACGACCTAGGCCTTCGGGTTTCACGGATAAGTCGGCTGATTGCGAAGAGACCTTTCGGCATTCTCGAAAGATGGACCGTTTCGAGCCGTTGCGCCTGTTCGTGGCCGGCGCCGATCACGGAGGCTTGTCCACGGCCGCCCGCCCCGAGGGCGTCGCGCCCTCGACGACGTCGCTCGCGCTGGGGTTCCGCGAGGGCGCGCGGACCTTTTCGGTGCGGGTCTCGGGCGACCGCATGGCGAACGACGGCGGGACGCTGCGCGGCTGGGCGACCGCCGGCGCGGGCCCGGTCCTGACGTCGAGTTGCGACATCGAGGACGATCTCGCGACCGGACGGCTGGGGACGGCGCTTGAGCCCCACCCGGATCCCGGCGCTGGTCGAGGTCCTCGCGGCGCGGTTTTCCGCCGACGCGCCGGACTGACCGGCGCACGCGTCACAAATCGAGGCTAAGCGATTGCTGAAGAATTGGCGGGCCCGAAAGGATACGCACAGGACGCACCTTGGGACTGCCTTAAGCCATTGTGATCGAACAGCTAACCGGCCGATCGCGATTAGCTAGGTGTAGCGGCTCCGTGTAGCAACGCAAGCGCCGAAATTTTGGGGTCACACGTTTGAGCCCCCTCACTACGTGGAGCGGCTGCGAGTTTCCCCCCGTACCCCCTAGGGTCGTTAAAGTTTTCCTGCCACTTTGCAGCGATCTCAAGGTTGCATCTCGCCGGGGCCTGTCTTGCTGACCCTACAACACATCCAAGAACGCTTGTCGCTCGCATGTGTACATGCCATTGCCGGCCGAGCCGGTGTGGATGTCGCCCATAGCATTCATGACTACGGCGTTGATGGAACGTTTCAGCCCCTTAAGATCGCGCCTCACGGAAAGGCCATACCTTCAGGTTTCCCCATCGATTTTCAGCTGAAGGCCTCAGTGACATGGAAGGTCACAGCAAGTCACATTAGATACAAGTTATCTTCAAAGAACTTTAACGATCTCGGAGCCCGCGATACGGAAGCAAACCCTATTTACCTGATTCTTATGTGCCTGCCGAAACCGGAGGAGCATTGGCTGAATGTATCCACTTCTCATCTACTTATGCGAAACTGTTGTTATTGGTATCATGTACCCTGCGGCTCGGCGACTACCAACACGTCGAATGTAACCATTGAAATACCTCGTACAAATCTGTTTGACGTCGGAAGTTTGAAAGCTCTGCTTACCGCTGCGCGAACCCGTTGCGGAGTCGTGTAATGGAACGGACATCAATCAAGCCGACACTCAACCGCTTAAAGTCTTATTTGACTAGAAGCGGCTGGAGGCGCGTGCAGCTCGCCGTCCCCGGCCTAGAGCTTTTCGTACAAAAGCACGGAGAGGAGGTATTTGAGATTGTTTTACCCGCTTCCACGGGCCGGTCCGATGAGGCTCTCAAAATAGACCTTGCTCTTAAAACGCTGTCGGGACTGGAAGACGGAACAGAAAGCCAAATTGCGGAGAGGATTGCTTCATATAGTCGAGACTTATTCAGAGCGCGCCTTCCTGACGAGGCAGTCTTTATGGACAGCATCAGGCTGAAGGTAGCGGAGAGCTTTCTGCGTCGGATGCGCCAATTTTTGGAAGCCGCGGGAACGGCGGAAGAAACGTCACTCGCCTATGTTCGCGGACCCTCCCCCTTGGGAGCCGCTTATGCAGCTGACTGTAGGTTCGGCCATACGTTTGTTGGGAGCTTTGGCTTCAGCATTCAGTCGAGCGTTGGTCCGAACAGTGGATATTTTGATAACGAAGTCGATCCAGCGCGACCATTCTCTAGAAGAGTTTTTGAACGCGTGGCTCGTGGTATGGGTCACATAGCTAAGGCTTGGGATGTGAGAGAGCCCCGCCTGCTTGTTGAACATTACAAAGATGGTTTTAACTCTAATATGCTAGAGAACTTCTCAATTTTATTGGCAACAGGCGGAGTGAAGCGCTTAGAGATTGACATCGACTTCTCGCCAGAATGGAAGACGCCGCCTGATATTGCGAGGACTTTGTCAATTGGCATCGACACGGCAGCCGCGCACATGATGCAGGAGGCCGCCGCATATCTCAGAGCGAATGAGCCGCCTCCGCTGCTGCGCCTAACTGGGACAGTCTCTCGCCTTGAGACATCTGACCGGCCTCCTACCCTGCTAGAGCGAGATGGATTTGGAGAAATCTATATTGAGTGGTTATTCCGGGGAAGCAGAAGGGTACGAACACGCGTTAGACTGCCCATAGCGGAATATTATGATGCCTTAAGAGCACATAGCGAGGGACTGCGAGTATCCGTGGCAGGATACATGGATATTAATGGGGGCAACATGAGTGAACTAGGAAGCCCCTTCGACTTTGAAGTTTTGGATGATTAGATATTGGCGTAGCCCGTCAGGGTATACCCCAGCGAGACGGCGGACTGAGACATCTTGAGCGTCTCAATAGGGTGGAATTGACACCTATGAGACATTCTGCCATCGTGGTCTAGACCCATATGAGACACGAGGCCGCCGCCATGACCACCTTCGGATACGCTCGGGTGAGCACGATCGATCAAGACCCCACTCTCCAGGTGGCGGCCCTCAAGGCGGCCGGCTGCGACGTGATCCGCGAGGAGAAGAAGAGTGGGACCACGCGGGACGCCCGCACCGAGTTGGCCACCCTCCTCCAGTTTACCCGCCCCGGCGACGTCCTCATGGTGACCCGCGTGGACCGCCTCGCGCGATCGATCGGCGATCTTCAGGACATCGTGCGCGAGCTGAAGGCTAAGGGGGTCTCCCTCAAGGCGACTGAGCAGCCGATCGACACGAGCACCGCAGCGGGCAAGGCCTTTCTGGACATGCTCGGGGTGTTCGCAGAGTTCGAGACGAACCTCCGCAAGGAACGTCAGATGGAAGGGATCGCGGCGGCAAAGGCGCGGGGCGTCTACAAAGGGCGGGCCCCGTCGATTGATCCAAGAGCCGTCGCTGAGCTGAAGGAGCAGGGTCTCGGGCCCAGCGAGATTGCGAAGCGGCTCGGGATCGGTCGGGCGAGCGTCTATCGAGCTTTGGGTGCGGGCTGAAGGACGCCACCGCTGACGGTGGCAGGCGGGGGCCGACGATGAAGGCGTGGCAACTGATCGGAGCGGCCTGTAGCGCTCTCGCGCTCGGCGCATGCGATGCTGCCCCGAGGGCTGACTGTGAGGAGAAACCGAAGGGCCGCGTGACGATCCAAGAGACGTCACCCCGGTTCGCCGCGGCGGCCCGCTTGGAGGCCGTTCTTCGGGTGCGGAACAACACCGATCGCCATCTTGCTGAGGTGCGCTTCGAGTGCGCCTGCGGGAACGGCAAGAAAGGCTTCGCTAAACTCGGTGGCGGCGCGATGCAGAACCTCAAGGCGCACGAGTTGGGGACGGCTCTTGTGGCCTGTGAGGGGGTCCCGCCGGGCCCCAAGCCGGAGATGAGCTGCATTGCGCCGAAGATCGTGGAGTGTCCCGCTGTGAGAGCACGTTAGGGCGGCGCGGCTGAATGCTTAAGGCTGCGGATGACGCGCTCGCTGAGCTCGACGCAACCACTTCCGGCGCAAATCCAAATGTCGCCCGTCCAACGATCGCGCTTCAGGTAACGTGCATCGGAGGTCCCAAGAGCCTGCACGTCATAACGAAACTGGGCGAGAGCTAGGCCGCATAGCGCGGTCACTAAGAGTATCCCAAACGCCAGTGACGCCAGTTCGCTCGTGCTCATCTCGTTCACGCTGCCCTACCAGACGACTTAGAACCTGCCACATGCTTTCGTAGAGGACATCATCGGGGTTCTACGTAGAGGGAACGCAGTCGCGGCCATTCTCAAACTGCCTAACCCTTGTTACGCTGTCTGTGATGGGAGCCATTTGGTTCGCTTTCGCTCATTGTTCCGAGGCTCGAACCATGTCGTTTCGCAATGGAGCCTCCGGCCCGCATCACGGACCGCCGCCGCGATCTCAAACAGCTTGGGCCGTTGTCGGTCCTTGGTACGTTTCGTACCTCCGGGCTTCGACCGTTCGGCAAGGCGCGTCGGGGCTGTGTCTCAAAGCCCAGCGCGATGCCGTTTCAGAGTATATTCGCAGCAAGGGTGGATACGGGGCTAAGCTTCTGCATGAATACGTTGAAGTAGAAAGCGGAAGACGGGACGATCGTCCTCAACTCAAGGTCGCGCTGCGACTTGCGCAGCTATCAGGAGCCACCCTCGTCATTGCAAACCTAGGCCGACTGAGCCGTAATTCTGCTTTCCTTCTGACGCTCAGAGACGGCGGCGCGAAATTTGTAGCGGCCGATCTACCAGACGTTTGCGACCTGACGATAGGGCTTTTGGCCACTGTCGCGCAGCACGAACGCGAAATGATCTCGAAGCGGATCAGGGAAGCGTTGGAGACAAAGAGGGCGGCCTTGGCGGCGGAAGCGGCTGCGAAACGGGCGCGGGGGGAAGACGCAGTCCGAGAGCTTGAAGACGGCTCCTCCCAGCCCCTCAGGCTCGGCAATCCCAACGGCGCACGCTGTCTTGCAGGCCTCGGGAACAGCGCGGCGGTCGCCGGCAAGAAGGCCAAAGCCGCTTATCGGGCAGAGAGCCTTCGGGATGTACTGGCAGACCTCGATCCTCAGGGTTCAATGTCGGCTCGTAGCCTGGCTACAGCGCTCAACGCGAGGGGTTTTCTGACGCCGCGTTATGGCAAGAGAGAGCGCAACGGCGGCAAGTCGTGGACGGCGCAAAGTGTAATCCGGTTGCGACAACGTTTAGTTACGCCATGAAAGGCCGCGGACAGGCTGATTAGGTGGGTTAAGTCCATACAGCGTCCAGCGCCGTCAACAGCCTAAGGTCTTGAAGCGTGGGAGAGCCAAAGATGGAAAGCGTTCAGCCTGCTATCCGTAAGCGGTTTGATCCGCGATGGCTCATCGGGGTGGCGTTCGTTCCGGTGTTCTTCACTGGGTGGCTGTGCTTGTTGCTCGGAGCCGCTTGGGTCTATGACCACACCCTCGGGGCCGTGCTCAGTTCATCGTCGACAAGACAGCACGACGCTAAGGTTTGGAGTGGCTGTTCCGGCGAGATAGACCCTGAGGCCTGCATGGGGCGGGCCCGCCTATTTGAGTGAGGCGTGGGGGTTGCGGGCGGTCCATGCCAAGGGCGGCGGCGCGAAGGTTTTTGCCAGGGAAGCCGGTTTGTCGAGCGCGATGGCCCTAGCCTCTGTATGACTCACAGAAGCCCATGAGCGACCGTTTCTTGGCGATCCTACTATCCCCCGCCGGAAACACGGGATGGGCGCTACCGATCCCTTCAGAGTCCGCCCAAGACCGCCTGATGGCTGAGCTTGAGATCCTCTTCGGGGATACGCTTGAGGAAACGGGGAGAGGCTCCGGTCTAACCCCCGATCATCGCCCGGTCTCTCTAAGGCCTGCCCGGAGGTAGGCCACCCGGAGGGGTATAGGGTAGGGCGTTAATCCTCCAAGGAAATCAATGTGTTAATTCCATAGGGCGGGGCCTGAGGGTTCCGCTCTATGTGTTTTCTCCCTGCGGAGGGGGCCCTAGCTAACTGCTTGATAACGCTGGGAAACAACTCGTGCCGTATATGAGGACACAGGGGGGCAACATTGCGTGTCCCTAACCCATTGTTATCGTTGGGGAACAATACGCACCGTATATGAGGACACAGGGCCCAAACCCGTGTGTATACCTTAGTGTCCTAGACCCCTGATAATCGGTGGATAGGGGGACACCTAACGCTCTGAAATCATTGGGGAACAACTCCCGGCCTATATGAGGACGCGAGGGGGCAACTGGATGTCTCTAACCCATTGCTATCGTTGGAGAACAACTCCCCTACTATATGAATAGACACCGAGCCCCCCTTGGAGTGTCCCTAAGCCATAGCTCTCACCGCCGCCCTTAACTCAAGGTGTCCCCCTAAGCACCTCGGGTGCACCTCAGGCCCTCCCCCGAGCGACCACACTGTTAGACCCCAAGTCGGTCACTCTGAGCACAGGGGATCGGGGGTCTCTCCTCCTACGCCCAACACTTCGAGGCCACCCCTCAAGGGCCATAGGGGAGGCAGTGAGAGACGACATGCTCTTGTCGTCGACCGCTCCGACTTGGACACCCAAAGCCCCACCTTACGCACTCCATCAAGACCACACCCCTAGTCCTGCTAAGGCCCCAAGGATCGCCCCCGCGTTAGGAATGGAGATAGCAGCCACACAGGGGTCGCCATCAGGTAGGCCTCGGGGTGGGGGGAGTGGCGGCAGGGCTAAGGCAGGGGGTCGAAGGCGGAAAGGCGACCACGTGGGCGACCTTCACAAGGTGGCCTGAGGTCCCGCTCCGCGGTCGAAGCATGAGACACCCCAAGCACGGACACCCTGAGCCACTACGACGGCGGGCTAGGGCAATGGGATGGCCTGCGGGATGGGGGAGCGCACAAGGCCACCTATGACCTACCCGATGTCCTCCACGGAGACGGCTGGAGGTCTGGGGCCGGGCAAGCGCTCTGGCGGGTTGTCGTTAAGCCGGACGTTTTGAGCCGTCGCGGGCCTGCTTCGTTTCGTCTGTTTCTGGGAGAAGCGAACCGGGGGCGGCCTCAATCTGACTGTTTTCGAGCCGAGAAGCCGCCCCCGCCCAGCACTGTGGGGTGCGTGAGAATGCTGGCGCGGCGAGAGTCCGCCGTCAAGTCTGGGCGCTCTACGCAGAAACCCGTACGCCCTAAGCCGTTGACGTTCTTGGGGGAACAACTCCCGGCCTTATGAGGCAGGGCGTCGGGCGTCCCCAAGTCGAAGCGCTTTGAGGCGGCCAACTTTCAGCGATGGCGCGAGGCTTAAGCCTGCGCTTCGCGAGACCGCTTGACGGCCACCGCTAATTTTGATGTGCTTTAAAGTTGAATGGCCGCGCTCATAAGAACTGAGCGGGCTTTATTTCGTGCGCGCAAATGATGGACACCCGTGCGCCACCTCGATGGCTTCATCAGGACCCCTAGGACTAGGGAGGCCACACCTGACACCTCAGGTGATACATGGGGCCACGCCTGTGGTCAAGCACATGGGGTGGGTTCGTCCTGCACCAACCCCCACGGTGAAGTTCATCGTGTAGGACATGGGGTGGGTATACATGGGGCCGCGGCGGAGGGTGCGCTCAATACCCACACCGCCCGGGACCAAGGGGTTAGGCCTCGGGGTAAGGCCCAGCACCCCCTCACAGCGGGCCAGTTTGGGCAGCACCAGACACCCACAGATGCATCGGCCCCGAGCGGACCACCCACCACAAGAGACACGACGCAGCGGGCGACCGGACCGCAGCGACCACGTGCGCCCACTCCGGTCTTCGAGAGGGGGACACCCCATGACTGACAGCGAAACGATGGCCGCCGCGGAGGGCAAGGAGCCCAGCGCACACGGAACGGGGACAGAGGCAGCGCCGCGAAGGTTCGACTTCAAGTCGACCATACGCACACACGACGAATTGCCCCCCGAGGCGTGCAGCCTGCGAGTTCGCGCCCTGAGGGTTCGCCTCACCGATCGGGGGCAAGCCCGATGACCGAGAGAAACCTTAAGTCCGCTCAACCCGGCTCCGCGCCGTCTGCCATGAACGAGAACGAGCTTGAGGCCTACCTCTATGGGGCTGGCCAAGGGCAGGCTCCCGCCGCCCCCGGGCCCATCCCAAAAGCCGCACCAACGTCGCGCCTAGCTATGACTGCGGAGGAGATTGAGGCCCTACTGTCCACACCTGAGGTCGGAGGGCCGGCGGTCTCTCCCACGAAGGCCACCCCACAAGGGACCTCAGCGCCAACCCCTGAGGTGGAGGGACCGCCGGCCCCTGCCTATGGCGAGCCTGCGGTGGCTGACCCGGTGAAAGACCCGGCCGCATGGCAAAGGGAGGCCACTGAGAGGGCGAAGCAGGCCGGCAAGGAGCCGGGGCTCCGAGACGGGTCCTTCGGTATCAACCCCGAGGCCCCCATCGTGGGTGCGCTCCAGGCCGTGTTTCAGACTCGGGACTTCCTGTTTGGGGCCACCCCCAAGGCGGAACAGTCCAGCCTGCGCAGAGGGGTGGACGACTGGACCGAGCACGCGCCCGGATTGGAAAAGGCCGCCGCGAGCCTCTCGCAGTTCGGCGTGGGGATGCTCGGGGCGGGCAAGCTGGCCGCCACAGGGAAGGTCCTGCCGTGGTTCGGCAAGCTCAACGTTGCGGGCAAGGGCGCGAAGGTCGCCGCTGAGACGGCTAAGGCCGCCGCGGTGGGGGCTGTCGCCTTCGACCCCTATGAGGATCGCCTCTCAAACATGGTCCAAGGGACGGCGCTGGCGAACCCCGTGACGGGCTTCCTCGCGGCGGACCCCAGCGATAGCCGCGCAGTCGGCCGCATGAAGGCCGCCCTTGAGTCCATCGGTCTAGACGCGGCGCTCATCGGGACCTTTGTCGGCGGCGTCCAGGTCTGGAAGCACCTCAAGGCGGGAGACACCGAGGCCGCCGCTAAGTGGACGGCTCGGCTCGACAAGGAGCAGCAAGGGCCCGAGGCCGTAGACCTCACGCAGGACGCTCCGCGGAGCCCCGAGGCAGCGGAGACCATCGCGGCCGACGTCCAGCCTCAGCATATGACAGGGGGCCCCGAGGCCGCGCCCACCGTCAGCGCTCCCGAGGGCCGGGAGGTGCAGGTCTCCGGGGAGCAGGTCGACGCCGCGACGCCTCAGGTGACACCGCCGCAAAGAGACATCCTCGATGTCCGCACCAAGACCCCCGAGGGCTCCGCGGTGGATGGCGTCGACACGCCCGAGCAAGGGGTGGCGCAAGCAGGCGTGGGGCTTCCCGCTCCCGCCTATAAGGCCCCCTCGCTGGACGGCTTCAATGCGGAGAGGCTCCTCACTAAGCTCAAGGCCGACACTGACGCCATAGAGACCGCGGGGTCTTTCACGGACGCGGTGGCGGCGGGCCACAACTTCGCGAAGGGCGAACAGCTCCCCATGCAGTGGCTCTCGGAGGGGAGCCCCGAGCGGGACCTCTTCGTCCGGCGCTCGGTGGAAGCCGTCAACGCCCGCATCCAGAAGCAGCGGGGCGGCAAGGGGGTCAACGCCAACGATTGGGCCGTCCAGACGGACGGGGAGTTGCTCCGCACGGTGGGGCAGTTCGCCCGCGCCTATAACGAAAGCCCCGACGCCATCCTGGGAGCGCTTCAGCAAGCGGCCCGCACGGCGGTGGGCCTCCCGGCTCAGCTCGAAGTCGGCATCATGCTGACCAATAAGCTGAAGCTCGAAGCCGACCGCATGGCCTCGCGCATTCAGCTCGGGGACCTCACCCCATGGGGAGGCGATCGGGCTAAGGCCCTCGGGGAGTTCAACCTCCTCGTCGGGGCCTACCGGCAGACGTTGGGCGACACCCTCGCCATCCGGGCGGCCGGCGGCAGGGTGACACGCAGAGGCGGCGGCTATTTGGACCGCCCCGACGCCACGCTCAACGACCTCAGCGGCGGGGAACTGCTGCTGGACCTCTGGACCAAGGCGTCCCACGACCCCGCGACCCTTCGTAAGGTCATCTCCCCCACGGTGCGGGAGCGGGCGCAGGACTACGCGAAGTACGTCCTCGTCAACAACCTCGTGTCCGGCCCCAAGACGCAGATCATCAACATCTTGTCGAACGGCGGGATGATGCTCCTGCGGCCCGCGGAGAAGATCATCGGGGCCACCTCGCAGCGAGCATTCGCGGCGGCCACCGGCAACGCTGAGTTGGCGGGCAGCGCAAACCGTCAGTACCGCCAAGCCCTGCGGGCCTACGGCTTCTATGCGACGAACCTCGCGGACGCTTGGTCGATGGCCTCGAAGGCGTTCCTCAAGAACGACAGCATCCTCAATCCGCACCGCACGGAGGCTTTCCTCCAGAACGTCCGCGCGGGCGGCAATGTGCAGTGGAAGCCCGCCGACGACATCACGGGCGTGCTGCACAACGCGATGTACGCGGCGCATCTCGCCATCGGGTTGCCGACCCGGGGCCTCGGCTTCGTGGATGAGCTGGTGAAGCAGACTGTTTATCGGTCGAGCCTCGCTAGCCGCGCGGTAGTCCGGGCGATGGACGACGGGATGGCGCGGGGTCTCTCGGGCGACGCCCTGCGGGAGTTCGTGCGGCAGGACATCGACAGCACGCTTAAGGCCGGCTTCGACGAGTTCGGCCAAGGGCTGGACCCCGAGGCGCTGCGCGAAGCCCAGATCGCGACGTTCTCGCAAGACCTACAGCCCGGTACGCTCGGCAAGCACGTGCAGGCGCTCGCTCAGAACAACTGGGCGGTCGGGATGCTGCTCCCCTTCGTGAAGACCCCCACCAACGCCCTGCGCTACGGGTGGAAGCTCTCGCCGGGGCTCAACATGCTCCAGACGGAGTTCCGCCAAGCCATCACCGGCAAGGCGGGCCCGGAGCTTCAGGCGGAGGCCATCGGGCAGTTCTCGCTTGGGACGATGGCGATGGGGGTCGCGGCCCTTGCGGCGATCGACGGGCGCATCACCGGCGGGGGTCCGAATGATCCCAAGATGAAGGCCGAACTGATGGCCACCGGGTGGCAGCCCTACAGCTTCGTCCGCCACAACGCGAACGGCTCCCGGACCTACGTCCCGTTCGGAAGGCTGGACCCCGTGGCCATCCCCCTGGGGATCGCCGCAGACATCGTGGACGCCCTCTATGTGCGCCAGCAGACGGGGCAGGACATCGACGTAGAGGCCGCGATCTTCTCGCCGGTCTTGGCCATAACGAAGCAGTTTCGCGAGAAGTCTTACCTCCTCAGCATGTCGCAGGCCCTAGACGCCCTGTTCGACGACGACCCCAAGGGGGAGCGGGCTCAGCGGTTCTTCGGAAGCATGGCGGCCAACATGGTCCCGTACTCCGCGATGATGCGGCAGGCGAACCCTGACGACACGCTGCACGAGGCCCGCGGGGTGGTGGACCGCATCATGGCCACCGTTCCGGGGTGGAGCACGAAGGTCCCCAAGCGGTACGACGCGTGGGGCGACCCGGTGACCGCCTACAGCCGCAATTGGTTCGCGTCGGACGACGACGGCTCCGTGGTGGACCGCGAAGTCCAGCGCCTTCTCGTTGAGACCGGAAGCTCCATCACGCGCGTGGCCCCGAGGCCGCGGGCGGGCGTCGACCTCCGGGACATCACGATGAAGGACGGACGGAACGCCTACGAGGTCTATGCGCAGCTAGGTGGCAGGCCGTCGCCCCGTTCGAAGCCGCTTAAGGAGGTGGCGGCGAAGCTCATCGCCTCGCGTGGCTACAAGCGAGCGCCGGACGGCGACGCGTCGACCAAGGGGACGAAGCTCTATCTCTTGGTGCGGCTCGTGGCGGACTACCGGGGCAGCGCCTTGGACATCCTGATGAAGGACCCCAACGTCCGCGACGCCATCCTCAAGAAGCAACGCGACGTAGCCGCAGCTTATCGCGGAGGGTCCGCCAAGCCGCAGGCCTCGGAGTCATCCGGCGTCATGGGCCTCGTGAATGGGGTCCTAGGAGGCGGCGGCTCGGATTAGCCCCCGTGATCGCCCGACACCCATGGGGACAGCTCCGGGAGGCCTCACGGCTTCCCGGCGGCGTTCTCCAGCGCATTGCCCCCGCTCCTACGAGGGACACGGGGCCACACCTTCGGGTCTCTAGCTCGCCCGCGAGAGGCCTGATCACCGCGCCCGCTCCGATCGCGCCACCTCGAAGCGCCAGCGTCACGCAGCCCACGCCGCCGGCTTCACGGCGGACCGATGGCGCTTGCCTACAGCCCCACCCTTTCTGAGGACATCACGATGTCAGACAACGCAGAGAAGCGAGCCGCCCCGCGGTTCATAACGCCCGAGGCTTATGCCGATTGCCTGGAGTTCATCCGGCAGGCCAAGGCCTACATTGAGAGCCACGAGACTGCTCCTCCGCCGGACCTCTCCCTCCTACTTACGGACGCTCGCCACGGCCCCTTTACGGACATTGGCCTTACGGCGGGCCTCTTAGGCCGCCCACTTGTTTCCTTCGGCCTTACCGATCGGAAGGCTACCAGACCTCGCCGGATGGACCCGACGTTCTTCGCCGGGTTCCGCCTCTTAGTCGGCCTCGGGATGGGGGCCGATCTTCACGACAACGGCAAAGGCCAAAGCTACCTCCGCTTGGATATCAGGCCGTATGGGGCGGTCTCCCACGTCTACGCCAGCCGCATCCTCTGGGACGCACAGCCTGGACAGCAGGTGCGGGGCAGCGGCGGGTTCCTCGATCACCGCTACCTGGTCCATGAGGCTTGGGCGGTAAGGGCAGAGACGTCTCTTCGCGAAGAAGGCGTCGGCTTGCAGGCCTCGGGAGCCGGCCGTGAGGAGGCTCTCGCGGCGGCGCTACTGGACTTCAAGCACCACGCTGGGGCCGCCGGCCTTCCGGGAACCGCAGCGGAGTACGTGGCGGCAATCCGATCGGCCTTTGAGATGAGCGACCGCGAGCACGCCCTCAGGTCCCGTCAGTCAGAGCCCGACGCCGCCGAGTAACGAGACCCCAGTTCCCGAGCGGCCGGCGCGGACTATGCGTCGGTCGCGAGGGTGGGGCGCTGGGGAGGGTTCACAGTGGGCGCAGTGAGGCCCTCCCCAGCAAGCCCTTCCGCTTCCTGTCATGACATTTGAAGCCCCGAGGGGTCACTCGTCTGAGACCGGGGAACCTTCCATGGAGGCGTCCGCGAGATTCCCCCCGTGGCCCGGCTCGGGGCCCCACCTCAGGGCAGACACCGCGGCGGGCGCTGCGATCTTCGCGACCCCCTCGGACAAGGCTTGGAGGTCGAAGCCCTTCCCATAGCTCCGCCCAACGCCGCTTCCTCCCGCGTGACCGGTTAGCGCGTCGTGCATCTCTTCGGTGAGGTGAGCGCTTCGGGCGAGCCGCTTGAAGGTGTGGCGGAAGGAATGGAAGACCTTGATTTGGTCCTTCACGCCAGCCGTGTCGCGGAGATACCGGCCGAACCACTTGGACCATGCGGCGGAGCGCTTGCCGTTCACGTCAGACTTGATGTCGGGCCACAGCGGCGCGTCGGAAGGATTGTTCTTCGCGCGGGCCTCGCGGTAGCGCAGCAAGCCGATGCGCTCCAGCTCCGGGTGAAGCGGGACCTTGCGGCGGGAACTGACGGTCTTCACGTTCCGCCCGCCTGATATCCCGATGTCGAGAAACCAGACCCCCGCCTCGACGTCTTTCCCAATGTCGCAGACGCGAAGCTGCGCAAGTTCCTCCTGGCGGGCTCCGGTGAGGAGCGCCAGCACGGGAAGCCAGAACGCCGCCTCCCCGCCGCCGCCGGCCGGTCGCACCCCGGAGGCGAAAACAGGGGTCTCGAAGAGAGCCTTGAGGTCCGCATTGTCGAAGGGCTCGCGGCCTTCCGCCTGCCGTTCGTCGACGTCGGAGCGCACGTCCTTGAAGGGATTGGCGAAGGCAGAGAGCCCGTCCGTAAGCCCGTCCTTTTCGGCTCGGCGCACGACCGCCTTGAGCATGTTGAGCAGCTTGTTGACTGTCGTGGCGCTCGTGGGTGGGTAAGCCCGGAGGTCTTTTTCTAGGAGGTCGCGAAGAGGCAGAGCGCGGAGCTTTGCAGGCAATCCCGTGGGCCGCCGCTCCAGCGCGTCGCGGAAGGTCCGAGTGTCTTCCTTGGTGATCGCGCCCAAGGCCTTGTCGCCCGCCCATTCTTTGAAGAGCCGTACGGCAAGGGCCGCTTCCCGTAGACTGTTAGGCGCGAGCTGCCTCCCACCCTTTGCCGTGCTAGGCCGCTTCCAGTGGTCGAACGCCTCGGAGAACTTCGGCCCTTGCGCGGGGGGCGCGGGCTCCGGGGTCTTCACGCGTTTGCCGGATTGCCGGTCGAGCTTTGCCTCCACTGCGTCCGCAGCCGCCCCCAAGATCGCCAACGCGCGGTCGCGGTGCGTGGGGTCCTTAGGATCAAATCGGAGGCCCAGCCGGTGAAAGGCCGCTTCAATGTCCCCACGGATGACAGACGGGTCCTGACGTGCGAGCGCGTCGCGAAGGTCCGCCGCTTCGATCTCTAGCAAGTCGCCCCACGCGAGGAAGTGGTCTCGTTGCATACCCTCAGTGGCTTCCCGAGGAAGAAGCCCAAGCGCCTCCCGATCGTGCAGACCTTCCATAGGGTCGCCGGATCGCCGTTCGGCTTGATCCATCTCCAACTCCCGGCGGAAGTAGGCGGCCTCAAACTCTTCCACCGAAGGAAGCTCAGGCAGGCTGGCGTCGGTTAAAGACCCCTCCCCATACATCCGCAGGGCCGCCGCGATGTCGTCGGACACCGCGCTCGCGAGCTTCAGGCTGCGGCGCTTGGCCGTGGCCTCGTCCTTCGTCTTGAGGGAGTTCGTCACTTCGAGCTTGAAGCGGCCGGTCTTCGCGTTGACCAGTTGGGGGAAGGCCGCGCGGATGTGCTCGGGGGCGTCCTTACCCGCAAGCGCTTCTGGAAGCCGCTTCCGAAACCACTGTGTGCTGCCGCGAACCGCCATGTAGCTCAGAGCCGCCATTTTGCCTGACCTCGTGTAGCACGATGGTGTAGCGAACGGCAGGCTAAGCCCCATGAGGAGCTAGCTATTCGGCGATCTCAATGGCTTAGGAAAATTTGGCGCGCCCGAAAGGATTCGAACCTCTGACCCCCAGATTCGTAGTCTGGTGCTCTATCCAGCTGAGCTACGGGCGCGCTGCCGCGTGAGGCCTTGGGGCCCCGCGGGAGGCGACGTGTTAGCCGCGTTCAGATCGCATTGCAAGCGCTCTCGACGCGGCTCGCCGCTCCTTTTTAGGCGCGCGCGCGTTCGCGGGCCCGCGCCTGGAGATCGATCGGGCGGTCGGGGATCGTGATCCGGAAGGTCGCGCCCATGGTGCCGTCCACGAGCGCGATCGAGCCGCCATGGGCGCGCACGAGCTCGGCGGCGATCGCCAGGCCAAGCCCCGTGCCGCCCGAGCGGGTGGAGCCCTGGAACGGCTCGAACAGGTGGTCGCGCGCCTTCTGCGGCAGGCCGGGACCGGTGTCCGACAGCTCGATCACCGCCACCGCGCCCTCGCGGCGGCCGAGAATGCGGATCTGGTCGCGGTCCGGGTCGGTCTCGCCGCGGCTCTCGAGCGCCTGCAGCGCGTTGCGGCCGAGATTGAGCAGCGCGCGGAACATCTGGTCGGGATCGGCGTCGATGACGAGGCCGCGCTCGACCGCGGACACGAAGCCGACCGCGCCGCCGCCCGCAAGGCCAAGGCCCGCGCGCACGTCCTCGACGATCTCCGACAGCGGCGTCATGCGGCGGGCCGGCGGCGTCTCCTGCGCCGCGCCGTAGGACAGCGTCGACTGGCAGAAGCTGATCGCGCGGTCGAGCGTGGCGACGAGGCGCGGGGCGAGCTTCTGCACCGTCGGGTCGGCGACCGCGCCGAGGCGGTCGGACATCAGCTGCGCGGAGGCGAGCAGGTTCCGGAGGTCGTGGTTGATCTTGGAGACCGCCAGGCCAAGCGCCGCGAGCCGCGACTTCTGGGCGAGCTGGGAATGGATCTGGAGCTGCATGCGGGCGAGCTCCTCCTCGGCGACGCCGATCTCGTCGTCGCGGCCGGACGCCGCCACGATGCGGCTTGCGTCCTCCGGCGCGCCGGCGAACTGCACCATCGAGCCGGTGAGGCGGCGCACCGGCCGCACGATCATGCGGTCGAGCGTGAAATAGACGAGCGCGCCGGTGATCAGCGAGATCATCAGCGAGAGCGCCAGCACGTTGATCGAGAAGGCCAGCATCGCCTTCCTGAGCGGGGTCTCGTCGACCACGATCTCGATCTCGTCGCCGCCGTCCTGCGCGTCGTCGACCACGCGGGCGAGCCGCTTGTCGCCGTAGAGCAGCACGTCGAACGCCTCGAGCACGGTCTCGGGCCCGACGGGGTCGCGGCGGTCGACCGTGTGGGCGACCTCGGGCGGCATGTCGGCGACCGCGAGCAGGCGCCGGGCGTCGCCGGTCTGCAGCACGAGCGCGCGGGCGCCGACGATCTTCAGCAGCTTGCGGGCGAGCGGCTCCTCCACCGCGCCGTCGGGCGCGGCGTCGAGCGCGAGCGCTGCGGTGCGAGCGCGGTTCAGCTGGTCGTCGATGAAGTTGAGTCGGAAGTTCGCCACCGACGGCACGAAGATCAGGATTTCTGAGACCATGACGAACAGCGCCGTCAGGGCCAGCAGCTTGCCCGACAGGCCAGGTCGCCCCGTGGGCGCCTTCGCGGGGGCGTGCTCTTCGCTCATGGGTCGGCGCGGGTCATGGGCGGAAAGTCACGGGCGGGCGGGTCGGGGATTGCGGTCGGCGGCGGACCGGGCGCGCGGGCGTGATCCGCGCCCGAGTCGGCGCCCGCCTCGCGGGCGCGTCGATAGTGAGCTTCGCGCGGGGCCTCGTCAAATTGCCGGGAGCGGCGGGCCGCCCGCCCGATCTTAAGGTTTACGAAAGCTTTCGCTTTCCAGCGCGCGCGCCGGGGCGCAGCGTGGCCGGCGAGGGTTCGCGCGGCGGGCCGCCGCCATGGACGCCGCGTCGACGAGGCGGCGAAAGGGAGAGGATCATGCTTGAGGTCGAGAGCGTCATGCAGCGTCTGGACGACCAGACCAAGCGGCTGAAGGCGGAGGCCGCCGCCTGCCTCGCCCTGGAGACGCAGGAGGAGCGCGCGCTCACCGTGAAGAGCCTCGCGCTCGTCTCCGAGGCGGTGCTCAAGATCGGCCGCGACATCCGCCAGATCCGGATGCAGCTCGCCGACCGGAGCTGATCGCCCGAAGGCGACGTGCGGGCCTCCCCGCGATTGACTTCGCGCGGAGGCCTCCCGTATAAGCCGCCGCATGTTCGCGCCCGCGCAGACCGCGGGCTTTTTTGTATTGGCCGAAGGCCCCCGACGCGGGCCCCGCTTGACGCGGGAGACGCCTGTGCGGGCCTCGGCGACCGGAGACGACGTTCGTGAAACGGACCTACCAGCCCTCGAAGCTTGTCCGCAAGCGCCGCCATGGCTTCCGCGCGCGCATGGCGACGGTCGGCGGCCGCAAGGTCATCGCCTCCCGCCGCGCCAAGGGCCGCAAGCGGCTGAGCGCCTGATCGACGACCGGGACGACGCCGCGCATGCGCCGATGACGACGCTCGCGGCCACTCTCGACATGATGCGTCGCCGGCGTGACTTCGTCGCGGCGGCGAATTCCGGCGTCAAGATCGGCGGACCTCTGGTCGCCCTCCAGATGAATGATCGCGGCGCGGAGCAGGACAAGCCCCGCGTCGGTTTCACCGCGACCAAGCGGGTCGGCAACTCGGTCGAGCGCAGCCGCATGAAGCGGCGCCTCCGCGAGGCCGCGCGCGCGGCGCTTGGAAAAGACGCCCGTCCCGGCTGCGATTACGTGCTGATCGCCCGGCGCGCGGTGCTCGACGCGAATTTCGACCGCCTGACGCGCGACATCGCCCAGGCGGCGAAGCGCGCCCACGGACGGGCCGGCGGCGAAGCGGACAAGGCGAGGCCCGATCGGGCCCGCCCGCGCGAAAGCGGACGTTGATGGACAATCGCAACACACTCATCGCCATCGTTCTGTCGGTCCTGGTTCTGGTCGGCTGGCAGTATTTCGTGGCGAAGCCGCAGCTCGACGCCCAGCGCGAGCAGCAGGCCGCGCAGCAGGCGCTGACCGACGAGAACAAGGCGACGCCGGCGCCCGGCGTCGGTCCGCAGGCCGCGCCCGCGGCCGGGGCCCAGTCGCCCGCCGGCGCGCCCGCGGCGCAGCCCGGCGCGGCCGGCGGCCAGATCAAGACCCGCGAGCAGGCGCTCGCCGGCGCTCCGCGCGTCAAGATCGACAGCAACAGGCTCGACGGCTCGATCTCGCTGATCGGCGGCCGGGTCGACGACGTCCAGCTCAAGGACTATCGCGAGACCGTCGACCCGAAGAGCCCCGAGATCGTGCTGTTCGCGCCGATCGGCAGCCCGCAGCCCTATTACGCCGAGTTCGGCTACGTGAACGGCGCCGGCGAGAACGTGAAGCTGCCCGACGGCCAGACCGAGTGGAAGGCCGAGACCACCGGCCCGCTCACCACCGAAAAGCCGGTCGTCCTCGTCTGGGACAATGGCCAGGGCCTCGTGTTCCGCCGCACGATCTCGATCGACGGCGACTACCTCTTCACCGTCAAGGACAACGTCCAGAACACCGGCGCGGCCGCCACGACGCTGCACCCTTACGCCTTGCTGTCGCGCCACGGCGAGCCGCAGACGCTCGGCTACTGGTTCCTGCATGAGGGGCCGATCGGCGTGTTCGGCCAGGAGGGCCTGTCCTACCCGACCTACAAGGACATCACCGGCGGCCCGCGCACCTACAAGGCGACCGGCGGCTGGCTCGGCTTCACCGACAAGTACTGGGGCGCCGCGCTCATCCCGCCGCAGGACAAGGGCTACGCGGCCCGCTTCGCCTCGGCGACCGAGGGCGGCAAGCTCTACCAGAGCGACTACCTGCTCGACCCGATCGTCGTCGCCCCGGGCGCGACCAGCGAGTCGACCGCGCGGCTCTTCGCCGGCGCCAAGCAGGTGGCGGTCATCGACAAGTATGAGAGCCAGGGCGTCCTGAAGTTCGAGCTGATGATCGACTGGGGGACCTACCTCCATCTCGTCACCAAGCCGATGTTCTATGCGCTCGACTTCTTCTACAAGCTCGTCGGCAACTTCGGCATCGCGATCCTGATCGTGACGCTCTGCGTGAAGATCATCTTCTTCCCGCTGGCCAACAAGTCTTACGTCTCGATGTCGAAGATGAAGCTTGTCCAGCCCGAGATGGTGAAGATCAAGGAGCGGTTCCCGGACGACAAGCAGCGCCAGCAGCAGGAGCTCATGGAGCTCTACAAGCGCGAGAAGATCAATCCGCTCGCCGGCTGCCTGCCGATCCTGATCCAGATCCCGGTGTTCTTCGCGCTCTACAAGGTGCTGTTCATCGCGATCGAGATGCGGCACGCGCCGTTCTACGGCTGGATCCACGACCTCGCCGCGCCGGACCCGACCTCGCTCTTCAACCTGTTCGGGCTGCTTCCCTACGACGTGCCGCACTTCCTGCTGATCGGCGTGTGGCCGATCCTGATGGGCATCTCGATGTTCGTGCAGATGCGCCTGAACCCGGCCCCGCCGGATCCGACGCAGGCCATGATCTTCAACTGGATGCCGCTGTTCTTCACCTTCCTGCTGGCCTCGTTCCCGGCCGGCCTGGTGATCTACTGGACCTGGAACAACCTGCTCTCGATCCTCCAGCAGTGGATCATCATGAAGCGGCAGGGCGTCGAGGTGAACATCATCGGCAACACGCTCGACGTGTTCCGGAAGAAGAAGCCCGCGGACGCGGCGAAGAGCTAGACGGCTCTTCACAAGGCGCGTCATCCCGGCCGAGGCGTGAAGCCGAGAGCCGGGAGCGTCCTGCGCGTAAGGCGCGCCTCTTTTTGAAAACGATCCCGGATCGGCCTTCGGCCGTCCGGGATGACGGCCCCTCCGGAGCGCCTCATGTCCGAGCCCGAGACGCTTCCCGAAGACCCCTATCCCGAAATCGGCCGCAAGCTGTTCGCCGGCCCCTGCGACTTCAGGCTCGGCTGCGCCAAGCTCGACCAGCTGCCGCCGATGGACCGGCCCGAGATCGCCTTCGCGGGGCGCTCCAACGTCGGCAAGTCGAGCCTCGTCAACGCGCTCACCGGCCGCAAGACGCTCGCCAAGACGTCGAACACGCCCGGCCGCACCCAGCAGCTCAATTATTTCGACCTCGGCGGCCGCGCCTTCATGGTCGACATGCCGGGCTACGGCTACGCGCAGGCGCCCGTCGAGGAGGTCGCGGCCTGGACGCGGCTGGTGAAGTCCTATCTGCGCGGCCGCGCCAGCCTCGCGCGCGTCTTCGTGCTGATCGACAGCCGCCACGGGATCAAGGAAGTCGACCGCGAGGCCTTCTCGCTGATGGACGCGGCGGCGACGTCCTATCAGGTGGTGCTCACCAAGCTCGACCAGCTGAAAGCCGCCGAGCGCGAGGCGCGGATCGCCGAGACGCTGGCGGGCCTCGCCAAGCGCCCCGCGGCCTTTCCGGAAGTGCTCGCGACCTCGAGCCGCGACGCGATCGGCGTCGCCGAGATGCGCGCCGCGATCGCGCGCCTCATCGACGAGCGCAGCTGAGCCGTCGTCAGTAGCGGTACGACACCCCAAGCCCGAGCAGCGCCGAGGTCTTGGAGCCGTCCTTCACGATCGGGCTGTCGGCGGCGTCGCCGACGTAGCGCGTCACCTCGGCGCGGGCGACGAGGCCCCACTGTTCGTTGAACTGATAGCCCGCGGTGACGCCCGCGCTCACGTCCTTGAAGCCCGCGCCCGGCCGGTAGGCCTTGAGCCCCGAGGCGATCGAGCCTGCGCGGGTGACGCCGAAATAGGTGCGGTTGAAGTCCTTGCTGGCGTAGGTCGTCTGCGCGTCGACATTGGCGTAGACGGGGCCCCAGCGCAGCGCCGCATAGCTCACCCCGCCGCTCGCAGTGAAGCCGTCGTGCTCGCCCGAGACGTCGTGCAGCACGGTGGCTTCAAGGCGGATCTCGCCTTGTCCGTTCCGGTCGCCGCCGAAGGCGTAGGCCAGGAACCCGCCGCCCTCGACCGCGCCGTCGATCTCCGCGAGGCGCTTCACCGGCCCCGACACGTCGTCGTCGCGCTTGCCGCGATAGTTCACGACCGGGCCGAAGTCCCACGGGCTGTCGGCGAAGAGGTCGACGCGCGCTTCGAGCCCGCGGAGCTGAAGCTCGACGCCGCCCCATTTCACATTGGCGAGCAGGAGCGGCACGACCTCGTATTTGTCCGAGCCCTCGAACTCCGGCTTCATCGCGACGCCGGCGGCGAGCAAAGCCGAGACGACCCTCTCATTGGGCGCCGCCACGGCCTCGCCGAGTGTTTCGTCGGAAAAATCCGCAGCCCGGAGGGGCGACGCCCCGATCCCGGCCAAAATCGCCGCTACGCAGGCAAGACTTAGGTTCTGTCTCATCAAGCTTCCCCGACCACGGCCGAACTGGCCCGGCGCGAGGCGAGCTATGGCGGGCGGGCAGGGTTTCGGGCGAGCGCCCGTTCGCGACTGCGCGGAGCGCTTCGCGAAGCGGGCTGGAAACTGAGGGGAAAGGCCGTTCGCGATGCGCGACTTCGCGAAATTCCCGAGCGAGGACTGGCTGCGCCAGCGCGCGAGCGAGCTCGCTTTGGCGATGGCGCTCGGCCTCGCCTTCGCCTGGATCGGACCGTTCAGCACCGACAAGGCCGAATTCCTGCCGAAGCTCGGCTACTGGGTCGGGCTTCTGGCCTGCTGGTACATCGTCGCCGCGCTCGTCGAGCACGCGCTCGAGCGCCTGCCGGCGTTCCGCGACGCGCGGCGCAGCGTCCGGCGTCCGCTCATCTGCGCCGTCGCCGTGCTCCCGATGCTGCCGGTCGCCGCGCTCGCGACCGTCGCGCTCAGCGACTTCGAGCCGACGTTCTGGGAGCTCGCGGAGATGTCCAGCCAGATCTTCGTGGTCGGCTGGGGCGTCATGCTGCTGACCGACGCGATCCTGCGGCCGGCGGGGCCGCCCGACCCGCAGCTCCGCTTCGTGGCGGCGGGCGCGGGCGAGGCCGCGGCGACGATCGACCTTCCCGCCGGGGAGAGCGAGGCGCCCCAGACCAGCCGCCTCGTCGAGCGGCTGCCGCCGAACCTGCGCGGGCCGCTGATCTGCCTGCGGATGGAGGATCACTATGTCCGCGTCCACACCACGCGCGGCTCGACCCTGATCCTCATGCGCCTCGGCGACGCCATGGCCGAGGCCGCCCCGACGCCGGGCGCGCAGTCGCACCGCTCATGGTGGGTGGCGGCGAACGCCGTCGAGAGCTTTGAACGCGTCGGCCGGGTCGGGCAGCTTCGGCTGAAGACCGGGCTGACGGCGCCGGTTTCGCAGCCCTACCTGCAGGCGATCGAGGCGCTCGCCGCGAAGCCCTAGGACGTCGCCGAGCGCGGGTGAAACCGCGCGATCGCGGCGTCGAGCGCCGGAAATCCGCCGCTGAGCTCGGTCGCCGACATCCAGTATCCGGTGACGCCGACGGTCGCGGCGTTGATCTTCGCCAGCCGCCGCGCCGCCTTGGTGAAGGGCAACGCCGGTTCGCGCGCAGGATCGATCGCGAGAACGATCGATTTCCGCGCGCCCAGATCGGCCTTTCCCACCGCCGTGACGGCGTCCCACGGGATCCAGTCGTTCGACAGGCGCCGGTCGAACACGCCCTGGCGTCCGACCGAGACCACCGGGCCGCGCCGGAAGAACCTCACGGTCGCCACGATCGCGCAGGCGCCGAAGAACAGGACGCCGGCATAAAGCGTGAACTCGTTGAGGCTGCCGGGCTCGACCCCGGCGGGGCGCAAATGGAGCAGGACGCCGCAGAGCGCGACGAAGCCCCATGCGCCGCCCTTGAGGGCGAGAAGTCGAAGGGCCGACTTCTCGAGGTCGATCTGGTCCTCGGCCATGCCCCCGCGGCTCTAGACGCGCCTGAAAAGCCCGATGATCAGCAACAGCACGATCGCGCCGACAGTCGCGCCGATCAGAGTCCCAAGCAGCCCGCCGCCGACGAAGATCCCGAGCTTGGCCAGCAGCCAGGTTCCGACGAAGGCGCCGATCACGCCGACGATGATGTTGCCGATGATGCCGAGCCCGTAGCCTCGCACCACGATGCCGGCCAGCCAGCCGGCGACGCCGCCGATCAGCAGAATCGCGATCAGGCCGTAGCCCGCAAATGGTTCAAGCTCCATTCCGCATCACCCTCGTGCTCATGCGGTCCACCGCCTCGAAACTCAACATATGGCGGCGACGCCGAAGGTCTATGCCGCGGCGCAGCATACCGCCAACGTCGCATTGCGCGGTTTTCGGGAGGCGACTAGTTCGAAACGCAACGGCAATTTGAACGCGAGCCCGAAGTCCATGAGCGCCAGCGGCGAAAAGAAAGATCTCTACGAGCTCGGCGAGATGCCGCCGCTCGGCCATGTGCCCGCCACCATGCATGCCTGGGTGGTGCGCAAGGAGCGGCACGGCCCGCCCGAGAGCGCCAACGAGCTCGAGGTGGTGCCCACCTGGCCGCTCGGCGACGACGACGTGCTCGTCTACGTCATGGCCGCCGGCGTCAACTACAACCACGTCTGGGGTTCGCTCGGCGAGCCGGTCTCCCCGATCGACAGCCACAAGTCGCCGATCCACATCGGCGGCTCCGACGCCTCCGGCATCGTCTGGGCGGTCGGCTCCAAGGTGAAGCGCTGGAAGGTCGGCGACGAGGTCGTCATCCACTGCAACCAGGACGACGGAGACGACGAGGAGTGCAACGGCGGCGACCCGATGTTCTCGTCCTCCCAGCGCATCTGGGGCTACGAGACGCCGGACGGCTCCTTCGCGCAGTTCTGCCGCGCGCAGTCGCGCCAGCTGATGCCGCGGCCCAGGCATCTCACCTGGGAGGAGGCGGCCTGCTACACGCTGACGCTCGCCACCGCCTACCGCATGCTGTTCGGCCATGCGCCGCACCAGCTGAAGCCGTCCGACAACGTGCTGGTCTGGGGCGCCTCCGGCGGCCTCGGCGTGTTCGCGGTCCAGCTCATCGCGGCCTCGGGCGCGAACGCCATCGGCGTGATCTCGGACGAGAGCAAGCGCGACTACGTCATGAGCCTCGGGGCCAAGGGCGTCATCAACCGCAAGGACTTCGACTGCTGGGGCCAGATGCCCAAGGTGAACTCTCCTGAGTACAACACCTGGGTGAAGTCGGCCCGCGCCTTCGGCAAGGCGATCTGGGAGATCACCGGCAAGGGCGTCGACGTCGACATGGTGTTCGAGCATCCGGGCGAGTCGACCTTCCCGGTCTCGTGCCTGGTGGTGAAGCGTGGCGGCATGGTGGTGTTCTGCGCCGGCACCACCGGCTACAACATCACCTTCGACGCCCGCTACGTCTGGATGCGGCAGAAGCGCATCCAGGGCTCGCATTTCGCCCATCTGAAGCAGGCGAGCGCGGCCAACAAGTTCGTCATCGACCGCCGCGTCGACCCCTGCATGTCCGAGGTCTTCACCTTCCAGGACATTCCGAAGGCCCACACCATGATGTGGCACAACCAGCACCCGCCCGGAAACATGGCGGTGCTGGTCAACGCGCCGCGCACGGGGCTCCGGACGGTGGAAGAGGTGCAGGAGGCCTACGAGGCCTCGAAGGCCGCCAAGCCCGCCGCGGCCTGACGATGCAAGGCTTCGTCCGCGCGAAGCTGCATGGGATCCGCGTCACCGGCGCGGATCTCAACTATCACGGCTCGATCACGCTCGACCCGGAGATCTGCCGGCGGGCGGGGCTCGATCCGCTCGAGTTCGTCGAGATCTGGAACAAGAATTCCGGCGCGCGCATCAGCACTTACGTGCTCTATGGGGTGGCGGGCGCGCGCTGCTGCATCCTGAACGGCGCGGCGGCGCGCACCTGTCAGGTCGGCGACGAGGTCATCATCGCCTCGACGACCTTCGGGACGCTGGACGACGTCGTGGCGACGAACCCGCGCGTGCTGACCTTCGGCCCCGGCAACGAGGTCGCCGAGGAGCTCAGCTATCGCGTGTTCCGGAACGAGCGCGGCGAGCCCGACATGACGATCGAAAGCCACGGCGCCGCCGTGCCGGTGACGCGGCTGGTGGGCTGAGCCGCCCGAACCGCCGCCTGTCATCCCGGCCGAAGAGCCGGGATCCAGAACCGAGACGGCTGACCCAGATCCCGCGACCGCGTCGGTTCTGGATCCCGGGTCAAGCCCGGGATGACGGCGGAGCATGCGGAGCCTCTGACGGCGGACGCGCTGCGCCTGTCTCGGACAAGCCGCCCGAACCGCCGCCCGTCATCCCGGCCGAAGAGCCGGGATCCAGAATCGAGACGGCTGATCCAGATCCCGCGAACTCTTCGGCCCCCGGATCCCGGATGAACCCCGGAAACAGCTGGGGGCGGCGAACCGGCCTTACGCCTCGGTGTGCGTGGAGGTCAGCTCTTTGCGCTCGCGCCGCGACAGGCCGGAATTCAGCCGGGTCAGCACGAACACCGCGAGCGCGACGCCGAAGGCGAGAACCAGCAGCTCTTCATAACCGGCGATGATCATAGGATGTCCTTCTCTCAGCAGGTTTTGCTGTCTGTGCAACGCATTGGACCCTGCCGCGGACGACCGGCGCCACGGTATTTCGCCGGCATAGTTTCCATCCGGCGCCTGAACTTCGTCGCCTTCTCATAAAACTCGGCGGGTCGGCGCTCTGGACGCAGGCCCCGCGGACCGGCATTGATCGGGCGTCCTTTCGAACGGGAGACGGCATGGTCGCGATCAAGGCCTCGGGCGTCGACCGCTTCATCGCGCGGCCGCCGGCCGAGATTTTCGCCGCGCTGATCTACGGGCCCGACGCAGGGCTCGTGGCCGAGCGCGCCGAGGCGCTGGTCAAGCGCGCGCTGGACGGCTCCGACGATCCGTTCGCGCTCGTCCGCCTCGAAGGCGACGAGCTCGCCTCCGATCCCGGCCGCCTTCCCGACGAGGCCAACACGATCGCGCTGTTCGGCGGCAAGCGCGCGATCCGCGTGCGGGTCGGCGGGCGCTCTGTCGCGGCGGCCCTCGAGGCGCTGCTGTCGGGGCCGCGGCCGGAATCCTTCACCGTGCTCGAGGCGGGCGACCTCAAGAAGAACGCGCCGCTGCGCGCGCTCTGCGAGAAGCACGCCCATGCGGCGGCGCTGCCCTGCTACCCGGACGAGGCCGGCGCCCGTGACCGGCTGATCGAGGAGGAACTGCGCGCCGCCGGCCTCACCATTTCAAGCGAGGCCAGGGCGCTGCTGCAGCAGAGCCTCGGTCCCGACCGGCTCGCCGCGCGCGAGGACGTCCGCAAGCTCTGCCTCTACGCGATGGGCCAGGCCCGCATCGAGACTGACGACGTCTCAGCGATCGTGGCGGAGTCCGGAGACGTCGGCATGGACGAGGCTGTGGACGCGGCCTTCGGAGGCCGGCCGGCCGATGTCGTTGCGACGCTGAAGGCGCTGCGCGCTTCCGGCACGCCGGCCTCGGTCACGCTCGCCGCGGCGCTGCGTCATGCGCTGCTCATGCACCGGCTGCGGGGGCAGGTCGAGGAGGGACGCTCGGCGCGCTCGGTGATGGAGAGCGGCGGCGCGATGATCCACTTCCGCCGCAAGGACGCGGTCGAGCGGGCGCTCGCGCGCTGGTCGGGCGAGCGGCTCGGCGACGCGGTGACGCGGCTCGCCGACGCGGTCGCGCAGGGGCGAAAGTCCGCCGCGACAGGCGAAGCGGCCGCGGAGCGCGCGTTGCTCGCAATCGGACAGGAAGCCGCGCGTTTCTCGCGCTAAACGTGCAGAAAATCGACTCGATCAGAGACTCGCTGGCGGCGATTTCGAATGCGGCCGGTGTGATTGCCTTCGCGGAGCGAAAAAGCCGCCAGCGGGCTTCTGAGAGTCACGGATAAGGCAGGGGGTTTTGGCGGTCGCGCGAGGGGGCGCCGGGAGGCTTCCGTGACCGCCGCCCGGTCATCCCGGCCGAAGAGCCGGGATCCAGAACCGGAACGGCCAATCCAGCTCCCGGCGCGCGTCGATTCTGGATCCCGGGTCAAGCCCGGGATGACGGGCGGAGGGTCGTTCGCCTCGTCTTGTCCGTACACACTCGCTTCGCCGATCGGTCCGCCCGAACCGCCGCCTGGTCATCCCGGCCGAAGAGCCGGGATCCAGAGCCGAGACGGCCGATCCAGCTCCCGGAGCGCGTCGGTTCTGGATCCCGGGTCAAGCCCGGGATGACCGTCTGAGGGTCGTGCGCCTCACCTAAAGGGCGGCGGCGCGCCGAAGCCTCACCCCCGCAGCCGGCGCGCCAGCATGTCGAGCTGCTCGAGATCGGCGAAGCGGATCGTCAGCGTCCCGCCCGCGCCCTTCGGCGACAGCGTGACGTCGAGGCCGAGCGTCTCGCCGATCTCCTTCTCCAGCGCCAGCGTGTCGGCGTCGCGCTCCGGTTTCGCCGCGCGCAGGCCCGCGGCGCTCTTCACCTCGGGCGCGCGGCTCATCGCCTCGACGTCGCGGACCGACAGCCCCTTCTCGACCACCCGCCTGGCGGCGGCCTCGGGATCGGGCAGCGCCAGCAGCGCGCGGGCGTGGCCGGCGGTCAGCGAACCGTCGAGCACATGGGCCTTCACCGCGTCCGGCAGCTTCATCAGCCGCAGCGTGTTGGCGATGTGGCTGCGGCTCTTGCCGATGACCTCGGAGAGCTTCTCCTGCGTGTAGGAGAACTGCGCCATCAGCTGCTCGTAGCCGGCCGCCTCGTCGATGGCGTTGAGATCGGCGCGCTGCACGTTCTCGACGATCGCGATCTCCAGCGCCTCGCGGTCGGTGACCTCAAGCACCACGATCGGCGCGTCGTGGACGCCGGCGCGCTGGGCCGCGCGCCAGCGGCGCTCGCCCGCGATGATCTCGAAGCTTTCGCCCTCCCCGCCTTCGACCCGGCGCACGAGGATCGGCTGGATCACGCCCTTCTCGCGCACCGAGGCGGTCAGGTCCTCGAGGTCCTCCTCGCGGAACGAACGGCGCGGATTGTAGCGGCTCGCCTTGATCTGGGCGATCGGCGCGCGCCGCTGCGGGCGCGTGCGGTCGACCACCGCGGTCTCTTCGCCGACGTCTCCGATCAGCGCCGCGAGACCGCGGCCGAGACGCGAGCGTTGCGGCTCCTCAGCCATCTTCGCCTTCCCCATGTTACGCGAACTCTTGAGTGATCAGGCCGCCGCCCGCAGCGCGCGCTCGCGCTGGATGACTTCCGAAGCGAGCTTCAGATAGGCCTGGCTGCCGGTGCACTTCAGGTCGTAGAGCAGCGCCGGCTTGCCGTAGGACGGCGCTTCCGACACGCGCACGTTCCGCGGGATCATGGTCTCGTAGACCTTGTCGCCGAGGAAGGCGCGAACGTCCGCCACCACCTGGCCGGACAGATTGTTGCGCGGGTCGAACATGGTGAGCACCACGCCATGGATGGTGAGCGCCGGGTTCAGCGTCACCCGCACCTGCTCGACCGTGCGCAGCAGCTGGCTGAGGCCTTCGAGCGCGAAGAACTCGCACTGCAGCGGCACCACGATCGCGTTCGCGGCCGCCATCGCGTTGATGGTGAGCAGGTTGAGCGAAGGCGGGCAATCGACCAGCACATAGGTGTAGGGCGTCTCGCGGCCCTCCGCGTGCAGCGCCGCGATGGCGTTGCGCAGCCGGAAGGCGCGGTCCTTCTCGGAGGCGATCTCGAGCTCGAGACCGAGCAGGTCCATGGTGGAGGGCGCGAGCGAGAGCCGCGGGACCGCGGTTTCCTGGATGGTCTCGGCGAGCGTCGCGTCGCCCGAGAGCACGTCATAGGTCGAGAGCTTGCGGGCCTTTCGGTCGACGCCGAGCCCGGTGGAGGCGTTGCCCTGCGGATCGAGGTCGACGATCAGCACGGTCTCGCCGATGGCGGCGAGTGCGGTTCCCAGATTGATGGCGGTCGTGGTCTTGCCGACGCCGCCCTTCTGGTTCGCGAGCGTCAGCACCCGCGGGGCGCCGGGCGGGAACGCGCTTGAGAGCATGGTTTTCGGCTCCGGAAATCGTCCGTCGTCACCGGGGTCCGAGGAAGCGGTCGATCCGCACGATCCGCGCGTCGGGCTCGGTCAGACTGGGGTGAAGCGACGCTTCGACATTCCAGGATTTGGCCGTCACGGTCAATTCGGCCTCGGCCTCTCGACCCTTGGGAAAGAGCCCCACGGCGCCCGTTTTCAACAGCGGAGCGGCGAGCCGCACCAGATCGGCGAGCGGAGCGAGCGCGCGGGCGCTGACGACGTCGGCCGACGTGACCGCCGAACCGGCGATCGCTTCGGCGCGCGCGCCATGGACCAGCGCCTCGACGCCCATCGCGCGGGCGGCCTCGCGCAGAAACGCCGCCTTCTTGCCGTTGCTCTCGACGAGATGGACCCGGATGTCCGGGCGCAGCGCCGCGACCACGAGGCCCGGGAAGCCGGCCCCGGAACCGAAATCGACCCAGACGGTCGCGTGGGCCGGGGCAAGCGTCATGATCTGGGCGCTGTCGGCGACGTGGCGCGTCCACACCGCTTCGAGCGTGCTCGGCGCGACGAGATTTGTCGTCGCCTGCCATTTGTCGAGCAGCGCCACATAGGCGTCGAGCCGCGCCCATGTTTCACGTGAAACATTCATGAGCCGCTCTGCGGCGGCCCGGTCGGCCTCGCGCGGGGTCACGCGGACGCCGCGGAGCGACGGGCGCGCACGGCGAGCAGCGCGAGCGCCGCAGGCGTCATGCCCTCGATCCGACCCGCCTGCCCCAAGGTCGCGGGCGTGGTGCGGATCAGCTTCTCCTGCAGCTCGGCGGAGAGCCCGGGAATGGTCTGGTAGTCGATCGAGCCGGGCAGCGCGAGCTCCTCTTCGGCGCGGCGGCGCGCGATGTCCGCGGTCTGCCGATCGAGATAGACGGCGTAGCTCGCCTCGATCTTGAGCTGCTCGAACGTCGTCCGGTCGACCTCCGCGAAGGCCGGCCAGATGCGCTCGATCTCGACGCGGCCGACGTCGGGCAGCGAGAGCAGGTCATAGGCCGTGCGGCGACGGCCGTCCTGATTGACGGTCACGCCGGCGCGCCTGGCCTCGGCTGGCGTCAGCGAAACCGAACGCGCGAGCGCCTCGGCGGAGGCGAGCCGCGCGGCCTTCTCGGCGAAGCTTCGCGCGCGCCCCGCGCCCACGCAGCCGAGCGCTTCGCCCTTGGCGGTGAGGCGCAGATCCGCATTGTCGGCGCGCAGCGACAGCCGGTACTCGGCGCGCGAGGTGAACATGCGATAGGGCTCGGTGACCCCATGGGTCACGAGGTCGTCGATCATCACGCCGACATAGGCCTCGTGTCGGCCGAAGACCGCGCCCTCCCCGCCGCCTGCGCGCCGCGCGGCGTTGAGGCCCGCGACCAGCCCCTGCGCCGCCGCCTCCTCGTAGCCGGTGGTTCCGTTGATCTGGCCGGCGAGGAACAGCCGCGGAAGCTTCTTGAGCTCGAGCGTCGCGGTCAGTTCGCGCGGATCGACATGGTCGTATTCGATTGCGTAGCCCGGCCGCAGGATCTCGACCTTCTCGAGCCCCGGCATGCTGCGCACGATCGCGAGCTGCACGTCCTCCGGCAGCGAGGTCGAAATCCCGTTCGGATAGACGGTCGGGTCGTCGAGGCCTTCGGGCTCGAGAAATACCTGATGGCTGTCGCGCTCGTCGAAGCGCACGACCTTGTCCTCGATCGAGGGGCAATAGCGCGGGCCGCGGCTCTCGATCCGGCCCGAATACATGGCGGAGCGCGACAGGTTCGCGCGGATGATCGCGTGGGTCTCGTCGGTGGTGCGGCTGACGCCGCACTGGATCTGCGGGTTGCCGATCGCCTCCGTCAGCGTCGAAAACGGCTCGGGCGGATCGTCGCCCGCCTGCATGTCGAGCGCCGCCCAGTCGATGGTGCGTCCGTTGAGCCGCGGCGGCGTGCCGGTCTTCAGTCGTCCGAGCGCAAGGCCCGCGGCCTCGAGCCGGGCCGACAGCCCGAGCGCCGGCGCCTCGCCCGCGCGGCCGGCCGGGATCTGCCGCTCGCCGATATGGATGAGGCCGCGCAGGAAGGTGCCGGTCGTCAGGACGACGGCGCCTGCGGAAATGCGCCGGCCGTCTCCGGTGACGACGCCCGCGACCGCGCCGGCCTCGACGATCAGGTCGTCGACCTCGGCCTCGATGATCTCCAGTCCGGGCGTTTCGCCGAGCGCCCTGTGGATCGCGGCTGCGTAGAGCCGGCGGTCCTGCTGCGCGCGCGGGCCGCGCACCGCTGGCCCCTTGCTGCGATTGAGCACGCGGAACTGGATGCCGCCCGCGTCGGCGCAGCGGCCCATGAGCCCGTCGAGCGCGTCGACCTCGCGCACGAGATGGCCCTTGCCGAGCCCGCCGATCGCGGGGTTGCAGGACATGGCGCCGAGCGTCTCGCGCCGATGGGTGACGAGCGCGGCGCGCGCGCCCATGCGCGCGGCCGCCGCCGCCGCCTCGCAGCCGGCGTGGCCGCCGCCCACGACGACGACGTCGAATGCGTGCTGAGAAGGCGTTCCTGAGGGCGTTGTCATAGCGACCGCGTCTCTACGGCGGAGCGCCCATGCGCGCAATGTTTCACGTGAAACATCGAACCGCCCGCATACGAAAAGGCCCCGCTCTTGGCGGGGCCTGATCGCGCATATGGTTAAGGCTTAGTAACCGGGGAGCGTGAAGCTCGAGGGCAGCGGATAGCGCGAGAAGCTGATCGAGTTCCGCTGCGACTGGAACGGCTGGTAGACCGCCGAGGTGTCATAGGCCGCGCGGGTGGCCGAGCCGGGCTTCGGCGTCTGCCGCGTGTTCAGATAGCTCGGGCCCTTCTGAATGGTGATCGCCACGCCTCTGTCCTGGGCGAAGGCGGGCGCGGCTCCGAGCGGCGCGGCCGCGACCGCCGCGACGGCGGCGAGGAGGAAGATCTTGCGGGTCGTGCGAAGGGTCATATGTGTGCTCCGGGCGCCATGTCGCCGTATTTGACCATTCAACGCGCGAGCGCCGCAAGAGTTGCGCCGCAAAATCCGCGTCGGCGTTGAAATCGCCGCGATTTCGCGTCATGGAACCGTCGCGGTCGCGACTGGCCGCGCATAAGACGAAGGCCGGGCTTTGTGGCGGACCGCCGCCCCGGCCGATGGAGCTGCAAGATGGGCTTTCGGATCGCCGTCGTCGGCGCCACGGGCAATGTGGGCCGCGAAATGCTGAACATCCTCGACGAGCGGGAATTCCCGGTCGACGAGCTCGTGCCGCTGGCCTCGCGCCGGAGCCTCGGCACCGAAGTGTCGTTCGGCGACCGAACTTTGAAATGCCAGGCGCTCGAGCAGTTCGATTTCTCCAAGACCGACATCTGCCTGATGTCGGCCGGCGGGACCGTGTCGAAGGAGTGGTCGCCCAAGATCGCCGCCCAGGGCGCGATCGTGATCGACAACTCGTCGGTCTGGCGCATGGACCCGGACGTGCCGCTCATCGTGCCGGAAGTGAACGCCGACGCGGTCGCGGGCTATCGCAAGAAGGGCATCATCGCCAACCCGAACTGCTCGACCGCGCAGCTCGTCGTCGCGCTGAAGCCGCTGCATGACGCGGCCAAGATCACGCGCGTCGTGGTCTCGACCTACCAGTCCGTCTCCGGCGCCGGCAAGGACGCCATGGACGAGCTCTGGAACCAGACCAAGGGCATCTATGTGAACCAGTCGCCGGAGTTCGAAGGCGGCAAGTTCCCGAAGCAGATCGCCTTCAACGTCATTCCTCACATCGACGTCTTCATGGAGGACGGCTTCACGAAGGAGGAATGGAAGATGGTGGCCGAGACGAAGAAGATTCTCGACCCCAAGATCAAGCTGACCGCCACCTGCGTGCGCGTGCCGGTGTTCGTCGGCCATTCGGAAGCGGTCAACATCGAGTTCGAGAACCCGCTCTCGGCCGACGAGGCGCGCGACATCCTGCGCGAGGCGCCGGGCGTGCTGGTCATCGATAAGCGCGAGCCGGGCGGCTACGTCACGCCGGTCGAATGCGTGGGCGACTTCGCGACCTTCGTGTCCCGCATCCGCGAGGATCCGACGGTCGACAACGGCCTCGTGCTCTGGTGCGTGTCCGACAACCTGCGCAAGGGCGCGGCGCTCAACGCGGTGCAGATCGCCGAGTGCCTCGCCAATCGCGGCCTTCTCAAGCAGGCGGCCTGAACCCGATGCGCCGGCTCGTTTCCGGGCTGGCGCTTCTCTTCCTTCTCGGCGGCGGAACCTCCGCCGCCGAGAAGCCGGTCGACGCCTCGGGCGCGAACCCTTGCGCGATCGACGTCTATTCGATCGACGACGATCCGGCCGGCCTCAATGTCCGCGCCGGCCCCTCCGCCTCCTCAGCGCTCATCGCGACGCTCGAGAACGAGCGGAGCCAGGACGGCGAATCCTACAATCTCGAACTGCGCGTGGTCGGCTCGAAAGACGGCTGGCTGCTGATCGAGCGCGCGTTCTTCCGCGACTATGGCGAAGCCGACAAGGCCGGGACCGTGCTCGACCAGAAGGGCTGGATCTCGGGCAAGCTCGCCGGCAGCGACGTCGGCTCCGTGTTCCTGCGCGCCGCCCCCTCGCCCGAGGCGAAGGCGACCGCGACGCTTTCCAGCCCTTATTCAAGCAGCCCGGCGGGCTCGGTCGGCCGGTTCGAGGTCGGGCGGATCTATGGCTGCACGGGCGAATGGGCCGAGGTCGAGGGCGAATTCGGCGGCAAGACCGTCCGCGGCTGGGCGAACCGCCTGTGCTCCAACCAGACGACGGTGTGCCGCTGAGCCGAGGGGGACGCCCGAACCGCCGCCGTCATCCCCCGGCGCGCATCGAGATCGGCCGCCCCGCCCCTTGTCCCGGACTTGATCCGGGACCCAGAACCGACGCGGGTTCCGGGAAAGGCGACGGGAGTTCGGCGTTCACCCTCGCGATGGCGTCGGTTCTGGGTCCCGGATCAAGTCCGGGACAAGAACGTTGGCGCTTCCGGAAGCCCCATCAGCAAGCGCTAAGCTGCTCGCACGCCGCCGCTGGCCGCTCAAGCCGGACCGCGGCGACGGTTGGGTCAGCGCCCGACGATCTTCGGCGCGATCGAGGCCGCCAGCGTCTCGGCGTTCCGTTTCGCCACCGCCGGGTCGGAAGCGAGCGAGCGGATCGTCAGGAGATCGCCGTCGCGCAGGATCACGGCGGTCGAACCCGCCATCGCGGCGCCCATCGGATAGGCGCTGAGCCAGCCGACCGCAGGCGCGACCTTCAGCTCCGTGATGCGGCAGGCGTCGACCTTGGCCCGGCAGAGCTTTTCGAGCTGGGCGACGGTGGTCTGGCCCGAGCGCACCCGCGCCTCGGTGCCGTCGTCCTGGCGGCTGACCAGAACGTCGATCATCGGCTCGCCTTTGCAGGTCGGGCAGGTGAGCGTCAGCCGCGCGGCCTCGGCGCGGTGGGCGTAGTCGCCGCCGAGCGCGGCCTTGGCGGCGTCCGCGACTGTCGTGAGATCCTTCGCCGCGAAGCCTTCGGCCTGCGCCGCGGAGCTCGCGAGCGAGACCAGAAGGACGAGAAGCGCGCGGGTCGACGTCTTTGCGGGCGGGCGGCGAAAGCAGTCTGCGGTCCGGGTCATGCTTGACTTTAGCCCGGACGGGCGACGATTCAACGACGGGAGGCCGGCGCGCCTCCGACCGTCATTCAAGCGAGCGGCCCCGCCATGAAGCTCTATCGCTACCTCACCGGCCCCGACGACCAGGCCTTCTGCCGGCGCGTGTCGGCCGCGCTCAACAAGGGCTGGACGCTCGCCGGAAACCCGACGCTCACCTACGATCCGGAAAAGAAGACCGTGATCTGCGGCCAGGCGATCACCAAGGACGTGCCGGGCGTCGACTGGTCCGAAGACGTCACGCTGTCTGAGTGGTGACGAGCCGAAGTTCGGGCCGGCGCGGCGGCGTGCGGGCCTCTTCGGCCCCGCCGTCGATCGCGACCAGGATCGGGCGCGGCGCGGGGCGCTGCGGCTGGGCGGGGCCCCGCAGCACGGCTTCGGCCCGCATCTCGAGGCCGATCGCGGCCTCCTCGTCGCCCGCCGCCTGAAGCGTCGTGGAAAGGCGCAGGCAGCTCTGCGCGAGTTCAGCCGCAAGCGGCGCGAGCGAGGGCGCGGAGAGCGCCACGAGGTCGAGCGCCGCGGTCGCGGCGGCGCCGGCGGCCGCCACCTGGCGCAGGTCGCCGACGACGGCCTGGGTCTCGCCGGCGTCGAGCGCGTCGCGGGCGGCCGACGTCCAGCCCTCCCCGAAGGCGCGCAGGATGCAGCGTTGCTCGCAGGCGCGGGCGATCATCATGAGCCGCGCGACGTCGTCGACGCCGCCCGCGAGATCGATGGTGAGGATCGACATGCCGCGCACGAGCGCGGCCTCGGCTTCCGCGAGCGAGCCTTCGCCGCCGTCCGCGGTCCAGGCGAGCGCGTAGCGCAGATAGCTCGCGGCGAGCGGGGCGTTCCAGTCGGCCCGTCCGGGGTTCTGGCCGCGCAGGCGCTCCCACTGGCCCCAGGCCTCGCGATAGCGGCCCGCCCGTTCATGGGCGAGCGCGCGGCGGGCGCCGGCCGCGACCTGAACCGGAGCCGTCTCGTCCTGCCGATCCGCAACGTCCGCCGCCATTGGCTTCATTCCCCGAAATGCCTGGGGCGCATGTCGCCGCCCCTCTCGCGATCGTGAGACTGTGGCACGGCCGGTTTGAAAGCCGCGTGAAGCCGATCGAGGTGAATTGCGCGTTCGTCTTCATCTCCCGGAAACGCTCGCCCGGGACGAATGTCGAGGTCGCCGCACGCCGGGCGACGTGCCACACAGTGCGCCGCACAATACTTCGAGCGGAGCGCGCGCATGGCCGGGTCAGGTCGATTCTTCGAGGACTTCATCGTCGGCGACGTGATCCGCCACGCGACCCCGCGCACCGTGACGGTCGGCGACGTGGCGATGTATCAGGGGCTCTACGGCGACCGCTTCGTGGTGCAGTCCTCCGACGCGTTCGCGCGCCGCATCGGCTATCCGCGCTCGCCGGTCTCCGACCTCATCACGTTCCACGTCGTGTTCGGCAAGACGGTGCCGGACGTTTCTCTCAACGCCTTCGCCAATCTGGGCTATGCCGCGGGCAAGTTCCTGCTGCCCGTCTATCCGGGCGACACGCTGGTCTCGACCTCCGAGGTTATCGGCGTGCGGCCGACCTCAAAGGGCGACGCGGGCGTGGTGTGGGTGCGCACCCGGGGCGTGCGCTCCGACGGCGCGTCGGTGCTCGACTATGTCCGCTGGGTGCTGGTGCGCATGCAGGGCGGCCGGCCGGTGCAGGAGACCGTGGTTCCCGAGCTTCCGAGCGTCGTCGACCCGTCCGAGCTCGGCGCGGCCTGCCCGCGCATCGAGACGTCAGCCTGGGACGACGCCGAGGCCGGCTCGACCCGCCGCTTCGACGACTACGAGGTCGGCGAAAAGATCGACCATGTCGACGGCATGACGGTCGAGGAGGCCGAGCACCAGCTCGCGACGCGGCTCTGGCAGAACACCGCCAAGGTGCATTTCGACGGCTTCGCGCAGAAATCCTCCAAGATCGGCCGGCGCCTCGTCTATGGCGGCCACGTCATCAGCCTCGCGCGCGGGCTGTCGTTCAACGGGCTGGAGAACGCCTTCCACGTCGCCGGGATCAATGGCGGCCGCCACGTCGCGCCGATCCATGCGGGCGACACGCTCTATGCCTGGTCCGAAATCCTCGACAAGCAGCCGATCCCTGGCCGCGACGACGTCGGCGCGCTGCGGGTGCGCATGACCGGCGTGAAGGATTTTTCGACCGCCGGCTTCCCGCGGACGGGCGAGGACGGCAAGGATCACCCGAACGTGGTGCTCGACCTCGACCTGTGGCTGCTGCTGCCGCGGTGAGGCTGTAGGCGCGCGCAGGAAACGACGGCCGTCGTCCCGGGCTTGACCCGGGACCCAGAACCGAGCCCGCGGCGAAATCCGGCCTCGCCGGATCGGTTCTGGATCCCGGCTCTCCGCTCCGCTTTGGCCGGGATGACGCGCGGCGTTTCCGGTCGCAACGTCACGTCGTTCGCTCGCTTGACGCGTGATCCAATCCACTTGAGTCGCGCGGCCGTTGTCTTCTAGGATCAACATCCGTGCACGGATGGATCCGATGTCCGAAGAAAACGCTCAAACCGTCGAAGGCGAATTTTTTAAGAAATTCGTTCGAGAGCATCAGGATGTGTGTTTTGGTTGGTTCGCCTTCTTTGTATCTCTAAATATACTATTATTTGTTATTTATTTTTGTTGGTCGCGAAATGAAACGCCGATTCTTGCGTTAGAATTTGTGGCTTTGATTTCCGGAATGATCGGCGCTTCGATTTGGACGCTAAGGAGAATTTATACTGGATACGTGTCCGTCCGGATCGATCCCGTTGAATACACGATAACGCCGTCACAACGGTCCGACAAAATCTACGCGTTCTTATTTCTCAACATTCCGGGGGCTCTGGGCGCGTTCTATGCGCTTTTATTCTATATCGTCATCTCGTCGGGTTTGATCAGCGGCGAGTTTTTCCCGAAGTTTGATTGCAGCGCAAAAGATCAGTGCGACACGTTCTCCGGCGCGTTTCACAACTGGACGATCGTCGGCCCGACGTCATTCAACAAGCTGATCTTCTGGTGCTTCATGGCCGGGTTTATCGAGCGTTTCGTGCCGACGATGATCGGCGACATGTCGCGATCGAAAATCGCGTGATCCGGAGAGTCCGATCTCCTTAGGAAACGACGGCCGTCGTCCCGGGCTGGACCCGGGACCCGGGACCCGGATCCGAGCCCGCGGCGACATCCGAGCCCGCCGGATCGGCTCTGGATCCCGGCTCTCCGCTTCGCTTCGGCCGGGATGACGCGCGGCGTATCGCGCGCTTCACTGGAGACGCCGGACGTAGAAACGACGAAGGCGGCCCGAGAGCCGCCTTCGCTGCATTCAAACCGCCCGAGACGCCCTCAGGCCGCGACCTGCTCGCCGTCGGAGGCGTTGGCGGGCGTGGGCGTCTAGCGCAGGCCGAGTCCGCACAGCCGAAAGCCGTCGTCCCGGGCTTGACCCCGGACCCAGAACCGAGCCCGCCGCGAAATCCGGCCTCGCCGGATCGGTTCTGGATCCCGGCTCTCCGCTTCGCTTCGGCCGGGATGACGCGCGGCGTATCGCGCGCATCACTGGAGACGCCGGACGCAGAAACGACGAAGGCGGCCCGAGAGCCGCCTTCGCTGCATTCAAACCGCCCGAGACGCCCTCAGGCCGCGACCTGCTCGCCGTCGGAGGCGTTGGCGGGCGTCGGCATCGAGCGCAGGCCGAGGTCGGCGCCATGCAGGCGGGTCAGAACCGCGCGCGCGCCGGCGTCATAGGTCTCGGCGACCTGGCGGATCTCGTCGGCGTCGTCGAGACGGCGCTCGGAGTGCAGGACGTGCTCGCGCACGCGGATCATGATCATGGCGTCGTGCAGCGCCATCACGAGCGCGCGCTCGCCCTCGAGCAGCGGCGTCTGGGCGAGAGACGGCAGCGCCTCCTCGCGGCGCCAGGCCTCGACGATCGCGGTCCAGAGCGGCCAGCTGAGCGCCGCGCTGCGGGAGATCGGTCCCGCATAGGCGTCGAGGCCGGCGCGGAAGAACAGGCGCGTGGCGGTGGCGCTGACGCCGGCGAGGATCGCGCCGTAGACGTCGGAGAGACGCTCGACCATCGGGCGGCCGAGGTCGGCCTCGAAGCGCTCGAGCGCGGCGTCGCCCCAGTGCTTCTTGAACACCTCGGCGAAGACGGCGTCGATGAGATCCGTCTTGCTGTCGAAGTAGCGGTAGAGCAGCGCCTGGGTGACGCCGATCGAGGCCGCGAGGTCGCGGGTCGGGCCGCTGAAGCCGTGATCGGCGAAGAAGCGGCTCGCCGCCTCCACGATTTGGGCGCGGCGGGCGTCGCCGGCGAGGCGGGGCGCGCGACGGCGAAGCGCCGTTTCCCCGATCTTGATGACGGGCGCGACTGTCATGATCTGCCAGCCTTTCTCAATGCCGGGCGCAGGGCCGCGGATTTCCTGGCTGACACACTGACTCCGAGAGCAAAGCCAAAAAAATCCGGGTGAATCCGTATAGACAAGTTGTCGCACCTCCGGTAGGCGACGCCCGTGAAAGTGATAGATCGTGCGGATCACGTGATCGGAAAACGCCGCCTGCATTGAATGCAGCGCATGGCGGCCCATACCAAAGCGGGAAGCGCCGGAGGGCGCCCGCCGTTGCGCTGCGTCGCAGCATCCGATAGTCCACGGCCATAATTTGAAGAGGTCCAGACACGCCCATGGACTCAGGTAAGGCCGCGGCCAACCGGCCACTGTCGCCGCATCTGCAGATTTATCGACCCATGCTGTCGATGATTATGTCGATCGTGCACCGCATCACAGGCGCGGCGCTCTATTTCGGTACGGCGCTCATCGTCATCTGGCTGGTCTCGGCCGCCGCCGGTCCTTCCGCCTTCGCGGCCGTCCAGTCGATCTACGGCTCGTTCCTCGGGCAGCTCGTGCTGTTCGGCTACACTTGGGCGCTCGTCCATCACGCGATCGGCGGGATCAGGCACCTGATCTGGGACGTCGGCCGCGGCTTCGGCCCGGAGCGCGAGCTGCTCTACCGGCTGTCGCTCGGCGGCTCCATCGTCCTCACGATCGTGATCTGGATCGTCGGATACGCGCTCAAGGGCGCGGCCGGCTAAGGGAGTCCCCATGCGCACCCCGCTCGGACAGGTTCGCGGCCTCGGCGCCGCCAAGTCGGGAACGGAGCATTTCTGGGTCCAGCGGCTCACCGCCGTCGCCAACCTTCCCCTCACGCTCGTCTTCGTCGGCGTCGTGATCTCGCTTGCGGGCTCGAGCCACGCCGGCGCGACCGCCACGCTCGGCAACCCCTGGATCGCCATTCTGATGCTGCTCTTCGTCCTGTCGGGCGTCGTGCACATGAAGATCGGCATGCAGGTGATCATCGAGGACTACGTCCATCACGACCTGTGCAAGCTGCTGGCGCTGATGGCCAACACGTTCTTCGCGATCGTGATCGGCCTCGCGGCGGCCTTCGCGCTTCTCAAGATCAGCTTCGGAGTCTGAACCGCCATGGCTGCCAAGGCGAACGGCGCGAACGGAACCGGCCCGGCGGTCAACGGCCGCGCCTATCCGTTCACCGACCACAAGTTCGACGTCGTGGTGGTGGGCGCGGGCGGCGCGGGGCTGCGCGCGGTCGTCGGCTGCTCGGAAGCCGGCCTCAAGACCGCCTGCATCACGAAAGTGTTCCCCACGCGCTCCCACACGGTGGCGGCGCAGGGCGGCATCTCGGCCGCGCTCGGCAACATGGGCGAGGACGACTGGCGCTTCCACATGTACGACACGGTCAAGGGCTCCGACTGGCTCGGGGACCAGGACTCGATCGAGTACCTCGTGCGCAACGCCCCGGCCGCCGTCTATGAGCTCGAGCACTGGGGCGTTCCTTTCTCCCGGACGGAGGAAGGAAAAATCTACCAGCGCCCGTTCGGCGGCATGACGACCCATTACGGCAAGGGCACCGCGCAGCGCACCTGCGCGGCCGCCGACCGCACCGGCCACGCGATCCTCCACACGCTCTACGGCGCGTCGCTGAAGGCCAAGGCGCAGTTCTTCATCGAATACTTCGCCATCGACCTCATGATGAACGAGGAAGGCGAGTGCGTCGGCGTCGTCGCGCTCAAGATGGACGACGGCACGCTCCACCGCTTCCAGTCCAAGCGCACGATTCTCGCGACCGGCGGCTACGGCCGCGCGTACTTCTCCGCCACGTCCGCGCACACCTGCACGGGCGACGGCAACGCCATGGTGCTGCGCGCCGGCCTGCCGCTGCAGGACATGGAGTTCGTGCAGTTCCACCCGACCGGCATCTACGGCGCGGGTTGCCTCATCACCGAGGGCGCACGCGGCGAGGGCGGATACCTGACGAATTCCGAAGGCGAGCGCTTCATGGAGCGCTACGCGCCCTCGGCGAAGGATCTCGCCTCACGCGACGTCGTCTCGCGCTCCATGACGGTGGAGATCCGCGAGGGGCGCGGCGTCGGCAAGAACGGCGACCACATCCACCTCCATCTGGATCATCTCGACCCGAAGGTGCTGCACGAGCGCCTGCCGGGCATCTCCGAGAGCGCCAAGATCTTCGCGGGCGTCGACCTGACCAAGGAGCCGATCCCCGTCATCCCGACCGTGCACTACAACATGGGCGGCATCCCGACGAACTTTCACGGCGAGGTGCTGACCAAGGTGAACGGCGACCCGGATTCGGTCGTCCGCGGCCTGATGGCGATCGGCGAGGCGGCCTGCGTGTCGGTCCATGGCGCGAACCGCCTCGGCTCCAACTCGCTGATCGACCTCGTGGTGTTCGGCCGCGCCACCGCCGACCGCTGCGCAGCAACCCTCGAGCGCAACGCCAGCCACCCCGAGCTTCCGGCCGGCGCCTCGGATCTTGCGATCGAGCGGCTGGACCGCCTGCGCCACGCCTCCGGCGGCACGCCGACGGCCGAGCTTCGCCTCAGGATGCAGAAGGTCATGCAGTCGAACTGCGCCGTGTTCCGCACCGGCGAGGTTCTGGAGGAGGGCAAGGGCATGATCCACGAGGTGTGGTCGGGGGCCGAGGACGTGGGCGTCACCGATCGCTCGCTCGTCTGGAACTCCGACCTCATCGAGACGCTCGAATTCGACAATCTGATCGGCCAGGCGGTCGTCACGATGGAGAGCGCCGTCAACCGCAAGGAAAGCCGCGGCGCCCACGCCCGCGAGGACTATTCCGAGCGCGACGACAAGGAATGGATGAAGCACACGCTGGCCTGGGCCGACATGAGCGCCAAGACGGTCTCAATCGATTACCGCCCGGTCCACACCTACACGATGACCAACGACATCCAGTACATCGAGCCGAAGGCTCGCGTGTATTGACCGGTTCGGCGGCCCTTATCGCGGTCGCCGCCGCAATTTTACTGATGGGCGTAACCGTCTCGAGTGCGGTCCGCGCCGAACAATCCTGCGCCGCCCTCATCAAGGCCGGCGCACGCGTGATCGACACCTACGTCATGGACTTCGGTCCGGACGACAAACTGTACGTCTACATCCTCAGGACGCGCTCGGGCGCGACCGAGAAATGCACCAGCCAACGGCCTCTGCGGACGCAGGGGCGCTGAGGGAACAATGGTCCAGCTCACCCTCCCGAAGAACTCCCGCCTCGTCGAAGGCAAGGTCTGGCCGAAGCCGTCCGGCGCCAAGGAGACGACCGAGTTCAAGGTCTATCGCTGGAACCCGGAGGACGGGATCAATCCGCGCGTCGACACCTTCTACGTCGACCGCGGCGATTGCGGCCCGATGGTTCTGGACGGGCTGATCTGGATCAAGTCGAAGGTCGACGCCTCGCTCACCTTCCGCCGGTCCTGCCGCGAGGGCATCTGCGGCTCCTGCGCGATGAACATCGACGGGACCAACACGCTCGCCTGCACCAAGGGCATGGACGAGTGCAATTCCGGCGGCGCGGTGAAGATCTATCCGCTGCCCCACATGCCGGTGATCAAGGACCTGGTCCCCGACCTGACGCAATTCTACGCTCAGCACGCCTCCGTCGAGCCCTGGCTCAAGACCGAGACCCGCGCCCCCGGCACGGAGTGGCGCCAGTCGCGCGACGACCGCGAGAAGCTCGACGGGCTCTACGAGTGCATCCTGTGCGCCTGCTGCTCGACCTCGTGCCCGAGCTACTGGTGGAACGGCGACCGCTATCTCGGCCCCGCCGCCCTGCTGCAGGCCTATCGCTGGCTGATCGACAGCCGCGACGAGGACACCGGCAAGCGCCTTGACGACCTCGAGGATCCGTTCAAGCTTTACCGCTGCCACACGATCATGAACTGCGCGAAGGCCTGCCCCAAGGGGCTCAATCCCGCCAAGGCCATCGCGGAGATCAAGCACATGATGGTCACCCGCCAGTTCTGAGGTCCTCCGGATGACCGCCGACCGCGACGCATTCGTCACCGTCGCGGTCTGCTACAGCCTGCCGGCCGCGGTCGTCGCCCGCTCGGCGCTCGAGGCGCGCGGCCTGCCGACCTATGCGACCGGCCAATCCCTCGCCCATATCGACTGGACCCTGATGGTGGCGATCGGGGGGATCGACATTCGGGTTCCGGCCGATTGCGAAGCCGACGCCCGAGCGCTGCTCGGCGAGGGCGATCCTGTGCCGCTGCGCGAGACCTCGACCTTTTGGGCGCGGCCGGTGTTCTGGACCGCGCTGTCGGTCCCGGCCTACCTGATCCTCCATCTCTGGCCGCTCTGGCTGAGGCGTCTGAAATGACCGACGACGCCTTCGTCACGGTCGCGACCTTCGAGACGACCGCGGCCGCGATGGTCGCGATATCGGCGCTCGAGGCATATGGCGTCCGCTTCCACTCGCCGTTCCTTGAACAGGCGCGGCTCATTGGGCGCCCGCCGTTCTGGGGTCAGTCGATCGAACTCAAGGTCGCTGTCCGCGACGAGGTTTTGGCGCGCGAGATCCTGGCCGGACCGCCGCCCGCCGTCGGCGAGTAGCCCTCGCCTTCACGGTTGCCGCCTTTTTAGGCGTGCCTATCGCTCGACGACCCTGGAGCGCGCCCATACGTCCTTCCTCATCATCAAGGGAGGCTCGAATGGCCGAAGTCGGTGAAGACCGCGGCTGGACAGCGGAAAACGTCCAGCAGCTTCAGGAGCTCATCCGCGAGAAGGTCCCGGCGAGCATGATCTCGTTGCGGCTGCGCCGCAGCCAGGAGGACGTCCACGCCAAGGCGTCGGAACTCGGGATGGCGATCCCTCCGGAGTGAGCCGCCTGTTCTTCGCTCCCGCCTGAAGCCCTGGACGCTCCCACTGTCGTCCCGGGTCTGTCCCGGGATCCGGAAACTGAACCGATCAGCCGGTCTCGGCTCGGTCAGAGCGTCCGGGCGACGTCAGGCCCAGAGCGGCGAGACGAAGATGGCGATCGTCGTGAACAGCGCGAAAGCGAAGCAGGCCGAGCGCGGCGTCGCGCGGTCGGCGAGGTAGCACGCGACATAGCCGACCCGGAACAGGATCCAGGCGAGCGCGAGCGAGTCCACGAGGCTCGCAGGCCCGCCCTTGACGGTCGCGACCAGAACCGCGACGGCGAACAGCGGAAACGCCTCCCAGGCGTTGTTCTGGGCGGCGTTAGCGCGCTTTCGCCAGCCCTCCTGCCGGGCGAGCCATTCGCGCGGGCCGGCGTTGTCGAAGTCGCTCGCGCCGGCCTTGGCGATCCCGGCGCAGAGGATCGGCATGAGGCCCGCCGCCAGCACGCACCACAGCGCGATCGTCATGGCCTTTCCCCGGCGGCGGCGACCAGCGCCCGCTCGTAGATCCGCGTCAGCGTCTCGAGATCGGCGACCGCAACGCGCTCGTCGACCTTGTGCATGGTCTGGCCGACGAGGCCGAACTCCAGCACCGGGCAATAGGCCCGGATGAAGCGCGCGTCGGAGGTGCCGCCCGAAGTGGTGAGCGCCGGGCGGCGGCCGGTCTCGGCCTCCACCGCGTCGGCGATCGCCTCGACGAAGTCGCCCGGCGGGGTGAGGAACGCGTCGCCGGTGTTGGTCTCGAAGACGAGGTCGTAGGCGTCGCCGCCGATCGCATCGTTCAGCCGGCTACGGATCGTGTCTTCGAGGCTTCGCCACGTGTGTCCGTCATTGTAGCGGACGTTGAAGCGCGCGGTCGCGACGCCCGGGATGACGTTGAACGCCCCGGCGCCGCTCTCGACGCCGACCACCTCGAGGTTCGACGGCTGGAAATGCTCGGAGCCCTGGTCGAGCGGCTCGTCCATCAGCGCGGCGAGCGCGCGCTGCAGCTTGCGGATCGGATTGTCGGCGCGGTGCGGATAGGCGACGTGGCCCTGGACGCCGCGGATCGTGAGCGTCCCCGAATGGCTGCCGCGGCGGCCGACCTTGATCTCGTCGCCGAGCGCCTGCGGGTTCGAGGGCTCGCCGAGCAGGCAGGCGGAGAACGTCTCGCCCCGCGCCTGCGCCCAGTCGAGCAGCTTCGCGGTGCCGTTGACCGCCGGCCCCTCCTCGTCGCCGGTGATGAGGAAGGCGACGGGACCTGCCTCCGGCCGACGGGCGACGGCCGCCACCATGCAGGCGATCGCGCCCTTCATGTCGACCGCGCCGCGGCCGAAGAGCTCGCCGTTGCGAACCGCGCCCGAAAACGGTCCTTGGGTCCAGGCCGCCGCCTCGCCCACCGGCACGACGTCGGTGTGTCCCGCGAACACGAAGCTCGCGCCTTCGCCGCGGCGGGCGAACAGGTTCTCGACGTCGGGGGTGTTCTGGTCGGTGAAGACCGGGCGGCGGACCTCGAAGCCGAGCGGCGTCAGCAGCCCTTCGAGCAGCGCCAGCGCGCCGCCTTCGGCCGGGGTGACGCTTTCGCAGGCGATCAGGCCTTGCGCGACCGCGACGGGATCCCTGGGGTCGATGGTCATGGCTGCTTCGGCCTGTCGCGCCTCGGGTGAAAAACTCCGGAACAACCGCCCGTCATCCGGCCGAAGAGCCGGGATCCAGAACCGTCGACGGCGCCGAGAAGCCGTCATCGTTGGCGTGTCTGGATCCCGGGTCAAGCCCGGGATAACGCCTGGCGCGGCTTGCGCCGGCGGGCCCGAGCCCTGGGGCTTCAGTCCCGCAGCAGCTCGTTGATCGCGGTCTTCGACCGCGTCTGCGCGTCCACGCGCTTCACGATCACGGCGCAGTAGAGCGAGGGGCCGGGGGTCCCGTCCGGCAGCGGCTTGCCGGGCAGCGCGCCCGGCACCACGACCGAATATTCCGGCACTTCGCCGACGAAGACCTCGCCGGTCGCCCGGTCGACGATCTTGGTCGTGGCCGAGATGAACACGCCCATCGAGAGCACCGAACCCTTGCGCACCACCACGCCCTCGACGACCTCCGAGCGCGCGCCGATGAAGCAGTCGTCCTCGATGATCACGGGGCCGGCCTGCAGCGGCTCCAGCACGCCGCCGATGCCCACGCCCCCCGACAGATGCACGTTCTTGCCGATCTGCGCGCAGGAGCCGACCGTCACCCAGGTGTCGACCATCGTGCCGGCATCCACATAGGCTCCGACGTTCACGAAGCTCGGCATCAGCACGACGTTCGGCGCCACATAGGCAGAGCGGCGCACGATCGAGCCCGGCACGGCGCGAAAGCCCGCCTGCCTGAACTCCGGCTCCGTCCAGCCGTCGAACTTCGAGGGCACCTTGTCCCACCAGGTCGCCGCGCCGGGACCGCCCGGGATCGCGGCCATGTCATTGAGGCGGAACGACAGCAGCACGGCCTTCTTGGCCCACTGATGCACGGTCCACTTGCCGCCTTCCGGCACGGCGACGCGGATCTCGCCCTTGTCGAGGCCCGCGAGCGTGTGCTCCACGGCCTCGCGCGCGGCGCCGGTCGTCGCGGGGGTGATCTCGGCGCGCTTCTCCCAGGCGTCGTCGATCGCGGCGGCGAGGTCGGCGTGGGACATCTTTGGCTCTGGCTCCGGCAGGGATTTTGTCGGCGCGAGGTTTGAAGCGCCGGGAAGGGCGATGTCAATCATGAGCGCGCGCTCTTCGCGCTCTCAGTCCCTTCGTCTCGGACCTTTGGGTAGCCCTTTGGCTTCGCGCGCGAGGTCGGAGATGCGCACCTCGGCCTCTTGCTGGCGTTCGAGTTTCCGCCGCTCGTCGAACTTCGCGTATTCGCTTTCCGCTTCGCGTCTGCCGCCTTCACGGATCCGCCAGTCCGGAGCACGCCCCTCCCCAACTGCTAGAGTCGCTGCTCAAGCAGCCGCGTCGCGTCGGCCATCACGACGAGACGGCCGAGATCGAGCTGGTCCTCGAAAATGTCCAAAAGGATCGTGGTGAGCCGGTTGAGCTCTCGAATTTCCTGTTGAGCCAGGTAGTTTTTGGAGACGGCGACATCGGTCTTTCGAATGCTGTCATTGGGCCAGCCCTGCAGGCCCATGTTGTCAGCCTCGCAGTCCGCCCGAGCCGCGACGATCTCCGATGGCGTCTGCGAAACGACGGCATAAATCAGCTTCGCCTGTGTGCGTTGATAGAACTCCCGGGCCACATCCGTGGAGCCGTCATAGTCCTGGCACATCGCGCAGATGCTTCGAAGTTCCTTGTAGACGTTAGATTCATCTGCGCGAATGTCGCGAATAATATCGCGGAGCTCGGCGATCCGGTCGCTATGCTCTGGTCGCTTGAGCCGACCAGAGTCAATTACGAACCCTTTCTTTGCGAACTGAACCAATACGCCGGTCGCCCAGCGCCGAAAGACCGTAGCCTGGGCCGACGAGACCCGATAACCCACCGAGATCACGACATCGAGGTTGTAGGCGGTTGTGGGCCGGCCATTGGTTGTTTGCATTTTTTGCAAAGAAGTCGGCTCGTCGAGCTCGCCTTCCTCAAAAATGTTGGCGATGTGCCGGGAAATGACTGACACGTCCCGGCCGAAAAGCTGACCGATCTGGGCTTGAGACATCCAGAGCGTTTCGCTCGCATAGCGGATGTCAAGCCGAAGGCCCTTTTCAGTGGAGTAAACAAGAAAGCGGTCGCCCGTTTCGGCGTCCTCGGTCAGCTGAACAGGTCCGCCCTCGTTCTCGCCCATCGTCTCATCCGATCCAACCGACCGGAACATTATAGCAACATTTCATGCCGTCCCGTCGAGTCGGAGTTTCCGATGCCGGGACGCCGCCTTCACTTCGTCCCGTAGAGCCGATCTCCCGCGTCGCCCAGCCCCGGCACGATGTAGCCGTGCTCGTTGAGCTTCTCGTCGATCGCCGCGGTGTAGACGGGCACTTCCGGATGGACGGCCTCGAAGCGGGCGATCCCCTCGGGGGCGGCGAGCAGGCAAAGGAACCGCAGATCCTTCGCGCCGGCGTCCTTCAGCTCCTGCACCGCGTCGACGGCCGAATTGCCGGTCGCCAGCATCGGGTCGACCACGATCACCAGCCGGTCGCAGAGCTCGGCCGGGGCCTTGAAGAAGTAGCGCACCGGCTGGAGCGTCTCGTGGTCGCGATAGAGCCCGACATGGGCGACGCGCGCCGAGGGCACGAGGTCGAGCATGCCGTCCACGAGGCCGTTGCCGGCCCGCAGGATCGAGGCGAACACCAGCTTCTTGCCGGCGAGCTTGGGCGCGCGCATCGGCGCGACCGGCGTCTCGATGTCGACGAGCTCGACCGGGAGATCGCGCGTCACCTCATAGGCGAGCAGCAGCGAGATCTCCCGCAGCAGCAGGCGGAAGCTCGCGGTCGACCGGTCCTTCTCGCGCATGAGCGTCAGCTTGTGCTGCACCAGCGGGTGATCGATGACGGTGGCGTTCGGCATGGCGGTCAGGTTCTTCCAAGCGTCCAGGGGGTTCCGTGGCGGCCGGGCCCGAGCCCGAGATGGGCGCCGAGCGTCGCGCCGACGTCGGCGAAGCTCGCTCGCAGCCCGATCGGGCCTGGACCGAAGCCCGGCCCGAAGGCGAGCACGGGAACGCGCTCGCGGGTGTGGTCGGCGCCTTCCCAGGTCGGGTCGCAACCGTGGTCGGCGGTGACGACGCAGAGGTCGCCGGGCGAAAGCGCCGCGCGGATGTCCGGGATGCGCGCGTCGAAAGCCTCGAGCGCGGCCGCGTAGCCCGCGACGTCGCGGCGGTGGCCGTATTCGGTGTCGAAGTCGATGATGTTGGCGATCACGAAGCCGCCGTCCGGCAGGTCCGCCAAGGCCGCGAGCGCGGCGTCGAGCAGCGCGGCGTTGCCCTTGGCCTTCACGACGCGGCCCGTGCCCTCATGGGCGAAAATGTCGCCGATCTTGCCGACCGAGACCACCTCCCGGCCCGCCTGGCTTGCGCGGGCGAGCAGGGTCGGCTCGTGCGGGGGCGTGGCGTAGTCGCGGCGGTTGCCGGTGCGGGCGAAGTCCGCGGCGCCTGTCCCGACGAAAGGGCGGGCGATGACGCGCCCGACATTCAGCGGATCGACGAGGTGTCGGGCGATCTCGCAGAGCGCGTAGAGCCGCTCGAGCCCGAACGCCTCCTCGTGGGCCGCGATCTGGAACACGCTGTCGGCCGAGGTGTAGACGATCGGTTTCCCTGTCCGCACATGCTCCTCGCCGAGCCGTTCGATGATCGCGGTGCCGGAGGCGTGGACGCCGCCCAGCACGCCGGGCAAGCCGCCCTGCGCGACGAGATCCGCGATGAGCTCCGGCGGGAAGGCCGGGTCGGTCTTCGGAAAATAGCCCCAGTCGAACAGCACCGGCGCGCCGGTCAGCTCCCAGTGGCCCGAGGGCGTGTCCTTGCCCGAGGAAATCTCTTCCGCCGCGCCCCAGAGTCCGCCGGTCGCCGCGCCTTCAAGGCCGGGCGGCGTGCGGCCGGTCGCGATCCGCGCCGCCTCGCCGAGGCCGAGCGCGACGAAGTTCGGCAGCCGCAATGGCCCTGAGCGGAGGCCGGCGCGGGAGGCCGAACCCGCGGCCGCGGCCTCGGCGATATGGCCGAGCGTGTCGGCGCCCTCGTCGCCGAAGCGGGCGGCGTCGGGCGCGCCGCCGATCCCCACGGAATCGAGCACCAGAAGCAGCGCCCGGGTCACGCGATCCGCTCCAGCACGAGCGGGCGGCGCGCGGCCGCCTCCGCGGTCCGGTAGGCGGCCCGCACCGCGGCCGCCGCGCGCTCGGCCGCGCCGGCGTCGCGCGCATGCACGATCGCGAGCGGCCGGTCGGGGCCGACCTCTTCGCCGACGCCTGCGAGCCGGTCCAACCCGACCGAGACGTCGATCCCGTCCTCCGCGCGGGTCCGGCCGCCGCCGAGCGCCACGACCGCAAGGCCGAGCGCGCGCGTCTCGACCCCCGCCACGACGCCCGGCCGCTCCGGCGCGACGGCAAGCGTGGTCCTGGCCTCCGCCAGATGGGCGCGCGGACGGTCGACGAGGTCGGAAGGCCCGCCGAGCGCCGCGACCATGCGGGCGAAGCGTTCGGCGGCGGCGCCGGACGAGATCGCCGCGGCGATCCGCGCCGCCCCCTCCTCGGCCGAGGCCGCGAGGCCGCCTTGCGCCAGCGTCTCGCCGCCGAGCGCCGCGGTGACCGCGACGAGCCGCGCGTCCTCGCGCCGCCCCGCAAGAATCTCGACCGCGTGCAGGATCTCGAGCGCGTTGCCCGCGACCGGGGCAAGCGGCTCGTCCATGTCGGTCAGCAGCGCCGAGGTCTTGAGCCCGGCGCCGTTCGCGACCTCCACCAGCGAGCGCGCGAGCGCGCGGGCGTCGTCGATCGACGCCATGAAGGCGCCCGAACCGGTCTTCACGTCGAGCACCAGCGCCGAGAGGCCCGCCGCGAGCTTCTTCGACAGGATCGAGGCGGTGATGAGCGGCAGCGACTCCACCGTCGCGGTCACGTCGCGCGCGGCGTAGAGGCGCCGGTCGGCGGGGGCGACGTCCTGCGTCTGCCCGACGATCGCGCATCCGGCGTCGCGCACCGCGGCGCGGAACACGCCGACGTCGGGCCGCGTCATGTAGCCCGGAATGGCGTCGAGCTTGTCGATCGTGCCGCCGGTGTGGCCAAGGCCCCGCCCTGCGATCATCGGCACGAAGGCCCCGCAGGCCGCGAGCGCCGGCGCCAGGATGAGGCTGACCGTGTCGCCGATCCCGCCGGTCGAATGCTTGTCGAGCGCCGGGCCCGGCAGGCCCGACCAGTCGAGCGTGCGGCCGGACGCCGTCATGGCGCGGGTGAGCGCGACCGTCTCGTCGCGGTCGAGGCCGTTCAGCCACGCGGCCATGGCGAAGGCGCCGAGCTGCGCGTCGGTCACCGCGCCCGAGACGACGCCCTGAACGAACGCCTCGATGGTCTCGGGCGGCAGTCGCCCGCCGTCGCGCTTCAGGCGGATGATCTCCTGCGGCGGAAGCCCCGCGGTCATGGCCGCGCGCCCTGAAGAATCTCAGGGCCGAAGCTCTCGGGCAGCAGCTCGCCCGCCGTGAAGCGGCGCCGCACGCCTTCGGGCCCCGCGATCACGACGGCCGCGTCGGGGCCCGCGAATTCGCGGATCCGCTGCCGGCAGGCGCCGCAGGGGGTGCAGAGGCCCGCGCCGCCGCCGATCACGAGGATCGCCGCGAGACGGGTCTCGCCGCCCGCCACCATCGCCGACAACGCGCCGACCTCCGCGCAGGCGCCCACCGGATAGGCGGCGTTCTCGACGTTGCAGCCTGCGAAGATCGCCCCGCCCGCCCCAAGGACCGCGGCCCCGACCGAAAAGCCCGAATAGGGGGCGTAGGCGCGCGCCCGGGCGCCCGCCGCGGCGTCGAACAGGGCGGCGAGGCTGGTCTCGTCGATCATCGGGTTCGGAGCTTCCGGGAGGGCGGGAGGCGGCGGTCGGCCAAGGATAGCGCCGAGATTGCGGTGGGCAAACGCCCATCGCCCGCAAGTCGTCCTCGCCAGTCCGGCGCCTTGCTTGCATGATGACAGTCAGATGACGCTTCGGCGCATCGACCGGAGGGGCTGGGCATGCGCCGACGCATCCGCTTCCTGTCTGGCCTCGCGCTTGCGGCGGCCGCGTCGCTGTCGCCCGCCGCGGCGGCGGACAAATCGGGCGTGCCGGTCGATCTGGAGCTCGTGCTCGCGGTCGACATCTCCTACTCGATGGACGCCGAGGAGCAGGAGATGCAGCGCGAGGGCTATCGCGCCGCGATCGTCTCCCGCCCGGTGCTCGAGGCCATCGCGCAGGGCATGATCGGCCGCATCGCGGTCGCCTATGTCGAATGGGCCGGCGCCGAGGAGCAGCGCGTCGTCGTGCCCTGGACGCTGATCGACGGCGCCGAAAGCGCCGCCGCCTTCGCCGAGAAGCTCGCGGCCGCGCCGCTGCGCCGGGCCTACCGCACCTCGATCTCGGGCGCGCTGGTGCATTCCGCCAAGCTCTTCGAGACGAGCGGGTTTTCGGGCGCGCGCAAGGTCGTCGACATCTCGGGCGACGGGCCCAACAACCAGGGCGAACCGGTCGAGCTCGTGCGCGACGAGGTGCTGGACCGTGGCATCACGGTCAACGGCCTGCCGCTGATGCTGAAGCGCCCGAGCTTCGCCATGATGGACGTCGGCGACCTCGACGCCTACTACCGCGACTGCGTCATCGGCGGGCCGGGCGCCTTCATGGTGCCGGTGCGCTCCATCGCGCAGTTCCCGGACGCCGTCCGCACCAAGCTCTTGATGGAGATCGCGGGCCTGGCCCCCGACCATCCCTCGATCGGGCCCGGCGGCCTCGCCTCGGTTCCGGTCGCAGCCGAGCGCGTGAGATCCGACTGCACCTCGGGCGAGCAGCTCTGGCGCGAGCGCTTCGGCAACTGAACGGCTTCGGGGACGCGTGCGGAGCGGCCGTGCTATGAGCGCCGCCGCCCCGCCCGAGCGTCCGAGTTCTCCCGATGTCGCTGTCTCCCGAAATCCTTTTGATGTTCGCGTTCGTCGGCCTGTTCGCCGGCGCGGTCGACGCGATCGCGGGCGGCGGCGGGCTCATCACCGTGCCGGCGCTGCTGCTCGGCGGCCTCGACCCCGTCTCGGCGATCGCCACCAACAAGCTGCAGGGCTCGATCGGCACGGCGGCCGCGACCTGGCGATTCGCCCGCGCCGGCATGATCGATTTCCGCTCGCGCTCGACCTGGGGGCTGGCGGCCGCGGCCTTCGTCGGCGCGGTGATCGGCTCGGCGCTGGTCGCGGTCGCGCCCGTGGAGGCGATGCGGATCGCGCTGCCGTTCCTGCTGATCGCGGTGGCGCTCTACTTCGCCTTCGGGCCGAGGATGTCGGACGTCGACGCCGCGGCCCGGATGACGCCGCTCGCCTTCGGCCTCGGCGTCGTCGCGCCGATCGGGGCCTATGACGGGCTGTTCGGCCCCGGCGCCGGGTCGTTCTACATGATCGCGCTGGTGGCGCTCACCGGCGTCGGGGCCGCCAAGGCCGTGGCGCGCACCAAGCTCCTCAACATGTCGTCCAACCTCGCCGGGCTCATCGTGTTCGTGGCGGCGGGACACGTGGTCTGGCTCGCGGGCTTCGCGATGGCGGCCGGCACGATCGCCGGCGCCCAGCTCGGCTCGGCGCTCGCGCTGAAGCACGGCGTGAAGCTCGTCCGCCCGCTGGTGATCGTGGTGTCGCTCGCGCTCGCCGCGCGGCTGATGTTCGACCCCGCCCATCCGGTCGGGCAGGCGGTCCGGAGCGCGCTCGGGCGCTAAGGGCAAGGCGCGTTCCATCGCGCCGGCGCCCGATCCCTGATCGGCCGCGTCGCGATCCCTGACCGATCCCGTTGCAATCCCTCAGGCTGACGTGTAAAAGCCCCGCTTCCGCGCGGGTCCGGCTGTATGGGCTGCCGTGGCGCGCCATCAACAGCTCGAGGTTTTTCGGCTGACCCTCACCGCTCCGGTTTTCCGGCGCGGCGAAGCCAGTCGCAAATCGCCTCACCAGATCGGAGAGCGAAATGCCCAAGCTCAAGTCCAAGTCGGCGGCGAAGAAGCGCTTCCGCTTCACCGCGACCGGCAAGGTCATCTCCGCCCAGGCGGGCAAGCGCCACGGGATGATCAAGCGCACCAACAAGCAGATCCGCAACCAGCGGGGCACCACGATCCTGACGCCGGCGGACGCCCGCATCGTCAAGTCGTTCCTGCCCTACGGCTGATCGAGCTTTTCGCGCTTTTCACCCCTTCAGACGTTTGAGAGATAGACCATGGCTCGCGTGAAACGGGGCGTTACGTCCCACGCCAAGCACAAGAAGACCCTCGACGCGGCGAAAGGCTTTTACGGCCGCCGCAAGAACACGATCCGGGCCGCCAAGGCCGCCGTCGATCGGTCGATGCAGTACGCCTACCGCGACCGCAAGAACAAGAAGCGGACGTTCCGGGCGCTCTGGATCCAGCGCATCAACGCCGCCGTGCGCGAGCACGGCCTGACCTACAGCCGCTTCATCGACGGCCTCGCCAAGGCCGGCATCGAGGTGGATCGCCGCCTGCTCTCCGAGCTCGCCATCGCCGAGCCCGCCGCCTTCGGCGCGCTCGCCGCGAAGGCCAAGGCCGCGCTGCCGCAGGCGTGAACGTTCTGAAGCGTCTTCGGGCGCTTCTGCGATCCAGAACAGAGCTCGTCATGCCCCGGCTTGTCCGGGGCATCCAGTCTTCCGCAGCTCCTTCGCTCGATGATCTGGCCTGGATCCCCCGGACAAGCCGGGGGATGACGTTGCGTTTCATGATCGGCCGGGTATGTCTTCCGCCGATCGTAAGAAGCGGCGTCCTTTCATGACCGACCTTTCCGAACTCTCCTCGCTCGAAACCCAGCTTCTCGCCGAGATCGAGGCCGCGTCCGACGAGGCCTCGCTCGAAGCGCTGCGCGTCGCGGCGCTCGGCAAGAAGGGCTCGGTCTCCGAGAAGATGAAGACGCTGGGGTCGATGGACCCCGAGACGCGCAAGACCTTCGGCCCGGCGCTCAACGGCCTGCGCGACAAGATCGCGACCGCGCTCACCGAGAAGAAGGCCGCGCTCGCCGACGCGGCCCTCGACGCGCGGCTCGCCGCCGAAACGCTCGACGTCTCGCTGCCGGTGCGCGAGACCGGCCTCGAGACCGGGCGCATCCATCCGGTCTCCCAGGTCACCGACGAGATCGTGGCGATCTTCTCGGCCATGGGCTTCTCGGTCGCCGAAGGCCCGGACATCGAGACCGACGACTACAACTTCACCAAGCTCAATTTCCCCGTCGGCCATCCGGCCCGCGAGATGCACGACACCTTCTTCCTGCCGCAGAAGGACGACGGTTCGCGGCTCGTGCTGCGCACCCATACGAGCCCGGTGCAGATCCGTGCCATGGAGGCCTCGAAGCCGCCGATCCGGGTGATCTGCCCCGGCCGCACCTACCGCTTCGACATGGACCAGACGCACACGCCGATGTTCCATCAGGTCGAGGGGCTGGTGATCGACCAGAGCGCCAATCTCGGGCACCTCAAATGGGTGCTGGAGGAGTTCCTGAAGACCTTCTTCGAGGTGCCTTCGGTCGAGCTGCGCTTCCGCCCGTCCTTCTTCCCCTTCACCGAGCCCTCGATGGAGGTCGACGTCCGCTGCCGGCGCCTGCCCAACGAGGTGCGCATCGGCGAGGGCGACGACTGGCTGGAGATCCTCGGCTGCGGGATGGTGCATCCGAACGTGCTGCGCAATGTCGGGATCGACCCGGACGTCTATCAGGGCTTCGCCTGGGGCATGGGGATCGACCGCATCGCCATGCTGAAATACGGCATGCCGGACCTGCGCGACCTGTTCAACGCCGACGCCCGCTGGCTCGCCCATTACGGCTTCCGCCCGCTCGACTTCCCGACGCTCGCAGGCGGGCTGAGTTCGTGAGGCGGGAGCATGGTGCTTCTGTTATCCTCCTGTTTCATCGGGCTGGAGCTGAGGCGTGATGCTGAGCAAATCGAAAGTGGCCGAGATTGCGGATCAAGTCCTGCGCCGGACGCTTGGCCAGCACGGGTACGATCATGCAGAGGTTCGTTTTGGAGACGACCACGACGGCGCCCCCTCGATCTTCATCGACGCATTTTTCCGGGAAGGCTCCGATGCGACGCCGGGTCAGGCGACCCTCACGTCGATCACTGGCCTTTCAAGCGCTTTTCGCGGCCAGGGGGAAGATCGTTTTCCCTATTTTCGCGCCCGTTTTGTTGGTGACGAAATTGGCGTCGAGTAACGGTCGAAGATGCATCAAACTCTGATCGACGTCGCATGGCTGCTTGTCGACCATGATACCGGTCGACCTCGCCAAGCGACGCTTCGGCGAGCGGTCAGCACTGCTTACTATGCGGTGTTTCATGCTATTTGCCGCCTCTGCGCGAATGAACTGGTCGGCAAATCGACAGCATCACGTGACTGGACGGCCATTTATCGATCCATAGACCACGGCACGTTCAAAACTGTTCGCGAACAAGACCTCCGTGCAAACCATCTCGGCGCCGGCGTCCATGGCATCCTTGATCTGCTCATCGATTTGCAGCGGGATCGTCATGACGCCGACTACAATCCCGAGCCGTTTGCGTATGGCCGTTTGGAAGTCAGGGCTCTGATCAATTCGGCTGAAGTCGCCATTATCGCCCTGGATGGTCTGTCTTCTGCGGAGAAGCGCGCTTTCGCGGTCGCCATGCTGGCCCGCCCTCGCCGCAAGTGATGAGACTTTGAGAGCACGATGAAATTCTCCCTCTCCTGGCTGAAAGAGCACCTCGCGGGCGACGCCGACCTCGTCGCCGTCACCGAGACGCTGACCCGCGTCGGGCTCGAGGTCGAGCATGTCGAGGACAAGGCGGGCGAACTCCATCCCTTCGTGGTCGGGCGCATTCTCGCCGCCGAGCGCCACCCGAACGCCGACAAGCTGCAGGTCTGCCGCGTCGACGTCGGCCGGCCGGAGCCGCTGCAGGTCGTGTGCGGCGCTCCGAACGCGCGGACGGGCCTCAAGGTCGTGTTCGCCGCGCCCGGGACCGTCATCCCCTCCTCCGGGGTGAAGCTCGGCGCCTCTGAGATCCGCGGCGTGCCCTCGGCCGGCATGCTGTGCTCGGGCCGCGAGCTCGGGCTGTCGGAGGAAAGCGACGGCATCCTGGAGCTTCCCGCCGACGCCCCGGTCGGAAAGCCGTTCGCGCCGGTGATCGGGCTCGACGACCCGGTGATCGAGATCGCGGTCACGCCGAACCGCTCGGACTGCCTCGGCGTCCATGGCGTCGCCCGCGACCTCGCCGCCGCCGAGATCGGAACGCTGATCGAGCCCGGCCTGAACCCGGTGCGCGGCGCCTATCCCTGCCCCGTGAACGTGCGCCTCGACTTCGGCGACACGCCCCCGCTGTCGCCGCTGTTCGCGCTGCGGATGGTGCGCGGCGTGAAGAACGGCCCCTCGCCCGAATGGCTGCAGCGCAAGCTGAAGTCGATCGGCCAGAAGCCGATCAACGCGCTCGTCGACGTCACCAACTACCTCACCTTCGACCGCGGCCGTCCGCTGCACGTCTTCGACGCCGCCAAGGTGAAGGGCGATCTCGTGGTGCGCCGCGGCCGCGCGGGCGAAAGCTTCGCCGCGCTCGACGGCAAGGACTACGCGCTCGACGAGACCATGTGCGTGATCGCCGACGATCACGGCGTCGAGTCGCTCGCCGGAATCATGGGCGGCGCCTCGACGGGCTGCGGCGCCGACACGGTCGACGTGCTGATCGAGAGCGCGCTCTGGGATCCGCTCGCGATCGCGCGCACGGGCCGGGCGCTCAACATCCATTCCGACGCGCGCCACCGCTTCGAGCGCGGCGTCGATCCCGCCTTCACGATCCCGGGCCTCGAGCTCGCCACGCGCCTCATCCTCGAGATCTGCGGCGGCGAGGCCTCCGAGCTCGTGGTCGCGGGCGAGGTCCCCGAGCGCGACCTCATCATCGACTTCCCCATCTCCGAGGTGAAGCGCCTCACCGGGCTCGTGGTCGCTCCCGCCGAGGTCAAGGCGCCGCTGTCGCTGCTCGGGTTCTGGGTGTCGGGCCATGGCGAGACGCTGAAGGTCGCGGTGCCGAGCTGGCGGCCGGACGTCGAGGGCAAGGCCGACCTCGTCGAGGAGGTCGTGCGCATCATCGGCCTCGACAAGGTCGAGGCGAGCCCGCTGCCGCAGGCGCAGTCGCTCGCGGCCGCCAGGCTCAGCCCGGTGCAGCGCCGCGCCCGCACGGCGCGCCGGACGCTCGCCGCCCGCGGCCTCGTCGAAGCCGTCACCTGGTCGTTCGTCAGCCGCCAGCAGGCGACGAGCTTCGGCGGCGGAAAGCCCGAGCTTGCGCTCGCCAACCCGATCGCCGCCGACCTTTCGGACATGCGCCCGAGCCTGCTGCCGGGCCTGATCGCCGCCGCCCAGCGCAACGCCGACCGCGGGTCGGGCGACGTCGCGCTGTTCGAGGTCGGCCAGACCTTCCTCGGCGACCGTCCGCAGGACCAGCGCATGCAGGCGACCGGCGTCCGCCGCGGAACCGCGAAGGCGCGCGGGACGGGCCGGCACTGGGGCGAGCAGGCGCTCCCCGTCGACGCCTTCGACGCCAAGGGCGACGCGCTCAACGTTTTGGCGGCGCTCGGCCTGTCGGCGAGTTCGGTGCAGATCGCGCAAGGCGCGGCGCCCGCCTGGTTCCATCCCGGCCGCTCGGCGGCGCTCCAGCTCGGCCCCAAGGTCGTGCTCGGGGCCTTCGGCGAGCTCCATCCGCGCGTCCTGAAGGCGCTCGGCGTCTCGGGCCCGCTGGTCGGCTTCGAGATCACGCTCGACGCCCTGCCCGCCCCGAAGGCCAAGGCGACGCGCGCCAAGCCGCCCTTCGAGGGCTCGGCGCTGCAGCCGCTGTCCCGCGACTTCGCCTTCCTCGCCGATCGCGACACGCCGGCGGGCGAGCTGATCCGCGCCGCGCAGGCCGCCGACCGCAAGCTCGTGACGCGCGTCGACCTGTTCGACCGCTACGAGGGTCCGGGCGTTCCCGAGGGCAAGGTCTCGCTCGCGCTCGCGGTGACGCTCCAGCCGCGCGACAAGACGCTGACCGACGCCGAGATCGAGGAGATTTCGGGACGGATCGTGGCGCAGGTCGAGAAAGCCACGGGCGCGACGCTGCGCGGCTGACCGCCGCCGTCGTCCCGGGCCTGACCCGGGACCCGGAACCGACGACGTGAGGAATCTGGACGGACCGCCTCGGCTCTGGATCCCGGCTCTTCGGCCGGGATGACCGTTGGGGTTCGGGCGCGCCGCCGCCGAAGCCGGCGTTCGTGCGCCTTGGCGGGTGACCCGCCGCCGTCGTCCCGGGCTTGACCCGGGACCCGGAACCGACGCCGTGAGGACTCTGGACGGACCGCCTCGGTTCTGGATCCCGGCTCTTCGGCCGGGATGACCGTCGAGGTTCGGGCGCGACGCCGCCGAAGCCGGCGTTCGTGCTCTTTGGCTGCTGACCCGCCGCCGTCGTCCCGGGCTTGACCCGGGACCCGGAACCGACGCCGTGAGGAATCTGGACGGACCGCCTCGGCTCTGGATCCCGGCTCTTCGGCCGGGATGACCGTTGGGGTTCGGGCGCGCCGCCGCCGAAGCCGGCGTTCGTACTCCTTGGCGGTTGACCCGCCGTCGTCGTCCCGGGCTTGACCCGGGACCCAGAACCGACGCCGTGGGAAACTTCGACCGGACCATTCCGGCTCTGCGCTCGGGATGGCGCCCCGCCGCAGGACGCGCCCGGACTCCCCGAGTCTACGCGTCCCGGTTGTTTCGTATTCGCCCGGCCTCGTCTTGGCTCGATCGCAGCGCGCGAGTCTAGGCCGAGTCCTCACGAGTCGAGTCTTGTTTCGTTCCAGTAGAACGAATCGCGGCCGAATCGCCGATTCCCGATTCGTTCCAGTTTAGACTCCGCCGTCGCCCAATTTGCCCATCATTTGTTAACCATGACTGCGAAGAAACCGCTCTCCTGCGGCGGCGGCGGCGGCGGCGGCGATCGGCGTCTTCGCTTCGGTGGCGCCCGGCCGCCATCGGCGCCACGCTGGTCGAATGTGCAATCTCTACTCGCTCACCAAGGGCCAGGCCGCGATCCGCGAACTCGCCCGCGCGATGGTCGACCGAACCGGCAACCTCCCCCCGACGCCCGGGATCTTCCCGGACTACGCCGCGCCGATCGTCCGGAACGGGGCGGAGGGCCGCGAGCTCACGCTCGCCCGCTGGGGCATGCCGACCTCGCAGAAGGTCATTCTCGACGCGGCCTCCAGGCGCGCCGACAAGCTGCGGGCGAAGGGCGGGACGGTCGATTTCCAGGAGCTGCTGCGCCGCGAGCCGGACGGCGGCGTCACCAACATCCGCAACGTCGCGAGCCGGCACTGGACGCGCTGGCTCGGGGTCGAGCACCGCTGCGTCGCGCCGCTGACCTCGTTCTCCGAATATGGCCGCGCTCCCGGCGGCGGCGCCGCGCCGGTCTGGTTCGCGCTGTCGCAGGAGCGGCCCTTGTGCGTCTTCGCCGGGCTCTGGACCCGCTGGTCGGGCGTGCGCAAGGCCAGGACCGGGTGGGAGGAGGACATCGACCTCTACGGCGTCCTGACCTGCGAGCCGAACGCCGTGGTGGCGCCGGTCCACCCGAAGGCGATGCCCGTCGTCCTGACGACGGCCGAGGAGATCGACGTCTGGATGCGCGCCCCCTGGGCCGAAGCGCGCGCGCTTCAGCGCCCGCTGCCCGACGACCGCCTCATGATCGTCGCGGCCGGCGCGAAGGAGGACGGCGCCGAAAGCGATTCGGATTCCGAATGGTCGTTAAAATTTTAGGCAAGTTTGAAACGCGCCCACAACGGGTGTCCGATTACGAAACATCTCGCGGAGGTTGCTTTACGTAGGTTCCGTGGATGGCCGCCGGGTCCACATGCCCGAGGTTCCGGCGGCCGGACCTACCCCTCCCCGAAGACCCTCCCCAGCCGCCGTCTAGGCTCCGCTCGCCTCAGCCGTCATCCCGGGCCGGACCCGGGATCCAGAACCGACGCGCGTCGAGCGTTCGCGGAAGCCGTCTCGGTTCTGGATCCCGGCTCTTCGGCCGGGATGACGGGCGGAGGTTCGTGCGGCGCGCCGGCGGACGGCGCGGGGTGTTTATCCGCAGAAGGCTCAGGAAACTCAGCCGTCATCCCGGGCTTGACCCGGGATCCAGAACCGACGCCCGTCGAGCGTTCGCGGAAGCCGTTTCGGTTCTGGATCCCGGCTCTTCGGCCGGGATGACGGGCGGCGGTTCGGGCGGTTCGCCGGCGGACGGCGCGGGGGTGCTTATCCGTAGAAGGCTCAGGAAGCCCAGCCGTCATCCCGGGCCTGACCCGGGATCCAGAACCGACGCCCTCGACGCGTTCGCGGTAGCCGTTCCGGTTCTGGATCCCGGCTCTTCGGCCGGGATTACGGGCGGCGGTTCGGGCGGCTCTTCGGCCGACGGCGCGGGGTGTTTATCCTTAGAAGGCTCAGGAAGCCCAGCCGTCATCCCGGGCTTGACCCGGGATCCGGAACCGACGCGCGTCGAGCGTTCGCGGCGTCCGTCTCGGTTCTGGATCCCGGCTCTTCGGCCGGGATGACGGGCGGCGGTTCATGCGCGCCTCGAGTGGGAGGCCGACGGTCCCTGCGCCTTGCCGGCGAACCGCCCCTGAGGCGAACCGGAGACAGTCCCCAGGCTCTCGCTCCGCGAGGGGTTTCCCCATTCGGCTACCGCAGGTAGCGTCCCCTCGCCCCGCCTCGCCGGGGCCAACAAAAGCAGAGTCGGGAGGGGCCGATGGCCACCATCGTGGGCGGAACAGGCGACGACTCGCTCGTCGGCCAGGACGAACCCAACGTCATCGAGGGCCGCGGCGGGAACGACACGCTGACCGGCGGCGCGTTCGAGGACACGCTGAAAGGCGGCGCCGGAAACGACCTGCTGATCGGGAACGAATACGACGTCTTCATCGGCGGCGAGGGGAACGACAGCATCGAGGCCTACGGCGTGTTCCCGGCTTCCGGCTATGTCGACGCCGGCGTCGGCGACGACGTCATCACCTTCCACTACAACGCCGGCGCGCGGATCGACGGCGGCGACGGCTACGACCGGCTGGTGCTGTCGGGCGTGCGCGAGCTCTACAATTTCGACGTCAGGAACGTCGAAGCGCTCGAAGTCGGCGACACGCCGTTCTACGCCACCTTCGCGCAGCTCAAGAGCTTAGAGACCATCCGCAACGCCGAAGGCTTCGAGGGCCAGCGGATCGAGATCCGCCTCGACGAGGCCGGCCGCATCGACCTCTCGCCCGAGCTCGGCTCGACCTCGGCCCATATCAGGGCGAGCGTCTATTCGGACACGATCACCTCCGGCTCCGGCGACGACGTGATCGAGGGCGGCGGCGGCCGCGACGTGTTCGACGGCGGCGCCGGGAACGACACGCTGCTCGGCGACGACTTCGGAAGCGAGCTGCTGATCGGCGGGGAGGGGAACGACGTCCTCTTCGGCGGAGCGGGCGAAAACACGCTGCTCGGCGGCGACGGCGACGACCGCCTGTCCTCGGCGGGCGCCCGCATGAGCATGGAGGGCGGGGCCGGCGACGACGTCGTCGAGATGACGACCGGCGCGAGCTCGGGCGTGCTCGACGGCGGCGAGGGCTTCGACCGGCTGATCGCCAAGGGCGACCTCACGGGGCTTGCGATCTCGGGCTTCGAGCAGCTCGAGACCGGGACCACGGTCACCGGGACGATCGCGTTCTTCGAGGGCTTTGACGCCATCCTCGGCCGCGGCCTGAGGGGCAAGCCCGATCTGAGGCTCGCCGACGCCGGGACGATCGACCTCTCCGACCAGCTCGACGGAAACGGCGTGCGCCTCGTCGGCTCGGCCGGCGACGACGTCATCACGTCGGGCGCGGGCGACGACCTGCTGAAGGGCGGCGCCGGCGACGACGAGATCCACGCCGGCGCCGGAAACGACGGCCTCACCGTGACGGCCGGCCGCGACACGCTGTTCGGCGGGGAGGGCGACGACAAGTTCAACTCCACCAAGTCCGGCGGCAAGGCCGTGCTCGACGGCGGCGACGGCGAGGACGTGCTGTTCGCGCGCGGCGACATCACGCGCCTCGAAATCTCCGGGATCGAGATCTTCGAGACGCGCGGCGGCTATGTGTCCGGGACCGCCGAGCAGTTCGAGGGCTTCGACGTCATCCGCGTGAACGCCGAGGGCCTCGACCTGCCGGTCAACATCTCGCTCACCGAGGCGGGGCGGCTCAATCTCAGCGACCAGCTCGAGGGCCGCGACGCGCGGCTGTTCGGCTCCGACGGCGACGACCGGCTGACGGCCTCGGGCGGCGACGACACGCTCGAGGGCGGCGACGGGAACGACACGCTGATCGGCGGCGCCGGCCGCGACTGGTTCTTCGGCGGAGAGGGCGACGACGTCTATGTGGTCGACGACGTCCGCGACCATGTCGACGGCCTCGGCGACTACGGAACCGACACGGTGCGCGCGAGCGTCGACTACCGGCTCGTGCGCGAGGTCGAGAACCTCGTGCTGACGGGCTCGCAGGCCCTCGACGGGACCGGCAACGAGCTCGACAACGTCCTCACGGGCAACCGCGCGAACAACACGCTCGAGGGCCGCGGCGGCGACGACACGCTCGACGGCGGCGAGGGCGCGGACGTGCTCGACGGCGGCAAGGGCTTCGACACCGCCGACTACCGCTCCTCCGAAGAAGCCGTGGGGATCGATCTCGGCGACGGCTCGGCCTTCGGCGGCGAGGCGGATTTCGACACGCTGATCGACGTCGAGGGCGTGCTCGGCTCGCGCTTCGCCGACGAGCTCACGGGCGATGATGGCCGCAACCGGCTGAGCGGCGGCGCCGGCGACGACACGCTCGACGGCGGGGCGGGGGCCGACACGCTTGTCGGCGGCGGCGGAAACGACCTCGTCAGCTACCAGGAGTCCGACGCCCGCGTCGTGATCGATCTCGAGGCCGGAACCTTCAGGGGCGGCGACGCCAAGGGCGACGTGCTGACGGGCGTCGAGCGCATCGTCGGCTCGGCCTTCGACGACAAGCTCACCGGCTCGTCGGGCGCCGACGACCTCGGCGGCTCGTTCGGCGACGACACGATCCGCGGCGGGGCGGGCGACGACGTGATCGAGGGCGGGGCGGGCTCCGACGTCCTGGCGGGCGGAGAGGGGCGCGACGTCTTCGCCTATGTGTTCCTGAGGGGCGGCGAGCGCGACGTCATCGAGGACTTCACGGTCGGCGAGGACCGCTTCCGGTTCTTCTCGGGCACGAGCGGCCTCGATGTCGGCGAGCTCGGGAAGGGCGACTTCGCGTTCGTCGGCGAACCGCAGGGCGAGGCGCGCCTGCTCTACGACGCGGAAAAGGGGCTGCTGCTGTTCGACCGCGACGGTTCGGGCGACGACGCGGCGATCGTGATTGCCGAGATCGGCGAGAACCTCGACCTCTCGGCCAGGGACTTCTTCGTCGTCTGAGACCGCGGCGGTTCAGCCGGCGGTGTCGAACTGCGCCTCGTGCAGCGCGCGGTACCGCCCGGCCGTCGCCACCAGCTCGCGGTGGCTGCCCTGCTCGGCGACGCCGTTCTCGTCCACCACCACGATGCGGTCGGCGTTGCGGATCGTGGCGAGCCGGTGGGCGATGATGAGCGTGGTGCGGCCTTGCGCGAGTTCGGTCAGCGAGGTCTGGATCTGGCGCTCGGTCTCGGCGTCGAGCGCCGAGGTCGCCTCGTCGAGGATCAGGATCGCGGGGTTCTTGAGGAACATCCGCGCGATCGCGAGCCGCTGCTTCTGCCCGCCCGAGAGCTTCACGCCGCGTTCGCCCACGACCGTGTCGAGGCCTGCGGGAAGAGCCGCGATCATGTCGTCGATGCGCGCGCGCCGGGCCGCCTCGACGATCTCGGCGTCGCTCGCGCCGAGCCGGCCATAGGCGATGTTCTCGCGGATCGTGCCGGCGAACAGGAACACGTCCTGCTGCACCACGCCGACCTGGCGGCGCAGCGAGGTGAGCGTGAAGTCCCGCACGTCCCGCCCGTCGATCGAGATGCGCCCGGCCCCGACCTCGTAGAAGCGCGGCAGCAGCGCGCAGATCGTGGTCTTGCCGGCGCCCGAGGGGCCGACGAACGCCACCGTCTCGCCCGCCCGCACCGTGAGGCTGAGATTGGAGAGCACCGGCCGTCCCGGCGTGTAGGCGAAGTCGACGCCCTCATAGGCGATCTCGCCCTTGAGCGTCGGCGCCTCGACCGCGTCCGGCCCGTCGACGATGTCGGAGCGGGTGTCGAGGAATTCGAGGTAGCGTTTGAAGCCCGCGACGCCCTTCGGATAGGTCTCGATGACGGCGTTGATCTTCTCGACCGGGCGGAAGAACACGCCGATCAGCAGCAGGAACGCCACGAAGCCGCCATGGCTCAGCGTGCCCTGGATCACGAAGTAGCTGCCCGCCACCATCACGGTGAGCTGGATGAGCCGCATGCTCATGTAGCTGAGCGAGGTCGAGGCCGCCATGATGCGGTAGGCCATCAGCTTGGTCGCGCGGTAGCGCGCGTTGTCCTCGGCGAAGAGGCGGCGCTCGTGGTCTTCGTTGGCGAAGGCCTGCACCACGCGGATGCCGCCGACATTCTCCTCGATGCGGGCGTTGAAGTCGCCGACGCGGCCGTAGAGCTCCTGCCAGTTGCGCGTCATGCGCCCGCCGTAGCGGCTGGTGAGCCAGGCGGTGAGCGGCACCACCGCGACCGTGATGAGCGCGAGCTCGACGTTCACCGTGAACATCAGCGCGAAGGCGCCGAAAAGCGTCATGATGGCGATGAACAGGTCTTCGGGCCCGTGATGCGCGACCTCGCCGATCTCCTCGAGATCCTTGGTCAGGCGCCCGACGAGGTGGCCGGTCTTCTGATTGTCGAACCAGCCGAAGGAGAGCTTCTGCAGGTGGTCGAACGCCTTGCGGCGCATCTCGGTCTCGATGTTGATCCCGAGCATGTGGCCCCAATAGGTGACCACCGCCATGAGGCCGGTGTTGACCACGTAGATCGCCAGCAGCCCGAGCGCGGCGAGCAGCACCAGCCCCCATTGCTGGGTCGGCAGCAGCGTGTCGACGAAGATCTTGACCGCGATCGGGAAGCCGAGCTCGAGCAGGCCCGAGGCGACCGCCGAGCCGAAGTCGAGCCAGAACAGGCCGGCGTGCGGCCGGTAATATGAGAAGAAGCGCTTCAGCATGGCCGGCGGTGAGCCCTCCCGGCCCGTTCTGCGACGTCCGGGCAATACCGCCCGGAGGAGGCGGCCGCAAGGTTTTGCATGCCGGCGACGCCCGCAACGTCAGCGGTTTGGAGCGCTTCCAGGTTTCCGGGGCGCTCGGCCGCGAACGCGATGGGATGAGATCGCCCTCGCCGTCTCGACCCGTCATCCCGGGCCTGACCCGGGATCCAGAACCGCCGCCCTCGGAGCGTTAGCGGATGGCGCATCGGTTCTGGATCCCGGCTCTCCGGCCGGGATGACGGGCGGGGGTTCGGGGCGGTTCTTGGCGAGGCGCGCAGCGCGTGCGGGCCGCAGGAGCTCGGGACGCTCAGCCGTCATCCCGGGCCTGACCCGGGATCCAGAACCGCCGCCCTCGGAGCGTTCGCGGATGGCGCATCGGTTCTGGATCCCGGCTCTCCGGCCGGGATGACGGGCGGGGGTTTGGGGCGGTTCTTGGCGAGGCGCGCAGCGCGTGCGGGCCGTAGGAGGCTCGGGACGCTCAGCCGTCATCCCGGGCTTGACCCGGGATCCAGAACCGACGCCCGTGGAGCGATCGCGGACGCCCGCCCCGGCTCTGGATCCCGGCTCTCCGGCCGGGATGACGGGCGGGGGTTCGGAGCGGTTCTTGGCGAGGCGCGCGGCGCATGCGGGCCGCAGGAGGCTCGGGACGCTCAGCCGTCATTCCGGGCTTGACCCGGGATCCAGAACCGACGCCCGCGGAGCGTTCGCGGATGGCGCCTCGGTCCCGGATCCCGGCGCTTCGGCCGGGACGACGCGCGGGGGTTCGGGCGGCCCGATCCGGAATTCGGGCCTAGAACCGCGTCGTCAGCGCGTTCAGCCAGTCGGGCGAGGCGTCCACCAGCGCGGTCTCGATCCGCTTGTCGTAGCCGCTCACGACCGCGAGCCCGACGAGGATCAACGCGATCCCGAGCGCGATCCGGCCCGCGCGCCCGGCCCCCGCCATGCGGGCGCGCCAGCGCTGGAGAAGCTCGCTCGACATCAGCCCCAGCAGGACGAGCGGCGTCGCGGCCCCGAGTCCGAACACGCCCATTGTGGCCGCGACCGACCCCAGATCCTCGCCGCGCGCCGCCAGCATCGAGGCCGCGCCGAGCGTCGGCCCGACGCAGGGCGCCCAGACCACGCCGAGCAGCAGGCCGACCAGGAACTGCCCGGCGAGCCCGGCGCGCGAGACGAGGTCGAGCCGCTCCGCCGCCCAATGGCTCGCCGGCCCCGCGGCGTTCGCGACGCGCGCCTGCGCGGCGGGGACGAGAAGCACGGCGCCGACGACCATCAGCAGCGCGGCGGCCACGGGGCGGAACACGGTCTCGTCGAGCCCGATGGAGAAGCCGACGGTCGCGACGAACAGCCCGACGGCTACGAAGGAAAGCGTGAGCCCGACCCCGAGCGCGACTGGCCCCAGCCGGCGCTCCCCTTGCGCCGCCGCGAGCGCGACCGGCACGAGCGGCAGCACGCAGGGCGAGAGCAGCGTGAGCAGGCCGGCGAGATAAGCGAGGCCGAGGGTGACGAGCATGCGCGCCTTCGAGGCGTCGGGTGTCGATGCGGCGCCGTCTCTTCGCAAACATAGAGCGGAGCCGGGACGAGCGGCAGGCGCCATTCCGGCGGAGGCGCGGGCATGACGGCCTCCGCGCCTTGCGACTTTCATCCCGCCGACAGCAGCGTCGCGGCCGGCCGCTTCCCTCTCCCGCTTGCGGGAGAGGGTGAGGGTGAGGGCGCTCGCGCCGGGGCGTCAGAACCAAGCTCGTCCGCGCGGTCGGTTCCCGGTCTGGCCCCCGCAGCGCCATGTCCCCTCATCCTCACCTTCTCCCGTGAACGGGAGAAGGAGCGGCCGACGTCGCGGGCGGTCAGGCCGCAGGCGCGCTCTCATCCCGCCGACGCGCTTTCACCCGCCGACAGCAGCGTCGCGGCCGGCCGCTTCCCTCTCCCGCTTGCGGGAGAGGGTGAGGGCGCTCGCGCCGGGGCGTCAGAACCAAGCTCGTCCGCGCGGTCGGGTTCCCGGTCTGGCCCCCGCAGCGCCATGTCCCCTCATCCTCACCTTCTCCCGTGAACGGGAGAAGGAGCGGCCGACGTCGCGGGCGGTCAGGCCGCAGGCGCGCCTTATCCCGCCGAGAGCAGCGTCGCGTCGCCGCCGGCCGCCGCCGTGTTGATCGAGACCGTCCGCTCCTCGACCAGTCGGTCGACGTCCCAGGCGGCGCCGGAAGCGATCTCCTGCGGCGTCAGCGCATGGACCGTGACGATCGCGCCGGGCCGCCGGGCGGCGTCGGCCAGAACCGCCAGCAGCGCCTCCCGCCCGCCCTCGAAGATGAGCGCGCCGAGATCGTGGGCCTCGCGCCAGTCCGAAACAGTCTCGGTCCGGGTCCGAAGCGGCGCGGGCAGGCGCGCGGCGAGCGCCGCCACGGGGCTTGTCTCCTCCAGCACGGCGACCGAGCCGGTCGCGAGGATCGCGCCGAGCGCCACGGCCGCGCCGCGTTCGGTCTCGGTCACGGCCGCGATCCGGCCCTTGGCCTCCAGCGAATAGACGTTGCGCTCGCCGACCGGCCCGGGAAGCTTGACCGATCCGCCGAGCGGCGAGGCGAGCGCCATCGGGCGGCAGGCTTCGGCCGCGGCGGCGAACCCCTCTTGCTGCAGCCAGTCGGCGTAGGCGCGCGACGGGGCGAGCGCCTCGGCCGAGCCCGCGACCCCGCAGCCCGCGCCGCGACCGGCCGTGAACCTGCCGACCGCGAGCGGCCCGCCGGCCTTCGGCCCGGTGCCGGACAGCCGCGAGCCGCCGAAGGGCTGAACGCCCACCACCGCGCCGACGATGTTGCGGTTGACGTAGAGGTTGCCGGCCCTGACCCGGCGAACGGCCCGCGCCACGGTCTCGTCGATGCGGGTCTCGATCCCGAAGGTCAGCGCGTGGCCGCTCGCGTTCGCCTCCTCGATCACGCGGTCGAGGTCGTCGGCGCGATGGCGCGCGACATGGAGCACGGGGCCGAACACCTCCTCGGCGACGTCCGATATGGCTCCGATCTCGACGATCGCGGGCGCGAGGAAGCTTCCACGGGCGCAGCTTTCCGGAAGCGGGGCCTGCGTCACGCGAAATCCCCGGGCGCGCATCTCGACGAGATGGCGCTCGACCCGCGCCTTCGCCTCGTCGGAGATCAGCGGCCCGACGTCGCTCGAGAGCCGGTCGGGCGGGCCGACCTCGAGCTCGCGCGTCGCGCCCTTCAGCATGGCGAGGATGCAGTCGGCGACGTCGTCCTGCAGGCTGAGGATCCTGAGCGCCGAGCAGCGCTGCCCGGCGCTGTCGAACGCCGAGGCGACCGCGTCGAGCACGACCTGCTCGGCGAGCGCCGAGGAGTCCGCGATCATGACGTTGCGCCCGCCGGTCTCGGCGACGAAGGGGACCGGGCGACCCTCGCGCGTCAGGCGCCGGCTGAGCGTGTTCTCGATCGCCCGCGCCGCCTCGAGCGATCCGGTGAAGGCGACGCCCTCGACCCGCGGGTCCGCGACGAGCGCGGCCCCCACCGCGCCGTCGCCGGGCAGGAGCTGGAGAGCGTCCGCCGGGACGCCGGCGCCGTGGAGCAGCCGCACCGCCTGCGCGGCGGCGAGCGGGGTCTCCTCCGCGGGCTTGGCGACGACGGCATTGCCCGCCGCGAGCGCCGCGGCGACCTGCCCGACGAAAATTGCGAGCGGAAAGTTCCAGGGGCTGATCGCGGCCACGACGCCGAGCGGCCGGGCCGCTCCCGCCGCTTCGAGCCGCTCGGCCTCGCCGGCGTAATAGCGCAGGAAATCCTCCGCCTCGCGAACCTCCGCGCCGGCGCTTGCGAGCGTCTTGCCCGCCTCGCGCGCCATGAGGCCGACAAGCGCCTCTTTCTCTTGGGCGAGCGCGTCGGCGGCGCGGCGCAGTCGCGCGGCGCGGCGGGCGGCGGGCTCCGCCGCCCAATCCGCCGCGCCGGCCGCCACGCGGGAAAGCGCCGCCTCGACGTCGGCGGGGCCCGACCACCGGACCGCGCCGACGACGTCGCGCCGGTCGGCGGGGTTGCGGACGGAGGTCAATTCGGCCGCCTCATCCGCCCCCGAGGGGCCTGCGCGCCAGGCCGTCCGGGCGCCGTCGCGGCAGGCGCGAGCGAGCGCGCGGAGCTGGTTCTCGTCGTCGAGGTCGAGGCCGAGCGCGTTCCTGCGCGCAGGCGCGTAGAGATCGGGCGGCCGGCGGATTTTTGCGCTCGCAGCCCCAAGAGGCTGTCGGCATTGCGCGATCGCGACGGGATCGGCGATGAGCTCCTCGGCGCTCGTCTCCTCGTCCGCCACGCGGTTCACGAAGGAGGCGTTGGCGCCGTTCTCGAGGAGCCGCCGCACCAGATAGGCGAGCAGCGTATCGTGGCTTCCGACCGGGGCGTAGATGCGGCAGGGCCGCCCGAGCCCTTCCGCGGCCGCGATGTCATAGAGCGGCTCGCCCATGCCGTGGAGGCACTGGAACTCGAACGCGTCTCCGCCCGCCTCCGCCCCCATCGCCGCCGCCGCCGCCACCGTGTGGGCGTTGTGGGTCGCGAATTGCGGGAACACGAGATCGCCGGCCGACAGCAGTTTTCTGGCGCAGGCGAGGTAGCAGACGTCGGAATGAGCCTTGCGGGTGAAGACGGGAAAGTCCGAGAAGCCCTCGACCTGCGCGCGCTTGATCTCGCTGTCCCAGTAGGCGCCTTTCACGAGCCGGATCATCAGCCGCCGGCCCGAGCGGCGGGCGAGATCGACCAGCCAGTCGATGACGTCCGGGCAGCGCTTGCCGTAGGCCTGGACCACGAAGCCGAGCCCGTTCCAGCCGGCGAGGTCCGGATCGAAGGCCAGCGCTTCGAACAGGTCGAGCGAGATCTCCAGCCGGTCGGCCTCTTCGGCGTCGACGTTGAGCCCGATGTCATAGGACCTCGCGAGCGCCGCCAGCCGCGCGGCCCGCGGCAACAGCTCCGCCATGACCCTCTCGCGTTTCCGCCGCGAATAACGCGGGTGGAGCGCCGAGAGCTTGATCGAGACGCCCGGCCCCTCGACCGGCCCGCGACCCTCCGCCGCCGCGCCGATCGCGTGGATCGCATGCTCGTAGGACGCCATGTAGCGGGCCGCGTCCTCGGCCGTCGTCGCGGCTTCGCCCAGCATGTCGTAGGAATGGCGGAAGCCTCTCGCCTCGACGTCGCGGGCGTTTTCGAGCGCCTCCTCGATCGTCCGTCCGGCCACGAATTGCCGTCCCAGCAGCCGCATCGCGAGCTCCACGCCCGCGCGCACCACCGGCTCGCCGCTCAGCGCGATCAGCTTTCCGAGCGTCGCCGCAAGGCCAGTCTCGCTGTGGGTCGCGACCAGGCGGCCCGTGATCAGCAGCCCCCAGGTGGCGGCGTTCACGAACAGCGAGGGGCTGTGTCCGAGATGCCCGCGCCAGTCTTTCGCGAGGATCTTGTCGCGGATGAGCGCGTCGCGGGTGGCGTCGTCGGGCGTCCGCAGCAGCGCCTCCGCGAGGCACATCAGCGCGACGCCCTCCTCGCTCGACAGCGCGTATTCCCGCATGAGCGCCTCGACGCCGCTGGATGAACCGCGGCGGCGAAGGCCCTCGACGAGTTTTGTGGCGAGCGAGCGGGTGGCGGCCGCTTCCTCGGATGTCGGTTCAGCGAGCGGGAGCAGCGGCGCGAGGCAGTCTAGCTCCGCCCGGCGCGTCGCCGCCGTGATCGCGCGGCGAAGCGCCGACCGCTCGGGGACGGCGGCTGCGAGGTTTGCGAAGGGCGTCGGATCGCGGGTCATCGCGATCTGGAACTAGGGCGGACTCACTTGAGGCGCGACCATCTCCACCGTCATGCCCGCGCCTCAGCGCCCCGCCGCGGCCTCGCGCTCGGCTCTCTGCCTCTCGGCCTCCGCGCGCTTGGTCGCGATCGACGCGATGATGACGCCCGTGGTCACGATCGCGATCAGGATGGTGCAGACCGCGTTGATCTCGGGCTTCACGCCGAGCCGGACCGACGAATAGATCCGCATCGGCAGCGTGGTCGCACCCGGGCCCGTGGTGAACTGCGAGATCACGAGGTCGTCGATCGAGAGCGTGAAGGCGAGCATCCAGCCCGACACGATCGCCGGCAGGATGATGGGCAAAGTCACCACGAAGAACGCCTTGAAGGGCGGGCAGCCGAGGTCGAGCGCGGCTTCCTCGAGGCTGCGGTCGAACGAGATCAGCCGCGACTGCACCACGACGGCCACGAAGCACATCGAGAAGGTGACGTGGGCGATCGTCAGCGTCATGAAGCCGCGATCGAGCCCGATGGCGACGAACAGCAGCAGCATCGAGAGGCCGGTGATGACCTCGGGCATCACAAGCGGCGCGTAGACCATGCCGGAGAACAGCGTGCGGCCGCGGAACCGCCCCATGCGCACCAGCGTCACGGCGGCCAGCGTGCCGAGCACGGTGGCGAGCGTCGCGGAAATGACCCCGACCCGCACCGTCACCCAGGCGGCTTCGAGCAACTGCTCGTTGTGCCAGAGCGATACGTACCAGCGCGTCGAGAACCCGCCCCAAACGGTCACCAGCTGGCTGTCGTTGAACGAGTAGATCACCAGCAGCAGGATCGGCAGGTAGAGGAACGCGAAGCCGAACGTCAGCGCCGCGATGTTGACGGAGGAAAGGCCCCGGGTCACTTCGCGCTCCCCAGCTCTTTGGCCTGGACGTTGTTGTAGACCGCGATCGGCACGACGAGCACGAGCAGCAGCAGCACCGCGAGCGCGGAGGAGACCGGCCAGTCGCGGTTCAGGAAGAACTCGTTGTAGAGCGTCTTGCCGATCATCAGCGTCTCGGACCCGCCCAGCAGATCCGGGATCACGAACTCGCCGACCGCCGGGATGAAGACGAGGAAGCAGCCCGCGATCACGCCCGGCAGCGAGAGCGGCACGGTGATCTGCCAGAAGGATTTCCAGGGCGGCGATCCGAGGTCGCTCGCCGCCTCCAGCAGCGTGTCGTCGAGCTTTTCGAGGCTCGAATAGAGCGGCAGGATCATGAACGGCAGGTACGAGTAGACGATGCCGATATAGACCGCCGTCTCGGTGTTCATGATGTAGATCGGCTCGGAGATGATCCCGGTCCACAGCAGGAACTGGTTCATCAGCCCTTCCGGATTGAGGATGCCGATCCAGGCGTAGACGCGGATCAGCAGCGACGTCCAGAACGGCAGGATGACGAGCATCAGCAGCGTGGGCCTGAGCGTCTTGGGCGCCCGCGCCATGGCGTAGGCCATCGGGTAGGCGATCGCGAGCGCGATGAGGGTCGAGACGCCTGCGATCTCGAGGCTCGAGAGATAGGAGCGCCAGTAGAGCTCGTCGTCGAACAGCAGGCCGTAATTTTCGAAGTCGAGCCCGGCCCACCAGTCCTTCACGCCCTGCCAGCCGTTGGCGAGGTCGAGCAGCGGCTCGTAGGGCGGCTGCGCGATCGTGGTGTCGGACAGCGAAATCTTCAGGACGATGAAGAACGGCGCGAGGAAGAAGAAGGCGAGCCACAGATACGGGATCGCGATCACGAACCAGCGCTTCAGCTGACTCGATCCGACGCGTTTGGGGAGGGCGGGGGCGGTCATGGACGGGCCGCTTTCTGCCCCCTCTCCCGCAAGCGGGAGAGGGTCGGGGTGAGGGTGAGCGGCGCTGCGCTTTCCGACGGCTGACGAACCGATGTGGGTCGCGCGAGATCATCGTGACGCCCCCTCACCCTTACCCTCTCCCGCGAGCGGGAGAGGGGGACGGAAGTGGGAGCGCTCTGCATCGCCCGCCTCACGAGGTCAGCACGACGCCGGCGTCCGGCGCGAACCAGACATGGACGCGGTCGTCCCAGGCGATGGGCTTGGCTTCGGTGCGGGTCATGTTGGCGCGGCTGACGCGCACCACCTTTTCCGAGCCGTCGATCTTCACCAACACCACGGTCCAGTCGCCCATGTAAGCCAGGTCCCAGACCTCGCCCTTGAGGACGTTCTTCGCGTCTTCCGGCGGCGGCTCGATCGAGATGCGCATCTTCTCCGGCCGGACCGCGAGCTTCACCTTGGCGCCGGCGGCGGCTGACGTCTCGCTTGCGGCGAGGAAGTCGCCGCCCGGATCCTCGCCCTTGATGCGGGTCTCGCCGACGGCGGCGCTCTCGACGACGCCGTCGAAGATGTTGATGTTGCCGATGAAGTCGGCGACGTAGGCCGAGTTCGGCTGCTCGTAGATGTCGCCGGGCGTCGCGACCTGGACCAGCTTGCCGTGGTTCATCACGGCGATGCGGTCCGACACCGTCATGGCTTCCTCCTGGTCGTGGGTCACGATCAGGAAGGTGAGGCCGAGCTCCATCTGCAGGTCCATGAGCTCGAACTGCGTCTCCTCGCGCAGCTTCTTGTCGAGCGCGCCGAGCGGCTCGTCGAGCAGCAGCACCTTGGGGCGTTTGGCGAGCGAGCGGGCGAGCGCGACGCGCTGGCGCTGTCCGCCGGAGAGCTGGTGCGGCTTGCGCGACGCGAAGGGGGTGAGCTTGACGAGCTCCAGCATCTCCTCGACGCGAGACGCGATCTCGGCCTTCGGCGTGCCGTCCTGCTTGGGCCCGAAGGCGATGTTCTGCGCGACCGTCATGTGCGGGAACAGCGCGTAGGACTGGAACATCATGTTGACCGGCCGCTTGTACGGCGGGATCCCCGCGAGATCCTCGCCGCCGAGCGTGATGCGGCCCGCGGTCGGCTGCTCGAAGCCCGCGAGCATGCGCATCAGCGTGGTCTTGCCGCAGCCGGACGGTCCGAGCAGCGAGAAGAACTCGCGGGTGTGAATGTCGAGCGAGACGTCGTCGACGGCCGTGAAGGCCCCGAATTTCTTGACGACGTTCTCGAAGCGGATGAGCGGGACCGAACTCGGATCAAGCCACGGCGCGAAGGAGCGCCGGATCGGGCCGAGGGCTTTTTGAGAGCCGGTTTTGGGCGCCATTTGGGATCCGCGAGAAGGAGGGAAACGTCATCCCGGCCGCAGCGAAGCGGAGAGCCGGGATCGCCTTCAGAACGAGGCCATTTCGTCGTAGAGGTCGCGCCAGTCAGGATTGCTCGTTTCGATCAGTTCCGTCTTCCAGTCTCGCCGCCACCGCTTGATCTGCTTCTCGCGGACGATTGCGGCTTCGGCTCCCTCATGAGCCTCGAACCACACCAGCCGGTCCACATTGAATTTCTCGGTGAAGCCGCGGACGACCTTCGCCTTGTGCTGCGCGATGCGGCCGGGAAGGTCGCTCGTTACGCCGACATAGAGGGGACCGTCTTTCCGGGTCGCGAGGATGTAGACGAAGAAGCGCTTTTCCACGTCGCCTTACCCCCACCACCGTCATCCCGGACGACGGCGCAAGCCGTCGAACCGGGATCGTGTTCCGAGTAGAGCGCCCTCCCCTGAGAGCGATCCCGGCTCTCGCTGCGCTCGGCCGGGATGACGCCTTTCAGATCCGGCGCCGTTCGACGCCCTAGCCAGTCACCGCCCGCTCTTGGCCTTGGTCCAGGCGCGGGTCAGCGAGCGCTGCACCTTCGGATCCTCGATCGCCGGCACGGTGTAGAGCTTCCCGAGCACCTCGGCCGTCGGGTAGATCGAGGTGTTGTCCTTCACCGAGGCGTCCAGGAACTCCTGGGACTTCAGGTTGCCGTTGGCGTAGGACACGAAGTTCGAGGCCTTGGCCGCCACTTCCGGCTTCAGCATGTAGTTCAGGAAGATGTGCGCCTCTTCCGGGTGCGGGGCGTCGGCCGGGATCGCCATCTCGTCGAACCAGAGCTGCGCGCCCTCCTTCGGGAGCGAATATTCGACGTTGACGCCCTTGCCGGCTTCCGTCGCGCGGGTCTTGGCCTGGAAGATGTCGCCCGAATAGCCGACGGTCACGCAGATGTTCCCGTTGGCGAGCGCGTTGATGTATTCCGACGAATGGAACTTGGTGACGTAGGGCTTGAGCTTGGCGAGATGCTCGGCGGCCTTCTCGACGTTCTTCACGTTCGACCAGTCGGGCGACATGCCGAGATAGTTCAGCACCGACGGCATCAGGTCCTCGGGGCTGTCGAGGAACATCACGCCGCAGCCCTTGAGCTTCTTCAGGTTCTCCGGGTCATAGACCAGCGCCCAAGAGTCGAGCGGCGCGTCCGGGAACGCCTTCTTGACCTTGTCGACATTGTAGCCGATGCCGGTCGTGCCCCACATGTAGTTGATCGAATAGGCGTTGTCGGGATCGTATTTGGCGATCCGCTGGTAGATCTCGGGCCAGGCGTTCGACAGGTTCGGCAGCTTCGACTTGTCGAGCTTTTGGAACACGCCGGCCTTGATCTGGCGCGACAGGAAGGTGGCGGAGGGCACCACCACGTCATAGCCGGTCTTGCCGGTGAGAAGCTTGGTCTCGAGGATCTCGTTGCTGTCGAAGACGTCGTACACGACCTTGATGCCGGTCTCGGCCTCGAAGTCCTTGAGGATCTGGTCGTCGATATAGTCCGACCAGTTGTAGACCCGGACCTCCTTTGCCCCGGCCGCCGCCGTTCCGAGGACAAGGCCGACCGCCGCGACGCAGGCGCTCAGGAAACCGTTCTTCGTCATGCGCGAAATCCCTCACGCCCCCGACCCGGCGCGAGGGCGGACGGCCAGAGGCTAACGTCCGCATTTGAAACGCACAACAGCGCGGCAAGCTCATTCCCGCGGCGCCGCAAGCCCAGCGGGCGGGCGCCCCGCGGCGGGCGTCTGGGCCGGCTGCATCGGATTACCGCTTCATCGCCAGGCCGCCGCCTGCGGCCAAAGCTCGCCGGGCGGCCCCGATTGATTTGCCCCTCCGGCTCGGGCAGGCTTATGGCGCGGCCGCACAGGCCGCGCCGGCGGAATTCTCCTTCCGTCCGGGGGGCCGCTTTCGCCAGAACTCTCCCTGACCCGATCCGGGAGCGCCCTCAGCGAGCCTCGCCCGCGTTTCGACGCGCGGCCGGCCGATCGCGACGAAGCCGGCTCGGGTCGGCCGCCAGAACGCCGGCGACGCCCGGCCGAGGGCGGCGCGACGACGACATCGAGCGGAAGACATGAGCAAGAAAAAGCGGGCCGGCCTGCGCGACGCGATCGCCGATCGACGCGGCGCGACCGACGTCGAGGCGGCGCGCGAATGGGTCGACGAGCGCGGCATCGAAGAGCTCGAGTGCCTGATCCCCGACCAGGCGGGCGTCGCGCGCGGCAAGATCATGCCGGCGCAGAAGTTCTTCCAGTCGCCGACCATGAACCTGCCGTCGTCGATCTTCCACCAGACGATCTCGGGCGGCTACGCCGACGAGGACGAGCCGGGCGGCGGCGATCCGACCGACGCCGACGTCGTGCTCGAGCCCGACTGGTCGACGCTCTCGACCGTGCCCTGGGCCAACGACCCGACGGCGCAGATCATCCATGACGCCTATCACCGCGACGGCCGCCCGGTGGAGGTGAGCCCGCGCTCGCTGCTGAAGCGCGTCATCGACCTCTACGGCCACAAGGGCTGGTCGCCGATCATCGCGCCGGAGATCGAGTTCTATCTGGTGAAGCCGAACACCGATCCGGACTACCCGCTCGAGCCCCCGATCGGCCGCTCCGGGCGCCCCGAGACCGGCCGCCAGTCCTACTCGATCTCGGCCGTGAACGAGTTCGACGAGCTGTTCGAGGACATCTACTCGTTCTCCGAAGCCCAGGGGCTCGAGATCGACACGCTGATTCACGAGGAGGGCGCGGCCCAGATGGAGATCAACCTCCGTCACGGCGCCCCGCTCGAGCTCGCCGACCAGGTGTTCCTGTTCAAGCGGACGATCCGCGAGGCCGCGCTCAAGCACAAGATGTACGCGACCTTCATGGCCAAGCCGATCGCGAACCAGCCCGGCTCGGCCATGCACATCCACCAGTCGGTGAGGAACGCCAAGACTGGCGACAACATTTTCTCCGATCCGAACGGCAAGCCCACCAGCGAGTTCTTCGCCTTCCTCGCCGGCACCCAGAAGTACCTGCCGGCCGTGATGTGCGTGCTCGCGCCTTACGTGAACTCCTACCGGCGGCTGACGCGCCAGTCCTCGGCCCCGATCAACGTCCAGTGGGGCTACGACAACCGCACCACCGGCATCCGCGTGCCGCCCTCGGGCGCGGAGGCGCGTCGCGTGGAGAACCGGGTGCCGTCCTCCGACGCCAACCCCTATCTCGCGATCGCGGCGTCGCTGGCCTGCGGCTATCTCGGGATGGTCGAGGGGCTCACCCCCACCGAGCCGATCGACGGTTCGGCGCACGGTCTCGATTACGACCTGCCGCGCGGCCTCCTCGAGGCGGTCTCCGCCTTCGAGAATTGCGAGCCGCTGCAGGACGTCTTCGGCCGCACCTTCACCGCGACCTATGGCGCGATCAAGCGGGCGGAGTTCGAGACCTTCATGCGCGTGATCAGCCCGTGGGAACGAGAGTACCTGCTGCTGAACGTGTGAGGCGGTCGGAACGGGACTGCGTGCTTCGAGACGCGCGCCTTCTGGGCGCGCTCCTCAGCATGAGGAATGTTTGCGGTTCTTGGACTCCACAACGGCCCTCATGCTGAGGAGGCCCGGAGGGCCGTCTCGAAGCACGCACGTCCATCTTCATCCATGCCCCCCATCTTCCGCTTCGCCCCCTCCCCGACAGGCCATCTCCATCTCGGCCACGCCCTTTCAGCGCTCTGCGTCTGGCGCGAGGCGGAGAAGGTCGGCGGAACGGTGCTGCTGCGCATCGAGGACATCGACCCGCAGCGTTCCCGTCCGGAGCACGTCGCGGCGATCTGCGAGGATCTCGACTGGCTCGGCCTCCGCTGGGACGGCGAAATCCGCCGCCAGTCCGAGCATCTCGACGACCATCGCGCGGCGCTGGACCGGCTCGCCGCCGCGGGCCTCGTCTATCCGTGCCGGCTCACCCGGGCCGACATCGCGGCCGCGCTCGCCCGGATCGAACGCGAGACCGGCGCTCCATGGCCGCGCGACCCTGACGGCACCCCGCGCCTTCCGATCCCGGGCGCCGAGCCCAGCCCCGACGAAACGCGGAAGGCGATCCGTCTCGACATGGCGAAAGCCCTCGTCGCGCTTGGCGGCGAAACCCTGACCTGGCGGGAGTCCGGCTGCGGCCCGGCAGGCGAGACCGGCCCCGTCGTCGCCGATCCCTCGCGCTGGGGCGACGTCATCCTCGCGCGCAAGGAGACGCCGACCAGCTACCATCTCGCGGTCGTTGTCGACGACGCCCTCCAGGGCGTCACGCATGTGGTGCGCGGGCAGGACATGTTTTACGCGACCGCCGTTCATCGGTTGCTGCAGCGCCTGATCGGGCTGCCCGAACCGAGCTATCGCCATCACCGCCTCGTGTCCGACGCCGACGGCGCCAAATTAGCGAAGTCGCGCGGCTCTAAGTCGTTGCGCGAGCTCCGGGCCGACGGCTGGTCGAAAGACGACGTCATCGCGGCCGTCGACGCGCTTTTGCGGGTGGATGTCTTGAAATCGTCGGCATAGGGCGATTTCCGTACCCGAGACGTCGTCCATAGGCGTCCAAAGGGGAGGATAAGACGATGTCCGACGCCGAAAGCGCGCGCGCCACCCTCATCCAGGAAACCGCGCGGCGCGCGGGAAGCGTGGCCGACGGCCCGCCCGAGGACTTCGTCGAGGATCTGTTCGGCCGCACCGCGATGGCCGATCTCGCGCCGTTTGCGCCCGCAGGCCTCGCCGCGCTCGCGCAGGGCGCCTGGACGCATCTCTCGGGGGCCCGCGCGCCGGGCGCGCACGACATCCGCCTGTCCGACCATGATTTCGGCGGCGCCGGCGACGTCACCGTGCTCGAGATCGTCAATGACGACATGGCCTATCTGCTCGACAGCGTTCTGGCCGAGCTCGGCGAGCGCGGCCTGTCGGTCCGCCTTGTCGCGCATCCGATCCTGAGCGTTGCGCGCGACGCGGAAGGGCGGCTCTCCCGGTTCGACGGCGACGCCGACCGCGCCGGCTTCGACGCCGGCCCGCGCGAGAGCCTCATCCATCTCCACATCGACAGGCTCGACAGCGCCGAGGAACGGGCCGCGCTGGTCACGGGCCTCGACGAGGTTCTCACCGAGGTTCGTCGCGCCGCCGAGGATCTCCCGGGCATGGTGGCGGCGGTTCGCGACGCGGTCGTCTCCTTCAAGGACAATCCCCCGCCGCTCGCCGTCGAGGAGATCGCCGAGGCGGTTCAGTTCCTCGAATGGCTGACCGACGGCGACTTCATCTTCCTCGGCGCGCGCGACTACGCCCTGAAGGGCGAAGGCGACGACGACTGGCTGGAGCAGATCTCCGACACCGGTCTCGGGGCGCTGCGCGACCCCTCCGCCCGCGTGCTTCGGCGCGGGACCGAGATGGTGATCATCACGCCAGAGATCCGCGCCTTCCTTCACGAGAAGCAGCCGCTGATCGTCACCAAGGCGAGCGTGAAGTCGAAGGTGTTTCGGCGTCTCTACATGGACTATGTCGGCGTGAAGCGCTTCGACGGCGAGGGGCGGCTCGTCGGCGAGCTGCGCATCGTCGGAATGTTCACCGCCGCGGCCTTCACGCGGCCGGTGCGCTCGACCCCGCTCATTCGCCGCAAGGCGGCGCTCGTCACCGAGCGCGCGGGCTTCGATCCGAAGAGCCATTCGGGCAAGGCGCTCGCGACGGTGCTCGAGACCCATCCGCGCGACGAGCTGTTCCAGATCGACGCCGACACGCTGTTCGACACGGTGATGGAGATTCTGGCGCTCTACGAACGACCGCGGGTCAAGGCGCTCACCCGCGCCGACCGCTTCGGCCGCTTCATGTCGGCGCTCGTCTACGTGCCGCGCGAGCGGTACGATTCAGCCGTGCGCTCGCGCATCGGCGAGCATCTGGCGCATCGTTTCGGCGGCCATGTCTCGGCCTATTATCCGAGCTTTCCCGAAGGCCCTCTGGCGCGCGTCCATTTCGTGCTCGGCTTCGACGCCGGCGAGAAGGATCCGGTCGATCCGGATGCGCTCGACGTCGAGCTCGGCGCGTTGGTGCGGAGCTGGGCCGACCAGCTGAGGCTCGCCCTCGCCGAGAGCCGCTCGGGCGGCAAGGCGCGCGGGCTCGCAGGCCTCTACGGCCAGGCCTTCGGCCGGGCCTATGAGGCGCGCATGAGCGCGGCCGACGCCGTGATCGACATCGGTCATATCGAGCGCCTCAGCGGCTCCCGCGCCTTTGGAATCGACTTCTACGACCGACCCGACGAGGCGGAGCTGCGCCTGAAGGTCTTCTCCCACGGCGCGCCGATCGCGCTGTCGCGGCGCGTGCCGATGCTGGAGAACATGGGCTTCCGGGTCATCGACGAGCGCACCTACCGGGTCGACCGGGCGGGCGCCGCCCATGACAGCCGCGTCTTCATCCACGACATGACGCTCGAGCGCGCGAGCGGCGCCAAGGTCGAACTCACCAAGGATCTCGATGATCGGCTGGAGTCGCTTCTGATCGCGGTGCTGAACAGCGAGGCGGAAAGCGACGGCTACAACGCGCTCGCGCTCGAGGCCGGGCTCGGCTGGCGTGACATCGCGCTGGTGCGCGCGCTCTCGCGCTACCTGCGCCAGGCGCGGGTTCCGTATGACCAGGACTACATGTGGGCGACGCTGACCCGCCATGCGGGCCTCGCGGCCAAGCTCGTGGAGCTGTTCTACGCCCGTTTCGACCCGCGCGAAGAGGCGGCGAGGGTGGAGTCGGAAGCCGGCGTCGCGGCCGAGATCGAAGAGGGCCTCCAGGCCGTCGACAGCCTCGACGAGGACACGATCGTCCGCCGCTTCATGAATCTCGTGCGCTCCACGATCCGCACCAACTTCTTCCAGACCAGCCGCGACGGCCGCGTGAAGCAGACCTTCGCGTTCAAGCTGGAGAGCCGGAAGGTCGAAGGACTGCCCGCGCCCAAGCCGCTCTACGAGATCTTCGTCTATTCGCCGCGCGTCGAGGGCGTCCATCTGCGCTTCGGCAAGGTGGCGCGCGGCGGCCTGCGCTGGTCCGATCGCCCGCAGGACTTCCGCACCGAGGTTCTCGGCCTCGTGAAGGCCCAGCAGGTCAAGAACGCGGTCATCGTTCCCGTGGGCTCGAAGGGCGGCTTCGTGCCGAAACATCTTCCGGCCGGGCCCCGCGAGGCTTGGTTCGCGGAAGGCACGGAGGCCTACAAGATCTTCATCAACGCGCTGCTCGACGTCACCGACGACCTGAAGCGCGACGCCGTCGTCCCGCCGCTCGAGGTGGTGCGGCACGACCCGGACGATCCCTATCTCGTCGTGGCCGCCGACAAGGGCACCGCGACCTTCTCCGACACCGCCAACGCGATCTCGGAAGGCCGCAACTTCTGGCTCGGCGACGCCTTCGCGTCCGGCGGATCGGCGGGCTACGACCACAAGGGCATGGGCATCACCGCCCGCGGCGCCTGGGAGGCGGTGAAGCGCCATTTCCGCGAGATGGACGTCGACATCCAGACCACGCCCTTCACGGTGGTGGGCGTCGGCGACATGTCGGGCGACGTGTTCGGCAACGGCATGCTGCTCTCGCCCGCCATCAAGCTGGTGGCGGCCTTCGACCACCGCGACATCTTCCTCGATCCGAACCCGGATCCGGCGTCCTCGTTCGAGGAGCGCGCGCGCGTGTTCGCGCTCGGCCGGTCGAGCTGGGGCGACTATGACAAGTCCAAGATCTCGGCCGGCGGCGGCGTGTTCTCGCGCCAGCTGAAGACCATTCCGCTCTCGCCCGAGATCCGCGCGGCGCTCGGATTCGAGAAGTCGTCCGCCACCCCGCAGGAGGTGATGCGCGCGATCCTGAAGAGCCCGGCCGACCTGCTCTGGTTCGGCGGCATCGGCACCTACATCCGCGCGACGACCGAGAGCGACGAGCAGGCCGGCGACCGCTCGAACGACGCGATCCGCGTCACGGCGACGGAGCTGCGCGTGAAGGTGATCGGCGAGGGCGCCAATCTCGGCGCGACCCAGAAGGGACGCATCGAGGCCGGGCGCCACGGGGTCAAGCTCAACACCGACGCGATCGACAACTCGGCGGGCGTGAACACCTCCGACGTCGAGGTGAACATCAAGATCGCGTTCTCAGGCCCGCTTCGCGACGGCGCGCTTGCGCTCGAGGAGCGCAACGAGATCCTCGCCGCGATGACCGACGAGGTCGCCGAATTGGTGCTCGCCAACAACTACGACCAGACGCTCGCGCTGTCGCTCTCCACCGGCGGCGGCGTCGAGGAGGCGGGGTTCCAGTCGCGCCTGATGCAGACGCTCGAAGGCCGCGGCCTGCTCGACCGAGGCGTCGAGACGCTCCCAGACGACGCAACGCTCGGCGAACGCGCCCGCGCGGGCGATCCGCTGACGCGGCCCGAGGTCGCCGTCATCCTCGCCTGGGCCAAGATCGCGCTGTTCGACGATCTGCTCGAAAGCGGCGTGCCGGACGATCCCTACATGGAGCGCGACCTCGTCTCGTACTTCCCGACGCTGATGCGCGAACGCTTCGCGGGCGAGATCAAGGGCCATCGCCTTCGCCGCGAGATCGTCGCGACCAAGCTCGCCAACGCCATGATCAACCGCGGCGGCGCGGCCCTCGTCACGCGGCTCGCCGATCAGACCGGCGCGAGCGCCGACCGGATCGCGGTCGCCTATGCGGTCGCGCGCGACGCCTTCGAGTTCGACGCGCTGAATGAGGAGATCGACGCGCTCGACACGAAGATCCCGGGCAAGCTGCAGCTGGAGCTCTACGCCGGCGTGCGTGATCTCCTCATCCACCGGATCGTCTGGTTCCTGCGCAACCTCGACTTCTCGGCCGGGATCTCGGCCGCGGTCGAGCGCTTCCGTCCGGGCGTCGCGGCGATCCGCGAGGGCCTCGACGCGGCGCTCGGCGAGGACGTCGCGGCCCGTCGAGCGGCGCGCGCCGAGGAGTTTTCCAAGCACGGCGTGCCCGAAAGCCTCGCCTACAAGATGTCGGCGCTGCTCGCGATGGAGGGCGCCTGCGACGCGGTGCTGATCGGCGAGCGCACCGGCCGCCCGATCGGCGAGGCGGCCGCAACTCTGTTCGCGGTCGCCGACCATTTCGAGCTCAGCAAGGTGATTCAGGCGGCGCTGTCGGTGACGGCGGCCGACCATTACGACCGGATCGCGATGGATCGAGCGCTCGACCAGGTGGGCGTCGCGGCCAGAGCCATGGCGGTGGCGGCCCTCGCCGCCTCGCCGGGCGCGGCCGGCATGGAGGCGGTGACGGCCTGGGCGGACGCCTCGCCCGACGCCGCAAGGGTGCGCCGCGCCGTGCAGGAGATCGCGGGATCAGGTCTCACGCTCGCCCGCCTCTCGGTCGCCGCGAGCCTGCTGGCGGACCTGGCGAGGGAGACGGCCTGACGGGGGCCGGTGGTCTTCGGGACCGCTCTGAGTCATATCCTCGGCCAAGAGAACGCGAAACGCGCCTCCCTGCTCCCCTCCCCCTTGCGGGGAGGGGTCGGGGGTGGGGGTGGCTCCGGAAGAGGCGCAAAGGGTGACGCAGCTCTACGCTGATCTGCAACGATCCATCCTGAGCCACCCCCACCCTAACCCTCCCCACAAGGGGGAGGGGGACTGACATGTCGCCCCTCGGTTGCTGCCGCCGAACCACTGGAAACGACCTGACCCATTGAGCGTAGACGTCATCTCCTTCGGCTGCCGGCTGAACGCCCTAGACGGCGAGAGCGTGCGCGCGCTCGCCGGCCGGGCCGGCCGCGACGTCACGATCGTCAATTCTTGCGCGGTGACGTCCGAAGCCGTGCGGCAGGCCGGGCAGGCGGCGCGGCGCGCGGCGCGTGAACGGCCGGACGCAGAGGTCGTCGTCACCGGATGCGCAGCGCAGATCGAGCCGGCGCGCTTCGCCGCCATGCCGGAGGTGGCGCGCGTCGTCGGAAACGCCGAGAAACTGCGGCCGGAGACGTGGGCGAGAGAAGCGCCGCCTCTTGCTGTGGCGGACGTGTTCGAGGCCCGCGACGTCGCGCCGCCTCCGCCCGAGGCCGACGTGCTGCTGCCGCGGGCCTTCGTGCAGGTCCAGACCGGCTGCGACCACCGCTGCACCTTCTGCGTCATTCCCTTCGGCCGCGGCGCGGCGCGCTCGACGCCAGCGGAGATCGTGGTGGCCGAGATCCGCCGCGTCGTCGAGAAGGGCGCGGCGGAGGCCGTGCTCACGGGCGTCGACGTCACCTCATGGGGCCAGGATCTCCCCGGCGCCCCACGCTTCGGCGATCTCGTGGCTTACGTGCTGCGCGCGGTCCCGGAGCTGAAGCGGCTGCGGCTTTCTTCTCTCGACGCCGTCGAAATCGACGACGCGCTGATGCGGACGCTCGCGGAGGAGGAGCGGCTCGCGCCACATCTGCATCTCTCGCTGCAATCCGGCGACGACATGATCCTGAAGCGCATGAAGCGCCGCCATTCGCGCGCCGACGCCCTTCAATTCGTCGAGGCTGCGCGAAGAGCCCGGCCGGACGTCGCCTTCGGGGCCGACGTGATCGCGGGCTTCCCGACCGAGACCGAGGCGATGTTCGAGAACACCCGGGCGCTGCTCGACGAGGCGGGGATCGCCTACGCGCATGTGTTTCCGTTCTCCGCCCGCCCCGGAACGCCGGCCGCGCGCATGCCGCAGGTCCGCGGCGAGGTGGTGAAGGAGCGGGCCGCGCGCCTGCGCGAGACCGGCGAGGCGCTGCTCGCCCGCCATCTCGACGCCCATGTGGGCCGCACGCTCGAGGTCTTGTCCGAAGGCCGCGGCGTCGGCCGCGCCGCCGACTTCACGCATGTGCGCCTGCCCGTCGACACGCCGAAGGGCGCGACTGTCCACGTCGAGATCTCCGGCCATGACGGGCGGGCGCTCACGACCGGAACTGCGTGCTTCGAGACGCCCGCTGTCGCGGGCTCATCATGAGGAGCGGCGCCGGGATCGAAACGGATATGGACTCTTCCCCGCTCCTCATGCTGAGGAGCGGCCGCGAGGCCGCGTCTCGAAGCAAGCAGTCGGCCGATCCAATTCGAAAGTCCCGATGACCGACACGACCGAAACCGGCTGGTTCGCGCGGCTCAAGGCCGGGCTCTCCAAGACGTCGTCGCAGCTCACACGCGGCATCACCGAGCTCTTCACCAAGGAGAAGTTCGACGCCACGACGCTCGACGAACTCGAGGATCTGCTGATCCAGGCCGATCTCGGCCTCGCCACGGCCGAGCGGGTGGTCGAGGCGGTGGGCCGGGCGCGCCACACGAAGGCGCTCGACGGCGAGAGCGTCCGCCAGATCGTGGCCCAGGAGGTCGCCAAGGCGCTGGAGCCTGTGGCGCGGCCGTTCGATCCGCCGGAAAGCGCCCGTCCCGCGGTGCTGCTCGTCGTCGGGGTCAACGGCGCCGGCAAGACCACGACGATCGGCAAGATCGCCGAGACGTTCCGGACGGCCGGCCTCAAGATCGTGCTCGCGGCGGGCGACACGTTCCGCGCGGCGGCGGTGGAGCAGCTTGGCGTCTGGGCGCAGCGTTCGGGCGCGATTTTCGTCGCCAAGGAGACCGGCGCCGACGCCGCCGCGCTCGTCTATGAGGCCTGGCAGAAGGCCAAGGCCGAGGACGCCGACCTCTTGATCGTCGACACCGCCGGACGGCTGCAGAACAAGGCCGGGCTGATGGCCGAGCTCGAGAAGATCGTGCGGGTGCTGAAGAAGCTCGACCCGGAGGCGCCGCACGACAGCGTGCTGGTGCTCGACGCGACCACCGGCCAGAACGCGATCGGTCAGGTGGAGGCCTTTGGCAAGGTCGCGGGGATCACCGGCCTCGTGATGACCAAGCTCGACGGCACCGCGCGCGGCGGCATTCTGGTGGCGGTGGCCGAGCGCTTCAAGCTGCCGGTGCACTTCATCGGCGTCGGCGAGGGGCTCGACGACCTCGAGCCGTTCGACCCGGACGCCTTCGCGCGGGCGATCGTTGGATTGCCGAGGGAGTAGCGGCCTTCTTGTCCCGGACTTGATCCGGGACCCAGAGCCGAGACGGTTCAAAAGGCGGCCGCGACCGTCGCATTTTTCTCAGAAGCCGCGACGGTTCTGGGTCCCGGATCAAGTCCGCGACAAGGGCCTTGCCAGCCTCGGCAGCGCAGCCGCAGCCCCCAGCCCGATGGCGGCCGCAAGCCCAAAACACCAGACGAAGCCCAGCCGGTCGCCGAACATGCCGACGAGCTGCCAGCCGATTAGGCTCACCAGCCCGTCGCCGCACTGGAACAGCGTGAAGTCGACGCCCGCCTGGTCGAGCGAGGCGCGGCCCATGAGCTCCGCATAGAGCGCCACGAAGCCGAACGCCATGACGCCGGAATTCAGCACGGTCAGGGCGCCGAGCCCATAGACCGACTTCCAGGCGAGCGCCGCCGCGAGCGCGAAGCCCGCCGTGGCGGCGACCTGCGCCAGCAGCGAGGCCATCATGACGGGAGCCGCGCCGTAGCGGCGCGTCGCCCAGCCGCCGAGCAGCGCGGCGAGCACGCCGAAGGCGGTGCCCATGAAACCGTTGAAGAGCCCGATGGTGGTGAGGCTCAAGCCCGCGTCGACCAGGAAGGGGCTGATCAGCACCATGGCCCACTTCTGGCCGAGCACGTAGAGCCCGACGAGCGCGATGCCGCGCCGCACCTCCGGCCGCTTCAGCGCCGCGCCGAGCGAGGGCCGGTCGGCGCCGGCCCTGTGCGGTTGAAGCGGGCTGCGGCCGAGCAGGAACGGCAGGCCGAGCGCCGCCAGCACCCCCGCCATCACGAGGGTCGCGTCGCGCCAGCCGACGTAGTCGATGAGGATGAGGAAGGCGCCGCCGCCGATCGCGGAGCCGAGATAGGCGCCGGCGACCTGCGCGGCGTTGCCCCAGCCGCGGTGCCTTTCGGCGAGGCTTTCGACCGCATAGCCGTCGCAGGCGATGTCGACGGTGGCCGAGGCGAACGCGCCGATCACGAGCGCCGTCGTCACTGCGCCGAGCATGGTGGGGCCGGTGAACGCGGCGGCGACGAGCGAGGCGACGCCGACCGCGCCGATGGCCCCGACGACGAGCCGAGACCGGTTGCCGCCCGAAGCCGGAAGGCGGATCCGCTCGATCCAGGGCGCCCAGAGAAATTTGAACGACCAGGGCAGAACGGTGAGCAGGATGAAGGCGATGTCGTTGAGCGACGCTCCCGTCTGGCGCAGCACGGCGGGCAGGCCCTGGAACGTGACGCCGCCGATGACCGACTGCGCCACATAGAGCCCGCCGACCCCGACGATGACGGCGGCGGGCGAGGGCAGGCGGGCGTCCCGCCCCGCCTCTGCGCCGTCTTCGGTCGTAGCCGCCGGATGGCTCACCAGCGGTACCGCACGCTCGCGATGACCTGACGGCCCTGGTCGAAGTAGCAGTAGTCCGACGAGCAGAACTGCTTGCGGTCGTCCAGCAGGTTTGTGGCGTTGACCTGAAGCTTGAGACCCTTGAGGTCGGCGCTCAGATTCTCGAGCTCGTAGCTCGCCTTGGCGTCGATGAAGGCGCGCCCGTCGTTCTTGATCTGGGAGCGATTGGTGTTGTCGCCATAGCTCGCGCCTTCGTAGCGCACGCCCGCGCCGAGCCCCAGGCCCTTGAGCGGGCCGGACTTGGCGTCATAGCCCGCCCAGACCTTGAAGGAATGGCGGGGGATCGCGGTGATCTGCTTGCCGTCGAGGCTGGCCGGCTTGGAAATCTCCGTGTCGATATAACTGTAGGCCGCCTGCAGCGTGATCCCGTTCTGCATGGCGCCGGTCGCGTCGAGCTCGAAGCCGCGGTTGCGGAAGTCGAGCTGGGTCTGCTGGTTCAGCCCGCTGACGACCGCGTAGACCACGCCGTCCTTCTGCTTGAGGTTGAACACCGAAGCGGTGATCAGCGAGTTGGTGCCGGGATGGGCGTATTTCACGCCGGCTTCGACCTGCTCGCCGACGGTCGGCTTGGTGACGCTGCCGTTGATCACAGTGCCGGGGTTCGGCACGAACGAGGTGCCGTAGGCCGCGAACGGCGTCAGGCCGAAGTCGGTCACGTAGCTGACGCCGACGCGGCCGGTGAACTTGCCGCCGTCCTGCTTCTGCAGCTCGATCGTGTCGCGCGGCGTGGTCGTGGTGGTCTTCGACAGGAAGTCGCTGTCGAACCAGTCGTAGCGTCCGCCGAAGGTGAGCCGCCAACGGTCGATCTCGACCTCGTCCTGGCCGTAGACGCCGAACAGCTTCTGGGTCTGATGGTAGTAGGCCGGGAACGCGCCCGCGTCGTCGTAGTCGGGCTTCGAGATGTCGTTGGGGTCGGTGAAGGTCCCGAACGCCTGCTTTTCGGTGTATTTCAGATAGCTGTAGTCGAAGCCCGTCAGGATCTTGTGACGGGCCGGTCCGGTCTCGACCTTGGTGAGCAGATAAGTGTCGGCGGCGACGCCCTGGACGTCGTCGACCAGCAGGCCGGTGTCGCGCAGCGTGAGGTTGAGATCGGGGACCGGCTGGGTGCCGTTGTATTCCTGCCGGGTCGAGAGCGCGGAGTAGCGCACGTTCTGGTGCAGCGTGACGAACTCGTTGAACTGGTGCTCGAACTCGTAGCCGATCCGGCCCTGCTTCTGGCGGAAGTCGTTGAAGTCGTCGGAGGCGAGCGGCGTGCGGATCGCGCCGCGCGTGACGAAATTGGCGTCGTAGTCGTTCTGATAGGCCGCCGAGCCGCCGGTCGTGGCGTCCATATATTCGCCGAGCAGCGTGATCTTGGTCGCGTCGGTCGGCTCGAAGGTCAGAGCCGGCGCGATGAAGGCGCGGTTGTCCTTGACGGCGTCGAGCTCGGTCCCGGCGTTGCGTCCGAGGCCCGTGAGGCGGAACATCACCGAGCCGTCGGCGTTCACCGGGCCGCCGAAGTCGAACGCGCCCTGCACGCGGTTGAACGAGCCGGTCTGCGCCTCGACCTCGGCGAACTTGTAGTCGGTCGGACGCTTCGAGATCAGGTCGACGACGCCGGCCGACGAGCTCGCGCCGTAGATCGCCGAAGCCGGGCCCTTGAGGATCGAGATCTGCTCGAGGCCATAGGGTTCCAGGCGGAACAGGCCGTTCGGCGCGTTGAACTGGCGGAGGCCGTCGCGGAAGATGCCGGTGTAGGTGACGTCGACGCCGCGGATGAAGAAGCTGTCATAGCGCGGGTCGAAGCCGAACGCCCCGACCTTGACGCCGGGCGTGTAGGCGAGCGCTTCCTGGAGGTTCTGGGGCTGGCGGTCCTCCAACTGCTTTTGGGTGATCGAATTGATCACCACCGGCGCCTCGAGGATCGGCGTGTCGGTCTTGGTGCCGCTGCGCGTGGTCTTCGCCACGTAGCCGTCGCTTGTGGCGACGCCCGGAGCGCCGTCGATCGTCGGCGCCCCGCCGCCGCCCGGTCCGGTCGCCTGACCCTGGTTCTGGCCCTGGACCGTGATCTCCTCAAGCTGCGTGCCGCCGGCGGCCTGCGCATGCGCGGCTCCCGCCGACAGCGCGGCGATGGAAACGGATGCAGTCAGCGCGAGTAGAGTGCGATACGCCACGGAAAGGCCCCCGATGAAGACATCGTTCGGCCTTACTGACGCGCCTGACGGCGCGCAATCAGAGATACAATAGCTTACACGACCCAGAGTTTAGAATTTGATCTAAACCAATTCCAGATAAGCTGATTTTCTTGATCAGGCCTCGTGACCTCTGTCCGACGGCCGCAACCCCAGACGGAAAACAGGCGATTGCGGCCGCCGTCGCGGCAAATGATCTTGTCGAAGCGTGTTGCCTTCCGGCCACGAAGCCGTGAGCGGTCCGCCGAAATCAGCGGCGTCAGTCCGGCAGGCCGAAGGCGATCACCGCCCCGCCCTGTCGGAAGCCCCAGATCTGGCTGCCGCCGGCCGCCACCGCGACGAAGTCCTTGCCCCCGGCCTTGTAGGCGATCGGCGGCGCGTTCACGCCCGCGCCGGCGTTGAAGCTCCAGAGCTTGGCGCCGTCTTTGGCGTCGAAAGCCGAAAAGTCGCCGCCGCCCTCGCCGCTGAACACCAGGCCGCCGGCTGTGGCCAGAACGCCGCCGATCAGGGGTTCGGGAGTCTTGGTCTGCCAGAGCAGGCGGCCGCCGGCCTTGAGGTCGATCGCCGTAAGCAGGCCGTAAGTCCCGGACGTCACGGGCTCGATGTTGAAGTAGCGCACTTCCGGCTTGCCGCCTTCGGCCGGAAGGGTGCTCGCGCGGTAGACCGCGGGCCAGTGCATCGCCGCGACATAGGCGACGCCGGCCGCCGGATCGACGGAGGCCGGCGACCAGTTGACCCCGCCCGCCACTCCCGGGGCGATCGTGATCCCCTCCGGCGTCGGCGCGCGGAACATGTTCTGCTGCGGCGAGAAGGGCTCGGATTTGTAGAGCAGCCGCCCGGTCTCGCGCTCGTGCACGAAGTACCAGCCGAGCTTCGAGGCCTGGCCGACGGCCGCGATCTTCCGGCCGTCCACCTCGACGTCGAACAGGCTCGGCGGGCTCGCGACGTCGTAGCCCCAGAGGTCGTGCGGCGTCTGCTGGAACGCCCAGCGCAGCTTTCCGGTCTTGGCGTCCACGGCGACGAGCGAGGAGGTGTGGAGATTGTCGCCCGGGCGGCTCTCTCCGGCCGACTGCGGCGAGGGGTTTCCGACGCCGAAGAACAGCAGGCCGCGCTCGGGGTCGTAAGCGGGCGCATGCCAGATCGAGCCGCCGCCATATTTCCAGGCGTCCTTGTGTTCCGCCGCAGCGGCCTTCTCGGCCGCCACGTCGCGGTGGAGCGGGACGCCATAAGCGGTCGCCTCCGAATAGGAGCCCTCCCAGTCCGGGACCGTGACGTCGAACTTCCAGACCGGCTCGCCGGTCCTGGCGTCGAACGCAGCCATGAAGCCGGGGCGCCCGTAGCGGCCCGCGACCCCGATCACCGCGCCGAGCGGCGCGCCCGGCCGCGGCGCGTCGAGATGGAGCCCGTAGCCGACGCCGGTGATGCCGGAGACCACGAGCCCGTCATAGACGAGCGGCGCGGCGTTGGCGCCGACGCCAGTCGCGCCCGAGACCTCGCCTTTGAGCGCGGGATCAGCGTTCCCGAGCGTCGCGCGGTCCTCGCCGCGCGCCTCCTCGTCGGCGGCGTCGGTGAGCGGGCGGTCCCACACCACCTTGCCGGTCGCCTGGTCGAGCGCGACGAGGCGCGCGTCGACGGTCGCGACGAACACCTTGCCGTAGCCGAGCGAGGCTCCCCGGTTCGCCGGCCCGCAGCACAGCTTCTTGGCCTTGGACTTGTGCTCGTAGCGCCAGAGCTCGCGCCCGGTCGCGGCGTCGACCGCCATCACGTGGGAGAACGGCGCGGTCAGATACATCACCCCGTCGGCGACGACGGGCGACGTCTGGAACGTCGCGGCGTATCCGGTCTGGTAGATCCATTTCGGCGCGAGGCGCTTCACGCTGGTCCGGTCGATGGACGAAATCGGCGAGAAGCGGCGGCCGCCATAGTCACGCCCCGGCAGCAGCCAGTCGGCCGCGTCGCCGTCGGCGGCCTTGAGCCGCGCATCGTCGACCGGCCCGGCTCGAAGCGGGGCTGCTCCCGCAACAGCGGCGAGAAGCGCCAGGCAGGCGGCGAAGCGAAGACGCGTCATCGGCGAGACCTCGGGCGGACGCCGTTTCTGTTGTCGAGCCGTGGCGTCTCGGCGGCGATCTAGCGCCCGAACCGGCCTTCGCCGCAATGGCTCAAAAGGCCGAAACCGCGGAAACAGAGGGCGGCGGGATAGAGTGAAGCAGTGTCATGATTAGCACGCGAACATGCCGCGCTTCGTCTTCAACTCACTTTCATGTGAAGGGCAATATTCTGCAAAAAGCAGAGATCAGTAATCTAAGGATTTAATAATAATGTTGCATATCAGCATCTTAGCTTAGGTATCGTATTTCGCCACACTCACGGCGGATTGATGGCGAACCCGGCGTCGCTGTACAGATTGTGAAGGTTCGCCATGCACCAACGAGTCGCGTGGCGTCGGGGGGATTATCGAAATGACGTCACGCATGCGTGTCGCGCTGCTGCTCGCCTCGGCGAGCGCATTTGCGCTGGGTTCCGTCGCGGCCAGAGCGCAGGACGCCGGCACGACGGCGCTTGAGGGGATCGAGGTCATCGGCACGACGCCGATCGGCGGCGACGGCATCGACCGCGACAAGATCCCGGCCAACGTCGTGACCGTCGACGGCGCGGAGCTCCGCGCCAACGGCAACCTGACGCCGCAGGAAGGCCTCCAGCGGCAGGTGCCGAGCCTCAACGTCAGCGACGTCACGGGCAACCCGTTCAACAAGGAAATCCAGTTCCGCGGCTACCAGTCGGGCGGTCTCGTCGGCGTTCCTCAGGGTCTGGCCGTCTATCAGAACGGCGTGCGCGTCAACGAAAGCTTCGGCGACACGGTCAACTACGACTTCATCCCGCAGGTCGCGATCGACCGCACCGACATCTGGACCAACAACCCGGTGTTCGGCCTCAACGCGCTGGGCGGCGCGCTGAGCTTCCAGACCAAGAACGGCTTTACGTTCCAGGGCGTCGAGCTCGAGAGCCAGATCGGCTCCTTCGGCCGCTACCAGGGTTCGGCGCAATGGGGCACGCAGGTCGGCCCCTGGGCGGCCTATATCGCGCTCGAAGGCGCCCGGGACGGCGGCTGGCGCGACTATTCCGAGTCGAAGCTCCGCCGCTTCTTCGGCGACATCGGCTACAAGACCGACTCCGCCGAGATCCACCTCAACGCCACCTACGCCAAGAACAGCCTCGGAGTGGTCGGCCCGACCCCCTTCGAGCTTCTCGAGCAGCGCCGCCGCAACGTCTACACCGGCGACCAGGTGAACGAGAACGAGATGGGCATGCTGAACCTCTCGGGGAAGTTCGAGCTGCCGAACAACTGGTCGCTCGAGGCCAACGCCTACTATCGCAAGTACAAGCGCGACGGCGTCGACGGCAACGACACCGAGGCGAGGCCCTGCCCGGGCGAGCCGCAGTTCATGTGCCTCGTCGAAGACGACGATGACGACGACAACAACAACAACAACAACAACAACAACAACAACAACAACAACAATAACAACGACATCGATCCCCGCCGTTATCTCCGCGATCCGGACACCGGCAAGCGCGTCCGTAACCCGGGCTTCCCGGCCAACGACGACGCTTTCGGTCCTGGCTCGACGCCGGGCTCGATCGAGCGCTCGCGCACCCGCACCGACGCCGCCGGCGCCACGCTGCAGGCCTCCAACGAGTCCGAGTTCTTCGGCCGCAAGAACCACTTCGTGGTCGGCGCGACCTACGATTACGGCAAGACGGACTTCAAGGGGTGGAGCGAGCTCTGCGTCATCCCGGCGAACCTGCAGTGCATCGGCACCGGCCAGGAATACTACACGACGATACCGGGCGGCATCATTCCGGTCGATGTGGTGGGCAAGAACCAGTACTTCGGCCTGTACGCCTCCGACACGCTCGATCTGACCGACAGGCTGTCGGTGACGGCCGGCGCGCGCTTCAACTTCGCCCGCATCGAGCTTGAGGATCGCCGCACGATCTTCCCGCTCAAGAAGAACGGCAACCGCGCCGACAAGAGCCTCGACGGCACCCATGACTTCTCGCGCGTGAACCCGATGGTCGGCATGACCTACAAGTTCACCTCCGAGATCACCGGCTTCGCCTCCTACGCCGAGACGAACCGCGCGCCGACGCCGCTCGAGCTCGCCTGCGCCGACGAGAACGTGCCGTGCCCGCTTGAAGCCACGCTCGTGTCCGATCCGCCTCTGAAGCAGGTCATCACGCGCACCGCCGAAGCCGGCTTCCGCGGCCGCCACAGCGTGTTCGACGGCGTGTTCGCCTGGAGCGTCTCGGCCTATCGCGGCGAGAACACCAACGACATCTTCCAGGTGGCGAGCCAGAACATCACCGGCCGCGGCTTCTTCGTCGACGCCGGCAAGACCCGCCGCCAGGGCGTCGAGCTCGCGGCGCAGTACTACGCCGACAAGTGGGCGATCTACGCCAACTACTCCTACATCGACGCGACGTTCCGGAAGGACATCACGCTCAACTCCAACAGCCCGGCGGCCGGGCCGCGGGGCCTGCAGGTCAAGAAGGGCGACAAGCTGACCGGCATCCCGGACCACCAGTTCAAGGCGGGCGCGTCGTACCGCGTCACTCCGGAATGGACGGTCGGCGCCGACGTCATCATCAACAGCGCGCAATACATCGTGGGCGACGAGAACAACCGGTTCCCGAAGCTCGACGGCTATGCGGTGGTGGACGTCAACACCTCGTACCAGATCACCCGGGAGCTCAAGCTGTTCGGCGGGATCAAGAACCTGTTCGACAAGAAGTACGAGACCTCGGCGACCTTCTTCGAGACCGACGACATCGGCTTCCTGAACCTGTCGGATCCGCGCTCGCTCACCCCGGCCCGCCCGATCACCTTCTATGCGGGGCTGAACTACCGGTTCAACCCGCCGCCGCCGGTCGAGCCGCTGGTCACCAAATACTGAGCCATCAAGTCCTGAGCCGTTCCTCCAAGCGGCCTCTGCGAGCGGCCGGTCCTTCGGGACCGGCCGTTTTCGCTTGAGGCGTCAGGAGACCTCGATCGCGGCCGCAAGCGCCGGGGAGGCGCGCTCGATCGGCGGCAGAGCCGTGGCGCGAAGCTCGGTCCGGGCGAATTCGGCGAGCCGCGCAGGGAGCCGCCCAAGCGAGCGCGCCAACGCCACCAGCGTGATCCGCCGCGTCGCCTGCGGCCCCGGTGTCGGGGCGAAGCCGATCCGGGAGAGATCGACACCGGACTCATAGGCGCAAAGCGGCGTCGTCAGCGCGAAGCCTCCGCCGGCCGCGACGGTCGCGGCGACGCCGTAGGGCGTGTCGAATTCGAGACCGCGCGGAAGCTCGACGCCGAGCCGCCGCAGGTGCCGGTCGATCTCGACCCCCGTCGAGGAGCGGGCGCTGTAGCGCACGAAGGTGAGCTCGCGCGCGAGCGTCATGAGCTCGGCGGTCGAGCGCGGCGCGACGACCCCGAGCGGCAGCGACAGCACGTAGGTCTCGCCCGCGATCGGCCAGCGTTCGACCCCGTCGAGATCGCCCAGATCATCCGCGCCGATCATCACCTCGAGATTGCGGGTCACCAGCGCGCCGGCGTGGGCCGCGGTGAGCCCGGAGCGGATCGACACCTCCTCGGCGCGGCCGCGAAGATGCTCGGCGAGCGGCGCCGACAGCGCGCGCGACAGCGAGTCGACGAGGCCGATGCGCACCAGCGGTAGCCGTCCGCGGGCGATCTCGCTGAGGCCCGGCGCGATCTGCCGGGCTTCCGAGACGAGCGCGCTCGCCCGTTGGCGCAGCAGCGCGCCGGCCGGCGTCAGCGCGAGCGGGCGCACCGAGCGGTCGAACAGCGCGGCTCCAAGCCGGGCCTCGAGATCGGCGACCGCGCTCGAGATCGCGGGCTGGGTCAGCCCGAGGCGGCGGGCGGCGGCGGCCATCCCGCCCTCCTCGCAGGCCGCGAGGAAGATGGTGAGGGCGCGCAGGTCGAAGGGCAGGTCGTCGGGTCGGGAGGGCATGCTCGGTCCGTGAACGACGGCCGTCATGCGGGCGCGGCGACCGCGACGCGCCCGCATGACGGCCTCACGACATGCACTATAACTCAAACTTATATTGAGGGTGCAAGCCGCCGGGTCGATCGTCCCCTGATCGACGACCGCCGGATGCGTTGAGCCCCATGTCGACAGACCGCTACTCGATCTTCTCCCTGCTGCGCGAAACCCTGCGCGGCCACACCGGCTGGAAGCCCGCCTGGCGCAGCCCCGAACCGAAGCCGCATTATGACGTCGTCATCGTCGGCGGCGGCGGCCACGGGCTCGCGACGGCGCACTACCTCGCCAAGACCTACGGCGTGCGCAACGTCGCCGTGCTCGAGAAGGGCTGGATCGGCGGCGGCAATGTCGGGCGCAACACCACGATCGTGCGCTCCAACTATCTGCTGCCCGGCAACATCCCGTTCTACGAACATTCGATGAAGCTGTGGGAGGGGCTGGAGCAGGACCTCAACTACAACGCGATGGTCAGCCAGCGCGGCATCCTCAACCTGTTCCATTCCGACGGGCAGCGCGACGCCTACGCCCGCCGGGGCAACGCCATGCGCATGCACGGCGTCGACGCCGAACTGGTCGACGCGCCGGAGCTGAAGCGCATCCTGCCGATGCTCGACTTCGACAACGCCCGCTTCCCGATCAAGGGCGCGCTCCGCCAGAAGCGCGCCGGCACGGTGCGCCACGACGCCGTCGCCTGGGGCTACGCCCGCTCGGCGGACGGCTTCGGCGTCGACATCATCCAGAACTGCGAAGTGACCGGCTTCCGCATCGAGGACGGCCGCATCGAGGGCGTCGAGACCAGCCGCGGCTTCGTCGGCGCGTCGAAGGTCGGGCTCGCCTGCGCGGGCAACTCCTCGCGCGTCGCCGCCATGGCGGGCCTGCGCCTGCCGATCGAGAGCCACGCGCTGCAGGCCTTCGTGAGCGAGGGAATCAAGCCCTTCATCGACACGGTCTGCACCTTCGGCGCGGGACATTTCTACGTCTCGCAGTCCGACAAGGGCGGCCTCGTCTTCGGCGGCGACATCGACGGCTACAACTCCTACGCCCAGCGTGGAAACCTGCCGACCGTCGAGGACGTGCTGGAAAGCGGCATGGCGGTGATGCCGGCGATCGGCCGCGTGAAGCTGCTGCGCTCCTGGGGCGGCATCATGGACATGTCGATGGACGGCTCGCCGATCATCGACACGACGCCGGTCGAGGGCCTCTATCTCAACGCCGGCTGGTGCTACGGCGGCTTCAAGGCGACGCCGGCCTCGGGCGACTCGTTCGCCCATCTCATCGCCAAGGACGCTCCGCACCCGGTCGCGACCGCCTACCGCCTCGATCGCTTCGCCACCGGCCGGACGATCGACGAAAAGGGCGTCGGCGCCCAGCCGAACCTGCACTGAGGGGGCAGACGATGAGACAGGTTCACCGTCATCCCGGCCGAAGCGGCGACGCCGCGCAGAGCCGGGATCGCCTTCCGAACAAAGCGCCTTTCCTGATTACGATCCCGGCTCTCCGCTTCGCTGCGGCCGGGATGACGGCGGGTATTTGACCCATGCGCATCGCTTGTCCCTATTGCGGCGCCCGCGGCGTCGACGAGTTCTCCTATCTCGGCGACGCGACCGTCGTGCGTCCCGACCCGGCCGCGGAGACGGCGCTCGCCGACTTCGTCGACTACGTCCACACCCGCGAGAATCCGTTCGGCCGCCACCGCGAGCTCTGGCAGCACGCGTCCGGCTGCCAGTCCTGGCTGGTCGTCACCCGCGACACCCGCACCCATGCGATCGAGGCCGTCGAGGTCGCCAAGGACGTCGCGCTCGCCCGCGGAGAAGCCAAGTGAGCCAGTCGCATCGCCTGCCCGCCGGCGGCCTCGTCGACCGCGCCAAGAGGCTGTCGTTCAGCTTCGACGGCAAGACCCTCGAGGGCCACGCCGGCGACACGCTGGCCTCGGCGCTCGTCGCCAACGGCGTCAAGCTCGTCGGGCGCTCGTTCAAGTATCACCGCCCCCGCGGCTTGGTCTCGGCCGGCGCGGAGGAGCCGAACGGCCTGGTCGAGCTCCGCACCGGCGCGCGGCGCGAGCCGAACGTCAAGGCCACGACCGCCGAGCTCTATGACGGCCTGACCGCGCAGAGCCAGAACCGCTGGCCTTCGCTCGCCTTCGACCTGATGGCCGTCAACCAGCTCGCCGCGCCGATGTTCACGGCGGGCTTCTACTACAAGACCTTCATGTGGCCTGCGGCCTTCTGGGAGAAGCTCTACGAGCCGCTCATCCGCCGCGCCGCGGGTCTCGGCAGTCTCTCGGGCGAGGCCGATCCCGACGAATATGAGAAGGCGACCGTCCACTGCGACGTGCTGGTGATCGGCTCGGGCCCTGCGGGCCTTGCGGCTGCGCTCGCCGCCGGACGCTCGGGCGCTCGCGTCGTGCTGGCCGAAGAGGACTTCGCGCTCGGCGGACGGCTTCTCGCCGAGCGCCTGACGGTCGGCGGCGTCCCGGCCGCGCAATGGGCCGCGCAGGCGGAGGCCGAGCTCGCCGCGCTGCCCGACGTGACGCTGCTGAAGCGCACGGCCGTGTTCGGCGTCTATGACGACGGCGTCTACGGGGCGATCGAGAAGGTGGCGGACCATCTGCCGGTTCCGGCGCCCCATCAGCCGCGGCAGCGCTACTGGCGCATCGTGGCGAAGCGGACGGTGCTCGCGGCCGGCGCGATCGAGCGTCCGATCGCCTTCGGAAACAACGACCGCCCGGGCGTCATGGCGGCGGGCGCCGTTCGTTCGTATCTCAACCGTTTCGGAGCGGCGCCGGGCCGGCGCGCGGTCGTCTTCGCCAACAATGACGACGCCGCCCGCACGGTGGCGGACCTCGCCGCGGCCGGCTGCGAGGTCGCCGCGGTGGTCGACGCGCGCGGCGACGCGACGGCGCTTCAGGCGGCGGCCAAGGCGGCGGGCGCCACCCTGCTGTTTGGCGGCCAGGTGGTGGAAGCCTTGGGCCGCGGCGCGGTGGCGGGCGCGCGGATCGCCTCCGCCAAGGGCGGGACGCTCGACGTCCCCTGCGACCTCATCGCGGTCTCGGGCGGCTGGAACCCCTCGGTGCAGCTCTCCTCCCACCACGGCGCGAGGCCGCGCTGGGACGATCGCCTGGCGGCGTTCCTGCCGGGCCAGGCGCCCGCCGGCATGGCGGTGGCGGGCGCGGCGTCGGGCGCCTTCGGGCTCGCCCAGTGCCTCGCCGAGGGCGCGCAGGCCGGACGGGCGGCGGCCGAGGCAGCGGGCTTCTCCGGCGGCGGCTTCGACCGTCCCGACGTCGAGCCGGAGCCCGAAGAGGTCTACGGCGCGGGTCCCTGGCGCGTCTCCGGTTCCAAGGCCAAGGCCTTCGTCGACTTCCAGAACGACGTCTCGGTCAAGGACGTCGAGCTCGCGGCCCGCGAGGGCTTCGTCTCGGTCGAGCACCTGAAGCGCTACACCACGCTCGGCATGGCGACCGACCAGGGCAAGACCGGCAACGTGCTCGGCCTCGCGATCATGGCCGAGGTCACGGGCCGCACGATCCCGCAGACCGGATCGACGCTCGCCCGCTCGCCCTTCGCCCCGGTCGCGCTCGGCGCGCTCGGCGGCGCCCACCGCGGCAAGGAGTACCGGCCGACCCGCCTGCCTCCGAGCCATTTCTTCGCCGAGGAGCAGGGCGCGGTCTTCGTCGAGACCGGCCAGTGGATGCGCGCGGCCTATTTCCCGCAGGCCGGCGAGAAGGACTGGTTCGAGTCCATGGTCCGCGAGGTCACGACGGTCCGCACCAAGGTCGGGGTCTACGACGCCTCGACGCTCGGCAAGATCGACGTGCAGGGTCCGGACGCCGGCGCCTTCCTCGACCGCGTCTATACGAGCGCCTTCTCCAAGATGCCGGTCGGCAAGGCCCGCTATGGCCTCGCGCTGCGCGAGGACGGCTTCGTGCTCGACGACGGCACGATCGCGCGGCTCGCCGAGGGCCACTACTACCTCACGACCTCGACGGCGCACGCCGCGCAGATGATGCGCCATCTCGAGTTCTGCCGTCAGTGGCTGTTCCCGGAGCTCGACGTCCACCTCGCCTCGATCACCGACCAGTGGGCCAAATACGCCATCGCCGGACCGCGGGCGCGCGACGTCGTCGCGGCGCTGGTCGACGAGGGCAATGACGTCTCGAACGAGGGCCTGCCGTTCCTCGGCGTGAAGGAGCTCACCGTCTGCGGCGGCGTGAAGGCGCGGCTGTTCCGGCTCTCCTTCTCGGGCGAGCTCGCCTATGAGCTCGCGGTTCCCGCCCGCTACGGCGACGCCATGATCCGCGCCATCGTCAAGGCGGGCGAGCCGTTCGGCATCTGCCCCTACGGCGCCGAGGCGCTCGCCGTGATGCGCATCGAGAAGGGCCACGCCGCCGGCCCCGAGATCAACGGCCAGACGACCGCCGGCGATCTCGGCATGACGGGCCTGCTCTCGACCAAGAAGGACTTCGTCGGCCGCACGCTCGCGACGCGCGACGGGCTCGTCGATCCGAACCGGCCGACGCTGGTCGGCCTGCGGCCGGTCGACCGGACCGCGCGGCTGCGCGCCGGCGCCCATCTCGTGAAGCGCGGCGTCCAGCCGGTCGCGGCCAATGACGAGGGCTATGTGACCTCGGCGGCCTATTCGCCCTCAAACGGGCACTGGATCGCGCTCGCGCTGCTCTCGCGCGGGCCGGAGCGCATGGGCGAGATCGTCCGCGTGTTCGATCCGGTGCGCGACGGCGACGTCGAATGCGAAGTGGTCTCGCCCTGCTTTGTCGATCCCGAAGGAGCGCGCCTCCGTGCCTGAGCCCCTGATCGCCCGTTCCGCGCTTCGCGCCCATGTCGCGCCGGCCTCCGCGCCGGGCTCAGCCCCGGGCGCGCGCCTGCGCGAGGTCCAAGATGTGCTGGTCGCCACCGTGGCGGCCTTCAAGGGACGCGAGGACGAGCTCGCCGCCGCTGTCCGCGAACGCTACGGCCTGGATCTTCCGGCCGGCCCCGTGCGGGCTGCGGCCGGCGCGAGCGCGTTCATCGGCGCGGGGCCCGGCAAGTGGCTGTTCGTCTCGAGCGACCCTTCGGCCGATCCCTCGGGGCTGCCGGCCGCCGTCGTCGACCAGTCGGACGGGCGCACGACGCTGTCGCTCTCGGGGCCTGCGGCGCGCGAGATCCTCTCCACGCTGGTCTCGATCGATCTGCATCCGCGCGCCTTCGGGCCCGGCGCCGCCGCCGCGACCCATGCGAGCGGCGTCGCGGTCCATCTATGGCAGGTCGACGACGCTCCGACCTATGAGATCGCGGTCTTCCGCTCCTACGCCGCGACCCTGTGGCGGTGGATCGCCCATGCGGGGGCGGCCCGCGGGATCGACGCGGCGCTCTGACGTGTCCGTGTTCGCCTAAAAATTAGGCGGGCGGGGCGTCCCGTCCTCCCTGGTTGCGCATGGCGCGCGCAGCCGCGTCCCGCCTTGGTGGCGCCGCAACATGAAAAATCTTCGGCCGGCCGTCGCCGGCCATGCACATGCGCGATGCGTCCTCGACCGATTCCAATCCCAAGTGGGTGTGAGAACGTAGAGATACGTCTCTTGACTTCTCCAGACGCCGATCTGCGTCCGAGGCGTGGCGGCTTTCTGAAGATTATGCGGCGGCCCGCATCTGCCGCGACTTGCCAATATCCAAAGCCTAACAGAAGTTAAGTGTTGATGGTCTTGCCACACTACAAAGTGTGACAAAAAAGCATCTTCGCCGCGCTACGCGCTCCAAGCTTAAAAATCGGGCTCGACTTTCGACCGGGGTGGGCCGATTTTCACTGGCAACCGCCTGAGCGTGTTTAAGAATCGGGGACTTCAGATGAACAAGACTTTCGGCTTTACCCTTAAGGCCCTTGCCGGCGTCGCCGGCGCCGCCCTCATCGCGGGCAGCGCGACCGCGGCCGATCTCGCCGCTCCGGAGCCGGCGGTGATCGCCGAAGTTCCGTCCGTGATCGACGTCGCCTTCGGCGTCGCCGGCGTGACCGACTACACCTTCCGCGGCCTCTCGCAGAGCCAGAGCGACCCGGCGATCCAGGGCTACGCTGAGCTGCAGGCGTACGGCTTCTACGCCGGCGTTTGGGCCTCGAGCGTCCAGTTCAACCAGCCCTTCCAGACCGATCCGTCGGCCGAAGTCGACTTCTACGCCGGCTATCGCGCCACCCTCGGCCCGGTCGCCATCGACGTCGGCGGCCTGTACTACTGGTACCCGGGCGAGCGCGACAACACCGCCCGCTTCGCCAACCTCCGCGAGCTGGACTACTGGGAGCTCTACGCCAAGCCGTCCGTGACCTTCATGGACGTCGTGTCGCTGACCGGTAACATCTACTGGACCTCCGACTACGCGAACGTCAGCGGCGACGGCCTGTACCTCTCGGTCATCCCGAAGGTCTCCATCCCGGTCGACGCCTTCCCGGACCTCGGCTTCTACGTCTCGGGCGAGCTCGGCAAGCAGTGGGTGAAGCGCGAGAAGTTCGGCGCGTTCCTCCCCGACTACCTGACCTGGAACGTCGGCGCCGGCGTGACCTACAAGGCCATGACCCTCGACGTCCGCTACTCGGACACCGACCTGAAGAAGGGCGAGTGCTTCGCGTACACCGGCTTCTCGAAGTCCTGCGACAGCCGCGTCGTGGCCAAGCTCTCCTTCGACACCTCGCTCTCGAAGCTGAAGTGATCGGCTGAGACCCTAACGGTCTCTCCAGAAACGCCGCGCTCTTCTGGGCGCGGCGTTTTTCTTTGCGCGGGGTCCCTCCGGGGGACCGCCGCAGCCTCATGAAAAAGGCCGCGTCGGGATCGCTCCCGGCGCGGCTTTTTTCATGAGAGCGTGATGAAATCGGTCCGGCTCGCCTCAGCCGTCATGCCCGGCGGCGGCCGGGAGTCCACGACCTTCTGGAATCGTGGAGCGCTGCGCCGAAGTCGTGGATGCTCGAGCAAAGCTCGGGCATGACGGCCTGGAGCGGAGCTGCGCTCCTTTGGACCAGCCGCTCCAGGCCGCTCGAAAGCCCCCGGAGCCGCTCGCGGGCCGCCGGCCGAACGGGCTCCCCGCCGGCCGCCGACGCCGCGTCGCCTGGCTCAGGCGCCTTCCTTGAGCTTGGCGTTGCACTGCGAGTAGTAGCCGCCGCCCTTGGCGATCCAGTTCGGCTGCTCGACGCCGGCCTCCTTGTTGGCGCGGTACTGGTCGAGGCAGGTGTGCATCCGCGCCTTGCCGGGCGTCTCGGTGGAATATTTGTCGGAGACCGAGGTCGGGAACGACAGCTTGCCGCCGGCCGCGGGCTTGGCGGCCGACGTCGCCTTCGGGGCGGGCGTGCCGTTGGGCGCGGTCGTCGTGGTCGAGGGATTGGGCTTGGCGGCGGTCGAGGCGGGCTTGGCCTCGACCTCCTTCTCGGCGGCTGCGGCGTCGGCCTCCGAGGCGTCGTCGTCGGCGCATTCGGCCTTGCGGAAGTCGTTCCACTTCATGCCCTTGAGGGCGTCCTTGGCCTTGGCGTCCTGATATTTGGCGCTGCATTCCTTCATGGTGAGTGCCTGGGCCGGCGCGCTGGGAAGGCTCAGGGCCGCGGCGAGCGCGATCGCCGAGCAGAGGCTTAACGAGCGGAACATGCGACATCGTCCTTCTGGCGGGCGGCCGGTTTCGGCCGCTGGGAGACCGCGGCGAGGCCTCGCTCGGGCCGCCGCGGAATTCGTATCAGATCGACTATAGGTCGGCGGAAGTCGCCGGCCACGGCGCCTTCGCAGGCCCTCAGGCCGCCGGCGGCTTGAGCTCGCCCTCGGGGCTCTGCTGGTCGACCGTCTGGGGAAGCTGTCCGGCGAGCAGTTCGAGCGCGGTGTCGACGGGCACGCCGAGCTTGGCGGCGATCGCGCGCACCTGTTCGTTGTCGAGCGCGCTGCGCAGGTCCTCGACCGTGATCGGCTCGTTCTCGCCGCGGCCGAGCCACGACTTCACCTGCTGGCCGTAGCCCGAGCTCTGGAGCTGGTCGAGCACGCCCTGCATGCCGTTCGGGAACACGCGCTCCAGCAGTCCCGGAAGCGCCGCCGCCCCGGCCTGGGCGATGGTGTCGCCGAGCGAGCCCTTGATGGAGTCGAACAGTCCCATGCCGGTTTTCCTTCGGAAATGAAGACGTGCTTTTACGGCTCCCGCGCGACAATCCCGCGGCGGAGCCGTAATTAAGAAAGCCTTGACGCGCGATGGCAAGCGGCGGCTCAGGCCCGCGCCGCCTGGACGAGCCGCATGCGATCGCCCGCGATGACGAGCCCGGACAGGATCCCGGTGCGAAACGCGCCCGTGTCGAGGTTGAGGCGATGGGGATGGCGAAGGTCGACCGGCGCGGTCGGCGTGTGCCCATGGATGACCGCGACGCCCTCTGGATAGGGGCCGGGGCTGTCGAGGAAGGGCCAGCGCGTCCACATCAGCGTGCGGTCCTGCTGGCGCGCGAGCGGCGTCTCGGGATCGAGCCCCGCATGGACGAAGAACAGATCTGCGAGCCGGAAGCTCGTCGGCAGGCCCGACAGCCAGTCGATGAGCCCGTCGCGTTCGAGCGCCTCGCGCAGGCGCCTGGGCCAGTCGGCGTCGTCGGCGGAGACGCCGAAGCTCAGGAGCGTCTCGCGGCCGCCGAAGTCGAGCCAGGCGTCGCGCGCCTCCGGATCGCCCGAGGCTGCGCTCAGCATCCGGTCCTCGTGATTGCCCGTCAGCGTCACCGAGGCCGCAGCCGGCAGCAGGGCCGTCATCCCGGCTTTGGCGCGGAGCAGCGCCCGGCGGCTCGCGGGGCCGCGGTCCACGAGGTCGCCGAGCTGGACGAAGGTCGCGCGGTCGGCGCCCGCGAGCTCCTCGGCGAGCGCGCCCATGAGGGCCTCGAACAGGTCGTCATGGCCATGGACGTCGCCCACGGCCGCCACCGCCTCGCCGGGAGGCAGGGTCCGGATCGCAGGGCGCCAGTCGGAGCGGGGGAGGTAGATCGCAGCCATCGGGGCTGAATGCCACGAAAACGAAAAAAGGTCCGCGCCGGAGCGCGGACCTTCCCGGATTCAGGAAGCGACCAGGGTCACTTCACGATCATGACCACGACCTTCTGGCCGGCGGCGGTGTCGAGCTCCTTGGCGTCGAGCGTGCCGTCGTTGTCGGGGTTGGCCGCCTTGAAGCGGGCGCGCAGGATCGACAGCCACTCGTCCATCTCGAGGGTGTCGTCGCCGTCCTTGTTGGCCTTCTTCCAGTCCTTCTTGGTCAGGCGACCCTCGGTCTCCTTGCTCTCGAGCGTGGTGTCGCCGTCCGGGTTGATCTCGGCGAACAGCTTCGAGCCGGCATGGATGACCTCGGCGATGTCGAGCGTGCCGTCATTGTCGGCGTCGATCGTCTTGATGACTTCCTCGCCCGTCATCTTGGTCTGGGCGAGCGCAGGAGTGGCGACGAACGCAGCGGCGACGAGCGCGGCGGCGGCGGCGAACCGGTAAGTCATGATCTTCTCCCAATAATAATAAGAAGCGAGCCGCTACATCGTCGGAATCAAGCGATGTTTGACGTCTATCGCATTGACGTCACTTAGCTGACCTTGAACTAATAAGAAACAAATAAACAGCAACGGTCTGCGACCTGGCGCCGCGCCGGTCTTCGCGGCGGGCGCCGCGATCTTCGAACGGTTCAAAACAGCCCGGGACATCGCTGGCCGAACGCCGCGCGACCTGTCGAAACTGCAGGCTGTCGGGTCCCTGTCAGGCCGTACGGCTGAAAGCCGCCCGACGCGCCCGCGCGTCCAGTCGGCGCCGCGCCGTCCTGGCGCGGCCCGCGAGCGGTCGTCCGATCTGAGGCGCCCCGAGCGTGGTCAGGCCGGCTTGGCGGCTCCGTTCGAGGCTGGCTTGGCGGTGCGCGCCGGCGCGGCGGGCTTGGCCGCGGCGGAGGTCGCCGGCGCCTTGGCGGGCTCCTTCGAGGCGGCAGCCGCAGGCGCGGCCTGCGCCGAGGTCTCGGGGGCAGACGTCGAGGCCGCCGCAGGCGCGGCAGGTTTGGGCGCCGCCGCCTTGGACGCCGCAGGCTTGGACGCAGCGGACTTGGACGCAGCGGGCTTGGGCGGAGCAGCCTTGGGCGCCGCCGCCTTCGCCTCCGCGACGGCCGGCGCCTTCGCCGTCCGAGCAATCGCGGCCTTCGTCGCGGCAGGCTTCTTCGCAGCAGCCTTCTTCGCAGCAGCCTTGGGCGCCGCGGACTTCGGAGCCGGCGTCTTGGCGACCTCGGGCGCCGGCGTCTTCGCGGCAGCCGGTTCGGGCGCCGCCGCCTTGGCGGGGGCAGGAGTCTTGGCAGGGGCAGGAGAATTGGCGGGCGCAGTCGCCGGCTCGCCGGTCACGATCGGGGCGACCGCCGGAACCTCTTCGGCCGAAGCGACGCCTTCGCTCTCCTTCGGCCGCAGGGCCGGCGCCGGGTCGGCCTTCGCGGCCTGCGGTTCGGCGGCCTTTGCGGCGGGCTTGGCCGCGCGCGGCTCGTTCGACAGGATGAAGTCGCGGATGCGCGGCGCGATCTCGGAGCGGAAGCGCGAGCCGTTGAACACGCCGTAATGGCCGACGCGCTCCTGCAGGTAATGCACGCGCTTCTCGTCGGAGAGGCCCGAGCACAGCTTGTGCGCGGCCTTGGTCTGGCCGACGCCCGAAATGTCGTCGCGCTCGCCCTCGACCGTCATCAGCGCGCAATGGGTGATCTTGGAGCAGTCCACCGGCTTGCCGCGATGGGTCATCTCGCCTTTGGGCAGCGCCTGGCGGACGAACACCGTGTCGACGGTCTGCAGGTAGAACTCGGCCGAGAGGTCCATGACGGCCATGTACTCGTCATAGAACTCGCGGTGCTTCTCCGCGGAGTCGCCGTCGCCGTCGACGAGATGGTTGAAGAACTCGTAGTGGGCCGACATGTGGCGGTCGAGGTTCATGCTCACGAAGCCGGTGAGCTGCAGGAAGCCTGGATAGACCTGCCGGCCGACGCCGGGATGGGGCCAGGGAACCACCGTGACGACGTTGCGCTGGAAATATTCGGTGCCGCGATCGATCGCGAGCTCGTTCACGGCGGTCGGGTTCTCGCGGGTGTCGATCGGCCCGCCCATCAGCGTCATGGAGCGCGGGCTGTAATGATCGCCCTCGGCCTCCATGCGGGCGACCGCGGCCAGCACCGGCACCGCCGGCTGGCACACCGCCATGGCGTGGCACTCGCCCTTCAGGAAATGGAAGATCGAGATCAGGTAGTCGATGTAGTCGTCGAGATCGAACGCGCCCTCGGAGAGCGGCACCAGGCGGGCGTCGGTCCAGTCGGTGACGTAGACGTCGTGGTCGGGCAGCATGGCCTCGACCGTGCCGCGCAGCAGAGTCGCATAATGCCCCGACATCGGCGCGACGATGAGAAGCTTCGGCTGGGGCTTCGCGCCCGGCGGCAGGTCGCGCTCGAAGCGGATCAGGTCGCAGAACGGGCGGCTCCACACCACCTTTTCCGTGACGGCGACGCGCTGGCCGCGCACCGGCGTCGTGGCGATGCCGAATTCGGGCTTGCCGTAGCGCCGCGTCGCGCGCTCGAACATCTCGCACATCGCGCCGATCTTGCGGCCCCATTCGGTGTGCGAGGCCGGGTTGACCGGATTCTTGAAATAGATCCGGTAGGCGTCGGCGAGCGCGCGGGCGGGGCCGAGGGAGGCCTGCGCCGCCTCGAACATCCAGTAGAGCGGCATGGTGGTGGCGGAGCCGCCCCAGTCGGCGCCTTCCGGGGCGCCGCCGAATTCGCCGATGCCGGCCGTCTTCTTGTCACGCGCCATTCAACCCTCGAGCCATGTTGCGCTGCGGGATAGGCTGACGATTCTCTTTATCGCCTCATCCGTCAATGGGTCCTTCCGTGGGGGGCCGTTCGACGGGCGGCTTCGCGCGGGACCCGCGGCCGGATAAAGTCGCGCTCATGCCGAACCCCGCCGCCCACGCCGACCGCCTCGTCGCCTATCCCGACTTAAGGCTCGACACGCTGATCCGCCTCAGGTGGCTCGCGGTCATCGGCCAGTCGTTCGCGGTGCTTGGGGTGCATTTCGGCTTCGGCTTCGTGCTGCCGGTCGTGCCGTGCCTGCTGGCGATCGGCGCCTCGGCGGCGCTCAACATCGGCCTCCGGCTCGTATTTCCCGTGACCCATCGCCTGCGCGGCCTGCCGGCCGCGCTGCTGCTCGGCTACGACGTCGTTCAGCTCGCGGCGCTGCTGTTTCTCACCGGGGGGCTCGAAAACCCGTTCGCGATCCTGTTCCTCGCGCCGGTGATGATCTCGGCGACCGCGCTGCCGCCCTTCACCACGGCCACGCTCGCGCTGGCGGCGGCCGCCTGCGCGACGCTTCTCGGCTTCTTCCACCTGCCGCTGCCCTGGCCGGGCGGCGACCCGATCGAGATGCCGTTTCTCTATGTGGCGGGCATCTGGATCGCGCTCATGCTCGCGATGGCGTTCATCGGGACCTACGCCTGGCGGGTGTCGGAGGAGAGCCGCGCGCTCTCCCAGGCGCTCGCCGCGACCGAGATCGTGCTCGCGCGCGAGCAGCATCTGTCGGCCCTCGACGGCCTGGCGGCCGCCGCCGCCCACGAGCTCGGCACGCCGCTCGCCACCATCGCGCTCGTGGCCAAGGAGCTCGAGCGCGCGCTGGTGCCGGGCCCCCACGACGAGGACATGACGCTCCTGCGCGAGCAGGTGGCGCGCTGCCGCGACATCCTGAAGAAGCTGACCTCGCTCGACGAGGAGGGCGCGCCCTTCGACAGCATGGAGATGGCCCATCTCATCGAAGACGTGGTGGCGCCCCATCGCAATTTCGGCGTGGAGCTTGCGGTGACGTTCCGCGGCGAGGGGCCGGAGCCGCGCTGGCGGCGCAATCCGAGCGTTCTTTATGGCCTTGGCAACATCGTCGAGAACGCGGTCGACTTCGCAAGCGCGCGCGTCGAGATCACGGCGCGCTGGAGCCAGGCCCAGGTCGAGATCACGGTCGAGGACGACGGGCCGGGCTTCGCCTCCGACGTGATGGCGCGGCTCGGCGAGCCCTATATGTCGCGCCGCGAAGCCGACCGGCCGGCCACGATGGAGGGCGGGGGACTGGGCCTCGGCTTCTTCATCGCCAAGACCCTGCTCGAGCGCTCCGGCGCGCGGCTCTCGCTCGGCAACCGGGCGGCCCCGGCGACGGGCGCGCGCGTGACGGTCGTCTGGCCGATCGAGCGCTTCGACGCGGCCGCCGCGCGCCTTGCAGGCGGGGCCGGACGCCCGGCGAGCGCCGCCGCCGCGCCCGACTCCGCCTGAAACGTCTGAGCCGCGCCCGAAAGAATTGACGCTTCGCGCGTCTGTTGATACGAGACGCCCAATCGCGGCGGGCCCCTCGGCCCGCCGCTTACGTTTTCGCGCTTCCGCGCATCCGCCCCAGGCGGGCCTCCTAGCGAGGCCCCGCGGGACGGCGAACGTCTCGAAGGACCGTTTCGCAATGGCCAATACGCCCTCGGCCAAGAAGGCCGCCCGCAAGATCGCCCGCCGCACCGTCGTCAACGGCGCCCGCCGCAGCCGGATGCGCACCTATCTCCGCAAGGTCGAGGAGGCGCTCGCCTCCGGCAGCCAGGACGACGCCCGCGCGGCGCTCAAGGCCGCCGAGCCGGAGATCATGCGCGCCGCCCAGAAGGGCGTGCTGCACAAGAACACGGCCTCCCGGAAGGTCTCGCGGCTCGCCGCGCGCGTGAAGGCTCTCTCGGCCTGACGCGACACTTAGACGACGACAATTTGACGTTGCAAAACCCGGCCGCGCGCCGGGTTTTGTCGTTTAAGTCCGCTAAATGACGGCGTCCTAAGGGTTAATGCGTACGCAGATTCCGTCTTGACTCGCATATTCGGCTGAATCGCAACTCATGCGAGTCTGGGCGCCGTCGGCGGGCAGAAAAATAGCTTATGATTCAAATTGTTAGGACTAGGACACGCCGGGGAGGTTTGAATCCGGGGGTCCGCGGGCCTGCTTCGCGACGCGACCATGAAAAATGTGGCGAAAGATTCACGGACCGAGTCGATCACGGCGCAGCAATGATTTTGCTGGCTATCGAGGATGTTTAGGGGAGTCGCCCCTTGGGCCCCTACGCAGTTGCGGAACGGGCCTGACCGATTCGTTTCCGGACGGCCATTGCGTCCCCAAAATCCCCTGTGTATCTTTCAGCTCATGGAGACGGCGGAACTAATCTTTAACTAAAGATATCGTCGAGCCGGTCTTCCTTAAATAATCGCAATGGGTGTCTGAGACTTCCCGGCGCCGCTCTCGCGGGTGATGTCGGGATCAGGAGGCGCTTGTCTTCAAGCGTCTTTGAGTAAACCGCCAGGGCGGGCGGTTCGGAAATCCAAACAAGATCTTGCAGTTGGGGCGTCGGCCGTAACGGCCGACGATAGCGGGCGCATGTCTCATTTTCTTCCCTATGCCGGAGACGTCTCTCCCTCCGACGCGTGGGACTCTCTCAAGGCCGACGGCCGCGCCGCCCTCGTGGACGTGCGCACCGTCGCCGAATGGTCTTTCGTCGGCGTCGCCGACCTTGGGACGCTGGCCAAGCGCCCCATCTTCCAGGAATGGCAGAGCTACCCGACGATGCAGGTCGATCCGGGCTTCGCCGACAAGGTGGCGGCGGCGCTCGAAGCCGCCGGCGCCGGCGAGGACGCTCCGGTGTTCTTTCTGTGCCGCAGCGGCGCGCGCAGCCAGGCGGCCGCCGCCGCGATGGCGGCGCGGGGCTTCACGCAGTGCTTCAACGTTCTGGGCGGCTTCGAAGGGCCGCTCGACGGCGCGCGGCGCCGCGGCTCGACCGCCGGCTGGAAAGCCGACGGGCTGCCCTGGATGCAGTCCTGAAGCCGCCCTGACGCGCCGTCGTCCTTCCTTTTCGCCTCGACCGTCCAATCCTCATTTCGACGTTTTCCGGAGAGATTCGATGCTCCCTGCGCCGTCCGCATTTTCCAGGACCGCCGTCTCCGAGACCCGCGCCTCCGACGCGACCGACGCCGCCTGGCGCCCGATCGCCGGTCGCCTGCGCGAGGAATATGGCGAGGACGTCTTCACGAGCTGGTTCAAGGGCGTCGCGCTCGAGCGGCTCGAGGACGGCGTCGCGCATCTGAGCGTCCCGACCCGGTTCCTGAAGACCTGGATCCAGGCGCATTACGCCGAGCGGATTGCCGCGCTCTTCGCCGAGCATGAGCCCGATGTCGGCCGCGTGGCGATCTCGGTGCGCAGCGCCGCCGCCAAGCTCGCGGCCCCGAGCCGCGACGTCGTCGTCGCGCCGGCCCCGGTCGAGCAACCCGAAACGCGGTCGGTGACGCCCTTCCCGCTGTCGCCGCGGGTCGATCCCAATCGCCTGCAGGGCTCGCCGCTCGACCGGCGCCTCACCTTCGAGACCTTTCTGGCCGGCCGTTCGAACGCGCTCGCCTACGCCGCCGCGCGCCAGATCGCCGACGCCCGTCCGGGCGACGCGGTGCAGTTCAACCCGCTGGTGATCCATGCGAGCGTCGGCCTCGGCAAGAGCCACCTGCTCCAGGCGACCGCCCACGCGGTCGAGGCCTCGGGCCGGCGCGTGCTCTATCTCACGGCCGAAAAATTCATGTTCGACTTCGTCGCGGCGCTCAAAGCCCAGACGGCGCTGTCGTTCAAGGAGAAGCTGCGAGCCATCGACCTGCTGGTGATCGACGACCTCCAGTTCCTGCAGGGCAAGACCGTGCAGCAGGAGTTCGGCCACACGCTGAACGCGCTGCTCGACGGCGGCCAGCAGGTGATCGTGGCGGCCGACCGTCCCCCGGCCGAGCTCGAGGGCGTCGACGAGCGCCTGCGCTCGCGCCTCGCCGGCGGCCTGACGCTCGAACTCGGGGCGCTCGACGAGGAGCTGCGCGCCAAGATCCTGAGCGTGCGGATCTCCGCCGCCAAGGCCGTCCACTCGCGCTTCGACGTGCCCGAGGACGTGATCGCCTATGTGGCCCGCACCGTGACGGCGAACGGCCGCGACCTCGACGGCGCGGTGAACCGCCTGCTCGCGCACAACACCCTCACCGGCTCGACAATCACGGTCGAGATGGCCGAGACCGCGCTGCGCGACCTCATCCGTCAGGTCGAGCCGAAGCGGGTCAAGATCGAGGACATCCAGCGCATCGTCGCCAAGCACTACCAGGTGAGCCGCGCCGACGTGCTGTCGTCGCGCCGCACCCAGAACGTGGTGCGTCCGCGCCAGGTCGCGATGTATCTGTCGAAGGTGCTGACGCTGCGCTCGCTCCCCGAGATCGGCCGGCGCTTCGGCGGGCGCGACCACACCACGGTGCTGCACGCGGTGCGCAAGATCACCGAGCTCGTGAAGACCGACGGCGCGCTGAAGGACGAGCTCGAGCTGCTGACCCGCATGCTGATGGAGTGAGGGTTCGAGCGCCCGGGCAAGCCCGGCGCTCGAGCATGCGGGCCGCCCGTGCAAGCCGGAGCGCCCGAACCTCCGTCCGTCATCCCGGCCTTGAGCCGGGATCCAGAACCGAGACGCGGCGCAAATAGTGCGCGACGCCGGCGTTCATGGATCCCGGGACAAGCCCGGGATGACCGTTTGCGGTTCCGGCGCTTGACGGCCAGGCAGGGCGCGTTCGTCGCCCCGCCGCCCAACTCCGTTTACTCCGCCGCCTGCGAGGCGGCCTCGCGCGCCGCGCGGCGCTGGGTCACGAAGCGGTCGATCTCGTATTTGAGCGCGGTGGTGTCGTTGGCCGGCGCCCAGGCGCGCACGCTGAGCTCGATCGCGTCGCCATAGCCGGTCTTGGTGATGAGCGGCGCGGGCGCGGCGAGCGCGCGCGGGTTCTGCTCGAGGAAGCTCGCAAGGTCCGCCATCGTGGCGTCGGCGTCGCCGTTGACGGCGCTCACCGTCGTCTCGACGCGCCGCGTCGGATAGGCCGAGTAGTTCACGAGCGCGGTTCCCCAGACGGAGGCGTTCGGGATCAGGATCTTCACGTTTTCGGGCGTCGCGAGCTCGGTGAAGAACAGGCTGAGCTCCTTCACGACGCCGGCCTTGCCCGCGACCTCGATCTGGTCGCCGACCCGGAACGGGCGGAACAGCAGCATCATCACGCCGGCCGCCATGTTGGAAAGCGTGCCCTGCAGCGCGAGGCCGATGGCGAGCGAGGCCGCGCCCAGCACCGCGAGCAGGCTCGTGGCCTGGATGCCGACGAGCTGCAGCATCGCGATCAGCACGACGGCGAGCAGCCCGTAGCGCGTCAGGCTCGACAGGAAGCTCGCGACGGTGACGTCCATGCGCTTCGACGCCATCAGGCCGCGATAGACGCCGGCCGAGGCGAGGTTGGCGACCCAGAAGCCGACGAAGGCGAGCAGCAGCGCGCCCAGGACGTTCATGCCGTAGACCACGACGAGATTGGTGAGGAACGTGAAGTCGATCGGGATTTGAGGCATCGAGTCTCCTTTCGCGATGCGGCCCCGCGATCGCGCGAAGGATCGAGCGCGTCGGGTCGGCCAGGCGTTGGGCGAAGGTCTAAACCTAGGCGCTGTCGCCGGCTTGTCAGGCCCCGCCGCGTCAATCCGCGCGTGGCCGGGCGCGACGGAGCCGCGCGCGCCCTTGCCTAACGCCGGTCCGCTGGGGCAATGTCCGCAGTCCCTAGGCGATCCCCATCGCACCTGCGGCCGAAAGCGACGTCGCCCAAGACGCGCCGGACGGCCACGCCTCTACGGAGCGGGACGAACATGCGCGTGACCCTCGAGCGAGCGGCCCTGTTGAAGGCTCTCGCCCATGTCCATCGCGTCGTCGAGCGGCGCAACACGATCCCGATTCTCGCCAACGTGCTGCTGCGCGCAGGCGACGGCGGCCTCAAGCTGCAGGCGACCGACCTCGACCTCGAGATCGTCGAGCGCGTCGCGGCCGAGGTCGCGCAGGGCGGCGCCACCACGGTGCCGGCCCACACTTTCTACGACATCGTCCGCAAGCTCCCCGACGGCAGCCAGGTCGCGCTCGAGATGACGGGCGAACGCGGCCAGCTGACGATCCGCGCCGGCCGTTCGCGCTTCACGCTGCAGACGCTGCCCGACAGCGACTTCCCCGACCTCGCCGCCGGCGAGCTGCCGGTGCGCTTCGAGATCGGAGCGGCGGATCTCCGCCGCCTCATCGACAAGACCCAGTTCGCGATCTCGACCGAGGAGACGCGCTATTATCTCAACGGCATCTATCTGCATGTCGCGGACCTGCCGGGCGGCGCGACGCTCCGGGCGGTGGCGACCGACGGCCATCGGCTGGCCCGCGTCGAGCTCGCGGCGCCGTCCGGCGCCAAGGGCATGCCGGGCGTGATCGTGCCCCGCAAGACCGTCTCGGAGATCCAGCGCCTCGTCGAGGATCCCGAAGGCCTGGTGGCGGTCGAGCTCTCGGCCACCAAGATCCGCGTCTCCTTCGGCCAGGCGGTGCTGACCTCGAAGCTGATCGACGGCACCTTCCCGGACTACAACCGCGTCATCCCGACGGGCAACGACAAGCGCCTCACCGTCGACCGCGCGGAGTTCGCGAGCGCCGTCGACCGCGTCTCGACGATCTCGTCGGAGCGCGGGCGCGCCGTGAAGCTGTCGCTCGCCGACCGCAAGCTGGTGCTGACGGTGACGAACCCGGATTCGGGCAACGCCACCGAGGAGATCGAGGTCGACTACGACAGCGATCCGCTCGATATCGGCTTCAACTCCCGCTACCTGCTCGACATCGCGAGCCAGCTCGAGGGCGACACGGCGCTGATCCGCCTCGCCGATCCCGGTTCGCCGACGCTCGTCCAGGACCGCGACGACGCGCCGGCGCTCTACGTGCTGATGCCGATGCGGGTGTGAGGCGAAACGATCCCGGCCGATCGGGCGCGGCGCTTGCCGACCCCCTCTCCCGCTTGCGGGAGAGGGTAAGGGTGAGGGCCTGTCCGGAAGGACGCCGTGATCCGACGCCCCCTCATCCGCACCTTCTCCCGCAAGCGGGAGAAGGGGTCCCAGCCGTCGCGCCCAAATGACCCCGCCCCGCCGCACCGCCGTCACGCGGCTGAAGCTCTCGGCCTTCCGCTCCTATCCGGCGCTCGATCTCGACTGCGGCGAGGCCTCGGTCGCGCTCGTGGGCGCGAACGGGGCGGGCAAGACCAACATCCTCGAAGCCGTCTCGCTGCTCGCGCCCGGCCGGGGCCTGCGCCGCGCCGCGCACGCCGAGCTCGCCCGCGCGCCCGGCGACGGGGCCTGGGCGGTGGCCGCCGACGTCACGGGCGCGGCGGGCTCGGCGCGGCTCGGCACCGGCGTCGAGGGCGGCGGGAGCGAGGCGGGCCGGCGCTGCCGCATCGACGGCGCCTCGGTCGGCTCTGCGGGCGCGTTTTCCGAGCATCTGCGGCTCGTCTGGCTGACGCCCGACCTCGACGGCCTGTTCCGCGGCTCGGCGGGCGACCGCAGGCGGTTTCTCGACCGGCTGGTGACGGCGGCCGACCCCGAGCACGCCGCCCGCGCCTCGGGGCTCGAGCGGGCGCTGCGCAGCCGCAACCGCCTGCTCGAGGACGTCCGCGCCGACGCCCGCTGGCTCGACGCCGTCGAGCGCGAGGTCGCCGAGCTCGGCGTCGCGGTCGCGGCCGCGCGCGCCGAGACGGTCGGCCGGCTTTCCGGCCTCATCGCCGAGACCGCCGATCCCGCCTCGCCGTTCCCCGCCGCGCTCATCGCGCTCGACGGCGTGCTCGAGGCCGATCTCGCGCGCGATCCGGCGTCCGCCGTCGAGGACCGCTACCGCGAGCGCCTCGGCCGCGCCCGCCCACGCGACCGCGCCGCCGGCCGCACGCTCGAGGGCGCGCATTTGAGCGACCTGCTGGTGCGCCATGGGCCCAAGGACATGCCGGCGGAGAAATGCTCGACCGGCGAGCAGAAGGCGCTGCTGGTGGGCCTCGTGCTCGCCCACGCCCGGCTCGTCGCGCGGCTCGACGGCTGGGCCCCGGTGGTGCTGCTCGACGAGGTCGCGGCCCATCTCGATCCGAGCCGGCGCGAGGCGCTGTTCTCGGCGCTCGAGGCGCTGTCGGCGCAGGTCTGGATGACGGGCGCGGACCCTGCGGGCTTCGCCGAAATCGGCGGCCGGGCGCGGCTTTTCGCGGTCGCGGACGGGGCCGCGCGCCCGGTTTCTTGAGGCTTGCGCGCCGGCCTGTGGACGGGCCTTGGACGCGGCGCGAAAAATCACCATATGACAAATGCTTAGCCGCGGGTCTCCGCATGCGCGGCTTTGTGGGCGGCCGGGGCCCGAACCTCGCTTTTCGCGGCCATCCGCGCTACCAATCGAATGACGAGAACTCGCCTGATTCCTGCGGGCTGACGCGAACGCTCGCCGCCCGCAGGGCGCTCCCCTCCACGAGGGGGCGGCCGAACGAGAGAGACCCCACCATGTCCGACATCCCCCCGACCGGCGGCGCCGAGGACTACGGCGCGGATTCGATCCGCGTGCTGAAGGGTCTCGACGCGGTCCGCAAGCGGCCGGGCATGTATATCGGCGACACCGACGACGGCTCGGGCCTGCATCACATGGTGTACGAGGTCATCGACAACGGCATCGACGAGGCGCTGGCGGGCTGGGCCGACGAGGTCACGGTCACGCTGAACCCCGACGGCTCCTGCACCGTGACCGACAACGGCCGCGGCATCCCGACCGGCATCCACACCGAGGAGGGGATTTCGGCCGCCGAGGTCATCATGACCCAGCTGCACGCCGGCGGTAAGTTCGACCAGAACTCCTACAAGGTCTCGGGCGGCCTGCACGGCGTCGGCGTGTCGGTGGTCAACGCGCTCTCGGTCAAGCTGCGCCTGCGCATCTGGCAGAACGACAAGGCCCACGAGATGTCGTTCACCCACGGCGTCGCGGATGCGCCGCTCGAGGTGACCGGCCCCTCGAACGGCAAGCGCGGCACCGAGGTCACGTTCACGCCCAGCATGGACACGTTCAAGGGCGTGACCGAGTTCGACTACGCCACGCTCGAGCACCGGCTGCGCGAACTCGCCTTCTTGAACTCGGGCGTGAAGATCGTGCTGACCGACGCGCGCCACGCCGACGTGAGGCGCGAGGAGCTCTATTACGAGGGCGGCGTCGAGGCCTTCGTGCGCTATCTCGACCGCGCCAAGTCGGCCCAGATCCAGACCCCGATCGTGCTGCGCTCGGAGAAGGACGGCATCGGCGTCGAGGTCGCGATGTGGTGGAACGACAGCTACCACGAGAACGTGCTGTGCTTCACCAACAACATCCCGCAGCGCGACGGCGGAACGCATCTGGCGGGCTTCCGCGCGGCGCTGACGCGGCAGGTCAACGGCTACGCCGAGACCTCCGGCATCGCCAAGAAGGAGAAGGTCCAGCTCACCGGCGACGACGCCCGCGAGGGGCTCACCTGCGTGCTCTCGGTCAAGGTGCCGGACCCGAAGTTCTCGTCCCAGACCAAGGACAAGCTGGTCTCCTCGGAAGTGCGTCCCGCGGTCGAGAACCTCGTGAACGAGGCGCTCAACCGCTGGTTTGAGGAGCATCCGGCCGAGGCCAGGACCATCGTGCAGAAGGTGGTCGAGGCCGCCGCCGCCCGCGAGGCCGCCCGCAAGGCGCGCGAGCTCACGCGCCGAAAAGGGGCGCTCGACATCGCCTCGCTGCCGGGCAAGCTCGCCGACTGCCAGGAGCGTGATCCGGCGAAGTCCGAACTCTTCATCGTCGAGGGCGACTCGGCCGGCGGCTCCGCCAAGCAGGGCCGCGCGCGCGAGTTCCAGGCGGTTTTGCCGCTGCGCGGCAAGATCTTGAACGTCGAGCGCGCGCGCTTCGACAAGATGCTGTCGAGCCAGGAGATCGGCACGCTGATCACGGCGCTCGGCACCGGCATCGGCCGCGACGAGTTCAACGTCGAGAAGCTGCGCTACCACAAGATCATCATCATGACGGACGCCGACGTCGACGGCAGCCACATCCGCACGCTGCTGCTGACGTTCTTCTACCGCCAGATGCCCGCCCTGCTCGAGCGCGGCCACGTCTTCATCGCGCAGCCGCCGCTCTACAAGGTCACGCGCGGGCGCTCCGAGCAGTATCTCAAGGACGAGCGCGCGCTCGAGGACTACCTGATCGAGCAGGGCCTCGACGGCGTGACGCTGAAGCTCGCGAACGGCGAGGCGCGCTCCGGGCTGGACCTCCGGACCGCGGTCGAGCAGGCCCGCTCGGTGCGGAGCGTCCTCGGTCAGCTTCATTCGCGCTACCGCCGGCCCGTCATCGAGCAGGCGGCGATCGCGGGCGCGCTGCGCCCCGACATCCTGCTCGACCAGGCCCAGGCCGACGAGACCGCGGCCTACATCGCCCGCCGCCTCGACCTCATCGCCGAGGAGACCGAGCGCGGCTGGGAGGGCTTCGCGAGCCCCGACGGCTTCACCTTCGCCCGCACCGTGCGCGGCGTGCGCGAGGCGGCGGCGATCGACGCGGCCTTCCTCGCGAGCGCCGACGCCAGGAAGCTCGACGAGAAGGCCGCCGGCCTCCAGGAGGTGTTCGGCAAGAACCCGACGCTGCTTCGCAAGGACGATGCGACGCAGGTCCACGGGCCGAGCGCTCTGGTCGACGGCGTGCTGGCGGCGGGCCGCAAGGGCGTCTCGGCGCTCCAGCGCTACAAGGGTCTCGGCGAGATGAACCCCGAGCAGCTCTGGGAGACGACGCTCGACGTCAACGCCCGCACGCTGCTCAAGGTGCACGTCAAGGAGACCGACGAGGCCGACGACATCTTCACCAAGCTGATGGGCGACATCGTCGAGCCGCGCCGCGAGTTCATCCAGGACAACGCGCTCCAGGTCGCCAATCTCGACGTCTGAGTGTCGAATTTCAGAATAAATGAGTCTATGCCGTATATAGCGAGTCTATGAGAACGGCCGAGAGCGTAAATATATTTCCTTCAACCACACAGACAGACTTTCAGAAGTGGTTAATTTTTGACGCCCAGAACGAAAACCCCTGAGATCTTTTTTCTATTGCAGAAAAGCAACCTCAGGGGTCGATACTTTCTAGACGTTTAGTTTAGAGCGCAATTATTTTGGTTTTGGCCAATCAATTCCGGCATATTTGAGCCGCTGCCTTATGCTCGCCTTATGATATTGGATTCCAAATTTGTCATTGACGTACTTTGTAAGGGTCGCAAGCGTTATGCCGCGCTCGCCTTCTTGAATGCGCTGTATTAGTCTTCTTGCATAAACTTCGAACTCGTCTCTTTGCTCGGCGCTCAAAAGGCTTTTTGAAGATGTGACCCTTGTCGACTCCACCGAGAGACCGTGTTTTCGGTAATTGGGGAGCCAGACTTTCATTATTGTCTCGGCGGCAACGCCGTAGCGCTCGGCAACTTCGTGCACGGTCAGTCCAGATAAAATATCAGCAATAGCCAGCAGGCTTCGTTTTCTCGCTTCGAAATGAGTCTTATCTGCTGCAGCTTTCAACTCAGCAGCTGTGCTGGTCGTGGGTATATGAAGATATTTGATCCAAGCGACCTTGCCAGCGGCCACTTGCTCAGAAACATGACCGATCTCGTCAGAGATACGGGCGATCGCTGCGTCGACGTCTTTCCGAACGAACACAAGAGGGATATCCCACTTCGTGTATTGTATTTCGTGGACACCCTCTTCATTAAGCCAAGCCTTGATTGCTTTCGGCGTCATGGCGAATAATTCTGAGAGTTCGGTCGACAGGATGTAGTCGCGTTTGAACCTGGCGATCGCCTCGCGGCTGACAAGGTACTTGAATCCACCGATAGTTTCGACGGTGGTTTCGATATGTCCATGCTTCGCCAGGTGATTTGCCGGGGTCGGCTTGATGCCCATGTCATTGCAGGCTTCCGTGAGCGGGCGGACATCCGCGTCGACCGCTTGGCTGTTAAGGAAGGCCATCACCTCCGCTTTATCTATCTCCCAACGGTTCCCGACCGCCTCGACGCCCTCCTTCACACCGAAAATCCGAAGCCGGCCGCTCAGAAGGTGATTGAGCACGTCGATCCACACTTCGGCGGTCCCGCCGGCCTGGGCTAAGGCGATCCGAAGCTCGCTCGTTCGCCCGCCTACTCCTCGAGGCATGGCTTCAATCCGGCTGCGCAGCTCGCGCCACTTTTGACGGTTCACCAGCATATCTGGCGTCTGATAGAGCGTTGACGCTCGGTCTGACGCGACCGAGATGAAGCCCGCGTCGACAAGCTCCCTGAGCAGCTTCGGGGCGATCTTCTCCTCGAGCGCGAGTTCTGTGAGGGAGACGATTTCCGTCTGCTCCTGCCTAAGCGCTTCAACGGCTGACCGCTGGAAAACAAACGGCTTCCCTGAGGTGCCACCGGTCAGCACCAGTTCGGGATAGACCTTGAGGCGGGCGACACGCTGCACGGTCGCGCCCAAAACATCGGCTGCTTCCTGCGCTGACATGGTGGACCGAGCCCACCGCAAAAGCACACTGGGGTAGGGGGTGTGTTTGAGCCGATCGAGATTTCGATCGTAGTAGTCGTGGAGCGCGGCCGAAACCAAATCGCATACCGCCGGATCGCTGATTTCAGGATCCGTCAAGTCGGCGATAATTCCCAGCTCGATCCCCAGAGGGTCCCGCCCTTTGACGGGCATCGCCTGACTGCGGACATTGTCGACGACCGGTGAAAAAGATTGCGGCCACCCGAACAAAATCTTCATGCCGGCTGCCAGGAGGCTGATATCGGTCTGCTTGCTGTGACCGTGCATGATCTGTTTGCGAAGAGCTCCCGATTGTACGGGCATCGCGGCGAGGCCGAGCATAAGAGCGAGGTGAAGGATTTCGCCCGGGGGGATCTTCCCAAGAATCTCTGGAAGCCCCAGGAGCGCCGGATCGGCCAACGTCGGAATGCCAGAAAGGAGATGCGCCAGCGGGACGAGATAGGTCGCCTCCTCGGCGCTCACCCGGCTTGTCGGTGCGGTGCGGAGATCAAAACCGCACTGGATGCAATGGGTCATGGAGGATCCGCCCCAGCGCAGCGGGCGGCCGCAGTCGGGGTCAGGGCAGTTCTCGACGAGGACTTCGAGAGATTCAGGGCAAAAGCCGAGCGGGACGATGTCCCACACGGATCGATGATAGGGATCTTTTCGAAGCGACTCGGGTGAGATGGCCCGACGGTTGGTCGATAGGAACCGATCGCGGATGACGACGCCTCCGACCGAACGGAGATTCCGCTCCTCGGATTCCTTGCCCGCGTCGAGGTACATTCGGCCCTCGATTTCCGGCAGTGGCAAGCCGCAGAGTTCGGCGAAGTCCTTTGCCGCTTCCACGTATCGCGCTGGCGAGGAGACGGCGAATTGTGGCAGTCCGACCGGGCCGCAAAGAGCCGTCAGGCTGTCGTGCCCGGACGCCTGGAGAAGCCTCGTCAGGATGCTGACGAGGCTTTCCCCGGGTTTAGGGACCACCCGGTCTGGCGCCGTGCGCTCCCCGATAACGAACATGAAGGGCTGAGGAGCTTCAGCGTCGGGCAACTCCTTCGAGGTGCACGGATCAATCAAGAGAATCTGCCCATGGTTCAGGCCACACCTGCTCGGGGAGAGGAGACCGAGACGCCGAGAAGGGGTTCATCTTCGCTGCCTCAGAATAGCGCCATAGGCGGTCGAACCCCGTCGCGAAGGCTTCGAGATCAAGGCGCTCTCCACCTCGGTTGAGAAGCGAGTCGACGGCGGCTGTCTGGATCAGCTTCGCGGTCGCGCCGGGGTAACCGAGGGATGCGGCATGGATGCGCCTTGCGAGATCCGACTTATGCAGGTCGCTGACGGCGAAGCCGGCATGATCGCGAAGCTGCTGATCGAAGTGGGCCAGATACGCTCGATAGCGCTTCCAATCTTCGGGATCTTCGCTTTCGCGCTTATAGGGTTGGATCTCGAAATGGAAGTCGTTGCGACCGACCAGATGGCCGTTCGCTTCATAGATGCGTCGGGATCGGGTCGTTCCGACGAGCAAGAAGCTGCACTCGCCCTGGCTGTCATTGATGAGGCCCTGGATCCAGTCCGCGACCTTATAGGAGACCTTGCCGCGATCTCTTTCGACAAGGCGCTGCATTTCATCGAAGATCAGTAGGCGCGTTCCGCGCTTCCGAAGGCCTTTGGTGATCTGCAGTCGCTTGTAGTCGCCGTCACCGCGGTCCGGATTGATGTCCTTCAGCCGCTCCAGCGTCGCTCGACCTAAGGTCTTGGGGGTCGCCGAGCTCGGTACTTCCACATAGACGATAGGCATCTGGTCGGAAGTTGAGGAAGGCTCCGGCTCGAACGCAGCCCTGAACGTGTTGATGATCGTCGTCTTGCCGCCGCGGGTCGGAGCGGTCAAAGACGCGCAGGACGACTCAGCGCCGCCGGTCGCGCTTCGCATGAACAACCGAATCTTGCTGACGAGATCGGACGTACGATCGGTGTTAATGCGGATCGCCTTCACCGCCTGAATTCGTTGGGCGTGAAGGTCGGCCAGATGATCGAAATCTGCGCCTTTCAGAACGTTATCAAGCATTGCTACGCGTTACCTGTTTTGCGGACATAGGGGATGCGGCCATCAGAGACGCCGCGTCATCATCGTCGTCGTCGACCTCGGTCACGTGCGGCTCCTCGGTCAGCGGCGGGAGCTCCGGCTCTACGACCGTGGCTACGACCGTCTTGACCTTCGTTTTGCGTTGCGAACGAGGTTTCTTCGGAGGAGAATTCCGGCTCGGCTCTTCGAGCACGGGCGCGTCTCCCGCAGGCGTTTCGGCCACCGTCTCTTCCACGGACACGTCGACCGCGATCATGCGGCTCGTGCTCACCGCGCCATTTCTCGGATGGCCGCGCGCCGGCTTCGTCGTGACGATGACGCTGCCGGTCTCGCCGAGGCGCTGAAAGCGAGCGTCGATCGTCTTCGCAGCGCCGGCCTTGATCGCCTGAACTGTTTCAGCGATCAGCTCGGACCGCGTCAGCATAAGGTCCTTAAAGTTCTTGGACTTACGATCGCGGTCGCGGTTTTGCAATTGAATGATTTTGTGCTGCCAGAGCGAAAGGCCCCTGGCGTAATCCTTCTGATCGCAGACCAGCGGGAGGTATTCGCCCGTAGTCTTAAGAAGAACATGCATCTCGCTTAGGTCGGCGGGATCAAATCTGAAGTCGACGTCGATTTTGGACTTCTTTGTCCCGGCCAACATGCGGCGGATGGTGTCATCGCTGCGGAAGGTGAGGTTCTGAAAGCGGACTCCGCTTCGGTTCAGAGCTGCGGTTCCGTGCCGCGAGAGAATGGACTTCAGCACCCCGATCCGCTCGGGCATATCGATGCGCCGCTTCGCCGTTCCTTCGATCCAGCGACGTTCCGGCGTCGTCCCAATCATGCGGTTGCGGCTTTTGCAGTAGTCCCCGAGCAGCCATTTCAAAAACAGAAACTGGAACTTGGCGAAGGACATCCGCATGGTGTTCTGCGGATTGATCTCCAGGTCTCTCAGGAGCTTCGGATTGCCATAGGTCGTTCCCGGCAGCCGGTGCACGAAGCGCTTGTTCATCGTCCCGAAGAACCGCTCGATGATGCCCTTGTGCTTGGGGGTTTTGACCGGCGACGTTTCGAGCTCGATCGCGAGTTCGGCGCACGCTCTGGGCAGCGAGATGCCGACGATCTCCTTCGCGTTGTCAGCGACGAGCTTCATCGGAGTGCCCATGGCGAGCCAATCTTGCTCGAGGCCGGGCACCTGCTTGAGGAGCTCGGCCTTCGGGGCGATAGCCTGACGAAGGCACATCATCACCGAGTAGACGCTCGGCGGCTCGAAGCCGATGTAGAATCCGAGCGGATATCGTGAATAGGCGTCGATCGCCATGGTGAGCCAAGGACGTCCTCCGCATGGAAGGGCCGAGGCCTCGTCGAAGAGCATCCAGCCGTCGAGCTTGGTGTGATCGATGAGGACGCGCTCGAGCGGATACGTCGCCTCGGGAGCGACCTTGAGCGGCTTGAGTTCAAGATCGGCGGCTCGCGAGCCGTGCCTCGAGCGGATGGTTCGGTAGTAGTCGCAGTCCTGGATCCGCCGGAAAACCGTCGACCGCGCTGGGTGAGGCAGCAGCAGCTCCTGCAGCGACCTGTCAGACGGATCGGCGGTTTCGATCAGTTCGCGGTTGCGTTTTTCAACCGCGCCGAATGCCGCTTCATAGACGGCGGTCGCCGGCAGCAGCGCCCGGTTCAGGTAGACGCTCTTGATTGCGTTCTGGATGATCTCTTCGACGGCGTCATCGATGCCGCGTGTCCGCCCCTTTTTCTCATCGTAGGAGCGCATCGCCTTGAGAGGCCGCCTGCCTGGAGCGCCGCGTTCGCGGAGCCAGGTCAGAAGTGTTTTCCAGTTGGGCTTCTTGGCGTGCCCTTTCTCAGCGGCAACCTCATCGATCAGGGCGGTGAGACAGGGTTCGTTCTTGAGAAGGCCCGGGCGCGCGTCGAAGGCGACGCAATAGGCGTGTCGCCACTCAGCCTTGGTAGTCGCCTCGGGAGGAAGGGACTCCAACGCGCGATTCGCGACGTCGCTATGCGCGACCGGCAACCGCTTCCAGTCTTTGACGCTCAACCGGTCGGAGGCGTAGAGCGAAACGAAATCGTCGTCGCTCAGGACCTTGATGCGGCCGTTTTCGGCGTCCTCGAACACCATGCGACCGTCGTCGAGCAAGCGCGTGAAGGAATACTCGCGCTCGTTGATCGTCACGCTGCCGCCGCGCGTAATCCGGAGGTTGAACTCGGCCATCAGCGCAAGCTCTCGAAAGGCTGGGAGGCAGGGAGCGAGGGACGTGCGGGAAGGATGCTCATCAGGCTGACCGCAACCTCCTGATGCGTGAGCGGTAGCCGTCTTCGAGCGTGACGAGCGTCTGCGATCCGAGCGGCTGATCAAGCTGGAGGCGCACGATCCGCCGGAGCGCCAGCGCCATCACACGGGCGGCGCCGAGATCGGGATCGGACATCGCACGAGCGCAGTCCAGGAGGCTGGATTCCGTGATGGTCTCGAGATGCGCGATCAGAGAGGTGAGAGCTGCGGGCGACGGCGAGAGGCGGCGAGCCTTCTCGAGCTCGACGGCGTTCTCATGCCAGGTCGACGCGACCTTGAGCCGGAGGTCCGTGAAGAATTCGAGGTTGGAGCCGATGCTGCGGTAGATCGCCCGCGCGCGCTTCAGGCGCCCTCGCTCTTCGGGCTCCATTTTGAAGAGATCGCGCCGATACTTGACCTCTAGGTAGGTCTTGCGGCGATTGCGTTTGATCCCAAAGTCCGGGGTGTAGCGCGTCGGCTTCCCGTTGAAGGTGAAGTGCAGCGTGTGAGGCTGATCCATGTAGCTGACGACATCGTTGTCGACCTCCAGCCATCGGATCGCGCGGCGCTCGAGATAGGATTCAGAGGCGATCATTCGATCGCACTTGACGCTCGGATAGAGGCTGACGGGTCGGTTCCGGCGGCCGTTGAAAACGGTGCGTATGGGCTCCCCGTTCTCGAGAACCTCCATCCGGGCGTCGTAGGCCGCGAGGATCTTTTCGGACTGCTTCTTCGTGAGCGGGCTAAACACAGGTCGCCTCCGGAAGGGATGCTCCGGACGAGAACGACCAGTTCAGAGAGTGGATCGCCGGTGCGATCAGCGCCTTCAGGCTGCCTCCGCCGGAAAGCCACTGCGCGCGTTGCGCGACGAGCTGGGAAAACGGGGCAGTTGGAAGATCATGAAGCCTGTTGAAGGCCTCGATCACCGCGCACGTTTCCCTCTGCGGCAAAGCGGGACCACAGAGCAGATCGATCAAGCGGATCCAGGACATCTGCTTCCGGAGCTCGACGAGAGATGAAGGATCGAGCGATGCGGCGGCGATGATGTCGGGAGCGGTCATCCTGGGAAGAGAGAACTGCCCGGAAGGGGCGCGCTCGCACAGCATCCAAGGCATTACGAGAACGCGATCTTCGGCCGCGAGCGAGATCTCGCAGACAATCTGAACCTCGAGTCCCCTCCGGTCCGCGACCAGTTCGGCGGCGGCGAAGTGCTCGTCCTTGAGCTCGCAAAGGCCTCCTGCGAAGCGAGGCCTGGCGTAGTCCAACATGGCGACCCTCTTGGCGCACGTCTCCAGTCGCAGAGAGCGGACTCAGCTGCGGCGGTCATATTGGGAGTTCGGTGAAGTTCAGTCGGAAGAGCTAAGCTCTAGGATGTGAAATGGACCAATCCCTCTTTCGAGGTTGTAAACGGTCCGGGCGGCACGGATTGAAAGTCCGGGTCGACCCGCAGCCTCTTTGAGAGTGAGTTAACGGGGTATTTGGATCCTATTTTTGTACGCGCGAAGAGCAAGCATTTCAGCGATTTCCGCGACGCCCGGCGTCAATCTTTCCATTGCCGCCAAGGCCTTGGAAGAGGTGGACAGGGCGACGCCTCTCTGCAGCAGCCACTTTCGGATTGCGGTCGTGGCCAATGAATTGTCCGTGATGACTGAGCTGGGAAAGCGGTTCTCGGAGACCACTCGCTCAATCAGTCGAATAACGGCCACCGGCGGATGACCGGTGATGAGCTCGACCTGCAATTGTCCCGAGGCAGGGATGAGCAAAGCGCAGCACGTAATGCCGGAAGCGAACCGGTAGCGCTCCAGAAGCCATGCGTGCGGGTCCGGGACCAACGCCGCGTAAGTTTTCCCCCTTAAAGCGCCTGTCGGCCCCGTCGTCAGTGCGAGATCGGTCATGCCGAGCACCCCGCTTCGAAATCCCCTCGACTGGGCGTGGCGGCATCTCTGCACAGACGGGCGACATCTTCGCCTCGGACGAAGCGGTGGTGCACAAGAAGCGCGGCGACCGCCTCGATCTCGGTTCTGTGCCGCCGTACAAGATCGTTCGCCCGCAGTTGAAGCCGCGCGAGATCAGCCTCCACGCCGTTGCGCAGCTGCTCGTTGGTCGACAGGGTTGCGGCGACGCGGTCGGCGGCCCCAAGGAAGGTCAGTTTTTTGCCGAGCCCGAACGAGCCGTGGGCGCCTGCCAGCAGCGAAGTGGCGACGGCGAGATCGGACGCCTCTACCCCGCCGGAACCGGCGTCCACAGCCCCGCAAAGAACTTCGTCGGCCGCGCGTCCGCCGAGAGTCACGACGACGTAGTCTTCGACGTCTGCGAAAGTCATCGGGCGGTGGCGGCGGGTGAAATTCGTGACGCCGATCCCCGCCCCGCCGGAAGCGACCTGAACGGCTCCAACCTTGAGGCCGAGGACCGTGGCGATCACCGCATGTCCGGCCTCGTGCAGCGCCGTCTGCCGCAACAGCTCCTTGTCCATTTCGATCGGCGGCGCGATCGCGGCGGCGAGGTCCGCGGCTCGCAACTCGCGGGAAGCATCGCGGGCGATCTGCCGAGCCTCCGTGACGATCCTGACGATGTCGGCGCCCGACATGCCTTCCGTCATTTGCGCGAAGGGCTCGAGGTCCTCCGAGGCGAGGTCGCGGCCAAGATAGCAGCGGAAGATAACCTCCCGGTCCGCCTTGTTCGGCAGATGGATCTTGACGACCTTGTCGAGCCGTCCAGCACGCCTTAACGCCGGATCGACTCGGCTGGCGTTGTTGCAGGCGCCGATCGTGATGAGCCCTGGATAGCGCAACGTGCCGTCGATCAGATCGAGGACGCCGTTGACGAAGTTGATCCACCAGGCCGCGTATTTTCCTTCCTGGCTATCGCGGTCGACGATGCTGTCGATCTCGTCGATCATCAACAGTCCTGGCCGATGCGCGCGGGCCGCCTCGATGGCCGCGCGCGCGGCCTTCAGTGCGTCGTCCAGATGGCCTTCGCCTGCAGAGAGCCAGCGAGAGACCGAAGTCGTTTCGAGCGGCAGCTGCGTCGTCTTCGCCAGAGCCATCGCATAGATGCTTTTGCCCACGCCTGGAGGTCCTTCGAGCAGTATTCCTTTAGGGAGATCCTTGAGCGTGATGCCGGGCTCGCCTCGCCTCAAGCGCTTGATGTCGCGCGCCAGCGCCATGCCCCACGTCTTCGCGGCCCCATATCCTGCGAGTTCAGAGAGGTCGGGAATCCCGTTGTCCATTGGCGATGGCGGCGTGACGGTCGTTGCACTGAGGCGCTTGACGACATCTGCGACCGAGGAACCGGGTCTCGCGGCGAACGCCATCGCCCGCAGATCGAGGACGTCAGGAGCGCCCACGTCTTCGGGCGAAACAGCCTCGCCATAGAACTCGGTGAGGGCGCGAGCGATGTCGACTGCCGAGGGCTTCGGCACGACGATCCAGCGATCGCAGTTTCGAACGAGAATTGCTGGCAGTTGCCGTTCTGGATCTGCAGCGACGCCGATGACGGATCGACCCTGGGCGATCTCGCTGCTGATGGTGTTGGCCATATCCTCGAGATATGTCGATCGCCTGCTGGTCGGTTTCGACGGTACGTCGGAGCGAAACAGATAGGGATCTGAAAGACCGAATTCGTCTGGAGTTCGGCTGTCGACGAGGTTGCGCACGATCGCGACAACCAACTCGACCCAGCTTTCAGATGGCGCTTCGATGACCCAAGCCAGCGGTTGCTTCAGCACCGTTGCGAATGTCGGTATGTCGATCGCTTCAAGCACAGCGGCCCGAACCAAACGCTTGGTGAAAGGCAGCGCGGCGACCTCTTCCTCGTCCATTTCCCTCGTCCGCATGCTCAGCGCTCCACTCGATATTCTTCGACCGCGGACATCGGTGTGATGGCACTCTCGAAGTCGATCGTCAGGAGACCGCCTGAGACGAGCGCGAAGACGACGCCATACGTGTCCGAGGCTTGAACAACGGCGGCGCAGTCCTCTAGCGTGGCGAGAGGGTTGTCGCGCGCCACAGCTTGAACCGAGAAGCGGTCGCTGGCGGCGACGGACAGGTTGGCGTAGCGAGCTACGAGCTTGCAGTTATCCAGGAAGGGCTTGCGGCGGATCCATCGCTGAGGGAGCAAGCGAATTGTTTTATCCGCCTTTTCGACGGCGGATCCCCGGAGGAGCCAGAGGCGCTTACGGATTTCCGCGTCATACCAAATCCGTGTCGGGACGACGACGACGACCATGGCGCCCTTGGGACCGCGGACTGGGACCGGAACGATCTCCGTCGTGCCCAATAAAGATTTCAGGTTTTCCGCTTGAGCTTCGAACTCGCAATCCACGAGCCGGTAGTGCGGCAGAGCGCAAATAACGGTCTGCGTCTCGAGAGCTAAGCGATCCAAATCCTTCCGACGCCGCCTTTGACGCTCGCGGAAGGATTGCTTTCCGTCGTATTCAGGGATTGGACGTATGATGGGTGCGTCGAGAAGCACGGCGCCCTCTTCCTCGGTCAGCGTGGCCGGAAAGTTCGATTAGGGGCGTCGTGACAGGGCTCGGGATGACCGATCTGCACGCGAGTGAGTTTGAGTTCGGCGCGGCTATCGCTAACTGCGACCTGAACTTCCTTCCGGTCTTGGAGCCGGGTGCCCTTGTCGTATCTGCTCTGCGCTCGCCGCGAAACAGCAAAGTTGACTTTATGTCAATCGAAGCGAGAGTATGGTTAACGAACGCCAAATAAAGGCGGCGCGCAGTCTTCTCGACTGGTCGCAGCAGGAGCTCGCTGAGCGCGCGGGAATCGCTCGGTTTACGCTGATCAAAATCGAAACTGGCGAAGCTCGGGCTCAGGAGGCGACGATCTCCAAGATCGTGGCTGCTCTGGAGAATGAGGGCATCGTGTTCTTCGAGACCGAGGGACGCTATGGGGTGTCCAACAAGCGCTGATCGATCCGCCATTAAGAGCGGAGACGCGCTACGCCGGTCACGATCATTCCGCGACCTTAGAAAGCCGTTGAGATCCTCTATGGCGATCGACAGCTGAACAATGCGATAGACAAAGGGCTAGCTATAAAGCCCCGTGGGCACGATAAATTTGCAGCCAAACCTCCGCGCGCCAAGCAATTTGGCCGAATCTACACGGCACTGGCAGTTAATCCGCTGCCGCACACGCAGCAGCGGATTAACTTTACTCAGGAGATTGATTGCTCGATCAGAAAGTCGATCAAAGCCTGTAATCATCAACCGGCGGGCAGCCACACACTAAATTTCGATCGCCAAACGCATTGTCAACGCGGTTGATCGGCGGCCAGTATTTGTCGACGCGGAAAGCCCCCGTCGGAAAACACGCGACTTCCCGGCTATACGGCCGTTCCCAAGGGCCGATCAGATCCTCGACGGTGTGGGGCGCATTCTTGAGGCAATTGTTATCCCTGTCCGCTCGGCCGTCCTCGATCGCGCGCGCCTCCTCGCGAATGGCGAGCATGGCGTCGCAAAAGCGGTCGATCTCCGCCTTGTTCTCGGACTCTGTCGGCTCGATCATCAGCGTGCCCGCAACAGGCCAACTCATGGTCGGCGGATGGAAGCCGCAATCGATCAGGCGCTTGGCGATGTCGTCGACGCTAACACCGGTCGCCTTGGTTAGCGGTCGACAGTCGACGATGCATTCATGCGCAACGCGCCCGTTGCGGCCCGAGTAGAGGATCGGATAGGCGGTCGAGAGGCGTTTCGCGATGTAGTTGGCGTTGAGGATCGCAATCCGGGTCGCCTGCGTGAGTCCGCGCCCGCCCATTAGCAAGCAGTACGACCATGAGATCGGAAGGATGGACGCCGAGCCGTAAGGCGCGGCCGAAACCGTGAACTCCCGGCCGTCCGTCTCGGGATGACCCGGCAGGAACGGGATCAGGTGCTCCTTGACGCCGATTGGCCCCATTCCCGGCCCGCCGCCGCCGTGCGGGATGCAGAAGGTCTTGTGCAGGTTGAGGTGGCTGACATCTGAGCCGATATCGCCCGGCCTCGCCACTCCGACTAGCGCGTTGAGATTCGCGCCGTCCAGATAAACCTGCCCGCCATGACCGTGGACGATCTGGCATATTTCTCTGACGGTCTCTTCGAACACGCCGTGGGTCGAGGGATAGGTGATCATCACCGCCGCAAGACGGTCCCCATATTGCTCGGTTTTGGCTTTCAGATCGGAGACGTCGACGTCGCCGTTCGGCGACACACCCACCACCACGACTTCCATGCCGCACATCTGCGCCGAAGCGGGGTTGGTGCCGTGCGCCGATGACGGGATCAGGCAAATCGTTCGCTGAGCGTCGCCGCGGCTCAGATGATAGGCCCGTATCGCAAGCAGGCCGGCATACTCTCCTTGCGCGCCCGAGTTCGGCTGCATTGAGATCGCGTCGTATCCGGTGATCTTGCAAAGCTTGTCGCTGAGGTCGTCGATCAATCGCTTGTAGCCCTTGGCCTGGTCGGAAGGCGCGAAAGGATGGATCTCCGAAAACTCCGGCCATGAGATCGGCAGCATCTCCGCGGTCGCGTTCAGCTTCATGGTGCAGGAGCCAAGCGGGATCATCGCCCGGTCGAGCGCAAGGTCGCGATCGGCGAGGCGGCGCATGTAGCGCGTCATCTCCAGTTCCGATCGATTCATGTGGAAGATAGGGTGGGTCAGATACTCCGACGTCCTGACCAGCGACTGCGGAAGGTGGCTCTCGGGCCAAGCCTCGTCGTACCTCAGATGATCGCCGCCGAACGCGCGCCAGACCGCCTCGACAATCTGCGCCCGCGTGCGCTCGTCGACGGAGATCCCGATCCGGTCCGAGCCAACCTTTCGCAGGTTGACGCCGTTCGCCACGGCCTGCTTCAGAATCATCTCTTGGAACGCGCCGGCCTCAACGGTGATCGTGTCGAAGAAGGTACCGGGCTCGACCTTGAAGCCTAGGCTCTTCAAGCCCTCCGCCATCCGGACCGCGTCGCTATGGACTCGCTCAGCGATGGCCTTCAAGCCACGGGGTCCATGGAACACGGCGTACATCGAGGCGATGACCGCGAGCAGCACCTGGGCGGTGCAGATGTTCGAGGTCGCCTTCTCGCGGCGGATGTGTTGCTCTCGGGTCTGTAGCGCGAGCCGGTAGGCGCGGTTCCCACGCGAGTCGATCGAAACGCCCACGATGCGGCCTGGCAGCAAACGCTTGTGCTCGTCCCGAGTCGCCATGTAGCCGGCGTGTGGACCGCCATAGCCCATCGGCACGCCGAAGCGTTGGGTCGAGCCGACGGCAATGTCTGCGCCCATCTCGCCCGGCGGCTTCAGCAGCGTCAGCGCGAGCGGGTCGGCCGCGACTGTCGCGATCGCGCCGGCCGCGTGGAGCTGCGCGATCGGCGCCGAGAAGTCGCGGATCACGCCCTCGACGCCCGGATACTGGAACAGCGCGCCGAAGACCTCTTCGGCCGCCAGATCCTCGAAGGGATCGCCAACGACGATCGTCCAACCGAGCGGCGCGGCGCGGGTCTTCAGCACCGCGATAGTTTGCGGCAGGCAGTCGGACGCGACGAAGAAGGAGGTCGCCTCGGATCTCGAGACGCGCTTGGCCATCGCCATCGCTTCGGCCGCAGCGGTCGCTTCGTCGAGCAGCGAAGCGTTCGCCACGTCGAGGCCGGTGAGGTCGGCGACCATGGTCTGGTAGTTGAGGAGCGCCTCGAGACGGCCTTGGCTGATCTCCGGCTGGTAGGGCGAGTAAGCGGTATACCAGGCTGGGTTCTCGAAGATGTTGCGCTGGATCGCGGGCGGCATGGTCGTGCCGTAGTAGCCTTGGCCGATCAGCGAGATCACGAGCCGGTTCTCGCTCGCGATCTCACGCATCTTCTCAAGCATACGTTGCTCGGAGAGCGAGGGGCCAAAATCGATCTGACCGGCCCACCGAATGGTTTCGGGCACCGTCTCGTCGATCAGAGCGTGCAACGTCGGCGCGTCGACGACGGCGAGCATCTCGTCGATCTCGGCCGTTGTCGGGCCGATGTGGCGACGATTGGCGAAGTCGTGCGGATCGTATCGGTCGACGCTCGTCATGGGCGTGGCATCACTTCGTGATTTCAGCATAGGCGGCCTCGTCCATCATCCCGTCGAGCGCCGACGCGTCGGCGAGCCTGATCTGGTAGAGCCAGCCCGCGCCCTGGGGATCGGAGTTCAGCAAGGCGGGCTCAGCGATGACCGCGTGATTGACCTCCGTCACCTCGCCGTCGACCGGCGCATAGACGTCGGAGGCGGCCTTGACCGACTCGAGCATGGCGGCGGCCTGACCCTTCCTAAGCGCCGCGCCAACCTTCGGCGCTTCGACGAAGACGATGTCGCCGAGCTGGTCGGCCGCGTATGCCGTGATGCCGACGGTCGCGACGTCGCCGTCAACCCTGAGCCACTCGTGCTCTTGGGTGAATTTCAACATGGGGATCTCCGAAAGTTCAGCCGCGCTTGAAGCGGGCCGGGACGAAAGGAAGGGGCGAGACGACGGCCGGCATCCGCTGGCCGCGGACTTCCGCGAAGACGCGCTGGCCGACCCTGGCGAGGTTTTTCGGCAAATAGCCCATGGCGACAGGCGCGTTAACGCTTGGCCCAAAGCCCCCGGACGTGACGGCTCCCGCAGCCTCGTCGTCGTCTTCAGCGGCGAACAATTTTGCGCCGGCGCGGACCGGCACGCGGCCTTCCGGCCGCAGGCCGACGCGACGCCGCGGCGCGCCCGACGCGATCTGATCGAGGATCTTCTGGTCGCCGGGGAAGCCGCCTTCACGAGCCCCGCCGAGCCGGCGGACCGGAGGGATCGCCCATAGTAGCGACGCCTCGACAGGCGTCGTTCCGGCGTCGATGTCAGCGCCATGGAGGCACAGCCCGGCCTCGAGCCGGAGCGAATCGCGCGCGCCGAGACCGATCGGCTGGACGGCGTCGTCGGCCAGGAGCGCTTGCGCGAGCTCCTGCGCTATTTTGCTGGGTGCCGAGATCTCGAAACCGTCCTCTCCGGTATAGCCCGAGCGCGAGACCGAGCAGCGAGCGCCTACGATCTCGACCTCGCGAAAATCCATGAAGCGCATGCCGGCGACGTCCGGCGCGAGCCGTGCGAGGGCGATTTCGGCGCCGGGGCCCTGCACCGCGATCAAGGCTTGGTCGAGCGGCTCGATTTCGCAAAGGTCCGCGATCGAGGCCCTCAGATGCGCCTCGTCGGCCGCCTTGTTGGCTGCGTTGACCACCAGGATCAGCCGGTCGCCGAGCCGCGCGACCATTAGGTCGTCTAGGATGCCGCCATCGTGGTTCGTCAGGAAGCCGTAGCGCTGCCGGTTGTCCGCGAGGTCGAGCACGTCGATCGGCGTGACCCGCTCCAGCGCACGCGCGGCGTCGGCGACATTTCCCGAACGCGCGCGAAGCGCGATCTGGCCCATATGCGAGACGTCGAACAGTCCGGCGGCCCTGCGGAGGTGAAGGTGCTCCTTCAGCACTCCGAGCGGATAGCTGATCGGCATGTCGTAGCCGGCGAACGGGCAGAACTTGGCCTCCAGCTCTCCATGGAGCGCATGCAGAGGGGTGCGCCGGAGCCTTGCTCCGGCGTCATGGCGCGCCGTTTCGGTCATCGCGGGCCTACCGATGCGTCGTGTGATGCGCAGGCGGTGGCGCCGGGCGAAACGCCCGGACGAATGAAGAACAAAAGAGGCTGAGGGTCATCATGCAACTCCGCGACAGATCAATCGCGGACCGTTCATACGGTCCGCTTTCCCCCATCTGTCACGGGTACCTGAGAGCTTCCCTCGACCGCGGTGGAGGCGGGGAGGTTTCTCCTTCGGTGGACGCCTCGAGGACGTCTCTCTCCAGATTGTCCAGCTATACGGTTTTGTGCCTGAGAGATTCCGGGGGGATTGCTCCGTCGGCGCCATAACCGATCAGAAGTCGGTCTGGGCTCTCCCGCATAGTTTGTCGGACGAGCAGAGCATGAAGCATCGCGCCGAGTTTCGCAATCAGCTGGAGACAATTCGGGGCTGGGCTTTGGTACGACGATCTTGACGACGTCAGACGTCAGGGCGACCGGCTCGCAAAGTAAGCAGTTACCGCGAAGATCCGCCGCAGGCTGCGCCGAACATTTGCTACGCTGGTTCTCGTCAGCGCTGGCGAGCAGCCGCCCGGTGGTTCGGCCGCGACTGGCTAGCGCTTGCGGTTCATGACGCCGCCCCCGGTCAGCCGGCGCAACGAGGTGTCGAGCTGCGTCTCGGCTCGGCGAAACTCGCGCGTCGCCTCGCGAAGGTAGGAGATGTGGGAATGGGCGGCCGCGCGCGCGCCCTCGGGATCTTTCCTCAGGATCGCCCCGACGATCTCGCGATGCTGCTCGCGCAGAATGTCCCGCGTGTGCGCGATGCTGAACAGCTGTCGCCGATTGACCAACACGTCCGCACGCAGGCCGCCGGCAAGCACGCGCATCACATGCAGCAGCACGACGTTGTGCGTCGCCTCGTAGATCGCGATGTGAAGGGCCGCGTCCGCTTCGGCGTCTTCGGCCGGGTCGTCGCCGCCATGAGCGCGGTCGATCCGATCCATGCGCTCCTGCAGGCCACGGCGGTCGACCTCGTTGGCGCGCTCGGCGGCCATCGCGGCGGCCGCGCCCTCCGCCATCGCGCGAAACTCCAGATAGTCGTCCGCGACCTCAGCGTTCGTCGTGAGCAGGTCGATCAGCGGATCGGAAATGACCGCCGCGCCGAGTTCGGCCACTTTCAGTCCCCCGTCTTCCCTGCGCGCGAGGAGACCGCGCTTCTCCATAATCGCGATGCCCTGCCGGATCGTCGGGCGCGACACGTCGAGATGTTCGGCGAGATCGCGTTCCGGCAGCAGCGTCGCGCCCGGCGGCAGAGACCCCTCCAGGATGAGGCTTTCGAGCCGCCGGACGACGAGATCGGCTGCGCGCTCGGTCTTGATGGGGTCCATAGCGTGCGGTTCCGCAGGTGACGTCCCGCTCTTAACACCAGCGTCCGCGATCCGCCAAAGCGCGGCGCCGCGCTGGTCGGCGCTGGCGACCGGATAACTTTTGGCCAGTTGCTCGTTGTGGTCAGATAATTTTACCAAAGCGCGGCGGGCGTGATGGGTCCGCGTTCGCTCGCGCTTCGCGACGCTGCCGGAAACAGCCCGCATGCCCCTGATTTCGATGCCCGAGCCCGACCCCGACATTCTCGCCCGGTCGCCCCAGATCCTCGCGGCCCTGAGGGCCGCTCTGCCGGCCGACGCGCTAGTGACGGACCCTTCGGAAACGCGCGCCTACGATTGCGATGCGCTCACTGCCTATCGCTGCGCGCCGCTCGCGGTCGCGCTACCGCGAACGACCGAAGAGGTCGCCGCGGTCATGCGGGTCTGCGGCGATCACGGCGTCCCCGTGATCCCGCGCGGGGCCGGAACGTCTCTGGCAGGCGGAGCGCTGCCGACGACCGACAGCGTCGTGATCGGCGCCATGCGCCTGCGCGAGGTGCTCGAGATCGACCTCGAAAACCGCTTCATCCGCGTCCAGAGCGGGATCACCAACCTGTCGGTCAGCGCGGCGCTTGCGCCTCACGGCTTCTTCTATGCGCCCGACCCGTCCTCGCAGCTCGCCTGCACCATCGCGGGCAACGTCGCCATGAACTCCGGCGGCGCGCACTGCCTCAAATACGGCGTCACGACCCACAATCTGATGGGCGTCCGCATCGTGCTGGCCTCAGGCGAGGTGGTGGAGCTCGGCGGTCCCGAGCCCGGCGCCGCAGGGCTTGATCTACTCGGTCTCGTCTGCGGCTCGGAGGGGCAGCTCGGGCTCGTGACCGAGGCGACCCTCAAGATCATCCCCAAGCCCGAGGGCGCCCGGCCGATGCTGATCGGCTTCGACACCGCGGAAGCGGCCGGCGAATGCGTGGCCCGCATCATCCGGTCGGGCCTGCTGCCGGCTGCGATCGAATATATGGACGAACTGTGCCTGCGCGCGGTCGAAAGCTTCGCCAAGGCGGGCTACCCCGCTTGCGCGGCGGTTCTGATCGTCGAGGTGCTGGGGTCCCAGGCCGAGATCGACGACCAAATCGCGCAGATCGGCGCGATCGCGGCCGAGCTGGCGCCGGTTGAGATGCGCAGCAGCGGCTGCGACGACGAGACCGCGGCGATCTGGAAGGGGCGCAAGGCTGCCTTCGGAGCGATGGGCCGCCTCGGCGACTATCTTTGCCTCGACGGTACGGTCCCGGTCTCCAAGCTTCCCATTACGCTCAAGCGAATCGGCGAGCTGTCTCGCGAGCATGGCCTCGAGGTCGCCAACGTCTTCCACGCCGGCGACGGCAACATGCATCCGCTGATCCTGTTCAACGCCAACGCCCCCGGCGAGCTCGAACGCGCCGAGGCCTTCGGGGCCGACATTCTGCGGTTCTGCGTCGAGGTCGGCGGCTGCCTCACGGGCGAGCACGGCGTCGGCGTCGAGAAGCGCGACCTGATGACCAGCCAGTTTGCGCCGGACGACCTCGCCATCCAGATGGAGGTGAAGGACGTGTTCGATCCAGACTGGCTGCTCAATCCCGCCAAGGTGTTCCCGCTCGACGTCAGCCGCGCCCGTCGCGACCGCAAGGGAGCACGGTCGTGACGGCCCCGCGCGCCCTGAAAGACCAAGTCGAGAACCTCGAACCGGCCGACGAGAAGGAACTCGCGGAAATCCTGTCCGGCTGCGCAGCCTTCGGCGAGAAGCTGCGGGTCGTCGGAGGCGGAACGAGGATCGAGCCGGCCTTCGTCGAGGCGCGTCGTCAGCTCTCGACGAGGCGCCAGACCGGGATCGTGGACTATGAGCCGGGCGAACTCACGCTGATCGCGCGAGCCGGAACGCCCGTGGCAGAGATCGAGGCGGCGGTTGCAGCGCAGGGACAGTCGCTCGCCTTCGAGCCGCCGGACCACCGCCGCCTGCTCGGCGCCAAGGGCAAGTCGACGATCGGCGGCGTCGTCGCCGCCAACGCCTCCGGGCCGCGCCGGGTGCTGGCGGGCGCGTGCCGGGACCACCTGCTCGGCATCCGCTTCGTCGACGGGCGAGGCCGCGTCCTGAAGAGCGGTGGCCGTGTCATGAAGAACGTCACGGGCCTTGATCTCGGCAAGCTTCTCTGCGGGTCGCACGGCGCGCTCGGCGTGCTGACGGAAGTCGCGCTCAAGACGCTTCCCGAAGCGCCGCGCCAGCGCACCATCGCCTTTTTCAACCTCGACGCGCGGGCGGCGGCCGGGATTTTCGCCAAGGCGCTCGCCACGCCATACGAGGTCTCCGGCGCGGCGTTCCACGCGGGCGTTGCTTGGCTGCGGATCGAGGGATGGGAGCGGCAAGTCATTTATCGCGTCGATCGCCTGCTCGCGCTGTTGGGCGGCCGCGACAGCGACGTCATCAAGGACGACGGCAGCCGGTTGCTGTGGCGGGCCTTGCGCGACTTCGACCATTTCGCAGCGTCGCAAGCTCCTGTCTGGCGGATCCTCGTAAAGCCGACCGACGCGCCGGCTGCGACCGCGGCGCTCGAGGCGCTCGGTCTGGAAACGTCGATGGACTGGGGCGGCGGCCTGATCTGGTGCTCGGGCGAGGCGGCGAGCGCCCGCTTGCGGTCGGCCCTGCCGGGTGGCCACGCGACGCTCGTGCGGCGCGGCTCGCGCCCGGCGGCGGAGGCGTCCCATCCGCTTTCCGCACCCGTCGAGGCGCTGTCATCGGCCCTGCGGCGGACCTTCGATCCGGCCGCGATCCTCAATCCCGGACTGATGGGCTTCTGACATGCAGACCAGTTTCAGCGCCGCCCAGCTGCTTGATCCCTCCGCCAGGCGCTCGAACGAGATCCTGCGGTCCTGCGTCCATTGCGGGTTCTGCACGGCCACCTGCCCGACCTACGCCGTGCTCGGCGACGAACTCGACAGTCCGCGCGGTCGAATCTACCTGATCAAGGACATGCTGGAGAACGACAGGACGCCGGACGCCAAGACGGTTCTCCATGTCGACCGCTGCCTCGGCTGCCTGAGCTGCATGACGACATGTCCCTCGGGCGTGCACTACATGCATCTCCTCGACCACGCCCGGCGGCACATTGAGCAGCGGTTCGTGCGGCGGTGGGACGATCGCGCCCTGCGGTGGCTGCTGTCGAGGATCCTGCCGCACGCCGGACGTTTCCGGCTGGCGTTGAGCCTTGCTCGGCTGGCGCGCCCGCTCCGCCGCCTCATGCCCGACGCGCGGCTGCGCGCGATGCTGGAGATGGCGCCGGCGTCCCTGCCGGCCCGCAGCGCCAACGACGAACCGCAGGTCTTTCCGGCCGAAGGCCCCCGCCGCCGCCGGGTCGCGCTGATGATCGGCTGCGCCCAGCGCGCGCTCAACACCGACATCAACGACGCCACCATCCGCCTGCTGAGGCGTCACGGCTGCGAGGTGGTGGTTCCCAAAGGCTTGGGATGCTGCGGGGCGCTGTCCCATCACATGGGACGGACCGATGAAAGCCACGCCTTCGCCGCGGCCGCAATCCGCGCGTTGAGCGCGGAAATCGACGGCGAAGGGCTGGATGCGATCGTCATCAACACGTCCGGCTGCGGCACGACCGTGAAGGACTACGGCCACATGTTCCACGACGACGCCGTCCTGGCCGACGACGCCGAGCGTGTCGCCGCGCTTAGCCGGGACGTCACCGAGGTCATGGCCGAGCTGGGGCTGGAAGCGCCGGGGCAGTCGCTGCCACTGCGGGTCGCCTATCACGCCGCCTGCTCGCTGCAGCATGGCCAGCAGGTGCGCGCCGCGCCCAAGGACCTGCTGAAGGCTGCGGGCTTCATCGTGATGGAGCCCAAGGACGCCCATCTTTGCTGCGGTTCGGCCGGAACCTACAATCTGCTGCAGCCGGCGATCGCAGGCGAGCTCGGCGCCATGAAGGTCGCTTCGATCGACGCGCTTCAGCCGGACGTGATCAGCTCCGGCAATCTCGGCTGCATGGTGCAGATCGGCTCGACCTCGCGGGCGCCGATCGCCCATACCGCCGAGCTGCTGGACTGGGCGACCGGCGGCCCGCCGCCGCCCGCGCTCGCGAGTCTTCTGGCGGCCCCCGCCGCATGACCGCGGCCGCCGATCCCTCACGCCGCGCCAAGAGACCGCGAAACCTCGTGCGCGCCGCGACATACGATCTGTCCGATCCGGTCGATGTCGGAGTCCGGCAGCCGATGGGTCGGTCCGGAGATCGAGAGGCCTGCGACCGCCTCCCCGTAGGCGTTGAGGATCGTAGCCGCCACGCAGCGCATGCCGGTCGTGCGTTCCTCGTCGTCGAAGGCGTAGCCGCGCTCGCGCGTCGCGGCGAGTTCGTCCCGAAGCTGCGCGAGCGAGGTCACGGTCTTGTCCGTGAAGCGTTCGAACGTCCGGCTCCTGAACATCGCGTCGAGGCGCGCGTCCTCGTAGCGGCTGAGCAGGGCTTTGCCGATCCCCGACGCGTGCATCGGCGAGAGCGTCCCCGGCGGAAAGAACGCCCGGATCGATTCCTGCGTCTCCACCTGGCTGACGAAGAGAACCGCGCCGTCCTTCTCGACCCCGAGATTGGAGGTTTCGCCGGTCTCGCGCATCAGCGCCCGCATCACCGGACGGCTGCGCTCGACCGCCGAGGCGCCGCGCAGGAAGGCCGAGCCGAGACGATAGGTCTCCGCCCCGATCCGCCACTCCTGCCGGCCGGCGCTGATCTCCACGAAGCTGCGGCGTTCGAGCGTCGACAGCACCCGGTGCATGGTCGCCACCGACTGGTCGAGCGCGACCGCAAGCTCCGACAGGGTGACGCCGTCGCGCTCGGCGAGAAAGCCGAGCACGTCGAGCGCGCGATCGAGCGCCTGGATCGTGTCGGTGGGCTTTGCGCCGCCAAATCCCTTCGGCCGGCCACGCCGACGCATGCCGGTCTCCATTCGATTTCCCCCTTCGCCACGACGCAAGCGCACGCCGATGATTTTCCATCTGATGGAAAAAGCCAATCGACTGATTGGAATATGCTTTTATCGATTCTATTGAAAATGAAAAATTTTTTCAAAAAAATTTTCAACTGCACCGTCAAGCGTTAGTTTCGTGAGACGCTTAAGGAGAATCCGCGATGTTCTCGCAAAACCCCGTCTTCATTCCCGGACCGACAAATATTCCGGAGATCCTGCGCAAATCCGTTGACGTCCCGACGATGGATCATCGTTCGTCGCACTTCGGCGATATTCTGCATCCGGCGCTCGCCGGCGCAAAGAAGGTGCTGAAAACGGAAAGCGCCGAAGTCTTCGTGTTCCCTTCGACCGGGACCGGGGGCTGGGAGACGGCGATCTCGAACACGCTGAATCCGGGCAACAAGGTGCTGGCCGCGCGCCACGGCATGTTCAGCCGCCGTTGGATCGACATGTGCGGACGCCACGGGCTCGACGTCGTCGTGGTCGAGGCGACGTGGGGCGCGGCGCTGCCGGCCGATCGCTACGAGGAGATCCTCACGGCCGACCGGGCGCATGAAATCAAGGCCGTTCTCGTCACCCACAATGAGACAGCGACCGGCGTCCGCTCGGACGTCGCCGCCGTCCGCCGCGCGCTCGACGCCGCCGGCCATCCGGCGCTCCTCCTCGTCGACGGGGTGAGCTCGATCGGCTCGATGGACTTCCGCATGGACGAGTGGGGCGTCGACGTCGCGGTGACGGGTTCGCAGAAGGGCTTCATGCTGCCCGCGGGCCTTGCGATCGTGGCGTTCTCGCCGAAGGCGCTTGCGGCGACCGAGACCGCGACGCTGCGCCGGTGCTTCTTCGACGTCCGCGACATGGGACGCAGCCAGGCGGCGGGCGGGTTTCCCTATACGCCTCCGGTCGGCCTGCTGAACGGGCTGAAGCTCGCGACTGGGCTGCTGCTCGCCGAAGGCCTCGACAACGTCTTCGCGCGCCATCGCCGCATCGCGGACGGCGTCCGGGCCGCCGTCGCCGCCTGGGGGCTCGAGCTCTGCGCCGAGCGGGCGGACATCCGCTCCGACACGGTGAGCGCCATCCGGACCCCGGTGGGCTTCGACGCGACGCGGATCGTGACGCATGCGGCGCAGGTCTACGACGTCGCCTTCGGCGTCGGGCTCGGCGATGTCGCCGGCAAGGTGTTCCGCATCGGTCATCTCGGCGCGCTCACCGACGTCATGGCGCTGTCGGGCGTCGCGGCCGCCGAAATGGCGATGGTCGATCTCGGCCTCGACGTGCGGCTCGGCTCGGGGGTCGCTGCGGCGCAGGAGGTCTATCGGCGCACCGCGGCCGCCGACCTTCGCGCGGCGGCCTGACGGGAGGCCCGCCGATGACGAGCCTTCCGACCTTCGACGAGATGCAGGCCGCCCATGAGCGCATCGCCCCTTACGTCCACCGCACCCCGGTGCTGACCTCGCGCTTCATTGACGAGGTCATGGGCGCCTCGCTGTTCTTCAAATGCGAGAACTTCCAGAAGGCCGGCGCCTTCAAAGCCCGCGGCGCGACCAACGCCGTGTTCGGGCTGAGCGAGGAGCAGGCCCGCCGCGGCGTCGCCACCCATTCCTCGGGAAATCACGGCGCGTGCCTGTCCTATGCGGCAGGACGCCGGGGGGTGCCTTGTACGGTCGTGATGCCGCGCACCGCGCCCCAGGCAAAGAAGGATGCGGTTCAGGGCTATGGCGGCCGGGTGGTTGAATGTGAGCCTTCGACCTCCTCGCGCGAGGCGGTGTTCGCGGAAGTCGTGGCAGAAACCGGCGCGGAGTTTGTGCACCCCTACAACGATCCGCGCGTGATCGCAGGGCAAGGCACCTGCGCCCGCGAGCTGATCGAGCAGGTCGACGGGCTCGACGCCGTGATCGCGCCGATCGGCGGCGGCGGCATGGTGTCGGGGACGTGCCTGACGCTCTCCCATCTCGCGCCCGAAATCGCGATCTACGCCGGCGAGCCCGAGCAGGCCGACGACGCCGCGCGCAGCCTGAAGGCCGGCCGCATCATCGCCGACGACGCGCCGCACACCGTCGCTGACGGGCTGAAGGTCCCGCTGAAGGACCTCACCTGGAGCTTCGTCAGCCGCCACGTGACCGACATCCTCACGGTCTCCGAGGACGAGATCGTCGAGGCCATGAAGCTCATGTGGAAGCGCATGAAGGTCGTCGTGGAGCCGTCGAGCGCTGTGCCGCTCGCAGCTCTCCTGAAGAACCGGGCCGCCTTCGCGGGCAAGCGCGTCGGCGTCATCGTCACCGGGGGCAACGTCGACATCGACGCGCTGCCCTGGACCGCTCCGCGGGCGTGAGGAAGGAAACCAAATGACCATCGCATCCAGTCTCGTGGGCCTCGAGGTCGGCTTTGACGTGCCGGCCTTGCCGGGCATGCGCGAGGACGAGATCCAGACGCCCTGCCTCGTGCTCGACCTCGACGCGCTCGAGCGCAACGTCGTCAAGATGGGCGATTACGCCCGCGAGAAGGGCATGCGCCACCGCGCGCATGGCAAGATGCACAAGTCGGTCGACGTGCTGCGCCTGCAGATGGAGCGCGGCGGCGCGATTGGCGTGTGCTGCCAGAAGGTCTCCGAGGCCGAAGTGTTCGCGCGCGCCGGCATCGACGACATCCTCGTGTCCAACCAGGTGCGCGAGCCGGCCAAGATCGACCGCCTGTCGCGCCTTCCTGCGCTCGGCGCCCGCATCTTGGTCTGCGTCGACGATCTTGCGAACGTCGCCGAACTCTCGGCAGCCGCGCAGAAGAACAAGACGACGATCGGCTGCCTGATCGAGATCGACTGCGGCGCGGGGCGCTGCGGCGTGAAGACGGCGGCGGACGTGGTCGCACTCGCCCGCGCGATCGTGAGGGCCGACGGCCTGACGTTCGACGGCATCCAGGCCTATCAGGGCGCGATGCAGCACCTCGACCGCTACGAGGACCGCCGGGCCAAGCTCGACGCCGCGATCGCACAGGTGGCCGAGGCCGTCGACGCGCTGAAGGCCGAGGGTCTGGATCCCCGGCTCGTTAGCGGCGGCGGCACCGGCAGCTACTATTTCGAAGCCGCCTCGGGCGTCTACAACGAGCTGCAGTGCGGCAGTTACGCGTTCATGGACGCCGACTACGGCCGCATCCTCGACCAGGACGGGCGGCGGATCGACCAGGGTGAATGGGAGAACGCGCTCTTCATCCTGACGAGCGTGATGAGCCACGCCAAGGCCGACAAGGCGATCTGCGATGCGGGCCTCAAGGCCCAGTCGGTCGATTCCGGCCTGCCCTTCGTCTACGGGCGCGACGACGTGAAATACGTCAAATGCTCCGACGAGCACGGCGTCATCGACGATCCGCACGGCGTGCTGAAGGTCAACGAGAAGCTGCGCCTCGTGCCCGGCCACTGCGACCCGACCTGCAACGTCCACGACTGGTATGTCGGCGTGCGCCGCGGCGTGGTCGAGACGGTGTGGCCGGTCTCGGCCCGCGGCAAGGCTTATTGAGCCCGGGGAAGGGACGCATCCGATGATCATCGTTCCGGAAGCTGCGATCGCAGGGCTCGTCACGGCCGCCGATTGCTATGACGCGGTCGAGAAGGTCTTCGCCTCCATGGCGAAGCGCTCGGCCTACAACTTCCCTGTCATCCGGGAGGCGATCGGCCATGCGGACGCGCTCTACGGATTCAAGTCGGGCTTTGACCGCGACAGCCTCACGCTCGGCCTGAAGTCGGGCGGGTTCTGGCCCGGGAACATGGCGAGGGGCCTCACCAACCACCAGTCGACCGTGTTCCTGTTCGAGGCCGACACCGGCCGCTGCCGGGCGGTGGTCGGCGGCAACCTGCTGACGGCGCTGCGCACGGCCGCGGCCTCGGCGATCTCGATCCAGAGGCTGGCGCGCAAGGACGCGCGCACGATCGGCATGATCGGGGCCGGCCACCAGTCGGCCTTCCAGCTCCGCGCGGCGCTCGACCAGCGGCCCTTCGAGAAGGTGCTGGGCTGGAACGTCGATCCGTCCATGCTCGGGCGCCTCGAGGAGGTCGCGGCCGAACGCGGCGTCGCCTTCGAGGCGGTCGATCTCGACCGGCTGGGCGCAAGGTCCGACGTGATCGTGACCATCACCTCGTCCTTCGCGCCGATCCTCGAGGCCGCTCAGGTCCGGCCGGGCACGCACATCGCCTGCATGGGAACGGATACGAAGGGCAAGCAGGAGGTCGAAGCCGCGCTCCTTGGAAAGGCCAGCGTGTTCGCCGACGAGATCGCCCAGTCGGTCTCGATCGGCGAGGCCCAGCATGCGGTCGCGGCGGGGCTGATCGACGTCGGCGACATCGTCGAGATCGGTGCCGTAATCAATGGCGACCACCCCGGCCGCACTTCCGCCGAGGAGATCACGATCTTTGATGGCACTGGTGTTGGCCTTCAAGACCTCGCTGTCGCGTCCGCTGCAGTATCGCTTGCGCTCGAAAGGGGTATAACGGTCGAAGTAGCGTTCTAAGCAAAAGCGATATCTTCCAGGCCGGGCGCGAGCTTTCGGCCCCAAAAAGAGCGCGGCTTTCCGCCATAGCGGCCAGTCGCGTCTCGGAACAGCTCTTTCCCACCCGTATCAGGATCGTCAAAGATCTGATCCTGATCGCTGTGGCACAACCGACCCCAGCAAAGTATCTATAAGAGATGGTGCCGCCAAAATCGGTGCAATGATTGCCCATGACAACGCTAGGGGCGTCGCTTGCGACTATTATCTTACAAAAGCATTGAGAGAGGGACGAAGCCAAGTCGGACTGCCTATGATGTCATGACTGTCCCTAGGTCATGCCCCAGCCGTCATCGCGGTAACGGTTCGCTCCAAGCGTACCGCTCCTTTTGCTTGAGAAGCCGGGGGTGACGGGTACCATCCGGCTGTAGAGTGAGCCCCCAAGAAAGCAGCTTGCGGCTCTGGCTCGTTTGTCGATTTGGCGGCAGCTACTTCGACGAAATTGATTGTCTGCGTTTCTATAACGATCTGTGTGCGGGTCGCGACGCCAAGCTTCTGTATAATTGCGGAAACGTGGGCCTTAACGGTCGAAAGCCCAACGTTGAGTTCGTAAGCGATCTGCTTATTGACCATGCCGTTTTTAATGCAGGTCAGAACTTTAAGCTGCGCACTGGTCAACGTGCGGATCCGCTCCGCCACTTCGGCTTCGCGCGTGAGAGCGGTTGTCAAAGGCCGTGAAGACCGCCTCCGGAGAGCGCTGGGCACGTAGACCGCACCAGTAAGCATTGCGTCCACCGCAGCGTCGAATGTTAACCGCTCGGCTCGCTTGCTCACAAACCCGGCCGCGCCGAACCTGAGCGCAGCCCGGATCATATTCGGATCGTCAAGCCCCGACAGAATGGCGACGCGTGCTTTTGGCAGTCGCTCTCGGATCCCAAGTAGGCCTTCGAAACCCGTGACGCCTGACATTGCCAATTCTGTCAGGATGAGATCGATCTCAAGCCCATATGCGGCGTCACAGGCGGCGGCGATAGAGCCAAACTCGAGAACTCCGCACTCGGAAAACCGGGTGCGGAGACGATTGGCGACGGCCTCCCGGAAAATCGGATGATCATCGATCAAGAGAAAGCGCATCGAAGGCGTCCGTCACTGGCGTTCAGGGGAATTGAGTGCTCCGACGCCGCGCCAGGAGAAATTTGGCGCGGCGTCGGTCCGGGCGGGACAGGGGAAGACTTCGCCCCGCCCGTGCTCGTGTCAGCGGATCGCGACTTCCTTGGGCAACTTGAAGGCCCAGAAAGATCCGCCCTGATTGATGCCGGCGGTGGTCTTCGCCACGTCGCCGCCCCACAACGGAACGGCGCCGCCCCACCCAGCCGCGAAGCCTATCCACTGCTCGCCGTCCTGTTCCCAGGTAATCGGCGACGAGACGACGCCGGTGCCGACGTTAAACTTCCAGAGTTCATCGCCCGTCTTGGAGTCGAAGGCCTTGATGTAGCCCTCGGACGTGCCGGTGAAGAGCAGTCCGCCTGCAGTGGTCAGAACACCGCCCCAGAGCGGAGCCTTGTTCTTGTACTCCCACACGACCTTTCCGGTCGCCGGATCCATCGCCTTGAGCGAGCCGATGTGGTCCTCGAAGGTCGGCTTGATTTCGAAGCCTGCGCCGAGATAGGCCGCGCCCTTCTTGTAAGCGATCGGCTCGTTCCAGATGTTCATTCCCCACTCGTTGGATGGAATATAGAACAGTCCGGTATCGGGGCTGTAGGAAACTGGGTTCCAGTTCTTGCCGCCGAGGAAACCCGGAGTCGCGCGAACCACAACGCCCTTCTTGCCATCGGCCGACTTCGACGGGTCGCCGGGACGGTTCGCCTCGATGTAGATCGGGCGACCCTCGGGCGTGTACCCACTGGCCCAGTTGACGTTCGCTACGAACGGCGTAGCGGAGATGAACTTGCCGTTGGTGCGGTCAAGGACGAAGAAGAAGCCGTTGCGGTCGGCGGTGGCTCCGGCCTTGATGGTCTTGCCGTCCTTCTTGAGGTCGAACGACACGAACTCGTTCACGCCGTCATAGTCCCAGCCGTCATGCGGGGTGGTCTGGAAGCCCCACTTGATCTCGCCGGTATCCGGGTCAAGCGCGATGCGCGACGACGTCCACTTGTTATCGCCGGGACGCATCCAGCTGTTCCACGGGCCGGGGTTGCCGGTGCCGAAGTAGATCAGGTTCGTTTCGGCGTCATAGGTGCCACCGAGCCACGTGGCGCCGCCGCCGTACTTCCACATGTCGCCCGGCCAAGTCTCGTTTGTCTTGCCAGTCACAGTCGAGGGCTTGCCGTTAAGCTCGCCCATATGACCCTCGATCACCGGACGCTTCCAGATGATCTCGCCGGTTTCCGGATCGCGTGCTTCGACGCGGCCCACGACGCCGAACTCGCCGCCTGAGACGCCCGAGATGAGCTTGCCCTTCACGATCATCGGTGAGGCCGTGTAGGAGAAGCCGGACTTAAAGTCGTCGATCTGCTTCTTCCACTTTACCTTGCCGTTTTTGGCGTCGAGCGCGACCATCTGCGCGTCGAGCGTGCCGAAGATGAACATATCTTTGTAGAGCACGCCGCCGCGGTTCACGACGTCGCAACAGGGCAGGATGCCCTCAGGAAGGCGGGCGTTGTATTCCCAGATTTTCTCGCCGGTGCGGGAATTGATTGCCCAGGCGCGGCTATACGAGCCGGTGACGTAGATCACGCCGTCCTTGACGAGCGCCTGGCTCTCCTGGCCGCGCTGCTTCTCGCCGCCGAAGGAGAATGAATAGGCCGGAATAAGGCCCTTGATGTTGTTGCGGTTGAGCGTCTTCAGCGGGCTGTAGCGCTGGCCCTGGTTGCCAAGGCCGTTGGTGACGACGTCGTTGGTCGTCGCGGCGTCGTTGGCGATGTCCTCGTCGGTGACCGCGAAAGCAGGCGTCGAAAGGCCTGCGAGGAGCGCCGTCGCGGCGCAGGCAGCGAGAAATGCGGAACGAGATGTCATTTAGGTCTTCTCCCGAATTCGTCCTTCTGGACGCTTTGTGTTCGTTTGATCGTCTGCAGAGGCCGTCGCCGCTTCGGCTTCGGGTCCGAGAACCCGAAGACCACCCCATTGTCGCGGCGGCGGTCGTTGTCGCGCCCTCTCGGGACGTCCCGTCGCTCGGGCGGGAAAGATCTCCTTTCAGGTCAAGACGGCTCTGAGCGCCGTCGATTGCGGAACCGCTCCTGCGGAGCCGACGTCGCGGCCGCGCGAGAGAATGAGAAACCGGGGCCTCGATCGATCGAGGAGGGTGCGGCCCCCGCGCGGTCCTGTCCGAAAGGACGGAAAGCGCGGGGGCCGCGAGGCGCGCCAGGCAGGAGCGCGTCAGCTCAACCCGCGAGGGTCACGCGTCAGTCGTCGAGCGCGAACACCCACACAGTGCCGCCCTGCGGGGAGTCCTTCTCCCAGCCGTAGCGATCGGCCATCAGGTTCTGAACCCACGCGGCGTCGACGCCCCAGCCGGAGACGACGGCGATGTACTGCTTGCCGTCGACAGAGAAGCTGGTGGGGGGCGAGATGATGCCGGAGTTGGTCTTGAACTCCCACAGCAGGTCGCCGGACTTGCCGTCATAGGCGCGGAACATGCGGTCGTTGGTGCCGCCGGCGAAGATCAGGCCGGTCGAGGTGGTCATGATCGACCCCCAGTTCCACGACCCGGGATAGGTCGTGCGCCACACTTCCTTCGTGCTGGCGGCGTCGACGGCCTGAATGCCGCCGATGAACTTGAAGCCTTCCTCGATCGTGATCTTGATGTCCTGAGGCTCCACGCCCGCGTACCACTGACCCGGAACGCGCTCCTGCACCTTGCCGCCGTAGGCCATGCAGTGGTTGTCGTTGAACGGGACGTAGAGAATCCCGGTCTTCGGGTTGTACGCTTCGTACGGCCAGTCCTTACCGCCCCAGATGCTCGGGCAGTACATGCGCTCCTTGCCCGTGCCGGGCTTGGCTTCTTCGTTGTAGGTCGGACGGCCGGTCTTGGGGTCGACGCTCTTGAAGACGTTGTTCTTCACGAACGGGCGGGCGTCGACGAAGTTGATCTTGCCGCCGTCGGCCGCGTGATTGAGGCGATACAGGTAGCCGTTGCGCTGCGCGCTGATGAGGTTGGGCTGTTTGACGCCGTTCTTCTCGAGGTCGATCAGGGTCGGCGGGTTCATGGCCGCCCAGTCCCAGGAGTCGTTCCAGTGATACTGGAAGTGGCTCTTGATCTTGCCGGTGTCGGGATCCATCGCGATCGTGGAGGCGACGTAGAGGTTGTCGCCCGGACGCTGGTCGCCGACCCAGGGCGAACCGTTGCCGACGCCCCAGTAGAGAACGCCGTTCTTTACGTCGTAATTGCCCGGCATCCACATCGTGGCGCCGCCGATCTTCCAGGCGTCCTTCCACTGGCCTTCATGCGGCCAGGTCTCCGAGCCGGGCTCGCCCGGGGCCGGAATGCCGTAGGTCGTCCAGACTTCCTTGCCGGTCTGGGCGTCGAAGGCCTTCAGGAAGCCGCGGACGCCGAACTCGCCGCCCGACGGGCCGATGATGACCTTGCCGTTCACCGCGACCGGAGCCGAGGTGATGTAGGCGCCGTCCTGCCAGTCGCAGACGACGGATTCCCAGGCGACCTTGCCGGTCTTGGCGTCGAGGGCGGTCAGCTTGCAGTCCGCGCCGCCGACATAGACCTTGTCGCCCCAGAGCGCGACGCCGCGGTTGGTGACGTGAAACGCGCTGAAGCCTTCCGGGAACTCGCGCTTGTAGCGCCAGATCTGCTCGCCGGTGGCCGCCTTGATGGCGATCACTTGGTTGTAAGGCGTGGCCACGAACATGACGCCGTCATTGACGATCGCAGGCGCTTCGTGACCGGAGGTCACGCCGGTCGAGAAGCTCCAGACGGGCCGAAGCTTCTTGACGTTCTTGGCCGTGATCTGATCGAGCGCGGTATAGCTCCAACCGGCGTAGTTGCCCTTGGCCATCAGCCAGTTTTCGGGCTCCGGATTGGACATTCTTTCTTGAGTGACGGGTTTATAGTGTTCAAGCGGACCCGCATTCGCCGCTCCCGACAGAGCCAGCGCGGCAATAGCCGTCGCCGTCGCGAACTTAAGCATAGATGCATTCCCCCTTTGTCTTTTCTTGAGAAGGTCCGGCGTCCCGGCGCTTACTTGCGTTGCGCGCCGATGGGGCCGGAGAACGGACCCGCGACCACGATCGCGTCTCCGGTCGTCTGCAGAGGGAGGTTCGAGAGCCGGCGCTCGGCCGGGCCGTGAACCACCTTGCCTTTGTCCGCGATGTCGAATTCCGACTCGTGGCACGGACAGAGCAGTGTCTTGTCGTTGCGCATGCCCGTGACCGGGCAGCCGTTGTGGGTGCAGATCGCCGAGTAGGCGACGACGCCGTTCCAGGAAACCGAGCGCGTCTCCACCGACAGGACCGCGGGATCGACGCGCGTCAGGACCACCTGGTTGGTCCGCGCCTTGCGGGCCTCGCCGGATTCGGGATCGGCCGGGTAGGCGAGCCTTGGCGAGCCGATGACGAGGTCTTCGGGAACGACTGGCTGGCCGGCCTTGGGTCCAGAGAGATGGACGAAGCGGTCGCCCGGCTGGGGCGGCATCGGCGAGGCCGGCGTCTGGGCCCAGGCGGGCGTCACGGCGGCGGCGGCGAGCGCCGCGGCGGCTGTGGCGAGAACGTCTCTGCGTCCGAACTCGGCGGAAGATCCGCAGCCGCAGGGCGTCGCCGTCGCGCCATCAGGTGTCGTGCGATCGTCTTGAGTTCGTGTCAAGGTCTTTATTCCTATACTCTGGATGTCCGTGGTTCGACGCCGCTGCTTTGGCGTCGGCGCCGATGTCGCCGTCTGTCCTGGAAGATCCCCGGGACGCGACGGGATCGGGCCCCCGGCCGATCCCGTCGCGCTTGTCCCGCCGCCGCCCGCCGAAGGCCGAAGCCGGATGCCCGGCGACGGCTTTCAGTCAGCGGTCACGCGGGCGCGCCGTCACCCGAGGCGGGTGGTGATGGCCTTGGTCTCGAGGTAGTTGTTGAGCACGGCCTGGCCCATCTCGCGGCCCCAGCCCGACTGCTTGTAGCCGCCGAAGGGCAGCGCGGCGTCGAAGATGTGGTAGCAGTTGACCCACACGGTGCCGGCCTTCAGGCGATGCGCGATCGACTGCGCCTTGGCCGTGTTGGTCGACCACACGCCAGCCGCAAGGCCGTAGATCGAGTTGTTGGCTTCGGCGATCAGCGCGTCGTCGACGTCGTCGAAGGGCGCGGCCACCAGCACCGGGCCGAAGATCTCCTCGGCGACCACGCGCATGGAGGGCGTGGTGTTGGTGAAGATCGTCGGCGGCACGAAATAGCCCTGACCGCCCACGCCCGCGCCGCCGCAGACCGCGGTCGCGCCCTGCTGCCGGCCCGAGGCCAGCAGACCCGTTACGCGGTCGTACTGCACCTGGGAGACGAGCGGACCCATCTCGGTGTCGGGGTTGAGCCCGTGGCCGAGCTTGATCTTGGCCGCTTCCGCCGCCACACCCTCGACCACGCGGTCGAAGATTGAGCGGTGGACGAAGAGGCGCGAACCGGCGTTGCAGCACTGGCCGTGGTTGAAGAACACCGCGGCGGTCGCGCCTTGGATGGCGAGTTCCACGTCGGCGTCGGCGAGCACGATGTTGGGCGACTTGCCGCCCAGCTCGAGCGAGACCTTCTTGAGATTGCCGGCCGAGGCCTTGACGATCAGGCGGCCGACGTCGGTCGAGCCGGTAAACGCCACCTTGTCGACGTCGGGGTGCGCCGAGAGCGCCGCGCCCGCGGTCTCGCCGAAGCCCGCGATGATGTTGACGACGCCTGCCGGAACGCCCGCTTCGAGGATCAACTCGCCGAGGCGGAGCGCCGAAAGCGGGGTCTCTTCGGCGACCTTCAGGACCACCGTGCAGCCGGTGGTGAGCGCCGGGCCGAGCTTCCAGGCCGCCATCAGCAGCGGGAAGTTCCACGGGATGATCTGGCCGACGACGCCGATCGGCTCCGGGCGGGTCGCAGAGAAGAAGTCGACGCCGGGCGCTGCGAGCGCCGAGATCGAGATCGTCTTGCCTTCGATCTTGGTTGCCCAGCCGGCCATGTAGTGGAACATGTCGGCCGAGAGCGTCACGTCGGCGGCGCGGGCGACGTGCTTGGGCTTGCCGTTGTCGAGCGCCTCGAGGGTCGCGAGTTCATCGGCGTGCTCGAGCACGAGGTCGCCGAGCTTATGGATGATGCGTCCGCGCTCGGACGGGGTCATGCGGGCCCACGGGCCGCTCTCGAAGGCGCGGCGGGCGGCCTTGACCGCAAGATCGATGTCGGCGGCGTCGCCCTCGGCCACGTCTGCGATCTTCTCGCCGGTCGCCGGGTCGAAGACCGGAAAGGTCTTGCCCGAGAGCGCCGGAACCCACTTGCCGTCGATCAGCAGGGGGCGGGGCTGCGCGAGCCAGGCTTCGATCGACGGGCAGACCTTGGGTCGGCTGGTCGGAATGTTGACGTTGACGTTCATTTGCGTTTCTCCCGTTTGGTTTCTGTCGGACGCCGGACGCGGCTTTCCTCACGTCTCGATCGAGCGTCGCGGCATTGACGTGTGTGCGGATGACTTCTGGTCGGCGGCGGGCTTCAGCCGAGGCCCGTCGCCTTTGCCACGATGATCGCGAGCAGCGCGCCGACAACCGGGCCCACGACTGGGACCCAGGAATAGCCCCAGTCTGAGCCGCCCTTGCCGGCGATCGGCAGCACCGCGTGGGCAAGGCGCGGCCCGAGGTCGCGAGCCGGATTGATGGCGTAGCCGGTCGGCCCGCCGAGCGAGAGGCCGATGCCCCACACGAGGAAGGCCACCATCAGCGGCCCGAGAACGCCCGCGGCCCCTACCGCCTTGGCGCCGATCGCCACCACCACGAAGACGAGCGCGAAGGTGCCGATCACTTCCGTGAGCAGATTGGCCTTGGCGTCGCGGATCGCGGGGCCGGTCGAGTAGCAGGCGAGCTTGAGGCCGCTGTCCTCGGTCTTGGCCCAATGGGCGAGATAGGCGAGCCACACCAGAGCGGCGCCCGCGAAGGCGCCTGCGAACTGCCCCGCCACATAGGTCGGGACCGTCGCCCAGGATCCGGAAGAGTAAGCGAGCGCGACGCTGACCGCCGGATTGAGATGCGCGTTCGAGCCCGCTGCGATCGCCACGATCACGCCGGCCAGCACGCCGAAGGCCCAGCCGGTGGTGATCACCATCCACCCACCGCCGTTCCCCTTGGATTGCGTCAGAAGCACGTTGGCCACGACGCCGTTCCCGAACAGAATGAGGACCATCGTCCCCAGAAATTCACCGAGAAAACCCGGACCCATAACACCCCCCCTTGAAGGGCTCCGTCGTCTCCGACGAGCCCTGTTCTCGTTTTCTGCCAACGCCGGCTCGACGACCTGCAAAGACGCCTGGTCTCAGCCGCTCGCCAAACGTTGGCGTGAAGGCAAAAGCAGAGGACATGCCATGGTGCGCCGCAAACGAACTGTTTTGGCGGCGCAATAAGGATAATTCCCTTGAAATCCTCGAGATTTCAGAAGGGCCGAAGTTTATAGGTCAGGAACGACGCTCTGGACGGCCCAGTCTTTTGATGACAAGATCGAAATATAGAAGAACAACTACGGACAAATTTGTTCCGTTATAGAACAGTTCGTTAGGGGTAAGAGGATGTTGGGAGGCGCTATCATGAAGAAAGCAACCGCTTCCGGCGCTATTCAAGATCGCGGAGCAGTGCAACCGGACCATATCCGCCGCTCGTGGAGCAGGTGCGAAGCGTCGGGGCTTGAGGGTGAGGCGCCGCCTAGGATTGAACCACTGACGTCACACGAGCTCCGCAGCCGCATCGAACAAAGCGAAGAGCTCTATCGACGTTGCCGCCCCGAACTCGAGACACTCCGCCGGGTCGCGGTCAGCGGCGAGGGGGTTGCGATCGTCGCGGATCCGCTCGGCGTGGTGCTGGATTGCGTCGGAGCAGAAGACTTCGCTCGCCGCGCTAACCAGGTCTCGCTCAGCCCAGGCTCTTTGTGGACCGAGCAGTTGCGCGGAACTAACGGCATCGGGGCTGTGCTGATGGAGCTGAAGCCGCTCGTCGTCAGAGGCTCGGAGCACTTCTTCGCCACCAATCGTTTCCTTGACTGCGCCGCCGCCCCCATAATGACGCCCTATGGCTCAGTTGCGGGCGTTCTCAATGTCTCTGCTCCGGCGTCGACAACTTCTGCCTATGCGCTTGGCCTAGTGGAGCTCGCGATTGACCAGATCGAACACCGTCAGTTTGCGGAAGTTTTCGCTCATCACCAAGTCGTTCGGCTCCATGCCGACCCGCAGCTTCTCGGCACGGCGAGGGAAGGCGTTCTAGTATTCAATGACGACTTGCGGCTCGTCGCGGCTAACCGTCACGGCCTTGCGCTGGTCGACATCGACTGGAAGGCGCTTGGAGGCCGCAGCTTCGGCGAATTGTTCGATGTTTCGCCAGAAGATGAACCAGGTCGATACGCTGGCCGCGAGCTTAGGAGCTGGAGGGGTCGGCGTCTCCACAGCGGCGGTCAGGAGAAAGCATCGCCCGCGCGGCCGCTGGCCGGCCTACCTCGGTTCTCCCGGGCAAGCCTAACCACGCCAATCTACGATGAAGCTACCCGCGCCGACATCGAGCGGGCGCGCAAGGTGATGGAGTCCGGCCTGCCGGTAGTGGTGACCGGCGAGACCGGTTGCGGAAAAGAGGTGTTCGCTCGCCATCTGCACGCGCTGTCGTCGCGCGCGCTATGTCCATTCGTGGCCGTCAACTGCGCCGCGTTGCCAGAATCCCTAATTGAGGCTGAGCTGTTTGGCTATGTCGAGGGCGCTTTCACGGGCGCGCTGAAGAAGGGCGCAAAAGGTCTGCTGCGAGAAGCGGATGGCGGCGTGCTGTTGCTTGACGAAATCGGCGATATGCCCCTCCCCGCGCAGGCGCGACTGTTGCGTGCGCTACAAGAGCGGGAGGTCACACCCCTGGGTTGCTCGAAAGCCGTGCCGGTAGACTTCGCGTTGATATGCGCTACCCATCTCAAGCTCGAGGATCTCGTGGCTTCCGGCCGATTCCGGCGCGATCTCTTTTACCGAATTTCGCAATTTCACGTCCGGCTGAAGCCTATCCGAGAACACCCTCAACTCGCGCGCGTTGTCTCCAATCTATGGAGCCAGACCACTTCGGAAGACCCCGAATACAGGCTCGCACCAGAAACCCTTGGCCGGCTTTCCGGTTACGACTGGCCGGGCAACTTTCGCCAACTCGCAGGCGTGCTCCGGACGTTGTTCGTGCTTGCAGAGCGATCCGTCGAAGTCCCGTGTTCTGCGCTACCTGTTGAAATTTTGTCTACACCGGCGGAATTGCGAAATGAATCATCGGACCTTCAATCGAAAACGCGCCTTATCCTTCAAGACGCTTTAGACCGTCATGGCGGCAACATTTCTCGCGCTGCCCGCAGCCTTGGGGTCAGCCGGGGCACGTTCTATCGTCGGCTGTTGCAGGCGCAGTCCGTCGCTCCCTCAGAAATGGATTGATTAGTCGTCCTGGCACCGCAGTGACCGCTTGCCAGCCGAGATTATGATCCGCGCGAACGGACGCCGCATCGACGAGCGGAGCCCAGACCGACAGCTGCGTGAGTTGCCGGACAGATGGCGTCGCCTTTGCGCGTGTGAACGCCGTCGCCGCAGGCGGACCATCTCGGCGACAGGTGCCATGCTAGCAAGAAAGTTTCCGGCTGAGACGCGCCACAAGCAGACGTTTAAACAACCGCCGAGACAAGCCCTACAACCGCCACGTGCGCCACAAGTCGCCAAGGCGACGGCTAACTCTACTTAAGAGCCCCATTCAGCGTTGCAGAAACGTCACTCGTCGATGGCGAGATCGCCCAGATGCGGCTTCTTAGAATGGATCTAAAATATTGAAGTTGAAAGGAATTTTCTATCCGCGTAACTGGCGTGGAATGGCCTGATGTTAAGGCTAATCGGGGACCACAATGACTGGACTGCTGGTGCGGAACCTGCAGCGTTCGGAAGAGAGCAGGCTGCGCCGATTCTTCCAGCGTCGGTTCCGATGCCGCGAGGAAGCCGCGGACGCCACGCAGGAAACATTCTTGCGCATGCTCTCGCTCGGCCCGGAGACTGCGATCGACAATCCGCAGGCCTATCTCTTTCGCGTCGCGCGGTCTGTCGCTTATGCGTGGTCGGCGAGGCGCGCGGCCGACGACCTGTTGTTCGACCGCGACGCCGCCCTTGACCTCGCCGACGACCAGCCCGACGCCGAACGCGCAGTCGATGCGCGCCAGCGCCTGCGCGCCTTCTCCGAGACTATCGCCGCGCTGCCGCCGCGCTGCCGTGAAGCGTTTGTGATGAGCCGCTTCGAAGGCCTCGCCAACAGCGAGATCGCGCTTCGGCTCGGCATCTCGCGCAACATGGTTGAGAAGCATGTGATGCGCGCGCTGCTCGCGTGCCGCGCGACGCGATCGAGGCTTTCTTAGAGTCGCACGTCAGGTCATAGCAGCTCGCCGCGCTCTTAAAGTGCAGTGCGAAGCGGCTTTCCGCGCGCGAGAGGACCGATGGCGTCGCAGGGACCGACCGGAGACGAAGAACGCATAGCTGAGGAAGCCGCGCTTTGGGTCGCGCGGTTGTCGTCGGCTGACGCCAGCGCGGAAGATCGACGCGCTTTCGAACGCTGGCGCTCAGCCTTGCCAGCACATGCGGCTGCGTTCGACGATCTTTCCGAACTTTGGGGCGAACTTGGGAAAATGGCGCCCGTCAAGCCTGCCAAGCCAGGCGGGGGCGGCTTGATGGCGCTGCTTGCGGTTCTGGGTTTCGGCGCAGCGCTTTATCAATCCGGATTGATCGACCGGCTAAGTTCGGACCACTGGACCTCCGTTGGTGAGATACGCGCCGTGCGACTCGCTGACGGAACCGAGGCGACGCTGGACACGGACAGCGCGATAGCGCTTCATTTCGTGGCGGGGGAGCGGCGCGTGGAGGTCCTTCGCGGCCAAGTTTTTTTCAACGTCGTCCCCGATGCTGAGCGGCCCTTCGTCGTGATGGTCGACGGTCTTTCGGCGACCGCGCTGGGAACGCGCTACGAGGTAGCGCGCTCGCCGCGTTCAGGCCCCGAGGTGGTAGTTGAAGAGGGCGTGGTTGAGGTGCGCGCCGGCGCTGATCTGCTGCGTCTTGGGGCCGGCGACGGGGCGGCCCGCGGGGCTGACGGGCGGCTCGTCGAGACCGATCCGCCTGGCGGCGCCAGCGACGCCGTCGCCTGGCGCGAGGGACGGATCGTCTTTTCGGGACGTAGGCTTGGCGATCTCCTGGCCGAGATCGGCCGCTATCGGAACGGACCCATCCTTGTGCTCGACGATCGGGCGGCTGACCTCAAGGTCAGCGGCGTGTTCGATCTCGGCGACCCCGAGGCTGCTCTCTCTGCGATTGAGGCGACGTTCCCCGTCAGGATGATGCGGTTTGGCCGCGCGCTGACCCTCGTGCGATCCGCGAGCTAATTTTTTTCGGCAGCGACGTCAGGAGGCTGGCAAGAGGTTCGCTCTTACTCGTCATGTGGCCGCCGTCGCGGTCCGTTCGCGTCGGGGGACGAGATGACTGGCAGTAAGGGCGCCCACAGAACCGCTGTCACGGCTGCGGCAGCGGCGGCGATTATCGTGATAAGCGCGACCTCTATCGGAGCGGCCGAGCGCGGCGCAGCGCCAACGGCCGAAATCGCGATCCCCGCTGGCACCCTTGAAGATGGCCTGCTTGCGCTCGGCCGACAGTCGAAAGTGCGTCTGCTCTATGCGTCCGACGCCACAGTGGGCAAGCGCGCGAAAGCCGTGAAGGCCGACACCTTCGAAAGCGCGCTGCGTGAGCTGCTCGAGGGCACCGGTCTCGTTTACGTCTACACCGCTCCAGGCGTCGTGACCGTGCAGGATCTCGTCAAGGTCCAGGCCACGGGAGCGGTGGAGCTTGAGGAGATCAACGTCGAAGGGCGCGGCTCGGACGATGCGGCGCTAAACGGTCAAGGGGGGCAAAATCCTGTCGGTCATGTCAGCGGTTTCAACGCAACGCGCGCCGTCACAGCCACCAAGACCGACACCCCGCTGATCGAGACGCCGCAGTCGATCTCGGTCGTTACAAGCGACCAGCTCAAGACCCAAGGTGTTGAGTCGATAAACAGCGCGCTGCGTTACACTTCAGGCGCGCTTGGAGAACGCAACGGTGCTTCCGACACTCGCTTCGGCGGTTTCATTCTTAGGGGCTTCGAGGCGACGGGCAATTCGTTCTACAAAGACGGTCTCCGTATGCCCGGCACCCAGTTTACCGAGTTCCAGGGCCTTGATCCGTACGGCGCAGAACGCATCGAATTTCTCAAGGGACCGGCTTCGGTTCTATACGGTCAGAATGGCCCGGGCGGGATCATCAACTACGTATCGAAGCGGCCGACCGACTACGCCTTCGGCGAGGTCTCAGCGAGCATCGGCAGCTTCGACCGCTATCAGGGCGAGTTCGACTTCGGCGGGCCGGTCGCCGGATCAGACGAATTTTCCTACCGCCTGACTGGGCTGGTGCGCGAGGGCAAAACGCAGGTCGACACCGTCGATGACGACCGCATCTTTCTCGCGCCGTCTTTCACGTGGAAGCCCTCCGACGACACGACCCTGACGGTGCTAGGCGCCTACCAGCGTGACCGCGCGGGTTGGGGCCTTCAATTCCTCCCGGCGGACGGAACGGTCTTTCGGCGAAACGGGCGGCGCATCCCGGTAAATCGCTTTCTCGGGGAGCCGGATTTTGATCGGTACGACACCGACATGGCGATGATTGGATATCTGTTCGAGCACAGGTTCAGCGACGCGGTCACCGTGCGACAGAACTTGCGCTATTCCTATCTTAAGAACGAGCAGGACCAAGTTTACGGTTTCGGCTATGTCGACGCGAGCAGCAACCAATTCGGACGCTTTTCCAGCGTCGGCCGATCTGAACTTGACACCTTCGCGGTCGACAACAACGCTCAGGTCAAAGTCGACACGGGACCTTTCAGCCACACCGCGGTAATCGGTTTAGATTACCGCTACACAAGCCTCTCGGACTTCGGCGCCGAAGGGACAGCCGACTCGATCGATGTCTTCGATCCGATCTACGGCGGCCCGATCACGGTGGGCGCGCCATATCAGGACATCAATACGAAGCAGCGTCAGATCGGCGTGTATGCGCAGGACCAGATCAAGATCGACAAGCTGTCGATCGTTCTGGGCGGACGTTACGACTGGGCCGACACGAAATCGAAGGACGCAGTGTCGGCCGAGCCTGAAACCGACCAGATGGATCGCGCCTTCACCGGCAAGGCCGGGCTGATCTACAACTTCGACAATGGCTTGGCGCCGTACGTCAGCTATTCTGAATCCTTCTTGCCTGTGGTGGCCTCTCCGGGCGGAACGGCGCTGAAGCCGGACACAGGGCAGCAATATGAGGCGGGCCTCAAGTTCCAGCCGCCGGAATGGAACGCGACCTTCACGGCGGCGGTTTTTGAACTCACGCGCCAGAACGTACAGCAGTCGACTGGGCCCGTGACTGGGAACGTGATCGGAGAGGTCCGATCACGTGGTCTGGAACTGGAAGGCGTCGCCACTCTCGCCAACGGCGTCAATCTGCGGGCCGCCTATACGTATCTCGATCTGGAGATAACCAAAAACCCCTCCGCCCCTGAGCGGGAGGGCAACATGACGTACGGCATCCCGAAGCACGCCGGGGCGATCTGGGCGGACTACACACTCCAGACCGGCGCGCTGAAAGGTCTCGGCTTCGGCGGCGGCGTCCGCGCGCAGAGCTCGACCTTCGGCGACAACGACAACTCGTTCAAGGTTCCGTCCGTCGCGGTCGTGGACGCCCTGCTGAGCTATAAGCGCGACAACTACAAACTCGCGCTCAATGTCAGCAACCTGTTCGACAAGCGTTACGTTGCCTCCTGCTTCTCGAGGGATTTCGGCTGCTTCTACGGCGAGGGCCGCAAAGCGATCCTGAAGGCCACCTACACATGGTGAGGGCGAGCTGAGCGGCTTCAACGTCTCCCGCCGCGCGCTCGTGGCGGGCGCCGGGGCGGCGTGCCTTTCTTCGGGGGCGCAGCCCGCACGGGCCGCGCCCCAAGTGGTCTGCCTTGAATGGACCGCCGCCGAGATGGCGATCTCGCTCGGGCTTCAGCCGCTCGCGGTCGGCGATACGACGGCTTACGCCGAATGGGCCGTGGCGCCCGCCTTACCGTCAGGCGTTGCCGATCTCGGCTCGCGGACCGAACCAAATCTCGAGATGCTCGCTGCTTTACGCCCCGGCCTCGCGATCGGCGCGACGGGCTATGGCTATGAGAGCCTTCCGATCGAGAGATTCGCGCCGCTGCACACGCTTTCCATGCTTGTGACGCCCGGCGGCTCGGCGTTCGATAACGGCGTCGGCGAGTTGCGGAAGCTCGCGGAGAGGCTTTCGCTGAAGGATCGTGGGGAGGCCGTAGCCGCCACGGCGCTCGCGTCGATCGCGGCGGCGCGCGGCAGCCTCGCCGGACGGTCGCGCGAGCCGCTGCTCGTCGCGTCGATCTTCGAAGACCGTCATGTGCGGATCTACGGCGCGGGCGGCCTGTTCGACGACGTGCTGCGGCGGCTTGGTCTTGTTAACGCCTGGGAGAAGCCGGCTGGCCGCTGGGGCTTCGTCTACGCCGACCTCGAGCAACTCTTCGCCGTCGATCCGCGCGCCCGCCTCGTGATCCTCGACCCGATCCCGCCTCACATCCGCATCCGCCTTGATCGCAGCAGGCTCTGGAACGAGCTGCCCTTCGTGCGCGATGGGCGCTGGACCATGATCGGCGCCGTGTGGCCCTTCGGCGGCCCGGCTGCAGCGGCGCGTTTTGCAAGTGAGCTGGCCGACCGGCTGCCCGGCGCATGAGCGCTTCGGAAAAGTCGGCCTCGTCGTGCTTCAGCCGGGTCCGCTCTCCAGGCCTGCTCGCGCTCGCCGTCGCCGCGCCCGCCTTGGTCGCGACGCTGATCGCCTTCGATCGGATGCTGCCGCCGGAGCTTTGGATCGACGCCGTCCTGCATCCGGATCTCACCGATCTGCGGCAGGTCGCCTTCGCCTATTCGGCCGTTCCCCGTGCGCTCGTTTCACTCGTTGCGGGAGCGGCGCTCGGTCTCGCGGGAGCCCTGCTTCAGATCGCGCTCCGCAATCCGATCGCCGAACCTGCGACGCTCGGGACCTTCGCAGGCGCGGGCCTCGCGCTGTCGGCCGCGACGCTATTCGCGCCGTGGATGCTCGGCGCCGGCGCGGAGCTCGTGGCGCTCGGCGGCGCGGCGGCGGCGACCGGCCTCGCCGTCACGTTGGCCGGGAGACAGGCGTCGCCGGTGCGGCTCGCGCTCGGGGGCCTCGTGGTGACGCTGACCTGCGGCGCCGCGACCGCCGCCATGGTCACGCTGACGAGCGATGACATGGCGCCGCTCTTCGTCTGGCAAAGCGGATCGCTCGCTCAGGACGGCGGACCAGCGGCCTTCGGCCTCACGCTGCGGCTCGCCTTGGGCTGCGCGCTCGCGTTAGTGCTTGTTCGGCCATTGTCAGTGCTCGGGTTAAGCGACGCTGCGGCGGGCGCGCTCGGCGTGAGGCCCGGGACGATCCGCCTGGCGGCGGTCACGCTCGCGGTTGCGCTCTCGGCCTCCGTCGCCGCGATGGTGGGGGTGATCGGCTTCGTCGGACTTGCGGCGCCGGCGCTCGCGCGGCTCGGCGGTGCCCAGAGCGTTGGATCGCGTCTGTTCTGGTCGTCTGTTCTCGGAGCCGCGACGCTCTGGCTGGCTGACCGGTTCTCGTCCGCGCTTCCGTTTCCGCAAGAGGTTCCAACGGGCGCGGTTACGGCTCTCGTCGGCGCGCCGCTTGTCGTTCTCCTCTTGCGACGGCTGCGGGCGGACCCCTGGCCGCTCGATCCGCCTCGCTCAACGCCGCGGGACGCCAACTCCGCATTCCTCCTTTTGCTTCTCGCCGCGGGACTAGCGGTCGGCGTCGTCTCGCTTACCTTCGGCTGCGGGCTCGACGGCTGGGACTGGACGCGCCTCGACGGCGAGATCGCGGCTCTGCGCGCCCCGCGGGTCGCCGCCGCCTTCGGCGCGGGTGCGCTGCTGGGGATCGCGGGCGCGATCCTCCAGCGCGTGACTCGCAATCCGCTCGCAGCCCCCGAGACGCTCGGCGTGTCAGCCGGCGCGATGCTCGGCGTGCTTGCGATGCTCGTCCTGACGACCGGCTTCGACCGCGCCTCAACCGTCGTGGCTGCAAGCATCGGCTCGCTCGCGACGCTGGTGCTGGTCGCGGCTGCCGGCCGAGGGTCGGCTGCGACCCCGGAGCGTATCCTGCTCGCGGGCGTCGCCGCAGCCACCATGGCCTCGGGGTTTGCGGCGCTGTTCCTCGCAAGCGGGGATCCTCGCGCGCTCCTCGCATACGCCTGGATGGCCGGCTCGACCTACCGGACGGGCGCGCTCGAGGCAGGCCTCGCGCTCACCGCCGGGCTTACGGCGATTGCAGTGAGTCCGCTTGCTTCGCGCGTCGTTGAAGCGCTTGGACTCGGAGAGACCTCGGCCGCGTCCCTGGGTCTGGCTGTAGGAAAGGCGCGGGCCGCGCTGGTGCTTGGCGCGGCCGTTATGACCGCGCTTGCAACAGTCGCCATGGGACCGCTGACCTTCGTCGGCCTGCTGGCACCGCATGCAGCGAGACTGTTGGGCTTTCGGCGAGCTAGCGCGCACCTCCCGGCCGCCGGATTGGTGGGCGGCGGGCTTCTGACGCTCGCGGACTTCGCGGGCCGCAATGTGATCTTTCCCTGGCAAATCCCTGGCGGCGTGGTGGCTTCACTTTTGGGTGGGGCGTACATGCTCGCGCGCCTATGGCGCGAGTCCAGTCAGCGATGAAGCCGTCCACCGCTCTATCGGTGACCGCAAGTGCACACCTTCGTAATGGCTGCTTTGGGTCAGCGGCTGCTCCCGCCGCCGCTGACTTTGTAAGGTCGGATTGCCTCGTCCAACGACGGAAGCGGACATCGGCTGATTGCCCTTGGGCTCCTTCCGAGTTGTCGGTCTTACCGATGGGGCTCAAAGCTCGAGTTGTTCGGACAGCGCTAGAGCGTCGTCGACCTCGATGCCAAGGTAGCGAACCGTGCTCTCGAGCTTTCCATGCCCCAGGAGCAACTGGCACGCCCTCAGGTTGCCAGTCTTCTTGTAGATCAGCGACACCTTCGTGCGGCGCAGGCTGTGCGTGCCATATGCCGTCGGCTCGAGGTCGATCATACGGACCCACTTGTCGACCAACCGGGCGTACTGGCGCGTTCCGATGTGTTGGCCTGGCGTGCTCCGGCTCGGGAACAGCCAGTCATCCGGTCGACCACCTCTCACCCGCAGCCGGGCCGCGAGCGCATCTCTTGCAGGCTCGGTGATCTCGAATGGAACCGGTCGGCCGGTCTTCTGCTGCATGACCGTCGACCTCAGGCGGATCGATCCGCCCATAGCCACGTCGCTGATCCGGAGTTTGACCAGGTCACATCCGCGAAGCTTCGCGTCGAGGGCGCAATTGAACATCGCAAGGTCGCGGACCTGAGCGTTGGTCTTCAACTGTTGGCGGATCGCCCAGATGTGCTTCGGCTTCAGCGGCGCTTTTGGTCCGATGAGACGACCGGCGTTCCATGGCTTCTTGGGTAAGCGGAACAAGTCGGGCTGGCGCATTGCCTCCTCCTAGAGGCGGCCCCTCAACCCGATCATACACCCGCAATCGTTCAGCGACGCGCCATCAGCAGACATTGCATAATCGCCGAGAAGCGGACTGGACTTCCCCCTCGCGGCAAGGCGCTAAAGCGCAATATTTCCCCGAAACCTCATCATGGCCTTGGGTTCGCTGTCGCCAAAAGCCATCACGTCATAGGATTCGGGATCACGTCCCTCGACCTCCATGCCAGGCGAGCCGATCGGCATCCCGGGCACGGCGAGGCCCCGCACCTTCGGGCGCTCGGCGAGCAGCCTCGCGATCGCCGCCGCGGGAACGTGGCCCTCGAGCACGTAGCCGTCGATCTCGGCCGTGTGGCAGGACCTCAGGCCGGGGGGCACGCCGAGCTTCGCCTTGACGGTGTTGATGGCCGCGACCTCGACGACCTGCGCCTCGTAGCCGGCCGCGCGGACGTGATCGACCCAGGCCTCGCAGCAGCCGCAGGTCGGATCCTTGTGGACGGTCATCGCCGGAGCGGCGCGGACCCCGCCTGGGACAAGCAGCGCGGCGCCGGCCGCCAACAGCGTGAACGTCCTGCGGTTCATCGTCATGGGCGTCGCCCTCCTTCTTTCCCGGCCACCTTCGCACACGCCCGGCTCACGTCCAGTTGTCCGCTGATGTGGGACTTTCCACCCGGCGTATCCGGGCCTGCCCGCATCGTGGTCCCAAGCTCAAGACGAGCTTCCACAAGGGAGTAACCCACGATGAAGACCATGATCGCCGCCGCCCTCGTCCTGATGTCCTCGGTCGCGGCCGCGACTGCGGGGACCGGGCCCGCCAACTCGACGAACCAGCACTTGCGCGACAGCGCCGACTTCTACGACAGCGTGCCGGACTTCAGCGTCCTGTCCGGCGAGCGGACGGGCAGCGTGGACCGTGAGGCGACCAACCGCCACGACCCCAGCCGCGTGATCGCGCGCTGATCCGAACCGGCGCCGTCATTGGTCTCCAACCCTGACGGCGCCGCAGGGCCAGCCCCTCCTGGGGCTGGCCCGCCCAAACTCAGGGGTTCCAGCTAGGTCCGACGAGCCTCAGGCCATGGCGCTCCTTGCGGATGGCGCCTTGCCGCTCGAGACGGCTTAGCTCCTTGGTCACCGCCTCCCGCTGCGTCGCGATGCGCGAGGCGATCTGCTTATGGGTCGGCAGCCGTCCGATCGCGCGGCCCGACGGGTCGCAGGCCGCGAGCCGAAGCAACTCGGCCTCCAGCCTGCCCGCCATCGGCAGCGTCATGACTTCCGACATCCTCTGAAGCGTTCGGCACTGCCGACGGCACATCGCGCGCACCACCGCCTTGGCGAAAGCGGGGTGGCGCTCGAACGCGGCCGCGAAGTCGCGCGCCTCGAAACACCAGGCCTCGGACGCCTCGTCGGCCACCATCTCGAACGGTGTGTCGCAGCGCTCGAACGCGAAGGCCTCGCCGATCACGTCGCCCGGCTCGACGTCGGCCGCGAAGGCCTCGTGCCCGTCGGACGTGATCGTCTCGGCCGACAGTCTTCCCGAGGCCAAGACCAGCGTGGAGCCGTGCCGACCCGGCAGGTCGAGCTTCGTCCCGCGGGGAAGCCGGATCCGACGGGCGAGCAGCTCGATCTGGTGGCCCTCGATGGTCGCGAGCAGGTCGAGGTCGTCCGCTTGATGCGCGGGGTGCGCGCAGGATGAGTGGGTGATCATGTCTTCGTTCCCGGAGTCGGTCCTGCGTCCCGCTGACGGCGTCGGCCGTCGCGTCAGGGACGCGTCGCTGAAAGCAAGGTCGGCGGAACGGCGTCGCCGCATCCGCCGGACGGCGCGATCAGGCGATCCGGGGAGGCGGAGTGGCGAAGCCGACGTGGACGCCGTCGAGGCCGGGGCAGGGACACCGGGCCGACGGGGACCGCTGGGCGATCGCCGCCCATGAACCGAGGGCGGCCGGAAGCGGGGCAACGCACGGGGCGGAGCACTCGGCGGCGCCCGAGCCGGCATGTCCGAGCGCCGCGGACGAGCAGGGCGCGGAGGTCACGAGCACGGTCTGCTGGCCGGAGGCCGGCGAGAGGCGGGAGGCGTGATCGATCTCGACGTGGGACACTGCGAGCAGCAGCATGGCGACCAGCGTCGCAAGCGCCGCCGCCTTGCCCGCGAGCGCGCAGAAGAAACCCGCGGCGCGTGTCCCGGTCTTAGACCGCATGGGCAGGGGCCAGCGGACAGGAGCCCGTCGCGAGCTCGATCTGGATCGTCGGGTGGGCGATGCCGAAGCGCTCCTCGAGCTCCTGGGCTATCAAGCGCATGGCCGCGTCGCCCGGATGGCCCGAGGGCATGACGAGATGCGCGGTGAGCGCCGTCTCGGTCGTGCTCATCGGCCAGACGTGGAGGTCGTGGACCTCCACGACCCCGGTACGCTCTTCAAGGAAGGCGGCGACGGCCGCGGGGTCGATGCCAGGCGGGGTCGCGTCGAGCGACATCGTCACGCTGTCGCGCAGCAGACCCCAGGTCCCGATGGTGATCACCGCGGCGATCGCGAGGCTGACGACGGGGTCGAGCCATTGCCACCCCGTCTGCAGCACCAGGAGCCCCGCCACGACCACGGCGACCGAGACGCCCGCATCCGCCAGCATGTGGAGGTAGGCGCCCTTGATGTTGATGTCGCCCTTGCGGCCCGACATGAACAGGAACGCGGTGAAGCCGTTGATCAGCACCCCGATCGCGGCCACCACCATGACGGTGACGCCTGCGACGGGCTGCGGGTCGGAGAAGCGCTGGATCGCCTCCCAGGTGATCATGCCGACCGCGATCAGCAGGAAGATCGCGTTGAACAAAGCCGCCATGATCGAGGACGACCGCAGGCCGTAGGAGAAGCGCGGTGACGGTGGGGGCTTGGCGAGCGTTGCCGCGACCCACGCGACCACGAGGCCGAGCACGTCGGAGAGGTTGTGGCCCGCGTCCGCCACGAGGGCGAGGGAGTTGCTGGCGTAGCCGTAGCCCGCCTCGACGATCACGAATGCCGTGTTGAGCGCGATGCCGATCGCGAACGCCTTGCCGAAGCTCGCAGGCGCGTGGGAGTGCCCGCCCGGCCCGTGGGCGTGGCCGGAATGATCTTCGCCACCATGGTCGTGTCCGGCATGGTCGTTGTGTGTGGTCATCGTCGCCCGTCCTCAGCCGCGGCCCTGGCGCGCGTCCTTGAGCATCCGCTCGAAGAACTCGTGGCGCTCGTCATGGTTCTCGACGACGCCCTTCACCAACGGCTTCGCCGTCCCCTCGCAGAGCGCCCTGACCCTGTCGGTCTGCTCCTCGACCGATCCGCCGGAGAGCGAGCGGATCATGCCGAGGCCGACCGCGCGGGCCGCGCCTGCGGCGCTGACGACGATCTGCGCGGCCTCGTCGCGCGTTATCGTCGCGATGATCTCGTCCTTCATGTGGGCGATGACCTTGGAGGCGTCGCCATCCTTGCCGCCCGTCTCGCGGGCGAAGTCGGGGTCGACCTGCACGCAGACGGCCGTGAAGTTCTGGGCGAGGAACACCGAGGACAGGACGTTGCGCATCACGTCCTCGTTAAGCGCCCGCGCCGGGGACAAGGTCCCCAGCGCGAGAGCGAGCGCAGCCGCGCCGACGGCCGCGGCCCTCATGACGCGGCCGCCACGGCTGCATCCGGCTCGGGAGCCGGGTCCGGCTTCCGGCGCCGCGTGAACAGCACGTAGAGCGCAGGGAGCACGAGCAGGGTCAGGATCGTGGACGACACGATCCCGCCGATCACGACGGTGGCGAGCGGACGCTGCACCTCCGCGCCCGGCCCGGTCGCGATCGCCATCGGCACGAAGCCGAGCGAGGCCACCATCGCGGTCATGAGCACCGGACGAAGCCTGGTCAGCGCGCCCTCCTTCACCGCCTCGACCAGATCCAATCCCTGGTCGCGGAGCTTCTGGATGAACGCGATGATGACGAGGCCGTTCAGCACCGCCACGCCCGACAGCGCGATGAACCCGATGCCCGCGCTGATCGAGAGCGGGATGTCGCGGATCAACAGCGCAGCCACGCCACCGGTGAGCGCGAGCGGCACGCCCGAGAACACGAGCGCCGCGTCCTTGAACGAGCCGAGGCTCATGAACAGCAGCACGAAGATCAGCCCGAGCGCGATCGGAACGACGATCGTCAACCGCTGTGTCGCGGAAACGAGCTGCTCGAACTGCCCGCCCCAGCCGATCCAGTAGCCGGACGGCAGCTTCACCTGTTCGGCGATCTGCCTCTGCGCCTCGCCCACGAAAGAGCCGAGATCGCGGTCGCGGACGTTCGCCGAGACCACGATGCGGCGCTTGCCGTTCTCGCGGCTGATCTGGTTCGGTCCGGGAGCCACCTCGAGCGAGGCGAGCGAGGAGAGCGGCACGTAACGCGTGCGGGAAGACGGCGGGCCTCCCAGGATCGCCGGACTGGCCTGCGCCTCGTTGCCGTCCGGGGTCGGCAGCGGGACCGGGATGTTCTTCAGCGCCTCGATGTCGGTGCGGAGCCGCTCGGGCAGCCGCACCACGATGTCGAAGCGACGGTCGCCCTCGAAGATCTGCCCGGCTTCCTTTCCGCCGACCGCGATCTCGACGATCTCCTGAACGTCACCGACGCTCACCCCGTAGCGGGAGAGAGCGGTGCGGTTGAGTTTCACCGTGAGGATCGGCAGGCCGGTGACTTGCTCGGTCTTCACGTCCGCGGCTCCGGGCACCTTTTGAAGCACGGTCTGGACCTCGCCCGCGACCTTCAGCAGCGTGTCGAGGTCGTCGCCGAAGATCTTCACGCCGACATCCGAACGCACGCCCGAGATCAGCTCGTTGAAGCGGAGCTGGATCGGCTGCGAGAGCTCGTAGTTCGAGCCGGGGATCTCCTCGGCGGCCTTCTCCACGTCCTCCATCAGCTCGGCCTTGGTCTTCTTGGGGTTTGGCCACTCCGACCTAGGCTTCAGCATGATGTAGCCGTCCGAGATCGAGGGCGGCATTGCGTCGGTCGCGACTTCGGCGACGCCCGTGCGGGCGAACACCTCCTTCACCTCGGGATGCTGCATGAGGCGCTTTTCGAGCGCTCCCTGCATCTCCAGCGACTGGGTGAGGCTGGTGCCCGGCACGCGCAGCGCCTGGATCGCTGCGTCGCCCTCGTCGAGGCTCGGGATGAACTCGCCGCCCATGCGGGAGGCCGCGATCCCGGTCACGACGACCAGCGCGACCGCGGCCGGGGCCACGACCCAGCGCAGCTTGATCATGAGGCCAAGCAGAGGTTCGTAGGTCACGCGCGCGCCGCGCATGAACCAGTTCTCCTTCTCCGACACCTTGCCGGAGACGAAGATCGCGATCGCCGCGGGGACGAAGGTCATCGAGAAGATCGACGCGCCGAGCAGCGCCATCAGCACGGTGAGCGCCATCGGCGTGAACATCTTGCCCTCGACCCCCGTGAGAGTGAGCACTGGCAGGTAGACCACCGCGATGATCATGGTGCCGAAGAGGCTCGGCCGGATGACTTCGCTCGATCCCGCCAGGATCGTCGAGAAACGCTCCTGCATCGTCAGCAGGCGGCCCCGCCGCTCCTGCTCGTGGGCGAGCAGCCTCAGGCAGTTCTCCACGATGATCACGGCGCCGTCGATGATGATGCCGAAGTCGATCGCGCCGAGGCTCATGAGGTTGGCCGAGACCTTGTTCTCGACCATGCCCGTGATGGTGAAGAGCATGGAGAGCGGGATCACGAAGGCGGTGACGATGGCGGCGCGGATGTTGCCGAGCAGCAGGAACAGCACCGCGATGACGAACAGCGCGCCCTCGACGAGATTCTTCTCCACCGTCGCGATGGTCGCCTCGACCAGCGTCGAGCGGTCGTAGACGGAGCGAGCTTCGATCCCCTCGGGCAGCGACTTCTGGATCTCACCGAGCTTGTTCGCGACGCGCTCGGCCACGGTGCGGCTGTTCTCGCCGATCAGCAGCATGGTGGTGCCGAGGACGACCTCGTGGCCGTTGAGCGTCGCGGCCCCGTTGCGGAGTTCGCGCCCGTCCTTGACCTCGGCGACGTCCGAGACGCGGACCGGAGTTCCGGCGTGGGAGTTCACGACGATGCCGCCGACGTCTTCCGCCGTCAGCGCCTGGCCGGGCGTGCGGACGAGATACTGCTCGCCGTTCCGTTCGATGTAGCCGGCGCCGACATTGGCGTTGTTGGTGGCGAGCGCCGTCATCACGTCGCGGAACGTCAGCCCGTAGGCCATCAGCCGCGCCGGGTTCGGCAGCACGTGGAGCTGGCGCTCGTAGCCACCGATCGTGTTGACCTCGACGACGCCCGGCACGGTGCGGAGCTGCGGCGTGATGATCCAATCCTGGATCGTCCTGAGGTCCGCGGGGCTGTAGTCCGAGCCGTCGGGCTTCTTCGCGCCGGGCTTGGCGTCGACGACGTAGTTGTAGATCTCGCCGAGGCCCGTGGAGATCGGTCCCATGGCGGTCTCGATCCCGGCGGGCAACTGGTCCTTGGCCTGCTGCAGCCGCTCGTTCACGAGCTGGCGGGCGAAGTAGATGTCGGTCCCGTCCTTGAACACGACCGTGACCTGGGAGAGGCCGTAGCGCGACAGCGAGCGGGTGTAGTCGAGGTCCGGCAGGCCGCCGAGGCTGGTCTCGAGCGGGAACGTGATGCGCTGCTCGACCTCGAGAGGCGAGAAGCCGGGGGCGGTGGTGTTGATCTGGACCTGGACGTTGGTGATGTCCGGCACCGCGTCGATCGGCAGGCGCAGGAAGTTGAAGACGCCGAACCCCGCGACGGCCAGGCACGCGAACACCACCATCCACCGCTGCGCGATGGAGAACGCCAGGATCCGTTCGATCAGGCCATTGGGTTTGTAGTCGCCCGCCTCGGTGCGCGTCGTATCAGTGCTCATGGCTCGCGCTTCCCTTTGCGAGCTCTGCCTTCACGACGAAGCTGTTCCTCGAGGCGTAGGCCTCGCCTCCCTTCAGGCCCGTGACGACCTCGACGGACCGTCCATCCCGGCGGCCGAGCGTCACGTCACGGGCGGCGAAACGGTCGCCCTCGCGGACGAACACGACGTCGCGGCCCTCGAGCGACTGCACGGCGTCGATCGACACGGCGAGCGGCACGGACTGCTCGGCGGTCGCGACCGCGCCCGTCGCGAACAGGCCCGGCCTGAAGCGGCCGTCGTTCGGGATCACGGCGCGCGCCACCGCGCTCTGGGTGTCCGCGGCCCCGATCGGCGACAGGTAGGAGATCTGCGCCTCGATCGGCTCTCCGCCGTCCTCGGGGTCGATCCGCACGGTCTCGCCGACCGCGACCTTCGCGAGGTCGCGGCGGTAGACCGAGAAGTCGACCCAGAGCGTCGAGAGGTCGGTGATGACGAAGGCGGGCTTCTGCTCGGAGACGTATTCGCCGAGCGAGGCCTGCCGCTCGGTGACGACGCCCGCCATCGGGGCCTTCAGCTCGTAGGTGGTGAGGCTCTGGTTGCTCTCGACGACCGCGAGCAGCTCGCCCTTCTTCACCTGGTCGCCGAGGCGCTTCGACAGCGTGCGGACCACGCCGGGGAAGCGCGGCGTGACCTGCACGACCGCTTCCTGGTTCGCTTGCACGATGCCGTTGAGCTGGAGTTCCTCGCGGAGCGTCGAGGCGCCCGCCTTGCCGAGCGCGATGCCCGCGGCCTTCACCTTGGCCTCGCCCAGCTCGACGACGCCCTCGGGGAGCTCGGCCCCATGGCCGTGGCCGTCGTCCTCCTTCTCGGCGCCGTGGCCGTGCCCGTCGACCTTGGCGTCGACGGCCGCGACCTTCAGGGGCGCTTCCCCCCCGGCGTCGGCCTTCGGCTTGTCGTGGCCGTGGCCGTCATCCGCGCCATGCCCGTGCCCGTCATCCTTGCCCGACCCGTGTCCGTGGCCGTCGTCCTTGGAATGGGCGTCGTCCTTCCCATGGCCGTGCCCATCATCCTTGGAGTGCGCGTCCTCCTTGCCGTGACCGTGTCCGTCGCCCTCCTTGTGGTCGTCGGCGGCCACGACCTGGATCGGGGCACCTGCGTCGGCCTTGGGCTTCGGCTTGTCGTGGCCGTGCCCGTCGTCCTTGCCATGGCCATGCCCATCGTCCTTGCCGGAACCATGGCCGTGGCCGTCGTCCTTGGAGTGGTCGTCCTCCTTGCCGTGACCGTGGCCGTCGTCCTTCGAATGGCCGCCGTCCTTGCCGTGGGCATGGCCGTCGCCCTCCTTGTGACCGTCCGCGGCGGCAAGCGCCTTCGGGGCTTCGGCGTGTGCGTGGCCGTCACCGCCCATCAGGCCGGAGTAGAGCGCGAGCGCCTGGGTTGCGACCGCGGACGGTCCCTGCTGGGCGGCGTAGAGGCCGCCGGCCCCGATGAGACCCCCGACCACGAGTACGGCGGCGTCGCGTGCGAAGGAGCGGCTCATGACAGGTCTCCGGACAGGGCGTTGCGGGTCGCGGCGGTCGCGAGGTCGGCAGGGGTTTCTGGTTGGGCGGAAGCGCGGCGCACGTAGCAGGGGGGCTTCGTCGGGTAGCCCTTGAAGTTCCGCTTCGACCACTTGTGGCCGTGGCCGAGGTGGGCGTGGTCGGCATGCGTGTCGGCATGGCCGTCACCCGCGAAGTGGCGGACGCGGATGTCGCGGGCGTTGCAGGTCGGCGGCGTGCGGCCGTCATAGACCCAGGCGCCGTCGTAGCCGGGCAGCGGAACGACGCGGGGCGTCGATGCGGGCGCTGCGAAGGCGGAAGTCAGCGAGGCGAGCAGGAGCGCGGCCGCCACGGAAGTGGTCTTGAACGAGGTCATTTGTCTCTCCGGGACAGAACGAGGGCGGATCCCGTCAGGCCTTCGAGACTGGCGAGCGATGAGTGGAAGGAGACGAGGGCGTCGATCTCCTTGAGCGAGGCTTCCGAGAGCGCGGCGCGCGCGTCGAGCAGCTCGAGCAGCGAGTAGCGGCCCTCGCCGTAGCCGGAGCGGATGCTGTCCCAGGCCTCGCGGGCGACGGGCAGAACGTTGGCGCGGGTGAGCCGGGCCTCGTCATAGGAGCCCCTCAACGCCTCGTAGGCGTTGCCGACGAGCACCGTCAGGGTCCGCTGGGCCGCGGCCTTCTCGGCCTCGGTCTTGGCGAGCGTCTCGTTCGCCTCGATCACGCCGCCCTGGTTTCGGTCGAAGACCGGGAGGGGCACGCTGAGCGAGGCCATGACGGCGTTCGAGCGGTCCTCACGGTAATGCCGCCAGCCGACGCCCGCGGTGATGTCGGGCACGGCCTTCGCCTGCGCGGCCGCGAGCAGCGCCCGGCGCTGGGCCCTCACGGCCGTGAAGCGCGTGAGCTGCGGGGTCTGCAGCGCCCGAGACATCAGGCTGTCGAACGAGGGCGGCGCGCCGATGCGCGAGAGGTCGCCGCCGACGGAGGCGAAGGACGGCGCCTTCTCCCCGATCAGCACCGACAGCTCTCGCCGCGCCGCCTGGAACGAGGCCTTCGCCTTGGCGAGTTCGACGCGCGTCGTCTCGGTGGCGAGTCGGCCGCGCGAGATCTCCGCGCTCGAGGACGCGCCCGCCTCGACCCGCCGCTGGAGCAGCGGGGTCAGGCGGTCGAGGTCGTCGACCTGTTCCTCGAGCTCCGCCACGCGACGCTGGGCGCCGAGCGTCCTTGCGTAGGCCTCGGCCGTCTCGGCGAGGACCTGGAGCCGGGTCGCGGCCCGGTCCCAGCGCGCAGCGTCGATGTCGGCGGCCGCGATCGCCATCCGGGCCTCGCGCTTGCCGCCGAGCTCGAAGAGCTGGCTGATCTGGAGCGTGGTCTCGGCGGTCTCGAGATTGCGCTTGAGCTTCGAGCCGAAGGCGTTGTCGAGCTCGGCGGATAGCTCGGGGTTGGGGAAGACGCCGGACTGGAGGCTCCGTCCACCCGCCGCCCCGATCTCCCGGTCGGCCGCGGCAAGACCAGGGGAGGAGGCGACGGCGCGCGACAGCGCCTGTGACAGCGTAAGCGACCGCGACGACGGCGCGGCGTGAGTCGCCGGCGCGGGAAGCAGCGCGATCGCCACCCCCAGCGCAAGCGCGCGGGTTCTGAAAAGCATGACCTGACCTGATGAACTGACGAGCGGAGGCGAGCGCGTTCAGACGCGCGTCGACACGGATTCCGTCAGGTCAGGCTCGAGGCGGAGGAAGGTCGACGAGGGGTTCGCGCCCGGCGGTCGAGGGCACGGAGGCCCATGCCGGGGACGAGCCGAGCGCGCTCGGCGCGGCGACGACCTGCAGCATCCGCTCCGGGATCGCCGCGCAGCCATGGCAGCCGTGGCCGACGATCTGGCCGCTCGTGTCCACATCGCCGGACTGACCGTCGACGTGAATGCCGGAATGGTCGGTCGTGACGCTGGCCATTGTGTCGGCCGAGACTGCGTAGGTGAGCGCCGAATCGAGGCCCACGTGGCCCGCGAAGCTGCGCTCGACGGCGTCACCGACGCCAAAGACGACTAGGCAAAGGGCGAACGCAACCCGGACGCAGAAGCGCCAGGCACGCGTTGATCTCGCCTTCGACAGAACGTCCATGCTGCAACGCATCCGGGGAAACGGGGGGCGGTGTCAAGTCCCGTGGCCGCCACGACTCCGCGATCCGATGGTGGCCGGAAGCCGTCAACGAGTCCTTAACCGGGCGCCGCGATCAGTGCGTCGCCGGGCGAAAGCGCCTCGATGATCCGGCAGTCGCGAACCGACCCGTGTCCGCATTGCCGCACCATCCCGCGAAGCTCGTCGCGCAGCGCCTCGAGGTCGGAGATCTTGCGCTCGACCTCGGCGAGGTGGCCCCGCGCGATCTCGTCCACGGCCTCGCAGGGGCGGTCGCGCTGGTCCGCGAGGTCGAGCAGCGCACGGACCTGGTCGAGCGAGAAACCGAGGTCGCGCGAGCGGCGGATGAAGCTCAGGCGATTGAGGTGGCCGCGGTCGTAGGCGCGGTAGTTGCCCGAGGTGCGCCGCGGCTGGGACAGCAGGCCGATGCGCTCGTAGTAGCGGACGGTCTCGACCTTGGTGTCGGTCGCCCGCCCGAGCTCGCCAATCGCGAACGTGTCAGGCATCGCTTGACCCTGTAGTTGCTACAGGGTCCATATCGTGCGTCACGTCGGAATTGTCGAGGTGACGAAATGGCTGCCGCGAGCGCCCTGAAGCTCCGCATCGAGGGCATGGACTGCGGGTCCTGCGCCGCGAAGATCGAGACCGCCATGCGCCGCCTGCCGGGCGTCGCCGAGGTCGAGGTGAGCGTCGCCGCGTCCTCGATGTCGATCACGGTCGACGAGGACCGCACCAGCCGCGAGGCGATCCGGGCCAAGGTCGACAGTCTCGGCTTCAAGGCGATCGATTCGGCCGCGGCCGGCCCCACGGGTCACGTTCATCCGGCGACTGAGGGCCCGTGGTGGTCGACCGCGAAGGGCAGGCTCGTTCTCGCCTCGGGCGCGCTCCTCGCCGGGGCCTGGGGCGTCTCGTGGCTCGAACCGCAGTGGGCGGCGTGGCCCTACGTGGTCGCGGCTGTCGTCGCGCTCGTTCCCGTGGCTCGGCGCGCCGTCGCCGGCGCGCTCAACGGGACGCCCTTCAGCATCGAGACCTTGATGGCCGTCGCCGCCATCGGCGCGATCGCGATCGGCGAGGCGCCCGAGGCCGCGGTCGTGGTGTTCCTGTTCGCGGTCGGCGAGCTGCTCGAAGGCGTGGCGGCGAGCCGCGCGCGGGCAGGGGTGAAGGCGCTCGTCGACCTGATGCCGCGCTCGGCCCGCCGAATCCGAGGCGGCGACGTTGAAACCGTCCCGGCGTCCGAACTCGCGGTCGGCGACGTCGTGCTGGTGCGTCCCGGCGACCGCGTCCCGTCCGACGGGACCGTGGTGGAGGGTGCGTCCGAGCTGAACGAGGCCCCGATCACGGGCGAGTCCCGGGCCGTCTTCAAGGAGGTCGGCTCGAGCGTCTATGCAGGCAGCGTCAACGCCAACGGCGAGCTCCGCGTGTCGATCACGAAAACGGCCGCGGACAACACCATCGCGCGCATCGTCCACATGGTCGAGGAGGCGCAGGCGACCAAGGCGCCGACCGCGCGCTTCATCGAGCGCTTCAGCCGCTGGTACACGCCCGCCGCCATGGCGTTCGCGCTGCTGGTGATCGTGGCGCCGCCGCTCCTTGCGGGAGGCGACTGGCAGACATGGATCTACCGCGGCCTCGCCGTGCTGCTGATCGCCTGCCCCTGCGCGCTCGTGATCTCGACCCCGGCGGCCGTCGCGTCGGCGCTCGCGGGCGGCGCGCGTCGGGGCCTGCTGATCAAGGGCGGGGCCGCGCTGGAAACGCTGGGCCGGGTGAAGACGGTCGCGTTCGACAAGACCGGAACCCTGACGGAGGGCCGCCCTCGGGTCGTCGACGTCGTTGCGCTCGACGGGACCGTCGACGAGACGCTTTCGAAGGCTGCCGCCGTCGAGCGCGGCTCCAGCCATCCGATCGGGCTTGCCATCCTCGAGGAGGCGCAGTCGAGGGCGTTGACCGTCCCAAACGCCTTCGGAGGGACGGCGGCGCCCGGCAAGGGGGTGACCGCGCGCCTGATGTCCGGCTTCGTCACCGTGGGATCGCCGCGCCAGGCCGTCGAGAAGGGCCTGCTGTCGCCGGAAGCCGCAGGTCGGGTGACCGAGCTCGAGGGCGCCGGAAACACCGTGGTGGCCGTCAGCGAGGGCGCCCGGTTGCTCGGCCTCGTGGCGCTCAGGGACACGCTTAGGCCGGACGCGGCCACGGGGCTCGAGCGCCTGCGTGCGCTTGGCCTGCGGACCGTGATGCTCACGGGCGACAACGCGCGGGCCGCCGCCGCGATCGCGGCCGAACTCGGCGTCGAGCACCACGCCGAGCTGCTGCCCGCGGCCAAGCTCGAGGCGATCGCCGACCATCGCCGGGATGGCCCGATCGCGATGGTCGGCGACGGCGTGAACGACGCTCCCGCCCTCGCCGCAGCCTCGGTCGGCGTCGCGATGGGCGGCGGGACGGACGTCGCGCTCGAGACGGCGGACGCGGCGCTGCTCAAGGACCGCGTCGGCGGGGTGGCCGAGCTCGTGGTCCTGTCTCGGGCGACCCTGTCGAACATCTGGACCAACGTCACGCTCGCGCTCGGCCTGAAGGGCGCGTTCCTGATCGCGACCCTCTTCGGCTTCACGCCGCTCTGGATGGCGATCCTCGCCGACACCGGGGCGACGGTGCTGGTGACGGCCAATGCGCTTCGGCTCCTGCGCTTCGATCCGTCTGGGCCGGCCCGGTGAGTGTCCTTCGCATCCTGCGCCTCGGCCTCTGGGGGCTGGTCGCCATGGCGCTGGTCGGGCTCGGTGGACTTGGCCTCGGAATCTGGCGCCTGCCGGCGCCCGAGACGAACCGCACGGTCTCGCTCGCGTCCGAGATCGGCGGGCCGTTCAGGCTGACGAGCCACCACGGCGACGTCGTTTCCGACGCCGACCTGCGCGGCAAGCCGTACCTGCTGTTCTTCGGGTTCACCCACTGCCCGGACGTGTGCCCGACGACGCTCGCCGAGCTGTCGCGCAGGCTCGAGCAGCTTGGTTCCGACGCAGACCGGGTCAGGACGCTGTTCGTGACGGTCGATCCCGAGCGCGACAGCCAGGAGGCGCTCGCCTCTTACATGACGAGCTTCGACCCGCGGATCCTCGCGCTGAGGGGTGACCAGGCGCAGACCGACGAGGTGGTGCGCTCGTTCAAGGCCGCCGCCCGCAAGGTCCCGACCAAGGGCGGAGGCTACACGATGGACCACAACGCGATCGTCTACACGATGAACGCCGACGGGACCTTCGTGGGCTCGCTCGACTCGCACGAGGCTGAGGAGATCCAGCTCCAGAAGCTGCGGCGGCTGATCGCGGACTGAGCTCTACTCTCGTCGCTGATCTGTGGCCCGCCTGAGTGCGGCGAAGGAGACGTCCCTAAGGTCGGCTATGGGTCAGCGACCGCAGTCCCATAGCCGTGGAGCGCCATCCGCGCTCAGAGGCGCACAGCCGCGGAGCGCCATAAGCGGCCCTCGGCGAACGGCCGAAAACCAGACATTCGATCTGGGTAGTTGCCTGCGTTCGAAGGCTCAGCGCGGTCGCTAACTCGGACTACCTTTATCTCATCGCGTGGTCGCGGATCGGAGCCACCCGGCTGCACGAAAGACTGGGTGAAGGGCTACGCTGGAGCCGCGCCTTTTGAGAGGCCTCGATCGCTATCTCGAACAAGTGGATGGCGCGCCGTCGGTGAGATATCGATCGGTTCTCTGCGCGTTCGTGCAGCGGCTCGCGTCAAGCAGCCAACTCATCAGAATGTCAGTCGGGCGTTCTCTTTGACCTCCTTCATGACAAAGAAAGTCCGAGTGTTCTGGACGCCTGGGAGCGCGATGAGGGTCTGGCTTTGGAGCTTGTTGAAATCGGCGATGTCGCGGGCGCGGATCTTCAAAAAGTAATCAAACTCGCCCGCCACTAGAATGCAGTCGAGGATCTCCTTCACCTTCAGCACCGCTTCCTCGAAATTGTTGCGGCTGTCGGGGGAGGAACGGTCGAGTATGACGCCAATCATCACCAGCGCTCCGAGACCTACCGAAACGGGCGCCACCTCTGCCCGAAACCCGGTGATGTGTCCGTTCTCTAATAACTGCTGCGTTCGCCTGTGGCAGGTGGCGGCGCTCACGCCCGCACGGACCGCGAGCTCGGCGTTCGTCAGCCGGCCATCGGCATGAAGCGCGCGAAGAATCTTCAGATCGATACGATCAAATTCAGCTGCGGAAGGATCTTTCATATCAGGCCTGATTGAGAAATTTTGTCGCTAAAAATTTGATGATTATGAATATAAAGCAAATGTAAAGACCAAAGTTAGGAAGCACCTTTCACGCGCGCTCCCTTATTGTCCGCCCTCTTCAGCGAAGGGGAAGCGCCTTGATCAACGCGATACAAACCACTGCCGCCGCCATTCTCACGAGCAAATCGCATCCGAAGCCGTTGCGTAGGAGACAAGCCATTCGCTTGTCCGCGCTCGCCGTGGCAGCGTTCCTTTCGACTGAGGTCGTCGCGGACCCTTCCGCCCACAAGCAGATGATCACCATCAAGGATGCGGCCGCGATCCAGTGGAAGCCTGCGCCGGCCGCCCTGCCGAAGGGGATCGAGATCAGCGTCATCATGGGCGATCCGGACAAGCCCGGCCCGTTCGCGCTAAGACTCAGGATCCCGCCCTCGACCGTGATCGCACCTCACACACATGCGACCGATGAGACCGTCACTTTGCTAGAAGGCGCCCTCGTCCATGACATGGGCGAGAAAATGGTTGAGAGCCGCGGCGAACCGTTTGGAGAAGGCGGCTTCCTCTATCTGCCGGCTCTAATGCCGCATTCGCTTTGGACTAAAGATCAGCCTGCGGTGATTCAGGTCAACGGAACCGGCCCATTCGGCCTGAACTACGTCAATCCCGCAGATGATCCGAGCAAGGCTCGCTAACCACCGCGCGTCCTCCAAACCATTCCTGGGGTCGATGACCCGCTAGCTCCGATGCGCGCAAGGCCTGACATCCAGCTCGTCCGCGTGCGGATGTTGGATGTCGGGAAACTCCGGGTTCAACCGGCCTGCGGCCTCAGCGGCGAGGAAGCCTATGCTGAGGTCGTCCTAGCCGACGCGGGTCGTGCGGATCGCATGAGAATGGCCGACCGGATCGCCACGTAGCCGACCACGAGGTTCGCCACCACGAACAACGCTGGGGCGATCGTGGCCGCCGGTCCCGTGTCGCTACGCGCAACGAGCTTCAGCGCCGTCGACGCCAGCGCCGTCGCGCCGAAGGTGAAAGCCAATAGGAAGGCGCAAAGGGCTGTTTCGCGATCCAGGGCAGAAGCCGGACGAGCACCAGCGCCTGAAGAACGCCGTAGCCGAGAAGCGCGTGGGCCAGAATGTCGGGCGGGCCTTGCGTCACGGCCAGATAGGCGAGCGCGCCCACAGGCGCCGGCGCGAGCTGGATGCCGAGCGTCGGCCGCAGAGGCGGCGGCAATGGGTCGGCCGTCAGCAGACGGTGGATCAGCACGGACTCGATCGCGAGCCATGAGAACAGGCCGGCTCCGAAGAAGGCCTGTCCCCAGTCTGCGAGACCCAGAGCGCCCAGCGACGCCGCGGTGACGAAGCTGCTCGCGACCCTCGGCAGGCACAGCACAGGGGTCATCGTTGTGGGATCGCGACCTCCATTCCAGAGCTCGCGAGAAAGGTGCGCTTCGGGAACGATCCGGCGCTAGATTGGTTGATGTGGCGCGCTTCGCGTCGGCCCCCGCCCACGAACGGCGCCGGACGCATTCCCGCCCCTCTGTGTCCGGACGAACGAAGCATGGCCCGGTCCGCCTGGGGAGCGGCCGGGCCGCTTGATGGACTCGACAGTTCACGCCTGGGAACGGCCAGCAGCTTATTTTGCAGTTCTAGGCACCGTACCACTCATTTCCCGCGCTAAGCCGATCAACGCTTTGAACGCGGCCGACGTGTTCCTTCTGCTCGGGTAGTAGAGACAGAGGGGCGCGATCGGAGGAGTCCAGTCTTCCAGCACTCTGACAAGCCGACCGGCGGCGACGTCCTCGCGGACGTCGGCCTCCATGAAGTAGCCAATGCCAAACTCCGCCAGCACGGCAATCCGAAGCAGGCTCGCCTCGTCGAGGGTCAGAGCTCCAGCGACATCGATTTGATGGACCTCTCCAGCCTTCTCGAACTGCCAGCGATAGAGGCTTCCGTTCGGAAGCCTCGCGCGGATGCAGGAGTGGCTCATCAGGTCTGGCGGGACCAGCGGCGGCGTATGCTTTTCGAAGTATGCCGGAGCCCCGACCACGGCGTGGCCGCGAGGCGGTCCAAGCGGCACCGCGATCATGTCGGACGGCACGAGATCGAGCCGTCTCACGCCGAGGTCGAAGCCTTCAGCGACGATGTCGACTAGGCGTCCTTCCGTGACGAGATCGACGTGCACTTGTGGGTAGCGCCGCAGGAACTCGAGGATCAGCGGCGCGAACATCTCGCGCGCGGCGGTCGCGAAGGAGTTGATGCGAAGCGTGCCCGACGGCGTCGCCTGGTGTGAACGGACCGCGTTCATCGCCGCCTGAATGTCGCGCAGCGCCGGCCCGACCTGATCGACGAAGTTCCGTCCGGCGTCGGTCAGGGACACGCTGCGCGTCGTCCGATTGAACAGGCGAACGCCGAGATCTCTCTCAAGTTTCCCAACTGCATTGCTTAAGGCCGTCGTCGAGACGCCAAGCTCCAGCGCCGCCGCCCTGAAGGAGCCCTTCCTGGCAATGGCGAGCACGGCGTCGATCTCGATCAGACTGTGCCTGGACATTGTCCCGATTTTCGAAATGATCCATCACGAATTATGCCGATAGTCGGGGCAAAAATCTACTGTAAATTACTCAAGAAAGCGAAGACGAGAGCGAGAACGCGCACAGCAGATCGCTCCGAATTCGGCGCTATCGATACAAATATCATCAGCATTCGAGGAGTTTCGGCATGTCCATGCGTTTACCTCCGGTAATCCACGCATACTTCGATGCAGAAAAATCCAGGGACGCGGAGGCCGCATCGCGTCGCTTCGCCGAAACTGCGATCGTCAGAGACGATGGCGAATCCTATGTCGGCCGCGACTCCATTCAAAAATGGATGGCTGACTCGATCGAGAAACACGCGTGCACCGTGGAGCCATTCTCGGTCGCCGACGACGGCAGCAGGATCATCGTCATCAGCCACGTCGCCGGCGAGTTCCCCGGAAGCCCGGTCGACCTGAGGTACTTCTTCATTCTCGAGAACGACCGGATCGTCGATCTGGAGATCGTTCTCTAACGACATCTGACAACTGCCGGCCGTCGCGGTCATCCTAAAGGACGACCAGTCCCGACATGCTCGGTTGCAGCGACGTCGCCTCCGCCCATGAGGCGTCCGGCGAACCGACGGCCCAAGCGATCTACCTCGCAAAGTCGAAGTTCTGAAAACGGCGACCTGGCGATTGCGCCAGCGGTCGGGCCGAAGGAACGCGATCGGCCAAATTCCAAAGCAGTGAAATGCCCCAATCGACGAAACAACAACCTCATACATCTGGAGATAAGCTAATGAACGACTTTCTGAACGTTGCTGGTAAGCGTGTACTCGTCTCGGGCGGAACGAAGGGCGCCGGCGCCGCCATGGTCACCCTATTTCGTGAGCTCGGCGCGCATGTCCTGACCGCCGCCAGATCTCGACCTGACGATCTGCCGAGCGAGCTCTTCATCGCCGCCGATCTCACCACGGACGAAGGTTGCGCGACCGTCGCCGACATCGCGCGTCAGCGGCTCGGCGGAATCGACGTCGTCGTGCATAACCTCGGGGGCTCGTCGGCTCCGGGCGGCGGGTTCTCCGCACTGACCGACGACGAGTGGCGAAAAGAACTCGACCTCAACCTGTTCCCCGCCGTCAGGCTCGATCGGCTGCTCGTTCCGGACATGATCGCCCGCGGGAGTGGCGTCGTCATTCATGTCTCCTCGATCCAGAGGCTCCTGCCCCTACCGGAGTCGACGACGGCGTACGCGGCGGCGAAGGCCGCCCTCTCGACTTACAGTAAGTGCCTCTCGAAGGAGATCTCTCCGAAGGGGGTTCGCGTCGTGAGCGTTGCGCCCGGCTGGATCCTTACAGAGGCCTCGCACGAGTTTGCGGCGCGTCTGGCGGAGCAGGCCGGCACCGACCTCGAGGGCGGCAAGCAGATCGTCATGTCGGCGCTCGGCGGCATCCCTATCGGACGCCCGGCCAGTCCGGAGGAGGTCGCGAACCTGATCGCGTTCCTGGCTTCCGAGCGCGCGGCGTCGATCACGGGAACCGAATACATCATCGACGGGGGAACGGTTCCGACAGTCAAATAGAACTCCGGTCAAATCTATGAGCAGGCAGATGCACGACTTTTAATTATAAACCAGGCAAAAGAGAACGAAGATGAACGCGAAGTCCATTCTTGCGGCCGCCGCTGCCGTGGGGATCTCAGCCGCCACGCCGGCAAACGCCGCCGAGCCCATTCCGGCCAGCCAACAGGTCCGAAACGTCGTCCTGGTGCACGGCGCATTCGCCGACGGCTCGGGATGGCGCAGGGTCTATGACGAGCTTACGCAGCGCGGCTACAAGGTAACCATCGTCCAGAACCCACTGACGTCTCTCGCCGACGATGTCGCCGCGACCAAGCGCGCCCTGAGCCGTCAGGATGGTCCGGCCATTCTCGTCGGCCACTCGTGGGGCGGCACGGTGATCACCGAAGCGGGAGTCGATGAGAAGGTCGCGGGCCTCGTCTACGTGTCGGCGCTCTCACCCGACGCCGGCGAGTCGACGGCGCAGCAGTATGCCGGTTTCGAGACCCCGCCGGAGTTCGTTCTGGACGTGACCGCCGACGGCTTCGGCTTCATCCTTCCGGGCACGTTCAAGGCCGGCTTCGCCGCCGACGCCAGCGACGTCGATGCGGCCTTCATGCGGGACTCGCAAGTCCCGATCAACATGTCGGCCTTCGAGACGAAGCTCACGCAGGCCGCCTGGAGGACTCGGCCGAGCTGGGCGGTGATCGCGACCGATGACAAGGCCTTTGATCAGCGCATGCTTCATGACATGGCCAAGCGCATCGGCGCGAAGGTGACCACCGTGCCCGCTAGTCACGCGGTGTTCATGACGCAGGCGAAGGTCGTGTCCGACGTGATCGACGAAGCCGCCCGCGCCTCGCGATCCGCCACTCGCTAAACTGAAGTCCAGGCCACGAATTATGCAGGTGGAACGAATGCTCCGCCTGCATCGTACTATGAGGCTACGCCAAAAAAAGTCTGCGGCCGAGGCGCGCCAGACACCGGCATTGTTGCCACCGCCGCAAACAGAAGTTCGGTCTACCTCGGAGAGCGCCGCTATGCCGTCGCGGCGCTTAGATCTTCGGCGCATAGAAACTGTTTACTTCCCCTCAGCCGGATGGTTGGCTGCGGACTCCGTGGGCAATCATTTTGCGGCGCGCAGTGCGGACCTTCATGATGGATGTTCTGGTACGCTCCTACCGTGACGAAGACGCGGAACCTCTTGCCGGGGTGCTTTTCGACGCAGTGCATGGAACGGCCCGCGAGTTCTACAATAAAGATCAGGTCGTCGCTTGGGCCCCTGAGGTGCCGGGCGTCAAGGCGCTCCATCGACGTCTAAACGATGGACGTTCGGTGTTGTGGCGGTCACGGGCGACGTCGCACTGTCGCATTCGGCGACTTTGAGAACGACTTCCACATCGACATGCTGTTCTGCCGAAGCGATTGGGGTCGCCGCGGCGTCGAAGCCGCGATCTACGCGCACATCGAAGCTCGGGGGAATGAACTCGCGCTTACCCGCTTGTTCGTGGAAGCGAGCGAAGCGGCGCGCGGACCTTTCGAGCGCTGGGGCTTCCGCGTGACTTGTCGGCAGGACCTCATCCGGATTGGGGTCGCCATCCACATTTACCAGATGGAACAGCGGCTTGGCTGAGGAGGCCTGCGCAGAGAGTTACGCTTTGGGTCGGATGGTATCCGGCGCTGCGACGGCAAGCTGCTGATTTTCGGTTTGAGACCGTCGATTCTGCCGGAATGAGCGTGGCGTCATGCCAAAGGCCGCGCCGAACAGTCGCCCGAAATTCGTCAGATCTGAAAAACCCCAGCCAAACGCGATCTCGCCGATCGTACGGTGATCCTGACTTGGATCTGCGAGCGCCTTTTTGCAACGCTCGAGTCTCAACCCGCGAATAAGCTTAGCGATCGAATTGCCATTGGCAGCCAACAAATCGTTGGCGTAGCGTACGCTCATGCCTGCTGCCCGCGCGGCTGACTCGCTGTTTAGCGAACTGTTCGACAATCGAGCGTCGATCGCCGACCGTAGCCTCATCAGTGCGAAGGTGCGCGGCGTCGTAAGTCGCTTGTTCTCACCAGCCATCGAACCAACGGCGTGGGTGAGAAGATCGACCAATTGGTTGCGAACCAGTTCCGACGTCGCCTCGTCGAAATCTGAAACGTGGGCTCTCAGGCCGTCGAGCAAATCGGAAAGAAAAGCGTTGAGTCCACTCTCGCTCGAAAGGCGCGCGCCAGCGAAATCTCTCATCGAACCAAAGCGGGATTCCAATATAATTCGAGGTATCTTTACCAATAGCATTTGCGACTTATCGGTAAAGCGAATGTTATATGCGAGATTTGAGTCAATGAGCGCCATGTCGCCGCGACGAAAGACATTGCGGCGCTCATTCTGGTCAAGCGCAAATTCTCCAGAACCATTACGACATAGGAAGAACTCACCTTCGCCGTCTGAGCGGATATGACGTCTCTCGCGCGCGCAGGCCATCGCTTGGTTCGTGAAGTCGAACATCCCGATGTCCGCGAGATCGGCGACCTTCAGCTCCGCGTCGAAGCGGTCGCGATGACTGGCTTGCGAGTCATGTCCCGTGATGATCTTGCCTGCGACCTCGTGCCAATAGGCGAACCGGTCGCGGGCATGGATGCCTGCTGTGGTGAATATCGGTTTCATCATCGCATTCCGACACTTTCACGCGAGCGGCAGACTAGAACACAAACCAACCAAACTTAACCCCCGGACGCGAAAATCGCGGCCCACCCCTAACGCCAATTTCGATCGTTGAGCCTCACTACGCACACGGCCCAAATAGTACTGAGCGGCCAGGACCTGAGCATTTGTTTTAAACTGCTAGCGGATCGCCCAGATGTGCTTCGGCTTCAACGGCGCTTTGGGTCCGATGAGGCGAATGGCGTCCATGGCTACTGAGGTAGCGGAACAAGTCGGGCTGGCGCATTGCCTCCTCCCAGAGGCGGCCCCTCAACCCGATCATACACCCGCAATCGTCCAGCGACGCGCCAAGAGCGGTCGTCGACGCCTTGCTCGGGATGCGACCTTTGAAAGTCTGCTGAACGCAGCTTGTCGATGACGTGCAGCGCCAGTCCAGCTATTTGCTGGTGGGCGCCTCCTACGATCCGGAGGCATTTCGAACAGGGCAATTGGGTTGCAGATTGCAGTTAGAGATGCGGAAGCCGGTCCGCGTCTGATCGGAGCCGGCGAAGTCGGCACGCTCGTTCTTGCTCAAGATTGGAGCAAGACGCCGCTTGGGCCAGTCGATGGCTGGCCGCAGGCGCTCCGCACCACCGTCGAACTGATGCTCGCCTCCAGACAGGCCATGTGCCTCATCTGGGGGCCAGAGCTCACGCTGCTTTACAACGACGCCTACGCGCCGATCCTCGGCCTCAAGCATCCCGCGGCTCTCGGACAGCCAATCCAGCAGGTCTGGTCGGAAGTCTGGACGGACATCGAGCCGCTCATCCAAAAGGCGCTCGCCGGCGAAGCCTTGTGGTTCGAGGACCTGCATCTCGTAATGGAGCGCAACGGCTACCGCGAGGACACCTGGTGGCAGTTCTCCTACAGCCCCACTCGCGACGACGACGGCCGCATCGTCGGGATGCTGAACGTCACCACGGAGACGACAGGCAAGGTCCAGGTCGAGGCGGCCTTGCGCGCCAGCGAGGCGCGTCTGCGCTTCCTAAGCGAGCTAGATGAAGCGCTGCGCTCGTCCCGGGACGCGCCGGCCGCCATGCTTTCAGCCGCAGCGCTGCTCGCGCGGCGGCTCGACGCCTCGCGTTGCGCCTATGCCGACGTAGACGCAGACAACGACCGCTTCGTCATACGCAACGACTTCACCGCGCCCGGCATTGCGAGTTCGGCCGGAACCTACAGTCTGGACCTCTTCGGCTCCCGCGCCGCGGCTGACATGCGTCTGGGTCGAACGCTCGTGGTCGGCGATGTCGCCCGAGAGCTCGCCCCCGAGGACGGTCGGGAGATGTTCCAGTCGATCGGCATCGACGCCATCATCTGCTGTCCCTTGATCAAGGACGGGCGCCTTGCGGTCATGATGGCCGTACATCAGGACCGGCCACGCGATTGGCGTGACGAAGACGTCGCCATCGTGGAAGCCGTGGTGGAGAGGTGCTGGGCGCATATCGAGCGCGTCGGAGCGGAGGCGCGGCTGCGGGAAAGCGAGGAGCGGCTGCGGCTTTCGGTCGAGCACGCGGAAATCGGCTTCTGGGATGTCGACCTTGTGCGCGACGAACTGATCTGGCCGCCGAGAACCAAGGCGCTGTTCGGAATAAGCCCTGACGTGCCGGTGACGATGGCGGACTTCTACGACGGGCTGCACCCGGAGGATCGCGACAGGACCAGCGAGGCGTTCGCGGCAGCCGCAGACCCACGGCGGCGGGCGATCTATGACGTCGAATATCGCACGATTGGCAAAGAGGATGGCGTCGTCCGCTGGGTCGCCGCGAAGGGCCGCGGCGTCTTCGACGATACGAAAAATGACGTGCGCTGTATCCGCGTCGCTGGCACGGCCGTCGACATCTCCGCGCGCAAGCGGGCCGAGGAGGAGCTGCGCGCTCTGAACACGCTGCTGGAGCAGCGCGTGGCCGAGCGAACCTTCGAGCTGCGCCGGTTCCGCGACATCGTCGATGCGACCCGCTCGCCGATCTGCGCCTTCGATCCCGAGTACCGGCTCATCGCCTTCAACAAAGCGCACAACGACGAGTTCCGACGCGTCAACGGTTTCGATACAAAGCTTGGCGACGTGTTCCCCGATCTCTTCATTCCCGAGCAGCGGCAGGTCATGCGCGCGCTGATGGCCCGCGCGCTGAGCGGCGAAAGCTTCACCGTGGTCGAGGAGTTCGGGCGGCCGGAATTCGGCCAGCCGTTCTGGGAGATCACTTACACGCCGCTGCTGGACGAGGAAGGTCGCATCATCGGCGCCTTCCATCTGGCGCTCGACATCTCGGATCGACTTCGCGCCGAGGTGGAACTCGAGACTGCCCAGGACGCGCTTCGGCAGAGCCAGAAAATGGAGGCGATGGGCCAGCTGACCGGCGGCGTCGCCCACGACTTCAACAACTTGCTGACTCCGATCGTCGGATCCCTCGACCTGCTTCAACGGCGGGGCGTGGGCGGAGAGCGCGAGCAGAGGCTGATCGGCGGCGCGATCCAGTCGGCGGAACGCGCCAAGACGCTGGTTCAGCGGCTTCTCGCATTCGCGCGCCGCCAGCCGCTTCAGCCGATCCCCGTGGACGTCGGCGGCCTCGTCGGCGGCATGGCGGAATTGCTCTCCAGCACCACCGGGCCGCAGGTTCGCGTCGTGGTCGAGGTCGCCGACGATCTGCCGCCGGCGAAGGCGGACCCCAACCAGCTCGAGATGGCGCTCCTGAACCTCGGCGTGAACGCGCGGGACGCGATGCCTGACGGCGGGACGCTGCGGATCACTGCGACGGGCGAGAGCGTCCGGACGCCCCGCGGCGATCTCAGGCGCGGCCACTACGTCCGCCTATCGGTCGCCGACACGGGCGTCGGGATGGACGAGGCGACCCTCTCCCGAGCCGTCGAGCCGTTTTTCTCGACCAAGGGCATAGGCAAGGGCACGGGTCTGGGGTTGTCGATGGCGCACGGTCTCGTCGCCCAGCTCGGCGGGGCGCTGACGATCCAGAGCCAGCCGGGCGTCGGCACGAACGTGGAGCTCTGGCTGCCCATCAGCTCTGCGACCGCGAGCGCCGCGGAGATTGCGCCGGCTCAGGTCGGGCCGGTTGGCAGCCGTGGCCTTGCGCTGCTCGTCGACGACGAAGAGATCGTCCGCGCCAGCACCGCAGACATGCTTGAGGAGATCGGCTACCGCGTGCAAGAGGCCTCTTCGGCCGAAGCTGCTCTTTCGATTGTTGCCGAGGGTGCGCGTCCGGACCTGCTCGTCACCGACCACCTCATGCCGGGGATGAGCGGCGTCGAATTGGCTCGCGTTCTTCGGGAGCAGATGCCCAGTCTGCCGGTGCTGATCGTGTCCGGTTATGCGGAGGTTGAGGGGATCGCGCTCGACCTGCCGCGGCTGACCAAACCGTTCCGGAGCGCTGAACTCGCTTCGAGCGTGGCGTCTCTGACGATAGGGCCAGATAGCGCTTAAGGGCTGGAAAATACGGCACAGCTCAAAAGTCTGCACGTATTCCAACGCCGCGCGCGAAAACGACGACGTTGGATTGAAGCTCGGCTGACCAACGGTATGTCCGGAGCGAGCCGCGGACGAGAGGGCTCGGCGACTCCTTTTCGCCGTCGCAGGCCGAAATGTCGGACGAGGCGGTCCGACGACCAAAAACGCGGCCGTTCCGTCTGATGGCGGTCGGAAAACCAAGAAAGCTAGAGGAAATGCTCATGAAGAAGCTGGTTCTGCTCGCCCTTCCCGCGCTCGTCGGCATGACCGCCGCTGCAGCTGCCACCGAGGTTACCGAATCCATCGAGATAAACGCCGCGCCAGGGAAAGTCTGGGCGGCGTCCGCCAAGGACTTCTGTGGCATCGGCCAGTTCCACCCTGCGGTGGAGAAGTGCGCGCTGTCGAACGAGGGCAAAACGCGCACACTTTCGCTCAAGGGCGGCGGCACGATCGTCGAGAACCAGACGGCCATGAAGGAGGGTAGCAGTTATTCCTACGTGATCGTCGAGAGCCCGCTTCCGGTCTCGGACTACAAGTCGACCTTCTCGATCAAGGGCAGCGGCGAGAGCTCGACGGTGACCTGGACCGGATCGTTCATGCCCAAGGGCGCCGACGAGGCGACCGCCAAGAAGGCCATCGACGGAATCTACACCTCCGGCCTGAGCGCGCTGAAGTCGAAGCTTTGAGTGCGTAATAGTAGATCGCCCGGGTCCAAGGCTTCAGCCGATGACCCGGGCTATCTCGAGTGCTGCGCGCCGGCAGGATCCAGCTTGTCCGCGCCCACCGCGGAAGTCGAAGGCGTTCCGGGAAGCGGATGTAGTTTCAGCCGGTATCTTCAGGGAGCGGACTTTCTTCTGAGCGACCTTTTCGCCAATACGTGAACGGCAGCACAGCCTTCCGGTTGATCTCCAGGTCTTCGATCTAGTAGCGCCGGATCGCTCTGAACGCTGCATATTCGAGGCTGGCCATGGCGTGGATGCGGACGTCGGCCGGGCATATGTGCCCACCGCTTACGGCGTCGACGAGCAGGCTATGAATACCTCCGCGACTGGGTGCGGAAAGAAGTACGTTGGGGGATTCGCGACCCGCATCACACCACGGTCTGGCCGCCTGCGACGGTGAGCAGCGCGCCCGAGGTGTAGCTCGCTTCGTCTGAGGCCAGCATGACGTAAGCCGAGGCGAGTTCGGCCGGCTGCCCGGGGCGGCCGAACGGCGTCTTTGAGCCGAAGGTCTCGACCGCCTCGGGCGGCATTCCCGCCGGGATGAACGGAGTCCAGATCGGACCGGGCAGGATCGCGTTCACCCGGATGCCGTTCTCGGCAAGCAGTTGCGCGAGGCCGACCGTCAGGTTCGCGATGGCTCCCTTCGTGGTGGCGTAGGGCAAGAGCTGCGGGGACGGATCCTTCGAGTTGATCGAAGCGGTGTTGATGATCGAGCCACCGGGCTTGATGTGGCGCGTCGCGAGTTGCGTCAGGTGGAAGGTCGCGTGGACGTTGGTGTCGAACGTCTTGGTCCACTCCTCGAGCGAGACCTCGTCGAGCGACTTAAAAGGTTTCTGGTACGCCGCGTTGCTGACCAGGATGTCGAGGCCGCCAAGCTCCGCGATGGCGCGCTCCACGACCTGTTCGCGGAAGCTCGCGTCGCTGATGTCGCCGGGCGCCATCACTGCCTTGCGGCCGGCCTCTTCGATATGGCGACGGCAGGTCGCGCCATCCTCGCCCTCGCTCGGCAGGTGCACGACCAATAGGTCGGCGCCCTCGCGGGCGAACGCGATCGCGACCGCGAGCCCGATCCCGCTGTCGCCACCCGTGATGATCGCCTTCTTGCCCGCGAGCTTGCCCGAGCCCTTGTAGCTCTCCTCGCCATGGTCGGGCCGAGGATTCATCTTCTCGGTCAGCCCCGGGAAGGACTGCGGCTGCTTGGGAAACGGCGGCTTCGGGAAGTGCTTCATCGAATGCTCCTGTGTCTTGGAGCAAACGGCCCACGCCCGGAATTCGTTCGGGCGCCGATCAGCGAAGAGCCCATCGCCGGGGTCATGCGACCGCGGCGACGGGCCCACGCTAGGTTCAGCCGATGAACTGGATCAGGTCGCGGTTCAGCCGCTCGGGATCGGTCGCGAACAGGCCGTGGGGCTCTCCGTCGTACTCGATGTAGGTCGAGCCCGGGATGCCCGCGGCGGCTGCCTTGCCGCTTGGCTTGATCGGTACGGTCGCGTCCGACGCGCCGTGGATGACCAGGGTCGGCTTGGTGAAGGACTTCAGGTCCGGCCGGAAGTCGGTCCGCCCAAACGCGTCCACGCAGTCGAGCGTTGCCTTCGGGCTCGCCATCAAGGCCAGCGTAAATGTCCAGTCGAGCAGCGCCGAGCTGACGGGTCGGGAGATCACGCCGACGCCGTAGAACTGTTTGGCGAACGTCTGCAGGAAGGCGAAGCGGTCCTTGCGGATCTCGCTCTTCATGTCCTCGAACACGCTCGCGTCGACGCCGTCGGGGTTGCTGTCGTCCTTCAGCAGGTACGGCACGACCGAAGCCATCAGCACGGTTTTCGCGACCCGGTCGGAGCCATGGCGGGTGAGGTAGCGGGCGATCTCGCCACCGCCCATCGAGAACCCAACGAGGTTCGCCTCGCGAACGTCGAGCTTGTCCAGCACGGCCGCCAAATCGTCGGCGAAGGTGTCGTAGTCGTATCCGGTCGCGGGGTGCGCGGACTGGCCGAAGCCGCGGCGGTCGTAGGTTATGACCCGGTAGCCCGCCTCGAGCAGCGCCAGCGTCTGGTACTCGAACATGTCGCCTGTCAGAGGCCAGCCGTGGATCAGGACCACGGGTTTGCCCTTTCCGGCGTCCTTGACGTGCAGATGCGCGCCGTCTCGGCTCTCGATGTGCATGCGTTCTCCTTGATGCGTTCAGTCGCGCCGGGTGATGCTCCGGTTTGCAGAAGCAACGCCGACGCGCGTCGAACGGTTCTCCGCCACCGCTCCTCGGGATCGAAACCTTGCCAGCGCCGTTGGTCAGGGCATTCGCACCCCGCGCCCGGAGAAGGCGCGCGGCATTCGCATGGAAGGAGACGGCCATGAGCCTTCAAGGCAAGAAGATCGCGATCCTGATCGCGCCGCGCGGCACGGAGGAGCCGGAGTTCGCTAAGCCCAAGGAGGCCGTCGAAAAGGCCGGCGGCGAGGTAACGGTCGTCAGCATCGAGGCTGGCGAGGCGAAGACGGTGAACAGCGACCTCGACCCGGGCGGCAGCTACGCCGTCGACAAGACGTTCTCCGAGGTCTCGGCCGACGATTTCGACGGGCTGGTCGTGCCCGGCGGCTGCGTGGGCGCCGACAAGCTCCGGGGCGATAAGGACGCGATCGCGTTCATCCGGGCGTTCTTCGAGCAGGCCAAGCCGGTCGCCGCAATCTGCCACGCGCCGTGGACGCTGATCGAGGCTGGCGTCCTGAAGGGCCGGACCATCACGTCCTACCCGACGCTCAAGATTGACGTCGAGAACGCGGGCGGGACCTGGGTCGACAAGGAGGTCGTGGTCGACAAGGGGCTCGTCACGAGCCGCAACCCGGACGACCTTCCGGCCTTCTGCGCCAAGCTCGTGGAGGAGTTCGCCGAGGGCAAGCACCCCGAGCAGGCCCGCAGCGCCTGACTTCAACCACAGCCACACACGACGGCCGGCGCCCCGCACATGATGCGGGGCGCTTTCGCCCGTGCGGCGTTCAGCTCAAAGGAGGCTGGCCGTTCGAGGCCGACAGGCCGCCATCGACGGGCAGGTTCACGCCCGTGATGTAGAGCGCGTCGTCGCTGGCGAGGAACGCGATGGCGCCGGAGATGTCGGACGGCTGCGCCCCGCGGCCCATCGGGATCCGCTCCTCGAACTTCGCGATCAGCTCGGGCTGGTCCTTCATGCCAGAGATAAGCGGGGTGTAGGTCAGCGACGGGTTGACCGCGTTGACCCTAACCCCGTTCTTAGCCTCGTCGATCGCCAGCGCGCGGGTGAAGTTCGTCACCGCGCCTTTGGCCGCGCAGTAGAAGCTGTGGTTCCAGTCGCCGCCGAGACCCGACACCGACGACACGTTGATGATCGAGCCCTTGCGAGTGCGCAGCGTAGCGATCGCCGCGCGGCTCATCTGGACCACCCCGTAGAGGTCGGTCTCGATGACCTTCGCGAAGTCCGCGAAGTCACCATCGTCGAGCTTGCCGAGGTGGTCGACACCCGCGTCGTTGACGAGCACGTCGATCCCGCCGAACCGCTCGACCGCGCGCGCCACCAAGGCTTCGCACGAGGCCATCTGGGAGACGTCGGTCTCAACCGTCTCGACCGCGTCGCCTGACAGGTCTGCGGCGACCTTCCGTAGTCCTTCGACGTCGATGTCGCCGAGGACCAGGGTCGTGCCCTCCTCGGCGAAACGACGCGCCGCTTCTTCGCCGATGCCGGAGGCGGCCCCGGTTATCATCACGACCTTGTTCTCGAATCTCATGGGGCTCTCCATCTGTCTTGCTTGGGCCGCCGTTCCACGAAGGCACGCTCGGCAGAGCGGCGATCTGAAAAGTCACGCCGCGAGCATGAGGTTCCCGCAGATCGGATTGCCCATCGGCTACTTCCGCATCGCTTGCCGTGGCGGCCGGCGACGATAACCTGGCCGGATGACGAGCATCCCGGATTGCCTTGCCGCGTTCTCGGTGGCGGCCATGACCAACACGCATGATGCGGAAGAAAGGGGCCGCGCGGCGATCGACGCGTACCTGCTCTGCGTGCCCAACGACCCGCTGCGTCGCCTCGCGGCGCTTCACGAACTTCTCGCCGCCTATGTGGAGCTCGCGCTAGACAGCACGGCCGCCATGGCCATCAGGGCCGACCTCGAAAACAGGATCGTCGAGGCCGCGGGGCCTCCAAAGGAGCAACTCGGCTCGGACCAGCACGCCTGAAGCAAGAAGACTGGCTCCAGCGGCCAGCCGTCGCGATGACCGCGTCCCTAATGCGCCATCCTGCGCATCATCGCGATTACTGCCGGGCGTTCGTACGGCTTCGAGAAATAGACAGCCCGCTCCGGCAGATTGAGATCAGCCGCGCTCAGGGACGCGCAGCCGTATCGGCGCCAGTTGCGGACATCCGCTGATGTCTGCAAAACGGTCACTCAGGTGAGCGATCAAAGCGCAAAGCTGCCCCACGGGGCGCTGGTCACTTCAGGGCATGCTCGGAAGTGACAAAAGTGCGGCGCGCGGTTAATTCTTTCGAAGGGTTGGAGTGCGCTCGCATTAGGCCCATGTCTTTTGATGTCGTACTATTCCAGCACGGATAAATCGGAACGATTCACCGCGAAGACCCTTGTCCTCCAGAGAACGACATTTGCATCGTTCGTGATGGGAGGACTTATGTCCAATATTTTCAAGCTTAGCGCCGCTGCTCTGCTCGTCGCCGCATCCGCTTCGGGCGCGTTTGCTCAGTCGACCGGCACTGAGAACAACGCGTCATCCAGCTCCGGCGCAAGTTCGTCGGAACAGCAGGGCAAGACCGGTTCGGACAATAAGGATGGAATGAGCACGTCTACCGGCATGGACACCAAGGGCGACAAGCCGACTTCGGCGGGAACCTCGAACGATCAGGCCAAGGACCTGCGCGGCCATAGCGAGACTCCGAAGGGATCGAGCAAATAACGTTCACCCGGATCACGCGGCCCCGGCTTTTAAGCCGGGGCTTCTCGTATCTGCTGCTCATCAGTGACGCGGAATCGAGTGATGGAGACCGACATGCTGGACGATCAGGATCGACCGTCGATCGAAACGGAAGAGACGCCGACGCCGCCGAAAGGGCAGAACATCAAGGCTTGGTGACACTCGGCGACGACGCAGTCGAGGAAGCGCAGCACGAAGAGGAAGCGCCTCCAAAGGGCGCGGCGGAAAATGACGCGGAGAAGCCGAGCGGCGAGCTAGCGAAAGACGCTCCAGCCTCGATCACCGGCTTGGCGGGCTGACGAGGCCGAACGAACTAGCCTGACCGGTCCGAGTGCTCCGCAAGGCACTTTTCGATCTCGGCGATGATGCGCTTGGTGTAATCCACCGCATCTGGAACACGGTCCATCTGCTGGCCTCGGGAATATTCGTAGGACCGCATGGTGCCGTCCTCGAGCCAGATCAGGCGCTGCCGAAAAATCGCCAGATCCTCTTTCAACTTCTCACGAAATTCCAAGTGTTCCTCCCTTGGTCTGAGGAGGGAAGCGCACTGGCGGCCGTTCGTTCCAGCGCGGATCACGATTGTCGGTCTGGTGAGTTCTATCGCCGGCCTGTGGAACGAAGGTGCTAGGCGCGTGTTTCGCGGATGACCCGATGCGCTCGGAGATCAGTCGAGGGAGCCACCGCAATGAGCCATCGAGAAACCCGTATCAAACAGCGCGCCTACGAGCTTTGGATTCAGGCGGGTGAACCGGAAGGGACCTCCGAGCAATTCTGGTATCAGGCGGAAAAGGAGATTGATGGCGATGATCCCGCCGCCTCTGGCAAGGGCGCGGCTCTGACGCCGGACGAAGAGCTTGAGAAGCAGCTGGAAGAAACGATCCCGGCGAGCGATCCGCCCTCGGCCACGCAACCGTAGGGCGACCATATCGCGCGCCATTGGTTTTGATCCCGGGCGCAAATTGCCCATTTGGTCGGGAGCTCGAATGAGGCAGCGCGGTGCATCTTCGTAGACCCGTTATTCTTTTCATGGGACTAGCGGTTCTCATTGCAGCGCTCTGTACGCTAATGTGGATGACAGTGCTTTAGTCATTCCCTCTCACATGACGGATCATCGGCCGGACGACCCGAGCATTCCGACAGAAGAAAAGCCTGCCAGACGAGCAGGTGGTTGGTTGATCGTAGCTGCGATAACAGGGACGTTTCTGGTTTTGGGCCTGTTCGCTTGGTTCGGGACGGACACATTCAATTATGATGGCCGTTGGCGCTGAGATCCGCGGACACGATGAACCAAGAGATCGAGCTGAATCGCTTTTTAAACGAGTGGGCGACCAGAGCGCTTGCGGCCGCGCGAAAAGAGACGGCCACGACGTGCCGCGAGAGTTGCATCTCAAGGGCGGCTGCGCGCCTTGGTGAGGATGCAAGGGCTGCAGGCATTTATGACCAGGTGAACGCCACCGCTCAGAAGCACGGCGGATTCATTCCATTTGTCCGCAGCTTGCTCTGATCGTGCAGACCATCTGTCTTTTTCTGATCACCGAGATTTGGGTAGTTGGCTCAGCGGCTCACGGTCGCCCTACGCGCGCTAACGCGGCTGTCCAGTTCCATGGCTGACTTGCGGGCCATTCTGGAGCCGCTCTCGCGCTTCATCGACGGAACGCAAACCATCCTCGGTCAGCAGCCAGTTATTGCCTTGGCGTTGGATCAGGCCGGTGCTTTCCACAGCGCGAAGAACGCTGTCGGACAAAAGGGGGCTGCCGGCACCCTTCATCAGGGTTTCCAAGATCGCGACGCCTTCAGGCGACAGCGTTCGCGTATCAACCATGTGGCGTTTCTCCCGAGAATTCGGTCCTAGGCACGGAGCACGCTGCCCGATCGGGGATCGGTGTTGCGATCGATCGCAAACTTGCCTGCCTCGGTGAGCGCCCACGCGCGCTCTGACCACTCAATTAGGCCTTCGTCCTCAAGATCTCGCAGAACAGCGTCGACCCCGTTCAGCCAGTGCGACTCCACCGCCTTGAGCGCGCAGACTGACTCAATGGAAAGATAGTCAAGGCGCGCGGTCATATGGTGGGTTCCGTGCTGCGATGCTGGCTTAACAGAACCGAGGAAAATTCGTTCCGCTGATAGCGTCGGAACATTTCGCGCCCGCGGGCCTTCTCCTATCGAGACTTAATTGAGGAGAGTGACATGGCCCCCGGTGGTGGAGACCTTTGGCTTTTGATGACAGTTCTTGGCGTGAGTCTGCTGGGCATCACGATCGCCTACGCCGCGTTCAAGAGCCGCCAGAATATGACGCCAGCCAAACGTGACGTTGCCGATCGCGGAGCCGAGCGTGTCTACGCGGAAGAACAGCGCGATCCGGCGAATCGAGGAGCTTGATATGAACGACCAGCCATCGGTCTACGGAACAGATACGTCCAAGCCGAAAGAGAAAGCTGGCGTTGAAGTCGGCGGTGGAGACAAGGCGGCTGCGGCCACCGATGCCAAGGCGCGGAAGGAAGCCGAGCCGGGAAGCGCCGACGATGATCGGGAGCCGCCGGCGCTGGAAGATTCCGAAGAGGCTTAGTCGCCGACGTAAGGCCGGGAACCCATCGCCCCGCCCGCGCGTCTAACGAGTGCGGCGGCTTTAGTCCCCGCTGCAAACTCCCAATGAGAAGCCCGGCGCGTCAGCCATCTTCGCGTCGGGCTTTCTGTTGCGCCCTGCGTGGTTGACTAGTCAGCAACCCCTAGCCATCACGTGTATCGGCGAAAATCACTCGTTTGGGCATCGACGGCTGAGGGCTTCGCGCTCACGGTCATTGACGCGGGAGACGCATGTGCCGCGCTACCATTTCAACGTACATGACGGTGTGGAAATCCCCGACAGTGTGGGCATAGACCTACCGGATATCAGGTCCGCCCGTCGTGAGGCCATGAAATACGCGGGCGTGCTGCTCGACGAAGCTGAAGATCGGGAAAGCCTTGGCGAAGAGTGGCGCCTGGACGTCACCGATGACAGCGGCACGGTACTTTTCAGCTTGAATTCGTCGTCAGAGAGCAGTCGCCATCCTAAGCGCTAGGTAGTTTTCCCTACGCGACCGGTGGTATGCCAGCCATGTCGCAATCGTTATGGTAGAGTGAATTATCACTCGTTAACTACGCGCCATGTCGTTCGTGATCACACATGGGCCCCTCGGCGTCGAGCACGAGGTGGGCTGCGAAAGTGCTGTCGAGGCGCTTTCGATTTTTCGGGATCTTATGCAGCAAGGCGCTGTCGGAGTGATGCTGACGGTCTTCGAGATCGGGGACGAGGCTCTTGCTTTGCTCCAGCTACTTGTTGAAGCTGAAAAAGGTCAAATCTCCGAGCCGGCGGCGTGAGCCGCTCTGCAAGAGCGGCCCGACCGCTCCCCAGCGACCGGGCCATGCTTCAGTTGTCTGGACAGAGAGGGGCGGAAACCTGTCCAGCGCCTTTTCCTGGCGGGGGCCACCCGAAGCACCGCGATCCTACCGCATCCGTGATGAACATAAGATAATTCTAAGATGCAGGTGGGGTTCACGAACCTGTCATCCGACAGTCAGCCGGCAGTCTGTTTGCGAGCTACATAATCGCTCCGATGCGTCCCATGCGTCGGGCTTTTTCATGCGCGCCCTGATAGAAGTTTCTCGCCGAAACGAGCTAGGGAGAGAGCGTCCCGCGGGCCCGCCGAGGGTTTCCCCCGATTCCTCTCGGCGGGCCTCATCCAGCGCCCCGGAACCGATCACATCGCTCGCGCGTATAGCTCTCGAAACGTACCTCCCCGTATCGTTTCGCCTTGAAGAGCCCGACGCGCCCGTCACCGTGCGTCGGGCTTTTTGCTGCGCTGGCGACGCTGAGGGCAGTCAGATACGGTCCCCAAAACTTCGCGGGGACACTGCCGGCAATGGCCGCTGACATCGATGGGACGCTTGCGGTCTTTGCTGTTGCCGCCTGGGCGGACGGGGACGAGGGCAGGCGCACGTGCGCCCAAGCACTGGACGCTTATATCGAAGCGGTCGGGGGAAGCGCCTCCGACAGGTACGACGCGCTTCAAAAGCTCCATCGCGAAGCGCGGTCGATCGTCGGATCTCAGGACCATTCGGCGATGATCATGAAGCTGATCAACGTGCGGCTCACCGAGGTCACTGCCTCGATGGTGGGCGTAGGTGTGCCGAGTGTGTCGTCGCCACTTTAAAGGGAGGCGGGGCTAGCCCTCAATCGCGCTGAGCATACACGTGGATATGTCCGTCCACGTTTGTGGTGTGTGATCCGGCGTGGAATTTTGACCCCGTAGGTCGGGGGATCGGCGTCCAATTTTGGGTCTGACTCATTCTCGATGAAGTTGGCTGGTGGCTTTCGCCTCCCTTGCGGAGGAGGACCGTCATGGCCTTTGGCTTTCGAACGAACGCGTTGGCGCCGGCCGGTCTTATCGTGGACCGGGTGACGGTTGAAGCGGACGCGATCGAGGTTTGCGTCCGATCGCCGGCGGTGATCGCCCGGTGCCCTCTCTGCTCTTCGCCAGCGCGGCGGATCCACAGCCGCTATGTCCGCCGGGTCGCGGACCTACCCTTCGGTGGGCGTCCCGTTCGGCTACGCCTGACGGCGCGGCGGTTTGTCTGTGAGCAGGCGCGGTGCCCGCGCCGGATCTTCGGCGAGCCCTTCGCCGGTGTCCTGGGGCGTGGAGCCCGCCGGGTCGAGCGGCTGGAGACCGTTGTCCATCATCTGGGCCTTGCGCTGGGTGGGCGGCCGGGAGCCGGCCTCGCCCGGCGGCTCATGCTGCCGGTCAGCAACGACACGCTGCTGAGGGTCGTGCGAAGGCGAACGATGAGGCCAGACGCTCCGCTGCGCGTCGTCGGTGTCGATGACTGGGCGTTCCGGCGCAACTGCCGCTACGGATCAATCGTCGTCGATCTCGAACGCCGGCGTCCTGTCGCTCTGTTGCCTGATCGAGAGATCGCGACCGTCGCTGCGTGGCTCGGCGATCATTCCGGTATCGCCGTCGTCGCCCGCGACCGCGGAGGAGGCTATGGCGAGGCGGCGGCGCGAGTTCTGCCCCATGCCGTCCAGGTCGCGGACCGCTGGCATCTGATGGAGAACGCCAGCGCCGCCTTCCTAAACGCCGTCCGCGCCGCCATGACGCCGATCCGCCGGACGCTCGGCGCGACGCGCATCGATCCGAAGCTGCTGACGGTCGCGGAGCGGCTGCAGTATGAGGGCTATCTGCGCCGCGCGAGAGCCGACGAAGCCGTTCTCAGCATGGCGCGCGAGGGACTGTCGATCAAGGCGATCGCCCGGCGGGCGGCGCTCGCACGCGGCACGGTGCGTAGGATCCTGCGTGGCGAGCACGGCGACGCCTTCCGAACGCGACAAAGCTCGCTCGAAGCCTGGTTGCCGGTCCTGGCCGCCGAATGGACCGAAGGCTGCGCCAACGGCGCAGAGCTGTGGCGGCGTCTTCGGCGGCGCGGCTTCCAGGGCTCTCTCCGCGTCGTGACAGAATGGGCGACCAGACGCAGGAGGTCGGAAGCCAAAGGCCTTCGCCAACTGCAACGGGCGCCGTCGGCGAAGACCATCGCCAAGGCGATGACGATTGAACGCGACCGGCTCACCAAAGGCGACGCGATCCTCGTCGCGTCGATCGAAGCGGCAGCGCCGGAACTTGCGAAGGCGCGCGTCCTGCTCGACCGCTTCCACGCGATGGTCCGGCGCCACGCCGCGCAGGAGCTCGATCCCTGGATCGCAGACGCTTCGCCCAGCCTGCTCGGCTCATTTACGCGTGGCGTGGTCCGGGACCAAGCCGCCGTCCGAGCGGCCCTGGGCGAGCCCTGGTCCAACGGACAGACCGAGGGCCAGATCACAAAGCTCAAGCTCATCAAGCGCCAGATGTACGGTCGCGCCAAGCTCGACCTGCTCGAGGCCCGCCTTATTGGTGCCGGATGATCCCGTCGCGCATCATCGAAAATGCGTCAGACCCAACATTGGACGCCGATAAGGGGTCAAAGTTCAGCGCCGATTGACAGCTCGCAGATCTCGATAGGCGCATTGAGAGGCAGCGGAAGGCTTTGGAGCGGCTTCACGCCCGGCAGGGCGCCACCGCAGTGGCCCAGGCGTCTTTGCGGCTCCTTGAACTCAATAGAGCGTTTGTCGAGGCTCACATCACATTGCTGATGGATGGTGAGGAGCCGTTGGCCGAGATCAACTCGCAGGCTTGAAGCGAAAACCGCCCCGCCGACCTTTATGGGCCAGCGGGGCGGGAGCTCTTCGCATCGAACTTGCGGGACCAACGAACCAACAACGGGTTCGTTCGAACGTCGGCTAGCCGTTACCAGCCGAACTTGTAGGCGACGCCCGCCATCACGCGGTGCTCGTCGTACTTGCTGCGGACCGGAACGCCGGCCAGGCGGAAGGTGTCCTTGCCGAGATCGGTGTAGCGATACTCAGCGCGGACCACGACGTTGTCGGTCACAGCCGACTCGACGCCGCCGCCGATCGTCCAACCGACCGCAGTCTTGTTGTCCTTGGCGCCAAGCCGACCGGCGCGGACCTTCACTTCGCGATCCGCATAAGCGACGCCGCCCGCTGCATAGAAGAGGACGCGGTCGACAGCGAAGCCGACGCGAGCGCGAGTGGCGCCGGTCCAGTCGGTCTGGGTCTTCGCGGACGCGCCGAACGCGCCGCGCGTGCGGTCGATGTCGGCCCAGTTGAAGTCAGTCTCGATGCCGAGCACGAGCGGCGAGTTGTCGAGCTGAATGTTGTAACCAGCATAGCCGCCGACCATCCAACCCTTGGGCTTGGCGCTGAGGCTGCCGCCGGCCGCGCGGAAGTTGGCGTCGCCCCAGGCGTATCCGACCTGGGCGCCGACATAGCCGCCGGTCCAGCTGAAGGACGGGACCGCCACGATTGCCGGAGCGGCTTCCATGGGGAGGTCTGCCGCGTAGGCCGACGTCGACAGCAGCAGCGCGCCGCCGATGAGAGCAAGCTTCGACTTCATGTTTGAAAACTCTAAGAATTTTGCCGGATGCGCCGGACCGCTACTCAACTGATCGGATAGATCCCCGGGTATCCCATTGCCGTCAAGTTGTAGCCGCATGTTTGGTATCGGTGTGTCCTTTGAGTTGCCGCCTTTCTGGTCCGCCCGAAACACGCGCACTGTCGGAACCACGCGTGGCTCCAAGCGCTTAGCTCTCGAATGCGTAAGGAGCCGAGAATGATCGAGCAGAAGTCTCAGACCAAATGGAAGCCACTTGCCTTCATGCTGGCCTTCGTCGTGGCGCTTGCGGTCGGAGCCTCCGCTCTCTTGCTCAACAAGGATGAGGTGACTGAACCGCTGCCGCAGGGCGGACCTACGGTGAACCCTGGCTAGGCCACGCAGATGCGTCGAGGCCGCATCAGACAGTCAGGCAACCTATTTTTACTGAGCGACGAGGCGATAGGAGCGATTGATGACAAACACGAACGTGCCTCCGTTAAGGTCCGACGAAACGGGCAAACACGTTAGGTCCGACAGCCCAGTCGATCGGCCCGCTCAAAATCTGGATATCGAGGAATTCGACAGGAAGCGCACGAAAAGTGGGGCAACGAACGGCCCCGACGAGCGTCACGAGAAGCGACCTGAAGGCCCGTACAAGGATCCCGCCGATGAGCAAAAGCAGGGCGAGGTTAAGTAGGCGCGTCGAAACGAGGGAAAATCATCGCGGGTTTGGTCTGCCCCCTGGGAAGTGGTCCTCCCTGATGTATGGCTTTTGGCCATGTGGAGGACTGAACGATGCCGAGGAAGAGGCACGCACCCGAAGAGATCGTCGCGAAGCTGCGGCAGGTTGAGGTTCTTACGGCACAAGGGCGGCCGGTCGCTGAAGCGATCCGTTCGATCGGCGTGACCGAAGTCACGTTCTATCGCTGGCGCACTGAGTATGGCGGGCTGAAGGGCGATCAAGTGAAGCGCCTGAAGGAGCTTGAGGCTGAGAACGCCCGGCTTCGACGCGCGGTGTCGGACCTGACGCTGGACAAGATGATCCTGGCGGAGGCGGCAAGGGGAAACTGATCAGCCCCGCCCGTCGTCGCGACTGCGTGGATCGTGTGGTGAGCAAGCTCGGTGTGACGGAGCGTCGGGCCTGCCTCGTGCTCGGCCAGCACCGCTCTACGCAGCGGAAGGTCCCTATGCGGCCGGACGATGAAGCGGCGCTGACCGCCGACATCGTTGCGCTCGCCGTCCAGTATGGCCGCTACGGCTACCGGCGGATCGCAGCCCTGCTGCGCTCCGCCGGCTGGGCCGTGAACCTGAAGCGGGTCGAGCGGATCTGGAGACGGGAGGGGCTAAAGGTCCCGCAGAAACAACCCAAGCGAGGGCGGCTCTGGTTCAACGACGGTTCGTGCCTGCGGCTGCGGCCGGAGCGGCCGAACCACGTCTGGTCCTACGACTTCGTCGAGGATCGCACGCACGACGGCC